>UCKM01000013.1 GCA_900473175.1 Hyphomicrobiales bacterium | reverse complement strand
GCAGGACAGAGGGGGGTGTGCCAGTGCGGACAATTAAGAAGCCGTGCGTGGTTCGACAAGCTCACCATGAGGGAGGTAAGCGGGTTGCAGGAAAATCTGCCAAACGTCGCCGTTTTCCTGAGACGGCAGCGCATCTTTATGTCCGTTGAAACAGCAATCCATCCTTCGCTGCTGCAACCCAGACCACTTCCCTCATGGTGAGCTTGTCGAACCACGCACAGGAAAATCGGCAAAAAAGTAGGAAGTCCCCAGAACGCATTGCGCCACCCGCAGTTTCAACCACGGAGGACGCCAGAGATAGAATAGGACAGGTGTCGACCATCTCCGCTCCGGCACCGCCATCAACCGCTTTCCTTTGACGCACCGGCAATAAGCGTGTAGTCGGTGCCGGTAATCCCCCAAATGTCCCACGGCTACAGCTACAGTTATTGCAGCGGCATTTCACGAACAGGTATGACGTAATGGAACCTCAGCTCATCATCTTTGATTGCGACGGCGTACTCGTCGATTCAGAATTTCTTGCCGCCGAAGTCGAATCCACGCTGTTGACACAAGCCGGCTATCCCATCGAACCGGAAGCCATCGCCGAGCGTTTTGCCGGTCTGACCTGGACCGACATTCTGCTGCAGGTGGAAAGAGAATCGGGCGTTCCAATTTCCGCCTCGCTCATTGAAGAGTCGGCACGGCAGATGGATCACAAGCTGCGCAACGAACTCAACGTCATCGAAGGCGCCGAGCAGGTCGTCGCGGCACTGAAGTATCCGAAGTGCATTGCATCGAATTCGACCAGTTCCTCACTGAAGATGATGCTCGAGCAGAGCACGCTCTATGATCTGTTTGCACCCCATATCTTCTCGGCTCGCGAAGTCGGCGCCCAGAAGCCAAAGCCCGCGCCGGACGTCTACCTGTTTGCGGCAAAACAGTTCAACGTCGAGCCGGCGCGCGTCATCGTCATCGAGGATTCGAGCCACGGGGTTCATGCGGCGAAGACCGCCGGCATGCGGGTCATCGGCTTTACCGGCGGCGCCCATACCTATCCCGGCCATGCCGACAAGCTGACGGACGCCGGTGCTGAAACGGTGATCAGCCGCCACCGCGATCTGCCGGCCGTGATCGAAGCCATGGCCGTGTGGTCGGAAGCGGTCTAGAGCCTATCTTGCTCAAATGGAAACGAGACGGCTGGTGGCGCCACCAGCCGTCGTTTTCTATTTCTTCTTTGATTTGGCGGTCTTGGTCGCTTCCGGGTGATCATCGAAACCGACGAACACCTGAATGTTCTGCGACGCCGGTTTCGGGAACGTCACATTCGGATCATTGAAAATGAACTGCGTTGCCGCGCTGGCGTCGGTCGCGGAAATCGTCTGCTGGTGCAGCTTCGAATAGAGAACATCGGTTCCCTGAATGACCGCAACGCGGATCGGTACGGTAATCGTTCCCGGGGCAAATTTCGGACCAGGCACGATCTTGCCCGCAACGGCCACGTTCATCGTCATCGTGTCACCGGACGGCTGGCAGGACCGCGTCTGATCCGATACGGATGCCTGGTAAACCAGATTTGCAGGCGTCTTGTCGGCGGATTTGCCGTAATTGGTGATAACCGATGTGCCTTCGCGAATGGTAAGGGTCGGGCAGAAGCTCAGCAACTCCGTTGCGGTGATGCGCTTTTGCGCTTCAGCGGTTGCCTGGGCTCTTGGACTATTGGGGTCCTCAACGGATTTGGTCGTGCAACCAGCAAGGCCCACAGCAAAAACCAATGCACAAATTGGGGCGCAAAGTTGATAGAAGGGCAGAGATTTTTGTGTTTCTGACTTCATGAACTGAACTTTCCTCGACGAACGAACCTTGACGAACGAGCGTGTTCTATACCAACGGTACGGAGATAATGCGACGGGGGCATCGCAGCTTTTTGCCAGGGCCGCGATTGCATTCACAGGCAAGGTAGAAGGGCGACTGAGATGAAGTATGTAAGTACCCGTGGAGAAGCTCCGGTTTTGGGCTTTTCTGATGCGCTTCTGGCCGGCCTCGCCCGCGATGGCGGCCTCTATCTGCCGCAAGAATTTCCACAGTTTTCCGCGGCAGAAATCCGCTCGCTGCGCGGCAAGACCTATGCTGAAGTCGCCATTCATGTGCTGACGCCCTTCATTGCCGGTGACATCGACCAGGCCGATTTCGAACGCATGGTGCGCGAAGCCTACGGCACATTCCGCCATGAGGCGGTGTGCCCGTTGGTCCAGACCCGGCACAATGAATTCATTCTTGAACTCTTCCACGGACCAACGCTCGCCTTCAAGGACGTGGCGATGCAGCTGCTGGCGCGGTTGATGGATTACATCCTGGCCAGGCGCAACGAGCGCGCGACAATCGTCGGCGCCACTTCCGGCGATACCGGCGGCGCGGCGATCGAGGCCTTCGCCAACCGCGAGCGTACGGACATCTTCATCCTGTTCCCGCATAACCGGGTGTCGCCGGTGCAGCAGCGCCAGATGACGACATCAGCCTCACCCAATGTCCATGCGCTCGCAATCGAAGGCAATTTCGATGATTGCCAGTCGCTGGTCAAAGGCATGTTCAACGATCTGGCCTTCCGCGATTCCCTTTCCCTTTCCGGAGTGAATTCAATCAATTGGGCGCGGATCATGCCGCAGATCGTCTACTATTTCACCGCTGCCATTGCCTTGGGGAGCCCGGATCGGCCGGTGTCGTTTACGGTACCGACCGGCAATTTCGGCGACATTTTTGCCGGTTATGTGGCAAAGCGTATGGGGCTTCTGATCGAGCGCCTGGTCATAGCCACCAACGACAATGACATTCTTGCTCGCACGCTCGAAGACGGCAAATACGAGACGCGCGGCGTGCTGCACACCACCTCGCCCTCGATGGATATTCAGGTTTCATCGAATTTCGAGCGACTGCTGTTCGAGGCGCATGGACGCGATGCGACCGCCGTGCGTCGTCTGATGGACGGGCTGAAGCAGTCCGGCAGCTTCACGATTGCCGAGACGCCCCTCACCGCGATCCGGTCTGAATTTGATGCGGGGCGATCGACGAAGGCCGAAACGGCCACGACAATCGCCGACGTTTTGGCACAGTCCGGCTATCTGCTTGATCCGCATTCGGCAATTGGCCTCAAGGTCGCCCGCGAAAAGGTTGCATCAGCGGCGCCCAGCGTCGTGCTTGCAACCGCTCATCCGGCCAAATTTCCGGATGCCGTAGAACAGGCAAGCGGCGTTCATCCGGACCTGCCACTCTGGCTTGGCGATCTCATGGAAAGAAAAGAACAGTATACGGTACTTCCCAACGACCTCAAAAGTGTGGAAGAGTATATAAGCCGACATTCAAGAGCGGCAAAGTAAGGAGCATTGAATGGGCGTTGAAATCAGTCGCCTCTCCAACGGTCTGACGATTGCGACAGAGACAATGCCGCATGTGGAGAGTGTAGCCCTTGGCATCTGGGTCAAGGCAGGATCGCGTAATGAGGCGAGCAACCAGCACGGTATAGCCCATCTTCTCGAACATATGGCATTCAAGGGAACCGAAAACCGTTCCGCCTGGAAGATCGCGGCCGACATAGAAGATGTTGGCGGCGAGATCAATGCGGCGACCAGTGTCGAGACCACGTCCTATTATGCCCGCGTTCTGCGCGACGACATGCCTCTGGCCATCGACATTCTTGCCGACATCATGACGGGTTCCAAGTTCGACGCTGATGAGCTGGAACGCGAAAAAAACGTCATCATGCAGGAAATCGGCGCGGCCCACGATACGCCGGACGACGTGGTTTTTGACCGTTTTACTGAAGCTGCCTTTCAACAGCAGACCATCGGCCGGACCATTCTCGGCACGCCCGAAACCGTCCAATCGTTTTCGTCGGCTGATCTACGCCGCTACATGGATGAGCAATACAGCGCCGAGCGCATGGTCGTTGTCGCCGCGGGCGGGATCAAGCACGACGAGTTCGTGCGCGAGGTCGAAAAGCGTTTGGGTTCGTTCCGGCCGAAATCGACGGCGCCGGAGCCGGACGTATCGCACTATGTTGGCGGCGACTTCCGCGAAGAACGTGAGTTGATGGATGCGCAGGTTGTCATCGGATTTGAAGGACGCGCCTATCATGTGCGTGATTTCTACGCCTCGCAGCTTCTGGCGATGATCCTTGGCGGCGGCATGTCTTCCAGGCTCTTTCAGGAAGTGCGCGAGAAGCGCGGGCTTTGCTACTCGGTCTATGCGTTCCATTGGGGTTTTTCCGATACGGGCATTTTCGGCATCCATGCTGCAACCGGACGCACCCATCTGAAGAAACTCGTTCCGGTCATCACCAATGAACTGCACGCCGCTGCGCGCAACATCAGCCAGGAAGAATTGAACCGTGCGCGGGCGCAATATCGGGCAAGCCTGTTGATGTCGCATGAAAGCGCCGCGAGCAGGGCAGGACAAATTGCACGGCAAATGCTGCTCTACGGCCATCCCGTGTCGACCGAAGAACTGGTTGAGCGACTGTCAAAAATCACCACCGAGCGTTTGACCGATCTTGCCGGGCGGCTTTTCCTCGATACGACCCCCACCGTCGCCGCCGTTGGCCCGGTCGGTTCGTTGATGAAATTTGCCGATGTCCGTCACGGACTGACAGCCCCAGCGACCAGTCCACGAAAGATCGCGGTCTGACGGCGATCCGTAGCGGCCATGATCGCCCTGCCCTTCCTGAAAAGCGCCGCGCCGCCCCTGCAGGGTAAACGGCTCTATCTGCGCCCGCCGCTGCTTTCGGATTACCGGGCATGGTCGGCGCTGCGTGCCCAAAGCCGCGAATTCCTCTCGCCGTGGGAGCCGCTATGGGCCGTGGATGATCTGGAGCGCGGCGCGTTCCGCCACAGGGTGCGCCATTATGATGAAGAGGCCGCGGCGGGCACAGCGCACCCGTTCTTTCTGTTTCGCAATGCGGATCAGCGCCTGCTCGGCGGGATTACGCTCGGCAACATCCGGCGCGGCGTCGGCCAGAACGGCATGATCGGCTACTGGATCGGGGAACCTTTTGCCGGACAGGGTTATATGCATGAGGCGCTCAGTCTGCTGATTCCCTATGCTTTTACCAAGGTAAGGTTGCACCGTCTGGAGGCAGCCTGTATTCCAGCCAACGAAAGATCGATCCGCCTTCTCGAAAAAGCCGGATTTCAGAGAGAAGGACTGCTGCGCTCATACCTGAAAATTAACGGAATGTGGCAAGATCATCTCCTATTCTCCCTGATCGAGGACGATGTGCGGCTCTAGGGATCAGGATCCAGGCAAGTGAAGGTTGTATCGGTGGCATTTTTGGGACGACATATGCTGAAAGGCTTATCGCGGGTTTTGCTGCTCGTCTTCATGCTGATATCCGCGCATTCGGCCGCCAACGCCTTCGAGACGATCAAGATCACCAAGGAGAGCACCGCGCTCGATCTGTCCAAGGCGGTCGAGGTTTACCGCAACCAGGGTGAAACGTTTCAGATTTCCACAGCCCCGGGCACCGACGGTATCGTCCGACGTATCGAGGTGCAGGCGAATGACAAGCGCTCGACCGGCGACTGGGCGGCGTTTTCGCTCGCCAATCCGACCGACGAGCAGATCGACCGCCTGATTGTCGCGCCGCATTTCCGCCTTGTCGGATCGCGCTTCATCTGGCCGGATCTGGGTTCGACCCGCATCACCTCGATCACACCGAGCGAAGGCTTTGCGCTCGATCGCCAATCCAGTGAAGACGCCGACATTTTCCTGATTACCCTCAATCCCGGTTCAGTGATCACGCTCGTTGCGGAATTGGCGTCGCCCAACCTGCCGCAGGTCTATGTGTGGGAGCCGAACGCCTACAAGGACACTGTCAACTCCTATACGCTTTATCGCGGCATTCTCCTTGGCATCGCCGGCCTGCTCGCCCTGTTTCTGACCATCCTCTTTGTCGTCAAGGGAACATCCCTGTTCCCGGCAACAGCAGCTTTGGCCTGGGCGGTGCTCGCCTATATCTGCGTCGATTTCGGCTTCTGGAACAAGCTCATCGAGATTGCGCCCGGCAATGAACAGATGTGGCGGGCCGGCACCGAGGTTGCGCTCGCCGCAACGCTGGTCATCTTCCTGTTCACCTACCTCAACCTCAACCGATGGCACGACAATTTCAGCTATGGTGCGCTGACGTGGATCCTCGGCCTCGGCATTGTCTCCGGCGTCGCCATCTTCGACCCGCCCATCGCTGCCGGTATTGCCCGCTTTTCCTTCGCCCTCACCATCATTTGCGGCACCGTCCTGATCGGCTTCTTTTCATTCCGCAGCTATGACCGGGCGATCATGTTGATACCCACCTGGATCCTGTTGCTCGTCTGGCTGATGGGCAGCTGGCTCACCGTCTCCGGACTCCTCGCCAATGATATCATCCAGCCAGCTCTTGCAGGCGGCCTCGTCCTGATCGTGCTTCTGATCGGCTTCACCGTCATGCAGCACGCGTTCTCCGGTGGCGCCTTGCAACAGGGATTGTTCTCGGATGTCGAGCGACAGGCGCTCGCGATTATCGGTTCGGGCGATATCGTCTGGGACTGGGATGTGCCGCGCGACCGCGTCGTCACCACGCCGGACCTTACCAATTTCCTCGGGCCGTCCGCGAGTTCGCTCCACGGGGCCGTGCGCAACTGGCTGCCGACGCTGCATGCGGATGATCGCGACCGCTTCCGCACAACGCTCGACGTCATTCTTGAGAACCGGCGCGGGCGGATATCGCAGACGTTCCGCCTGCGCGCCAATGACGGCCACTATTCCTGGTATTCGCTGAAAGCCCGTCCTGTCATCGGCTCCGACGGTGAAATTGTCCGCTGCGTCGGCACCCTCATCGATGTTACCGAGCAAAAGAAGGCCGAAGAGCGCCTGCTGCATGACGCGGTTCATGACAATCTGACGGGGCTGCCCAATCGCGAACTCTTTCTGGACCGCCTTGGCTCCGTCATCACCATGGCGCAGACGGAAAGCAAGATTCGCCCGACAGTATTCATCATCGACATCGACCGGTTCAAACAGGTCAATGACGGGCTCGGCATGTCAGCCGGAGACACGTTCCTCCTGACCATTTCACGGCGCCTCCACCGCCTGCTCAGACCCCAGGACACGCTCAGCCGTCTTGCCGCCGATCAGTTTGGCCTGATCCTCGTCTCGGAGAGCGAACCGGCCAAGATCGCGGCATTTGCGGAAGCAGTGAAGCAGGCGATCCGCGCGCCGATCGCCTTCGCCAAGCGTGAAATCGTGCTCACCGCTTCGCTCGGATTGCTGACCTGGACCAGCGGCAGCGCTGCCTCGCCGGAGGATCTGGTGAAGGATGCCGAGCTTGCAATGTACCAGGCAAAACGGTTTGGCGGCGATCGCATCGAGCCATTCCGCCCGGCTTTCCGCGCGGTCGGCAGCGACAGGCTGCAGTTGGAGTCGGATTTGCGCCGGGCGCTTGAACGGCGTGAAATTCACATGGCCTATCAACCCATCGTGCGCCTGGACGACAACACGATCGCGGGGTTCGAAGCGCTGATGCGCTGGGATCACCCCCGCCGCGGCTCAATCCCGCCGTCGGAGTTCATTCCGATCGCCGAAAGTTCCGGTCTCATCGTGCAGCTCGGTCTGTTTGCCATGCAACGGGCGGCCGAAGATCTGGCCAACTGGCAGCGCAATCTTGGCGCTTCGCCCCTGTTCGTTTCCGTCAATATTTCGAGCAGCCAGCTGATCCGCCAGGACCTGATCGACGACGTTCGTTCCGTGCTGCTGCAGACCCAGATCGAACCGGGCAGCCTGAAGCTTGAGCTTACAGAATCGCTCATGATGGATAATCCGGAACGCTCCGCCTACGTGCTCTCGAGCATCAAGGCCATGGGCGTTGGAGTTTCACTTGATGATTTTGGCACCGGATACTCTTCTCTCTCCTATTTGACGTCGTTCCCGTTCGACATGATCAAGATCGATCGCTCGTTCCTCAAGGCGGACCAGCCCCAGAAGGTGACGCTGCTTCGCTCGATGATCAGCATGGCGCATGATCTCGGGCTGACCGTTGTGACGGAGGGTATCGAGAATGAGAGCGACGCGCTGCAATTGCGTCAAATGGGCTGTGAATATGCGCAGAGCTTCATGTTCAGCCCGCCATTGGCGCTGGATGTTGCGACGAAACTGCTGCGCGAACAGTTCCAGCAGTCGAAGGCTTCGTAATCCCTGCTTCGCGATGTGGAACGCAGGCGTTATATCTTCGCCTGCTTCAGAACGTCATTTATTCGGCCCTGCCAGCCTTTGCCCGTTGCTTTGAACTTGTCGATCACGTCCTGATCGAGCCGAATGGTTACGGGCAACTTGGTCTGCTCAAGTCGAGGCCTGCCACGCGCAGCAATTTCCTTTTCCATTTTTCCCGCCAGCCCGGGAAGGATTTCCCGAAACAGCCTGGCGTTCTCAAACTCTTCTTCACTCAGTTCGGGATTGTCCGGATCAGAGGCGATTTGCCCCTGTATCTTGGCCTCTTCCTCATCGCTCAACGGCTTGATGGGTCTGGATCGATTGCTCATAAAGTTTCCTTTCTCTGCGATTTGCGGGCCGCATAGAAATCACCGAAAGTCCCTCGGTACCCAAGGTTGCGAAAATCACAACGATTACCCCGTCTTGAAACTTGCCTATCGCTTTCAGACGGTCGGTATTGCCCGACACAACGAGCGCCTCCAAAAAGAACTCCGCGTCGAGATTGGCAAAGTCGAGACCGTGCTTCTCAATATTTTGCAGCCGCTTAGGGGGATCGTACGTGATTATCATTTAATGTACATACAATAAATATGTGTGTCACTGAAATTTTTGTACGTACATTAATATAGGCTACGTACCGACCCTAGAATCTTATGTTTCAATTGTATGAAATTCAGGCGTGGCCGGCGACACTTGCCAATCGCGAAAGATCGACGCCCATATAGGCAAGCATGCGGTTGTACATGCTTTCAATATCCGTATCGAACAGGAGTTCGTGCGGGGCCTGACAGGTGAGCCAGCCATTGTTGGCAATCTCGCTTTCAAGCTGTCCGGAGCCCCATCCGGAATAACCCAAGGTCATAAGCGCCTTGCGTGGCCCGCGGCCGCCCGAAATGGCGCGCAATATGTCGACCGTCCCGGTCAGGCAAATCTCCTCGGCAACGGGCATGGTTGAATCAGTGAGGTAATCATCGGAGTGCAGGACAAAGCCCCGGCGTACTTCGACCGGTCCGCCGTTGCGCACGAGAAAATCCCTTGTTCGCTCGGGCATCATGATAGCCTGCTGTTCGTCAAGGACACCAAGCTGAACGAGGATTTCCGCAAATTCCATTTCCTGGGCCCGGTTGATAATGAGGCCCATCGCGCCATTCTCTGAATGCGCACAAATATAGATGACCGAACGCGCAAACCGGCTGTCTTCCATTCCCGGCATCGCGAGAAGGAACTGTCCATTCAGAAAACCGATCTCTGTGCTCATGTCCCTGAAATTTCCCATAAGAATAAAGGTACCAAGGATTCTGTAAATGACAACGTCTTCTGGTAACGAATTGTAAACGATAGGGACGCGGAGGCTGAAAAGATTGGATCAACACACGATTGTCACACAGAAATGATGGGGTGAACTTGGCCAAATCCTTGAAGGCGCCCGAAAGCCCTGTAATGGTCGATGGATGAAAACCAAATCTCTTTGCCTACTCGCTTCACTTGCCCTTGTAACTCCCGCCGGCGCCGCCAGTTCGGAATGGACGAATACTCCGGGCGGCAAGGTCCGGCTCATCATTGACAATCCAGTGCAGCCGGCCTCAGAAGTCCGGGGCGCGATCCAGATCAATCTCGATCCGGGCTGGAAAACCTATTGGCGGGAGCCAGGTGACGCGGGGGTTCCGCCGGAACTCGATCTGGCGGCAAGCACCAACGTCAAGAGCTATGCGCTTGCGTTTCCCACCCCACACCGCTTCGAGGATGGCAACACACAATGGGCCGGCTATAAGAAGCCCGTCAGTCTGCCAGTTACGTTGACGCTCGCGGATCCGGTCAAACCAGCCCATCTCAAGGGGCATGCCTTTCTCGGTATCTGCGAAACGATCTGTATTCCGGTGACAGCCGAGTTCGATATTTCCGTCGACAATACACCTTCCGACGCGCTTATCAGGACGCAGGTCGCCTCGGCTTTCGACCAGTTGCCCGGACAGGCCACGCCGTCCTTTGGCGCCCGCAGTATCACGCGCAAGGATGATCACATCAACGTAACGGTCGATCTTCCTTCGGATGATCCCAACGTCGACATTTTCATCGCGGGCGATGGCACCACGAATTTCGGTATGTCAAAGCTAAAGAGCCGCGAACCGAACAGTGCCGTCTTTTCAGTCCCGGTCGTTTCCGCGAATGACCCAAAACCGATTGTCTTGCACTACACGCTGGTGCAGGGGGAAAAAGCCGTTTCCGGAACAATTGAGATGAAGGAATAGATGTCGGAGGAATAGCGTCAAAGTCCTCGACTTTTCAGACCCTGCACCCTATCTGCGGTTGGTCGAAATTCTTCAATGCCACAAGGAGCCAGTTAATGACGATCAAGGTAGGCGAGCGTTTGCCGGACGCTACATTCAAGACGAAATCCGACAGCGGTGTCAGCGAAATCAGCTCCAGCGCATTGTTCAAGGGCAAGAAGGTTGTACTCTTCGCGGTTCCAGGAGCATTCACACCAACCTGCAGCATGAACCACCTGCCTGGATACCTTGAAAACCGCGACGCCATCCTGGCGAAGGGTGTCGATTCCATTGTGGTTGTTGCGGTCAATGACCCGCATGTGATGGGCGCCTGGGCCAAGGCGACCAATGGTGAGGGCAAGATCCAGTATCTGTCCGACGGTAACGCGGCTTTCACCAAGGCCGTCGGTCTCGACATCGACCTTGCCGCCGGCAATATGGGCGTGCGCTCCAAACGCTATTCCATGCTGGTGGAGGACGGCGTTGTAAAGCAGCTCAACATCGAGGAGTCGCCCGGTCAGGCAATTACGTCGAGCGCCGCGACCATTCTCGAACAGCTCTGAGCTGCAACCGAAAGGGGCCGGATTGTCCGGCCCTCTACCCCTGTACCGAAGACTTGCGCTTGAACGGTGCCATGCCGGCCCGTGCCAATTCATCGGCGCGTTCGTTCTCAGGATGGCCCGCATGCCCCTTGACCC
The DNA here is from genome assembly GCA_900473175.1 of Hyphomicrobiales bacterium. Classification (GTDB taxonomy): domain Bacteria; phylum Pseudomonadota; class Alphaproteobacteria; order Rhizobiales; family Rhizobiaceae; genus Phyllobacterium. The sequence continues at coordinate 394,189 of UCKM01000013.1, read as the reverse complement.
AGTGCCACACAACCTTGTGGCGCTTGCGCGCTTCGTCGAGCGCTTGCCAAAGTTCAGCGTTCTTCACCGGCTTTTTGGCCGCGGTCTTCCAACCGTTGCGTTTCCAGCCTTCGATCCAACCGGAGATGCCGTCACGAACATAAACGGAGTCCGTGTAGAGATCGACCTGACATGGCTCCTTGAGGGCATTGAGCGCCGAAATTGCCGCCATCAGTTCCATGCGGTTATTGGTGGTGTCGGCTTCCCCGCCTGAAAGTTCCTTCTCATTGCCGTTCCAGCGCAGGACTGCACCCCAGCCACCGGGGCCGGGATTGCCGGAGCAGGCCCCGTCTGTATACGCCTGGATCTCCTTCACGCCTTTTGTCCTTCAAGGACCAGACCATATTCTTCAGCCGATTTGGTCTGCCTGTGAAATCGCATTCGGCGGATATATTCCATCGGGTCCTTCTTGACGACGAGACTGCCTTCCGGCGTATTCAGCCAATCGTAGAGACGCGTCAGCATGAAACGCAAGGCGGAACCGCGAGCCAGGATCGGCAGGCTCGCCGCTTCCTCTGCCGATAGCGGGCGAATCCCGTTATAGCCGCGCAGCAGCGCCGTGCCTTTGGTGAGATTGAAGGAGTGATCTTTCTCAAAGCACCACGCATTCAGGCAGACCGCAACGTCGTAGGCTAGAAGGTCGGTACAGGCGAAATAGAAATCGATGAGCCCGGAGAGCTTGTCGCCGAGAAAAAAGACATTGTCCGGAAACAGATCGGCATGGATGACGCCATGGGGCAGATGCGATGGCCAATTCGCTTCGAAGAAAGCAAGATCCGCTTCGGTCTCCCGGGCCAGCCCCGGCTCGACGCGGTCGGCGCCCGCCTTGGAATTCTCCCACAATGGCCGCCAGCCATCGACTGAAAGCGCGTTCCTGCGGCGCATGGGGAAATCCTCGCCGGCGATGTGCATGCGCGCCAGCGCCTCGCCCAGGGCGAAACAATGGTGGACAGTCGGGCGCCGCATCCACATGCCTTCAAGAAACGTCACGATCGCCGCAGGGCGACCTGCAAGTTCGCCGATGCTTGAGCCGGATTTCTGGTTGACCGGCAGTGGGCAACTGATGCCTTTTGCCGCGAGATGGTGCATGAGACCGAGGAAGAACGGCAGGTCGTTGCTGTTCACCCGTTTCTCGTAGAGCGTCAGAATGAAGGAACCCGTGCTCGTATGCAGCAGGTAATTGGAGTTCTCAACGCCCTCGGCGATGCCCTTGTAGGAAAGGAGTTCGCCGATCTCATAGTCCTTGAGGAAGTGCGCGAGATCGATCTCGTTGATATCGGTGTAAACGGCCATGCTTGGGATCCGCAGTTAGTGGGTTCCGTTGACGAACGCCATGTCGCCAGTCGTCAGTTCCACATCGCGAAGATCACGCATGACATGGAAATTCTCGTTCTCTATGGTCGTTTCGGCAAGGTCAATGGTTACGCTATAGCGTTCCGAAAATGACTGGATGATTTCGTCGACAATGATCTCGGGGGCAGATGCGCCAGCCGACAGGCCTACAACCGCTATGTCGCCGATCAGCGACCAATCGATATCGGACGCACGCTGAACCAGCAGCGACTGCGCGGCGCCGGAACGCTCTGCGACCTCCACCAGCCGCTTGGAGTTCGATGAATTGGGCGCGCCGACCACAAGAAACAGATCGCAGCCCGGCGCCGCGGCTTTCACTGCGTCCTGGCGATTTGTGGTGGCGTAGCAGATGGATTCAGCGGCGGGCGCCGTGAGCGCCGGAAATCGCCGCTGCAAGGTCGCGATAATCCCCGCCGTATCGTCCACGGAAAGCGTCGTCTGGGTGACGAAGCCGAGGTTGTCCGGATCCTGTGGAATATAGGTTTCTGCGTCCTCGATGGTTTCGATCAGCGTGACTGCGCCTTCCGGTAATTGCCCCATGGTGCCGATCACCTCCGGATGGCCCGAGTGACCGACAAGGACGACATGACGGCCAAGCCGTTGATGACGCATGGCCTGCTTGTGCACTTTTGACACGAGCGGGCATGTCGCATCGAGATAAAACAGCCTCTTGTTCTCGGCATCCGCAGGAACCGACTTCGGCACGCCGTGGGCGGAAAAGACGACTGGCTGGCTACGATGCTCGGCAGGGATTTCCTCAAGTTCTTCAACGAAGACCGCGCCCCGGGCCTGTAACCCTTCGACCACATAGCGATTGTGCACGATCTCGTGGCGCACATAGACGGGGGCGCCATATTTCTTCAAAGCGAGCACAACGATCTGGATGGCGCGATCCACTCCGGCGCAGAATCCGCGCGGCCCGCACAGGCGGATTGTCAGAGGTTTCTTTTCAGCCATTATTCGTGTCTCGCGGAACCGTAAGGTGTTTCTTGGAATTGGGCGGCAATTAACAGGAAGTCAAGTCGGAAGCGTCAGTGCTGAGCGACTTCTGGCCTGGTTCCGCCACGAAGTTTATACCTGCGCCGGAACGAGATTGCCAAAATTGCGACCAAGGTTGCAGCGAGCCCATACCAGGTGACCGCATATTGCAGATGACTGTTGGGCAGGTCGATGATCGTCACCCCGCCAACCGGCAGTCCGCCCGGATTGGGCGTCTTGTCCGCGTCGATGAAGAACGGCACAAGCCTGTCTGCGGCAAGGCCTGATTGCGCGGCCATCGTCGCAAGGTCCTTCCAGTAATAGATGTTTGCCTTGAGGTCGTTGTCCGGTACCAGCGAGGACGGTTTGGCGGAAAGCGGGTTGCGGGCAAGTCCGGTGATCGTCACCGTGCCTTCGACCTCGCCTTCCGGACGCGTCGCCGCATTCTTCCTGTCATAGGGTACAAATCCCCGATTGACGAAGACCGCGCGCCCATCGTCCAGCATCAGGGGCGTGTAGAGGTAGAACCCTGAATAGCCGTCATAGGTGGCAAAGAAATGCTGCTCCTTGTCATTGAGCAAGCGGCCCGTGACCGTTACCGTACGGTAGTCGACATCCTTTTTGGTTTCCCAAACTTTCTCGATCTCTGCCAGGGGAGCCGGCGCCGCGTGCGTGCGGGCTTCGATCTCCGCAAGCAGGCCCTCCTTCCAGTGCAGGCGTTCGACCTGCCATGTTCCGAGCGCGATGAGGATGGCGAAGACGATCGTACCAAGGACAAGGGTGATCCACGGGAATCTTTGGCGCTTTGCTGGCGTGGCGATATCATTCATGATGGGCCGGGCGATCGAGCTGTCCTTCGGCAGCTTTGTGCTTGTACTGGAGCGCAATCAACACGCCCTTCATCCAACGCAGTGTCGACAGGCACAGCACCAGGGCCAATGGAATCCACAGGATGAAATGCACCCATAAGGGCGGATCAAGGTTCACCTCCATCCACAAGGCGAGGCCGACGACGATAAAGCCGATAAGCAGCATCACCAGAACGGCAGGTCCCTCACCGGTGTCGATGAAGGAATAATCGAGGCCGCAGCTACTGCAATGCCGGGCCGGCTTCAGAAAACCATCGAACAGTTTTCCTTGCCCACATCGCGGGCATTTTGCCTTCAGCCCGGCGGCAATGGGATCGACTGGCGGATATAGGGCCGTGTCTTCATTCATTGATTTTTGCATCCATGCCGCGATTACTGACGGCAATGCGTCCGTCTGTCCAGTCGATAAGTTGAAGCACCCAGCCGACTTGACCTTTAGCGACAACCGAAAAGATGAGGGCGGCTGTGTCTCCACAACCGCCCTCAAGAATTTTATTGCGCCTGCTTATTCGACCGCTATTGCAGCGCCCCACGAGGCCCATACGTAGATCGAGAAGAACAAGAACAGCCAGACAACGTCCACGAAGTGCCAGTACCAGGCGGCCGCTTCGAAACCGAAATGCTTTTTCGGGGTGAAGTCGCCACGGATAGAACGGAGCAGGCAGACGGCCAGGAAGATCGTGCCGATGATGACGTGGAAACCATGGAAGCCCGTCGCCATGAAGAAGGTCGCGCCATAGATCGAATCCTTGAACGCGAACGGTGCATGCACATACTCGTAAGCCTGCACGGATGTGAAGAGCACGCCGAGCAGAACGGTGAGGGTAAGGCCGGTAACGAGACCCTTGCGGTCATTGTGCAGCAGGGCATGGTGCGCCCAGGTGACCGTGGTGCCCGAAAGCAGCAGGATAACAGTGTTATAGAGCGGCAAGTGCAGCGCATCGATAACTTCAATGCCCTTGGGCGGCCATACACCACCGGTAAATGCGGTACGGGCAACCTGCTGCGCTTCACCAGGGAACAGGCTTGCATCGAAGAAGGCCCAGAACCAGGCGACAAAGAACATCACCTCCGAGGCGATGAACATGATCATGCCATAGCGCAGATGCAGCGAAACAACCCGCGTGTGGTGGCCTTCCTTGCTTTCCTTGATTGTATCCGACCACCAGCCATACATCGTATAGAGGATGATCACGATACCAATCAGGAAAATCCACGGGCTGGTGAGGTTGGCCCTGAACAGCACAAGTTCGCCACCACTGTGATAGCGCATGAAGGCGATCCCGCCGATGGCAAGCACAAAGGCGCCAACCGAACCGAGGAACGGCCAGGGACTGGGATCAATGATGTGATAGTCGTGGTTCTTCTGATGTGCTTCGGCCATTTTAACCCCCGCAAGTTCTGTTCATCTGTTGGACACTGGCGATAAGCCAGTGCAAGCTCAAAGCTGTCCAGACGCCTTCTTTACATCCGCATTGGCAGCCACTGGGGCTGGCATCGCGATCGGAAAGAACGTGTAGGACAGGGTGATTGTATTGACGCCCTTCAATTCAGGCGCGTTGACGATATCCGGATCAACGAAGAAAACGACCGGCATTTCAAGATCTTCGCCCGGCTTCAGCACCGTATCGGTGAAGCAGAAGCATTCAACCTTGTTGAAATAGGCACCAGCCGCCTGAGGCGTGACATTGAAGGATGCACGGCCCGCGGTCGGCTTATCGGCGAAATTCCTCGCCTCGTACTTGATCAGCTTGGTCTCGCCGATGTTCATCGACACTTCGCGCTGCACCGGTTCGAATTTCCACGGCAAACCGCCCGACGTGTTGGCATCGAAACGCACCGCGATCTTCTTGTCGAGGATGGTATCGGACATCTGTTCGACCCGCTGGGTCGTGCCGCCATAACCGGTGACTTGACAGAACATCGCATAGAGCGGCACTGCCGCAAACGCCATGCCGACCATGCCGAAGAAGAATGCGAGGCATGAGATCGCAATGGTGCGATCCGAAACCTTGCGCTTCGGCGCGGCAGTGACATTGGTGCTCTGTTTGCTTTCCTCTTCCATCTTGCCGCCTGTTACATTGGCCGGATGAGAACGTTTGCGCCAAGCTTGGCCCACGTGCCGACATAGACGATGATAACGAAAGCGGCCAAGGCCAAGGCGAGCGCAATCGAGCGGCTGCGCTGGGCTTTCTTCTGCTTGTCAGTGAGGGTTACACGATCATTGCTCATGTCAGGCACCTGCCAGTAAGAGTGCTTTGCGCACGAGAATTTCGCCAAGAAGTACGGCGTAAAGGCCGAAGAGATAGATGATCGAGAAGGCGAACATCTTCTTGGCCGGCTTTATCATTTCCTTGCCGACCGGCGCCCGCCACACAACCCGGGCGTAGCCAAGGAAGGCAAGGCCCATCGCCATTGAGAACACACCGTAGACCGGACCGGCAAAGCCCATGATCCAGGGCAGGACGGCGACAGGGGCGACGAGGAGCGTATAAAGGAAGATCTGGAATTTCGTCGACGCCGCGCCCATGACATTGGGCATCATCGGGATCTTGGCCTTCTCATAGTCATCCGACATGAACAGCGACAGCGCCCAGAAATGCGGCGGCGTCCACAGGAAGATGATCATGAAAAGGACTAGGCTTTCCATACTGATCGAATTGGTGACGACGGCCCAGCCAATCATCGGCGGGAACGAACCTGCGGCCCCTCCAATGACGATGTTCTGCGGCGTCGAGCGCTTCAGCCACATCGTATAGATGACGGCATAGAAGAAGATGGTGAAGGCAAGGAGGAAGGCCGACAGAAGATTGACGAACAGCCCGAGCGTCACCACTGAAAAAGCCGAAAGCAGCAGGCCGAAGGTCAAGGCCTGCTCGCGCGAAACGCGCCCCGACGGGATCGGCCGCCTGGCCGTGCGCTTCATGACCGCGTCGATATCGGCGTCGTACCACATGTTGAGCGCGCCCGATGCCCCTGCCCCAACCGCAATGCACAGGATACCGATCGCCGCCAATACGGGATTGACCTCTCCGGGGGCCGCAAGCAGCCCTACAAGCCCGGTGAACACGACGAGCGACATCACGCGCGGCTTGAGCAGGGCAATATAATCCGACGCATTGGCTTCGGAGAGGCCAATGTCGGTACCCAGGCTCACGTTTTTCTCAACCAATGCCATTCGTTCAATCTTGTCGTTAACAGGCGGTATTTGCTTCGTAGCAGATGTCCGGACCCTTGGTCTCAACGGTCCGGACATCATGTTTGTTACTTGATGCGCGGGAGCTGTTCCCACTGATGGAACGGCGGCGGCGACGACAGCTGCCATTCGAGCGTCGTGGCACCAACGCCCCATGGATTTGCACCGGCTTCGCGCTTCTTGGAGAAAGCTTCGAAGACGCCGAACAGGAAGATCAGCACGGCAACACCCGAGATATAGGAGCCGATAGAGGAAACCTCGTTCCAGCCGGCAAATGCATCCGGATAATCGATGTAGCGGCGCGGCATCCCGGCGAGACCGAGGAAGTGCTGCGGGAAGAACACCAGATTGACGCCGACGAACATCACCCAGAAGTGCGTGTTGGCAATCGCATGGTTGTACATGTAGCCGGTCATCTTGGGGAACCAGTAGTACCAGCCGGCAAAGATCCCGAATACGGCGCCGAGCGACAACACGTAATGGAAGTGTGCGATTACGTAGTAGGTGTCATGCATCGCACGGTCGAGGCCGGCATTGGCGAGCTGAACGCCCGTTACACCACCGACCGTAAACAGAAAGATGAAGCCGATCGCCCAGATCATTGGCGGCTTGAACTCGATGGAACCGCCCCACATGGTCGCGATCCACGAGAAGATCTTCACGCCCGTCGGCACGGCAATCACCATCGTCGCGAAGACGAAATAGCGCTGCGTGTCCAATGACAGACCCACGGTATACATGTGGTGAGCCCACACGATGAACCCGACCACGCCGATGGCAACCATGGCATAGGCCATGCCGAGATAGCCGAAGATGGGCTTCTTGGAGAAGGTCGAGACGATGTGGCTGATGATGCCGAAGGCCGGCAGGATCATGATGTACACTTCAGGGTGACCGAAGAACCAGAACAGGTGCTGGAACAGGAGCGGATCACCGCCGCCTTCGGGCGAGAAGAAGGTCGTTCCGAAGTTGCGATCGGTCAGAAGCATGGTGATGCCGCCAGCCAGAACCGGCAGAGCCAGGAGCAGCAGGAACGCGGTGATCAGGACGGACCAGGCGAAGAGCGGCATCTTGTGCAGCGTCATGCCAGGCGCGCGCATGTTGAAGATCGTGGTGATGAAGTTGATCGCACCGAGGATCGACGAGGCACCGGCAATGTGGAGCGCCAGGATGGCAAAATCCATTGCGGGGCCGGGCTGGCCCGTGGTCGAGTATGGCGGATAGATCGTCCAGCCGCCGCCTGTGCCGAAGCCGCCGGCAGGACCTGGAACAAACATCGACAGGATGAGCAGGAGCAGCGCAGGCGGGAGCAGCCAGAACGAAATATTGTTCATGCGCGGAAACGCCATGTCCGGCGCGCCGATCATGATCGGCACCATCCAGTTGGCAAAACCACCAATCAGCGCTGGCATGACCATGAAGAAGATCATGATGAGGCCGTGCGCGGTGGAGAACACGTTATACATCTGCTTGCCGGCATCGATGGCGGCATCGCCCTCGTAGCCGTAGACCATGGACGCAAGGCCATGGAAAATCTGGATGCCGGGCTGCTGCAGCTCGGCGCGCATGGCGATCGAAAGAGAACCGCCAATGATACCGGCCACGATAGCGAAGATCAGGTACAGCGTACCGATATCCTTGTGGTTGGTCGAATAAACCCACCGCGTCCAGCCTGTCGGCTTGTGCGCGTCATGGGCTTCGTGAGCTGCAGAACCTGCCATCAAAGTGCTCCCGTTCCTCAATAATTCACGTCAACCAGCTCAGTTGCCGGCGACGTTAATGTTCTTGTCTGTGTCAATTTTTGCGGTCAACGCCTTGTAAGCGCCGGGAAGATCCTTGCCGGCTGCGGCGAACCACGTGTCATACTGAGCCTGCGAGACCACATGAATGGCGATCGGCATGAAGGCATGGTCCTTGCCGCAAATCTGCGAGCACTGGCCGTAATACATGCCTTCCTTGTCGGCCTTGAACCAGGTCTCGTTGCTGCGGCCGGTGACGGCATCCATCTTCACGCCAAATGCGGGCATCGAGAAGGAATGGATCACGTCTGCGCCGGTAACGAGCAGGCGAACCGTGGTGTTCACGGGCACGACCATTTCGTTGTCCACTGCCAGCAAGCGCGGATAGGCCTTGCGGTCTTCCTTGCCGAGTCCGGCGCGATCAGCATCTTTCAGAAGCACCGAATCGAACGAAACCGGGGCATCGCCAACCTGATATTCATAGCCCCAATACCACTGATAGCCGGTGGCCTTGATGGTCATCTTGGGTTCTTCGGGAGAATATTGCGCCGTCAGGAGCTGGAAGGACGGAATTGCCAGAAAGAGGAGGATGACGACAGGACCGACCGTCCAGACGATTTCCACCGCCGTATTGTGGCTGGTCTTCGAAGGCACCGGATTGGCGCTCGCACGGTAGCGGAACATGACCCAGGCCAGAAGCACCATGACGAACAGCGTAATCGGTATGATGAACCACAATGTGTAGCGTTCAAACCAGACGATCTGCTCCATGATAGCGGAAGCAGCAGGCTGGAACGTCATCTGCCAAGGCTCCGGCTGCGCCGCAAAGGCAGTCCCAGCACTCAACAGGCCACTCAGGACACCCATCAACGTGACAATATTCTTCTTCACCTAGAAATCTCCCGAATGAAGCTTTGATTCCATACGTTAAGACCGGGCGCAGACCAGGCCCGGATATATGCCGCGTTCAAACCACACATTAGCTTACATCGCAAGGAAGGCGAACGTGATCTCATGCGGCATTTTTGCGCGCAGCTTCGTACTATGCGGCCACCGCTCCATAGAAAGACGCGTGTTTTTTCTCATTCGCAGCGATTTTGCTGCACAAGCCGACACTCGGCACACAATCCGGCCATTTTTGCACTACACGACACATTGCAGGCCGCTGTATGCTGGGGAGTATTGGAGCGGTATTCTTTTCATCCGGGACGTGGAGGTTTAACGTCTGGATGATTCGTTTTGGAGCCTCTATGTCCTCTTTCACGCTACGTAGCACTGCCCTTGGCCTGCTTACACTGTTATTGACCGTTTTTGCAGGTGCTGCCATGGCAGCACAGCAGAGCGGCACGGTCAAATCCACCCATGGAGCATGGTCGATCCTTTGCGACACGCCTGCAGGCGCTAAGTCAGAACAATGCGCATTGATCCAGAACGTGGTCGCAGCGGATCGTCCCGAAATGGGACTTTCGGTTGTCGTGCTGAAAACCGCGGACAACAAGGCCAAGATCCTGCGCGTCCTCGCGCCTCTGGGCGTGCTTTTGCCCAACGGCCTTGGCCTTAACGTCGATGGCAAGGACATCGGCCGCGCCTATTTTGTACGTTGCTTCGAAGACGGCTGCTATGCCGAAGTCATTCTCGAAGACCAACTGGTCCAAACGCTCAAGACCGGCAAGGCCGCAACCTTCATCGTCTTCCAGACGCCGGAGGAAGGCATCGGCATTCCTGTCGAACTCAATGGATTTGGCGAAGGCTTCGACGCCCTCCCCTGACCGTTACGCAACATTAATGTTGTCGTTAGCCCACCGAAGGCCTACATCCGGTTCATGCAATTTGAACCGGATGTTTTGTTATGAAGAGCCTTATCGACAGTTTTGACGCGCCGCGCGAAAAAATCCTTGAAACCGTCAAGCATAGCCTTGAGGGAGCCGATGACGGCGAGTTGTTCATGGAGTACCGCGAATCGGAAGGCCTTGTGTTTGATAATGGCCGGCTGAAGAACGGCTCGTTCAACCAGGATCAGGGCTTTGGCCTGCGCGCCGTTGCTGGTGAAGGCGTCGGTTATGCCCATGCCGGCGAGCTGTCGCTCGGAGCGCTCAAGCGCGCCGCCGACGCCGCCTCCGCGATTCGAACCGGCTATTCCGGAACCTACACGGCGCCGCCACCCGGGACGAATCGCAGCCTTTACAGCGACGAGAACCCTTTAGGCTCGCCGACATTCGAGGCGAAGGTGAAGCTTCTTCAGGAAATCGACGCCTATCTGCGCGGCAAGGACCCCAAGGTGCGGCAGGTCTCGGTGTCGCTCGCGGCTTCGTGGCAGCAGGTGGAAATCCTGCGTGCGGACGGCCATTTCGTCCGCGACGTCCGCCCCATGGTACGGCTCAACATCAGTGTCGTTGCGGGCGATGGCGACCGCCAGGAAAGCGGCTCGTATGGCACGGGCGGACGCAAGGGATTCGGCGAGTTCATTGCGACCGACAAGTGGCAATACGCAGCCGATGAAGCACTGCGTCAGGCGCTGGTCAATCTCGAAGCCATTCCGGCGCCGGCGGGCACCATGGATGTCGTCCTCTCCAACGGCTGGCCTGGCGTCATGCTGCACGAGGCGGTCGGACATGGGCTCGAAGGCGATTTCAACCGCAAGAAGACGTCGGCCTTTGCCGGCCTGCTTGGCCAGAAAGTGGCATCGAAGGGCGTCACGGTTGTCGACGACGGCACGATTGCCGAGCGGCGTGGCTCGCTCACCGTCGATGACGAAGGCATGCCGACCAACAAGACCGTGCTGATCGAAGACGGGATTCTCGTCGGATACATGCAGGACCGGCAGAATGCCCGATTGATGGGCATGGAACCGACAGGCAATGGGCGGCGCGAATCCTATGCGCATGTGCCGATGCCGCGCATGACCAACACCTACATGCTTGGGGGCGACAAGTCGCCCGAGGAGATCATCGCTTCCGTCAAGAAGGGCATCTATGCGGTTTCATTCGGTGGCGGACAGGTCGACATCACCTCGGGAAAATTCGTCTTCGGTTGCACCGAGGCCTATATGATCGAGAACGGCAAGGTCGGCGCACCGGTCAAGGGCGCCATGCTCATCGGCAATGGACCCGATGCCATGCAGCGCATATCGATGATCGGCAATGACCTGCAGCTCGATACGGGCATCGGAATGTGCGGCAAAGCCGGCCAGTCGGTGCCCGTCGGCGTTGGCCAGCCGCATCTGCGCATGGACCAGATGACGGTGGGCGGAACGGCTGTCTGAATCATTCTGCATCGGTGCGGAATCAGCGCTTGCTGAGCAAGGCCACCGCTTCCACGTGTGACGACCAGAGAAACTGGTCGATCGGCACGACACGGTCGATTCTGTAGCCGCCCTTGACCAATAGGCTGAGATCCCGGGCCAGCGTGACCGGATTGCAGGATACCGCGGCCACTTTCGGCACGGCGGATTTGGCAATCTCGATTGCCTGCGCCTCGGCGCCGGCGCGCGGCGGATCGAACACCAGACCACTGAAATGGGTGAGCTCCCTCGTCAAAAATGGGCGGCGGAAGAGGTCGCGGCGTTCGACCGTCACCGGTTTCAGGCCTTGCACGTGGCGGACGCTGCGGTCGAGTGCAGCAACTGCCGCCTGATCACCCTCCACCGCATGAACCGCCGACTTCTCCGCCATGCGCAGCGCAAATGTGCCGGAACCGCAGAAAAGGTCGATCGCTTTCTTGGCCCTGCCGAGATGGGTCGTCACCAGTGCCGACATCGCTGCTTCCGCATCGGCGGTGGCCTGGAGGAAGCCACCTGGCGGCAGGAATACCGGCACCTTGCCAAAATGGATAATGGGCTTGCGGGGTTCGACGATGATCTCCCCTTCAAAGCTCAGCCGCGCGAAATCTTTCTTGAGGACGAGTGCCGTCAGCGCCTGGCGCTTGGCGGCATCGGGGGCCTGACACCCCGACACCATGATATCGAGCCCGGAGGCTGTTGTCGTCACCGTCAACCGGAACGGTTTCATGCCGCCGCCGACCACCGCAACAAGATCGCGCAGATCGTCGAGCCGCGCGACAATCTCTGGAACCGTTACAGGACACTCGGCGATATCGATCAGTTCGTGGCTCAAATGCCGGTTGAAGCCGAGCACCGCGCCGTGATCGCTTGTGCGCACAGCAAACACCGCGCGGCGCCGCGTATGCGGCGCGCAGGGCACAAGCGGTTCGAGTTCGAAGACGAGCCCCCTGCTTTTCAGCGCATCTTCGACCAGCGAGCGCTTCCACTGCCGGTATGGTTCGCCCTGCCAGTGTTGCAAGGCACAGCCGCCGCATTCCTCGAAATGACGGCAGGCGGGGTCGATGCGCTCGGGCGAAGGCTCAAGCAAAGCCATGAGCGTGGCGCGATTATGCTCCAAGGCGACGTTGGCGACTTCACGGGGGAGCGTAAAAGGCACGTAGGCAATTCCGCTGGGCGTTGCGGCGATACCGTCGCCACCGGCGCCCATTCGTTCGATCGTCACGCGCGTACTCATCAATCTCTTCTTTTCAATCCGGCCAGCAGAAATTCGCGATTGCCATCACCGCCCTCTATGGGCGAAGGGCTTAGCCCAAGCGCTTTCCAGCCCGGCAATCCATCCAGCCAGTTCCTTAGATCATTTGCCACGCGTTCACCATCCATCAGATCGCGCAAGATGCCACCCTTGCCGATGGCCTCGCGGCCGGCTTCGAATTGCGGCTTGACCAGCAACACGCAGTGGGCGCCCGGCTCGGCAAGATCAAGAGCTGGCGGCAGGGCAAGTTTCAGCGATATGAAGCTGACGTCCGAGACGACAAGGTCGATCTTGCGACCTAGGAGATGATCGCGGGTCAAACTGCGTGCATTCAGCGTCTCAAGGTTGGTGACGCGGGTATTGCTCCGCAAGGACTGATGCAACTGGTCGTGCCCGACATCGACGGCAACCACGTGATCAGCACCCCGACCCAGCAGAACCTGGGTGAACCCGCCGGTGGAGGCACCAATATCGAGGGCGGTGCGGCCTGCGACGGGAATCTCGAAATGGTCGAGACCGGCAATGAGTTTGAGGGCAGCACGCGAAAAATAGGTACTCGCAGGGTCGTCGACATTGATGGCAGCTGATTCTGCAATCGCTGCACCCGGCTTGGTGGCAACAGTTCCATTGACCTGAACAGTCCCGCGCACGATCGCATCGCGTGCCCGCGACCGGGTGGCAAACAGGCCCTTTTCAACCAGAAGCTGATCGAGCCGGGTCGTCACGCGCGGGCAGGCGCAACCAGATGGTCGCGGCCGAGCGCACCGAAGACCGCCTGTACAATTCCAGCCGCATCCAGTCCGGCGCGCGCATACATGGCTTCCGGCTTGGCATGGTCCAGATAGGCGTCGGGCAAGGTCAAGGCGCGGACGCGAAGGCCCTGGTCGAGCAGCCCGTCGCGGCTGAGGAAATGAAGCACATGCGAGGCAAACCCGCCGACAGCGCCCTCCTCCACGGTTATGAGCACTTCGTGTTCGCGTGCGAGGCGGCGCACAAGGTCCTCGTCAAGCGGCTTGGCAAATCGGGCATCAGCAACCGTCGTGGGAAGGCCAGCGGCGTCGAGCTCGTCTGCGGCGGCAAGACATTCGTGCAGCCGCGTGCCGAACGCCAGAAGCGCGATCTTCGAACCCTCACGAACGACGCGTCCCTTGCCGATCTGAAGAATTTGGCCGCGCTCCGGCAGATCGACGCCAACGCCGTCCCCCCGCGGGTAGCGGAAAGAGATTGGACCTTCGTCATATTCGGCGGCAGTGCGAACCATGTGGCGCAGTTCCGCCTCGTCCGATGCCGCCATGACGACGAAGCCGGGCAGCGCGGCTAGGAAACCGGTATCAAATGAGCCGGCATGGGTCGCCCCGTCCGCACCGACCAGCCCTGCCCGGTCAATCGGAAAACGCACAGGCAGGTTCTGCAGCGAGACGTCATGCACAACTTGATCGAAGCCGCGCTGCAGGAACGTCGAATAGATTGCCGCGAACGGCTTGAAGCCTTCGCTCGCCATGCCGGCGGCGAAGGTGACAGCATGTTGTTCCGCGATGCCAACATCAAAGGTACGTTGGGGAAAGACCTCGCCGAATAGATCAAGGCCGGTTCCGCCAGGCATGGCGGCGGTAATCGCAACGATCCTGTCGTCGTGGCGCGCTTCCTCGATCAGGCTGGTGGCAAAGACCTTGGTATAGCTTGGCGCATTGGCCGGCGGCTTCGCCTGCGCGCCGGTGATCACGTCAAACTTGTTGACTCCGTGATATTTGTCCGCCGCGGCCTCGGCCGGCGCATAGCCCTTACCCTTCTGAGTCACGACATGGATCAGCACCGGCCCATCCATCGTGTCACGGACATTTTTCAGGACCGGAAGCAGATGGTCGAGATTATGGCCGTCGATCGGGCCGACATAGTAAAAACCTAGCTCCTCGAACATGGTACCGCCGGTCCAGAAACCGCGCGCATATTCTTCCGAGAGCCGCGCCTTTTCCTGCAGGAATTTCGGCAGTTTTTTCGCGAGCTGCTTGGCGGTCTCGCGAAACGAGCGATAGGCCCTGCCCGACACGAGGCGGGCGAGATAGGCGCTCATTGCCCCGGTTGGCGGCGCGATTGACATGTCATTATCGTTGAGAATGACAATGAGACGCGCATCGAGTGCGCCAGCATTGTTCATTGCCTCATAGGCCATGCCAGCCGACATCGCGCCGTCGCCGATGACCGCAATGACATTGCGCTTCGCGCCGGAAAGATCGCTGGCGACAGCCATGCCGAGGCCTGCCGATATGGACGTAGAGGAATGAGCGGCGCCGAAAGGGTCGTAATCGCTTTCGCTGCGCTTGGTGAAACCGGAAAGGCCACCTTCCTGCCGGAGCGTTCGGATCCGATCGCGCCGTCCAGTCAGGATCTTGTGCGGATAGGCCTGATGCCCGACGTCCCAGATGACCCGGTCATGCGGGGTATCGAAAACATGATGCAGCGCAACGGTCAGCTCGACGACCCCGAGGCCAGCGCCAAGGTGACCACCGGTGGTCGACACCGCATCGATCAATTCGCTGCGCAATTCCTGCGCCAATTGCGGCAGGTCGGATTCGGGCAATTGGCGCAAATCCGCGGGGACATGGACGCGATCAAGCAGCGGTGTTTCAATATTCTTGGCCAAAGTGCAGGTTCCAGTTCCAAGGTCAATTCTTGCCAGAAAGCTGGCGTCGTTCCCTAGAGCAATTCCAGCTGTGCGGCAAGAAGCGGAGAATCCTCCGCTCTCAAGTCAATTTTCAGGCAAGGGTATGAATTCTTCGGCGTCGCCGGGCACGATATCGAATCGTCCGGTGCGCCACTCTTCCTTCGCCTGCTCGATGCGCTCCTTGGATGATGAAACAAAATTCCACCAGATATAGCGCTTGGATGGCAGTGCTGCGCCGCCGAACAGCATGAAATGCGCGCCTTGCGGTGCATGGATGATGATCTCATCACCGGTGCGGAAAGCTATAAGACGGTCTGCCGGGAAAGTTTCTCCCGCAATTTCCACCGGTCCATCGAGCGTGTAAATGGCACGCTCTTCCGCTGCAGTACCCGGTATCTGGACGCGTTTTCCGGGATCAAGACGCATATCGACATAGAGGGTTTCGGCGTGCTGTTTCACCGAAGAACTTGCGCCGTGAAAATTGCCCATGACGACCCGCACCTCTACACCATTTTCGCGCAGGTATGGCAACTCGCCAACGCCAGTATTGGCAAAGGCGGGATCTATCTCTTCCAAATGATCGGGTAGCGCCAGCCACGTCTGCAATCCTGAAATCGGCAGGGGCTCAGTGCGCAATTCCTCCGGTGAGCGTTCGGAATGCACGATGCCCCGACCCGCCGTCATCAGATTGACGTCGCCCGGCCGAATGACCATTTCGGTCCCCAGACTGTCGCGATGGCGTATCTTGCCGTCGAAGAGGTAGGTTACCGTCGACAGGCCAATGTGCGGATGCGGACGCACGTCCAGCGCATTGGTTGGCCGCAGGATTGCGGGTCCCATCCGGTCGAAGAAGATGAAGGGGCCTACCAGCCGGCGCTGGGCGCTCGGCAAGGCGCGCCGCACTTCCAGTCCGCCGATATCGCTGGTGCGTGGGATGATCAGGGTCTCGATGGCATCGACCGCCGTTACGTCGCCGGGTTCCGGATCCTTGCAAGGGAAAAAGCTCATGAACGCAGCTCCTTGTTGGGCCGTAAACCTATTCGTGAGTTTATGGCCTAGAACTCAACCTTAGCGGGTCACAATAGTTCTGAACAGCGTGCCAAGTGTCACTCCGGGTCGAGCGGCTCGGTTCCGACAGGCTGACCATCGCGCCCGAGTCTGATCTTTTCGACCTTGTCCTCGGCGGCGCGCAGCAAGGTATCGCAATGCTTCTTCAGCGCTTCGCCGCGTTCATAGATGCGGATCGATTGTTCCAGCGGCACATCGCCGCGCTCCAGATCGTCAACGATCTTTTCCAGTTGATCGAGTGCCTGTTCGAAGCTCATGTCGGCGATATCGGAATTGTTCTGTACGTCGGCCATGATCAACCTTCCATCAAGCGTTTGATATGCGCGCCCGCTGAGAGCGACATCCCCTTGAGGTCGTAGCCGCCTTCAAGAAGGCTGACAAGGCGGTTTGATGCGTAGCTCCCAGCTCTTTCCATGAGCTCGGCGGTCGCCCAGTCGAAATCGTCTTCAAAGAGATTGATTTCCGCCAGCGGATCGCGGTGATGGGCGTCGAAACCCGCGGAAATGATGATCAGCTGCGGCTGAAACGTATCAAGCGCCGGCAGAATTCGGGTATTGAATGCTTCCCGGAAATGGTCGCTGCCCGTCATCGGCGCAAGCGGTGCATTGACGATATTGCCTGCACCAGTCTCGGACTTGGCGCCAGAGCCCGGATAAAGCGGCATCTGATGCGTCGAGCAGTAAAGCACCGATGGGTCGTCCCAGAAAATGTCCTGGGTCCCGTTGCCATGATGCACATCCCAATCAACGATCGCCACCCGCTCTATCCCATGGGCCTTTTGCGCATGGCGCGCGGCAATAGCGGCATTGTTGAAGAGACAGAAGCCCATCGCCTTGTTCCGCTCGGCGTGATGCCCGGGCGGGCGCGAGGCGACGAAGACGTTATCGGCACGCCCCTCGAACACATCATCGACAGCCGCATTCGCTGCACCGATGGCGGTCAATGCAGCCTCCCAACTCTTGGGGCTGACGGTCGTGTCGGAATCGACACGGGTCAGACCTTCTTCCGGGATCGTGCGTCTTACGCGCTCGATGAATGTTTCCGGATGCGCATAAAGGATCGTCGCTTCGTCACCCATCGGCGATTCGACACGATCCAGCGCATCGAAGGCGCTGTCTTCGAGGACCTTGTTCAGGGCGCGCAACCGGTCCGGACGCTCCGGATGGCCCATGGGCGTCAGGTGCTCGAGGTAGATCGGATGCGAATAGAGACGGGTGACCATGAGGGCTTTCTGCAACGGCAAATTGGCATGAGCATGACCGAACCGATCATGCCCAACTTTGCACCGGCCGTCGCAGACGACACAAGCACGAATCTTGCCATGAGCGCCGCAGATTAAGCTGCGCTCAAGGCATGGGCGACATCGGCGACGAGATCATCAGGGTGTTCGATGCCGATGGACAGTCGAATGGTCGAATCAAGCACACCGATGCGTTGGCGCACATCCACCGGTACGCCAGAGTGTGTCATCGTCGCCGGATGGCTGGCGAGCGATTCCGTACCGCCGAGACTGACGGCCAGTTTCAAAATCTGCAGCGCATTAAGGAATTTGAAGGCTGCCGGCTGCCCGCCTTGAATATCGAAGGAGAAGGTCGAACCTGCGCCTGTGCACTGTGCGGCAAATGTCTTGCCCAGCGGCGAAGCTGGATCGTGATAGGGCAGATAGTGGATTTTCTCGACCTTTGGGTGCTCGCGCAGGAAATCGGCGACGACCCGGGCGTTATCGTTGGCCTTTTCCATACGGATGCTGAGCGTTTCGAGCGAGCGGCCGAGCATCCAGCAGGAGTGCGGATCAAGCTGCGTGCCGATCGCACCGCGTAGCGCCTTCACCTGTTTCATCACCGCTTTCGATCCAAGCGCGGCACCGGCGATTAGATCGGAATGGCCGCCGACATATTTGGTCAGAGAATAAAGCGAAATATCCGCGCCATGCTCGATAGGTCGCTGGAATACGGGGCCGAGCAAAGTATTGTCGCAGGCGATCACCGGGCGATGGCCCTGCTTTTCGCCAATTGCTTCGGCGATCCGGCGGATCATCGCCACGTCAACCAGGCTGTTTGTCGGATTGGCTGGGGTCTCTATCAAAATCACGGATACGCGGCCGCGCTTCATGGCGTCTTCGGCAGCAGCCTGCACCGAGGCTTCATTCACGCCATCGGCAAAACCAACGGCGGCCGCGCCCAAATTGAGAAATGTCTTGGCCAGCAGGGTTTCAGTGCCGCCATAGAGCGGCTGCGAATGCAGGATCGCATCGCCCGGACGCACGAAGGCAAGCAGGGTCGTGGCGATTGCCGACATGCCCGAGGAAAACAGCGCACAGCTCTCGGTGCGCTCGTAGACAGCAAGCCTGTCTTCAACGATCTCGCTATTTGGATGGTTGAAGCGCGAATAGACGAGACCCGCGCCTGTGCCGGCGGGTGGCTCTCGCCTCCCGGAGACGAAGTCGAAAAAGTCACGGCCCTCTTCAGCCGATTTGAACACGAAGGTAGAGGTCAGAAACACCGGCGGCTTCACCGCGCCTTCCGACAATTCCGGATCATACCCGTAATTGAGCATTAATGTTTCCGGATGCAATTCGTGATTGCCGATATGGGTCTTTGAGGGATGGGGAGCGGTCATGGCAGTCTCCTCGCTGGTATGAGCCTTACCCGCGAGATTATAGCAAATGCAAAGACCGTTCCTTGCTTAATTGAGCGGGTTTTCGCAAGAGTACATGCTTGGCGCGCCAGCTGCCGATCTGCTTCACGCTACTCCTTTTCCGGCATTCTCGGCACCTCCTTCTCCGTCATCCTCGGGCTTGACCCGAGGGTGACGGAGAGGTGCGGCGGCTATCGGCTATCGGCCACGCACTGCGGACCTGCCGGACAACCTAGATAATATCCGTCCTGGTGATCTGGATGCCGAAGCCTTCCAGGCCGACATAGTGGCGTTCACGCGATGACAGCAGGCGGATAGAGGTGATTCCCAGATCCTTCAGTATTTGCGCGCCAAGCCCGATCTGCCGCCACTCCTCCTCGCGCACCTTCGCTTCAGCATGGGCTTCGCGATCCTGGAGATTGCTGCGGTTGCGGTCATCATCCCGGCCGACACCGACCGAGCCTTCACGCAGATAGACGATTACGCCGCGCTTTTCCTCGGCGATGCGCTTCATGATGCTGTCGAGCGTGTTGCGGGCGCCGAATACGTCGCTGAGCACGTCCTCGCGCTGCAGGCGCACCGGCACATCCTCGCCGTCGCGAATGTCGCCGTAGACGATGGCGGCGTGGTGCATCGGCTCCCATGGCAGGGCATAGGTGATGGCCCTCGCCTTGCCGGCGCACGTCTCGATGTCGTATTCGCCGATGCGCTCGATCAGGGTTTCCTTGCGCTGGCGGTAAGCGATGAGATCGGCAACGGTCACCTGATGCAGATTGTTGGTTTCGGCAAAGGCTGCCACTTGGGGCCCGCGCATGACCGAACCATCATCATTGACCAGTTCGCAGATGACGCCGACGGGCGGGAGCCCGGCGAGCTTGCACAGATCGACCGCCGCCTCCGTATGGCCCGAACGCATGAGCACGCCCCCTTCGCGGGCAACGAGAGGGAAAATATGGCCCGGCCGGACAAAATCGGATGCGCCGGCATTGGGATTGGCGAGGTTGCGCACCGTGAGGGTGCGGTCGTCGGCAGAGATGCCCGTCGTCGTGCCGTGCTTGTAGTCCACCGTCACTGTGAACGCCGTCGAGTGCGGCGCGTCATTGTCGGCGACCATCGGTGCAAGATTGAGTCGGCGCGCGTGTTCACGCGGCATTGGCGTGCACACGATGCCCGAGGTGTGGCGCACGATGAACGCCATCTTTTCCGGCGTGCAATGGACTGCCGCGACGATCAGGTCGCCCTCGTTCTCGCGCCCGTCATCATCCATAACGACAACGATTTCACCCCGCTCGAAGGCACGCAGCGCATCGACGACCCGTTTTTGATTGTAAGCCATGGAAGCGTCCCCTTAAATACGGCCGGTCTGGCCGCGATGCCTGAGATAATGATCTGCGATGGCGCACGCAACCATCGCTTCGCCGATCGGTACGGCGCGAATGCCGACGCAGGGGTCATGCCTGCCCTTCGTCATTACATCCACCTGATTGCCATCGGCATCGATGCTGCGGCGCGGTGTGAGAATGGACGATGTCGGCTTGACCGCAAAACGTGCAACCACCGGCGCGCCACTGGAAATTCCACCCAGTATACCGCCGGCGTGGTTGGACAGGAAGATCGGCTTGCCGTCATTGCCCATGCGCATTTCATCGGCATTCTCTTCGCCGGTAAGTTTGGCTGAATCGAAGCCGTCGCCGATTTCAACGCCCTTTACCGCATTGATCGACATGAGATAACTGGCGATATCCTGGTCGAGCTTGGCGTAGACCGGTGCACCGAGACCGGCTGGAACATTATCCGCGACGACCTCAATGACAGCACCGATGGACGAACCCGACTTGCGGATGCCATCGAGATAGGAAGCGAATATATCGACGGAACCCGCGTCTGGCGTGAAGAACGGGTTGTTGTCCACTTCGGCCCAATCCCAGCGGCTGCGATCGATCGAATGCACGCCCATGCCGACGAGCGCGCCGCGCACGATCATGCCCGGCACGACCTTGCGCGCGATGGCACCGGCAGCAACACGGGCTGCCGTCTCGCGGGCCGACGAGCGGCCGCCACCGCGATAGTCGCGGATGCCATATTTGACGTCATAGGTGTAGTCGGCATGGCCCGGACGATATTGGCGGGCAATATCGCCATAATCCTTCGAACGCTGATCCGTATTCTCGATCATCATGGAGATCGGCGTGCCGGTGGAAATCATGGTAACGCCGTCATCCTGCAGCATCACACCGGAAAGTACGCGCACCTGATCCGGCTCGCGCCGCTGTGTCGTGTATTTCGACTGACCCGGCTTGCGCTTGTCGAGATAGGTCTGAATTTCGGCTTCGGTAAATGCAATGCCCGGGGGACAGCCATCCACCACGCATCCGAGGGCAATGCCATGGCTTTCACCCCAGGTGGTGACACGGAAAAGATGACCGAACGTATTGTGCGACATGAGGGGTACCTGCTTTTGTGAAGGCGTTTTATGAGTGTTTACGCCCGTGGTCAAACCCGCCGCTGAAAATCCTTTATCGCCGCCGATCCGGCGAGCCAAACCGTCCGTTTCGTCGGCGATCACCACGCCGACGAATGAGCTCCTGGAGCAGCGGTTATTGTCCTAATCCAAAGTCACGCCTGTGCTTTTGACGACAGGCTCCCATTTCTGGATTTCCGCCTTCACATGTGCCGCGAGCGCGTCTGGTGTCGATCCCACGATTTGGGCACTGAAGTCGTTCATACGCGAAATAAGTTCGGGATTGGCCAGCGCAGCAGTGGCAGCCTCATTGAGGCGGGCCACAACCTCGGGCGGGGTTCCGGTAGGCGCAAACAGCGCGTTCCAGGTATAGGTCTCATAACCTGGCACGGTTTCGGCAATGGTAGGCATATCGGGAAATGAAGGAGCCCGCTCCTTCGTCGTAACGCCAAGGCCCCTCAGGGACTTTGCCTTTAAATGCGCCGAGGAGGACGGCAGGTTGTCGAACATGATCGAGACCTGATTCCCGAGCAAATCATTCAAAGCCGGGCCTGCACCCTTATATGGAATGTGTTCCATCGAGACCCCGGCCATGCTCTTGAAAAGTTCTCCAGACAGATGAAGCGGCGTGCCGTTGCCCGATGATGCATAAGAATATTTGTCCGGATTGGCTTTCAGCAACTCAATGAGTTCCTTCACATTGTTGACCGGCAGTTGCGGGTTCACCACCAAGACGTTGGGAACAAGGACCAAGAGAGAAATCGGCGCAAAATCGGCCACGGGATCATAGGGTTTGGCTTTCAGCATAAGTGGATTCAGTGCGTGGGTTGCAACCGTTCCCATGAGAATCGTGTAGCCATCGGGATCTGCCTTGGCGACCTGACTGGCTCCAAGATTGCCGCCGGCACCCCCAACGTTTTCCACGATCACCTGCTGCCCGAGCGTTTTCGACATATTTGCTGCCACCAGACGGGCAACCAGATCGGTGGATCCACCGGCCGCAAAGGGGACCACAAGTGTGATCGTACGATCCGGAAATGCTTCTGCGGCGGCGGGCAATACTGATGCGACTACCGAACCGACGGTCAGTCCGAGGACAGCGCGTCTATTAAATCCCATGAATATCTCCTCCCAGAAATTTGGTTGACCATATGGATTGCGTAATCATCAAAACATAATCGGGCGCACCGATAACGCAATGAGACATGTGAAGGTATTGAAGGTTTCGACGCAATCTCCGAGAGCACTGCAGGCCTGGTGCGGTTCCTCAAGAACCGATTGGGCCAAGGCGGGCGCGTTTTCAAGCGCTTTTGATTTCGTTGTGAAACCCTGCCAAACCGAAATAGTTTTGCCACGCGCTTGATAGCGTGCGCATGGGAGCGCTTACAAACGCAAAAAGGAAATAAAAACAAGCAAACTTTGCGATCCGGTGAGATGGGCATATTTGCCGTGGCAAGCCAAACGCAAGTAAATCTTGCCATGGGTCCGGGTTTGTACCGCTATTCCAGCGCGGCAAGATGCGCGCTGACCATGGCTGTCGCCTTGGCGAAAGCGATTGCTGGTGCGCAAGCACCCTGATCACCGGCAAGATGTGCCCTAGCGCTGGCGAGGGCTTCGCGTTAATTGGCCGGAAAGTTGCCAAGCAGGTAAGCATTGATTTCCGCCGCCGTGCGAAGTTCGAATGAGCCAATGCGCTTGTCAGGCAAGCAGCAGACGTTGGCGGCATCCGCGTAGGCACCGGCCTTCAATGCGGCATATTTTCCTTGCTAAGGAAAATGCTCCTACAATCTTCCATATGTAACCGTAACGTACTTCTCCCCATTCGTTTCCCTCAACACTATCGGCCAATCTCTTTGAATACACAAAAGTCAGCCAATAGAGGAGAAGACGATGAGCATGGATGAGGACGAAAACGTCACGCCGCTGGCGACCACGACCGACATAAGTCGCCGAAGCCTTCTGCTTGCGGGCACAGTGTTCGCATCCGCCGCGGTGATAGCCACGAGCACTCCAGTGACCAAAGCCAAAGCACAACAGCAATCTGCCTCCCCAAGTGGAAAGCAGCCGAACATCCTCGTCATATTTGGCGACGATATCGGCATTCCCCAGATCAGCGCCTACACGATGGGTCTTATGGGGTATCGCACTCCCAATATTGACCGCATTGCCAACGAAGGTGCCATCTTCACGGATTCCTATGGGCAGCAAAGCTGCACAGCCGGGCGGGCGTCCTTCATTTTAGGTCAAGAACCTTTCCGCACTGGACTTCTGACGATTGGCATGCCGGGCGATCCGCACGGCATTCAGGAGTGGATGCCTACCATTGCCGACGTGCTGAAGACGAAAGGGTATGCCACAGGTCAGTTCGGCAAGAACCATCTTGGCGATCATGACGAGCATCTGCCGACCAATCACGGTTTCGATGAGTTCTTCGGAAATCTCTACCATCTCAACGCAGAGGAAGAACCCGAGGGATATTTCTATCCAAAAGATCCGGAATTTCGCAAGAAATTTGGTCCGCGCGGCGTCATCCACTCTTTTGCGGATGGCAAGATCGAAGACACCGGTGCTCTTAACACCAAGCATATGGAAACAATTGACGAAGAGTTTTTGTCCGCGGCAAAGGACTTCATCGATCGTCAACATAAGGCCGATAAGCCATTCTTTGTCTGGTTCAACGCCACCAGGATGCATATTTTTACTCACCTGAAGCCAGCATCACTCGGAAAGACCGGCAAAGGGATTCATGCCGATGGCATGGTCGAGCACGATGGCATGGTGGGAGAGTTGCTGCAGCAACTCGATGATCTCGGCATCACGGAAGACACCATCGTTCTTTACACCACCGACAACGGCGCAGAGATTGCTTTGTGGCCCGACGGAGCGATGACACCATTCCATGGCGAAAAGGGCACGACGTGGGAAGGCGGCTTTCGCATCCCGATGATGGTGCGCTGGCCCGGCGTTGTTAAGCCCGGCACGCAGGTCAACGAAATTGTTACGCTGATGGATTGGCTTCCCACTTTTGCGGCAGCGGCCGGCATTCCCGACGTCAAGGAGAATATGAAGACGGGATTTCAGGCGGGATCAAAAACGTTCAAGGTCCACCTCGATGGCTATGACCTTACAACTTTATTGAAAGGCGAAGCCAAGCAGCCGCCAAGGGATACGGTTTATTACTTCGACCAAGGCGGAAATTTGAACGCCATACGATGGAACGATTGGAAGCTGAGTTTTGCCACCGCCAGCCACGGCAACATTGCGACGGCGACCCGCGAAGTCCCAAGCTGGGCGCTCATAGCTAATCTGCGAATGGACCCATATGAACGCGGCATGGAAGAGGGAGGAGGCGCTATAGACTTCCTTGCTCGGAACATTTGGCTGCTCGTCCCGATCCAAGGCAAAATCAAGGAGTTTTTCGCGGACTTTGATCAATTCCCATTCCAAGAAGGTAGCTCGCTGAACGCGGGAGGGATAAATTACGGAATGTTAAGGCAGCAGGCGGCGATGCAGCGACTGAAAGAATTGGAAAATCTGACGCCCCAATAATCAAAGTTCCCTGTGATGGGGCCACCTGGCAGTGGCCCCTCCTCCACCAGATGCGGAAACATCGCATCGGGCAATCCGCGCGCCGCCTTGCTCGGCCAGCATCAGCCGCTCGATGAAGTCCAATACGGGCAATGCCGCCTGCACGGCGGTCAGTTTGTGTTCGGGTTTGCGTTCCACGGCGGCTCCTGTTGCGGAATTCCGCAACACGATAGCCGTTACCGGGAATGCGCTTCGAGAGCGGCCATGAGCGGCAAGATGGCGCTCCGTAAAGTCCCCATTTGTGGGGAGTTTGCCGCCCCTGCCCGTGGCAAATCTTGCAGCGTTCTTGCAACGAGGCGCATCGATCCGCCCTACCCTTTTGCTTTCATTAAATGAACCGCAATGTTGTAATTGTTTTGCCACAAATGATCGCTCTAAGTGTGCGCGTTGACCGACCACGATATGATAAAGAGGAATTCGAAAATGCGCTTCTTTGTAGCAACATTCATGTTTGTCGCGTCCCTGTTCCCGGTCGGTGCACTCGCGGACGATGCGCAAGGTACGATCACCAAGATCGATGAGGACAATTCGACGATCACACTCGACGACGGCAAGGTCTACAAATTGCCAGGTGAGTTCGACTTGAGCGTGATCGAGAAGGGCATGAAGGTCACGCTGATGTTCGACGTCGTCAACAAGGAACGTTTCATTACCGACATCGAAGAGCAGTCCGAATAGGCTTGGACGATCCGATTCTTACAACCAGATAAGACGGCCGTGTTCCAGGCGCAGAATGTGGTCCTGGGTAATGGCGAGGTTGGCCGCATCATGACCGTCCAGCCCATTGATCATCTGAAAAATCGTTCGCAGGCAACCACCGTGTGTCACGCACACGGTGGGACCCTTTACCCCTGACAGCCAGGTCGCAACACGTAGACCGAGCGTCGCATAGCTCTCGGCCGTTTGCCCGGGAGGCACGAAGTTCCACTTGTCCCTTGCGCGCTCGCCAACCAGTTCGGGCGTCTTGGCTGCTATATCCTCGATCATGAGCCCCTGCCAGTCGCCGAAGTTCACTTCCATCAGTCGAGGATCGGTGTGGTATGCCTTGGGATCAACCCCCATGCGTGTGCGGATGCGTTCCATGGTTTCGCGGGTGCGCCGCAGCGGACTGGCGACGAAATCAAAGCCGGCACCATCGCCGATCAGAGACTTCATCAAATCGCCGTTGCGGTCGGCCTGAGCGCGGCCGCGCGCATTGATATCAATGTCTTCCTGGCCTTGAATCCGTTCCGTCGCATTCCAGTCAGTCTCGCCGTGACGCGAGAAGTAGATCAACGTGTCAGGCGGGATCAATTTCAATCCTTGACGACAGAGATGTCCGGTGCGTCCACTGCTTTCATGCCAACAACATGATAACCGCTATCAGCGTGATGTATCTCGCCCGTGACAGAGCGTGACAGATCGGAGAGGAAATAAAGGCCGGCGTCGCCGACTTCCTCGATGGTCACGGTACGGCGCAGTGGCGCATTGTACTCGTTCCACTTGAGAATGTAGCGGAAATCGCCGATTCCGGACGCTGCAAGTGTCTTGATCGGGCCGGCCGAGATGGCGTTGACGCGGATATTGTCCGGGCCAAGATCGACGGCGAGGTATTTGACGCTTGCCTCAAGCGCGGCCTTGGCAACGCCCATGACGTTGTAATTCGGCATGACCTTCTCGGCGCCGTAATAGGTCAGCGTGAGGATGGAGCCGCCATCGGTCATGAGTTTTTCGGCCCGCTTGGCAACGGCTGTGAGCGAGTAAACCGAGATGAGCATCGTCTTGGAGAAATTGGCTTCGGACGTATCGACATAGCGACCGGTCAGCTCATCCTTATCGGAAAAGCCGATGGCGTGGACGACGAAATCGAGCTTGCCCCACTCCTTCTCCAGCGCCGCGAAGCAGGCATCGATGGTCGATGCATCAGAAACATCGCAATGACCGCACAGGAAAGCGCCAAGTTCCTGTGCCAGCGGCTCGACGCGCTTCTTCAGCGCATCGCCCTGATAGGTGAATGCAAGTTCGGCACCGGCTTCATGAGCTGCCTTGGCAATGCCCCAGGCAATCGACCGATTGTTGGCGACACCCATAATGAGGCCCCGTTTACCCTGCATCAAACCAGTTTTGGCGGTCATATACCAACCCTTCATGAGACTTATGATTGATGTGCGGTATCGCACAGCCCGCGCCGGGCTTCAAGCACACTGTCAGCGTCGTTTTGGATTTTCAGTGACCGGATTGCCGTAAAAGCGCTTCCAGCGCGGGGTCGCCATTTTCCGGCAGCATGATGCGAACATGTACAAGGAGATCACCGTGCCCATCCGGCTTTCGGGGCAAACCCTTGCCCTTCAGCCGCAAAACACGGTCGGAGCTGGTCCACGGCGGTATTTTCACGGCAACCCGTCCGTTCAGCGTGTCCACCTCCTGCCGCGATCCGAGCACGGCGTCCCGCAACGAAACCGGGAGTTCGACATGAATATCCCTGCCCTCGACGCGGAATTTAGGATGCGGTTTGAACCGGATTGTGACCAAAGCGTCACCCGCCTGACCACCGGGGATCTCTTCTCCCTGCCCCTTCAAGCGAATCGTTTGGCCATTTTCGACGTGCACGGGAAGTTTGATCGCCAGTCGCTTGCCATTGGGAAATATCGCTTCGACCTTCTCGGCGCCTGCCGCCTGCTCAAGACTGATGTCGATCGTCGCTTGCAGATCCGTACCCTTGCGCGGTCCAGCGCGGCGCGTACCGCCACCAAAACCACCCATGCCGCCGGTCTCGCCGAACAGGCTGCTTAAAATGTCCTCGGCCCCGAAGCCCGTGTTACCAGCGGTGCTGCTGCGAAATTCGAAACCGCCCGGACGATGACGTGCCCCGCCAAATCCGGCGAAAGGATCGCCGCCTCCACCACCCGAGAAACCCTCGAAGCCGTGCGGAACACGCTGCTTCCCCTCGGCGTCGATTTCGCCGCGGTCGAACTGACCACGCCGTTCCTTGTCGCCAACGATTTCATAAGCCTGATTGATTTCAGAAAATTTTGCCTGCGCCTTCGGATCATCCTGATTCTGGTCAGGATGGTACTTTTTGGCGAGCTTGCGGAACGCCGATTTTATTTCTTCAGGCTTCGCCGTCTTGGCGACGCCCAGCACGCTATAGGGATCGCGCATGTGTCTGCCTTTCCTCGCAAAAGCGAGATGTCCTGGGATTCCGCAGCTATATGCTCATGAATAGGAAGAAATTCCAGAGATTTGAAGCAAAAAAACGGATAAATGGTGGAAGTGTTCCATCCGCCTACATCGGCGCAAAGGATTTCAACGTCCATTGCCCGCCATTTTGCAAGCAGGTCTCGCCCTTGTAGATCATGACGCCGTCAAATGATTCGCGCGATGTCTGGAATTCACGGCATAGCCCCGTCTCATCCTTCTTTTCCGCAATGGCCGTTATGGTCCCTTGGCTGCCCGTTTCAGGATTGGACCAAGGCACGGGCTTGCTGCCCCACTGCGTGAAGTTGAGCGCCGAGACGATGTTGCGCACTGTCGTCTGATCGGACGACCCCTTGTTGTCGACAGGTTGTGCGGTGGCGACCGATCCCGTAACGCTCGTTTGGTCCGGCACGGCCTTCTCAAGGGTGTTCATGGCGCAGCCGGGTAACAAGCATAGCGCAACGCCCACGACCAGACCCCCAACGGGCCCACGCCAAACTGGTTTTTTTGCACTGAACTTCTTGCTATCAGATGGTAGAAACGCCAAACACATACCCCTCTTTAACAAGGTCAATCCGAAATGACTATGGGACTATGGATTAAATGAAGTTAATAACAGATGACTTCACGGAGAAATCCGAACCATTCGCGCTGTTCGAAGAATGGCTGGCCGAAGCGACCAAAACCGAGCCCAATGATCCGAACGCAGTTGCGCTTGCAACTGTCGACGAGCATGGCTTGCCGGATGTTCGCATGGTTCTTCTCAAGGGTTTCGATAGCCATGGCTTTGTTTTCTATACTAATTTTGAAAGCCAGAAAGGCCGCGAAATCCTCGGATCGATGAAGGCAGCCATGTGTTTCCACTGGAAATCGCTGCGTCGCCAGGTGCGCGTTCGCGGGCCTGTGGAAATCGTCAGCGATGAAGAGGCGGACGCTTACTATGCGACGCGTCCCCGCGGTAGCCGTATCGGCGCCTGGGCGTCAAAACAGTCGCGCCCGCTCGAAAGCCGGTTTGCGCTGGAAAAAGCCGTGGCCGAATATACCGCGCGCTATGCAATCGGCGAGATTCCCCGCCCAGCGCATTGGTCGGGGTTTAGAATTCGACCAACCTCAATCGAATTCTGGCACGACCGGCCATTCCGCTTGCACGACCGGGTGGTCTTTAGCCGCGAGGCGCCCGAAGGCTATTGGGACAAGACGCGGCTTTATCCCTGAGCCGCTAGCCCTTTTTGCGTGTCAAAAATGCCATCAAGGCGTTGCGCGCCTCCTCCGACTGGAGGCGCTCGGCAAAATGCCGTGCCTCAAGGTTGATGCGTTCAACGACAGGCTCCCGGGGCATGCGCAGAAGGTCCCGGGCAATTTGCATGGCCTGCGGTGGCTTTGCCGCGATCTCCGCCGCCACCTTCAATACCGTGGCTTCGAGTTCTTCTGTCTCGACCAGTTTATAGACGAGTCCAGCTTCCCTGGCCTCGACCGCATTCAATCCATCACCCATTGCCAGAAACGCAAAGGCTCGCTGATGGCCCATCTGTGCTGGTCCGAGCAGGCTCGACCCCGCCTCAGGCACCAGCCCAAGATCGACAAAGGGCGTCTTGAAGAACGATTGCGGCGTTGCGAAAGTCAAATCGCAATGGAAGTTCAGCGTCGTGCCGACGCCGATGGCGAGACCATCGACACCCGCCAGCAGCGGTTTCCTGGCATTGGCCAGGACGATGAGGAATTCGATCACTTCGCTGACCGGATCGCCGCTGGTGGCGAAGGCCATGAAATCCTGCAGATCATTGCCGGACGAAAACGCACCTGGCACACCGAAGAAGACATGCGCCCGGATTTCGGGATCGGCGTCCCCCTCGACGATGGCCTTGGACATCGCCGCATACATGGCCCGGGTCAGGGCATTCTTCTTCTCCGGGCGGTTCATGCGAATGACCTGCACAGCGCCCAGACGCTCGATCTGGATATGATCTGACATGATTTTCATTTCCCTTAGGTCGTAAGTGCCGCACGAGCGCCAAGGACGCTGGCTGCGCCGTGGGTGACACGATCTTCTAACGTGCCGGTCTCCGAAAGCAGATTCTCGGCGAAGAACCGGGCAAGGGCGATACGCCCGGCGCTCTTGTCTTCCAGCGCGCCCTTGGCGAGATAGGCGGCCCCTGCGGCAAGGCCGAAAAGCCGCAGGTAAGGCGTCGCCCCAGCGAAGGCTTCACTGATCTCGCCCTTGGCAAGCGCCCTTTGCAGCCAGAGGCTTGCTTGTTCGAGATCATCGAGACCCGCTTGCAGACGCATTCCCGTTTCACCGAATTCACTGCTGTTCAAGACGGTAACAGCGTCGGCAACAGCGCGCAGTTCCGCGATGTATTCCTTGATATGCTCCCCGCCGCCAAGCGGCAGTTTGCGCTGGACGAGATCGATTGCCTGGATACCGTTGGTCCCCTCGTAGATCGGAGCGATGCGGGAATCGCGCAACAACTGGGCCGCGCCGGTTTCCTCGATGAAGCCCATGCCGCCGTGAATCTGAACCCCGATGGAGGCGACATCGACCCCGATATCGGTCGGGAACGCCTTGGCAACGGGGGTCAGCAAATTGGCCCGGTCGGCCCAATGACGCGCCTCGTCGCCCTGTCCCGACTTTGCCATGTCCATCGCATGGGCGCAGGCATAAGCGATGGAACGGGCAGCGCCGGTCAACCCCTTCATTGTCAGCAAATTGCGTTGCACATCGGGATGTTCGATGATCGGGCTCATCCCCTCGCCGCTCCAGCCGGGAGCACGCATCTGGCGGCGCTCCTGCGCATAGGCGAGCGCCTTCTGGTAGGCAGCCTCGGCCACGGCGACGCCCTGGATGCCGACAGCAAGGCGGGCATTGTTCATCATGGTGAACATGCAGGCGAGGCCGCGATTCTCCTCGCCGATCAGCCAGCCAACGGCGCCGGGGTCGCGATCCTTGGCAAAGCCGTCGCCATAGATCATGGTGCAGGTAGGCGAGCCGTGAATGCCAAGCTTATGTTCTATGCCACCGCAGAACACATCGTTGCGCGGTCCGAGCGACCCGTCTGCGTTGACGAGAAATTTTGGTACAAGAAACAGCGAGATGCCCTTTGTTCCGGCCGGGGCATCGGGAAGCCGCGCGAGAACCAGATGGACAATATTCTCGGTCAGGTCGTGCTCGCCATAAGTGATGAATATCTTGCTGCCAAAAATTCGGTAGGTACCGTCGCCCGCCCGCTCCGCCCTCGTCCGAAGGGCGCCGACATCGGACCCGGCCTGCGGCTCGGTCAGGTTCATGGTGCCCATCCATTCGCCGGACACCAGTTTCGGCAAATAGGTGTTTTTCAGATCCACGGTGGCATGGGCATCCAGTGCCTCGATCGCACCCAGCGTGAGGGTCGGACCGATGCCGAATGCCATCGAGCCCGAGTTCCACATCTCGAATGTAGCGATCGCCAGCATCGTCGGCAGGCCTTGCCCGCCAAATTCTTGCCTGCCGGTCAGGGAATTCCAGCCGCTGGCAATCCATTCGTCGTAGACGCTCTTCCAGCCGGGCGGCATGGTGATTTCGGCATCCTTGAGTGGCGTGCCGTGCTTGTCGCCAACTTCGAGCAGCGGCGCGACCCGCGTCGAAGCGAACTTGCCGGCTTCTTCCAGGATCGCGGCGACAAGATCGCCGGATAACTCGCCAAAGCGGCCTTGTTCAATGGCAGCATCCAGTCCGGCGATCTTCAGCGTGTGGGCGATTTCCTCGACAGGCGCGCGGTACATGGATCACGGTCTCCTCATGCTGTGATGCTTGTTGCGGAGCGCACATTGCAACCGGGGAGGCTGCCAAGGCAAGTGTATTTTTACGTAAACGTAAGATATTTGCCCTTGCGGCTGTCCAATTCACCGGCAAATCGTCATTTTGCTTCCGAATTAGCAGTGGCTAACCTTATATTAACCGCGATGCTGCGACCATCATCAGCTAACATGGAGATGCTCGATCGCTGGACGTGAAGGGAATCCCGTTTGAAGATCCGCGTGCCCACATTCGCCCTAGCAGCAGCCCTTGCGGGTCTGTTTCACGGCGACTGGGCACAAGCAGCCTCCCAGTTCAGCACACCCTGGTCGAACAAGGAGCGCGCCATCGTACTCGATGGCTTCGAGCACAACTCATTCAATCTTGTGGAAATCGCCAAGGACCCGAGGGTTGCCGCCTTCATCCACAAGGGCTCGGATGGCATGCCCGCCAATTACCAGTGCAAGCGCATTGCCGATGCCATGCAGCAGGAATTGTGCAAGCGGATCTGGCGCAACTATGCCGTTTCGCGCGAGCTTTATCAGACGCGGCGTATTTTGGCCAAGGCACTTGGCCTGAAGTGGGGCGCCTATCACCTCGGGCGTCCGGGTAATCCCGTTGAACAAGCCAATCATTTCATCGATTATGCCGAACCGACTGACGACGAACTGATCGCAATCGACATCGAAGATAATGATCCCGAAAAGTTCATGTCCCTGCAGGACGCGCAGATCTTTGCCGAACAGATCAAGTCGCGCGTCGGCCGTTACCCGGTGCTCTACACCAATGGCACGACGGCGAAATATATTGCCGATCACCGGCTCGAGTTTCCGATCCTGTCGCGCCTGCAGCTATGGTATGCGCGCTATGAGGCGGACATCGCGCCGCATTTCCCCAAGGGCAACTGGGAAGATTACGCGCTCTGGCAGTTCACATCGCAGAGCAATTGCAGCAAGCAGCGCTGCCCGTATCGTCCCTCCGGCACCAATCGGGATATCGACGTCAATGTCGCGGACATGACAGTGTCGCAGCTACGGCGCGCATGGCCTTTGGGTGATCTCGTTCCGGCAATTCCGCCCGACAACCTTCCAAAACCAGGCAATCGTCCCACCCCGGCCGATGACATTCTAATGGCCGCGGCGCAACCGCCGCTCGTCGATTACCGGCATTTCGGCGAGATGGCCAATATGCTGGCGGCCGCCACCACCCGTTTTCTGGACAATGTCAATTCATTGCTGGCGAAACACGATCCGATTCCGAGAGACATTGACAAGTCGATGACAGCGTCGATCTGGCTGAATCCAAGACGCGACGAGCCGGCAAGCGGTCTTGCACTGCGCCGCGCCAAGGTCGAGAGCGTTTTGGCCAGCCTTCGCGAACAGGCGGCGCCGAGCCTCGACTATCCTCGTGTCGCGCCGGTCAGCTTCTGCTTCCGCGATGCCATCAGTAACGATGATGGCACGATAGTATCGCGCTACGCTGCCCTTCTGCCCTTATGAGGCATGATCCTTCTCGCGCGCGATCGCCCGCCAACCAATATCATGGCGATAGAAACCTTCTGGCCAATCAATTCTTGCAATCGCAGCGTAGGCCGCGTCCTGGGCTTCCTGCACGGTTCCGCCGCTGGCGGTGACGTTCAAGACCCGCCCGCCATTGGCGACCAGTTCACCGTTTCTTTCAGCTGTCCCCGCATGAAAGATTTCAACGGCGTCGCTTTCAGCCGCGACGTCCAGACCTCTGATGACGCTGCCCTTTTCAGGTGCCGCCGGATACCCTTTGGCGGCCATGACCACGGTGAGCGCGGGATCGGCGTTCCATCGCACCGATACCTGATCGAGCAGGCCATCGGCGGCGGCCTTCAATAGCAGCAGGACATCATCCTTCAGGCGCAGCATCAGCACCTGGGTTTCCGGGTCGCCAAAACGCGTATTGAATTCGATGAGCTGCGGGCCATCCTTATTGATCATCAAGCCGGCAAACAGGACCCCGCTGAACGGAGAGCCGATCTCGGCCATCCCACGCATGGTCGGCTCGATCAATTTGCGCATTGTCTGGTCGATAATATCCTGCGTCATGACCGGCGCCGGGGAATAGGCGCCCATGCCGCCCGTATTGGCCCCGGTGTCGCCGTCGCCAACGCGCTTGTGGTCTTGCGCGGTGCCGAAAGGTATGGCGGTCTTGCCGTCGCACAGGCAAAAGAAACTTGCTTCTTCGCCATCGAGATATTCTTCCACGACGACCTCAGCGCCAGCACCGCCGAAAGCGCCGGCAAAACAGGCATCAACGGCGTCGAGCGCTTCTTGCAGTTCGAAAGCAACCACGACGCCCTTGCCAGCGGCGAGACCATCGGCCTTGACGACGATCGGCACACCCTCCTGGCGGATATAGGCCTTGGCCGCGTCAGCCTGGGTGAAGCGCTGATAGGCGCCCGTCGGGATGTTGAACCGTGCGCATAGGTCCTTGGTGAACCCTTTGGAACCCTCGAGCCGCGCAGCGGACTTCGAGGGGCCGAAGACCGATATGCCAGCGTCGCGCAGATCATCGGCGATCCCGGCAACCAGGGGTGCTTCCGGTCCAACGACAACGAAGTCGATAGCCTTGTCCCTGCAGAAGGCAATGATATCCGCGTGGTTCGCCGGATCGAGTGCGACGCATTCGGCAACGCTTGCCATGCCGGGATTGCCGGGCGCGCAGTAAAGTTTGGTCAGCACCGGGGACGCAGCGATTTTCCATGCGAGCGCGTGTTCACGGCCACCGGACCCAATAAGCAGGACTTTCATCGATCAACGCTCCGATCTGGAAGAATTGCTGTTTCGGTATGGCCTGAACGCCCAAGGGTCAAGCTTGCTCGCGCAAATTTGCCCGGAAAACCGTCTATAGTGCTTGACTGCAAAGATCGCCGCTGCAAGGTCAGGCCATGACACCAGAAAAAGACACTATCCAGTCGACGCAAACCCGCGGCCGCGTCTTCGATGCGCCGTCGGGCCATTGGGTCTACCGCGCCTTGCCGAGTTGGCTTTGGCCCTATGCGCAGCTGGCACGATGGGATCGACCCATCGGCTGGTGGCTGTTGCTCTGGCCGTGCTGGTGGGCGACAGCGCTTGCTGCGAGCGCCGGGGCGAAAGTCGGCGGCCCGATCTGGTCTGTCCTGCCTTCGCCCTATCACCTCATTCTTTTCCTGATCGGGGCCATCGCCATGCGCGGTGCAGGCTGCACCTACAACGACCTTGCCGACGAGGACATCGACAACAAGGTGGCGCGCACCCGATCCCGCCCGCTCCCCTCCGGTCAGGTGACCCGCAAGCAGGCCAAGATCTTTCTCGTGCTGCAGGCACTCGTAGGACTGGCAGTCCTCGTACAATTCAATCTCTACACGATCCTGCTTGCCGTCGGCTCGCTCGTGATCGTCGCCATCTATCCCTTCATGAAGCGTATCACCAACTGGCCCCAACTGGTGCTGGGCCTTGCATTTTCGTGGGGTGCGCTGGTGGGTTGGTCGGCGCATTTCGGGTCGCTCGACTGGCCGCCGGTCCTGCTTTATGGCGGATCGATCCTTTGGGTCATCGGCTATGACACGATCTACGCGCATCAGGACAAGGAAGACGATGCGCTTGTCGGCGTGCGCTCCACGGCACGGCTGTTCGGCAGCCGCACCCGAGAAGCGCTGATGATCCTTTATGGCGGGGCGCTCGCCCTGTTCCTCTGGGCCTTTGCCATGGCCGAAGTGCCGATGCCGGCCGTAGCAGGCTTGCTGGCGGCGGGTGCGCACATGTACCGGCAAATCATGACACTCGACATCGACAACCCGTCCGAGTGCCTGCGCCTCTTCAAATCCAACACCGTCGTCGGCTGGCTGATCTTCCTCGGACTGGTGTTCGGCGGGTTGTGGACTGTCGTCAAACCCATGTTCTGAGAACGCTTTACAGCGAACTAACCCTGAGCAATGATCTCCTCGCCGCCGATGACCAGGCGCAAGCCGAGATCACCCATCTTGCGGCGCGCGAGAAAGCGCGGCCGGCGGCGTCGTGGTTCGCGGCCCTGGCGACGCTCCTTGGGCGCTGATACCGCAACCGGCCCAATGCTTTGCTCGAGCTGGCGCGCAACGCCATCTTCTTCGACCAGCATCATTGGCAGCTTGAAAAGAGCGGACCAGGCGCGCCAGTCAGCGGCAATGTCGTTGAGGTCATGCGCGACCAGAAGCGGCACGGAAAGGTGCGCATCGGTGTGCATGAGTTCCAGGGTCACGGTGATATCGCCGAACTCATCTTCCGTTGCGCGCGCGGTAACGCCGAGAAAGGCGCAGGCAGGCAAAGCGAGCGAGACCGGCAAATGGCTTGCCGGCAACAACCGCTTTACCACGGCGCCGCGTTCGTGCAGCGTGAAGGTGATATCGGCCCGGTCGTCGCGCGTGGCATAGGTGACCGTTTGTGGCAGGTGGAATGGGTCAAGCCGGAATTCCCGACCTGCCCAAACCGGCTTGGCTCCGGTGTGGTTCATGTGACGCCTTCTGTCGATCCTGAGAGCCGGTTTGCCGGTCATCTCTTTGGTATTTCCCTGTAGAGCGGACCATTTTCTGGTCTCGTATGGGGAAACAATAGGCGCCAACTTTCCCAATCCCGCTTAACGAACTGGGTTAACTGTTTCTGATCGAAAAGGATGGTTATCGAAACCCGACCGGCTCCAAGGTTTCGGTAAGGCGGGCGAACGAAAGGTTAATTTCGGGCGGGTCGATGTTACCGACTTCACCCCGCCTTCCAAGGCCTAAAGCACCTTGCCGGGGTTCATGATGCCGGCGGGATCAAAGGATTTCTTGATCCGCCGCATGAGGTCGAGCGCTACCGGCGATTTCGTCTCCGACAGCTCCTTGCGCTTCAGCTGGCCGATGCCGTGCTCGGCCGAGATCGAGCCCTTATAGGTCCGGACGATGTCATGCACGCGTTTGTTGACTTCCGCCCAGCGCGCCAGAAAGGCTTCCTTGTCGGCACCAACGGGTTGGGAGATGTTGTAGTGAAGGTTGCCGTCACCCATGTGACCGAAGCAGACGATACGTGAACCCGGTATAAGGTCGAGCACCGCCACATCGGCCTCCGCGATGAATTCCGGAATGCGTGCGACCGGCACGGAAATATCGTGCTTGATCGACCCGCCTTCCGGCTTTTGCGCAAGCGACATGGCTTCGCGCATGTGCCAGAAGGATTTTTCCTGGGCGGTGCTGTCCGCAATCGTCGCATCTTCGACGAGCCCGGCTTCATAGGCTTCCGTCAGGATTGCCTCGATGGTCTCCCGCGCGTCCTCCGCCGAGCGCGAGGAGGAAATGTCGAGAAGAACATACCATTGGTGAACCCCCTGCAGCGGATCACGCACGCCATCGGTATGGGCGACCGAAAACTCGACGCCGATGCGCGGCATCAGTTCGAAGCCGGTGAGCGATGGCCCGGCATGGCTTTGTGCAATCGACAAAAGCTTGAGCGCGTCAACAGAACTGGCAAGACCGGCATAGGCGACACCCTTGCCCCTCGGCAGAGGGAAAAGCTTCATGACCGCAGCGGTGATCACGCCGAGTGTTCCTTCCGCGCCGACAAAAAGGTCCTTCAGATCGTAGCCGGTATTGTCCTTTTTCACATAGCGCAGATCGTTGAGAATTTCCCCCGTTGGCAGCACCACTTCGACACCAAGGCAAAGCTCGCGGGTATTCCCATAGGCAAGAACCGCGGTTCCCCCGGCATTGGACGAGAGGTTGCCGCCGATCTGGCACGACCCTTCCGAACCGAGCGAGAGCGGGAAGAGCCTGCCTTCGCGCTCGGCGGCCTCCTGCAGCGTCTGCAGGACGACACCCGCCTCAACGATGGCGAGATTTCCCGTCGGGTCTATCGAGCGGATCCTGTTCAGCCGCGACAGCGAAAGAATGACCTGCTCACCGCTCTCATCCGGCATCTGGCCGCCGACCAGGCCGGTATTGCCGCCCTGCGGGACGATGGGCGTCCCCGTTTCAGTGGCCAGTTTCAATATGGCCGATACCTCTTCGACTTTGGAAGGACGCAATACCAGTGAGGTCTTGCCGCCGAACTTCTCACGCGGTTCAATGAGATAGGGCTCAATATCGTGCGGATCGCGCAAGGCATTCCCTTCACCGACAATGGCAGCAAAGCGTTGGGCGAGATCGGGGGTGAGGCTCATTTTATCTGGTCCAGTTCAGCAATTGTGGATGCACGGGGCGCTGCGGCACGGACAAGCCGGTCATTGATGGCTTCACCGAGCCCGTTGAAGGGAATCGGTTCGACGGCGATGACCGCACTGCCAAGACGGTCGAGGCGCTTCATGAAATCGAAAAGATTGGCGGCGGCCTCCCGCAGATTGCCGGAGGGGCTGAGATTGAGATTGCCAACGGCATTTTCCGCACCGCTGGCGCGTTCAGGTCCGAAAGCGAGCACGGCTTCGCCCGCCCTCACCTCGTGGATGTTGAGACGCATCTTCGCCGCTGGGGCATAGTGCGATGCCATCATCCCGGGCGCTTCTATCGCTGCGCGCTGATCCATACGACCAAGCGTCACTCCAAGCGCCGCTTCAATGTCTTCAGCGGCAAGGCCGCCCGGACGCAGGATCAATACTTTGCCACCCTCGACCTTCACGATCGTCGATTCAAGCCCGACCTCGGATGGCCCCGCATCGAGGATCAGGCTGATCCGCTCGCCGAGATCATCGTTGACTGCACCGGCGCTTGTGCCGCTGATCCTGCCGGAGGTGTTGGCGCTCGGTGCTGCCAGCGGCCGGTCCAGCGCGCTGATGATCTTGCCCGCTATGCCACGCGGCATGCGCAAGGCAATGGTTTCCAAACCTGCGGCCACTAGCGGGTGAATGGGGGTGCCGGCTTTCAGCGGCAGCACGAGTGTAAGGGGTCCTGGCCAGAACGCGGCGATCAACCGTCTCGAAAGTGGATCGATGGTGGCATAGCGCTCGGCCATGGCGGTGTCGGAGACATGACAGATCAGAGGATTGAAATGCGGCCTGCCCTTGGCTTCGAAAATGCCGGCGACGGCATCGCCATTGGTGGCATCGGCGGCGAGGCCATAGACCGTTTCCGTCGGGATGGCCACGAGCTTGCCTGCGGCGAGCAACTCGGCTGCCGTCAGAACTGCCTGCTCGTCCGTTCCCATGATGCGGGCCAAAACATTTCTCCAATAACCAGCTTTGCCTACACGATGGCGATATCCCATCGCAAGTATTGGCTGATGAACACCTCGAATGAAGTCATGCTTAAAATTGAATCGATCTGGAATAAGGCTTGGAAATAAATCATTGCTAGGTGTGAGGCATAAGAGAACGGGGACCGATCACCATGCTTCGCCAGATCATTGCTGCAACCGCCATCACATTGTTCGCGGCGTCGGCCTACGCCGGCGATTCGATCACAGTTGTGGAGGGATCCGCAAAGCCGAATTCCATCTCCTATGTCGGCTATGACAGCTTCGATGCCACCGGCAATCCCATCTGCACGCCATGCCTGGCAAAACGCGCTGCGGAGGCCGCGCGCCTTCAGGCCTATGCGGATCGACGCGAGCGGTCCCGCCAATATATGGCGCGTCTCCAGGGCAAGGACGTTCCGGCAAGCTCCACATCGACAGCGGCCGCAAGCGTCGCAACCTCCCCGATTGCAGCCAGCGCCGCTGAGCTCGTTGCTGCCGGCGAGCCGGCGCCGCAAAAGGCCCTGATGAGCGTTTCCGAAACGCCGCTTCGCGCTGGCGTTCAGTAAGAGGGCGCGCAGCAAACGCGCCCATCCTGCTGTTATCCAACGATCTTCGAGAAATCCGCGACGGTATTCGTTGCGTTGCGAATACGCGAAAGCAGCGCCAGGCGATTTGCCCGAACAGCGGGATTTTCGTCGTTAACCAGCACTTGCTCAAAGAATGAATCAACTGGTTCGCGCAACACGCTAAGCGCGATCATGGCGCCGGAAAAGTCTTCCTTTTGAATCGCTTGCGCTGCCTGGCTCTCAGCCTGATTCACCGCGGCGAACAGTTGCTTTTCCTCGTCGAGACTGAAGAGTGCCGGATCGACGGCATCGGATACGACGGTTCCCTTTTTCTCTTCGGCGCTCAGGATGTTGGCGGCGCGCTTGGTGCCGGCCAGAAGGTTTTTGCCGTCTTCCGTGTTGAGGAAAACGACCAGCGCCTCGACGCGGCGCGCAATCAGCAACAGATTGTCCGCACCTTCCGTCAGCACCGCATCGATGAGATCGTAACGCGCGCCCAAGTCTCGCAGATGCACCTTCAGTCGCTCATGGAAGAAACCGAGAAGTTCGAGAAGAATCGGTTGCGCCTGTTGGATCGTGTCGCCGCGCACCCGCTTTTCAAAGCCGGCAACGGCATTGATGACGTCTTCCTCGCCGTCCACGTCGCCCGACTGCTGCGATGCCTGGTGCTCTTCGAACCGTTCGACGCGATGCTCGATGCTGTCTTCGCGCAACTGCCCATAGGCCGCCTGGAAGACAGGCATCAGCCTGATATGCCAATCGGTGGACAGAAGCAGGCGAATGACGCCAAGCGCCGCACGCCTAAGGGCAAAGGGATCCTTGGAGCCTGTCGGCTTCTCGTCGATTGCCCAGAAGCCGACAAGCGTATCGAGCTTGTCGGCGAGTGCGACAGCGACGGAAACCGGATCACTCGGCACGAAATCGGAAGGCCCTTGAGGCTTGTAGTGCTCCTCGATGGCGGCAGCGACCGAGGGATGTTCCTTCTGAAGAAGCGCGTATTTGCGGCCCATTCCCCCTTGCAATTCCGGAAACTCGCCGACGATTTCCGTCGTAAGATCCGCTTTTGCAAGCACGGCGGCACGTTGCGCCAGCGCTGGATCGGCACCAACAAGCGGCGCGATCTCGCGCGCCAGCGCCCTGATCCGGGTAACGCGCTCACCTTCGGTGCCGAGCTTGGCATGGAACGTCACATTCAGCGCATCAAGCCGGGCCATGCGCTGGTCGAGCGGCTTCTTCAGGTCAAGGTCGAACCTGATCGCGGCGGCAGCAAGCGTGTGCATGTCGGGCAGATCGTGCTGATCGGTGTGCCAGAAATAGAGCGCATCGGAAAGTCGGGCACGCACCACCTTGCCATTGCCGTAGGCGATTTCGCGACCGCCATCCGCCGCTTCGATATTGGAAACCAGAATGAACTTGTTGGTCAGCCGGTCAGGCTCGCCCTGTTTGCGGGTAACAAAACATTTCTGGTTGGTCTTGATGGTCAGCCGCACGACTTCCGGCGGAATGGCGAGAAACTCTTCCTCAAACTCTCCCATCAGCACGATGGGCCACTCGACAAGGCCCGATACTTCCTCCAGAAGCCCTTCGTCCTCGACCAGTTCGAGCCCGGAGGCGAAAGCAATGTTCTGGGCGTCGGCAAGGATCATCTCCTTGCG
Organism: Hyphomicrobiales bacterium; assembly: GCA_900473175.1. Classification (GTDB taxonomy): domain Bacteria; phylum Pseudomonadota; class Alphaproteobacteria; order Rhizobiales; family Rhizobiaceae; genus Phyllobacterium. The sequence continues at coordinate 352,713 of UCKM01000013.1, read as the reverse complement.
GCGATCAGCATCCAGGACCACCTTGGCCTTTTCCAGCTTCGCCACATAATCGTCGAAGCGTCGCACCGTGATCGGCTGACCATCGCTGAGGAACCGATGGCCATAGGTGACGTTGCCGGAACGTAAGCCGTCGATCTCGAAATCGACGATGATCGGCTCCTCGGTCTCTGGACCGAATGTGCAAAGGATGGACTGCAAGGGGCGAACCCAGCGCAGGCTTCCCGGCTTCGATGATGCAGCGCCCCAGCGCATGGATTTCGGCCAGGGGAACTCGCGAATGATTTTGGGCATCAACTCCGCAATGATGGCTTCGGCGGCGCGCCCGGGCCTGGTCAGATGTGCGACGTAAAATTCGCCCTTCTTCGGATCGGTATGGACGTGGGCCTCGGAGATATCGGTGAGCCCGGCCGAGCGAAGAAAGCCGGCGATTGCCTGCTCCGGCGCGTTGACGCTTGGGCCCTTGCGATCTTCGTGAATATCCTTGGAGCGCGCGGTCAGGCCGCGAATGTCGAGCGTAAGTCGGCGCGGTGTCCAGTAGTCGCCCGCGGCTTCGTAGGTCAGACCCGCCTCGACCAGGCCATCGGTTACCAGCTTCTTCAGATCGCCAGCAGCCTTGCGCTGCATGCGTGCGGGAATCTCTTCCGAGCGGAGTTCGAGCAAAAGATCAGGCATAGTAACTCCTGCCCTCAAGTGGTTTCCAGAATTCGAATATTGCTATTTTCCTTGGCGACGAGTGTTCACCCCCACCCGCACCTTCGGTGCGACCTCCCCCATCAAAGGGGGAGGTGAGGACGCCACTGCCGCCTTTACCCTCCCCTCGATGGGGAGGGTCGGACCGCAGGTCCGGGGTGGGGTGTCGCTTCAACGAAGCGACCTTAAAAGTGGACATGCGGTTCATTGGGGGTGTCCCGCACCACCGGCTTCCGTCAAAAGGAAGGCCTCGCCGCATTGCCGGGCAAGATTGCGGACCCTGAGGATATAGCTCTGCCGCTCCTTTACCGAGATAACGCCGCGCGCATCGAGAAGGTTGAATGCGTGCGATGCCTTGATGCACTGGTCGTAGGCAGGCAGCACCATCTTGTGCAGGGTACTGTTGTCGCCCTCCTTTGGCGCGCCTGCCTTCAGAAGCGCTTCGCATTCGGCTTCCGCGTCCTCGAAATGGCGCAGCAATACCGCCGTATTGGCGTATTCGAAATTGTGACGCGAGTATTCCTGCTCAGCCTGCAGGAACACATCGCCATAGGTTATCTTTTCGTCGCCTTCGAGCCCGTTGAAGTTAAGGTCATAGACATTATCGACGCCCTGCACATACATGGCGAGGCGTTCGAGACCGTAGGTAAGTTCTCCGGAAACCGGGGCGCATTCAATGCCGCAGACCTGCTGGAAATAAGTGAACTGCGACACCTCCATGCCGTCGCACCAGCATTCCCACCCAAGCCCCCAAGCTCCGAGGGTCGGGCTTTCCCAGTCATCCTCGACAAAGCGAATGTCGTGCAGCAGCGGATCAAGACCGATCGCGCGCAGCGAGCCGAGATAAAGCTCCTGCAGGTTGGCGGGCGATGGCTTCATGATCACCTGATACTGGTAGTAATGCTGGAGCCGGTTCGGATTTTCGCCGTAGCGCCCATCCTTCGGGCGGCGCGATGGCTGCACATAGGCTGCCTTCCACGGCTTTGGTCCGAGCGAGCGCAAGGTCGTCGCCGGATGGAAGGTGCCGGCGCCAACCTCCATGTCATAGGGCTGCAGGATGACGCAGCCATGCTGGGCCCAATAATTATGAAGTGTCAGAATGAGACCCTGAAACGAACGGGTCGGCTGCATGTGATCAGGCAAGGGAGAAGTCACCGGACGGCCTTTTGACAAGAAGGGTTGGAGTGCACGTCCTAAGGCGTGCACCCTGACCGGTCAAGCAAAACGAAACAATCAGCCCTTCTTGTCGGGAGCGGGCGTCGGGGCTGGCTCAACCGGCGGCTTCGGCGCATCGGTGCCGTTTTTGGCCACACCCGGATCCTTGTCGTCGGGAAGGCCGTTTTTCAGCTTCTCCTCGATCTTCACAAGATCTTCCGGCTCAGGCTTCGAATCGCGGGCATGCGCCCACTGGAACGTCGCTTCCAGCTTGCGGCCGGCGCGCCAATAGGCGTCACCAAGATGATCATTGATGGTTGCGTCTTCGGCGCGCAGTTTGACCGCTTGCTCCAGTTGGGTGACGGCTTCGTCATAGCGGCCAAGGCGATAGTAAGCCCAGCCGAGAGAATCGACGATGTAACCATCCTGCGGCCGAGCTTCGACAGCTTTCTTGATCAGATCGAGACCCTGATCCAGCTTCATGTTCATGTCGATCCAGGAATAGCCGAGATAGTTCAGGACCTGGGGCTGGTTAGGATAAAGATCAAGCGCCTTCAGGAAGTTCGGCTCGGCCTTGTCCCATTCCTTCAGCCTCTCATACGCGATGCCGCGCTGATAGAAAATCGACCAATCTTCGCGTTTCGGTTCCTTGAGCGTATCCACTGCCCTGTCGTAGGTTTCGGCTGCCTTGCGGTAGTCCTTGTCCTGCGAATAGATGCTGCCGATCGCCAGGTAGGTGCGCATGTCCTGCGGATTGCTCGCAAGCAGCTCGTTCAGTTCCTTGATCGCCTCGTCATTGCGCTTCAAGATCGCCAGATTGATTGCGAGTTGCATCTGCGCATCGCGGCTATAAGCGGAATCGGCTGGAATCCGGCCAAAATACTCGATGGCCTTATCGGGTTGTTCGAGCTTTGCGCTGATATCGCCGAGCTGGAACAGAGTCGCATCATGGTCAGGACGCAGCGGCAGTGACATTTGCAGGTAAAGCTTGGAGAAAGCTTCCGCGCCGCTGCGGTCAATAGCGGTCGCAATCGTATAAAGGACTTCGGCCGCCCCTTGCTGCGGTGTCTGGATCAATGGCTTGGCGGACTTGGCGTCGGCGATCTGCTTGCCGAATTCCACAAGGACCATGCGCCCGGAAAGCATCTCGGATGCCTCTTTGACCAGGGCTGCCGCGCCGGCTTGGTCGCCATTCCTTATCTTGAATGAAGCAAAAGCTTCTATGAGGCGCTCATAGGTATCGGGTGCGGCCGCCATATTGGCCTTGTCGTCGAGCGCGCTCTGGTAGAACGTTGCCGCCTTGTCCTTTTGCCCCGCCATATCGGCGATCAAAGCGGAATTGTAGGTCTTGAACAGTGTAAAACCTTCCGGACCCTGGAGCTTGTCGATCATGGACAATGCTTCGTTCGGCTTGCCGGCCCCAGCCTTGGCCCAGGCGGAAATGAGCCCGGTGATCATCCGGTCCAGATCGGACTGGAGCGACAGCATCATCAGGGTATTGACCTTCTGGTACTGTTTCCGGTTGAGGGCATCAATGCCGAGTGCGAGGCGCGAGAACCGTTCGATTTCCGGAACGGACTTGAGTTCGTCGGCGATCGGCAGCGCCTGCTTGAACTGACCGTCGGTGAGCAGCACCAGCAGCAGGCTTTGCCGCAGTTCCGAGTTCTTTGGATCAAAGGTTAGCGCCTGCCGGTAGAAAGAAATGGCATTGGAGTAATCATTGCTGCGTTCGGCGCTCCGCGCGGAGAGAAAAGCGCCGGAGAGTGTGCCGGAATTCAAGGCAGGCGGATTTCCCGTGGCTGCCTCGGCGGCGGCGGCCCCGAAAGTCATAGCAGCGAGTGTTGCGCCCATGACCGAGCCAAACAATTTACTACGCTGCATAACCAAAACCCTCTTCATTGTCCCAACTTGAAATGATCGTCCGAATCCTCAGGGCAACCATGGCCTTTTTACGGTTTTCTCTCAAGTTTCGTTGAAAGATTGCGATGCTGAACGCGCGGTGTCCAGCAAACGTGCCCAACGAGCACCCGTCAATTGACCCGGCTGATGCAAAAATCGATGACTTCGAGAAGCGCATCCTTCTCCGGCGATCGATCCAGCGGAGCCAGCGCGTCGCGGGCGATGCCGCCAAAATGGCGAGCGCGCTGTATTGTATCACCAAGCGCGCCATAACGCGTCATCAAACCTTTGGCTTTTTCGAGCCCCTTATCGTCATTTGCACCGTTCTCCAAAGCGTCCTTCCAGAAAAGCCGCTCTTCGGAGGTTCCGCGCCGATAGGTCAAGACAACCGGCAGGGTGATCTTGCCCTCGCGGAAATCATCGCCGGTATTCTTGCCAAGGTCCTTGGCGTTGCCGCCGTAATCCAGAGCGTCATCGACAAGCTGGAAAGCAAGCCCGAGATTGAGGCCATAGGAGCGAAGCGCCTGGCGGTCGGTGCGCGAGGCGGACGCGATGATCGGCCCGACTTCAGCGGCAGCCGAAAACAGTGCCGCCGTCTTGGCCTTGATTACCGCAAGGTATTCATCCTCGGTCGTTTCAAGATTCTTCGCGGCCGCAAGCTGCATGACCTCGCCCTCGGCGATCACGGATGCCGACGTTGCAAGCACATCCAGCGCTTCCAACGAGCCGACATCGACCATCATCTTGAATGCCTGACCCAACAGAAAATCGCCAACGAGAACGCTCGCCTGATTACCCCAGATCATGCGCGCCGTGCTCTTGCCGCGCCGCAAATCGCTCTCATCGACGACGTCATCGTGCAGCAGCGTTGCGGTGTGCATGAATTCGACACTGGTCGCAAGTTTGACGTGGCCGTCGCCCTGGTAACCGAACATGCGGGCCGCGGCGAGGGTAATCATTGGGCGCAAACGCTTGCCGCCGGACGAGATCAGATGGTTTGCAACTTCCGGAATCATCTCGACGTCGGACCCGGCCTTCGACAGGATGAGCTCATTGACGCGGCCCATGTCGGCCTTGGTCAAATCGATCAGCGGCTGCACCGACCCCGTGGCATTTTTCTTCTCGTCAAGACTTACAACGACGCCCAAAACGAAACTCCTGCGGTTCTGGCCTGATGCGGCGACACCTTATTTTGACAGCGTATAACCCGCAAGCGGCGAATTGGCGCGCAAAAATAGCAAGGCTTACAAATTCGTGATAAGGCCCTGACCAGAAACTTATCCTTTGAGGCAAGGCTTTTTGCCTCATTCGACATCGGTAGCGACATGATTGAAATAATGCGCACGAACGATCCGGTCCTGATTTCCTTTGTGGAATCCCTGTTGAAGGAGGCCAGGATCGCGCACTTTATCGCGGATTCGAACATGAGTATTCTCGAAGGCTCGCTTGGTGTCCTCGCTCGCCGGATCATGGTCGACAGCAGCCGCGAGACGGAGGCGCGGCAGCTCCTCAAGGATGCGGGTGTTGAACAGGAGCTTCGCAGCTGAACCATGCTTGCAGACCAGGCCTCCCATACGGTCGATGCGTTTCACCGCGGCAGGTTCTATCTGCTTCAGCCTGCAGCAAAGGGTCATCGTTCGGGCGTTGACGCGATGATACTTGCAAGTGTCGTACAGAATGAATTTTCTGGTCGCGTCGCCGATCTCGGAGCCGGTGCCGGGGCGGCAGGTCTGGCGGTCCTGGCGCGGTGCGAGCGCGCGAGTGCCGTCTTGATCGAGCGATCAGGATTCATGGCCGCGTTTGCACGCGAGTCGCTGGCCCTGCCGGAAAACGCGGCATTCTCCGGTCGCAGTGAAGTCATCGAGGCGGATGTGACGCTTACCGGAAAGGCGCGCAATGCAGCCGGCCTCGCGGATAACAGTTTCGATTTTGCCATCATGAATCCACCCTTCAACCTGCCCACCGACCGTTCCACTCCTGACCCGGTGAAGGCCGAAGCCCATGTGATGACGCAGGGCATGATGGAGCAATGGATCAGGACGGCCGCCGCCATCGTCAGACCCGGCGGTGCGATCGGTATCATAGCCAGACCGACTTCGATTACTGAACTTCTTGATGCGCTCAAGGGGCGCTTCGGCGGCCTGGTCATCGTTCCCGTCCAGCCGAGACCGCAGGAAGCGGCAATCCGCATTGTCATCAAGGGCACCCGCGGCAGCCGTGCGGGCCTGACGTTGAGCCCAGCGCTCATCATGCATCATGAGACCGGAAACGGCTTCACCGAGCGCGCCGACGCCATCAACAACGGACTGACATCGCTTTTTTAAAGTGTCGTGCCATTGCGAATTCCGGCGCGTGGCTTACATGGTTGGTCCAGACAACATTGCTTCAAGAGGAGACCAGCTTGGTCAGATTTGTCCGGAAATTGTTGCCCCACCGCTGGCGCCCTGATCACCTGGAGATACCGGTCGTTCGGCTGCACGGCGTGATCGCGACCGGCGGGGGTCCTTTCCGGCAGAACATGTCGCTCGCATCGACCGCATCTGTGCTGGAAAAGGCATTCGCGGACAAAGATGCGCCGGCGGTTGCCATTTCCATCAATTCACCGGGCGGTTCGCCGGTGCAATCACGCCTGATCTACCGTCGCATCCGTGATCTGGCGACCGAGAAGAACAAGAAAGTCTATATGTTCGTCGAGGACGTCGCAGCGTCGGGCGGCTACATGATCGCCGTAGCAGGCGACGAGATCATCGCGGACCCCTCCTCGATTGTCGGCTCGATCGGCGTTGTTTCTGCAAGTTTCGGCTTCACCGACCTTATCAGGAAGATCGGTGTTGAACGGCGCGTGCATACGGCCGGCAAGAACAAGGCAACGCTCGATCCGTTCCGGCCCGAGAACAAGGAAGATGTTGAGCATCTGAAAGCGCTACAGCTTGAGATCCACGAAACTTTCATCAGTCTCGTCAAGGATCGGCGCGGCGAGAAGCTGAGCGACAATCCTGACCTCTTCACTGGGCTCTTCTGGACCGGAACGCGAGGCCTCGAGCTTGGCTTGGTCGATAGTCTCGGCGACATGCGCTCCTATCTCATTGCGCAATATGGCCCAAAAACCAAGCTGAGGCTTATCGCGCAGCCGCGCGGCCTGTTCGGTCGGAAATTGCCGTCAGCCGAAACCAGCATCGAGGCGATCGGGGCGAACATCGCCGGCGGCCTGGTCAGCGCAGCCGAGGAACGTGCGCTTTGGCCACGATTTGGCCTCTGAACTGTTTTGGCAAATTTGAGCGCCGCGTGATAGAGTCAACTTGTGTTGATGTCGTTTGAGGTTTGGGCGCGATGCCACAGTTGATCTTTTTCGCACTTGTCGGCGCCGCTGCCTATTACGGCTACCGCTCGTTCAAGAAGGAAGCGCAGCGGGTCTCGCAGCGCGTACGCGAAGCGGAAAAAGAAGTTCAGAACCATGCGCAGGGAACGCTTGTCCAGGACCCGGAGACGGGCGAATACCGCGTTCGCAAAGACTGATTGAGATGCTCGACAGCCTTGATCGCGCTATCAGCCTGACCGCCCCGGCCAAGATCAATCTTGCGCTGCATGTCACGGGCCAGCGAAGCGATGGCTACCATCTCATTGACAGTCTCGTGGTGTTTGCCCGCTTTGGCGACCGGGTGAACGTCAGGCCCGCCGCCGTTGATTCATTTGAGATGTCCGGTCCCTATGGGAGTGATCTGGCGGGAGATGAAAGCAATCTGGTGCTCAAGGCGCGAGACGCGCTGCGCCGGGCCCTTCCCGGCCGCTCCATCCCGGTCGCCATTCACCTGGAAAAGCACCTGCCGATAGCCTCGGGCGTTGGCGGTGGCTCCAGCGACGCAGCGGCCGCGCTGCGCGCCTTGACATCCCTCTGGGGCATCGAGATCAAGCGCGAGGACCTGGCAGGGATCGGCCTTGCCTTGGGCGCCGACATACCCATGTGCCTCCATGGGCAAGCGCTGATCGCACGGGGCATCGGTGATGAAATCGAGTGCATTGCCGACTTCCCGCATTTGCCGATGGTCCTTGCAAACAATGGCGCGTCGATTTCGACCCCCCAGGTCTTCGGAGCACTGGCGAAGCGTGACAACCCGCCCCTACCCCTATTGCCTTCGCTGGACTCAGTTGATGAGGTCTGTGCCTATCTGGCGCAAACGGACAATCATCTCTATTCGGCAACGCAAAAGCTCATCCCCACAATCGCCGATACCGTCAGCGCCTTGCACGACACCACACCCCGGCTGGCGCGCATGTCAGGCTCTGGCGGAACCTGCTTCGCGATCTATGACAGCGACGACGAAGCGCAAGCTGCAGCAACATGGCTTCGGCGACATCATCCTGGCTGGTTTATCGTTGCCACGCACAGCGTTAGGGGAGGAGTTGAATTTGGCGCGCATTGACGAGACCCGCCCGTTCATTTCGGTCAAGATCGCCGTTCTGACCGTCTCGGACACGCGCACGCTGGAGGATGACAAGTCGGGCACGACGCTCGCGGAGCGGCTGCTCGCTGCCGGCCACACCTTGGCGGAACGTGCGATCGTGACCGACGATCGCGAGAAGATCCGCGACCGTGTCCTTGCATGGTCAAGGAATCCGCAGATCGATGTGATCATCACCACAGGCGGCACAGGCTTTACTGGCCGCGATGTTACGCCGGAAGCCCTCGAACCGATCTTCGAAAAGCGCATGGATGGCTTTTCCGAAGTTTTTCATCGCGTTTCCTATGACAAGATTGGAACGTCGACGATCCAGTCTCGTGCCACCGGCGGTGTTGTCAACGCGACCTTCGTCTTCGTGCTTCCGGGATCGCCGGGCGCCTGCAAGGATGCCTGGGACAATATTCTCCAGTACCAGCTCGACTACCGGCACATGCCCTGCAATTTCGTGGAGATCATGCCGCGGCTGAACGAACATTTGAAGCGAAGCGGTAACTAGGCTCAGAACCCGCGACTACTTCAGCGCGGCCGGAATGATTTCGGCGCGTAGCCGCTTCATTGCGAGGCCCCGTGCCAGGTCGACCGCCTTCTTGCCGGGATTGAACAGCGCCATCGACTGGCGCTTGGAAATCAACAGCCCATCCGACAACGGACTTCCCGGAGAAAACACGCGGCTCAGAAACGGCCGGCGATGCGCGTGCGACCGCGTGAAGCAGGCAGGCCCCTGCATGCGTTCGACATGCACCGTGACAGGCTCGATCCAGCCGTCGAGCAAGCGCGCACCGGGTTCCAGAAACAGAAACCACTCGCTGCGCGCTCGCCGGAAACCGTCGATCAGCGCCTGATCCTGGAGGAAGATACACCCAGCCTGATCGGCGACCCTATGGGTTTGATCCACCGACCCATGATCGATGACGATCACGTCGGTCAACAATCCCTCAACAGCGCCACCCACCAGACCGCCAAGCGTCCTCGCCAAGGGTTCATCCGAATTTTGGGTTTCAATCAGGACGGAAATCATCAGGAGCCAATATAGTATTATTAAATGAATTTCCATCATTCCTTTCGACGCATATTGTTCTTGCTTTGTTCTCGATATTTGATAGGAATAGATTCATGTTGCGACTGTGATGAGCGACTCGTTTCGCTCCCGTCCCAAGGAGAATACAGATGAACATCGTAGTGCAAGCGGACAAGGCCGCGTTCGGGCAAGGCCGTGCACAGCATGCCAATGCCCTGATCGAGGAAGCCGGCCTTCGCATCGATGGTGAGCGCCGTCGCGGGCGCGGGGCCGGGATGAATCCATCCGGCCGATTTGAGGCCGAGAGCCGCCACGTCTACGACGATGGCTGGGAAACAATTGAAGATCTTCCTCCTTTCAAGACTGAGGTGCAGACCGAAAAACCGCGCACGATCATTACGCGCAACGTTTCGCCGGATATCAGCTTCGACCGGTCGATCAATCCCTATCGCGGCTGCGAGCACGGATGCATCTATTGCTTCGCAAGACCAACCCACACCTATATGGGCCTTTCTGCCGGGCTCGATTTCGAATCGAAGCTCTTTGCCAAACCCGATGCCGCGAAGATGCTGGACAAGGAACTTTCCAGGCCAGGCTACACGGCAAAGACGATAGCGATAGGCACGAATACCGACCCCTACCAGCCGATCGAAAAGAAATGGCGCATCATGCGCGACATACTGCAGGTGCTGGAAGCGCATCAGCACCCGGTTGGCATCGTCACGAAATCCGCGCTGGTCATGCGCGACCAGGATATTCTTGCGCGCATGGCGGAGAAGGGTCTCGCCAAGGTCTGTCTGTCGGTGACGACACTCGACGGCAAGCTGGCGCGCACAATGGAGCCGCGCGCTTCGACCCCGACGCGCCGGTTGCAAGCGCTTCGCAGCCTGTCTGACGCCGGGGTGCCGGTTGGCGTCATGGTCGCGCCAATCATACCAGGGCTCAACGATCATGAGGTTGAACGGGTTCTCGACAGCGCCCGCGCCATGGGGGCGCTGGAAGCCGGCTATGTGCTGCTGCGCCTGCCATTGGAGGTAAGCCCCATATTCAAGGAATGGCTCTTGCGGAACTATCCGGATCGCTACCGCCACGTGCTGTCCTTGGTGAGATCGATGCGCGGCGGCAAGGATTACGACGCCGAATGGGGCAAACGCATGCGCGGGGAAGGACCCTATGCCTGGCAGATTGGACGGCGCTTCGAGATCGCCGCCAAACGCCTTGGCATCAATCTTTCAAAACGGCGGTTGCGCACCGATCTTTTCGCCGCAACCCCGGGTAGCGAGCAATTATCGCTCTTCTGACCGACAACAATTCCATCAGGCAGATTCCCCATCCGGCCTGATGTGACCTTGGGTAGCTTACCCCATCAGCTACCTAAGGGCTTGCAGAGAATCAGAACGAATGCGAGTCTCGCCGCAACATGGCTCGATCGCGTTCTGATTCTCTGCTTCTTCCAATCGAACCTGGCAAACCGGATTTTGCCAGCGAGCGCAAACTGATGCGCAGTGGCGTTCAGCATGTGGTGGGAATTGACGAAGCCGGCCGCGGACCCCTGGCGGGTCCGGTTGTCGCCGCGGCGGTAATACTCAATCCGAAGAAGATCCCGGACGGTCTCGATGATTCGAAGCGGCTTACAGCACAACGCCGTGAGGAACTGTTCGAACTTATCACCGGCAGCGCCCTCGCCTGCGCCGTAGCAAGCATTTCGGCTCCGGCGATAGACGCAAGCGATATACTTCGAGCTGCGCTGGAGGCCATGCGCCGCGCCGTCTGTGGCTTGGCCATTGTCCCCGGTCATGCCTTGATCGACGGCCGCGATGTAGCGCCGGGCCTGCCTTGCGAGGCCACAGCCCTCATCAAGGGCGATCAACGTTCCGTGTCGATTGCTGCGGCATCGATCCTTGCCAAAGTCACGCGTGACAGGATGATGGCCCAGACCGGCAAGTATTTTCCGCTCTATGGTCTGGAATCTCATGCCGGATACGGAACCGAGTTCCACCGCAATGCCATGGAAATTCATGGCCCCGTAGTGGGCTTGCATCGCTTCAGTTTTTCGCCATTGAAAGACAGGCAAGTCTGAGCACGGCTATTATTGCTCCTCAACCACCTACAATTCGACACTCTCTTCGAGAGCATATTCGCTTCGAACAGGTGTAATCTATTCGGTATTTCTTGGGCAATACTTTTATTCCAATAAATTTCCACACATCCACCGGTTGTATTGATTAAACCTCAAATATTTGTGAACGTATTAGCTGAGTATCACTTCGGAACCATCTTTAATACTTTGCGTTCCTGCCACGACCGACCAACAATGGCTCGGCGTCAACAACACAAAGGAGTATTTTTAATGAAAAAAGTTGTACTTGGACTTTCCGCGCTTCTGCTCAGCACCGCTGGTGCCTTTGCAATGGACCCTGCAACGGAATCGGTTATCAACGGAGCCAAGGTCTATACCACCCCACAAGGTATGACGCTCTATACATTTGACAAGGACGGCCTCGGCAACAGCACGTGCACAACCAATCCGTGCTCCACCAATTGGTTGCCATTCACCGCGCCAGTTGGCGCAATTGCCGATGGCGACGATTGGACCCTGGTTGCCCGTGCTGACGGCACCAAGATGTGGGCCCATCACGGCAAGCCGCTTTACACCTATGTCCAGGACAAAAAGCCTGGCGATGTATCGGGCGAAGGTGTCAGCACCGACTGGCACGTTGCCACCCCGGACTGAGCCGCCTTGGCCCTCCGGCGGTGCCGCGCCCATGCCACCGCCGGAAGCTCAATAAAAAACCGCCGTCAGGCGGTTTTTTATTTTAGCTGATGCGCCAAGCTTTTAGTTGAGGCGGGTCTTTACTTCACCGAGAGACGACTTGAACAAGTCAGCGGACGTCTTGGCATCGACCTTGTCGGCCAGGATGCGGCTTGCCGCAGCGACAGCGATATCCACAGCCGATGCGCGAACCTCGTTGACTGCCTCAACCTCGGCCTGAGCGATCTTCTGCTCGGCCAGCTTGTTGCGGCGGGTCACATATTCCTCGGTCTTCTTTTTGGCCTCTTCGAGGAGGCCATGCGCTTCGCGCTGAGCGATCGCGACGATCTCCGTCGCCTCCTTCTCGGCTTCCTTGCGTTTGCGCTGATATTCGGCAAGCAGGGACTGCGCCTCTTCGCGCAGGCGGCGTGCTTCTTCGAGCTCGTCGCGAATGCGGTCAGCGCGGGTATCGAGCGATTTGCCGACGACACCCGGCACCTTGAGATAGACAATCAGTGCGAGGAAGATAACGAGGCCAACCAGGGCGTAGAATGTTGCATCCAATTCCATTTCGGTTCTCCTCAGCCCCGCACGGCTTTGACGGCCGCGGAAATGCTTGCCTTGTCCACAGTTCCACCAACGATCTTCTTGACGATCTCGGTCGCTGTATCTTCGGCGATCGTACCCACTTCCTTCATCGCCTTCTCCTTGATGGCGGCGATGCTGGCTTCAGCTTCATTCAATTTCTTCTCAAGCGCGGCTGAGATCTTTGCCTGTTCGGCATCGGACTTGGCCTTGGCTTCGTCCTGGGCCTTCTGGGCAATGCTGCCCGCCTGCTTCTTGGCGTCGGCCAGTTCCTGCTCGTAGGCAGCGAGTGCATCGTCCGACTCCTGCTTCATGCGGGCTGCATGGTCGAGATCAGTCGCGATGCGATCACGGCGTGTCTCGATGATGCCGCCGATACGTGGCAACACCACGCGCGACAGGAACAGGTAGAACGCTGCGAACGTCAGGGCGAGCCACAGAATCTGTGACGCAAAATGGGTGGAATCAAAGGGCGGGAATACAGTCTTCTCATGCGCACCCGTTTCGGTATGCGTCTCGGTGGCATGAGCGTCAGGCGTTGTTCCAGGAGCTACCGTTTCGGCGGCGCCATGAGTATCGGTCTGAGCGACGATTGTTTCCGTTGTGGATGCGGCATGAGCCGAAGACACAAACATATGTTGTCCCCTTGGGTTCGGGCGTTTCCCAAATCAGCAAATTGACTTTGCTGCATAAAATGTACTGGCCGCGCGAGGCGCAGCCAGTATCTGACGCTGTCTCGAATTAAACGGCGAAGAGAAGCAGAAGTGCGATGAGCAGCGAGAAGATGCCCAAAGCTTCGGTAACGGCGAAGCCGAATACCAGGCGCCCGAATTGGCCATCAGCTGCTGAAGGGTTGCGCAGTGCACCGGAGAGATAGCTGCCGAAAATGTTGCCGAGGCCGAGGGCCGTTCCGGCCATACCAAAACAGGCGAGACCTGCACCGATGTACTTTGCTGCTACCGGATCCATATTAAACTCCTTTGGATAGAATTCTCATTGATAGTTTTGCATTTGGCGGAAACCCGCCGGTGAAGTTGTTCTTAGTGGCCGCCAGGATGCACTGCGTCGTTCAGATACATGCAGGTAAGCACGGTGAACACGTAGGCCTGAAGGAAAGCCACCAGGAATTCGAGACCGGTCAGTGCGACCGTCATGGCGAGCGGAAGGATCGAACCACCAATTCCGAGGGCGCCGAGGGCGCTCAGCGACGCGACGAAACCGGCAAACACTTTCAGCGTGATATGGCCGGCAAGCATGTTGGCGAAGAGACGGACAGACAGGCTGATCGGCCGGGAAAGAAACGAGATGATCTCGATGGGAACGACGAGCAAAAGCAGGAGCTTGGGAACGCCCGATGGCACGAAGACCCCAAAGAACTTGGAGCCGTGTTTGGCGAAGCCATAAGCGAGAACCGTGCCGATCACCAGAATCGCAAGGCAGAACGTGACGATGATCTGGCTCGTAACGGTGAAGAAGTACGGGAACATGCCAAGCATGTTGGCGACCAGCACGAACATGAACAGCGAGAACACAAACGGGAAGAACTTCATCCCGGCGCTGCCGGCCGAATCGCGCAGGGTCGAGGCGACGAACTCATAGGCCATTTCGGAAATCGACTGCAGACGGGTCGGAATGAGGCCGCGATTGGAAGACGTCAGATAGAGAAATGCCGAGGCGACACCAACGGTGGCGACCATGAAGGCCGACGAGTTGGTGAAGGATAGATCAACTCCGCCCACATGAATGGGAATCCACTGGTTTATATGGAATTGATGAATCGGATCGTTGGACACTCTAACCTCGTCTGTAATGTCTGCACTTGCGGGTCCGGTCTTGCGACCTTGGCCGAAGCCCTATTCCGGTTTCTCATGATCGGAGTCCCTGTGAAACTCCAGGCCACGGTTTTCCGCCACATGCCCTGCAGAGCGCAGGATATTAAGCGTTCCAGCACAAAAACCCAGGAGGAGCAGGATTATCAGCCCCCAAGGTGAAGTACCCAAAAATCGGTCAGCTAACCAGCCCAACCCCGCACCCGCCAGAACACCCGCGATAAACTCGCTAGACAGTTTCATGGCCTGCGCGGCACCGGAGGCGGTTCCCGTCCCCTTGTCTTGCGAACTGGCCTTCGGTCCTACGCCCTTCGAGACAAGCTTTGCCTCCAAAGAGCGGCGACGGCTCTCCAGTTCATCCGAAGTCAGCTTCTGCCCTGCACCCGGCGCGTCACCGACAGAACCTGACTTATCGGGACGCTTCCCCGTGGCCAATGGCATGTCCTTTACACGCTGAATGCGAGGCTTCACCCCCGCTTCGAAGTCGCGCGCAACATATTGTCCTGATCCGCGCTAGTCAAGGCACTGCGCGGAGACTCTGAAGGGTAATTTTCGTGGTAAAATTCAATATGTTAGGCAAATATGACTTTATGTCTCACCTCTTTGGTGAAAATTCGCGTTCGAATCCTCGCCATTGGAGCGCCGCAACGTCTTCTTATTCAATCCAATTTGGTCAAATCCAGCCCCCGCCATAGGTGCGATAGAAGATGTGCTGGCCGATCTTGTCGACGCGTTTCATCGTATGCGCCCAATTGGGGCGGACATAGACCGCGTGATAGTGCGTGGCGGAGCCGACTTCAGGCAGGAAGATTTGACCGGATGTGACCGCTTGGGCCACCTGCTGCGCCGTCTTCCATTCTCGGGGTTCCGTGACACTGAGCTTGCGCCCTTCACAGGCGAAGGAGAACTGACAGCGGTTGATCCAGTCGTCGTTCTGGTAGACGACGCCGCAAATGGTCTTCGGATAGGCCGGATTGCGAACGCGATTGAGAATCACCTGCGCAACGGCAGCCTGCCCTTTGACGCTCTCGCTGCGCGCCTCAAAATAAATGCCTGTCGCCAGGCATTTCTGTTCTTCCTTGGTGAATACGATTGGTGGCAATGGCGTTGCCAGCCAGTAATGGTCGCCGGCGCCAAGCTGCGGCACGAAGCGGCCGGGTTGCTTGGGTTCGTTCAGGATCGTGTCGAACGGCGATGTCTTGGAATAATCCGGCGCGACGGGCGCATAGCCAAGCGCCAGCACATCGGGCTGGTTATTATTGACGAGGCTTGCCAGCATCGGCGGCAAATCCTGCTTGGGCTTGTCGGGCGCGCGATTGTGGAACGCGAGCGCGATCTGGAACTCCTGGCCGGCGATCTTCGGCTTGGCGAAGGCCATCTCAACCTCGACGCCTTGAACCGGGCGGATCAGCATGCTGGAGCGCTGCAGGATCGAACCGGCGCTGAACGCCTTCGGCGGCGCCTTCTTGCTGATGGAGACGATACGCCCCTGCTTTTCGGCGCGATTGATCCGCTCCTCGTCGGGGGTTGCATCGGGTGATTTCTGCGACCCGTTGATGGCGATGGGTCCAATGCCGGGCGCGTCTATGCCACTGGCCGGAACGGAGGATGTGATCGCCTTTTCGTCGACAAACGACATGTTGGCTTTCTGGATCGATCCCGCCGGCGATTTTTCAAGGTAGGACGTCCAGCGCCCTTGCCCGGATTCGGATCCGGAGAGCAGGCTCGCCATGTCTTGATAGGCGGTAATCGTCGGGGAGAACAGATAGATCGCTGCGCCGATGATCAGCGGACCCATATAGTTTCGATTTGTCCGTCGGGGACGCGATGCCCGCAAAAACTCAGAGAAACGCACGCCGATACCCCACTCAAAACCGAACACTTCCGCCATCAAAAATGAAGCATTAACCTTGATGGAGAGTTAACGGGCGCGGGGAATTGCGCTGGATGCGGGGCAGCGATCGCAGGATGACGGAAGGCAGCCATATAACCTGTGGACTTCAACGCTTCTTCTTGGCTCGTCCGGCAAAGGGATTGTCGGAGGTGCGCAGCACCAGGCGGATCGGAACGCCGGGCATGTCGAATGTCTCACGCAATCCGTTGGAAAGGTAACGAACGTAGGAGGTCGGAAATGCCTCCGGGCGCGAACAGGAGATAACGAAGCCTGGGGGCCGCGTCTTGACCTGCGTGATGTACTTGATCTTGAGGCGCCGGCCGGCAACCGCGGGCGGTGGGTGATGGGTGGTTACCCCTTCCATCCAGCGGTTTAGACGCCCGGTGGAAATGCGGCGGTTCCAGATCTCATCGGTGGATGCAACCGCGGCCATCAGCTTGTCGATACCCTGGTTACGCTCACCGGAAATGGGCACGGCACGGATGCCACGGATCTGCGGCAGGAGTCGCTCGGTCTTTTCGCGCAAATCGGCCAGAACCATCTGGCGGTTTTCGACAAGGTCCCATTTGTTGAAGGCGATGACCGGCGCGCGGCCTTCGCGAATGATCAGATCAGCGATCTGCAGATCCTGCTTCTCGAAGGGGATCGTCGCGTCAAGCACGATGATCACGACTTCGGCAAAGCGGATGGCGCGCAGCGCATCGCCAACGGAGAGCTTTTCCAGCTTGCCCTGCACGCGGGATTTGCGGCGAAGGCCTGCCGTATCGAACAGCTTGATCTTGCGGCCATTCCATTCCCAATCGACTGAAATGGAATCGCGGGTGATCCCTGCCTCGGGTCCGGTCAACAGCCGGTCTTCACCCAGCATCGTGTTGACCAGTGTCGACTTTCCGGCATTCGGGCGGCCGACAATGGCAATGCGCAAAGGCTTCGAAGAATCATAGGTCGGAACGTCCTCTGCGTCCGGATCCTCGATATCATCGCCGATAAGCTCGTCCTGCGAACGCGGTATCGCCGGTATGGTGACAGCGATGGAATCGTCAGCGCCTGGCTGCTCATACTCATCGGGGAATACGCGCTCTTCGCCCATGGTCGCGACAATCGCATCGCGCAGGTCAGGAAAGCCCTGACCGTGCTCCGCGGAGATCGGACACGGCTCGCCGAGGCCCAGCTGCCACGCATCGTACATGCCGGATTCAGCGCCGCGCGCTTCGGCCTTGTTGGCGACCAGGATAACCGGCTTGCCGGAACGGCGGACGAGGTCAGCGAAGGTCACATCGATTGGCGTGATACCCGCCTTGGCATCGACAAGAAAAAGAATGAGGTCGGCTTCGCCGATCGCCATTTCCGTCTGGGCGCGCATGCGGCCTTCCAGCGATTCGCTGTCGACCTCCTCCAGGCCTGCCGTGTCTATGACATCGAATTTGAGGTCGTAGAGCTTGGCGGCATGAACACGGCGGTCGCGGGTAACGCCCGGCAAATCGTCGACAAGAGCGATCTTGCGGCCGACAAGCCGGTTGAACAGCGTGGATTTACCGACATTCGGACGGCCGACAATTGCGAGGGTGAAGCTCATCGGCTCAAATTCCTATCTTTAGCCGGCCTTGGCGGCAGGAGCGGCGCCCGTGCTGCGCAGCATGTCGAGCATGGTTTCAGCAAACTGGCGCACATTGGACGGCGCAGCCTGATCATCCGATATCTGCTGGAACAGCTTGACTGCATCGGCACCTCGGCCGGCCTTCCAGGCGGCAAGCCCAAGGGCCTCGCGCGCCGAGTGACGCATTGGATTGCTGTCGGAGGAGAGCGCCTCGACACGGCTTGCAACGTCATCGTAGGAGCCGGTGTCGACAAGAATGAAAGCAGCGCGCAGCTTGGCAAGGTCACGAATGGCCTGCGGAATCGACGTGTCGGCGGAAACCTTGTCAAAGGCTGCGATGGCCCCGGCTGAATCGCCCTTTTGTGCAAGGACGCCAGCGGCGCGCATCCGGGCAAGCACCGGATAGGCGCCGTAGCCGTCTTTTTCCAGTTGATCGAGCGCTTTCAGAGCCTCATCATTCTTGCCGTCGCGAACGAGATTGAGCGCGGCCAGGAACTGGTCGCCCGATCGCGAGGCCTGTTTTTCCGTCCAGTATTCATAGAACGAGAAGGCGCCTGTGCCGACGACGATGGCGACCACGCCGGCAATAAGCAGCGAACCGTAGCGCTTCCAGAAAGCCTTCACCTTGTCGGAACGCAGTTCCTCATTCACCTCACGGATAAAGCCGTCGTCAGTCATAGTGCCTCTTGAGTGGCTCGCGCCAAAGAACAATTGATAAAACGCGGCGCAGCAAGTGCTGCCCGCGCATGAGTTCAGGCGCTTTTAGTCGGAAATCTCAAAGGATGTAAGTGGTAAACGAAAATTAGGTCACCGTCGGCGACCTACGTCGGCTGCACGCCGATCAAAAGCATATGCAACTTCCATACGAAAAGCGCGTAGAACACGACGCCGATGGCGATGGCGATAATGTCGTTTGCGATCGGACCCGGCACAATAGGAGTGGATGCGAGGCCCGCCCTCTCCTGGCGTTTGATGGCGATGCGGTCTGCAACGGCCCAGGCGAGGAACGAGAGAAACAGGATGAGCGAGGCAAGATCGCCATTGGCAAGCAGATGCGCGAGTGCCCAGGTCTTGATGGCGATAAGCATGGGATGCTTCAGGGCTGGCTTCATCTTGCCCGGCTTGGCAATGAAGACGCCGAGGAAGATGAAAGCAAAGAGCATCAGTAATCCGGTGATGTGCTTCATCCAGAGCGGCGGCTCGTAAAGAACGGGCGCATCGGGGCGTGCCAAGCCATAGCCCCAGACAAGGATTACAAAACCAAGGAGCGACACGACCGAATAGAGGCCCTTCCACTTGCCCTCGCCCCATTCCTGCATCTTTGCGAGACGCCATTCGGGCGCGACAATCCGGACGGAATGGATGCCGAGAAAAACGATGATCCCAAGAATCAGTACCAGCATGACCGCGCTCCCCGAAAGTTGCTTGCACACTATAGCGGCCTTGGAATAGTTCCAAGCTGGTCGCTTGCGGTGGATCGCCGCGTCCGATCATCGCCACATTTCACCTGTAGCGACGTCTTTCCCATTCCGGAGCCGCGTAACAATCATCATGCGTTCGATCTGCACTGCCCTTGCCGCATCATTCGCGATCTCGATTACGATTCCGGCATCGGCGAACAGCATCGCCGCGTCGAGCGCTCCCCTCGTCGGCAGGCCTCAGTACGTTCTGATCTCCTTCGACAATTCCGGCAGCAATGAACTTTGGGATCGCAGCCGGTCGTTGGCTGAGGGTTCGAATGCGAAGTTCACCTATTTTCTCTCTTGCGTCTTTCTGATCGACCGCGAAGACCGCAAATCCTATCAGGCTCCGGGCGAGGCGCCCGGTCGCTCAAACATCGGCTTCGCTGCTTCCAGGGAGGATATCGCCAAGCGGCTCGACAATATCTGGCGCGCGCGCAACGAGGGTAACGAAATCGCCAGCCATGCCTGCGGCCATTTCGACGGCAAGAGCTGGACCAAGGCGGATTGGCAACGCGAACTCACCACCTACAAGCAGGTATTGACTGAGGCATGGGCAAAATATGGCAGCGACCCCGAGCCGGAGGGTTGGAAGCGTTTCGTCGCCGATGAAATCCGCGGCTTCCGCGCGCCCTATCTTTCGGAAGGTCCGGCCCTGCTCTCCGCGTTGCGAGACATGGGCTATGCATTTGATGGCAGCGGCGTTTCGCGTGGGCCTGCCCTGCCGGTGCATTCAGGCGGACTTTACCAGTTTGGGCTGCCGACGATCAGCGAAGGGCCGCAGAACCGCCCAGTCGTCGCCATGGACTATAATCTTTATGTGCGCCACTCTGGCGCCATCGAGCGCCCCGACCAGCTGAACGAATTCGAAGGTCGTGCCTATGACGCCTTCAAGCGCGCCTTCGACCGGCAATATCAAGGTCAGCGCATTCCGTTCCAGATTGGCCTGCATTTCACGCTGATGAACGGCGATGCCTATTGGCGGGCGCTGGAGCGCTTCACCAGCGAGGTCTGCAGGAAGCCGGACGTACGCTGCACCACCTATAGCCAATATCTGAAAGAAACCCGAGGCGTGACGCCGGTTGCCGGAGCGGAACCGACGCAGCCTTCGGCGAGCGGCGGCATCTGACCGCCACCCGCCACGCTATCATGATCAAACTTCTTCGGATTGTGTCCGCAGATAGCGTTCGTCGATTTCCGGCAATGGCTCGTCGTAGATCACGGCTTCGAATGCACGCAGACGCTTGTAGATCGAGATGAGCTCGACGATCGTCGTCCAGGAATTCACCAGATACTGGAACGAAGATGTCACCTGTGAGAACGCACCGCTGATCTGGTTCATGGTGCCGAGCGTAATCTTTCCGGCGACGATCGACGGGATCAGCACGATCAGCGAGAAGATGTTGTCGGTCTGCAGGTAAAGATAGCGGGCGACGTTGAAGTACATGTAGTGGAAATAGAGCCGGAAATAATTTCGGCGCACGTTCGAGAATAGTTCGCGCACGACCTCCGGCTGCGCGCGATCCGAATGGTCCTCACCATAGACGAGTTCCTTGCGGTAGGCCGCCTCGACCCGCTGGTTACGAAATTGCAGGCCGGGCAATTTCACGCCGACACCGGCAAGCACCACCGTGCCGAAGATCGACCAGAACACAGCGGCGAAAACCAGCGGATGCGGTACCGCGCCGATGACAGGCAATTCCGTGATGTTGGCGGACAATGCAATCAGCACGGGGACGAAGGCGATCAGCGTCATGAACGAATCGATGAGCCGCACCCCGAGGCCTTCCATCGTCTCCGCAAAGCGCATTGTGTCTTCCTGCACACGCTGCGACGCGCCTTCAATGTGACGCAACTGGCCCCAGTGCGACATGTAGAACTCGTTCATGGCCGTTCGCCAGCGGAAGATATAGTGGCTGACGAAGAAGGCCAGCAACACGCTGACCGTGACGCCCACAAGCGCGACGCCCAGAAACTGGTTCACGCCTTCATAGAATTGTTCGAACGTCACAGGTGCGGATTTCGACACGGCGGTCTGGATCAGATTGTAGAATGGTCCATACCAGTTGTTGACGGCGACGCTCACCTGAACCTGGAAATAGGTGACGAAGAGTATGAAGGCCGAACCGAGGACGGACCAGCGCTGCCACCGGTGCGGCGAAAACCACGCCCAAAAGCTCCCGAAAATCGCCACGACCACGCCAAAGTACAGATAGAACCAGATGAAGGCTGGCGACCAGAAACTCTCAATGCCAATAATCGGCGCAGCATCGGGAGCCGCGGGCGGCAGGCCGAAACGGGCGCCAAGCTGCTCGCCGACAAAGAACCAGAAGAGCACGGCAAGCAGCGACCAAAGGACCGCCGACGTGAAGAAAAGCTTCGGTTTGGGAAAGAATGAGACAAACACGTTAACACGTTCCTCGTGTGATAAGTTGTGCAATTCATAGTTGCTCTGAATTGCACTTAACAGCACGAATTGGTCAAACATTGCTCAATGGCGATTAAATTGCTGTAATGATTTGTCGATCGGCAAGTGACGGTTTTCAACCGTCAGGTGTCATTATGGCGGGCGGAGCGTTGACGACCCGCCATTCGCGCGTCGGGTGTCAGGCCTCTTCGGACTGTGTTCGCAGATAGCGCTCGTCAATCGACGGCAGGGGCTCACCTTGCATTGTGGCTTCGAATGCCCTCAGACGTTTCTGTATGGAAAGCAGTTCGACGATGGTGGGCCATGAATTGACGAGATACTGAAACGACTCAGTCACACTCGAAAAAGCGGCTCTGATCTGCTGGTAAACGCCGAACGTGATCGCTCCCGCGGCGATCGTCGGGACCAATAGCATTAACCCGAAGACGACGTCGGCCTGGATGTAGACGTAGCGAGCCACGTTAAAATAGACGTAATGGAAATACATGCGGAAATAGTTGCGGCGAACATTTGCGAAAAGCTGCTCAACGGTTAGGGGTTGGGCCCTCTCCGGATTGTCCTCGCCAAGCACAAGCTCCTTTCGGTATGCGGCCTCGACACGTTGATTGCGAAATTGGAGTCCGGGCAATTTTATCCCGACTACGGCAAGGAGAGCAGTTCCGAAAATCGACCAGAAAATTGCCGCATATACCAACGGGTGGGGGATGACGCCGACGATCGGCAGTTCTGTGATGTAGTGGGATAGCCGCGCGAGCATTGGCAGGAACGCAATGAGCGTCATCACTGATTGCACCAGCGATATCCCGAGATCCTCCAGAATGGAAGAAAACCTCATCGTATCTTCCTGGATACGCTGAGAGGCTCCTTCGATGTGCCGCAGCCTGCTCCAATGTTCCATGTAGTAGCTGTTCATGGCGGTCCGCCATCTGAAAACATAGTGACTGGTCAAGAAAATGGTCAACACGGCGACTGTGATGGCGACGCAGGCGATGATCACGAAGCTCAAAACGCCGACATAAAGCTCGCCAGGCACAACCGAGCCCTTCAACGTGAGCGCCTTTTGAACAAGGTCGTAAAAAACGCCGCGCCAATCATTTACGACTACACTCACCTGGACTGAAAAATACGTGGAAAACAATATCAATGCTGAACCAAGGACCGACCACCGTTGCCAGGGATGTGGCGAAAACCGAGCCCAGAACGCGTAAAATACGGCAACGAATGCAGCGAAATAGATATAGAGCCACAGATAGGGTTTTGAGACAAAAGCCGAAATACCGATAATTGGTGGCGCGTCGGGCGCCGCCGGTGGCATGCCGACATAGGCTCCAAGCCGCTCGCCAAAGGCGTACCAGAAGAGAATGGCAACAAGCGACCAAAGTACCGCGGAAAGGAAAAGCAGCTTCGGCTTGGGAAAAAATGAAACAAACACGGCGAAATGACCTCAAATACAAATCGACTACAATTTATGGTTGTGTATTCAAACAGTTGGCAAAAATATCGCCCCATTAGTGTACTCAATATCGATCCAAGACAAGCCACAAGAGGGCATTTCCGCGATTGGATAGAGCGTGCTGCCAGACTTTGGTGTATCCAACCATCTGGGACACGCAAATGGAGGGCCGATGCCATGGTTGGCGAAACGAACCTGAACAGGCTGCTTGCAACGATGCGACCGCGCCTGCTTGACGAGACCTACGTATTTGCCACCCTGCCCGCCGGGCAAGCTGTTCCGGCGGGTCTCGATGCTGTGATGACGTTCAAGGAGGGTGAAGGCCTGACTTTGATCCTCCGCGAGGCCGAAGCCAGCCGTTTGAAACTAAAGGGCATCTTCCGCTCGCGAATGATTACGCTCGACGTCCATTCTTCGCTGGAGGCGGTCGGCTTCCTCGCTGCGATCACTGACCGGCTGGCAGCAGCTGGCATGGGCGTCAATCCGGTCTCCGCCTTCTATCACGATCACCTGTTCATCCCTGCCGACAGGGCCGGCGATGCAATGCAAATCCTTGAGGAGCTGGCGAGAGAAGCCAGAGGCGTGGCGTAGACTCCTGCGCTAACGTCCTGCCTGTCCGCGCCGTGCCGAATAGGCAAACAGCGCTGCAACCACCAGGCTTGCCGCCGCAGCCAGGGTGGCGAAGATGAAGTCGCCAGTCAGGTTCGCAAGATAGCCGCCCACGAGCGGTCCAATGATCTGGCCGATGCCGAATGCCGCCGTCATCACGGCCATGACCCGGCGCTGAGCGTGCGGCAGGAGAACGCGGCCCGCCTGAAAACCAAACGCTGTAATGACGATGAAGGTCAGCCCGAGCAGCAGACCACCGAGCAGTGGGCCAACTGGTGACGGAAGCACGACACTCGCCGCGACGCCGATTGCCTGGACTGCGCAACCGAGTGCGAGGGCGACGAAGGGGCCCGTGCGACGCAGGAGCGGCGTCCAGAGCCAGACCGAAACGGCGCCGGCGATCCCCGTCACCAGCCAGACCAGCGCTTCCATCCATGGGCCGCCATGACTGGAGCGGACGATGGCGATGATGAAGGTTGCGGTGATGATATAGCCAAAGCCGAAAATGCCGTAAGCGATGTTGACCTTTATGAAAGCCGGCGTCCAGACAATCGGCGGTTCGGCGGCAGCGGCATCGTTGCGCAGCGGCCCCAGGCGGATCATGGCCATGACCGCGACCAGGCCGATCGCCGAAAGGATCGCCGCGCCGATCCAATCCTCGCGCCAGCCATAACCGTTGGACGCACTGAACGCGACGAGCAGGGACGAAATGGCAATGCCGGTCCCGACGCCGCCGAAATGCACCGCCTGCAAATCGAGCCGATTGGCGGCCGCAAGATGGCTGAAGACGATCGTCGCGGTGAACACCAGCATGAACGCGCTGGCCGTGCCGGCAAAGAATCGCACCACCGAGAAAAGCATGACGCCGTCGCTGATACTCATGGCAAGGCACAGGGCCGCGCTTGCGGCCAGCGAAAGATACACGAGCGGTCGCTCAATCCCCGACGCCCAGCCAAAACCCGCAATGACGGCGCCGAGGAGGTAACCGAAATAATTGGCCGAAGCGATGATACCCGCATCGCCCGGGCTCAGCCCGAGATCGCTCATCATGCCGGGCAGGATCGGGGTGAAGATGAAGCGCCCGATGCCCATGCCGACAGCCATGGCCACAAGGCCGCCAAGAGCGAAACGGACGGGAGAGAGGGTGTGCGTATGCATGCGGCGGACATTATCGCCGCGCTGCTGGCTGACAAGCCAATTAATTTGATCGTTTGGTTCTTGCGGGTGATGGATCAGAAAAACGCTAGGTCCGGGGGTTGCAAACACTTAGGAATTATCCTAAGTGTTTCTCTCGAAAGGAACGACCCATGCTTGGACTTTGGACATTGCGGCAATGACTGCTATCGCGACCAGCGCTGTAACCGGCATTGCACCAATTGACGGCGTGTTTCGCGCACTATCGGATCCGACGCGCCGGAGGGTACTCGAACGTCTCGGCAGCAGTCCTGCCTCGGTCAGCGAACTCGCCGAACCTTTCGACATGGCCCTTCCCTCCTTTGTGGAACATTTGAGGGTGCTGGAGGGATGCGGGCTGGTTCGTTCGGCGAAGACAGGCCGGGTCAGGACCTACCGGATTGCGCCAGAGCCTTTGCAACTGGTGGAAGATTGGCTCGGCAAACAGCGTACGCTCTGGGAGCGGCGCCTTGACCAGCTCGACGAATATCTCATTCAACTCAAGGAGGAAAATACATGACACAAGCAGCAGGCATGAAAATCGATCCGAAGCTCGACCTCGTTCTTGAACGGGTGATCGACGTGCCGCGCGAACTGGTCTGGAAGGCATGGACGACACCTGAACACGTCGTCAAATGGTTCACCCCCAAACCCTGGCGGACGACGGATTGCGAAATCGATTTGCGGCCGGGCGGCATCTTCCGGACAACCATGCTTTCGCCTGAGGGCCAATCCTTCCCAAACGTCGGCTGCTATCTGGAAGTCGTTCCGAACGAACGGCTGGTCTGGACCGATGCACTGCTCCCTGGCTATCGCCCTTCCGAAAAACCGTTCTTTACGGCGATTCTGTCGCTGAAATCCGAGGGAAGCGGCACACGCTACACTGCGATCGCTGTCCACCGCGACGAAGCCGGCAGAAAACAGCACGAAGAAATGGGCTTCCACGATGGGTGGGGAACTGTGCTCGATCAGCTCGTCGACTACATAAAGGCGATGTAGCGCTCCACCTTACATAGCAAGCATGGGTGAACCTTCGCGCGCATAGCGTTCGACAGTCTCGACCACGGCTGCAGGCACCGGGATACCCTCCTGGTGCTTCTTGCGCGCATGAAGCCGGCGATCACCTGGAAGACGGACCGCCGGCGTTTCCTGTGCGGCATCCAGCATAGCCTCGAGCCGTGCTGCAAAGTCAGGACCGGCAAAGCGTTTCGGATCGAGCGCGATGATCATTTGACCCGTACGTGGCGGTCCGCCTTCGCAATCTCCGAAGGACGAGGCTTCATAGGACCAATGCGATCGCGTGAGACCTGCGGCAAGGATATCCACCATCAGAGCGAGACCGAACCCCTTGTAGCCACCTATCGACAGCAGGCTGCCCTGCATCGCCGCTGCGGCATCGTTGGTCGGAACGCCGTCGGCATCGATGGCCCACCCGTCGGGCAGCGCAACGCCTCGATTATAGGCGTCAATGACGGCGACCTTGGCGACGACGCTCGATGACTGGTCTATGACGAGCGGTTCACGGCCCTCGCGCGGAACGGCGAATGCCAGAGGATTTGTCCCGAAGAATGGCGTCTTGCCACCGAATGGCGCTATGGACGGCGAGGCATTCGCGGCCATCAGCGCGATGAGCCCCTGCTCAGCCAATTCCTCGACGAAATAGCCGAGCGAGCCGCAGGCATAGGAATTGCCGACGGACAGTGCAGCTATTCCGGATTGCCGCGCTGCCTGCGCCAGCGCCGGCACGCCTAGCCCGATTGCCGGATGAGCAAAGCCCGTGCCGGCGTCGACGCGAAGAACAACACCTGAGAGCGCTTCGAGGTGCGGTCGGGCGTGGCCGTCGACCTTGCCGCAGGCAGCGTGGTCGCAATAGGTCGGAAGATAGGATAGCCCGACAATCGCCTGGCCGTCACGTTCCGCTGCGGCGATCGACTTCGCTACGGCGCCGGCATTTTCGGCGGAGACATTGGACGCTGTCAGGGCTTTCGCCGCAAGAGATGCGATCTCATCATATGTCAGCACCCTTTGTTCGCTCATGCGGTCACCTCGTTTATGTGGTCTGTCTTTCTTTGCAGTCGGGCCAGTTCTTCAAAGGGGATGTGGCACCGGATCTTGTGGCCGGGCTCGGACTCGAACAATGGCGGCTCCTGTTCCTCGCAGATTGCACCGATCTTGCGCGGGCAACGCGTATGGAAGACGCAGCCCGATGGCGGGTTGATGGCACTCGGAATCTCGCCGTCGAGCCGGACCCGACTGGGTTCGGTCTCGTCCAGCTTTGGCACGGCTGAAAGCAAGGCCTCGGTATAGGGATGGTGCGGCCCCGAGAACACACGCTCGGACGGTCCGATCTCCATGATGCGACCAAGGTAAAGTACGGCAATCTGGTCCGACAGATAACGGACGACGGCCAGATCATGCGAGATGAAGATATAGCTGACGCGTTCCTTCGTCTGCAGGTCGGCGAGCAGATTGAGAATTGCCGCCTGCACCGAAACATCGAGCGCTGACGTCGGTTCGTCGCACACCACAATGCGGGGATCGCCGGCAAAGGCGCGGGCGATGGCCACGCGCTGTTTCAACCCGCCAGAAAGCTGGCGCGGCTTGACGCTCAGATGCCGTTCGGTGAGGCGGACCGAACGCACCAGCTCGACCAGGCGCTTCTGTTGC
This sequence comes from Hyphomicrobiales bacterium, assembly GCA_900473175.1. Lineage (GTDB taxonomy): Bacteria > Pseudomonadota > Alphaproteobacteria > Rhizobiales > Rhizobiaceae > Phyllobacterium. Next base: position 325,044 of record UCKM01000013.1, on the reverse strand, counting down.
GCTGCGCCGCGCAGGCCAGCCAGCGTGCGCAATGCACGGCCCATGATGTGGCGGATCGAGTGCGACCGATTAAGCGCCGAGTCCGGATTCTGGAAGACGATCTGCATCGCCTTCACCTGCTCGGCGCTGCGGCTTTCGAGCTTCGACGCAAGCGTCTTGCCGTCGAGTTCCATTGTTCCGCCGCCATCTGCCGGAACAAGGCCGAGCAGCAACCGGGCGAAGGTGGTCTTGCCGCTACCGGATTCGCCGACAAGGCCGAGCGTCTGGCCCGGCATAAGGTCGAGCGAAACATCGTTCACCGCGCGCAGCGCATGGCCGTGCGCGGCATAGGTTTTGTTAAGCCCCTCGATCCGCAGCACTGGCTGCGGTGCTGCCGCAACATGTGCAGCCGCGATATGGCCCGGAGTGGTACGTGGAAGGTCCTGCGCCCTCTCATGGTAGTGACAGCGGGACAGTCGTCCGCCGAGATCATGCAGCAGCGGCAGCTCGTTGTGGCAGCGACTATCGGCGAGCGCACAGCGGTCGGCAAAGGGGCAGCCGCTGATTTGCGCCCCGGGGGAAGGCAGGAAGCCCGGGATGGTGTCGAGGCGAATCTGATCCTTGCGTTGACCGCCGCGCGGCAGGCAGCGCAACAGCGCCACCGTATAAGGATGGCGTGGATTGTTGAACACTTCCTCCGTTGGCCCCTCCTCCACCAGCATGCCTGCATAGAGAACACCCACCCGGTCGCACATGCGCGAGACGACGGCGAGGTTGTGGCTGATGAAAAGAATGGAGGCCGACAGTTCCTGACGCAGCTTGGCGATGAGGTCGAGAACCTCCGCCTCGACGGTCGCGTCAAGTCCCGTCGTTGGCTCGTCGAGGATGAGCATCGTCGGATCATTGGCAAGCGCCATGGCTATGCCGACGCGCTGCTGCATGCCGCCAGAAAGCTGATGTGGATAGCGCTGCATCACCCGTACCGGATCGGAGATGCGCACCCGATTGAGCATGGAGATCGCCCTATCCACCGCCGCCTGCCCCGAAATGCCGCGCAACTCGAAGATTTCCGTCAGCTGGCGTCCGATGCGGATCGACGGATTAAGCGCCTTGCCCGGGTCCTGATAGACCATGGAGACACTTTCGGCACGCATCCGGCGCAGCGCCTCATGGTCGAGCTTCATGACATCGTGGCCGGCAAGCGAAATTTCGCCTGCGGTAATCACGCCGTTCCTTGGCAGATAGCGCACCACGGACAGAGCCACAGTGGATTTGCCACAGCCGGATTCGCCGACAAGCCCATAGGCCTCGCCGGCACGAATCGTCAGGCTGAGATCGCGCAGGACCGCCCTGTTGCGCCGGCCGACGCGGTAGGCAACGGAGAGGTGATGCAATTCAAGCGCATTGGGGCCAGTGGAAGTGTCAATCATTGAGCGCTCCCTGTACACCGTCGGCCACCAGATTGACGCCGATAACGAGTGACGCGATGGCAAGTGCGTCGAAGAGCACCGTCCACCAGAATCCGCCGCCGATCATGCCGTAGTTGCTGGAAATGCTGAGGCCCCAATCCGGCGACGGTGGCTGGATGCCGAAGCCCATGAAGCTCAGCGTCGCGACCGCGAAGATCGCGTAGCCGAGCCGCACCGTGGTTTCAACGAGGATCGGCGGGATGACGTTCGGCAAGATCTCGACGAACATGGTGTGCAGCGCGCTTTCCCGCCGCAGCTGCGCGGCGGCCACGTAGTCCAGCTCACGTTCGGAAAGAACCGCCGAGCGAACGGTGCGGGCGATGATCGGCGCGAAGCTCAGGCCGATGACGATGATCACCGTGGATTTCGATGTCCCGAGCGCAACGATGGCAAGGAGCGCAACGATCACCACGGGGATCGCCATGAACGCCTCGAGGATGCGGCTGATGATGTCATCGACCAGACCGCGAAAGTAACCGGTAAAGAGGCCGAGCGTGGTACCCGCTACGGTCGCCAGAAGTGTGGCGAGTGGTGCAACAGTCAAGATGTCCCGCGATCCAACGATGACGCGGGAGAAGACGTCGCGCCCGAGCTGATCCGTGCCGAACCAATTGTCGGCCGAGGGCGGCATGAGCGCGTTGATGATATCGTCCGCGAGCGGATCATAGGGCGTGAAATGTTCGCCGAAGAGCGCGCAGACAATCCAGAAGAGCAGGATCACAAGCCCTGTCAGGAACGATCCCGAGCGACTAAGTGAGATCAAAACCTCGGTCACGGGGCTGCGATTGGCATTCGCGGCCGGCAATTCGGGTTGCTTGACGTCGATTGCTGTCATTGATCCGTCCCCAGTCGAATACGTGGGTTAAGCACCGAGTAGAGAAGATCGGCAACGAGTGTGGCGACGGAATAAACGATGCCGATTGTCAATATTCCGGCCTCGAGGATGGGGAAATCCTTGCCGCGTGCGGCGGTGAAGATCAGCGAGCCAATGCCTTGGTAGCGAAACAGGGTCTCAACCACGACGAGCCCGCCTATAAGATAGCCCGTTTGCGTGGCTATGACGGTTATCGTCGGAAGCAGCGCATTGCGCAGGACATGCCGCCAGATGACCGTGCGCCACGGAAGGCCCTTGAGCACGGCGGTTCGCGTGTAGTCTGCATCAAGCGCCTCGATCATCCCGGAGCGCGCCATCCGGGCGATATAGCCGAACAGCACCAGAAACAGCGGCAGGGCCGGCAGGATCAGATAATAGATCTGGGTGAAAAATCCGGCGCCCTCGGGCCAGACAGCAGCGATTGGCAGCCAGTTCAACCAGACGCCGAATATGAGAATGAAGATGATGCCGGTGACGAATTCCGGCAATACAGTCGCCGACAGTCCGCCAAGACTGATGATGCGATCGATCGGCCGATTGACGTTCAAGGCGGCAATGATGCCCCCGAGGATCCCCAAGGGCACGACCATGACGAAGGCAACCAATGCAAGCTTCATGGAATTGCCCAAGGCATCGATCACGAATGGCGCGACGGGTGCGCGGAAAATATAGGATGTCCCCATATCTCCTTGAACAAAATGCGAAATCCAATCCCAGTATTGCACCAGAAGCGGGCGATCGAGACCAAGGGAATGGTTCAGTACATCGACAGCACGCTGGTCAGCAAGCGGCCCCAAAATGGCGCGCCCCACATTTCCGGGCAAAACCTGACCTCCCAGAAACACCATGATACTGAGCAGAAACAGCGTTACAACAGACAGCGCAATGCGCTTGAGCAGGAATGAAAGAATGGCCTGTGCTCCTTCGTTAGCCAGCTCTACGTCTGTAGAGCTGGCTGTTACAGGATGTCCGTTCCCTCCTCGTCAGGCTTTCGACGCGCGGTCGAGATAGTTCTGCGACATCGCCGTCGGCTGTACGCCTGTTACCCCCTTGGCCGTGGCCGTCAGGAAGTCGAAGAAATAGCCGAAGATGACCGGCGTTTCTTCGAGCAACAGGCGCTGGATCTTGCCAGCGGTCTGCTTCTGCGCTTCGAGATCGAGGGCTGCGATGTAGCTTGAAGCAAGCGTGTCATAATCCTTGTTCTTGAAGTGCGCCGAGTTCCAGGTGCCTTCACTCTTCAGGGGAGCCGACAGGTAGACATTCGGCACGCCGCGATGGCCATAGTCGGTAATACCCATTACTGAGTCGAGCCAGTTCGACTTGCCGAAGACGGCATCGCCGTAGTAGGCACCCTGATCAAGAATGTTGAGATCAAGCGTAATGCCGATTTCCTTGACGGCGTTCTGGATAAGCACTGCGTATTCCGGAATTTCGAGATAGCGCTCGGTCGTCAGCGTGACTTTGAAGCCCTTGCCGACGCCCGCTGCTTCCATCAACTCCTTGGCCTGCTTCAGATCCTGCTGGCGCTGGGGAACAGTCGGATCGGACGAGGGATAGACTGCGGCGAACGGGCTGTCATTGCCCAATGCGGCCCGGCCACGCATCAACCCCTTCTGCAGCTTGTTCCGGTCGAGGCTGAGAGCGATTGCACGGCGAACGCGCGGATCCTTGAACGGGTCCATGTCGGTACGCATGTGCACCTGCTGGTGTGCCACCGATTTCAAGCTGAGGATGTCGACATTCGGGTCGTTGAGCAGCGCAACGCCAGCCAGAACCGGGAGCTGGTTGATAACATCGACCTGCCTGCCCTGAAGCGCAAGGATCATCGGCTGGATATCGCCAAAGAATGTGAACTCGGTGCGGTCCGGCAGTGCCTTTTCACCCCAATAGTCATCATTCCTGACAAAAGAGGCGCCGACTTTCGGCGTGTACTTTTCCAGCTTGAACGGTCCGGTTCCGTTGAACGTCTTTTCGAAGTCGCCCTTGTAGTCCGCGGGAATGATGATCGCGTTGTAGTTGTCGGATGACACCATGTACGGGAAGTTGCCGTTGGGTGCATCGAGGTGGAACTCGACCGTATAGTCGTCGACCTTCTTTGTCGCACCTTTTTGCAGGTAGCCGGTAAATACCGACAAAGCATTGGACGAATTCTTTGGATCGGCGAGGCGGTCGATACTTGCCACAACGTCATCGGCCTTCATCTCGCCGCCGCTGTGGAACTTGACGCCCTTGCGCAGCTTGAACGTCCAGACGTCGCCCTTGTCGTTCGGCTTCCAGCTTTCGGCAAGCATCGGCTTCAGGACCAGGTCCGGACCATCGAGACAGAGGAATTCGCCGACCTGCTGCAACATCAGGAGGCCACCGGCGTCAGCAACGCTGACCGGCTCGATAGCCGCTGCGGGAACGCTGCTTGCAACGCGGATGGTCGCGCCAGGCTTGCCCTGCGCCCGGGCAAGGCTTGGCAAGCCACCGAGACCGGCGGCAAAGCCGACGCTTCCGAGGAAAGGCAGCGACAGCCCCAGCAGACTGCCGTGACGGATGAATTCGCGGCGGCTCACCCTTCCATCAACGAGCCCGTCGATCAGATGGTTTTCGAGGTCGGTCCGGTCACGCCGGAGCATATCAAGGATCTTGTAGTTCTTCATGGCTTCTGCTCTTTCCCCTGGATTATGATTCTTGCCGGACGATGATTTCAACAGCGCTCCTGGTCGCCACATTGCCGGATCGTCCGTGTCCGGCAAAACTGGAATTCATCTCCTCCGTTCATCGCCCGGTCTTGGCGCCGGGTCGGCAGTCGGCAATATTCTCCCTCAGTTCAACGGCAGGCGCCGGTATGTACCGGGCTTTGCCGGATCGTGATACTTGTTCTTCGGGCCGCCATCGACGTAGTCCTGATGGCAGGCAGCCAATCTGTCCCGCGATAGTGTAACCCCGAGGCCGGGGCCTTCTGGCACAGGAACGACATTGTTTCGCGGCGAAAACGGCCCCTCTTCAATGACATCCGTCGTCTGCATCCGAAAGAGCGACTGGTTCGGCTCCCTGATCCAGCCGAGCGCCGCACACAAATGCAGGTAGGCGGCGCTGCCGATACCGGAGTCACCACTATAGCACCAGAAATCGATGGCGGCATGTTCGCAGGCGCCAATGAAACGGATCAGGCGTCCAATACCACCATGTATCGCCGGATTGCCGACAATCGCGTCAGGAACCCGCAATTCGGTGGCACGGGCAATGTCGATATTATGGGTGGAGAACGGTATCGAACAATGGCGGCGCAATTCACGCATTTCCTCGATTGTCGCGACGGGATCTTCCCAGTTGCGGACGTTCAGTTGTTCTAACGGTCGCACAAGTTGCCGCGCGGTTGCAAGGGAATAAGCTTGGTTGGAATCAATTCGCAGCATCACGTCGTCGCCGAGCAATTTGCGAATGAGCTCGAGCATTTTCAGCGAGGTCTTCGGATCGTCGGTCGAGAACTTTCCTTCGAAGAAAGTTGTACCGTATGTCTCGTGCAACTCGACACAATACTCGGCAACTTCTTGCGGCGTTTTCTCGCCAAACCTCGCAGGTCCATCACTACGCAGCGAGAAATAGTCGGTAAAGGGTATTTCCTTGCGAACAGCACCGCCAAGCAATTGATAGAGCGGCTGGTTCCAGGCCTTGCCGCGCAAATCCCACAGCGCCATTTCGATCGCACCGAATGCCATGATGCGATTGCGGTCATTGATGCTTTGAACCCCGGTCCAGAACGGCAGGCAGACATTTTCAGCGCCGGCGACGTCGATCGGATCGCGCCCGATCAGACGCGGCGCCAGCACGTCGGTGATAATCGCCGCTGCCGCAGAGCTTGGCGCCTCGCCAAGGCCGACAAGGCCGTCATCGGTTTCAACCTCGACGATCGTCGGCGAGAAACCATCGAGCTCGCCGAATACCCAGACATAGGGCGCCTCGAGCGTGAGGTTGATCGGCGTTGCTGTGATGCGGCGAATTTTCATATCAGCGGCTCAGATCGAGGAAAGGTTTTCCGAGGAGGTCCGGATCGACGTCGATGCCGAGCCCCGGACCATCGGGGATGCCCATGCGACTGCCGACGACTGGCGGCGCGTTCCTGGCGGTGCGGATCGTAACCCATTCGTGGAAGGCGATCGCATGCAGACGCCGTTCCTCGGGTGTCGAAAGTGAAAGGTGTGCCATGGCGGCAGTATCAACCTCAGCTCCGCCGGTATCCTCGACCGTCACCATGAAGCCAAGATCGACTGCAAGGTCCCGGATCTGCCGCGTCTTTGTCACGCCGCCAAGGCGCGATATCTTCAGTGTCAGCCCGTCCGCGGCGCCCTTGCGATGGATATCCAGCATTTCCTCAAGAGAGGTCACGGATTCATCGAGGACCATCGGTTTGTTGAGCGAGCGCCGGACCGAAACGCAATCATCGATCGATACACAGGGCTGCTCCATCGTGTAGTCGATGTCCCGCGTCGCATCGACGAACTGCCGTGCCTGGTAGGCTGTCCATCCGGCATTGGCGTCACAGAAGATCACCGTCCCCTTCGGAACCGCGGCGGCGACAGCTGCAACCCTTTCAATGTCGTCGTGCACCTTGCCGCCCACCTTGACCTGCAGGCGGTGATAGCCCTCGGCAACGATCCGCTTGGCATTGGCGATCATCGTCTCGACCGAGCCATGGGTGACGACCTTGTAGAGATCGGCCATGTCGCCCTCCCGGCCGCCGAGCATTGTCACGAGCGGGACGTCGGCAGCTCTGGCAGCAAGATCGCAACAGGCCATGTCGAGCGCAGACTTGATGTAGGGGTGGCCCTTGAAGACGGTATCCATCAATCTGTTGATCTGCGCCAGTGCACGCGGATCCTGACCGAGGAGATGGGGGGCGATTTCCACAACCCCTGCCCTTGCCCCGGCGGCGAAGGCAGCGGAATAGAAATTTCCGAGCGGCGCCATTTCGCCCCACCCGGTCAATCCGGTATTCGAGGTGATGGAGACGAGGACCGCGTCGAAGCCATCGGCGCCGCGCCCCTTCGACATGTTGTAGCGACCATCAACGAATGGCTGCATGAGGCTATAGGCTTTTATGGTTTCGATATGCACGGGTGACGGTCCTAAGTTGGAATGGGATGACGCAGCGCCGGTCCACAGCGGTTTAGGTGTCGATGCGCTTGCGGGCAGCTGATGCGCGATCCCGCTTTTCAAGGGTTCTCGCAAAGCCGACGAGTTCTTCGAAATCGAGCGCGATGTGCTCGCGGGCATGTCGCTGCGCCGCCTTCATGTCATCGCCCTTGAGCAGGCGGACATAATCCTCATGGACCTCGAGCGAGGGAACAGGCTCATTGCGCGCACGCTGGTGCAGGGCAAAATACATTTGCAGGCGGCTGGTCAGGCGCTGCCAGGTCTCGAGCAGCAAAGGGTGATCGGCCCATTCATAGATCAGGCCGTGCAGCTGCAGCGCCGTTTCGATCTGGCGGGTGGTATCGATATCAAGCGTCGCCTGTTTGACCGCCGCATGGCGCCGGTCGAGTTCGGCAGAAAACGCTGCCGTACGATTGGGCCATGTTCTTTCGATGGCGAATTCATCGAGCACCTGATTGAGCGAATAGGCATCCTCGATGTCCTTGGCCGTGACTTCGATGACGAAGGTTCCCGCATAGGGAATACTGGTGAGAATGCCCTCCTGTACCAGTTCGCGCATCGCTTCGCGCAGCGGTGCACGGCTGACGCGCATCTGCTCGGAGATACGAAGCTCGTTGAGTTTCTGTCCGGGTTCGAGCTTGCCAGTCAGGACCGCGCGCTTGAGCAGGGTGACGATCTCCGCCCGGCGGGTCGTATCCACGATCGGATCAAAATCTGTGTTGCTCATTCTCGCAATCCTCAAGGTAAATCCAGAAAATCAGATTGTCGACAATATTGCAATAATGAAATCTCTGAACTAGCATTCCCTGTGTCGATCGCGCCCGTTCCCGCCTGGACGTTCCGTGCTAGAGACAGCTTTCTTCATGCGCTTTTTCACCGGAGATCGACATGACCCTGACGGGCTTCTTCCAGCTCACCGCTTCGACGATAACCTTCCTCCTTGCCGCGACGTGCGCAAAAGCCTGGGCTTTGGCGCCCACCAATGCGAAGCTGCTCTTGACGATCGGGTTATATTCGGTCGGCAATCTCATCATGCTGCGCCTGGTGCGCGAATTCGGCATGGCGTCTGCTTTCAGTCTGTCAGCCGTCATTCAACTGATTGCTGTCAACCTCATTGCACTCATGTTTTTCGGGGAGAAGCTGTCGATCGTTCAGTCATTCGGAATCATGTTTGCGATACTGGCGGTTGGCCTGATAACCTTCGGGTCAGCAACCGAGTGATCGAGAGGCTGGGATGGAGGATACACGTCAGGCCAAGCTTGTTCATATCTCCGGACGCGTCCAGGGCGTCAGCTTCCGTGTCTGGACACGTATGGAGGCCCAGAAACTGGGATTGTCCGGCTGGGTGCGCAATGAGCCCGACGGAACCGTAACAGCGCTTATTGCCGGGCGAGGCGCTGCGGTCTCGTCCATGCTTGAGCGCTTCTGGCAAGGCCCGCCGGGCGCGTCGGTTTCCAGTGTCAAATTCGGGGACGCCAACGCTGGCGACGCACCGACCGATTTCAGGATTACATCGTAGTGGCTCCAATGCGCAGGCTCATCCTTCTTCGTCATGCAAAATCGGACTGGCCCGACGGGGTGCCCGATCATGAGCGCCCGCTGGCGAAACGAGGTCGGCGGACGGCTCCGCTGATGGGGACTTATCTGGTCAAGCAGGGGCTCCTGCCCGATCTGGCCCTGATATCGACAGCCCGCCGCGCCATTGAGACCTGGGAACTTGCAAGCGCCGCTTGCGGCAGAACGATTGCCTGGAAGGAGGAGCCACGGCTTTACGACGCGGCAGCCACCACGCTTCTGGACATCGTCAGGGAAGCTCCAAGGCGTATTGGTACCTTGCTGATTGTCGGGCACAATCCCGGTCTGGAAGAGTTTGCGGGCATACTGATCGGTAAAGGTCCGGAGCCAGCTCTTTCCGCCCTGCACCAAAAATTTCCGACTGCGGGCCTTGCCGTCATCGACTTCGCTGTACAGGACTGGACCGAGATCGCCGACGGCCTAGGCGAACTCGAACTCTTCCAAACGCCGAAGTCGATCGGGGGCGACACGGAATCTTAGACCTATCGCCGCGACAGGCTCAGCTTCATGTGACGGTTGACGTCTTTATAGAGCAGGTAGCGGAACTTTCCCGGACCGCCGGCATAGCATGCCTGGGGGCAGAAGGCGCGCAGCCACATGAAGTCGCCCGCTTCGACCTCGACCCAATCCTGGTTTAGCCGGTACACGGCTTTGCCCTCGAGCACATAAAGCCCGTGCTCCATGACATGCGTTTCAGCAAAGGGAATGATAGCGCCCGGCTCGAATGTGACGATAGTCACATGCATGTCGTGGCGCAGATCTGCTGGATCGACAAAGCGGGTCGTTGCCCATTTGCCATCGGTGCCGGCCATCGGTGCTGGGGCGATATCAGCCTCGTCGGCGAAGAAGGCTTCCGGAACTTCGATGCCGTCGACGAACTCATAAGCCTTGCGGATCCAGTGGAATCGGACGGGCCCGTCGCTCTCATTGCGCACAGTCCATTTGCTCGACGGAGGAATGAAGGCAAAGCCGCCTGGCTGCATGACATGTTTCTTGCCATCGAGGACGACGCTTAATTCACCTTCGAGCACAAACAGGACGCCTTCGGCGCCGGGGTCAAGCTCGGGCTTTTCACTGCCGCCGCCGGGCGCAACTTCCATAATATATTGCGAGAAAGTCTCGGCGAAACCCGACAGCGGGCGGGACAGGACCCAGAGACGCGTCTTGTCCCAGAACGGCAGATAGCTGGTGACGATGTCCATCATCACTCCTTTGGGGATCACCGCATAGGCTTCCGTGAAGACGGCGCGATCGGTCAGCAGTTGGGTCTGCGCGGGTGCCCCGCCATGGGGTGCGGAATAGGTTCGTCCAGCCATCTCAGTTTCCTTCAGGGGGCCATTTGCCCGGCACTGCATTTTTCTCTGCCGATGGCAGAATGTTCTGACATCTTACTCAATAGTCTAAGAATGGCGAATTCGTTCCCTATGAAAAATTTGAAAGACCTGTGCGATTAATTCGGTGTGGCCCGAACCCTTTCATTCAGATTTCCCAAAAGATTGATGGCAACTGTCATGAGCTATCAAATGCGCGCAGGCGGAGGAAGTGGAATGCAGCGACAGGTCACCTATTTTGCAATTGTCAGGATTGAACGACGCTCGCAAGAATCGGATTGAAATAGCCGCTCGTCCACGCGATCTTACAAACGGATCAAAAACACCCGAGCCATGTCATGGACACGACAGCGCACCATTATCTCATATTCGAAACGGCTGGCGGTTTCTGCGGGATCGCCTGGAATGCCAACGGCATTGTGCGCTTCCAGTTGCCGGCGAAAAGCGCGGCGGCGACTGAACAGATATTGCGGCGGCGCCTTCCAGGTGCCGAGCCCGCCAAACCCACCCCCGATGTCTTTGAAGCCGTTGCCGCTGTGAAGCGCTACTTCGCTGGCGAAGCGACCGATTTTTCCGGCATCAAGCTGGACCTGAGCGGCCAGGATGCGTTCTTCAAAGCGATCTATGAAGCTGCGCGGCGTGTGGGCTGGGGCCGCACAACCACATATGGCGCGCTGGCAAAAGAGCTTGGGGCCGGACCGGAGGCCGCGCGCGACGTCGGGCAGGCCATGGCAAAGAATCCCGTGGCTTTGATCATACCGTGCCACCGCGTCCTTGCCGCCGGCGGCAAGATCGGCGGCTTTTCGGCTCCCGGAGGCTCCTCAGCAAAATTGCGCATGCTTGAACTCGAAGGCGTGCATGTGGGGCCCGAACAACCGGCACAGCAATCGCTGGCTTTGTAGGGTCGGGACCCCTGCAGTTATGCGGGCGGCATGGTGTCGAATTTCGCCAAGGCCGGATCAAGATAATCCCAGGCATAGCCGCGTACAGTATAAGTCACCGCCTGCGGCCTGTACCGGCCGGGATCATCTAGGCTTGCGGCGTGAATGGTGAAGAGTTCGGGCGCAGCGCTGAAGGTCAGATACACGGGCGAGCCGCAGGTGGGGCAAAAAGCCCGCGTTTTCGCATTGCCACTGTCACCGACAACGTCCCACTGCTGAGCTTCGCCTTGGAGATTCACGCTGCCACGGCCCGCAAAGGTCAGGTACGAACCGTGACCTGTGCCGCTCTTGCGCTGGCAGTCGCGACACTGGCAATCGTTTTGGAATATCGGTTCGCCAGATATCTCGTAGCGGATTTTACCGCAGGCGCAGCCGCCGCTGTAGGGCTTGCTCATCGTAGTCTCCCAGTTCTCAAAATTGTTGTGATGCTTCAGCTGTTGCCGTACTCGTCGTGGCGGCGCCACCAGACGCCCGTCTCGTTTCGCCCCTTGGGTGCGCGGTCGAGCCACTGGTACATATTCCAGAGCCCGTCCACGCCGCGCGAATAGGCGGAATAGATGTGGTAGATTGCGCCGTCCTCACGAATAAAGGTGCTCATCCCCGGCCGTTCGCGCGTATAGGTCGCCCGATCGGTCCCTGACATGGCCGCGAAGGCAGTCGCCCCGTCGGGTGTTGATCGCGACGCTATGTCGGCGACGGGCGCCTCGCGGTGGTAGTTGTATTCGATACCCTCGCGCTGTTGCTCCCCGGTAAAGGAGACGTTGAAGTCGAAATTGAAGTCGCCGCCGTATGACGAGGCCCACGGAAACGTCCAGCCCATCCGTTGCCTGTACGCCTCAAGCTTGGCAAGCGGCGCCCGCGACACCGCCGTAAACGCAACGTCGTGATTCTCCAGGTGGTCGACGATACCGTTAAACCCGTCCGCGATCGCAGAGCAAGAAGGACACCCCGCTGTGTAGTCGGGGCCGAACATGAAATGATAGACCAGAAGCTGCGAGCGGCCTTTGAAGAGATCCGCAAGCGAAGCGGTCCCTGCGTCAGTCTCGAAGCGATACTCCTTGTCAATCCGTACCCAAGGCAGCTCCTGCCGTCGCCGCGCCAGCTCGTCGCCGCGCCGCGTGAACTCTTTCTCCTGCTCAAGCAGCTCCAGGCGGGCCTTCAGCCACGCATCGCGCGAAACGACTTGATTGTGCATGGTAACCTCCTGTTTTACCGAAATGCCCGCTGGCTCTTGCCAACAACAAATGCAGCCAAATCCTCGCGCTAGTGCAGATCTTTCGGCGGGATCTGTTCTGCGGCAACCGCGTCAAGCCTCTGGAACACCTTCGGCCATCCCTCACTCATGTTCTTGAACGCGCTATCGTTCTTTGGAGTGATGAAGCCTGAATGGACAAGGCGAAGGCGCGTACCGTTTTCAACCCTGGAAAGGCTCAACGTGACGACAGTGTCCAGACGTGATCCATATCCGACATTTCGCTCGTCTCCGCCTCTCCAGGCATAGACGAGACGCTCGTCCGTCTTCACTTCCAGCACCTCGCAACGAATGACGCCGTCCCATTCGCCGGCCGGCGTCGTCTGGAACGTAAAGCGATTGCCCTTCACGGGCTCGAAACCGGTCGGTGCCATCATCCAGCGAGCGATAAGGTCGTCAGTCGTCAGCGCTTTCCAAATTGTCTCCGGCGCATGCGGGAAAATTTCGTCGACGACGATATCCTGCGTGGCGATATGCAATGCTGTGTCGTTCATGGATCGATCTCCTTGAGAAGGGTGCGGAGGTTGGCGAACCGCTCGCGCCAGAAGACGCCGTAGTGGCTCATCCAGTCGACAAGTGGTGCGAGCCCCTGCGGCTCGGCGCGATAGTAAACGTTGCGGCCGACAGGGCGTTCCGCAACGAGGCCAGCCTGCTTCAACGATTTCAAGTGTTGCGAGATGGCGCCCTGCGTCACGCCGCTCCCTCGCGTCAGTTCGACCACGGTGATTTCGTCGGACCTGACGATCCGTTCGAACACGGCTCGCCGGGTGGGATCGGCAAGGGTTCGCATGACAGCGTTGATGGGTGCGGCTTCAGTCATGAATACATATTAGCAACTACTAATCAATTAATCAATACTAATTGATCCGCGTGATGGTATCTAATGGCGAACGACCCGGCACCGTTGCTTCAAGGACTGGGGCGCTGGTCGTGACCTTCTCCCATGGCTGGCATGGCAAAATATGAACTTCCGATCCTCGTGACCGGTGCGGCCGGCCGGATCGGCTCCGTGGGACGCATGGTCACGGAGAGGCTTCTCGCCCGTGGATTTCGGGTAAGGGCACAGGTGCGAGTCGACGACGAGCGGGGCCGCACTGCTGCGGGATCTAGGCGCCGAGGTCGTCGTTGGAAATCTGGCAACGGCATCTTCTAACGCCGCGCTACGGCGGATTATCCGACGCCAACAGTTGCGCGAGATGATCCCGCTGGCTGGCAGCACGATCTATGAAATGGAGCAGCGTGGTGAATTCCCGCGACGCTTTGCGCTTTCGCCCAGATGCATCGTCTGGGACCTGGCTGAAGTCGAAGCGTGGCTGCTGGCACGGCCGCAGCGCCGATCCGTCGCGCTCAGCACCCGGAAGTCGCAAAGCGAAAGACGCGCCCGCTCAAAGGGCGGGATCTAACTCGTTACCATTGCGAAGATACAAAGTTACAGTTCGCCCGTCAGAAACTGAGCGCGACCGAGCCCGAAAGACCAATCATCATCGGAATTTTCGGTGAATGAGATCATCACGTCGGATGCCGGTACGCCGCATTTCTCTTGGAGGGCGGAGCAGAGAGTTTCATAGAAGGCGACTTTGGCCGGCGTTCCCCTTGGACGCGAGACCACCTCCAGCAGAACGAACTTTTCCGTCCGAGGGATGTCAAGACCTGTGTCAAGTGCTCGCATATGGGAAGGGGCATGCTCGTTGACGATTTGGTAGCGATCCTCGGCCGGGACACCGAATGTCTGGACCATCACGTCGTGGGCGACGTCCAGCAGACCATCAAGCTCATCCGACGAGCGACCCTTGTAAAGATGGAACTTCAAAAGCGGCATGGACACCTTCTCCAGTTCGGGTAAGACCCGCAGTAAAACCCAAAAGTTAATGCTATCACTTTGATCTGGTTCGCCTCGACTGCAGGGATGCATCGATAAAGGCGAAAGATTCCGCAACGTCCTGCGTCAGTGTGGGGCCCTCTGCGATGGATGGACGGTGCACTCGAAAGAGAAGGCACCTTGATACCCTGCGTTAAGGAACGTGTCGATTTGATCGACGGTACCGCAACGGTCGAGGCGATCAACCAGTACGCGTCGGCCGTCGAGGCGATCGGCAAGCGCAGGCTCCGGATTGCGAGGCTCACCGCCCACGCAGTCAAAACCCAGATGCCTGGCGGTTTTCTGGTTGAGGTCACGGTTGATCATTTCGTATCGCGCTCGATGATCCACTCCACCTCGGGCGCGGGTATGAAGCGCCATTTGCGCAATGGACCCGCCATTACATTGAGGTAGTACATTTCAAAACCGTAAGGCGCGCCGCAGGGATGGTGTCCGCGCGGAACCAGGACAACATCGTGGTCCTTGACCGCCATGGTTTCGTCAAGCAGCCCGTCGTCGGTGTAGACGCGTTGGACCCCAAAGCCGGGAGCAGGGTTCAATCGATGATAGTATGTCTCCTCAAGATAGGTAATCCGAGGGAAATCGTCTTCATCATGCCTGTGGCTCGGATAGGATGACCAATGTCCTGCCGGCGTGAACACTTCAGTTACCAGCAGACTGTCGCAATAGTCTTCAGCCTCCATGGCGATATTATTGATATGCCGTGTATTGGCTCCCTTGCCGCGCCTCGTCAGCGAAATTCCGTCGGGCCCAATGCGCCGTGCACGATGGCCGCTCTTGCCGGGCGCCGAGCACACCGCAATTGTGCATTCGGTCTGAGCATTCGCCCGCCACTCGCTGGCATTTGGCACATAGAGGCAATGGGGCGCGGTTTTCTCGAACACGTCCATACGCTCGCCGAGCACGCCCCAATTCTTCCCGGCCGCGTGGAATGCCGCCTTCCCCTCGACCATGACGAGGATCACCTCGCTGTCGCCAGTTGCTTCCTCTACGACTTCACCCGACCTCAAACGGTAGACCGAAAAACCGACATAGCGCCAGCCGGCGGATTGAGGAGTGATCTCATGAACTTTCCCATGAGAGCCAAATGGCCTGCGCAGCAATCCGGTCATTATCTCTCTCCGTCAATCAAACGTTCGTTGATGGGCAGCGTTTTGGTTGTAGCGCGCGCGTGCGCGCTCGAGACGGCCCGGTCCTCCAACCTGGGGCACTGCGACATCCCACCAGTGACCGCCAATACCTGTGCCGGGAACAGCGTCCGTGTCGATAACAATCACGCTGGGAATATCTCGGTTCCGTGCTTCAACGATCCGCACTTGCAGTTCCGCTATCGAAGCGACCTTCTCCGCATGCGCTCCCATCGATGCGGCATGCGCAACAAAGTCGATCTCTGGCTGCGTCTCGACATTGCAGTCCTTGTACATGTTGTTGAATTCGGCGCCACCGCACTCGACCTGGAGTCGATTGATGCATCCGTAACCGCGATTGTCAGTCAGCACGACGGTGAATGGGACGCGGCGCGTGACAGCGGTCGCGAGTTCCGAATTTGCCATCATATAGGAACCGTCGCCGACGAAGCAGACGACTTCCTTGTCCGGACGGGCAAGCTTGATGCCCATCGCGCCGGCGACCTCGTAACCCATGCAGGAAAAGCCGTACTCCATGTGATACCCGCCTGGCACCGATTGCCACAGCACCTGCAACGCACCGGGCATCGTGCCTGCAGCACACATGACGACTGTGTTGTCCGTCGCCACGCGTTGCACCGCACCGATCACCTGCGCGTCGGTCGGCAGGTTGTCCGGCCCATCCGCAGCGGGAGCGGCCGTCACCCGACCAACGGCAGCATGCCAGTCAAGTCGGCGCTGACCGTTGACGTCGGGGGCGCGAAAAGGACCAAGTGCCGCTGTCAAACGCTCGAGCGTGACTTTGGCATCTCCCACGCAAGGCAACGCGCCATGCTTCATTGCATCATAGCCAGCGAGATTGATCGAGGCCAGCCGACGAGAAGGGTTGCGAAAAAGCGCCCAGCTTCCAGTGGTAAAATCCTGAAAGCGCGTCCCGACGCCAATGATGAGGTCAGCGTCCGCGCAAAGGGCATTGGCGCATTCCGAGCCGGTGACACCCGGAGACCCGAAATTCAACGGGTGATCCCACCCATTCGCGCCCTTGCCTGCCTGGGTTTCCACGAACGGAATATTATGAACCTCGGCAAACGCGACCAGTTCGGCTTCTGCCTGCGAATAAATCACGCCGCCACCTGAAATGATGACGGGCTTCCGCGCGCCGCGGATCGCAACGGCCAAGCCCGCAACGTCTCGCGGATCTGGCTCAGCGCGCCGGATGCGCCAGGTCCTCTGTTCGAAGAACGCTTCCGGATAGTCGTAAAGTTCAGCTTGCACGTCCTGGCTGAAGGCAAGCGTTGCTGGACCGCAATTGGCTGGATCGGTCATGACGGCGAGCGCGCGCGGCAGGCAAGTGAGAAGATGCTCCGGCCGGGAAATGCGATCAAAATAAGCAGAGATCGGCCGGAAGCAGTCGTTGGCGCTGACCGTACCGTCATTCATATCTTCGATCTGCTGCAAGACCGGGTCGGGTCGTCGGTTGGCAAATACGTCACCTGGGATGAACAGTACGGGAAGGCGATTGACATGGGCAAGCGCGCAAGCCGTCACCATGTTTAGAGCCCCAGGCCCGATCGAGGAGGTCACAGCCTGTGCCCGCGTGCGCTTTAACGTTTTTGCGTAAGCGATTGCAGCATGCGCCATCGTTTGCTCGTTTTGGCCACGCCATGTCGGCAACGCATCGCCGATGCCGTGCAGCGCCTCTCCGATCCCAGCCACGTTGCCATGTCCGAAGATTGCCCATACGCCTTCGATGAACCGTTCGCCCTCTTCGGTCATCTGTACCGACAGCCATTTCACCATGGCCTGCGCGGCCGTCAGTCGGATCGTCTTTGTCATGCTGCCTTCTCCCGTACGAAGGTTCTCGCCTGATCCCAAATCAAGCATAGGCGCCGATACCGCTCCGCCATCTCCGTGATGGCTGCCTCGTCTTCCAATTCACCAGTCATCCAAAGCCTTGCAACGTCGCCGAAGATTGTCCGGCCAACGGCGAAGCCCTTGACCAGAGGGAATGCTGCGGCGACCTCGAAGCTCGCCGCCAGCTCTGCCTCCGGCGCATCCAGTCCCAACACCACGATGCCGCGTGTGTGACGGTCATTTTTTTCAATCGCGGAAATCGTGTTCGCCCAAGCGGCTTGCGTCTTCATCGGCTCAAGCTTCCACCAATCTGGAAAGATGCCGATGTCATAGAATTGCTGGATCAGAGCGGCCGCCGTCTGGTCGTCGATCGGCCCAACCTTTGACGGAATAATCTCCAGGAGGAATTCCAAGCCGTTGCGCCGCGAGGCATCGAACAACCGCTTTACCGTTGCTTCCTGGTCTGCGCGCGTTTCAGCATCGTCGTCCGGATGGCAAAAGCAAAGCACCTTGACGACGTTTTCTCGCGCCCACTCGCCAAGACCACCATAGTCGCTGCCCAGTTCCGGCTCCAAAGTCAGCGGGCGCGACCCCGGCCACTCGCAGGGCCGTCCAATCCACAGGCCAGACCCCGACGCCGCGTGCAGCGCCTTTCGTCCGATCCGGTTGTCACACAGAATACCGTAACCAGGCCGTCCTTCCTGAACTTGCAAAGCCGTCTGAAGGCAAAGCTTCTTGAAGGCGCCACCTTTTTCGAGCGTATAGCCCGCCAGTTGCTCAAGCTGCATGCGGTGATCGAAGGCGAAGACCCGATAGTCGGGCCAGTCTTCTGCATGATTTCGATGGCGGTTTGTCGACCAGTGGATCTGCTCGAGCTCTGCATCGTTGCGCAGATCCGGCCGCTGGATGCCACGTTTCAGGAAGAACTCCAATTCCTCCAAAGAGGGATAGGCCGGCGTACAGCCATGCCGGGAAACGGCGAAAGCACCGCAAGCATTGGCGTGCTTGAGGGCTATCGCCCAATCCTTGCCATCGAGCCAGCCCTTAAGCAGGCCCGAGAAGAAGCCATCCCCTGCCCCAAGGACATTAAAGACTTCAATGGGAAAACCTTCGCCCGACACGCCCTCATCGAGATTGTCCGGGATTACGCCCTCGAAAGCGACCGCACCTTTCGCACCGCGCTTGCAGACAAGCGTCGCCGCGGATACCGCACGGACGGCCCTCAGCGCTGCCACGGTGTCCGACGTGCCGCCGGCAATGTGGAATTCTTCCTCCGTACCGACGATCAGATCGAAGAAATGGAGTGTCGACTGGAGTTTATCGGTCACCTGCCGGCTCGCCACATAGCGGCTCTCCCCGTCGCCATGACCGGCGACACCCCACAGGTTCGGCCGGTAATCAATGTCGAGGGCCGTTTGGGCACCGTGCGCACGCGCGATCCCAAGTGCTTTTAGGACGGCCGCTTCTGTCCGGGTATTGGACAGATGCGTGCCTGTGACGACCACGGCGCGGGCGGACGCAATATATTCTTTGTCGATATCGTCTTCACTGAGCCCCATGTCGGCGCAGTTCTCGCGGTAGAAAATCAGAGGAAATGTGTCCTCATCTCGAATTCCGAGGAGAACCAGCGCCGTCAGTCGCTCCGGATCTGTCACCACGCCGCCTACGTCGACGCCTTCGCGTTGAAGTTGCTCGCGGATGAAGCGGCCCATATGTTCGTCGCCAACTTTCGTGATCAAGCCGGACTTCAGTCCAAGGCGGGCTGCGCCGCAAGCGATATTGGTCGGTGACCCGCCAATATATTTGTTGAACGAGCCCATATCCTCCAGTCGTCCGCCAACCTGTAGGCCGTAGAGGTCGACCGAAGACCGGCCGATGGTGATGACGTCGAGT
Organism: Hyphomicrobiales bacterium; assembly: GCA_900473175.1. Taxonomy (GTDB): domain Bacteria; phylum Pseudomonadota; class Alphaproteobacteria; order Rhizobiales; family Rhizobiaceae; genus Phyllobacterium. Next base: position 305,728 of record UCKM01000013.1, on the reverse strand, counting down.
GATTTCATGTCAAGACTCCGAGCTGTTCAGAAACCGGTGCGCGCGAGGAAAGCGCGGCTGGCCGCCAAATCCTCAAGGATTGAACCGGTGTTACGCGGATCGCGCTCCTGTTCGATCGTGATGTAGCCGCTGTAATCAAGTTCTGTGAGAAGTGTACGGATGGCCGGATAATCGATCGAGCCACGCCCGATCGGACACATGACGCCTTTGGCACAAGCGTCGAAGAAGCGGATACGCTCGCCCATCACTTCCCGGTAGGTTCCGGCATCAATGTCCTTGAAATGGATATAGTCGACGCGGTCCCAATAGCGGCGCAAGGTGGCAACAGGGTCCATCGCGGAATAGGCCATATGCCCGGTGTCAAGGCAGAAGCCCGCCAACTCGGCGGGAATATCGCTCGCTATCCGCTTCAGTTCATCGGCAAATTCGATATAGCCGCCGGCGTGCGGATGGATAGTGGCGCGTACACCATATGTGTCACGCGCAAGCGTCGCGATGGCGCGGATGTTTTCGACCATCGCGTCCCACGCGGCATCGTCAAGTCGTGGGGCACGGTCCGAATGACCGGCAGCATAGTCTCGCTCGTCATGTCCCCAGTCCATCACCGTCAGAAAGGGCGCCGCATAGCGCTGGCCCGGATGGGTCTCGGGCTTCGGCAATCGGGTGATCAGCGCACAAATCTCTTCGGTCTGGCGCAGCAGATTGCCGCGGTTCGACGGCGAAACAAGATCGTCAAAGATCGTTCCGGCGACAACCTTCAGGCCGCGTTGGTTGAGCGCCTCAGACACCAGGCCAAGGTCGAGCGGCAGATAACCATAAGGTCCGAGCTCAAGTCCGCCAAATCCGGCCGCCTGCGCCTCGTCGAGCACCTTCTCCCAGTGGGGCAGATGCGGGTTCTTCACATCATCGACACCCCAGCAGCAGGGCGCGGTAGTAATGGTGATCGGGTTAGTCATCTCGTCCTCAGGAGGTTGGTGGGGCCGCGACAGCGAAATCAGCGGCTGATCGTCGCCTGCAGCGCGTCAATGGAGGACTGGATGCCAGCGTTGGTCGACATGGTGAAGTCTTCCATCTCGAGGCTGACCCAGCCATTGTAGCCGACCATGCGGACCACCGAGAAGAACTCCTTCCACCATTGCAGGTCGTGGCCTGCCCCGACGGCAACATAATTCCAGGAGCGGTTCGCAACGTCGGTTACATCCTTCAGCTCAAGCAGGCCGTTTACATCCGCGAGCCCACGTTCGATACGGGTATCCTTGCCATGGCAATGGTGGATGGCCGGACCGAGTGCACGCGCCGAGGCAATCGGATCGGCGCCCATCCACATCAGGTGCGACGGGTCGAGATTCATGCCAACGGATGCGCCAACCTCGTTGCGCAGGCGAAACAGGGTTTCCGGGCTCCAGACGAGCATAGCCGAGAAGTTTTCAAGCGCGTATTTTTCGACGCCCACTTCCTTGGCGAGCTTCACCAGATCGTGCCAAAGCGGAAAGGCACGGTCCTCCCATTGATAGCGATCGCGCTCCGGCATCTCATCGGGCCAGCTCTTGGTGTAGACAAGCCAGTTCGGCACGCTGTCGCCAGGCGCGGCTTCCGGCAACCCGGACATCGTCACGATGGTCTTAATCCCAATCTCGCCGGCAAGGCGGATGGTTTGTTCCATCTCCTTGCGATGGCGCGTGCCCATGTCGCCGGGATCGAGGGGATTGGCGGAGCAATTCAGTGCCGCGATCTCCAGACCGCGCACTTCGATTTCCTTGAGTTTGGTTTTCAAGAGCACCTTGTCGGCCAGAAGCTCGTGAGCGCGGAAATGCGGCGCACGGGACCAGCCGCCACCAGTCATTTCGATGCCTTCAACACCGAGCTTTACACATTTGTCGAGCATATCGGTGAATGACAGGTCGCCCATCACGTCGGTGCAGATCGAAAGTTTCATTGTGCTATCTTTCCGGAGTAGAGATTGTCGGGGCGCTCGATGACGCGGGCAGCGACGCGCCTCTTTTTTGTCACTTGAAATCGACCCAGGCGGAGCCTGCATCGGCCGAACGGACGCAGTTTTCCAACCAGCGCACACCCTCAGTGCCCGCCTTGATGCCGGGGTAGTGGTGCGTCTTCAGGAAGGCTTCGTCGTCGCGATTTTTCGCGTCGATCGCCTGTGCGATCCAGAGATAGATATTCGACCAGCTATCGCCGAGACCTTCCGTATGCAGCGCACCCATGCGGTCAACGGCAAGGCTTTCCTCTTCAAGATAGGGCATGCCATGATGCAGGATGCGGTTTGGTTCACCCTGAACTTCGTAGATCAGCTGGTCAGGATGCGCGTCGGACCATTCGATGGAAGCCTTTGAGCCAACGAAACGATAGCGCTGCGAACCCATATTGCCCGCATTGACAGACGAAACCCACAGGCGACCACGAGCTCCGTTGTCATAATGCATCAGAACTGTTGCGTGGTCCTCGAGCGGTGAACGGGTCGGAATGAAGGCCTTACGGTCGCAGAGCAGCCTTTCGATATTCAGATGCGGCAGAACGACTTCGGAGAGGTAATAGAGATGCGTGCCGATGTCGCCGAGAACGAAAGTCGGGCCAGCGGTCTTCGGATTGGTACGCCATTTTAGAGCCTCGCCCGCGCCAATGTCGTCGCCAGCATTGAAGCCGTGGGTATACTGCAGGTCGACGATGCGGATATCGCCGAGCATGCCCTTCTTCACCATGGCTGCCATCTGATGAACCAGCGGATGGCCGGTGAAACCATAGGTTACCCCGACGATCAGGCCTTTTTCCTCGGCCAATTTCGCAACTTCATCGCATTCCTCAACGGTAAAGAATAGCGGCTTCTCGCAGATCACATGGAGGCCGGCTTCAAGGCAAGCTTTGGTGATTTCGTAGTGTGTGAAATTTGGCGTGGCAATCGAGACGACTTCGACACCGTCTTCACGCGCTGTCTCCTTGGCGATCAGTTCCCTGTAATCGGCATAGCAGCGATCGGCCTCGACACCCAGTTTGATGCCGAAGTCGCGGCCACGCGCCGCGTCAAGATCGAAGGCCCCGCAGATGAGCTTGTAGGTCCCGTCGCGCAAAGCTCCGGTCCGATGCTTGTAGCCCACCTGACCGGTGCGTCCACCGCCGACCATACCCCAGCGCAGTGGCCGTTCTATCAGTCGTTCGCCATTTATCATGTCTGTTCTCCTCCGGCCTCGTGCCGGCTTTGGTTTGCAAAAGCTCCGCCCTGCGGCGGGACTGTCCCGTCGCCCACGTGAGCTGTCTCGTTGAAACTTGCCTGTGCGGTTGCTTCCGCGCCCTGGCCTCTCCGGGCCTATTTCTTCCAGTATTTGTCCACGTAACGCTGCATCTCGGAGCGCATGAACGTGCCCGAATGGTCAGCCTTGTCCTCCCAAGCGAAGACGCAAGCCGTCATGATTCCGTCAAAGCCCACCTCGGCCAGTGTGCCGAAGAAATCGTCCCACGGCACTTCGCCCTGGCCGATATTAAGATGCTGATGGACGCGTGCCTGCGTGCCCGGCGGATTGAGAATGTAACGCAAGCCCGAACTGGCCTTGTGATTGAACGTATCGCCAACATGAACATGAGCCAACACATCAGCACATTCCCGCAGCATCGCTTTCGTATCGTCGCCGAAGTAGAAAGTATGAGGTGCGCAATAAAGGAACTTGACGTTCTTGGAGTTCACCGTGCGGATGATGTCCACGGCGGGTTGCAGTGTCTCGCACCAGTCTTCGGGATGTGGCTCGACATGAAGATTGATGCCTTCCCTCTCGAAGATTGGCACCAGCTCTTCCATCGAGCGCCACCATGCATCCTCACAGGTCTCGATCATGCTGCCGGTGTGGCAGCAGTAGCAGGATCCCTTGTCGGGATGCGGTCCGCGGCCGAATTCCGAGTTCATCACATCCACTTCCATCTCGACCGCGATCTCGATGGCACGCTTCCAGTGCTTGACGGCAGCTTGCCGCTCGGCCTCGTCGTTGGAGGCCCAGCGATACATCGGCAGGATAGAAGCAATTCCGACGTTTGCGTCCTTCAGTGCACGCTTGAACGATTTGATTCGATCAGGAAACACGCGGGGCGCCTTGAACCACTCAAGGAAGTCTCCGCGAGGAGAAAGTTCAATCCAGTCGTAGCCTAGTTCTTTCACCTTGGCAGGCAGCTGCTCAAGGCTCAAATGGCGATGCATGAACGGGTCGAGAGCGATTTTCATATGTATTACTCCTAGTGTCGGCGGCTGTTAAAGAAGCCCCGGCCGGTAGCGGCCGGGGCAGGTTCGGCCTTCAAGCCGCGGGAGGATTGTGTTGTGCTGTGAGATGGCCTTCGATCTCAGCCTCGAGTTCTGCCATGGCTTCGCCGCCTGCCATCAGATCGGTGATCTCTTCGCGGGACCTTTCGCCCTTGCGGAAATCGGCGGCAACCGCGCCACGGATCAGTACGGCAAAATGGTCGCCGACCGTCATCGCATGCGTCACCTGATGGGTGATAAAGATTACAGCGAGGCCACGTCGGCGTGCCTCCAGCACGATACGCAGGACGTGTGCCGCTTCCTTGACGCCAAGTGCCGCGGTAGGCTCATCAAGGATCAGTACCCTGGCTCCGAAGTGGACTGCCCGGGCGATTGCCAGCGATTGGCGCTCGCCACCTGACAGGCCACCGATCAGCCGGTCCCCGTCATCAATGCGGGTGATGCCGAATTCCTGCACAGCCTTGACGGCAATCTCGTTGGCCTTCTTCCGGTCGTAAACCTTGAACGGGCCGAACCCTTTGGTCGGCTCGACACCGATGAAAAAGGAGCGACCGATCGACATGAGCGGGAACGTGCCGCCGAACTGATGCACCGTCGAAATCCCGGCTTCCTGGGCATCCCGTGGGCCGCGAAACTCGACGGGATTGCCATCCATCAGCAGCTCGCCGGAACTGGGCTTGAAGACGCCGGCCATGGTCTTGATCAGCGTTGATTTGCCTGCGCCGTTGTCACCGAGAAGGCAGAGCACTTCACCTGCATGCACCTTGAGCGAGATATCGTGAAGCACATCGATCGGGCCGAAGGACTTGTCGACTTGGCGTAATTCCAAAATTGGAGTGGTCATCGCATATCCCTCACTTCTTCTTCGGCCTGTAGGCCAGCGCCATGTTGCGGAAGGTGTTGTTCATCAGGACAGCCAGCAGCAGCATGATGCCGATGATCAGGCTCGACCAGTTACGATCGAACGTCGTGAAATAGATGCCCTGATTGACGATGGCGAAGGTGATTGTGCCGAAGAATATTCCGATTACTGAGCCGAAGCCGCCCGTAAGCAGAACGCCGCCAACGACAACCGAGATGATCGAGTTGAAGATGAAGGTCATGCCGCCGGAGACCTGGGCGGAGTTGAACAGGATCGCCTGGCACATCCCGACGAATGAGGCACTGACAGCTGAGAGCACGAACAGGGCGATGGTCAATCGGCTTGTCGGAATGCCAGCATTGCGGGCGCTGATCTTGTCGCCGCCCATTGCAAAGATCCAGTTTCCATATGGGGAGTAATGGATGAAAAAGATGAACAGGGCCGTTATGGCAAACCACCACAGGATGATGACTTGAAACGATCCCCCAAGGAACTGACCGAAGACAAACTTGGCCCAAGGATCCGCAGTCAATGCAACGCTTGTGGTGCCGGTTACAAAAACCGAAAATCCTAAGGTAAGGCCCTGGACGGCAAACAGTGTGCCGAGGGTGACGATCAGCGATGGGACCGCTGTGCGAACGACCAGGATACCATTGATCAGGCCGACGACGAAGCCGAGCAAGATGGAGCCCAGCATTCCGATCCAGATTGGAAAATCGTAATGTCCCGAAAGCACGGCAACCATCATGGAGCCCGCGGGAATCATCGCGCCGATCGAAATGTCGAGCTCACCGGCGATCATCAAAAGTCCGATGGGAAGCGCAACGATGCCGAGGTTCGCCGCAACGTTCAGCCAGCTTGCAGCACCGGCGGGTTCAAGAAACTTCGTACTCCCGAACACGACAAAAAAGACGAGGACACCGATTAGTCCGAGAAAGGCTCCCGCCTCGGGTCGGCGGAAAAGATTTCCGAAGGAAAAGTTGTTCATAGGAAAGATCCCATTTTTGGCACGACTCTTTACGCGGTTAAACGCGTGTGGCCGGACACCTGATAAGGCCGGTCCATAGCCCCGCTACGGACCGAACCGGAGGATTTGCTTAGCGAGCGCCTTTTTCTACGCCGGCCAAGGTGGCATCAATGTTTGATGCATCAACAATGCCGGGACCCGTTAGAACCGGAGCAGTCGGCAGAGCCGTACCGTAGTCGATGGTGGAGGCAAGGAGCGTCACGCCAAGCAACGATTGGAGATAGGGCTGCTGGTCGATTGCAAAGGTCTGGGATCCATCCTTGATACGCGCCAGCCCTGAGGCATTCAGGTCGAAAGTGCCATGGACAACCTTTCCAACCTTACCCGCCTGGCTGATGCCGCTTGCGGCCGCATCTGCATCTGTCGCGCTGACATTAATCACGCCATCGATGGTATCATCCTGCAGCAGCGTGGCCTTCACTGCTTCAGCAATTGCCGTCTGGTCGCCGAAGCTGGTCGCCGGCAGCGGCAGCTGCTTTCCCTTGCCACCCTTCGTGGTAATGCCGTCGATGACGCCCTTGCATCGCGCCTCCTGATTGGCCGCGCCTGGAACAGTGTTGACGCAAATGACATTCTTCGCGCCTTTCGAGCCAAGGTATTCGCCGCCTGCCTTGCCCGCGACGAATTCGTCGGAGCCAACATAATTAATGGCGCCGAGTTGACGGGCTTTTTCGATACTACCCGCATTCATCAGGATAACCTTGATCCCGGCGTCGATTGCAGCCTTGATCGCTTCATCTTCCGCCTCTGGGACCCAGTTCGGAACGACGATACCGTTCACACCCTGGCTAATGGCGGTGCGCACGAGCTGTGCGGCGTCGGGACCAAGATTGTCGTAGGTCTGCAGCTGGAGATAGCTGACCTGGCCGCCGTTCTTCTCAACGACGAGCCGAGCGTCATCAACGCCCTTCTTGATGCGGTTCCAAAACTCGTCGTCCGTCTTACCCCCGACGACGGCGATGTTTGCCGCAAAAGCCACCGGAGCGGCGAAAGACACAATAGTGGTCGCAAGCAATGCTGCACAAACGTGCTTCATATGTTTCATCAAACTCTCCTCCCAATTCCATCCCTCGATGGCTGCAGTAATTGCGTCTTGATCTGTAGCGTTTGGAATGCCAGAATGGAACCATCTTGGCTGTCTTAGGAGCATTTCATTCCAAAGCATGCCATTCACAAATGACACAGAACGGAACTTCTGAATGAATAGGCCAACCATCTCTGATCTGGCGAAGACCGCAGATGTCAGCCTCTCAACGGTAAACAGGCTTCTGCACGGGACGGGAACGGTTCGACAGGAAACGGTAGACCGCATACTGGATGCCGCCAATGAGATTGGGTTCTATGGCTTGGGAGCCCTGCGGCAGCGCAAACGCGAGAACCTCCCACATCGAAAGCTTGGATTCCTGATGCAGCAGTCTCACCGACCGCTCTATCAGATGTGGGCAGAAGCATTGATGTCGGCCTCGATGCGAAGGGCCGATGCGGTCATCGAGCCCGATGTTGTCTTCGAAGATGACCTTTCCCCCGAAGCGGTGTCAGCCAATCTGCTGAGGATGGGACAGACCTCGGACGCCATTGCCGTTGTGACGGCCGATCATCCGCTTGTCAGTCAGGCAATTGATGAATTGCGCGGCAGAGGCATTCCCGTTGTGGCGTACGTGACCGATTTATCGGCCGCTAGCCGGGCAGGATTCGTCGGGACGGACAACTGGAAGAGGGGACGCACGGCAGCGTGGTTTATCAGTCAGACGGCAGCTGGCCCGGGCAAAGTGTTCCCACTCGTCGGGAGTAATCGCTATCAGTGTCAGGATATCGCAGATGCCAGTTTTCGCTCCTATATGCGCGAGCATGCTTCCGCTTTTAATATTTGCGAAACACAGCTCACTCACGAGGTGCCCGAAAATGCCTATGCAATTGTCCGCCGACTGATTGAAGAAGAGCCTGACCTAAGGGGTATTTTTGTAAACGGCGGCGGAATTTCCGGCGTCTTGCGCGCTCTGCGTGAATTGCCGCTGGACAGGCAGCGCATGATCCGGGTCGTTTGTTCTGACATCGGACCCGAAACCCGCAAAGGATTGAGCGAAGGTTTGATCACCGCGTCGCTGTGCCACCCGATTGATAAGATGCCGCAGGAACTGATTGATGTCATGCTGCGCTTGATTGAGCGGCGGGATGCAGCGTCAATCGAACAGAGAATCGTCCCGTTTGACATCCTGACTCCGGAAAGCATTTGGACGTAGTTTTGGCAAAATCATTCGGCGTTTCGTTGCAGCGACCTACAATTCGTGATCTAGCGAACGCCGCTGACGTATCGATTGCAACGGTCGATGGCGTTCTTACCGGTTCCGAAGGGTACATCCAGCTACCGGCCAACGGGTAACGCTTGCGGCACAGCAGATCGGCTTCAAAAGCTTCGAGATCATTGGAAGCCGAACTCCTTCCACTGGCGCGAAGCACTCGCTTGGCTTTTTACTTCGGCCAACCACAGCCCACTACGGCCGGGAAGGCAGATTACCGATGACCTCCCGGTTCTTTGTCATCCAGCGTGATTATAGCCAGGACAGCACGATTGTGATGATACCGGCGTAGCCCTTCGAACTGTATCGAGATGAGGATTGCAGAGATGATCGGTACATTCGGTTACGTTTTCGATCGATCACTATCTTTCGTCGTCTATCGGGGGCAGTGTTCCGAAAAAACCTTGCTCGTTTGCCACCGTCTACCGCCTTCTACTACCCCTCATTCCCACTCTATTATTTAAATGCCACATAACCAATTGAATTTGCTTATAAATCTATTTTCGTGGCGAGAAAACTCCGACGCCGGGCCTGTCAGAATGCTACGCTTTTGATTTCAAAGGGAAAATCGGCGCCAAAATTTTTCTGTGGTTTCAGCAACTATCGGCGTCAATCGACCCTTTGACAGAATTTTCCGGCGAACCGTCGCCTTGGCGTTAGCGACGAAAAGTACCGTCATTAAGCCATATCAGGCTTTGAAAAACGATGCCATCGTTGGCATCGGCTGCATTGATAGCTGGGCCTAGAATTCTATCTGCAACCTTGAAATGCTATGCGTCAATCCAGGGACCGCCTGCCGCCCAACGCGCATTGAAAGGGGCAGCCTCAGACATTGCGATCGTGGGCGGCATCACGAGTTCGGCGACACGCGCCTGGATTTCCGGAAGCGGTTCAGGTGCAAGGGCGATCTCGGTCCGCCGCAGAAACGCCGCCCATTGGACTTGCTTTGCGTCGGCGAAGCCCACCGTCAGCGCCACTGGCGTTTCGGTGGGAAGCCGCGTCTCGCGACGCTCGAAGGTCGTCTGGATCGCTCGCGCCAGAACCTCCCCTTCAAAGGGGAAGGCGCCCGCGATGGCCCACAGATCGAAGAAGTCCTTCATGCGCGAATTGAGCATGTCGAGCGCCACCATGGCCTGGAACTTCTCCGCCACAACAGTTTCAGGTGGATAGGCTTTAAGGCGCGGCGCCGGCTGTCCCAGAAGTGCAGGATATTCGATGTCGACCGGCTCCGGCGTGATCACATCGCCGTATCCAATGTCAACATGCATGGGAAGGCGCGCGCCAGCGAGTTCGGCCACGAAGTCCAACCGCACGCCAGCGTATTCGTCTTCCTCGCGTGCCGGGGCGGCACGCAGCGTCTCAGGCCGGAAGATTACCCCATCATCTTCAACCTGTGTGGCAAGGATTTCGACAAATATGGCGGCGATGGCAGCAGGAGCGTTCTCTCCAAAACCGAGGAGATCAAGGTCGCCGGTGGCACGGTAGGGCACAGGCGCCCACAGGCTGAACAGCATCGCGCCCTTGAGGACGAAGCGATCCCGGTACGGCGAGACACTCAAACGATAGAGCACACGCTCGATGGCATAACGCGTCATCAGCAATTGGGCGTTCTCACGACGTTCGCGAGCATGCTGAGTCAGCCGATCGCGTACAGAGACGCCAATATTCTTAGGCGCCTTCATGAAACCATGGCCTCGATGTAGGGACGCATCACGGTCTGGACACGATCGATCTCAGCGTAACGCCAAAGCTCGTTCAGCCCTGCCCGCCCCTTTCGTGATTTGAGGAGATCCCGCAGTGCTTCGATCGCAACATCGAGGCCGATCTTGTTGCGGTGCTTGAAACAGTCAGCGATGGTCTTTGCTGGCGACGTGATTGGAACAGGCACGCCGTCGATCTGATGGGTCTCTATGCCGGCCGTCAGCGCCTCACCGCTGGCACGGACGATCTTCAGCGAGACTGACGGATTGGTCGGCGCCCAGTCCGTTGGCCCGAGCAGCATCCACACGGCATGCGGCGTCTGGGTCGTGAGATTGTGGAATTGCAGCGCCGACAGCAGGCCGATGACCCCTTTTGGCTTAATGCGTGCGGCTTCAGCCAGGCTGGTGGCGCTGGCGACCTCTGCATTCGCCAGTTTATAAAGGCCACGGCCGACCTGCTGGAGAACCCCCTCGTCGCGCAGCCTTTGCAGGTAAACACGCGGCACGCCGGCGGCATCGAAATCGCGACCCCGGGCGATTCCTTGTTGACGGGCAACCTCCAGGGCGCGATCTCGGTGGGTTTGGATAGCCATAATGCTTGTTATAAACCCTCGGTATTAATTTGCAATATACAAGGATTTGTAACAGAACGTCAGATAGAAAGAGGCAAGAAATCATCCAGGCGACGACAATCCCGTTTGAATTTCTGTCGAACATTCTTCAAACTAGGGCGAATTTTAGCACTTTGCCCCCTCCAGGTTAGCATATCGCGAAAAGGTGTGGTTGCGGGGGCAGGATTTCATCTTAACTTGCGATCATCACCACCGTCCCATGCCCTTCTAAAATCACTTCCTACCAGCAACCATAGCGGACTATTTCGTACCGTTGCGTAACTGCGAAGTGCTAGCGCTCGGTGGTCGTTGGATCTGCGACCCGTTGGACCAGTCGGGCGTCGAGCGTTTCGAACTTGTTAGCGACATCAAGCTCGTAGACGCCCGGACCGACGTCGGAAGCAACCCTTCCATCTAAGCTCTGCGGGAGGCGGCCGTAGATAGAAGCGAAGGCCGCGAAACCATCGTGGCCGGCTCCCGCCTGCGTGGCCAGATTAGTTATGTCAATCACGCGGAGGTTTGAATTCCGCGCTTCGACGAGAACTTGGGGGTCATCGATGTTGGCTGCGCCGGCGCGGAATTGCCCTCCGGCGATAAACCTGGATATCGACAGCGCCTGATCCTTCTTGGAGACCAGAACGGTGACGGGGGAGCGCAGGCGGCCGACGATCCGAAGTTGTTGAAGAAATACTTCCGCGTCGATATCTGGAGCAGCGAGCGTGAGGTCGATGAGCTTGCCGAGGGTGCGGCCGTCTTTGGCGATCCGGATTTGCCGGACAGACTCCATTGTCAGCCAAGCCCCCATGCTGTGGGCGTAAAGCTTCATCCCCCTGACATGGTGGTCGGCAGCGACCCGCTCGACCACCCGGGCAAGCGCATCGCGCGAGAAGGTCACCGCATCTTTGTCTGCTAGATACCCCGTGATCGCTGCCTTCGAAGGCCATGAGAATAGCACTGCCGATTGCGCGACATGGACGTCGGCGGTGAGTTGCGCCGTGCGGAACAGTGACTCCGGGAAGTTGTTGTTGAAGCCGTGGACGAAGATGGCGACGTCGCGGCCGAGCGCTTCCCCGCGTGCGGCAGAGGCTCCGACTTCCGCAAAGAACCTCGTTTCATCGAGGCGCTCGGACGAGACAATCGCGAAGTGCCGGGTCGGGTCCGGCACATCCGTCGGCCATTCGATCTCGGTCGGTCGGTGGGTCGGCGGAATGGAGACGACATACCGAACGTAGGTAGTTGTGGCCGTAATCCGGTCGGTCAAGAAGGTTGGTGCGCTCGGATCGGTTGCCCGCGTACTCGCCACGAAGATGGTAACGTGCTTCGCGCCCTCGACGGCAGTCACCGGAGTGAGGACGGATGAGCCGGGCCGCGAGGCGCAGGCGCCCAATGCAAGCGCCAGCGCCGTGATCAGTGCGACCGCCATGTATCGCCCGGATTTCTTTCGCCGCCTGATCGTCATCCTCTCCGCTCCTCATCCACGGACCAGAGGCTCCAAGCGCCGTGAATCCGCGACAGTCATGCCTTTCACTTCCAGTATGTGCTGCCGGTATCTCCCAATATTCGGGTTCGGATGGTATGAACCAGCTTATTTCCGGCACCCTGATCGCGGACCGATTTCCGGTCACGCAGCCCCAAGTAATAATTGAAAGATTTTGCCTGCTTCGCCGCGGCGGTCGCATTGTTGAACCACAGTCTGAGGATCGTGGCTGGATGATCGATCAGAACGAGAACCGAATCCTCAGGACGAAGGAGTGACTTCAGGTCATTGCGGAACGCCATTTTCAATCCTTCTACTGAGGTCATCGGTAGTGCGTGCGAAGCGCAGCAACCCCGTGCGCATAGCCCTCTTCTACCGTTCGATCGGGCGTCACTGTAGTCTCGCCGCGCGCGAAACTGTGTCCTGCAACGAGGAACACAAGCGGGAAGATCGAAGATCTGTAAAGGGCTCGTTGAGATCGCGAATGCCGGCGCCTAATATTAAATACTATTCTCGCTTGGCTGGATAAGGCTCGATATCCGCCGACCAATAGTGTTTAGCAATGTTCTGGCTGTTGCGGATAACGTGGTAGGCGATATCCGGATCTCCTCCTTGAAGAGTATCCGGGTCCGCACCACACATCAAACAATACATTTGCTGATGGACGACGCTTGCAAAATATTGCAGAACCGGCGTCGCGTCCTCCCGGCCAATCGCCCGCAGTTCATCGGCAGCCTGTTCGACCGCCTTTTCCAAAGCCGACGAAACGGCAGCAGCCAACATCCTGTCCGCACGACTGATGACATCAGCGATTTGGCGTGCAGCCGGCGTAAGATCAGGTCCATTATCTATCATTGTTCACCTCACGTGTTGTTAGTGTACTTCAATTGTGCTGCCACAGTTCCTGCTCTGGGGGTGCTGAGAAACGACAGATAGCTTTTGCCGCCTGCGTAAGCTCGCGGTCGTTGATGCGCCGAGAGAGTGCCCGTTGCTGCTGTTTACTCCCATCTTTGAGAACAGCCTCCTGGCGTTCCCTTTCCTTCCGAAGTGCTACCGCGCTCCCTCGTCGTTCGCCTTCCGGGCGACGACCCGAGATAACCCTCATCTTGCCGACCAACCTTTCAACGCGGTTGGTATCGATGCCGCCATAGGTTGGGTAGTCCCGCTATTCGCAATACTCAGTCACCAAAGGCGGAACGCGCACCGCCTGACTGCTCGCAATGGGAAACACCACGCCCTGCGACCATCGGGTCCAACGCACCAGGACGGATAATCTGGTCAGCCCGAGTGCTGCAGCGGCAATGAAAGTCACCGCGATACAGACGTCTGACAGTGCCAAGGCCGATAAAGTGGTGGGGCCGAACATCGATGCCGTGGCCGGTCACCAGCTCGGCCGGGCAGGCCTGATCGAAGAAGAACGGTCTCGCCATTTGCCGCTTCGGCGCTGGCAAAGCTCTCAGTCGCGATCTTGTTCCCGGCGTCTCCACATGATAGCAGTGACGATATGGACACACTTTTTGCCAACGCCACGATGATGATGCTGCGCTCCTAGCGTGGCGGATTTTGTGCGCTTTTTATGCACCTTAGACCGCCCTTGAGGCGGTTTTTCATTGGTCGATCCGCCTTGAGGGATATTCAACCTCCACAAGGATATCCCAATGAACAACACAACGACTTACATCACAACCTCGATTCCATACGTCAATGCCGCACCACATGTGGGTTTTGCGCTCGAACTCGTGCAGGCCGACGCTTATGCTCGCCATTCCCGACTTCTCGGCAACGACGTCAGGTTTCAGTGCGGGACGGATGATAACAGCCTGAAGAACGTCCGTGCCGCGGAGGCGGCGGGACGCCCCGTGGCCGACTTCGTCGGCGAAAATGCAGACCACTTCGAAGAGCTTGGCAAGCGCCTCCACATCTCAAGCGACGCGTTCGTCCGCACATCCGCTGATTCAAGACATGCTGCCTGCGTTCATTCGCTCTGGAACGCATGTGCGAAGAATGGCGATCTTTATCGAAAGAGCTATGAGGGCTTTTATTGCGTGGGCTGTGAGCAGTTCTACGACCTACCAGATCTCGATGACGGCCGATGCCCGGAGCACGGTATCCCGCTTGAAGTCGTCAAGGAAGAAAACTGGTTCTTCCGCCTCTCCGGATATGGCAACCGTATCCTTCGTCTGATCGAGACAGAGGAGCTTCAGGTCGTGCCGGTTCACCGGCGAAACGAGATACTTGCCTTGCTCCGGCGCGGGCTCGAGGACATCAGTGTGTCGCGCAGTGCCGAAAGGGCACGCGGCTGGGGAGTGCCCGTGCCCGACAACGACGAAGTTATCTATGTCTGGTTCGATGCCTTGGCGAACTACCTGACAGGGCTCGGTTACGGTTCCGACGAGGCGCTGTTCAGCCAATATTGGGCGCGCCAGGGCGAGCGCATTCACTTCGTCGGAAAGGGGATATCCAAGTTCCATGCGATCTACTGGCCGGCGATACTCCTTTCCGCTGGCGTACCGCTGCCGTCGTCGATCTACGTTCATGGCTACCTGACCGCCAACGGGCGGAAGATCGGGAAATCGACCGGCAACGGCATCGATCCCGATGGTCTCGTTCAAAACTACCAGACTCCGGACGCACTTCGTTATTACCTGCTCCGCCATATCCGTTCGGCCCATGATGGGGATTTCTCCGAGGAACGGCTCGAGGCCGCGTGGTCGGGAGAACTTGGCGGGCAGCTTGGAAATCTCCTCAATCGGGTTCTCACATTACTGTCTTCGTCCTTCTCCGGTGTAACGCCAGCCGTTCCCGACAGTGCCCTTGTTCGCGAAGCAGCGCGTCTTCCCGAAAAGATTCTGGATGCCTTCGATAACTACGAACTTCACGTCGGCCTGACAGAAATCTTTTCCTATCTGGGGTCCGCGAACAGGGAGTTTACGCGGAAAGCGCCCTGGTCTGATGCCAAGGCCTTGCTCGGCGAGCTCAACCATACGGGACGGCAAAGGATTTCGGCTCGTCTTGGTGCGACACTGGCGGAGCAGGTCCATGGGCTCGCCATCGTCGCTCGCTGCTTACTACCGTTTCTGCCTGAATCAGCTTCACGGCTGCACACGAGGCTCGGGATATGTTGCCCGGCAAGGTATGACGCTCCACTCGTTGTCAGCGGAGCGAAGACATCTTCTGGAGGGATTCTCTTTCCGCGGCAGACGGTGGTGCGAGCGAAGTCATGATTCAACGCTGGTGTTTCCGGCAGGTCTCCGCACCATACGGGACCACTATGCAATATCTTTGCTTCAGTCGGCTCTCGCGGCTTCAGTGCAAGGAATGCCACTATCCTGCACCGATCGTTAAAGTACCTTGTCGGTAGCCGACGTATCCTCGCTAGCGGACCGGGTTCCAAATCGTTCGATAAGCATCTCAGTGAGAGCTCGCACTTTTCGAGAGGGATATTGGCCGGGCGGCCTCACGACGAAGATGCCGGCCGGCGGAATCGGATGACGCGCCATGATTGGCACCAGCGCGCCCGAACTAATATGATCCGCGACCAACGGCTCTGGCAGATAGGCGACCCCAACTCCGTCCAGAGCGGCCGCTACCAGAGACATTGCGTTATCAGCTATGAAGCGTCCCTGGGGCCGCACCGTGACGATCTCGTCGCCATCCATGAATTGCCACTTCTCGGCGTCCCGCATAACGGTCTGATGCTTCACAATCTCGTCCGGTGTCTCGGGAGCACCGTGAGCCTCGATATAGGCAGGACTTGCAACCAGCTTGCCAAAGATCGGTCCGATACGTCTTGCGACGAGGTTCGAATCCGACAGATGCCCCAGCCGGATTGCGCAATCAAACCCTTCTCCCACGAGATCCACGAAGCGATCAGTAAAGGAAGAAAGGATTTGTAGCTGCGGGTGTTGGCTAGCCATCCGCGAGAGCACGGGAGCAAAACAGGTCGGACCAAATGACAATGGGGCGGCTACGCGCATGCGGCCTCGAAGCTTACCGGCGGGCAGGATCGTTTCGCGCACCAGGTCCAATTCGGCGGAGGTCCTGGCTGCGTAATCGCGGAATGTGGCGCCTGCTTCCGTGAGCGCTATACCACGGGTTGTCCTTGCAAATAGCTGTGCGCCGAGTTGTTCCTCGAGCCTGGTGATCCGCCGGCTGACCATCGACTTGGAGATGCCCAGTCGCAGCGCTGCGGATGAGACTCCGCCCGCCTCGGCCACTTCGACGAATATTCTTAGATCCTCAATTTCCACAAAGCGTTCCTTATTTTGCGACACGGCTTCACACGACCGAAGACTACCAAGGCAACGAAGAGAATGACAACTTCGCAGCGGCTGACTCGCCCATGCGGGTATCCCCGCAACGTGTCTCACGAACCGGTAATACAGGATTTACTACATAATCTTTCGTAACAGCTTCCACTCATTTGTCCGTCCATCGCACGTCGTGCCAGTGGCGGACGACGGCGATCACCCATGAAAAATTAACACAGGATGTGGCCATGGGCAGAAGGCTGAAAGGCAAAGAGATGATCGACCAACAGAGATACGCCACCTCGCGTCTTTCAATAACGCTTGGCCTTCGGTCCGTATCCAGGGCGCGATTACCGTTGCTCTCTCTCGCTGCCCTCGCCTTTGTTCAATGGGACTACCAGTCAGCAATGGCAGATGATTCTGGCCTGAAGCAGGAGAGGCCTTCGATAAAAGCCGACAGGTCGCGGGAGGACTGGTCGCTTCTCGCCGATCCGAAACTGCGGACTGAGCCGCTGGACAATCTGAAATACATTCCGTTGTTTCCCTCCAATCCCGACAGCTACATCTCGCTCGGGCTCAATCTGCGCGAAATCTTCGAAGTCAGTGATGCGCCGGCTTTCGGAACCGTGCGTACGAATCCCGGGGACTCCTACTGGTTGCAGCGCGCGCAGCTCCATATCGATGTTCACCTGAATGAAAACTGGCAATTGTTCACACAGTTCGAGGATGTGCGTGCGTTCAACAAAACGGTAGTCGGCCCTAACGACGCGAACCGATTTGACCTTCGGCAAGCATTCATCGGCTATACGCAAGAGACCGACAGCGGAACGTTCAGGGCAAGGGTTGGCCGTCAAGACTTTGCGTTCGACCTGGAGCGGTTCGTTTCGACACGCGATGGGCCGAATGTCCGTCAGTCGTTCGATGCTGTCTGGGCCGGTTGGGAGACGGATGCATGGCGCTTCTATGGTCTTGTCAGCCGACCTGTCCAGTATCGCGATGACCGCCCTTTCGATGACCGATCGAGTGGCGATGCAATGTTCAGCGGAGCTCGTGTGGAATGGCAGCTGTCGCCGGATATCGAGGCCTCCGCATATTATGCGCTTTATCAGCGCAAGGACGCCACCTTTCTCAGCGCGTCAGGTGAGGAGGACAGGCATATCCTCAATATCCGGACGGCCGGCAAATATGCTGGTTTCGACTGGGACGCGGAAGCGATGGGACAGGTCGGCAAGGTCGGCTCGGCCGATATTCTGGCCTGGGCCATGGGTGCGAGAACCGGCTACACCTTCGAGAATGTCACCTGGTCGCCGCGGATCGGTCTGCAGTTCGACGTGGCGACGGGCGACGGTGATGCGGGCAACGGCACGCTCGGCACTTTCAATCCGCTGTTTCCGAACGGCTTTTATTTCTCGCTCGGCGGTCATACCGGATACGCCAACCTCGTTCACATAAAACCATCGGTCACCGTTCAGCCGACAGAAGACCTGACCCTGATGGCCGGGGTCGGACTGCTTTGGCGACAGACGACTGATGACGCCGTCTACACCCTGCCAAGCGTTCCCGTGTCTGGCACGGCGGGTCAGGGGTCGGCGTGGACAGGGGCCTATTTGCAGGTCAGGGCGGACTACCGCTTCACTCCCGTTCTCACGGGGTCGCTGGAGGCCGTCCATTACCAGGTCGGCTCGACGCTTCGCGACGCCGGAGGCACTGACAGCAACTATGTTCGAGCGGAATTGAAATACTCATGGTAGCGAATGCACAGCCCTACGCACCAAAGCCGCCTTTCGCCGTGCCAAGCATTCAGGGACGATGGATCGCTCGCCTGAGATGCAAGACGCGGTGCCGCGCGATGAGGGGCATTCTGGGGTCGATATCACAGCACCCATTCTCAGGACGCCGGTTGAAACAACTCGACCAGCATCCTGTCATTGTCCCGGATGTAAGCGAAACGATCGCCGGAATTGTTGGGGACGGAAGACGGCGGTATGACTATTTCAACACCCTTGGCCGCCAGCGCGGCTACGGTCTCTTCCAGCTCATCGACATTGAGCGCGAAATGGTTGACGCCACCGCGTTTCAGGAGTGTTTCGATATCTTCTCGCTCGTTCGCCCCGGGGGCAGCACCTTCGACTTGAAAGATTTCGAGCCGAGCTTCGCCGCGAACGAGCATGGCCACCTGCGCGCCAGGCAAGGTGAAACTGTACTGGTGCTCGAACTCAAGCTTGTCTCGATACCAGTCAAGGCTACTCTGCAGGTCGTTGACGACGACACCGACATGATGGAGGCGACGGACGAAGTCTTCCATGTGATTTCCTGGTTTAATTTTTGTCGCTCCAGATCCGGCTGGGAAACCATCCCGCAACGGTTGCAGGACTATGCGCTCTGCCGGATCCGAAGTTCATACTTCCTGATTCAAGTCGCCCACCTAAGGGCCCTTCTGCCATAACTTCGGGTGCAGTGCCGGCGTTCATGAGAACTCTTGGTGTAGACGTTAGTCGTGCATATACTGGCAGCATAGTCTCCCCAAATGCGAAACTCTGTTGCAAAACGCACAACGGGAGGTCGATCAAGGATGTCATGATACATTGCGGGAAGCGCCCGAAACCAGGCGTTGCCCTGGCTGCGGCGATCCAGGGAAGGAAACCGACTTCCGCACTCTCCTGTCCTGTTCGCCCTGTCACACGATCCGCTCGGGCATGCCCTATCCGGCGAATCCTGGTCACGGCGGCTGATACCGACGATCGCGTCGTGCCGGGCTTGCAGCTTCAAATATGTTGCGGCGCTCCAGCCGTGAAGCTCGGCGATAAGCCCCGGATCCTGGGGGTCGACGAGCGGGCCGGGTACGGCGCCGGGAAGCCAACCAGCAAGGCAATCGACGGAGATGACCGACCTTTGGGCGTTCGCCGCCCATTGGACCGGCCTCGACGCTGCGACGGCGGATTGACCGCTTGGCGGAACAACTCTTATCGTCGGCGAGGCGGTAGCAGGCCTGGAGATCGACGATCATCCGATGCGGGAGCGAGCATCCATCCCAGCCTGCTTTTCTGGATAGCGGTCGACACGCCGATCGTCCGCGGGGGGAGCGAAGGTTCTCCCCCGGCATACGGAAGATCGAGCGCAGTCAGGCTATCGCGCCCCCATCGGCGGTCAGGATGGCACCCGTAATCAGGCTCGCGGCAGGACTTGCAAGAAAGACTACAAGATTCGCGATTTCGCGTGGCTCGCCGAAACGTCCCAGCGACGTGAGGCTCCGCTGGAAGTCAGCTGCCGCACCGTCCGCCGGATTTGCATCCGTATCCACGGATCCGGGCTGCACGAGGTTTACCGTAATGCCGTTCGGACCAAGTTCGCGCGACAGCCCGCGGGTGAAAGAGGTGAGTGCCGCCTTGGACATCGCATAAGCCGTTACGCCCGGGAAGGGAACCCGCTCGCCGAGACCCGATCCGATAGAGATGATGCGCCCGCCAGCGGAAAGATGCGGAATGACAGCCTTCGCGAACAGCACGGGCGCTCGCACGTTGACGTCCATCAACGTTTGATACTCAGCCACATCAAGGTCGGCGATCGTTCCGGAGTGGCCGATCGCCGCGCTGTTGACGAGAATATCGAGACCGCCAAGCGCCGTGATGGCATCGCTGGCTGCGCGCGTGATCGCCTCAGTATCGGCACTGTCGGCTTGAATAGCAATCGCGCGCCGCCCCGTACTCTCGATGGATTTGGCCACCGTGTCAGCTTTTTCAGCCGAGCGCTGGTACGTAAATGCCACGTCAGCGCCGTTCTCGGCCAGAGCCAATGCGATCGCGGCACCGATGCCCCGCGACCCTCCGGTTACCAATGCACGTTTCCCGTTCAGATCAATCATTTGTTCTTCCTTTTTTACGTCGTCGACCCAAGCCCGCGTGGTTTGCACAAAATGCGAAAGACGCTCGACCGCCTGTCCCGCTAACTTAATGTTCTCCAGTAACGGCTCTTAGTATCGAGAAGTGCTGAACTGTGTTGCAAAGTGCGGAACGTCGGGCGAAGGCGGGGCGTCAAGCCCGCAGCGCACGGAGCAGACCTTCCAGGTTTCGCTCGCCGTCCTTGGTCTGTGCTCCTGCCTTCAGCCCACCCCGGATGAGCTTCTCGGCTGCAGGACGTGCGAACAGCCCCGCCCAGGCGTCGTGTTCGCGACTGAAGCCTTCCCGCAAGTCTGCGGGTGGAATCGCCTTCTTGGCAGCGGCGATGACGCCTTCGGGCAACGCTGCAATGTTGCGCGCCAGCTGGTCGACGAAGCCATCAAGCTCCGAGGCCGGCAATGCCCGGTTGATCCAACCATAGCGTTCCGCCGTCGCAGCGTCGACGAGATCGGCGCCGAGGATCACCTCAAGGGCCCGACCGCGCGTCAACCGGCTGGACAGATACTGGGTGGCCCCACCTCCCGGCGTGATGCCCATCAGCGCCTCGCATTGGGCAAGTCCCGCTCGGCCCTCGGCGGCAAATGCCATATCGGCCGCTGCGACAAACTCAGCGCCGCCGCCGCGGGCCAAACCGGCGAGCTTGACGATTGTGACCTGCGGCTGTTCTCGCAGAAGCTCGCCGAAGGCTTGGAACGGATTGAGGCCCTCCGGAGCCTCACGGACAAAATCGTCAAAGGCGTGCGGCTCGTCGATCAATGTCATGTCGACATGGGCAATAAAGAACTCCGGGTCTGCGCTCTCGAAAACCAGCACGCGTGTGTCCGGATCATCACGAACGGAGAGGAGAAAGCTGCGGATTTCGCTCATCAACGGAACATCGAGAACGTTTACCGGCGGGTTGTCGATCGTGATTGTGGCAATACCGTCTGCCCGGGAAATCCGTAGCCGGCTGAAAACTGTGTCTGTCATACGTAAAGTCTCTGTTCTCGGGAAACTCTGGCGCTGGTGTTTCGCGCCATTGACCGTAAAGTATTCATCATATACCTAGCGTCAATTACGCACCTGAAGCATCCCAGGGATGCCGGAGGATACCGATGGATGAACCAGCACGTGAAAATGATCCGGTCTACCGTGCAGACTGCCCGAGCCGCGTAATCCTCGACCAGATCGCCGACAAATGGTCGATGATGGTGCTTGCGGTGCTCAGCGAGCCCCGTCGCTTCAATGCGATCAAGCGCCGCCTGGATGCCGTCACACAACGCGTGCTGACCCAGACGCTGCGCAAGCTTGAGCGCAACGGCATGGTGACGCGCAGGGTTCTGGACGGGCGCGTGCTGGGCGTCGAATATGCGCTGACGCCGCTCGGCCGGTCGCTGCAGGGGCCGTTCTCGATCCTGTTCGACTGGACTGTTGAGAACATCACTGTGATTCAGGACTGCCAGCGCAGTTACGATGCGCGCGAAGATCAGGCTGCGGTCTGAACCGTGGACGGTGCGAACAGGAAGCCCATCTGGTCTCGAACGCGGTCATTCGTCACTTTGACAGCATCCGGACGGTCCACGTCGATGGCAATACGGAAATGCCGGTTTCTCTCAGCACCTACCTCGGATGAGACTTCCGCTCAGATCCTTCTGAGCCTGACAATTTATGGTGCAACCATTCCCCCACCAATCAGCGATGTAAAGAGCTCGGCGGCTTCCCTCTGCTGCAAAGTCTGACGCACTACAGCCGACGAAAGCGCTTCTCCCGCGCCGACGAAGCCAATGCAACGCTTCTCTAATTCCCCTGCCGACAGAGTGTCGAAGGGCTTAAGGACTGCAGCGAACATCTGGACCGAGTTGTCGAGCAATTCCTGAAATACGACGGCTTTTTCCTCGCTCCCGGTTAAAGCTGCGCCGACGGTGTGAAATTCATCCGTCATGTCAGCAGCGCACCGGATGTAGGCTTCCGCCAGCAGACGAATGGTTTCCTCCAGACTCCGCGCACCGGCTGCCATCGCGATTCGAAACGCCCTCACCCGCTCGTCATCAATCCACCGGTAAAGCTCGATGAGCAGACCTGAACGCGTGCCGAAATGTTCGTATACCACTGGTTTCGAAATTCCGGCTCGGGACGCGAGATTACCCAGCGTCAGACGGTCTGCACCTTCATCGCGGACGATCAGCAATGCAGTATCGAGCAGTTGCCGTCGTCTCTCTCCTTTCGAAAGCCTACGTGATGAGGTCTGTATGGCAACGTGATTGGAAATGCCTGTCACGGTCGGCTCCTTGCAAAACCTACTTTTAGTAGGTATAATCTACCATTCGTAGGTTATACCAGGTAAGGACATGTGACAATGATTTCCCATCCCATTCTCCTGATGGGCGGCACGGGCGCGATCGGACGCCAGACCGCCCACGCGCTTCGCTCCGTTTACCCCGATGTTCCTTTATTGATCGGCGGGCGCGATCGGCTCAAAAGCCGCAACGCCGCTAGCGAGATCGGGCAAGCAGAGGGCGTTTTGATCGACTCGCATGCTGACGATCTCGGTCTCGGTGAACGCCAGGTAAGTGCCGTCGCGATTTTTTACACTGACGAACGATTGGCCAGCCTGCGCTTCGCTCAAAGCCGCAGGGTACCCCATCTGGGTATTTCTTCAGGCGTCTATGAAATTGCCCCCGAAGTCGCAACCTATATGCACGCGCCAGACGCCGCGGCAGTCGTCCTCGGCTATGAATGGCTGGTCGGTGCCACAACCGTCGCCACATTCACATGCGCCAAACCGTTTGCCCGACTTCACGAGATCACGATCGGTGCCCTTGTCGATGAGCAGGATAGTGGCGGGCCGGCTGTCGCCGAGGATTTTGAGCGATTGAACCGGATGATGCCGGCCGCCCTCCCCCGCCGTGACGGCAGCTATGTCTGGCGTAGTGAAGATAACGCCAAGGCCGAGTTCCGTGCAATCGATGGCACCAAAATGGCTGGGACAGGCTTTTCGTCTATCGATGTTGTCGGCCTGGCAGCAGCAACCGGGGCGCCAAATGTACAGTTCAACATTGCGACCGGCGTGAGTACGTCCCGTCGTCGCGGCGACCCCAAGTCGACGGAGATCATCATCGAACTGGCTGGCGAGGATCAGAATGGACAGCCGCTTCGTAACCGCCATGCAGTGTTTCATCCGGGCGGCGCTGCGCCCTTGACTGCACTGGGCGTCAGCATGATCCTTGAACGACTGATCGGGCTGGATGGCAATGGACCGACCCCGGCAGGGCTGTATTTTCCTTTTCAGGTTCTCGATCACGCCAGCTACCTGTCCCGGTTGCACGCGCAAGGCGGCAGCATTGTCCCTCTGGACGCCACGTGACGTAATTGGCGGACCGGTGAGAAATTGTGTGTAGACGTCGGCTCACGTCAGGTCCGAGACATAGAGATTGAACATGGTGTATGGCATTGTCCATCGACCTTATCCGACATGTTCCGAGGCTCTTGGGGAGCAACGTGATACCCAGATCCAGGTAGACGCACGGTTTGCCCATAATTACCGCTACATCACCTGGTACTTAGTCCTGCGACAAGAATGCGGACCAACCGTCTTGCGTTGTGTTCCCATTCTGTCTGAGGACCGAATGTCGCCACCCCGGCAATGGCGCGCATGAGGTCGGAAGACGGTGAGACCAGTGCGCTGGTCGCCTCCGCGATTATCTGCTTGGTGGCGATGTAATCGATGAATGCTTCCAACCATTCACGGAGTGCGTCCAGCGGAGTGTGTGTAGAAGCCAGAGCCCTAGCGGCTTCAACCAGATCGCGTGTGACGATCTGTCGAAAAGTCTTCAAAACACTCGACCAACATCTCGGTGAGCACCCGTATCTTGCGTGCGGGGTGCTGCCCCGGTGGTCGTACGACATAGATACCCAATTTGGGCGGTGGATAGCGCGTCATGACCGGGACCAACGCGCCGGAAGCCAGATGCTCCCTGATCAATTCTTCTGGGACACCGGCAAGACCAATCCCGGCAAGTGCAGCAGCCACAAGAGCCACGGCATTGTCGGCTTTGAAGCGCCCCTGCGGCCTTAACGTGATGATCTCGTCTCCATCCATCGCCAGCCAGGTTTCCGTTCCCTGCATGACGACCTCATGCGTGAGGAATTCCTCTGGCGTCTCGGGCGAGCCGTGCTTTTTGATGTAGTCCGGCGTTGCAACGTACTTGGCGGAGGTCCAGCCGACGCGCCTTGCAAGCATATTCGAGTCAGCAAGATGGCCAACCCTTATCGCGCAGTCGAACCCTTCTGCGATCAGGTCAACGAACCGATCGGTATAGCTGGCGTGAACCTGCAACTCCGGATGGCGCTGCGCCAGAGATGCGAGCACGGGGGCGAAGTGCGTCGGACCGAATGTAAGCGGAGCTGCTATTCTCAGTCGACCGCGAAGGTCGCCGGCGGGCAATATCGTCTCCTTGGCAATGTCGATCTCGGCGCAAACCTTTGCAGCGTGCTCCCGAAAAGTGTTTCCAGCCTCCGTGAGGGCGGCGCCACGTGTCGTGCGGGCGAGCAACTGCACGCCCAAATCCTTTTCAAGCCGCACAAGACGTCGACTGACCATCGATTTGGAGATGCCCAGCCGCAGCGCGGCCGATGTGACGCCGCCCGCATCAGCAACCTCGACGAATGTCCGGAGATCTTCGATATCCACTTGGCGTTCCCCATTCTGCGACACAGCTTAGCACAGACAAGGACTACCGCATCACAAACAGGAATGACAAGTTTCGTCCTGCGGCGGCGCCTCGAAGGGCGCATGTCCTTTGAGCAAAAGCGCTCCAATGAACCGCTAACACAGGATAAAACCATGACCTTTCGTAACGGCCTTGATTCCCTTCTCCGCCCCGAAGACTCCGTCCTCGTTCTGATCGACCATCAGCCCTATCAGCTGGCGAACCTGAACAGCCACGACCCGCAAGCTGTGGTCAACAGCACGACCGCGCTGGCGAAGCTGGCAAAAGCCTTCGATGTTCCGACTATTCTCACCAGCGTGATCGCGGGGCGCGGCGGACTTCTCTTCAAGCAGATCACCGACGTATTTCCGGACCAGGAGGTCATCGATCGCACTTGGGTGAACACCTGGCAGGACGAGAATGTGGTGAACGTCGTCAAGGCGACCGGCCGCAAGCAGCTGATCATCGCCGGCCTTTGGACCGAGGTCTGCGTGGCGATGCCTGTCATCCAGGCCGCCGGTGAAGGCTGGGACGTGACCGTGATTACCGACGCGTCAGGCGGGATTTCGAAGGAGTCTCACGAGGTTGCCATCCAGCGAATGATCGCGGCCGGCGCGAACCCGATGACAGTGATGGCGCTTGCTGGCGAATGGCAACGCGACTGGGCCCGCACCGGGCATGTCGAGCAGCTGACCGAGATTCTCATCCAGCACTTCGCCGGCAGCGGCATCGCCTATCTTTGGGAGCAGCAGCTTCTCAATACGCCGGTCCCGGGCAAAACCGCCTGATCCGAACCGGCTATCGGGAAGGGGAAGGGCGTGCAACCGCAAGCGCCCTCCCCGTCGCATTTATCAACGCCGGTCGACAGCGAGGCGGAGTTTACATCGATGCCGGAGGCCGTTGTGAAACGGCACGGGCGGCCGCAAACGCGACGACTACCCCGCTGAGCGATATTGGGTGCCGGAGGGGTTGAGCAGCGACCTCTCCTCGCGGCCAGCCCCCATCAACCAAAGAGTTTCGAAGGAGCCTTCATGGAAATTGGTGTCGACAGTTTTGCCGCGATCCTTCCTGATCCGACGACAGGAAAGCTCCCTTCGGCGACCGACCGCATGGCCGATCTTCTTGAGGAGGTGGAGGTCGCCGACAGGGTCGGGCTCGACGTATTCGGCATCGGCGAGCATCATCGCGCCGAATTCCTCGATTCCGCTCCGGCGATCATACTTGCCGCAGCAGCGGCGCGCACCAGCCAGATTCGATTGACGAGCGCGGTAACGGTATTGAGCGCCGCCGATCCTGTAAGACTCTTCCAGGAGTTCGCGACCCTCGACCTGATTTCCAGAGGGCGCACCGAGCTCGTCGTCGGCCGTGGTTCGTTCGGCGAGGCCTTTCCGCTCTTCGGCCTGGACACCCGGGCGTATGACGAACTCTTCGCCGAGAAGCTCGACCTGTTCCTGAAGCTTGGCGAGACAAGCAATCCCGTCTGGGAAGGCCAATTCCGCCCGACGTTGAACGGTCAGGGTGTCTTTCCGAGACCACACCAACCGCGACTGCCATTATGGATCGGCGTCGGCGGCACGCCGAAATCCTTCGCGCGTGCCGGCGCGCTCGGCCTTCCGCTGATGGTGGCGATCATTGGAGGAACATTTGAACGGTTTCGCCCGCTCGTCGATCTCTATCGTGAGGCCGGCATACGCGCGGGACATGATCCAGAGAAGCTCAAGGTAGGTGTTCATGCGATGGGCTTCGTCGGCGAAACCGACGCGGCGGCAAGGGACGCCTTCTTCCCGGGCTGGGCGCATCTGACGACCAAGGTCGGACGCGAGCGTGGCTGGTCGCCCCCGACGCGTCAGCAGTTCGAAGACATGGCGGGCCCTCAAGGCGCCTTCTTGATCGGCGCCCCGGCGACGGTTGCCGAGAAGATGCTTCGGGCCAGCCAGGTGCTGGGCGGTATATCGCGCATCACCTTTCAGATGAGCACCGCCTCTCTGGAAACGGTGGCAATGAAACGCTCGATCGAGCTTCTCGGCACCGAGGTCGCGCCAATTGTGAGGGCCGCGGGAAAGATCTGATCGAGAAACGAAATCGAAGCGGGGTGACCACATGGATATCGAGGATCTGCGGACATTTGTCGAAGTTGCCGATGCCTGCGGCGTTTCTCCCGCGGCCCGTCGGCTCGGGATATCGAAGTCAATGGTCAGTCGCCGCCTTATCCGGCTCGAGGGAGCCCTGGGTATCCAGCTTCTTGCACGAACGACCCGTGGTGCTGCGCTAACGGAGGCCGGGGTTGCATTTCGGGACCATGCGGCAAAGGTTTGCGCCGAAATCGATGCGGCGAAAGACGAGATATTGCCGGCCGGTGACCTTCGGGGGCGCTTGCGGGTCGCCGTGCCACTGACATCGGGGCCGGTGCATTTTGCGCCCGTGCTTTCCCGGATGGCATGGCTTCATCCAAAGCTGCAAATACAGGCCGACTACAGTGATCGCTTCGTGGATTTGATCGCAGAGGGATTTGACTGTGCGATCCGGGTCGGTGCACTGCGTGATTCGAACCTGATCGCGAGGCGAGTTGGTCAGATCTATGGGCAGCTGGTCGCAAGTCCTGACTATATCAAGATGCATGGCTCACCAGAAACACCGGACGAGATCAGCTCTCACCATACTTTGGTGGGAGCTGAAACATGGCGGTTCATGGATGGAGACAAAATTGTCACCGTGCAGCCGCAAGGACGGTTCAAAACCGAAAACGGCATGGCACTTGCCAATGCAGCCGCGGCCGGACTTGGCCTTGCATGGCTTCCCGACTGTGTCACGCAACATTATCTTGCCTCCGGCGCGCTCGTACCGGTCATGACCGCATATCCACTGCCGGTCGGCAATGTCCACGTCGTGCGCCCACCCAGTCCGCATCCGGCACAAAAGGTGCGCATCCTTTCGGAGTTGCTGATCGAATCGTTTGAGCGAAATGCGCCTGTTTGGAGTGCAGGGACATGACGACCTTCACTCGCACGCTTCTCATGTTTCGAATTGGCTTGTCACGACATACTACAACTTACAGCCTGCAACTGAACGGCGGGCTTATGCCACGAAGCCGAGGAGATGCTCCGCATGCTCCGGGCGCTGCGCCTGCAGCTCGTCGGTCTGGACTGATCCAATGAAGCGACAAGAACATCCGCGTGCCGATGATCGACCAGAGAAGGATTCAACGACGATCGCCCACCATCGGGACGATGGTGGCAACCCGGTCTTCCCATCCGAAAACCTGAGGAAAGCAAAGAAACCATGACGACGATTACAACGCAGGACGGTACCCGGATCTTCTACAAGGACTGGGGTCCGAAAGACGCGCAGCCCATCATGTTCCATCACGGCTGGCCGCTCAGTGCGGACGACTGGGACAACCAGATGCTGTTCTTCCTCGGCAAGGGCTACCGCGTCATCGCGCATGACCGGCGCGGTCATGGTCGCTCGGACCAGACCGATACAGGAAACGACATGGACACATACGCGTCCGACGTCGCGGAGCTCACCCGGGAGCTCGATCTGAAGGACGCGGTTCACGTCGGGCACTCGACCGGCGGCGGCGAGGTGATCCGTTATGTCGCTCGCAGCAAGCCTGGTCGTGTGTCGAAGGCCGTGCTGATCGGCGCGGTGCCGCCAATCATGCTGGCAACGCCGCGATATCCAGATGGGCTGCCGATGCAGGTGTTTGATGGATTTCGCGAGGCGCTCCTGCGCAACCGTGCGCAGTTCTTCCTCGATGTCCCGTCCGGCCCCTTCTACGGTTTCAACCGCGAAGGCGCTGAAGTTAGCGAAGGACTGATCCGCAACTGGTGGCGACAGGGCATGATGGGCGGCGCAAAGGCCCATTACGACTGCATTTCAGCCTTCTCGGAGACGGACTTCACCGAGGATCTGAAGGCCGTTTCGCAACCGGTTCTGCTGATGCACGGCGAAGACGATCAGGTGGTGCCGATCGACGCTTCGGCCCGCAAGGCGATCGACCTCCTGCCGAACGGCACGCTGAAGACCTATCCCGGCCTGTCGCACGGCCTCTTCGCCACGCATCCCAAGCTGATCAATGCCGATCTGCTGGCGTTCATCGAAGGCCGTGACAAGGCTTGAACGAGGTGGCGGACACTCTGTCGGGCCTCGCTTCCAACTATCGATCACGGGCGATGGCTTATCGTCCGCCGCCCTGTCGCCCTTGGATCATGAACAACGCAACGCAGGAAAGGTACGTGGATGGCTGAAGTGAGTCTGGGGCAAACAATTGGACCGGCAGTTGTCCTGATGGGAGCGGCTGTTGTCGCTGTGCCGTTGTTCCGCCGGCTGGGGCTGGGATCAGTGCTCGGCTACTTCGCCGCTGGCGTTCTTGTCGGGCCATCGGTGCTGGGGCTGTTCACCGATACCCAATCCATCCTCCATTTTTCCGAGCTTGGCGTGGTGATGTTCCTGTTCGTGATCGGACTGGAGCTGCGCCCGAACAAGTTATGGACGATGCGGGCCCAGATTTTCGGGCTGGGCCTCGTCCAGGTTTTCTTAGCCACAGCCGCCCTTACGCTGACGGGCGCGTTGCTCCTTGGCCTTTCCGTGACCGTCGCTTTCATCGCCGGGGCGGGCTTTGTTTTATCCTCGACCGCCGTCATCATGTCGGTGCTGCAGGATCGGGGCGAGATTTCGAGCGCAGAGGGACAAAAGTCGGTCGCTATCCTCTTGTTTGAGGATCTGATGATCGTACCGCTGCTGGCAGTGGTCGCCTTTCTCTCACCGCTCTCGCATGGACAGGCAGAATGGACTGACGCCTTCGTGGCCGTTGCGGCGCTGCTCGTGCTTCTGGGCGTATCGCGCTGGGGCCTGAATCCGTTCTTCGCATTGCTGGCCCGCGCACACACCCGCGAAGTGCTGACGGCAGGCGCGCTGCTTGTCGTGCTCGGCGCAGCATTGGTGATGGACATCGCCGGATTGTCGATGGCGATGGGCGCGTTCCTCGCCGGAGTGATGCTCTCGAGCTCAAGCTACCGGCACCAGATCGAAAGCGATGTCGAGCCGTTTCGCGGCTTGCTAATGGGACTATTCTTTCTTGCCATCGGCATGTCGCTGGACCTTTCGGTCGTCGCGGCCGAATGGCCGCTCCTGCTGGCCCTGCTGGGCGCGTTCACTGTCGCGAAGGGCGCCGTGGTCTATGCGGTCGCGCGTCTGTTCGGCGGCTCCAACCACCAGGCCCTGCATCGCACGTCGATGTTCCTCCAGGGTGGCGAATTCGCCTTCGTCCTTTATGCGGCAGCCACCTCGGGCGGCGTGATCGATGCGCGGGAGAACGCACTGTTCGCCACCGTCGTGATCCTGTCTATGGTGCTGACGCCGCTGCTTACGATAGCGACCGACCTTCTGCTTCATTCGGAGGCGTCGATGGATGGAGTCGATTCCGCTCGTGATCTCAAGGGACGCGTCCTTGTCATCGGGTTCGGACGCTTCGGTCAGATCGCGTCACAGATACCTCTATCGCAGGGCGTCGAGCTTTCTGTCATCGACAAGGACCCTGACCGCATCCGCGATGCCGGGCGATATGGGTTCAAGGTCTTCTTCGGCGACGGGACCCGGCTCGACACGCTGCGACACTCCGGTGCGGGGGAAGCCGATGCGATCATGATCTGTGTAGACGACCCGAAGACCGCGATGAAGATCGTGGAACTGGCGCAACATGAGTTTGCCCAGGCCAAGCTTCTTGTCCGCAGCTACGATCGAGGACACGCGGTAGATCTGATCCGTGCCGGCGTCGATTACCAGATCCGCGAAACGGTCGAATCCGCTTACCTGATGGGAGCAGAAGGTTTGCGAGCATTGGGCTACGGGGAAGCCGATATTGAAGATGCCACCACCGACATTCGTCGGCGCGATGCCGAGCGGCTGTCCGAGCAGGTCCACGGGGACATCATGTCGGGCAGCAACCGGCTGCTGCTTCAACCCTCCCCAAAGCCCCTCTGATGATCGGGCTTTCTGCAAACGTACATAGCCCTCTGACCGTCTCTGCTGTGAGTATTTCCGGAATGAACGCGCTGATGCTCAATAAACAAGATGATCCATCTGCACATAAAGCGTCAGCAGTGGCTGACGCCTTGAAAATAAATGGTGCGCCCGTGGAGTTGCGTGAGCTTCCAGTCGGCCACGGACTGGTGGACGGAGACATCAGCGAGACGGATGGATGGATTGGGAGAAACTTCCAATGAAAGACGGTCAAAGCCCAATTGTTTCACAAGGAGTCCGCGTAGACGAACGGATAATCCCCGTCCCCGCCTCAATCAGCGCCGAAGCGCAGGCGATGTTGCATGCCGCCGTACGCGAGGGAACGCCGCTCAACGCACTCTTTCCAACACCGTCACCACAAGATCATGAGGCATGGCGGCAGATGCAGATCGCTGCCGACAGGTATTATGCCGAAACTCTTCTGGAAGCTGTGAAGGAAACGAAAGGAAATCTCGAAACGCTACATTTCGGCACAACCACGGTTCATGTAGCGACACCGGAACATATTAGACTTGGGGATTGTGTTCTTATCGATCTGCATGGCGGCGCGCTTGTTTTTGGCGGCGGCGATTCCTGCCGGGAAAGTGCGCGAGTACATGCAGACCGGCACGGCATGATCTGCTACGGTATCGACTACCGCATGCCGCCAGATCACCCCTATCCCGCCGCCCTCGACGACTGCATCGTGACCTACAGGCACCTGATTCAGCGGTATGGCGCAAACCGTGTCGTGTTTAGCAGTCGCTCGGCCGGCGGTAACTTGGCGATGGCTACTATTCTGAGGGCACGGGACGAAGGTTTGCCTTTTCCGGCCGGTGTCGTGCTGCTTTCGCCGGAAGTGGATCTCACTGAATCGGGTGACAGCTTTCAGACCAACCGGACGATCGACGTCATTCTGCCGAATTCGCTGATGTCGAATAACCTGCTCTATGCAAACGGAGCGGATTTGTCTCATCCCTACTTGTCGCCACTTTTCGGGGAAATATCGACCGATTTTCCGCCGACTTTCCTGCAAAGTGGAACCCGCGATCTGTTCCTTTCCAATGCGGTGAGACTTCATCGCAAGCTGAGACGTGCCGGAGTTCCGGCAGAGCTGCATGTTTTCGAGGCAATGCCGCATGGCGGATTTGGAGGCGCCCCGGAGGATCAGGAGCTCACGGAGGAAGCCGTTCGTTTTGTCACCGGCTGCCTGGCGAAGACGGTTCGCTAGGTCAATGCCTTTTCCGTTAGCACCTCATGCACGAAAGAGTTCAGTCAATAGGGCGACTGCGGCGAAGTCGTCACCCCAGCTCTGCGTCGAAGGTCCCGAATGCATGTCAAACCCGGGCACGACCGGGAAAATGAGGCGTATCGGTATTGGGGCGTTACAGCTCGGCGGCAAGAGGTTCCACTTCACTGATTCAGGCGCGCCTTCCCGCGTTACAGGAGCGCCATCATGAGGATACTTCTCATTGAAGACGAGGCCGAGTTCGCCAAAGCCTTGCGTAGCGCGCTCGAACGCGCCGTTTCGTGGTTGATTGGGTAACGAGCCTGTCGCTCGCCCGTGAAGCATCACTGTCGCGAGTGCACGAATTCGTTCTGCTCGATCGCACGTTGCCCGATGGCGACGGCCTGAGCCTCATTCCGCAACTGCGGGTCGATACTCCGGGTGTCCCGATCATTGTTGAGCGCCCGCGGCGAGCTGACCGACCGGGTGACCGGGCTGGACGATGGCGCCGACGACTACCTGGTGAAGCCTTTCGACCTGGAGGAAATGCTTGCCCGTCTCCGTGCGGTTCAGCGCCGTCCGAACGAGCTTGCGCCTGACGACATCGTCATCGGTGATCTCGTGTTCGACATGGCCCATGGCGAAGCCAGGGTGCGCGACACGCGCCTGGATTTGCAGAGACGGGAAGTGAGGGTGCTCACCACGCTGTTGCGCCGGCGCGGGCGCACTGTCCTGCGCGAGTCTCTCGAGGAAGCGGTCTACGGCTTCGACGACATGATCCAGTCGAATACGCTCGATTCCCATATCTCACGGTTGCGTCGAAAACTCGGCGATGCGGGCGCCGGCGTCGAAATCCATACGGTCAGAGGAGTGGGCTATTTGCTCAGGAAAAGGATTGAAGCGCCGTCAGCCATCATTGAAGACACGCCTCATTGCCAGCTACGTCTTCCTTCAATTTCTGGCGATCGCCGCTGCCGCCGTCGGCTTCATCGTCTTTTTCATCAATTCCTCGCTCGACGGGATGTATGTCGAGGAAGCCATCGTAAAAGTCGCCGCAAATTCGATCGTTCGTGATGCGACCGGAACCGCGGTCGTGGAAGTGACGCCAGAGCTGGCGAAGCTTCGAAACGAAGCGCCGGATCTCTGGTTCGCGGCCCGGCTCGGCAATGGCGATGTGGTCGGCTTCGGTGAGATGCCAGCGGAGTTCGCTCCCCTCGTCGATCACCTCGACAAACTGGCCTCTGCGGACATGCGCGGGCAGTTCGCGCCATTCACCCTTTCCGCCATCGTGCGACAGGCATCCGGCCCGATAGGCGACATGAAGATCATCGCGCACGGCCGGGTCAAACCTTTTTCGGCGCTGATCACATTGGCGTCGAATATCGTCGCCATCACCATTTTCCTGACCCTGGCGCTCGTCTCCATCGTCGCGATGCCGATGATTGTCACGCGCGCCTTGGCCGGCGTCATCAAGACTGCGGAGGAGGCGGAGGGGATCGACGCCGAGCGCCGCGGTATCCGGCTCTCGGAAGACAAGGTTCCGCGTGAGATCGCCCCGCTCGTTCGCGCTGTCAATGCAGCGCTCGGTCGCCTTGATGAAGGCTATGACCGCCAGCACCGCTTCATCGCATCGGCAGCCCATGAGCTGCGGACGCCGATCGCGATATTGCGGATGAAGATCGACGCCACGAAAGACAAAGGCATGCGTTCGCTTTTGCCGGATGTATCACGGCTTGCGACCCTCTCGGAGCAGCTGCTCGATCTTCATCGATTGGACAATGGCGCGCCGAGCGATCGGGTCGACCCCGTTGTCCTCGCGCGCAGCGTCGCTGCCGATCTGGCGCCAGTGCTGATCGCGTCGGGCAAGACAATCGAGGTGGTCGTTGAGCGCCCCGGCTCGATCAGCGGCAACATCAGATCGATCGAGCGCGCGCTCACCAACCTCATACAAAACGCGGTCGAGCATGGCGGCGACGAAGTCATCGTGCGGATCGACGGCGCCGCGCTGGAGGTCGAGGATAACGGTCCGGGCATTCCGGGGGAAGAACACGTGCGCGTATTCGAGCCCTTTCATCGGCTGCGGCCGCGCTCTTCCGGCACCGGCCTGGGTCTCAATCTGGTGAAGCAGGTCGTCGACCACCACCGCGGCCGCATCACCATCGCAACGGCGCCCGGCGGGGGGACAATCGTGCGGGTGGAATTCCCCGCGGTTCGGGACTGACCGCCGCGCCAATGTTGACGCAATGTTTCCCTGCGCAACTACCCGGGCGAAGCGATAATCTGGATGATGGTCGGCTACATGCATCCACACCCGCGGTTCGCATTTTGCAATGCGCTGCGCCCCGACAGGCGCGTTCTGCGATAGGTGAGGTTGATGATGATTGCAGATGATCGATGGGAGAGACCCGGCTGGCCGGAAATACTCATTGGACTCGTGACATACGCGGTGCTGCTTGTTTCTTTCGGCGTGCTGATGGGATTTCTTCCCGGGAATGACACCGTTCTTATGGGCGTTGTCGGCTCGACGGCAGGGGGCGTCGTCGGCGTCGGCGCCTTCGCGGCTGCATATAGTCTCCGGATACAGGATCTCCGCCCGTTCGGCTTCAAACCTGTCTCGCCTCGCTGGCTGATGATTGCGGCCGGAACGGGCATCGTCGGTTATGGTCTCAACCTGATCATACAGTTCGCATATCTGACCAGGTTCGAAGCCAGTGATCCTCAGGGCATCCTGCATGCGGCCGCGCGTGGCGGACCTTTACCGTTTCTCCTGTCCTTCCTTGGCGGCGCCATCTTCACGCCCTTCGGCGAGGAAATCCTGTTCAGAGGTGTTGTTGCGAATGCACTCGACCGCTACGGCGCGTTTGCCGGCATCGTTCTGAGCGCGATCATATTCGGACTCGCGCATGGCATCAGCGTGATCCTGCCCGTCGCGATCATGGTCGGTCTTTTGGCCGCCGTCCTTTTCCGGGCAACCGGATCGGTCTGGCCCTGCGTCATCCTGCACTGCGTCTATAACGGGATGAACAGCATCGCGTCGGCGTTCGGCTTTGCCCCTATGCAGTAATTGCGCGCGCTGCGACGGCTGCGAACCGCAAGCGGGCTGCTCAGTGAGCACTTTTCGACCTCAGACAATGTTGCCGCAATGTTTGCCTGCTTTTTGGAGCCATGGGCACGCTTGCGGGGCACCGCCCCGCCCTGCTCGTGTCGCCGAAGAAACGTCCAACGCTCATTTCTCAAGGATATCATCAGAATGCTGCAGCACCCTTCCGTCGAACATCGTCGCTCCTACATAACCGCCTTCTCCATAGCCCTCCTTGGCATCGCCTTATCAGGATGTGTGTCGGCGGAAGAACGGCAGTACAGGGACGCGAATACCTGCCAGAGCTTTGGGGCACCCTATGGGTCTCGCGCTTATACGAACTGCATGCTGGAACAACAGGCGCAGCGCGACAACGCGCAACGGGAGTCGCTCGAGCGGACCCGATTGACGCAAGAAATTGCAACAAACGCCCAGGATATGGCCGACCGCGCGCGCTGGGACCGCTGCAGGCGCGATTCCGACCGGCGCGAGTGCCGTCGATAGGACCAAACCTCAGCAGTTGCAGCGATGCACCAGCATCGCGTGCCGAGACTCAATAACCGCGCTCGCTGCCAATACGTGCTGACGAATGCATAGCCGCGTTCCCGTTTCAGCGACACAGCTCTTCATAAAGAGGGGCTACAGAAACTCGTGCAGAAACAATAAAAATCATGCCACCACGAAAGCAAAGGATCTGACGATGACTGCTTGTAACGGCTCTGGTCTGCCGTGCTCATCGACATCGGTCAGTCTTATCTGTCCGCAGATGTCCACTAAACGAGAGCCGGGCCGCCTCCGACGCCAAGCTTCGTCCGCGCCTCGGATTCTCCGTCCGGGAATTCACAAAAACAGATATGAGTAGGAAGTGATCATGCTCAAGCTTGCTGCAACGGTTGCTATCGCGACCGCCCTTCTGTCCGGTGCCGCTATCGCTCAACCGGTCAAGCCCACTATCGTCCTCGTTCATGGTGCGTTTGCTGACTCGTCAAGCTGGAATGGCGTCATCATCAACCTCCAAAAGGACGGCTATGAGACGGTCGCTGTCGCCAATCCGTTGCGGAGTGTCTCGAATGATGCGCGCCTCGTCTCCGACATCGTCGGAAGCATCGAGGGCCCGGTGGTGCTCGTTGGTCATTCTTACGGAGGCCAGATTATCTCTAACGCTGCAAATGGCCACGACAACGTCAAGTCGCTCGTCTATGTGGCTGCCTTCGCACCGGATTCTGGCGAATCTGCATCCGATCTGGCGGGCAAGTTCCCCGGCGGCACGCTTGGGGATGCGCTTGCAGCCCCAATCGGGCTCACTGACGGGGGCGTCGATCTTTACATCGACCAGACCAAGTTCCGCGACCAGTTCGCGCACGACGTTCCGCCCGAGGCCTCCGCACTAATGGCTGTCGGCCAGCGGCCAATCACCGAAGCGGCCCTGACGGAAAAGTCCAGCGAACCTGCCTGGAAAACGCGGCCGTCCTACTTCGTCTATGGCGACGGCGACAAAAACATCCCGGCCAAGGCACTCGGCTTCATGGCTGAGCGCGCAGGCTCCAGGCGGACGATCGTGGTCGAGGGGGCATCGCATGTCGTGATGGTCTCGCATCCGAAGGTTGTGACGGATCTGATCGAAGAGGCTGCGAAATAATTCTGCTTTCGGCCGATATCCGACCACCGTTGCGCGTGTTTCCATCCGCAACGCGATACGCAACCAAATCCAAATTTGATCGAATACTGAATCGGGGAGTGTCACATTGAAAGCTGTTACAGTTTCGAAGACAGGTGCAGAAACTCACCTTGTCCTTGCCGAACATGCAGAACCTGAGGCCGCGCCGGACGAGGCAATCGTCGCGGTTCGCGCCTTCTCGCTGAACAACGGCGAAGTTCGCGGTGCACTCTATGAAGGTACCGATGGCGATCGACCCGGATGGGATTTGTCGGGCGTGGTCCAGACGGCCCCGGAAGGATCCGGTTTCCGACCGGGTGATCGCGTGGTGGGCCTGGTATGGAGCGGTGGCTGGGCGGAACGCGTCGCCGTGCCGACGAGCCGGCTTGCCAAAATTCCCGACGACGTAAGCTTTGAAGCGGCCTCGACCCTTCCTGTCGCAGGTCTGACCGCAGCCGTAGCGCTGCAGAAGAAGGCGATCGGTCCGGGAAGCCGTGTTCTCGTCACGGCGGCCACGGGTGGTGTCGGCATTTATGCGATCCAGCTCGCAGCGGCTGCAGGTGCCCACGTGACGGTCTTCACGCGGGATGGTTCGACTGCGGAATTCCTGCGCAGCCTTGGCGCGAACGATATCGCGGTTGGCGTTGAGGCCGGCGAGAAGGGTGGGCCCTACGACCTGATTCTGGAGGGTGTCGGAGGCTCGCTTCTGGGCGAGGCACTGATGTGGCTGGCATCGCGCGGTGCCTGCGTTCTTTTCGGGGATGCTTCGGAGGATACACTCACGACCTTTGACGCCCGTCGCTTCCGCCTTCAATCCGGCGGAGCATATGGCGGTACGGTTCTTTACGGCTTCTTCCTCCTCGAGGAACTGACCCGGCTGGAGGGCGCGGCCGATGGGTCGGCCATTCTTACCGATCTTGCGCGGCGGCTGTCCGATGGAAGTCTCCGTCCGGTCATCGGAAAAACCGCACCTTGGGCCGACATCGATACGACAGCCCGAGAACTTCTGAAAAGAAAGTTCGCGGGAAAGGCCGTCCTTACAGTGGGCGGATGAGGAAAGCCTCGGGACTTAATTGCTCTCCGGTATGCGCGCGATCACCTTGATCTCGAAATCGAACCCGGCCAGCCAGTTTACTCCGACGGCAGTCCAGTTGGGATAAGGCGGCTTGGTGAAAATCCTCTGCCTGACTTCCATGATCGTTGCGAACTGGCTCTCCGGGTCCGTGTGGAACGTCGTGACATCAACGAGATCGTCGAACGTGCAGCCTGCGGCATCGAGTGCAGCCTTCAGGTTGTCGAAGGCCAGTTGAACCTGGCGTTCGAAATCAGGTTCGGGTGTTCCATCGCCGCGGCTGCCGACTCGCCCCGAAACGAAAAGAAGATCGCCTGATCGGATCGCTGCCGAGTAGCGATGTTCTTCGTAAAGAGCATGTCTGTTGACGGGAAAGATGGCCTGGGGTTTTGTCATTCTCGTTCTCTGTTAATTGTTGTCGATGGATATGTTAGCCAATCTGGTACCACATTCGATCACGTCAGCTATTCGGGCAGCGGAATGAACTCGGCCTCGTCGCCGGACGGTAGACGGAAACGACCGTGTTCCCAGTCACCCTTGCGCCAGGCCTCTTTCGCGGCGTCGATCTTCTCCTGCGACGAGGCGACGAAGTTCCACGAAATATAGCGCGGTCCATTCATTGTCTCGCCGCCGAGCACCATAAGGCGCGCGCCTGCCTCGCCTGCTGTCAGGCTGATCCGATCGCCGGGACGAAACACCATCATCTGGCCAGCAGCAAACGGAGTTCCGGCGATCAGGACGCTACCCTCGACGACATAGACACCGCGATCTTCGTGATCGTCGGGCAGCGGCAGCTTTGCGTCGGCGGACAGAATGACATCGGCATAGAAAGTCTCAGTGAAGGTCTTGACCGGGGCCCGCGCCCCCCAGGCCGAGCCGATGATCAGCCGCACCTGCTTGCCTTCACCCTCGATGAACGGCAGCGCCTCGCGACCGTGATGTTCGAAACTGGCCGCAGTGTCTTCTGCGTGATCTGGCAGCGCGACCCAGGTCTGGATTCCAAAAGCGGTGCGGGGACGGCTGCGCATCTCCTCGCTGGTGCGTTCGGAATGAGTGACGCCGTTACCGGCGATCATCCAGTTCACCTCACCGGGGTAGACCATCTGGTCGGCGCCGGTGCTGTCGCGATGGTGAAATGCGCCCTCATAAAGATAGGTCACGGTCGCCAGCCCGATATGCGGATGCGGACGTACGTCGATGCCACCGCCAGTCAGGAACTCCGCCGGCCCCACCTGATCGAAGAAGATGAAGGGGCCAACCATCTGCCGTTTCGGGGCGGGTAAGGCACGGCGCACTTCGAATCCGCCGAGATCGCGGGTACGCGGGATGATGAGGGTCTCGATGGCGTCGAGGTTGTCAGTTTCGGGGCATTCGGGGTTCTGCGTGGGGTTCCAGCTCATGTCACGTTCCTTCGCTCAAACTGGTCATGGAGGCGGCCGCAGGTGGCGGATGATTGGCGGTTGGCCGTCTAATGGAAGGTATTCAGCAGTTCCTGGGTCGGTCGCCGCATCTTTTGGCAGGCGTTAACCCAAGCTGGCAGGGCCGGTGATCGATCCAAACGGCCACCGGGTGGTTGGGGCGAAGAAACGAGCCAATCCACTATACAAGGTGATGAAAACATCTTTTGTTACCGATGAGGTTAATGTGCTTGGCAGGCAAAAACCGCCTTCCGACAGTGCTTGAAAGGACACTGACATTTATATTTATTTTGCGGTAGCGCTCGTTCATGCGAAGCTGTGTCGCACCAAGGGGAACGGCAAGTTCCCACCGACATGGTGCCCGACCAGGCGGACGATGCGGATCAGGGATGATTGAAAGGGTCCGGAATCAGGCCGATTTAACAAGTCTCCGTCGTAGTTGGCCTCATCTTGACGAATTAGTCGCCGCTTAAGGCTTGTTCTGGGAAGGGAGCACCGAAAACTTCCATTTCTGGTATCGGTCCTATCGAGCGTCTTCGTGGCAATTGCGGCTATTTTGCCTTCGCACCATAACGCAGGCCATCCAGCAGCAGCATGAGCATTCGTTCGGTGTGTGCCGGCCCATCCTCCCCCGAAGCCACGGCGAGGTTTCCGATCGCGCGCAGCAGATCGTAGGGTGCAACGTCAGCTCGGACTTCTCCCGCACTGGCGGCAGCATTCAGCAGCATCGACAGAGCCGGTTCAAATCGGCTTCGGAAATAATCGGGCAAGAGGGCGAATGCCGGATCGCCGGAATTGAGCGCCGCGGCCAACCCCTGCTTGGTGGCCAGGAAGCGCGTGTAGCGCTTCAGCCAAGCTGCCAGCGCATCGGCTGGCCCGTGGTCAGCGGCAAGCAGCACTGCCGCATCGGCGCAGGCATCAACCTCGCGGCGGAACACCGCGGCCACCAGGTCGGCACGCGTCGGGAAACGGCGGTAGAGCGTACCCAGCCCAACGCCCGCTTGTGTCGCGATCTCCCGAATGGGCGCATCGACCCCCGAACGGGCGAACACGATCTTGGCGGCTTCCAAGACGGCTTCCTCGTTCCTGCGGGCATCGGCGCGCATTCGCGGTGCGGGTGCTTCGGCATCGCCAGGAGCCGGTGACGCAGCCTCGACTGCATTCCCGAATTTGGTCGACAACATTTTCTGCGATCCTTCTTGCTAAACGGATCAATGATCCGTATTTACAGTATAACGGATCATTGATCCGCTTGCCAGTTCGGAGGTTCGCAGGCCCATGTCCAGTTCGTTCGCTGAAACCGACGCACACACTGCGGGCTTACCCCCTGTTGTCTCCATCTCTCCCATTATCTTGCCGTCGCCAGGACGAGGCACTGACCTGCACGTTCGGGTTTCCTTACCGATCTCAGGCGACACGCTGCCGGTCATCATCTTCTCGCACGGTAATGGCCAGTCATGTCACGCCTATGGTCCACTCGCTGATTATTGGGCAGCACATGGCTTCGCCGTGATCCAGCCAACACACCTGGATTCGCGAATGCTCCGCCTCGCCCCGGACGATCCTCGCCGCCCCCAATTCTGGCGCTTCCGTGAAGAAGACCTTGCCGCGGTTCTCGGCGGGCTCGATCGCATCGAGAACGAAGCATTGATGATCCGGGGGCGGCTCGATCACTCGCGTATCGCGGTTGCCGGCCATTCATGGGGCGCGCAGACCGCCAGTACCTTGCTTGGCGCTACCCATCCCGATCCCGACGACGGATCGGTGATCAACAGGAAGGACAACCGCGTGAAAGCGGGCGTGCTGCTGGCGGCGCCAGGT
The DNA here is from genome assembly GCA_900473175.1 of Hyphomicrobiales bacterium. Classification (GTDB taxonomy): domain Bacteria; phylum Pseudomonadota; class Alphaproteobacteria; order Rhizobiales; family Rhizobiaceae; genus Phyllobacterium. The sequence goes on along the minus strand of UCKM01000013.1, from coordinate 264,387 downwards.
CGAGGCGATGACCTGACCGAATATGCAGCCCGTACCTACCCATTCATGTATCCAGATTTCTCGACCATGACGGCGCCGACCCTGATCATCGTCGGCGACCGTGATGTGGGCAGGCTTTCGACACGTGGCGCCGACTGGTGGCGCGATGCCTACGATTTGAGCCCCTCACCCAAGGCATTGTTTACGGCCTTTGGCAGCGAGCATGCTCTTGGCGGCATCCCTGGTTATGAGGCGCGCGAGACGACAGACGAACGGCCCCAACGAGTCGCCGCGATCCAGCGCCTTTCAACCTCCTTCCTCCGCAGCGTGCTCTATCCCGGCGATCCCGCATTTTCGGATACGGTCGCGACGCTGGTAGCCGATGCTGCGCCGGAAGGCACCGTCGAGACGAAGTAGGCCGCCAGACGCACCTGTTTTTCCGACTCCCTCGTAACGCGCGTCCAGCGTCTCCCATGGTCGCGCTATACCATCACCACAAACAGGAGTTTTACATGAATACCATCCTCATCACCGGCAGCTCGTCCGGCTTCGGGCTTGAGACTGCCCGCTATTTTCTCGATCGCGACTGGACTGTCATTGCCACGATGCGCACGCCTCGTGGGGATCTGTTGCCCGCATCCGAACGTCTGCGCGTCGTGGCACTCGATGTGACTGACGCTGCCAATATCACTCGTGCTCTGGAAGAAGCAGGGCCGATCGACGCCCTCGTCAACAATGCGGGCGTCGGTCTGATGGGTGCGCTGGAAGGCGTGTCGATCGACGCAACACGCCAGCTTTTCGAGCTGAACACGTTCGGCACCATGGCAATGTCACAAGCGGTAATGCCCGGCTTCCGTGCGCAAGGGACGGGCGTGATCGTCAATGTGTCGTCCGCCGTGACGCTCAAGCCGTTGCCGATGTTGTCCGCGTATACGGCCAGCAAGGCGGCCGTAGAAGCATTCAGCGAAAACATGGCGTTGGAGGTGGAGCCGTTTGGAGTGCGCGTTCGGCTGATCGTCCCCGGTCGAGCGCCGGAAACCTCCTTTAGCGCGACCGCCCGCGACCGCTCGCAGAACGGCATACCCGAAGCCTATGCCGGCTGGGCGAAACAGGTGTTCTCCGCAACGCCACCGCAGCCGGCCGAAATCACCACTGCGAGCGACGTGGCAAAAGCGGTCTGGCAGGCAGTGACCGATGCCTCTTCGCCGTTTCGCATCCCGGCCGGCGCGGATGCCGTAACGCTTGCCACACAGGTCGCATAACGGCTTGCTTCTGCCCCCTCCCCGGCCGGATCGTTCGATGAGATCCGGCCTTCCCGCTCGGAAGAGTCGAATGAGCCGATGCGCTCCATCATCCCAATTTCACTCGCTCAAGAGACCTAGAGCGATGGCGAGTGGCCGGGTTCGGCGATCCATGACGCGGGCGCCGATCGACGAAACCGTGTTAAATGTCGCGAGATGCGCCGGGGTAGTGATGCCAACCTGGTGCAGCATAGATGCGCAAAGAAGCCGGCCAAGACCTAGAAGTTACCTCTCTCAGCTTAGCCAAGGGAAAGCGACATGATCTGTGCTGCGGACAAGTGAGTCACGCTGTGCAACTGTTGATTTTGAATTTATGTCTTGCCGTGGGGATTTGGCGACTGATCGCAGTACTCTGGCGCACAGGATCGTAGTTTTGGATAGCGTGGCGTGCTGTAGCGTGGTTGCGGGGGCGGGATTTGAACCTACGTCTTCACGGTTGCAGACCCATTGAGAGTACCTCATGCAATCGCACGTTAGCTCTTAATGCACTGGACGTTAGTGCGGGTCGAATTATTTGCAGATGGCAGAGCGACGCGAGAACTATCGACCACTATCGCTGGGAAAAGATCGCATATAATCCGCCACTCTATCCTGCTTTACTCCACAGCACTCCCCGTCGCGCCCACTCTATTGTTTAAGCAGCATATAACCAGTTGAAATTGCTTGCAAATTTACTCTGGCAGCAAGAAAACTCCGGCAACGGGCCTGTCAAAAAGTTACACTGTTGATTTCAAAGGGAAAATCGGCACAAAAATTTTTCTGTGGTTTCAGTAACTATCGGGATCAATTGGACGATTTTTGCACCTCTCGGAGTTCGGTGCCACCCCCGAATCTGTTTCTAAAAGTACCGTCATCAAACCATGCCGCGCGCAGAAAAGCGAGGCCATCAGGTCCTTGGAGCCGGCTGCATTGGTAGTTGCGCATAGACCGTCGTGTTGCGGGTAGCGTTCTACGTGCAACCTCGAAATGCTATCCGTCGACCCAGAGACCACCGGCTATAGGGGTGCTTGGCGCCGCCAAAGAGATCATGTGTCGTGCCGGTTTCGACCGCATCACCACGATACATCACCACTGTGCGATCAGAAATTTCCGCCACGACGCCCATAATCATGAGTGATGAAGAGGACAAACATGCCATCCTCTTCCTGCAGCGCTTTGATCAGTTCCAAGATCTGCGCCTGGATGGTGACGTCAAGCGCCGTGGTCGGTTCGTCGGCGATCAGCAGTTTCGGATCGCAGGCGAGCGCGATGGCGATCATCACGCGCTGGCGCATGCCGCCGGAAAAATTTCATCGGATAGCTCCGCTTTGGGAGCAGGATTGAGCAAGAAGCCGGGCGACCCTTGACGCCAGAGGCGGTCGATGAACGCGAGATCGCAATCACCACCCTGCAGCGCGCGAAAAGTGCAGTGTGGCAAGTCGAAGGTGACGTGTTCGAACTCCATGTGTGTCAGGCTTCTCCAAGAGCGGTCGGACGAGCGATCCTGATGCTGGCTTCGGTGTCGCTGGTTTTGGACATGTGCGTCTCCTCAGGCGCCGGGTGTACTGCGTCAGCCGGCAGTCGATTTCCGTGACACCGACCCGCAACCTTCAGAATATGATAGCTCGCAAGGAAACCGGGGCTGGTTTATCAGAAGGCCCCGCAGGCGGGAGCGGCGGAACAGTCAGAGCCAGCGGCGAACCTCGGCCTTGTAGCGGCGGTAATCGTCGCCGAACTTCGCTTCGAGATAGCGTTCCTCGCGGGCGATCACCTGCGTCTGGATCGCGATCAGCACGAACGGGAGCAAGGCAAAGGCGATCGGCCCGTCGAAGCCGATCGCAAGGCCGGCATAGATAAGCGCCATGCCGAGATACATGGGATTGCGGGTCCACCGATAAGGACCGGTCGTTGCGATGAGGGTCGTTGGCTGCGACGGCGGAACGTTGGTGCCCAGCCGCCGGAACAGCCCCGCCGCCGCAAGCATCATCGCCGCGCCGGCAACGAACGGCAGCGCGCCCGTCGCGACCAGCAACCGCCAGTCGATGCCGAAAGAGCGCAGGGTGACGAACCGCTCCGCCGCCAGCCCTAACAGCAGCGCTCCCAGATAGACAAGGGGCGGAGGGAAGCGCACACCCGCGCTGTCCGGTTCGACGGCCATGCTCATCTCCAATCCGTACGCACTCAAACAAGCATCGACTGCTGGGCTGAGATACCCGCCGCCGCGCCTCGCCATATTTCCGGAGTCAGGCCGTGCAGAAGCCGGGGACGGCGACTTTCTGGAACAGGTGCGGGCTGGCCACGACGGATGAAGGATATGCTGGAAGTTTCCCGAGGAACTCGGGATCAGTGAAGGCGGCGCGGACCGCCTCGGTGGATTCCCACACCACATAGTTCAGGTAAGTCGGGCTATCGCCGATCGCTCGATGTAGTTGCATGGAAATGAAGCCCGGTTGCTTCGTTATGATCTCGGCAGCCGTCTTGAAAGCGTCCAGGAAGCCCGCTTCGTCGGCGGGATCGACGACCGAGAAGAGGTTGATGAGCACGAGAGGCGCGGCCGCGATACCGAGTTGGCGGTCAAACGGAAATTTCTCGTCTAGAGGTTTGAATGGTTTTACGGCGGCCATGGTGGCGCTCCTGTCTATTGTGAAATTGAAACTGGCGTGATCGATGCTGCTTGCGCTCAAGCGAGCTGCAGCGGCGCCGTGGTGGCTCTGTCGGCTACACTAGCCCGCGATCGGTTCGGCCGCGGCTTCGGCGACACCGGATTCCGCTTGGACCGCCAAGGCCCAGTCCGCGGCCTGGGAGTCGAAGAACTCCTCGAGCGCGCGGACCTTGCCCCACTTCAGGGTGAAGACGTGCAGGCCGCGGTTGTCGTACCGACCACGGCCATCGAGGAGTGCCTCGCTGGCCCTCCATCGCGCGAACACGGTGGTCTTCCAAGGCCCGCCTGTCACCCACACCTCGTCGAGCGTTATGCGAAGCGTGGGGAAGACGCGTCCCATGCGTTCGAACCACTGGCGAACGGCCTGCTTGCCGCGTCGCTCGCCTCCGAGCGCATGCGTTCCGGACACGCGATGATGGACGTCCGGCGCCATATCCTTCACTGCGTCGTCCCATCGGTGGTGGTTCACGTCGTCGAAGCTTTGGCGGATCTTTTTCTTGACGATCATGGCGTAGACCATGGCTCTCTCCTTGTTGTTGCGCGGTCTCCCACCGGCCGGATCGGCTGACGGCGGTGCTGGATCTGCGGTCAGTTTGGGGGCGGCGCGCCTGAGCGGCCGTTTCGCTATCGGTCGGCCTTGACGGCGCGGAACTGGAAGCTCTTTGGCGTCTGTCCCTTCTTCGACGGGTCGACCAGGTTCACGATCTGGCCCTCGGAGACCCAGATCAGGTCCTCGACCCGCGCGAGGCCCGTCGGTCCGGCGAACTCCTTGATTGTCGTGAGCGTCGCTTTCCCGCCTTCGACCGTAACCCGCGACAGGGAGCCGCCTCCTTCGACCATGAGGAAGCCGGTCCCGTCCGCCTTGAGGCCGTCGGGGAACTTGAGGGGGCGCGGCGTCTCGATCTTCTCGATCGCGCCGACGGAACCGGCCTTCACCTCGAAGCGGAACAGCTCTCCGCTGATGAACGTGTTGGCGTATAGGTAGCCGTCGGCGCCGAAGGCGAGACCGTCGAGGCCTCCCTTGAGCCTGCCGTCCTGGACCCAGACCTCCATCTTCGATCCGCCGAAGGGCAAACGAAGGATCTGCGGCTGGGCCGTGTTCGAGACGTAGAGCGAACTGTCCGGACCGAGAGCCATGTCGTTGCAGATCGCGGGGCTCGAGGGCAGTGCGACGCTGATCCTGCCCTCGCCGGTCTTCAGGTCGAAGCCTTTCACGAACGAGCCCTCGACATCGCTCGGGCCTTTGGCTCCGAGCCGCGACGCGTCGTTGGAGCAGACCCAGAGCAGCCCGTTGGCCTCGTCGGCCAGCACTCCGAACGTCGAGCGGGTGCCGAACGCGCCGGGCTTGATCCACACCTCCGCTTCCGCGGAACCAGGCCTGGCGCGCACGACGCCGCCATTGGTCAGGCTTCCTGCGTAGAGCGTGCCGTCCGAGGTGGCCGTCAGGCTTTCGGGAAAGGGCGAACCGGCCGGAAGGGCGATCGTCGGCTGCTCCGCCGAGGCGGCGGAAGCACAGGCGAAGGCGGTCCCGGCGGCGAGGCCCATGGCGGCCAAGACGCTATAGCGTCGCTTTTCAAACATCTGTCTGTCTCCCTGATCGTCTTTTTGGAGTGAGCGTGTCAGCCGACGGCGGCGGGTTGCCGACGAGGCGTTGCAGCTCTTGCTGGCGCTTCACCTCAAACCAGCATCGACTGCTGGGCGGAGATGCCGGCCGTTGCGCCCTGCCATGATGCCGTAGTGACCGAGGGCATTCCGGGGGTAGCGAGATCGCCGGCGGCATAGATGCCGGGTATGCTGGTTTCGCGGCGCTCGTCGACCTTGAGAACGATGCCGAGGGGCGTATCGACCGTGGCGAGTCCCAATGAGTCATGCAGGGTTGCGGACGGCTTGATCGGCGGATGCGCGAACAGGATGTCGACCTCGACATCGGGGCCAGTATCGAGCTTGACGGTGGCATTATGGTCCCCATGACGGGCGATCCCGGTGATCCGACCATCAACGACAGGTATGTTGCGGCGGGCCAGATCGGCCCGGATATCGGGCGCAATGTCGTGACCATCGGCGAAGACCGTCAACCTGTCGGTCCAATCCTGATACAGCTTGACCTGAATGTGCGACTGCGGACGGAACCAGACGAGGCCCCAATGCTGGTCGGCGACTTCGAAGCCGTCGCAATAGGGGCATGGGATGATGGATGTGCCCCAGCTTTCGGCAAAGCCCGGAACAGCAGGCATCTGATCGACAACGCCATAGCTCAGGATCAGGCGTCGCGCGCCAAGGCTTTCGCTATCGCCGGTGAGGACGGAGAAATTGTCGATGGTACCGGAGATGCTGTCGGCGCGGGCATTGACCAGCCTGATCGCGGGATAACGCGCCAGTTGCTGCCGCGCCGCGGCCAGGATGTCCAACGGCGGCTTGTGATCGTGGCCGAGCATACCATGCGAGCGACCTGCGAAGCGATTGCGCGGCAGGCCGGTATCGAGAACGGTGACCTTGCGGCGGGCACGGCCGAGCTGCAGGGCGGCGGCGAGGCCAGCAAAGCTGCCGCCGATGATGATGACGTCATCCATGGTTTTGGGCTCCGTGTTGCGGATGGAGGGGGTTGGTTGGGCTGTGCGTTGGCCTGGGTACCGGGGAGGCCGATGGTAGAGAGCGCTGCCAGCTTCAGCAGTGTTCGTCGTTGCATGGCACCCTCTCGGTTTTTCGTTTCATTCTTTGGCTTGCATATTTCTGAAACTGCATGGTATCTTAATTCAGGAATAACGATACTGTCAAGGACAGGAATTTGCAGTGAGCGAAATTAGTCAAGTCCGGCGCGGCCGGCCCGCCAACGAGGCGCTTGGTCAAACAATCATCGACACCGCGTGCGATCTCTTTGTGGAACTGGGTTTTCAAGCGACGACATTGGACAAAGTCGCCAAGCGAGCGAAGATATCCAAGCTCAGCATCTATAGGCACTTCGAGAACAAGGAGGCGCTGTTCAGCGCAGCCATCTCGGCCCGCTGCCATCAGCTCACACCACAGGCTCTTTTTGAAGGCATCGACGGTTCGGTCGAAGAGCAGCTCATGGCGGCTGGATCATCCCTGCTTCGTACCTTGATGAGCCCCGACGTTCGTAGTGTAGAAGCCACGGTTATGGCCGACAAGACGAACCAAAAGTCGTTAAGCAAGCTGTTTTACGAAGCCGGCCCTGCATATATCACCGCCCAGATCGAGGCCCTGTTGCGTCAGTTGCACGCGAAGGCGCTTCTGAACGTGCCCGATCCTCTCCAGTCCGCTCGCTTGTTTGCCGCGCTTTTCAAAGGGTCCGATCTTCTGATGATCGCACGCTTTGATGAGGCAAGAGCGGCGGACGACAACGAAATCGAATCCTATTGCCGGTCAGCTGTCGCCATGTTCATCGCCGCGCACGGTGGCCAGGACCACGCGGGCGGATAGCCTGGTTAAGAACGGATCAGAACAAGGATAAAGGCATGACAGAGAAAGATGTTTATCAGGTAGCCGACTGGAAAGGCCAAAGTGGGGAGCGCTGGGTCGCTTACGAGGCCCGGCTCGATGCCATGATGGCGGTGTTCGGCCAGGCCGCGATCGAAGCCGCGGCGCCCGCCACGGGTGAACGCGTGCTGGACGTCGGCTGTGGCGCGGGAGCGACGACTCTGGATCTGGCCGACCGCGTCGGCGCGGGAGGCCATGTGCTGGGCGTGGACATATCCGAACCGCTGATCGGCAGAGCGCGCGCGCTAGCGCCGCAGGATACGCCGGCCCTGTTCCAGGTGGCCGACGCCAGCAGCACCGAGTTCCCCGAGGGCGCGTTCGACATCCTGTTCTCACGCTTTGGAGTGATGTTCTTTGACGATCCTACAGCGGCGTTCGCTCATATGCGCCGTGCGCTCAAGCCGGGCGCGCGGGTCGCTTTCGTCTGCTGGCGCGGCATGGCAGAGAACGATTGGGTGCGCTTGCCGATGGGCGCGATGAAGGGCATCCTCCCGCCGATGACGCCGCCCGATCCCGAAGCGCCAGGCCCGTTCTCGTTTGGCGACCAGAGGCGCGTGGCGCGTATTCTAACGGGGGCTGGCTTCACCGAAGTCGCTATCGAGGCCTTCGATGCCTCCATTCCATTCGGCAAAGGGGAGACGCGGGATGCGGCGCTCGACGACGCGGTGAGGATGACACTCGAGGTCGGCCCGCTGGCGCGCGCTCTGGCTGATCAGACCGACGATATCCGCGCCCGCGCCTCGGTTGCGGTTCGTGTCGTCTTCGCGGGCTGCCCCGGTGAGCGGTCGGTGATGATCGATGGCGCGGCGTGGATCGTCACCGCGCGCAATCGGCAAGCTGACGGGGATTAACAGCCGGCGGGCAGGTGGCGCGCGTCTCTCGGACGCAATTGGCGCCAGGGCTATAAACGAAGGCGGCCATGCTGGGGCACGGCCGATATCATTGTAGCGTCTCCCTTGCACACGAAGTGCCCTACTCCGCGGCCATTGCTCTCCGTGGCGTCAGTTCTTCAATCGCTTCTCCGTGGTGATCGTCTTTCGTTGGCTTGATCCGGAACCACACAGCGTACAGTGCCGGAAGGAAGAGCAGGATCATCACCGTCCCTGCAGCCGTTCCGCCAATCAGCGTATAGGCCATCGATCCCCAGAACACCGAATGGGTGAGCGGAATGAACGCCAGTATCGCTGCAAGCGCGGTCAGGATGACAGGGCGTGTGCGCTGCACCGTCGCTTCAATGACGGCGTGATAGTCATCGAGACCGGCAGCTTTGTTTTCCTTGATTTGTTCCGTCAGGATCAGCGTGTTGCGCATGAGGATACCCGCCAATCCGATCAAGCCGAGAATGGCGTTGAAGCCGAACGGTTGATTGAACAGGAGCAATGTCGGCACCACGCCGGCGAGGCCAAGCGGCGCCGTCAGCATCACCATTGTCATCGTCGACAGACTGCGAACCTGCAGGATGATGACGATCAACATCGCCGCGATCATCAGCGGGAAGACCTGGACGAGTGCGACATTGGCCTTTTGGGATTCCTCGATGTTGCCGCCCATTTCGATACGATACCCGACGGGGAGCGATGCGATCAGTGGCTGTAGTGCCGTCATGACCTGCTGTGAGACCTCCGGGGGTTGCGTCGCCTCGTTGATGTCAGAGCGTATGGTGATCACCGGCGTGCGGTCGCGGCGTTTTAGGATCGGCTCCTCAAATCGAACCTCGGAATGGCCGATCTGATCAAGGGGAACCTGACGGCCATCCCTGCTCATGAGCGAGAAATCGCCCAGCCTTGAAGGATCAAGCCGGTTCTCGCCGGCACTTCGAGCGACGACCGGCACGTTGCGGATATTGTCGCGCACCTGTGTGACAGGGATGCCGCTCAGCAGCAACTGCATCTGTTGGGCTGCCTCCGAAGGTGAGAGACCGATCAGATTGAGTCGATCCTGATCGGGAACAAAGCGCAGTACAGGCGTTCGGTTGCCCCAATCCCGGTTGGCCTGGCGAACATCTGGAACAGTATTCATGATAGCAAGAGCCTGCTCGGAGATTTTGTAAAGTTCAACCGGATCCGGTCCCATGATCCGAAACTCGACCGGAAATGGCGTATAGGGCCCGAAGACTAGCTGCGTTACGCGCACAGATGCCTCAGGAATAAGCCCTTCCGAAACGGCGGTTCGCAGACGATGCTTCAACGCCTCGCGCGCATGCGCATCGGGCGTCAGCACAACGACCTTGGCGAAGGCAGGATCGGGCAATTCAGGTGACATGGCGAAGAAAAAGCGGGGCGCACCCTGCCCTATATAGCTGGTGACGATTTTTGCTTCCGGCTGAGCATGCAGCCAGCCCTCGACTTTCTCCACTGCGGCTGTCGTGGTTTCGATGCTTGTGCCTTCGGGCATGCGAACTTCGACAAGTACTTCAGGCCGATCCGATGTCGGGAAGAACTGCTGTTTTACACCCCCCATACCCAGGACCGAGGCAGCCATCATGATGCCGACCACAGCACAGGTCATAAACTTGTGTTGGACTGCGAACTTGATAAGGGAGCGCAGACGACGGTAGTTCGGCGTATCATAGATGGCATGATGTCCGCCTTCCACCGGCTTGATGGCGGGCAGCATCTTGACGCCGAGATAGGGGGTAAAGATAACTGCGACAAACCATGAAACGATTAGGGCAAAGCCGACGACCCAGAAAATGTTGCCGGCATATTCCCCGGCGCTCGACTTGGCGAAGCCCACGGGCATCAGTCCGATAATGGTGACGAGAGTCCCCGACAGCATCGGTGCTGCTGTATGGCTCCAGGCATAAGCGGCGGCCTTGATGCGGTCCATGCCCTCCTCCATCTTCACCACCATGACCTCGATGGCAATGATGGCATCGTCCACGAGGAGACCAAGGGCCAAGATTAATGCGCCAAGCGTGATGCGGTCGAAGAACCGGCCTGTTTCCAGCATGATGAGGAAGACGACGGCGAGTGTCAGCGGTATAGCAAGTGCGACAACAATGCCGACGCGCCAGCCTAAAGCGACCAGGCTCACGAACAGTACGACGCCAAGTGCCATGGCGAACTTGAGCATGAATTCGCCGACCGCTTCTTCGATGTTGACGGCCTGATCGCTGACTTTAGTGAGCGTCATGCCCAGCGGCAATGTCTGCGCGATCGTGGCGGATCGCGCTTCAAGCGCCCTGCCGAGATCGAGACCATTCCAGCCCTGTTGCATTACGGCACCCAGCATGATTGTCGGCTCACCCTCATGGCGGATGATGTAGGTCGCAGGATCTTCATACCCGCGCCGAATTTCGGCCAGGTCGGAAAGTTTTAGAGTGCGTCCCGCCGCTGCGATCGGCGTATCGGCGATTGCCTGCACACTGTTATAGGCTCCGTCGAAACGGATGAAGACCTGTGGTCCCCGCGTGTCTATGGAGCCGGCGGGTGTAACTGTGTTCTGTCTTTGCAAGGCTGCAGCGATATCGTTTGCCGATATTCCAAGTGTCGCGAGCTTGGCATAGGAAAACTCGACGAAGATCTGTTCGGGACGTTCTCCCAGAATGTTGATTTTCTTGACACCCGGAACATGCAGGAGATCCTGACGGATGACCTCCGCCTGCCGCACGAGGTCGCGCATCGGCATCCCCTTCGCCTTCAAAGCGTAAAGGCCAAAGCTCACATCGGAATATTCATCGTTAACGAAAGGGCCCATCACGCCTGGAGGCAGATTGCGGGCTTCGTCGCCAAGCTTCTTGCGAGCCTGATAAAACTCTTCTTCAACGGCGGCCGGCGGCGTACTATCCTTCAAAGTCACGGTGAGGAAGGCGTAGCCAGGTCGTGTCGTCGTCTCGACACGGTCATACCAGGTGAGTTCCTGGATGCGCTTCTCAAGTGGCTCAGCGACGAGATCCTGCATTTCCCGTGCAGTGGCCCCCGGCCAGACTGAAGTGACCGTCAGGGTCTTGATGGTGAAGGAAGGATCCTCGGCTCGCCCCAGCTTGACGAAGGCGTAGACTCCTGCAGCTGCCAACAGAACGATAAAGAACAAGGTAACGGCACGCTCGCGAACAGCGAGGGCTGAGAGATTGAAGCTCATTATTTTGTCACCTCTTGCTGTGAGGCAATCCTGACGGTTGCGCCATTCTCCAGAAGATGCGCGCCTAGAGCGACAACCTTCTCACCAATGCCAATACCGGTGATAAATGCCGTCTCCTCGCCAATCCGTTTAATTTCGACTGGGGTGAATTTCACGGTGGACGTAGCGCCGCTGATAACCCAAACACCGGTCCGGCTGCCGTCGTCCAGGATGGCACCAACCGGAACAGCCACCTCCGACTGCCTGTGTGCGTCCAGGATTTTAATCGTCACCGTCGAACCGAGCGGGGCAGAGGCGGCAGCGCCATCGAGAACATACCGCGCCTCGTAGGTGCGGGTTTGCGGATCGGCTGAATCGGAGATCTGCCGCAGCCTGGCCTTTCCGCTGATATCTTCGCCTCCGTAGACACTGGCCTGCGCTTCGGATCCAATATCCGGGCGCAAGGTCTCAGGCAGCCAGACAACGGCTTCACGCGGCCCGGCCTTTGCCAGCTGAACAACCGTCTGGCCTGCTGCCACGACCTGTCCCGGATCTCCAAGCGTGGCGACGACTGTTCCATCCGCATCTGCAAGAAGAACGCTATAGGCAGCGGCATTTTCTGCGACTTTAGCGTCAGCCTCAGCCGCGGCCAGCTGGGCCGATGCCGTGTCGAGGGCCGCTTTCGCCTGTTCATATCGCTGTGGGGTGGCAGCCAATCCATTCTTCACCAGCGCGGCATAGCGTTTCTCATCTGCTTCTACCTGGATCAGGACAGCACGCGCTGCGATGACCGTATTGCGCTTCGCTGTCAGAGCGAGTTGGAGATCGGTTTCATCGATGCGCATCAGGGCCTGGCCTTGCCTCACCTGTTGACCCACATCGACCATCCGCTCGACGATCTTACCCGGAACCCGAAACCCGAGATTGCTCTGTACGCGCGAAGCGACATTTCCGGTAAACGACCGTTCCGCCGTTCCAGTATTTTTCGCCTCGGCCACCCTTACGAGCGGTGCAACCGTCCTCGGATCTGCAGCTTCGGCTTTCCGTTCAGTGGTTTCGGACACCAGGAAAATGGCAGCGGCTGCCGCCACTCCCAGGAGACCCACAAAAGTCAGGACGTATTTGCGTTTCATTTTACATTCTCTACTTGACGAGCGATCTGCACAAATTAGATTGCGATCTAAATCTATTTACGCTATAGATGTCAAATGAAATCTAACAGGAGGTCGAAATGAGAGTGAGCCGCGCACAGGCCGAGGAAAATCGGGAAACCGTAATCAACGTCGCAAGCCGTCTCTTTCGAGAGCATGGCTTTGATGGGATTGGCCTGAAGGATCTGATGAAGGGTGCTGGCCTGACGCAAGGCGGGTTCTATAAGCAGTTCGCATCCAAGGACGACCTCGCCGCACTTGCGTCAAGGCGGGCGATGGAAAGCGCCACACGCAGATGGTCGATAGCTGCAGTGACAAGCTCCAATCCCCTCGAAGCAGTTATGGAGTTCTACCTCTCACCAGGACATCTCGGGGAAAAGGCAGACGGCTGCCCGTTGGTGGCGTTGGGAGCCGACGCGGCGCGGCAAAGTGAAGAGGTCAGGCGTCCATTTGAGGATGGAATACGGGCTCACTTTGAGATTCTGGATGAACTGATGGACGAAGCCAGGAGTTCCAACCCCAGCGGCAAGGCAATGGCGATATTGTCTCTGATGGTGGGCGCCGTCACGCTATCGCGCCTCATGCAGGACGAGAGTTTGTCGCGAGGCATCCTCGACGCAGCCGCTGGCGAGGTCAGGCGCATTGCGCGCGGCGAAGATGGATGAACGCACTTACCGGCGCGAGTACCGACGGACCGGTGATTGAAGACTGCCTTTAACCGTTTTTCCCAACACCAGACCTACGACTGGCAGGCCAACCGACATTTTCGAAACGCAATCCAGCACAAAGAAAGAAGTAATTTCCATGAACAAGACCAATCTTGGCGTCGCCCTGGTGACGGGGGCATCCACCGGCATAGGGCAAGCAACGGCCGCGGCCCTGCAGAACGCGGGCTTTCGCGTGTTCGGAACCAGCCGTCGTGCCGTCGCCCAGAGGAGCGACGGCGTTACCATGCTGACTTGCGACGTGACCGACGACGCATCCGTGGCGAAACTGGTGGATGACGTGCTGGCCGAGGCCGGGCGCATCGATCTGCTTGTCAATAATGCTGGCATGGGTCTTCTTGGCGGCGCGGAGGAATCCTCGATGGCCCAGGCCCAAGCCCTGTTCGACGTCAACGTCTTCGGCGTTTTCCGCGTGACCAACGCGGTGTTGCCGGCAATGCGACGCCAAAGAAAGGGCAGAATCGTTAATTTGAGTTCGGTACAGGGGTTCATCCCCGCTCCCTATTTCGCGCTTTACTCATCGACCAAACATGCCATCGAGGGTTATTCCGAATCGCTCGATCACGAATTGCGACCGTTCGGCATTCGCGTTTCGTTAGTGGAGCCCGCCTATACCCGTACGTCATTCGAGGCCAATCTCGCCGCCCCCGATCAGTTGCTTGATATCTATAACTCTGCGCGGGCTGGCATGACTATAACCGTTCGGAAATCGATGGAAAAAGGCGACGCGCCCCACGTGGTAGCCAAGACCGCTTTGGCGGCTGCGACCGATCCGGCTCCGAAGAGGCGCTATGCGGCCGGAAAAATGGCACGTCAAGTCAGTTTTCTGCGCCGTTTCGTCCCCGCGTTCGCATTCGACAAAAGCCTGCGAAAGCAGCTCGGGCTGCCGGTCTGATGTCGACATCGACATCGACGACATCCTGATAAGGTAGCTAAAGCATCTTGATCGAGACGCGGTTGGGTTCCCGATATTGGCAGGCGCTTGTCTAACTCGGACAGAAGCATTTCGGCAAGCTCGGGTGGTGTCTCGCTCGTCCGGTAGACCTTTCGGGGGTCTGCTGTGACCTTTGCCATCTCATATAGTTCCACCGGCATCACGACCACGCAAGCGCGACCATGTGTGGTGAGAACGATCGGCTCACGCATGGCCTCGTCATGATAGCTCCCGCAATGCCGAACGAATTCAACAGAGGAAATTGTCTTGTTCCGAAGATTGCCTTCGTTCTCTTGATGGGGACTGATAGTGCGAATCACCGTCCGCACGCGTCAAACAGAAGTACTAATGGTTGCTGCTCATTTAGCACAGACGACACAACAACCGATGGTCTGGAGGGTTGGGATTGTCGCCCCACGGCAAACACAGGTCGATCCCGGAGAGACGCGCGAGACTGCGGAGGCATCAGACACCAGAGGAGCGGATAGTCAGAAAGTGCTTGATCTCACCACGCCGAATAGAGAAGCTGCTACCGTCAGAACTCAAGATTCTTATCGTCCGTTCTTCTCCCGCCATTTGGCGAAATCAGCCTTTGGTTTGTCGCTCGTGGCCGGATAAAGGCCGATGATAGTCGCGCCATTCAGAACCTGTTCCGTGACAAAATCCTCATAAGCGGTCATTTCCAGCGCCTCGTCGGCGATCTCGTCCGCCAAATGCCGCGGAATAACGATGACGCCTTCATTGTCCCCGACAAGTACATCGCCCGGAAATACCGCGACATCACCACAGCCGATTGGGACATTGATATCGTAGGCTTGGTGGTGGGTCAGGTTGGTTGGAGCCGAAGGACGATTGTGGTAGGCGTGAATGGTTAAATTGGCAATCTCAGGACTGTCGCGGAAGCCTCCGTCAGTAACCACACCCGCCACACCCCTCACTTGCAGCCTTGATATCAATATGGAGCCAGCCGAAGCTGCCCTCGCATCCTTGCGGCTATCCATCACCAGGACGGCTCCCTCCGGACATTGTTCGACCGCGGCGCGCTGCGGATGATTGGGGTCCTTGAAGACCTCGATCGTGTTAAGGTCTTCGCGGGCCGGTATGTAGCGCAGCGTAAAGGCTTGCCCGACCATATTGGTCTGCTTCGCCGACAGCGGTCGCACATCTTGGATGAACTGGTTGCGCAGCCCACGCTTGAACAGCGCCGTCGCAATCGTCGGCGTGGCCACGCCCATCAGCTTTTTGCGCGCTTCTTCACTTAGATCATAGTTTGTCATTCGTTGTCCTCGGCTATCAGTAGATATCTGGTTCAGGAGCGGATGGTCCGAAGCGTGTTTCGAGAAAGTCAAAATCCGCGCCCGTGTCGGCTTGGCCCACGTGTTTGGCGAACATCCAACCGTAGCCTCGACCAGCCTTGTCTGCCGGTTTCCTCCATTCGGAACGACGGCGTTCGATTTCACCATCGTCCACCAGCATGTCAATCCTACGCGCCTTCAGGTCGAGCCGCACGATGTCGCCCGTTTTCAGAAGAGCCAGCGGGCCGCCGACATGCGATTCCGGCGAGACGTGCAGAACGCAGGCTCCATAGCTGGTGCCGCTCATGCGAGCATCGGACAGACGCAGCATGTCGCGATATCCCCTCTTGAGCAGGACCTTGGGCATCGGCAACATGCCCCATTCGGGCATACCCGGGCCGCCCTGCGGCCCGGCCCCGCGCAGCACCAAGACATGATCGGGCGTGACGTCAAGATTTTCGTCGTCGATCGCCGCTTTCATCTCCGGGTAGCTGTCGAAGACCAATGCCGGGCCTTGGTGTTGATGCAGCCTCGGATCACAGGCGGCTGGTTTCATAACTGCGCCTGTTGGCGCAAGGTTGCCTTTAACGACAGCAAGCGAACCTTCCTGAAAGACAGGATTGTCGAGGGAGCGGATAACGTCGTCATTGAAACATTTGGCCCCCTCCAGCGTCTCTCCGAGCGTATGGCCGGAGACCGTGAGCACCGAAAGATCGAGCTTTGATGAAAGTTTTGCCATAAGCGCGCGCAGGCCGCCGGCGTAGTAGAAATCTTCCATCAGATAGGTATCGCCAGTTGGCCGGATGTTCGCGAGAACCGGAGTCGTGCGGCCTGCACGATCCAGATCGTCCATTGTCAGGTCGATACCAGACCGGCGTGCCATGGCGACGAGGTGGACGATGGCATTGGTGGAGCATCCGGTCGCCATGGCCACGGCCACGGCATTGCCTACGGATGCATCGGTCAAGATCTTGCCCGGTACGAGGTCCTCCCAGACCATGTCGATGATGCGACGCCCCACGGCAGATGACATCCGGATATGATTTGAGTCGGCAGCGGGAATCGAACTTGCGCCCGGCAACGTCAAGCCGAGGGCTTCCGCGATCGCCGTCATGGTGCTTGCCGTGCCCATGGTCATGCAATGGCCGTAGGAGCGTGCGATTCCGGCTTCCACCTCGACCCATTCATCCCTCGACAGATTGCCCGCGCGCCGTTCATCCCAGAATTTCCAGGCATCTGAACCGGAACCCAGAGCTTTGCCTCGGTAGTTGCCGCGCAGCATGGGGCCGGCCGGCAGATAGATCATCGGCAGGCCGGCGCTCACAGCGCCCATCACCAAGCCCGGCGTGGTCTTGTCGCAGCCACCCATCAACACAGCGCCATCGACCGGGTGGGAGCGCAGCAGCTCCTCGACTTCCATCGCCAGCATATTGCGATAGAGCATCGTCGTTGGCTTGACGTAGCTTTCCGACAATGAAAGCGCCGGCAATTCGAGTGGAAATCCGCCGGCTTGAAACACACCGCGCTTCACGTCCTCGACGCGGTGTTTAAAGTGTGCATGGCAAGGGTTGGCATCCGACCAGGTATTCAGGATGGCAATGACCGGCTTTCCGCTCCATTCTTCCGGCGCATAACCCATTTGCATTGTTCTTGATCGATGGCCGGAGCTGCGCAGGTCGTCGGGAGCGAACCACCGGGCGCTTCTTAATGTGTCAGGGTTTTTTTTCATAGCCATTGCTCAATTGGAAAATGCGACGGAGAAGGAAGCCTCAAACTGTTCATTCCTTCATGCCCCATTTTTGTATCGTGTGGCGCTCAATGGTCTGAAAGACCAGGTTCTCGACGATGAGACCTATGATGATCACGGTGAGGAGGCCGGCAAAGACTGCAGGAATGTCCAGAAGATTGCGGTTCTCAAAGATGAACCAGCCGAGCCCGCCTTGCCCCGACGAAACACCGAAGACGAGTTCGGCGGCAATCAGCGTACGCCAGGCGAACGCCCAGCCGATTTTCAGGCCGGTCAAGATCGACGGGAACGCAGCGGGAACGAGAATCCGCATCACATAGGATAAACCCGTCAGTCCATAGTTGCCTCCGACCATGCGTAGCGTTCGCGACACGCCAAGAAAGCCCGCATGGGTGTTGAGCGCCACCGCCCAAAGCACTGAATGGATCAGCACGAAGACAAGGCTGGAAGCGCCGAGCCCAAACCAGATCAAAGCAAGTGGCAGCAATGAGATGGCGGGTAGCGGATTGAACATCGCCGTCATTGTTTCCAAAAAATCGGTGCCGATCCGTGTGTTAATGGCAAGGATTGTCAAAATGGCTGCCAGCAAAGTCCCTGCCACATACCCTGTGATGAGAACCTGAAGCGTCGTCCAGATGCGCGACGGCAATGTGCCGTCGACAAAACGATCATAAAGGGTGGTCAGCGTGTCGCTGAGTGTCGGGAAAAGCAGGGGGTTGTCGAGATAGCTTGCATAGACCTGCCAGATGATGGCGAGGACAATAATCAGAACCGTCTTACGCACGGCGCTGATACCCAAGATCAGTTCGAGGGAACCGAGCCTCTGTTCGACCTCGGCTACATTGGTATGCTGCCTGTTTGTCGTAACATCGGCTGCAAGAATGATTTGCGGACTAGGCATTGTCGTCACTCCCTGTGGCCGGACTCGGAAAAGAGCAGATTGTGGATATCGCGTTCGAGCGCGGCGGCGCTGCCATCGTCCTGACGGGCACGATCAACGTTGATCACTTCAGCCTTCACGCGCCCCGGATGAGGCGACAACAGCAGAATGCGGTTGGAGATCTTGATGGCTTCGGCAATCGAGTGTGTGACGAAAATGACCGTAAACCTGGTGTCTTCCCAAAGCTGCAGCAGTTCGTCCTGCATCTGACGCCGGGTCAAAGCGTCGAGCGCCGCAAATGGCTCATCCATCAGCAAAATGTCGGGCTGCATGGCCATGCCGCGGGCGATCGCCACGCGTTGCTTCATGCCACCCGAAAGCGTGTGCGGATAACTGTCAGTGGCGCGTGTCAGCTTTACCTTATCGATATACTCCCTGGCCCGAGCCTCCGCTTCCCTGCGCGGTAGTTTGCGCGCAACGATCAGCGGAAACATGACGTTTTCCAGGACCGTCTTCCAAGGCAAAAGCTGGTCGAACTCCTGGAATACCATCATACGATCGGCACCAGGCTTTTTGACCGGCCGTCCATTGATATGAATTGATCCACTCACCGGGGCCATGTATCCGCCGACGGCTTTCAACAGCGTGGACTTGCCGCAACCGGACGGTCCGAGAAGAACGAAACGGTCGGATCGTTCGACAGAAAAACTGACGTCTTCGGTCGCGGTTATCAGCAGATTCGGGGTCTTGTAGCGAAGCGTCACCTGGTCCACGGTGAGAAGCGACCGAGCCTCACTTGCCGCCTTGACATCGGGAAGACCTGCTGTTGGATCTATTTTTTGCTGTATGGCCTGTAACATATGGGCCTCCATAGGATAGTCGGAAGACCCGGCATCTCTGCCAGGTCGTTGGCTCGTTGCCGACAGTTAGTTGCCTTTTAGATCCGCGGAGTCTGGCAGATAATAGTCTGTCCACGCCGAAGGCATCGTCTTGAGCGTTCCGATCTTGTGCAGATGCGTTGCAAACTTCATCGTTCCCTGAGGATCGGTGCGAAACTCCATCATGTCCGGCTGTCCGAGGATCTTGACCAAGGTATTAAGATCGGTTTTGTCACCGGAAACCTGCTTGTAGGCGCTCAAGGCGTCTTTCGGGTTCTTCTTGATCATGTCGATTGCCTCGACTGTGGCTTCGCGCACGGCCTTGATGATGACAGGATTTGCTTCGGCAAAAGCCGTTGTCGTGAAGAACGTCGCTTGAGTTAAAGGACCGCCAATGATGTCCTTGGAATTGGCCACGATATGGTTGCCGGCATCGATCTCCAGATATTGGAAAGGCGGTGCGGAGAAATGACTGGCCACCTCGTGGCTCTTGTTCGCCAGCGCCGCCATCGCATCGGGATGTCCGAGCTGCACCGTATTGACATCGAAATGCTTGAGTTCGCCGTCTCCGTACATCTGACCTGCCGCCATTTGCAACAGGATCGCCTGCGTCGAAACGCCGACAGTCGGGACCGCAATCTTGTCGCTCGGACCGATGTCCTTCAGTGATTTGATCTTGGGGTCACGCGACACCATGATGACCGGCTGCGCCGAACTGGTGATGATCCCTTTGACCTTGCCGCGTGTTCTGTCCCACAAAAGAAGCAGGTTGCCCGTCCCGGTGTTGACGATGTCGACATTCCCGGAAAGAAGCGCATCGGTTTGTGCGCCGCCGCCGCTGAAGGTGCGCCAATTGACGGTAACATCTTTGAGGCCATCCTCCGCCGCGTGCTTCTCAATGAGCTTTTGCGTTTCCATAACATGGCTCGCCAGATAAAGGATGCCCGGCTGACGTGTTATGGATATATCCGTCTTCTCCTGGGCATAGCCAGATGAGCCTAGACCCAGCATGATACCAAGTGCGGCAATACCGCCCTGAAACAATCGCATATTTTCCTCCCGATAATTCAAGGTGTCGTTCGTATAGGGCGATCATCCTCCGACATCGCTTATTCATTAAAGCACTAATGCATCAGTGCATCAACTGAATAATTGTGGTACTGCAATGGAATCAACGAGAGAGCAGCAAGCATGAGCGGCAGGGTGAAAAACAGCGTTCTGGACCGGACACGGCAGGTCGCCCATCAGATTCACGAGATATTGAGGGACCGCATTCTCTCAGTTGAACTCGTGCCGGGAACAATTCTTTCCAGGGCTTCGCTACAAATGGAGTTCGGCGTCAGTCAGACCCCGGTCCGGGATGCGCTCATGCGCCTGGAAGAAGAAGGCATCGTCGAAGTCTTTCCCCAATACGCGACTGTCGTGGCAAGGATCGATATTGATCACGCAAGACAGGCGCAATTCCTCCGGCTCTCGATTGAACTCGAAGCTGTTCGTCGTCTGACAGCCGAGTGCCCCGTCCAAATCGCAGGAGAACTCGAAGAAGTCCTCGCAAGACAACGGCAGGTGGCCACCCCGCAGACATATGATCTGTTCGATACACTCGACAAGGATTTTCACCGCAAGATTTATGCGCGTGCCGGCATCCTTAATCTCTGGTCCACTGTCCGCCGGCAAAGCGTGCATCTTGACCGATTGCGCCGTCTCAATCTGCCTATGCCCGGCAAAATGCAAAATGTTCTTAAAGATCACCAAGAGATTGTCGGTGCGATACAATCGGGACGCCCGGAATCCGCTGAAAGCGCCATGCGCAGACATTTATCCGGAACGCTATCCATCATCGACCTTATCAGCAATCAATTTCCGGATTATGTTCGCAAGTGAGTAACGTCAACCAAGCTGCGTGATCGGGCGCGGAAGGCGGCCCTCTCGGAGGAACATCGCCGAGGCATGAAGCCGAGGCACGCGATGAACGCTCTACGCCTCCCTTGCGCAGCCATAGCACAGCGCGCGCCACAACGCGACCCGCCGCGGCAGCGTCATCCAAGCGCCATCCCTCTCCGTTTGTAGGTGAACTGGATACCGCTGGCAGTGCCAACTGGACACTCCCGGCAGTATAAACTGGACACCTCAAGACCACTCCCTCCGAGGGAGCGACAGCACGGTTCAAGGTGCAATGTCGCGCCCTCACTTGCTGAACTTCTTCCCGGGAGGGGGCCGGGAGTTTGAATAGCCTGTGGGTCTCTTTTTTGGGACCGTTTGCGGACCGGCCAAAGACGCCCCTCAGGGGAGAGTGGCCCCGCGTTCCGTGGCACCGGCCCGCAACATTCAGAATATGATGCTCGCGGCAAGGGAGCCGGTGCTGGTTTATCAGAAGGCCCCGCAGGCGGCAGCGGCGGAATAGTCAGAGCCAGCGGCGAACCTCGGCCTTGTAGCGGCGGTAGTCGTCGCCGAACTTCGCTTCGAGATAGCGCTCCTCGCGGGCGATCACCTGCGTCTGGATCGCGATCAGCACCAACGGGAGCAAGGCGAAGGCGATCGGCCCGTCGAAGCCGATCGCAAGGCCGGCATAGATAAGCGCCATGCCGAGATACATGGGATTGCGGGTCCACCGATAAGGACCGGTCGTTGCGATGAGGGTCGTTGGCTGCGACGGCGGAACGTTGGTGCCCAGCCGCCGGAACAGCCCCGCCGCCGCAAGCATCATCGCCGCGCCGGCAACGAACAGCAGCGCGCCCGTCGCGACCAGCAACCGCCAGTCGATGCCAAAAGAGCGCAGGGTGACGAACCGCTCCGCCGCCAGCCCCAACAGCAGCGCTCCCAGATAGACGAAGGGCGGAGGGAAGCGCACACCCGCGCTGTCCGGTTCGACGGTCATGCTCATCTCCAATCTGTGCTCTCAAACCAGCATCGACTGCTGGGCGGAGATACCCGCCGTCGCGCCGTGCGATATTGCCGTGGTGACCGAGGCCATGAGGGCGTTTGCGAGGTCGCCGGCGGCGTAGATGCCGGGCGTGCTGGTTTCGCGGCGCTCGTCGACCTTGAGGGCGATGCCGAGGGGCGTATTGACCGTGGCGAGGCCCAGTGATTCATGCAGGCTTGCGGACGGCTTGTTGCACGGATGCGCGAACAAGATGTCGACCGAGGCATTGGGGCCGGTATCGAGCTTGACGGTGGCATTATGGCCCCCGTGACGGGCGATTTCGGTGATCCGGCCATCGACGACAGGTATGTTGCGGCGCGCCAGATCGGCCCGGATATCGGGTGGAATGTCGTGACCATCTGCGAAGACCGTCAACGTGTCGGTCCAATCGTGGTACAGCCTGACATAATTGTGCGACGGCGGGCCGGACCAGACGAGGCCCCAATGCTGGCCGGCGACTTCAAAGCCATCGCAATAGGGGCAGGGCACGATGGATGTGCCCCAGCTTTCGGCAAAGCCCGGAACATTAGGCATCTGGTCGGCAACGCCATAGCTCAGAATCAGGCGGCGCGCCCCAAGGCTTTCGCCATCGCCAGTGAGGACGGAGAAATTGTCGATGGTGCCGGAGATGCTGTCGGCCCGGGCATTGACCAGCTTGACCGTGGGATAACGCGCCAGTTGCTGCCGCGCCTCGGCCAGGATGTCCAGCGGTGGCTTGTGATCGTGGCCGAGCAGACCATGCGAGTGGCCGGCGAAGCGATTGCGCGGCAGGCCGGTATCGAGAACGGTGACCTTGCGGCGGGCACGGCCGAGCTGTAGGGCGGCGGCGAGGCCGGCAAAGCTGCCGCCGATGATGATGACGTCATCCATGGTGATGGGCTCCGTGTTGTGGATGGAGGGTTGGCTGGGCCTGGCGCGTAATCTCGTCCAGCGATGCGCATTCGATATCGCCAAGCGGCCCAGGGAAACTCGATTTGGAGGACAAGGTGAAATCCACTCTTTGACTTGCATATTTATGAAACTGCATGGTATCGTAATTCAAGAATTAGGATACTGTCAAGGACTGTAATTTTTATGACCGAAAATAGCCAGGGCCGGCGCGGCCGGCCCGTCAACGAGGCGCTTGGCCAAACGATAGTCGACGCCGCGTGCGAACTCTTTGTGGAATTGGGTTTTCAAGCGACGACATTGGACAAGGTCGCCCAGCGGGCGAAGATATCCAAGCTCAGCATCTATCGGCACTTCGAGAACAAGGAGGCGCTGTTCAGCGCGGCCATCGCGGCCCATTGCCATCAGTTTGCACCACAGGCCCTTTTTGAAGGCGTCGACGGTTCGGCCGAAGATCAGCTTATGGCGGTGGGAACATCCCTGCTTCGCACGCTGTTGAGCCCGGACGTCCGCAGTGTCGAAGCCATGATCATGGCCGACAAGACGAATCAAACGTCGTTAAGCAAGCTCCACTACGAAGCCGGCCCCGCCTATGTGATCGCCCAAATCGAGGCCCTGTTGCGTCAGTTGCACGCGAAGGCGGTTATGAACGTGCCCGATCCTCTCCGGTCCGCCCGCTTGTTTGCCGCGCTTATCAAAGGATCCGATCTCCTGATTATCGCACGCTTCGATCAGGCGAGAGCAGAGGACGACAACGAAATCGAATCCTATTGCCGGTCGGCCGTCGCCATGTTCATCGCCGCGCACGGTGGCAACGACCACGCGGGCGGATAAGCATTTGATTGCTCCGGGCAGCTTGGCCGGGATCGTGGTCCAGGCGCTTCGTCATATTGGGCCGGCTCGCGGGCCGAGCTTGCACAGCGCGGCACCTCATCTTTCTCCCAACGATAAAAAGACGCTCGCATCTACCGCGGTCCAAGCTCCCGCCTGGATGCGGTCGACGCTTCTCTCCATCGCAGATCCGGCAGCAGTCGGGACAACATTTGACAGGTGATGCGACGGCCCCAGCCGACGATATGCGATCGGGTCCGGAACATCGATCGGTACCGCACCCAAAGCTGAAACTATGTATGTCGATAACTAAAGTACCGTCAGCGCGTAAATGTCATGCTACGGGGCGTTTTCTTTGTATATTTCAAAGCGTTGACACACAGAAAGTACCGTCAAACTCTGAAAACGAATGACGGTACTTTTTAGAATGCTCTGTCGGATACGAAAAACACCGTCAAAAGTACCGTCAGAGTGATCTGCTACAAGCTGCGAGCCGCACCAAGAGCTCCAATAAACTTAGCAATTTCAATGGCTTGATAGATTTGTCAATTCCATTGATAAAGTGCCCTGGGTAGCAGCCTGCCCTGCCCGCAAATCATTGCATTTTCTGCGAAATACTACGCTAGAGCCGCCTATCATCGCCGTTTCCCTCACTCCCACTCGATTGTGCCGGGCGGCTTTGAGGTAACGTCGTAGACTACGCGGTTGATGCCCTTGACTTCGTTGATGATCCGCGTTGCGGCCTGACCAAGGAAACTCATGTCGTAGTGATAGAAATCGGCAGTCATGCCATCGACGGACGTCACGGCGCGCAAAGCGCAGACGAACTCGTAGGTACGTCCGTCGCCCATGACGCCAACGGTCTGCACCGGCAACAGCACAGCGAATGCCTGCCAGATAACGTCATAAAGCCCCGCCTTGCGGATCTCGTCGAGATAGACGGCATCGGCTTCGCGCAGAATTTCCAGCTTCTCGCGGGTGATGCCGCCCGGGCAGCGTATGGCAAGGCCCGGTCCCGGGAACGGGTGACGGCCAATGAAATGCTCCGGCAGGCCAAGTTCCTTGCCCAGCACGCGCACCTCGTCCTTGAAGAGCTCACGCAGCGGTTCCACCAGCTTCATGTTCATCCGGTCAGGCAGACCGCCGACATTGTGGTGCGACTTGATCGTTACCGAGGGCCCGCCGGTAAAGGACACGCTTTCGATCACGTCGGGGTAGAGCGTACCTTGTGCGAGGAAATCGGCGCCGCCGAGCTTTTTGGCTTCTTCCTCAAAGACTTCGATGAAGAGCCTGCCAATTGTCTTGCGCTTCTTTTCAGGGTCTGCTTCTCCTTCCAGCGCGCCGATGAAGCGATCGGAAGCATCAACCAGAATGAGCGGCAGATTATAGTGCTCGCGGAACATCTTGACGACATCGGCCGCCTCGTTCTTGCGCATCAAGCCGTGGTCGACGAGGATACAGGTGAGTTGATCACCGACCGCTTCGTGGATCAGCAAAGCTGCGACGGAAGAATCGACGCCGCCCGACAACGCGCAGATGACCTTCTTGTCGCCAACCTGCTTGCGGATGGCGTTGACCGCCTGCTCACGATAGGCCGACATGGTCCAGTCGCCCTTGATCCCGGCTATGCGATGGACGAAATTCTCGAGAAGCTTGGCGCCATCCGGCGTGTGCACCACTTCCGGGTGGAACTGCACCGCGTAGTATTTCCGGGATTCGTCGGCAATGGCGGCGAAAGGCGCGCCCGTCGAAGTGCCGACGACCTTAAAGCCTTCCGGGATTTCGACAACGCGGTCGCCGTGGCTCATCCAAACCTGGTGACGCGTCCCCTTGGCCCAGACGCCGTCGAAGAGAGCACATTCTTCCTGGATATCCAGGAAGGCACGGCCAAATTCGCGGTGATGTCCGCCCTCAACCTTGCCGCCAAGCTGGGCGCACATGGTCTGTTCGCCATAGCAGATGCCCAGCACCGGAATGTTTGCGTCAAATACATCCTGCGGCGCGCGTGGGCTGCCGATATCGACGGTGGAGTGCGGACTGCCGGAAAGGATCACCGCTTTCGGACGGATCCGATGAAAGGCTTCCCGGGCGGATTGGAACGGAACGATTTCGGAATAGACACCGGCTTCGCGCACGCGGCGGGCAATCAGCTGCGTAACCTGGCTGCCGAAATCGACGATGAGGACTGTATCTGGATGAGTGGGCGTGTTCATGGCGGGCCTTTAAAGCAATTGGCGAGTCGGCGCAATGGGTTAGCGCCGGTAACTGAAAAAGTGATTCCGTTTGTTCGTAGGGCGGGTGAAGCGGCTGCAATTTTGATTCAAGTGATGGTGATAAAGGGGCCGTTTATCGAATCGAACGCTCGAGAGTCGTTACAACCCACTTGTTCAGGCTAACACCTGCGCGACGTGCAGCACTGGAAATTTCTTTGTGCAGAAGCGGCTCGGTTCGCACAACGAACTGACCGGAAAACGGTTTTTCGGGGTCTTCGCCGCGCTCGGCGCAAAAGGCGAGATAGTCGTCTATGGATTCTGCAAACGACTGCTTCAACTCACTGGATGACGTCCCTTGAAATGTGATCACATCGCGCAGATTAATGACCTCTCCATGAAAGAGGTCGGCGTCCTCGTCAAACTCGATGACAGCTTCATAACCCTTGTAATGCATTGTACTCATGATCGAATCTCCGCTTCCAAAAGGAAACGCTGTGCGGATCTTACAGCGCCCTTATCGGTTTCCTTTTGCGGGTGAGGCCGATGAAATACGGCCCTTACTCCGTTTAGGGAAACCCGCACGCGTGACCCTTGACCTTCCGTTATCTCTGCCCCACAGGCGATGAACAGTGCCTCGATGTCGCGCCAGACGATACCGGCGTTGACCGGTTGTGAAAAGATGGCGTTCAATGTCGGCTGATGTTTGCTACTGAATTTCGTATAATAGTATCACATTTTAGTATCAATAGTTAAAATGGAAAACTTTGAAGATATTACCAGGCTTATTTCAGAGGCTAATGGATCGGTCCCCGATCGCCGCGCCCATCGCCTCGACCGCCAGCGCCAACTTCTCGTCGATCACATGCAGATATTCTTTCCAGTCGTTGACGTGGCGCAGTTCCTCCTTGCCGTCGGAAATGCCGCGCAGGCCAATGAGCGCCAGTTCGAAGCGCTGGCAGGCGCGCAGCACAGCGAAGGTCTCCATCTCGACCATGTCCGCGTCGATCGTGTCGTAGGCCTTGCCGGAAACAATATTGGCGCCGGTCGAGAGAGACGCCTCTTTGACCCCTGGTATGCGGTAGTGCAATGGAACGGTCACCGGGAGGTCAAGGAATGGTGTCGCTCCCTTCTTGAAGCCGAGGGCCGATGCATCCATGTCCCGATACGAAACGCTGGTGACCTGATAGATTTCCGCCTGCTCCAGCTTCTGCGACCCAGCCGAACCGAGCGACACGACAAGATCGGGCAGTGCTCGATTTGCCGCCAAACTTGCCAGCGTTGCCGAAACGCTGACGGCGGCCTCAACCGGACCAACGCCGGTGATCAGCGGCGTAAACAGCCGCTGAAGATGCGGGCCATATTCCGCATCGACGGCCATCGCAAAGAGAACCTTTTTGCCGGCGATCGGGGTCAGATAGGCGTACATGTCATCCTGTTGCATTGAGCATCCACAGCGATGCGTTGAGAATTGCCGCAAACGCGACCCACAGAAGATAAGGCACAAAGAGCAGTGCTGATATCCGGTCAAAACTCCGGGTGGTCCGGATGAAGCCGATTATTGCGATGAGCAGCAGGATCATGACGACGAGTGCAAGGCCCATCTGCTTCAGCCCGAAGAAAGTCGGGGACCATAGGAAATTCAGGATGAGTTGCGCCCACCAGAACTGTTGCGGCCGCGTCAGTCCGTAATCCCAGACCCTCCATCCAGCGATGGCGATGAGAACGTAGAGAATCGTCCACACCGGGGCAAAAATCCAGTTCGGCGGATTGAACGAGGGCTTGACGAGCCCGGCATACCATTCCCCTGGAAGGGTGAGATAACCTATGGCGAGACCGGCGCCGATGACCAACACGAGAAACAAGAGAAGCGCCATGGAACGGGACATGCTCGAACCTTCATCTGGAGGTGCCTTGGATTCTTGTAGCTTTATTTTTCCCGTCTGAGAACCGAAATGAAAAAACCGTCTGTGCAGGTGGCCAGGGGCGAAAGTATCGCGGTTCCATCGTTGAAGAGCGGCGATAGCTCCGCCTGGGCGCCGACTGCCTGGCTCCACAATGGCCGAGTGTCCACGACGGTATACTGGCTATTGCCCGCAAGGAACGCATTGACCTGATTGCCGTTTTCGGGCGCAAACAGCGAACATGTTATATAGACCAGCCGCCCGCCCGGCTTTACATAGGCCTTCGCCGCATCCAGCACGTCACGCTGTTCGATCTCGCGCCGTTCCAACTGCTGGTCGCTGAGCCGCCATTTCGCGTCCGGCCGGCGCCGCCATGTCCCGGAGCCGGTGCAGGGTGCATCGACAAGCACCAGATCCATCTGGCCCTCAAGCGGTGAAAGGTCTTCGATATTGGCGTGCGCCTGGGCATTGCGCACCCCTGCCCGCTTCAACCGGTCGAAGATGGGCGCAAGCCGCGCCCGCTCGGCGTCATAGGCGTGAATTTGCCCCTTGTTGCCCATCTCCGCTGCCAGCGCCAGGGTTTTGCCGCCGGCACCGGCGCAATAGTCGAGCACCTGCTCTCCACCCTTGGCGTCGCTGAGCTTTGCGGCGATTTGCGAGCCGAGGTCCTGTACCTCGAACAGTCCGCGCTGAAAGGCCGGTTCCGCCTGCACGTTCGGGTGGCGTCCCATCGCCCGCAACGGCGGAATGCGCACGGCAGTGTCCAGCAGGGGTGCCGGGCTTGCGCCAGCGCGCGCGAGTTCTTTCAGCACCTTGTCGCGATCGGCCTTGAGCGTATTGACGCGCAGGTCCACTGGCGGCCGGTCACTGAGCGCTGCGGCTTCTTCCACCCAGCGATCGCCAAAAATTGCCTGGAAATGGGGAATGCACCATTCCGGCACGTCCGCGCGAATGTGATCGGGCGCGGAAGCGAGGTCGCGCGCTTCCCAGATGGCCATGCGCTCGCTCTCAAGCGGTTGCGGGGCGAATTTGTCGCCATCAAGCTCGGCGTTTATGGCATCGATCGCGAGTTCGGCATCAGAAAGCAATACGCCAAAGGCGATATGCCGCGCCGCGTCGCTGTCCATTCGCCAGCCAAGCGAAAGTTTACGCCGCAGGGCGTCGTAGACGATGTTGCCGATCACCGCGCGGTCACCCGCTCCGGCGAATCGATGCGAAAGGCCCCAGTCCTTCAGCGCGTCCGAGGCCGGCCGCTTGCGGTTCTCAATATCGTCCAGAACTTCGATTGCCGCCTGCAGGCGTCCACCAAGTCGCATATGCATTCCTTTTCACGTTTCAGGTTTCGCATACATGGCTGCGGCAATAAAAGAAAGCCGGAGCGTGATGCCCCGGCTCGTTGATTTCAGATTGATCTGCAGATGCCTATTCGGCTGCTTCAGTTTTCTCTTCCTGCGAAATGCTGCTGGCTTCGTAGCCATGCGCTTCCTTCAAGGCAGCGCGCGCACCCGCCTCATAGGCCGGATGAACCCGCTTGAAGTGCGCAAGCTGGCGTTCGATGATCGCGCCCGGGACGCCATCCATCGCCGCGGCGATGTTGGAGAACAGACGCGACTTCTGGCCGGCGTCGAACAGGTTGAACAGGGCCGTCACCTGACCGTAATCGTCATTGCCGATCCGGTGATTGTAGCGGTCGGCGGCGCCGGAAAGCGGCAGCGACGGCTCCTTTGCCGAAGGCTGCTCGACCGCGCCGGAGAAGCTGTTCGGCTCGTAATAGGCGTCGACATTGCCGGTCTTCTGGCCAAAGAAGTTCATCTGGCCATCCTTGTGATAGTGATGAACTGGGCACTTCGGTGCATTGACCGGCAGCGCTTCATAGTGGGTGCCGAGGCGATAGCGATGCGCGTCCGCATAGGAGAAGACGCGGGCCTGCAGCATCTTGTCAGGCGAATGGCCGATGCCGGGCACTATGTTCGAGGGCGAGAAGGCCGCCTGTTCGATCTCGGCGAAATAGTTGTCGGCGTTGCGGTTGAGTTCCATGACACCGATCTCGATCGGCGGAAACTCGCCGTGCGGCCAGACCTTGGTCAAGTCGAACGGGTTATAGGAGGTCTTTTCCGCCTCGGCTTCTGTCATGATCTGGACCTGAACAGTCCATTTCGGGAACTCGCCGCGTTCGATGCCGCCGAACAGCTCCTCCTGGTAGGATTCGCGCGTCTTGCCGATCAGGCTTTCGGCCTCCGCATTGGTGTAGAACTTGTGGCCCTGCTGGGTCTTGAAGTGGAATTTTACCCAGAAGCGCTCGCCATTGTCGTTCCAGAAGGAATAGGTGTGCGAGCCGTAGCCGTTCATGTACATCGGGGCGACCGGCAGGCCGCGATCCGACATGAGGATCGTCACCTGATGCAGGCTCTCGGGCGAGAGCGACCAGAAATCCCACATGGCGGTGGTGGAGCGCATGTTGGTGCGGGGATGGCGCTTTTGCGTGTGAATGAAGTCAGGGAATTTCAGCGGATCACGCACGAAGAACACCGGCGTATTATTGCCGACGAGGTCCCAGTTGCCTTCGCTGGTATAGAACTTCAGGGCGAAACCGCGCACGTCGCGCTCGGCGTCCGCAGCGCCAAGCTCACCGGCAACAGTCGAGAAACGCAAAAGCAACGGCGTTTCAGCGCCTAGCTGCAGGGCTTTCGCCTTGGTATAGCGGGAAATGTCGCCCGTGATCTTTAGCGTACCGAACGCGCCCCAACCCTTGGCATGCACGACGCGCTCGGGAATGCGTTCGCGATTTTGATGAGCAAGCTTCTCGAGAAGCTGGTAATCCTGCATTAGCACCGGGCCGCGCTCGCCCGCCGTTATGCTGTTCTGGTTGTCAGATACCGGCGCACCGGCAGTGGTTGTCAATGTCAGACGGTCAGCCATTGGCCTCTCCCAAAAAATCTCGCGATTTGAAAATGGAATTCCAGGTGCGGTCAGCCGCATCCTCCTCCAACATAGAACCTTTCCAATCATAGTTTCCAATTGAATTTAGAATAATAATTGATAGGATTTTCCTATCATGTTTTCCGTTCGCCAAATGCGCTATTTCGATATTCTGGCCACCACGCTGCATTTTCGCAAAGCGGCTGATTTGGCACGCATCTCGCAGCCTGCCCTTTCGGCCCAGATTGCCGAAATGGAGATGCGGCTTGGGGTATCACTATTCGAACGGACTCGCAGATCCGTGGTGCTCACCGATATGGGAAAGCGCCTGCTACCGCGTATACGCAGCATTCTTGACGAGATTCGCGCGCTTGAAGAACTCGCCGCCCAGAAGCGCGGCATTCTCGAAGGACGCTTAAGGCTTGGCATTATTCCGACAATTGCGCCGTATTTGCTGCCTCTCCTTGTCCCCGCGTTGCGTGAGGCATATCCCAATCTTGCAATTGAACTACGCGAAGCGGTTACCTCGAAACTGGTTGAAGACCTGCGACTCGGCGATCTCGATGTGCTGATTGCTGCCTTGCCGATCGACGGAGAAGGCACCGTCACCAAACGGCTGTTTCGTGACCGCTTTCTTGTTGCCACATCAAGCAATGACATCGATATTCTGACCTCACCTATGACGCAGGAGAATGTCGCGGTCGAGCGCCTGCTTCTGCTTGAGGAAGGTCACTGCCTGCGTGATCAGGCGCTTGCCGTCTGCACCAGCGTCAAACAGCGCCAGCTGGTCAACTATGGTGCAACAAGCATGGCTACCCTCTTGCAGATGGTGAGCCATGGCATGGGACTGACGCTGATCCCGGAAATTGCCGTGCGCACCGAAGCCAGCCGCAACAATGTCCGTATTGTCGCCTTTGCCGATCCGGAACCGTCTCGCGAAATTGGCCTTATCTGGCGCAAGCAAAGCGAGCGGCGCGATGATTTCGAAGCGCTGGCCGCTACCATTGTCGATTGCAGCAGACAATTGACGATCTCGGCCGACGAGTTGAGCAAGCTTGCCGCTTAAGCTACCGGCGGCAGTGCCAGATGCAGGGCAAGGAGCACCCACAGCGCCCCGTTCAAAATGAACCCCACCATAAACAGCGGCTGGCGCAGCCTCAGGCGATTTGACGTCACATGGACGATCGTATGAGCGACACGGGCAGCGACGAAGAGCCAAGCCAAAATGAGGGCAAACATGTTAGCGCCGTTAACGGCAAACAGCGAAAGGCAGACCACATAGAAGAGTACGGGCAATTCATAGAGATTGATCAGATTGCGGATCGCCGTGACACTGGCTTCGGGCTCCTTCAAAGGAAGCCTGAAATCACCCGGCCTTGCCTGACCGCTCACCACAGCCTCCCGGCGCCGAAGAAATACCACGGCGTAGACGCAGCAGATCAGGAACGTCAGTGCGATCATGGGCCAGAAAATTGCGGTCTGTGACATTGATGCCCTCCTTGGCTTCTATACGTTCATTTCAGGGATGCGGTTCAAGCGCAAGCCCGGGATCTGCCGAAGCCCTGCCCCAAGGTGATCGATGAAGGCGCGCACTTTGCGGGGCAGAAAACGCGAGGTGGCATAAACCGCATGAATGTCCATGGGCGCGTAGGCATAATTGGGGAGAACCCGGATCAGATTGCCTTCGTCAAGCAGCGTTTGGACCAGAGGCGCTTGTGCCCCCCCGATACCAAGGCCTGCGCAAATCGCCTCGTTGAGCACGAAGGCATTGTTGGCAAGGAAGGTCGAGCGAACCGGGACGGTGACATGTCCATGAGGTCCTATCAATGGAATTGCCTCGCCCTGCAGTGACCATACAAAACGCACATGGCGATGCCCCACCAGTTCATCCGGCGTTTCCGGCTCGCCATGCACGGCAAGATAGTCGGGTGACGCCACAAGAATGCGCTCGAACGTGGCAAGTTTCCTGGCAATGAGGCCCGACGATTTGAGTTCCCCAAAGCGAATTGCGACGTCGACGCCCTCAGCGATAACGTCCGAAATGCGGTCATCCAGGACGAGTTCAACCGTCAGATCCGGATGCAGCCGCTGGAAGCCGATCACGATCGGCGAAAGATACATCTGGCCGAATCCGACCGGACCATGGAGGCGCAATACCCCGCTGAGGGAGGTGGACATCGCACGTGCGCTTTCATCGGCCTCATCGACCGACTGAAGAATCTGCTGCGTGTGCCGATAGTAACTCTCGCCAGCCTCGGTCAAGGCAAGCCGGCGAGTCGAACGATGGAAGAGGCGCACGCCCAAATGCCGTTCCAGCCCTGCGATCTGCTGGCTGATCGCAGGCTGCGTCAACCCAAGTTCGCGTGCTGCGGCCGAAAGGGTCCTGAGTTCCGCGACGCGGAGGAATGTCTTCATTGTCGCCAAGCGGTCCATGGGCTATCTCAAAGTTTACCTTATGAATGTTATGAAATTTGGCCATCTATCTAAAGTCAAGCGAATGAATGACTTTACTTCAAGCAAACACTTGGAGCATCGCAATGACATTGAAACAGAAGACTGCCTTGGTCGTCGGAGCCAACGGCATTATCGGCGGAAATCTTATCCGTTACCTGGTTGAACTTGGCGACTGGGAGATCGTCGGACTGTCGCGCCGTGGCGGCAAGACCGAAGGCAAGATCAGCAATATCGCAGTCGATCTGCTCGATGCGGTCGACACCAGGGAGAAGCTTGCCCATCTCACCGACGTGACCCACATCTTTTATGCGGCATATCAAGACAGGCCGAGCTGGGCCGAACTGGTCCCGCCGAACCTCGCCATGCTGGTCAACGTCGTCAACGCGATCGAACCGGTTGCGCCGGCGCTTCAGCACATCAGCCTGATGCAGGGCTACAAGGTTTATGGCGCCCATCTCGGCCCCTTCAAGACACCGGCGCGCGAGACCGACGCCAACCACATGCCGCCCGAATTCAATATCAATCAGCAGGATTTTCTGGAGGCGCGGCAAAAGGGCAAAGACTGGACCTGGTCGGCACTTCGACCTTCGGTCGTCATCGGCTTTGCGCTCGGCAACCCGATGAACCTGGCTTCGGTTATCGCTGTCTACGCTTCGATGTCGAAGGAACTCGGCATTCCGCTACGTTTTCCCGGCAAGCCGGGTGCCTATGACAGCCTGCTTGAAATGACCGACGCCGGACTGCTGGCCCGGGCGACGGTGTTCATCGCGACCAATCGGCAGTGCGGCAACCAGGCGTTTAATATCAACAATGGCGATCTCTTCCGCTGGAATGAGATGTGGCCCAAGATTGCAACGTTCTTCGACATGAACGTCGCGCCGCCGCTTCCCATGTCGCTCAACGTCATCATGACGGA
Organism: Hyphomicrobiales bacterium; assembly: GCA_900473175.1. Classification (GTDB taxonomy): domain Bacteria; phylum Pseudomonadota; class Alphaproteobacteria; order Rhizobiales; family Rhizobiaceae; genus Phyllobacterium. The sequence continues at coordinate 230,254 of UCKM01000013.1, read as the reverse complement.
CAAGGAAGCCCTATGGAACGGCATGATCAAAAAGCACGGCCTCACAAATACGCCCTACACTAACGTATCGTCCTGGGGCTTCGGCGATGCCGTTTTCGGCTGGAACTACGATTTCTTCGCTGACGGGACAAAACTGCGGCGCGCCGGCTTTCACGACTTTGTGGATACCGAGGAAATGTTCATGCGCGTGTTCCGTGATTTGCGGGACCGCAAGATCATTCCTTGAATGCGTGCTAGCTTTGCCCGGTACCGATTCGAGCAATGGGCTGTTCCAGGAGTGCATCTTTGTGGGTACCACAATTCTCTTGCGGCTGGAGGCGGCCGGCATCGCAATCCTGACCATGGCCGCTTACCAGATCTGGGGGATGAGCTGGTGGCTATTTGTGGCGCTGGTGCTGGTTCCCGACCTCTGCATGCTGGGTTACCTCAAAGGGCCACGCATTGGCGCTATCTGTTACAATGCATTTCACGTCTATTTCATCGCCTTGGGGGTGTGTGTTGCTGGATGGTGGTCGGGATCCCAACTGGTGCTTTCGATGGGCATCATCTGGGTCTTCCATATCGCCATTGATAGAACGCTCGGTTACGGATTGAAGCATGCGACCTCATTTCAGGATACGCATCTCGGACGCATCGGGCGGAATTGACCGACGCGCCCCATTTCGGGGGCCTGCCGAAGATTGCGCAAGCTTAGGTGCGTGGTTCGACGGGAACTGCCATCGTCCCAAGCCAGATCAACTAGGACGTATATGGCTCACCCTTACGACGCGGAATATCGTAGTTCAGGAAAAACTCGTCGAGTTGCGGCGGAGGAACTTTGGTACCTGCCAACATGGCGTGGGCCTGACCGCGATGATGGATCTGGTGGACGAACAAATGCGACAGGACAAGGCGGATGGGTTCGTGCGAGGTTTCGCCGGTTCCCCAGGTGATCGAGATGATCCGGTCAAGGTCTGATGTACCGAGCCCATCACAGAATGCAATCAGGCTTGTGTCGAATTCCTCCTGGGCCCGCTTCAGGTCCGCGGCTTTCGGAAACGGAATGTCACCCTCAAGCCCGATATTCCGCCGTCCCTTGCCAATCATGTCGGCCATGTAGATATGGTCAACGATGAGATTGTGGTTGAGCGTCGACTGGATGGACGGAAAGAAACTGGTGCGTTGCCGCGCAAACTCCTCGTCCGTCAGCTGCACACAAGTGGTCAGCAGGCGATGGTTCGACCAGGCACTATTGCGCGCCATGGCCGAGAAATGATCGCGGAGGGCGTTGTCAGGCATCGCCTTCCGCTCGCTGGTCAGTTGCCGCCCGGATAGTTCGGGCTCTCGCGGGTGATCGTGACATCATGCGTGTGGCTTTCGCGCAGACCTGCATTGGTGATGCGGACGAATGTAGCCTTTTCACGGAATTCTTCCAGGTTTTTAGCGCCTACATAGCCCATCGAGGCACGCAGACCGCCGGCCAGTTGATGCAGAACGCCGGAGACAGGACCCTTAAAGGCAACCTGTCCCTCGATGCCCTCAGGAACAAGCTTCAGTTCATCGCGCACTTCCGCCTGGAAGTAGCGATCGGCCGAGCCGCGCGCCATGGCGCCGACGGAGCCCATGCCGCGATAGGCCTTGAACGAGCGTCCCTGGTAAAGATAGACCTCGCCCGGGCTCTCTTCGGTTCCGGCAAGAGCCGAGCCAGCCATGGCGGCCGCCGCACCAGCCGCAAGCGCCTTGGCGAAGTCACCCGAATATTTGATACCGCCATCGGCGATCACCGGTACGCCCGCCTTGTGGGCGGCCTCAACCGCCGACATGATGGCCGAAAGCTGCGGAACACCCACGCCGGCGACGATGCGCGTGGTGCAGATCGAACCCGGGCCGATGCCTACTTTCACGGCATCAGCACCCGCATCGATCAAGGCCTGCGTTCCCGCAGCCGTCGCCACATTTCCCGCGATGATGCGAACCGCATTTGACATTTTCTTGGCGCGGGTGACAGCATCGAGAACGCGCTGCGAGTGACCATGCGCCGTATCGATGACCAATACGTCGACGCCCGCAGCGATCAAACGCTCGGCGCGCTCGAATCCATCTTCGCCCACGCTCGATGCAGCGGCAACCCGTAGACGGCCCTGCGCATCCTTGGCCGCATTCGGGTTGAGCTGCGACTTTTCAATGTCCTTGACGGTGATCAGGCCAACACAATGTCCGCGATCATCAACCACAAGCAGCTTCTCGATGCGGTGCTGGTGAAGGAGCCGCTTGGCTTCATCTTGCTGAACGTTTTCGCGCACGGTGATCAGATTGTCACGCGTCATCAGTTCATGGATCTTCTGGGCGGGGTTCGATGCAAAACGCACGTCGCGGTTGGTCAGAATGCCGACGAGGCGGCCGGGCCGGCGACTGCCCTCGCCCGCATTTTCAACGACCGGAATGCCGGAAATGCGGTGGGCGCGCATCAGCGCCTGCGCATCGGCAAGCGTTGCATCGGGCCCGATGGTAACAGGGTTGACGACCATGCCGGATTCAAACTTCTTGACCTGCCGGACCTCTTCGGCCTGCAGCTCTGGCGAAAGATTACGGTGGATGACGCCCATGCCGCCCGCCTGCGCCATGGCAATGGCAAGACGCGATTCAGTTACCGTATCCATCGCGGCCGACAGGAGCGGAAGATTAAGCTCGATATCGGGAGCAATGCGTGTGCGGATGTCGGTCTGGCCGGGCATGACCTCGGAATGACCTGGTTGAAGCAGGACATCATCAAATGTCAGTGCCAGTGCGCCGGTGGCGGATTCAACGATTTTTGCCATGACCAATTCCTTGCAATGCGGCTAATACGACTAAAGGGCGCACCACAGTGGTGGGGCGCCGATCAAGTTCCGTTCAGGTGAATTGGCACGGGCTGGTAACACGGTTATGTCCGTTTGAAAAGACGTAAACGTATTTACCAGGCAATCAACGTTCCGTGAAACGTATCAATAGCTGGCCTTTCCCAGGCTTAGAACCGCATAATCTTGTGGATTCAGACGTCAAACTGATAGGTCACAGGCACGAAGCGGTAGCCAGTTTCCTGCTTTTCAACAAAGCCCACGGACGGAAACGGCATGTGATAGCCGATGAACGGCAGCCTGTCAGCCGCGATCATGTCGAACACTTTCTTGCGCGTCGCCGCGCCCATGGCCTTGTCGGTGTCGTACGCTACCTCCCAGTCGGGCCGCTGCAGCGAAGCAACATAGTGATTGGCCGTATCCGCCGTTATGACAAGATGCTTGCCGGCCGATTCGACGTGGAAGATCAGATGGCCCGGCGTGTGGCCATAGGCGGCCTCGCTCGTGATACCGGGTACAACCGCGTCTCCCGCCTTGATGAAAGTCGTCTTCTCAGCGAGCGGCTTGACCTTGGTACTCACCGCTTTGGCGCCGTTCTCGGCCGGCGTTCCCGTGCGGGCCGGATCAGTCCAGTAATCATACTCAATCTCACCGGCGACATAGCGCGCAGCCGGAAATGCGGGGGCTCCGCCATTGATCAAACCATTGATGTGGTCACCATGCATGTGGGTGATAACAACGACATTGACCTCATCCGGCGTGTAGCCGGCGGCCTTCATATTGGCTTCAAGTTGACCGAAGCCGTTTTGCCGCCCATCGGCGCCGAATCCCGTATCGAACAGCACCAGTTCGGATCCCGTGTTTACAAGGATGGGCGTGAATCCGTTGACGAATTTTGTCTCCGGAAGGAAATTCGCCCGCATCAGTTCGCCCATCTTCTCCTGACTTTGATTGGCTCCGAACGTCGGATACGGCCCGTCGCCTGGCCGCAAGCCGTCCAGGAAAGTGGTGATCTCGAAATCGCCGAACTTGAAGCGCTTGAAACCCGGAGATTTGATGTCTGACTGCGGCGTAGCCGCCTCCGCCGTTTCGATCATGATCTGCTGCATCGTCAATCCTCCGGCTATGGCGCTCGATGCAAGAAAAAGGTTGCGCCTGGAAATCTCGGCTATCACCATGATCGGTCTCCTGATGCGATGTGGTTATGGGCCGAGTTTACATCGGACGACGGTCACGTCTTCCGGTTGCAGGGCATTTGCCGATCACAACAACCGGACGCTGGATCACTTCTGTTTGATCGGTGCTTGAGCGCAAGGAACGCCGATGCTATCGGAACGTTCATCAAGAGCAACTGAGTCCGTCCATTTGGACCTGCCTCCTGTTTTCTCAGTCTGTGAGAACTGGAATCATCGTGAATCGCATTGTTCCCCTCGTGCTTGCCGTTGCTCTGTTCATGGAGCAAATGGACTCAACAGTCATCTCCACATCGCTTCCCGCGATCGCCGCCGATATCGGAACGAGCCCCATCGCGTTGAAACTGGCGCTGACTGCGTATCTGGTCTCGCTCGCCGTCTTCATCCCGGTCAGCGGCTGGATGGCCGACAGGTTCGGTGCCAAAAACGTGTTTCGGGCAGCAATCGTCGTGTTCGTTCTAGGATCGATTGCCTGCGCGGTGTCGGACTCACTGCTGGCTTTCGTCGTGTCGCGCTTCTTCCAGGGTGTTGGCGGCGCGATGATGACGCCCGTTGGCAGGCTTGTGCTCGTGCGATCGACGCCGCGCAGCGAACTCGTCGGCGCCATGGCCTGGCTCACAATGCCTGCGCTGATCGGACCATTGCTCGGACCGCCTGTCGGGGGTTTCCTCACCACTTATTTCAGCTGGCACTGGATTTTCCTGATCAATGTTCCAATCGGCCTCATCGGCATCTGGTTCGCAACCCGTTACCTGCCGTCAATCGAAACACTGATCCAGCGCCCACTGGACGTCCCGGGGTTCTTTCTAAGCGGCATCGCAGCTTCCGGCATTGTCTTCGGGCTTTCCGTGGTCAGCCTGCCCGCCTTACCCTCTTGGGTCGGGTTCTCAACCCTCGCCGTTGGCATCATGGCGACCGTGCTTTACCTGATCCATGCGCGCAAGACGCCCGAACCCTTGCTCGCGCTCGATCTTTTCAAGAATCAGGTGTTCAGGGCGTCCATTGTTGGTGGCAGCCTGTTTCGCATCGGCGTCGGCGCCGTGCCCTTCCTCCTGCCGCTGATGTTCCAGATCGGATTTGGCATGACGCCATTCCAGTCGGGGCTGATCACTTTCGTGTCGGCAGCGGGCGCCATGACGATGAAGCTTGTGACAAAGTGGTTCTACCGCAGAACCGGCTTCCGCAATTCCTTGATGTATGGATCGGTCGTTGCCGCCGGGTTCATCGCCATCAACGGCTTCTTCACGCCGGAAACGCCTTATCTGCTGATGATCGTATTGCTTCTGGCGGGAGGCTTCTTTCGTTCGCTGTTCTTCACCGGCACCAATGCCCTCGCTTACGCTGACATTCCCAACGAGCAAACGAGCCTTGCAACGCCCATCAGCTCTGTCGCGCAACAAATATCCATCGCGCTCGGCGTTGCTGTCGCGGGCGGCATCCTTGAGGTCTCCACCAGCATGCACGGCGGAGCGCTGCAATTGTCCGATTTTCACATCGCCTTCTTCATCGTGGCAGCGGTATCGAGCCTGGCGTGCCTCTCATTCCGGGGCTTGCGACCGGACGCAGGGGCGGAAGTTTCTGGCCATAGGCCATTGGTGAAAGTGCCCGCTCCAGCCGAGTAAAACCTCAGCACAACCTTGCGTTTGTTACCAGTCGCCTAGGCCAATCGATAGTGTCATTGGATTCGGGGCAGAAGCAGCAAGCACTGAGCCAGCCAGTGAATCGGGACAAATGGCTTTCCTGACTGCGGCAACAGCCTTGCCTTCAAACTTGGAGGTGACGCATGTGGTACAAACCATTTAGCATCACCCTTACAATGAAAAGAACCCGGACGAGCTGGTCACTCACCTTCCGGGTTCAATTCCATACGTAAGGAAAGGGGGACGGGCGAGAGCCCGTTCTCCACTCCAAGTAACAGTATAGTGGTCTTTCCCGTATTTCCAAGAGCACGCGATTATCGAATATCAGCCCTTGAAGTCCCGCGCGAGCAGATAGAGTTCGACGGATTCAGCGCGCGATGCAGGCGGCTTGACGTGGTGGACCGACTTGAAATGCTGCTTCAACAGCGTGAGGACTTCGTTTTCCGTGCCGCCCTGGAACGTTTTGGTCAGAAAATGCCCCCCGGGGCTGAGTACCGAAACGGCAAAGTCTGCCGCCACCTCGCAAAGGTGGGTCGTGCGAATGTGATCGGTGCGACGGTGGCCGGTTGTCGGAGCGGCCATATCGGATAGGACGATATCGGGCTTTCCGCCGAGCGCTTCCATTAATTTATCCGGCGCGGCATCATCAAGAAAATCCATTTCGAGCAAGGTAACGCCCGGCAATGGATCGACGTGCAGATAATCAATACCGACCACGGTCGGAAGATCCTCCGGTGAACCAACGATCGACGCAGCGATCTGGCTCCAGCCGCCGGGTGCCGCGCCAAGGTCGATAATGCGCTGACCCTTCTTCAGGATCTTGTAGCGGTCATTTATCTCGATCAGCTTGTAGGCGGCGCGCGAGCGATAGCCGTCCTGCTTGGATCGCTGCACGTAGGGATCATTGATGTGACGCTCCAGCCAGCGTCGCGACGATTCCTTGATCGTACCCGCCTTCTTCTTGATCTTGGTGTGCAGCCCGCGCGTGCCTGTGCCGCCGCGTCCACCTGTCGTTGTCTTAGCCATGTGCACTCCCGGCGCGGTGCCATCTGTTGCGCCACGCGCCGTCGCGCGACATGAGTTCAGTGAGGATACCTTCGCGCAGCCCGCGATCGGCAACGCGCAATTTCTGACTGGGCCATACATTGCGGATTGCATCGAGGATGGCACAACCGGCTAAGACAAGATCGGCCCGGTCCGCGCCAATACATGGATTGGCGACGCGCTCGTCGAAACTCCAGGACAATAGCTTGCTGGTCATTTCCGTAACATCATTGTTCTGCATCCAGATGCCATCGATACGGCGGCGGTCGTAACGCTCGAGCCCCAAATGTATGCCGGCAAGCGTGGTAACCGTCCCGGACGTGCCGAGCAGATGAAAATTCTGGCTCTTTACCAGATCCCCCAGCTTGTGGCGCTCCGAGAAGTCGTTCAGGAGTTCCGCGACGTGGTTGACCATGACGGCGAAATTGTCAGTCGTTACATCGCGTCCGCCGAAACGTTCGGCAAGCGTAACCACGCCGACCGGAAGGGACGTCCAGGCGATGATATGCTCGGCAAGGCGCGGGGAACGGCGCTCTGTCAGATCGATCAAGGCTATTTCCGATGAACCCCCGCCAATATCGAACAAAACCACAGCATCCGTCTCGCGCTCGACCAGTGTCCCGCAGCCCGAGACAGCAAGGCGTGCCTCGGTCTGCCGGTTAATGATCTCAAGGTCCAATCCGGTCTCATTCTTCACCCGGACCAGAAATTCTGCCCCGTTCTCGGCCTGGCGGCAGGCTTCAGTGGCGATGAGGCGCGCTTTGCGCACATCATGATTTTCGAGCTTGTCCCGGCAAATTTTCAGCGCTTCAACGGCGCGGTTCATGGCATTCTCGCTGAGACGCCCGCTGGCGCCGAGCCCTTCGCCGAGACGAACGATACGCGAGAACGCGTCGACGACGCGAAACTGCCCAGGACGCGTGGGCGACGCCACAAGAAGCCGGCAATTGTTGGTCCCAAGATCAAGGGCCGCATAGAGCGGACCGTTGAATTGCCGGGACTCCTGCCGCATTGGTTCCTGGGGGGCCTGTGTCGCAGGTCCCTTGGCAGCGGCGGGGACAGCCTCAGGAGGCTTGATACCCGCGCGGCCGCGACGGCGAAACCGGTTGGGACGCCGCTTCTTGCTTGTTCTTGAAGGCGCATTGGCGCCATCCGCCTGCACGGCGGCATGGGGCAATGCGACAAGCATCGGCACGGTCGAAACTGGTGCCTGTTTCGACTTTCCACGTCTGCGGCGACGCGCACGTTTCTTGGGGTTTTTGTCGAAGCGTCCTTCCTGGGTATCGGACTGGCTTTCCTGCGTATGGCTGGCAGGATCCCCATGCGGTCCGGGCCCGTTCTTGGCGGGACGTGTGTTGCTCTTCAACACATTGTCACCACCAGACGCCCCTCCATTCGGCGCGTTCGACACGCCAGATTCGGGGTCTTTCAAGATATTTTCCTTCGAGCGCCGCGCGAACCATAAAGGACGCAAGCAGGACGCTTTTCAATTAACGTTGAAGGTAATGTAACATGCTTTGCCGAATATCCAAGTGCTGGGCGGAAATTAGGAATTCAACGCCTTCTGCACGGGATCGCCAACTCTCCTCGGCAAAGACGCCAATTCGGTCCTATTCATGAATTCATGGCCCGGACGGGTCACAAAAAAACCGGCGCGTTCTTGAACAGCGCCGGTTTGATGTCTGGGGCGTTCAGATGAGACGGTTGTGCTCAACAAGTTGGCGCATACGTCTCAATTGCCCGTCACTGTCAGGTTCAGCGCGCTTCGGAGGTGTCTTGACCGGCGTCACCGTGGATTTCACAAGTGGTTCCTGCGATCTGGAGACAGGTAGCTTCAGGTTCTTGAGGAAAGTCATTGCGTGTATGAACGTCATGTTGGGGATCCTCCAAATGCCGTAAAACCGCACTGGATTGGAAATCCAGCGGATAGGTTTCGGTTTTGTGGCAAGTAGCAATATCTTACCACCCTTGGAGCCGTTATGATAGTGTCACCTGGGGCCGCAATTAAACCGCAAATGGCGGCCCAGAATGCGAAATCGACTTTTGACCAGGCTTGGGTCTTTGCGGTCACCAGAGCACCTGGTGCCCCGATCTCAATCCAGATTGCCGATTTTTTTGTCCACTACTTCAATCTGTTTCAAGCCGGAGGAGGCCACCATGGCTAAGGGTCAACAGCGCAGCAATCGCGAAGTACGAAAACCGAAGAAGGAAAAGGTCGCTCCCAAGGCAGAAGTTCCCTTCAGCGCTATGCTGAAAAAGGCGGAAAGCACGACGCCCAAGGGAAAACCGAAGGGCTAGCAGCCTCGCAGACTTATCCTCCTACAAGACGTCGAAGCGCAAATGGGTGACGAGCGGAGACGCCGCCACCTGTGTGCTCTTGAGTTCGATGGCGGAACCGATCTTGTCGAACAAGCGGCAGCCCTTGCCAAGAAGTATCGGCGCAAGTTGGAGGGTGACTTCCTCGACCAGCCCCGCCGTCAGCACTTGCTGAGCGGTGCTGGCTCCCATGATGACAATATCCTTGCTGCCGGCCGCTTGTCGCGCTTGCCGGAGGGCACTCCTCACACCGTCATTTACGAACGTGAACGCTGCGCTCTTCATCTTGAGTTGCGACCTCTTCTCGTGAGTGAGCACAAAACTCGGCGCAGGATAAGGTGTGTCTTCCCAGTGCTGCAGTCCCACATCGAAGGTCCGTCTGCCGAGAACGACCGCACCGACACGGGCAGACATGTCAGTCGCCATCTCCTTATCCAAATCGGATGCCGTGTCGAACAGCCAGCGGTGGAGCCTGTCACCACCCTCGCCCATCGGATGCTCACGATCGACGTTCGTACCAGCCACAAAGCCATCCAGAGACATCGTGAAAGAAACGATCACCTTTCCCATTCCGTCCCCTTGAGCTGGTGATTTTTGGGAAGCAGATTAGTTAAAGCGGTTTCGTTCCTCAACCGGTTTGCAATTGAATAAATCTCCATGCTGCAATGAAGTCGACACACATCGGCGCCGTTTCGATCGTGAACAAAACAGGAACAAATTCCTTTCCATATAGGCGAGGTTGTGGCAATCTTTCTGGAAAAGGAGATTCTGATGAACGCGATATCCAGACAACCGGAAGACGAAATCGATGAAGCGTTGGCCTATCATCAGGGTGACGTGCGGGCAACAATTGCCGCACTTCTTGCCGAGCGGGAATTCCTGTTGCGCGAGATTGAATACGCCGCGCTTGCCATGTCCTACGGCTTCGCGCGCGGGTGGAAACCGGGCCGTCCATCGACCGCACGATAGACTTGGACGGCGCCACGTGTCATGGTCGAAACTTAAGCGAAGCGAGACACGATGAAACACAGTCCAAAACAAATGCCCGCAGTCGGCGTTAAACCGAAGCCGGTCCTGAGCCCTTCTGAACAGAAAAGCCTGGCCACCACGAGAGCCGCCACCGCCATCATCAGTGACGAAACGGCAAAATGGGAAAGCAAGACAGCGCGCCTCAAAGCATTGCGCCTTGCCAAAGAAGCCGAAGAAGAGGCAGACCTTGCCGCTCGCCCCCCGGCAGCGGCCAAGACGAAGACCGTTCGTAGAGCCAAGGCAAAATAGGATCCAACGACTGGCGCCAAGCAGGCTTGCAGCTCGGTCGCTTATCTATCCATCCGGCAGATTCGTGAAAACAGCGCGATGCGGGCATTGCTGACTTGAGTTCACCGATAAATATCTCGAAATAAAAGACCGTTGAAAAATCTGCACAATAGAAGGCTATATCACTCAAGGAAATTATTTCTGAGTTGATGGCATTGACGAAACAGGGGTGCATGTCTATATAGGCTTTATCGGTATTTGGTAGTTTGTTAGTAGTTTTATTGCACCAATGGGTGCTCTGAAAAATCCTTCTTCAAAAATCGAGCTAAAAACTGCTTGGCGCGTCGTGCTAGGTATTGCAATATTTCCATTGAAAGGGTTCATCATGAGCACTGGAACAGTAAAGTGGTTCAATTCCACCAAAGGCTTCGGCTTCATTCAACCAGATGACGGTTCGGCAGACGTGTTCGTTCACATCTCCGCAGTTGAGCGCGCTGGCATGCGCAGCCTCAACGACGGTCAGAAGATCAGCTTCGAGCTGGTCCGTGACAACAAGTCCGGCAAGATGACTGCTGATCAGCTTCAGGCTGCCTAAATATAATTCTTCTTCGCGGTTTTTGACCACGGATGTACTGGCACTGATTGCAGAGATGAATTTGAGAAGGTCGGGTTTTCCCGGCCTTTTATTTTGTCCAGATTTTGGAAAACCCAAGACATTTCAGCGCATTCTGCAGAAATGTCTGGAAAGAGATATTGCGCCATCACACAGTGCGAGTCATCCGTATCTCGTGGGAGATAGCAGGCGAACTTACATTGTTTGAAGGAGTGTTGTGGCCATGAAAGTTCTTGTCCTTGGCAGTGGCGTCGTCGGTGTCACATCGGCATGGTATCTGGCCCAAGCTGGACATGAGGTCGTCGTGGTCGATCGCCAAGCAGGACCTGCGCTGGAGACGAGCTTTGCCAATGCCGGCGAGATTTCCCCGGGCTATTCTTCCCCATGGGCCGGACCCGGCGTGCCAGTCAAGGCGATCAAATGGATGCTGATGCACTTCGGGCCATTGGTCGTGCGGCCGAAATTCGATCCCTACATGGCACTCTGGCTCCTCCGGATGCTGCGCAATTGCACGTCGGCGCGCTATGCCCGCAATAAGGCGCGCATGGTGCCCATTGCCGAATATAGCCGCGATTGCCTGAAGGCGCTGCGATCGGAGATCGGGATTAGCTATGACGAACGAACAATGGGTACGCTCCAGCTTTTCCGTACGCAGAAGCAATATGACGGGACGGGCGGCGACATCGAAGTGCTCAAGCAATTCGGCGTACCTTATGAAGTTCTTGACGCGGCGGGATGTATCGGTGCCGAACCGGCCCTCGCCAATGTCAAGGGCAAGTTCGTCGGCGGTCTACGTCTGCCAGGCGATGAGACCGGCGATTGCCAGATGTTCACCGAAAAACTTGCCGCACTTTGCGCCGAGAAGGGTGTCACCTTCCGGTTCAACACGACAATCACCTCCATCAACACGAGCGGCAATCGTATCGCCAGCGTTTCTACTGAAACGGAGGAGTTGACGGCCGACGCCTATGTGGTGGCGTTCGGCAGTTATTCGCCCTTCCTTCTACGACGAATTGGTGTTCACATCCCGGTCTATCCGGTGAAGGGCTATTCAATTACTGCTCCCGTTGCCGATCGGGATGCCGCGCCCGTCTCGACGGTCATGGACGAAACCTACAAGGTTGCCATCACGCGGCTTGGTGACCGTATCCGGGCGGGCGGAACGGCGGAAATTTCAGGCTACGACCTCAACCTGCGCGATGCACGTCGCGCCACATTGCACCATTCCGTCGGCGATTTGTTTCCCGGCGGGGGCGACCTTTCCAAGGCAACCTTCTGGACTGGTTTGCGCCCGATGACCCCGGACGGCCCACCGATCATCGGCGGTGGCACCCACTACTCAAATCTCTATCTCAATACCGGGCATGGTACGCTTGGCTGGACGATGTCCTGCGGCTCAGGCCGCGTGCTCGCGGATCTGGTCTCGGGAAAGTCCCCCGATGTTGATGCCTCGCCCCTCAATATCAGCCGGTATTCGAGCTAACGATTTGGCTTATGAGCGATGGGAGCAGGTGCATGACGGGTCAGTCTCTGCAGTTTGGATTTCCGAGCAGACTTTTTGAGGCGGGTAGCAAAACAATCAAAAGCCTGAAAACCGCTTCCACTCAATCCACGAATACACGCACGCTGGCAGCGCGACCGGCCGCGTCGATGACAGTGAGGGTCGAATAGCCGCCGCCATCCGGGATCCATTGATTGACGCGGCGGCGCGAAGTATCCGGCAAGGGCCGGCCATTGGCCAGCCAGCGGAATGGCGCCCGCCCACCCTGAAGCTTCAGCGCCAGCGGAGCGATCCCGCCGCCGGCCTTCGCACCAAGATCGATTCTGGCGCCTTCGGGCGGATAGACGATCTGGGGTGCAGGCTCGCGCGCCGAAGCCGCAACGAGGCCGTTGGATGCGACCGAAAACCGCCGCTGGCTGATCGGCAATTGCGCCTGCGCGATACGAATCGCGCCGGCTGGCGCAGGTGGCAGCGGGGTTATGGCGATGCCGGATTTGGCAAAACCTTCAAAGAGAATGGGCGCTGCCGCGCCAAAGCCGGTGAGACCGGGGACCGCGCCATTGTCGGGCCTGCCGACCCAGACGCCGAGGACGTATTTACCGTCGAACCCCACCGACCACGCATCGCGGTAGCCGTAGCTGGTGCCGGTCTTGTAAGCGATGCCGCGCTGCCCGGCGCCGAGCGGCGGCATGACGCCGGACAGAATGTCGGCAACGTTCCATGCCGCGACCGGTTCAAGCAGCGGCTCCGCCATGATGGCTTGCGGTTTGTCCTGAATTCCATCGCCAAGCTGGATCGGCCTGCCCCGATTGGCAAGACCGGCGTAAAGTTGCACGAGGTCCTTGAGCGTGATCCCCACCCCGCCGAGACCGATGGCTAGACCCGGCGCTTCATTTGGCGGCAAGACCGGTCTCACATCGGCACGACGAAACCGGACCATAAGCCGCGTGGGACCGACGGCGTCGAGCAGGCGCACGGCCGGCACGTTGAGTGAAAGCTGCAGAGCCTGCCTGACGCTGACATCGCCCTGGTAGCTCATGTCGAAATTGCGCGGCCGGTAACCGAAGAAATCGGCCGGGCGATCTTCGATGATCGTCTCCTGGCTGACGAGGCCATCCTCGAACGCCAAGCCATAGATGAATGGCTTCAGCGTTGAACCGGGCGAGCGGTTGATCCTTGTCATGTCGATCCAGCCCGAACGGCTTGCGTCGAAATAATCGGCTGAGCCGAGCTCGCCTACGATCTCGCCGCTGCGCACATCAGCCATCACCATGGCCACGGAGACTTTCGGCCCAAGCTTGGCGGCGGCGTCCCTGGCGACTGCTTCGAGGCCTTGCTGGATTTGCAGGCGCAGCGTGGTTTGGTGGCGTTTGACATCGGGCTCCTTGCGCTGCGCCGCCTCGGCCAGATGCGCGGCAAAGGCGGGCAATTGGAGGCGCCGTGATGGGATTGGCGCCAGACCAGCCCGCTCCGCTTCGCCCTCGCCAACGACCTTTTCGACCGCCATCCGGTGCAGCACGCGCGAGCGCGCCGCCTCGGCAAGCGCAAGATTCCGGTCGGGCCTGCGCCGTTCAGGCAATTGTGGCAAGGCAACAAGCAACGCCGCCTGTGCCACGGTCAATCGGCGAGGTTCCTTGCCGAAATAGGCAAGGCTCGCGGCGCGGATGCCCTCAAGATTGCCGCCATAGGGGGCAAGCGTCAGGTAAAGATCGAGTATTTCGGCCTTGCTCAGTCGCCGCTCGATCTGCAGCGCACGGACGAGTTGCTGCAGTTTTGCCGCGAGCGAGCGCCCTTGGCGCGGCTCGATCAGCCGCGCTACCTGCATGGACAGGGTCGATGCGCCTGACACGATCCGGCCGTTGCTGAGCAATTGCAGGGTGGCGCGTGCCAGCGCGATGGGATCAATACCCCGATGCTGCCAAAAGCGTTGGTCTTCATAGGCAACGAGCATGCGCACGAATTGCGGATCGACCTGTCCGGTCGTTGTTTGAAGCCGCCAGCGGCCCTCGGATGTTGCAAAGGCGCGCAGCAATTGGCCATCCGCATCGAGCACTTCTGTCGAGACGTCGCGCGCCTTCTCCAGTAGTGGCGGAAAGGCTCGATCTGCCGTGTCGAGGCCGAATGCCAGTGCCGTGGCCACAACCAGATTGGCCGCAACGCCGATGCAGAATGTTCGCCATGTGAACATTATTGTGCTGCGACAACCTCCATGCGGGCGGTGGCGGTGCGCGCCGAGAACTGCGGGCGATACATGTCCTCGACGCTGGCGGCGGGATGATCGTACGTGCCGGGCGTCACTGCGCGCACCACATAGGCCAGTGTGATCTCGCCGTTGTCGCCGGAATTGCGGTCGAACGCTGCGACGAAGCGGTCGCTGCGAAATTCCGTATGGGCCGCCTCCACCTCGCCGATCCAATCGAAATTCGACAGGCTGGCGCTGTTGACGAGGCCGGGATTGTCGATCTCGAACCCGGCCGGCAAAAGATCCGTAATCAGGACACGGGATGGCCAGGTATTGTTCTGCATCACCTTCAAAACGACAACGTAGCGCTCGTTCTGCCTGGCCTCGCTGACATTGGCCTCCTGCCCGTCGAGCGTGTAATAGGTGCGCTCGATGCTGAAACCGTCGCCGCCAGCCGGCAGCGGCTGCGCTGGCGAAGCGACCGTCGTGACCACGGCGGACACCGGTTCCGCCGATGCGTTGGTAACGGACACTGGCTGGGTGAGCAGTTCATCGCCCGTCATGCGCGCAACGTAACCTCCAGCCCGCGCTGTGCCATTGATATCGAGCTTCAAGTCCTGATCGCCGCCCTGGATGGTCCGCGCTGCGAGAAGCATCCAGGTCTGCTCCTGCGTGCTCGTATAGGTTTTGCGTTCCCACTCGCTGGCGACGATCTTCGACAGTTGCGGGATGATCGGCGGCACCGGGCGGCTCTCGGCAGCAAGCGCCAGCACGGCCGCGTCATCACGCAGTGACGAGCCGTAATCCGAGCGAATGAGACTGACATTGGTCACCAGCGTCGATTGCTGCAGGGCATCGGTGAAGATGCTTTGCGAGCGTTGCGCGTCGCCATAGAGCGACAGGGCTGCAGCCAGATGCGCACGCGCCAGCTGCGTTGGGAACTCGGCGAGCTTCGTATCTGCGTAGTAGCGCAGGTCACTGATTGCAGCCTTGCGGTTGCGAGCGAGCACGTAAAGCGCATAGGCAATCTCATTGCCCTGATCCTTGACATTGACGTCATAGCTCAACGAATTCTGCAGGTTTTCCAGCGCCTGCACCAACGCCTGTTCCGGCACCTCGTATTTCTGTTCCCGGGCGCGGGTAAGGAAATCCGTAACATAGGCATCGAGCCACAGATCGCCGGAACCCGGGCTCCACAGGCCGAAGCTGCCTGAGGAGGATTGGTAGGACAGCACGCGATAGATCGCTTCTTGGACGCGCTTCTGCACGTCACTGTCTTCCGCGATGCCGGATTGCTTGGCAAGTTCACTCATATAGAGAAGCGGTAGCGCGCGGCTTGTCGTCTGTTCGGCGCAGCCATAGGGATAGCGGTCGAGTGTCATCAGCAGCGCCGGAATATCGAAAGCTGCCGAGCGCGTGACGTTAAGGCTGACCGAGGCACCCTGGAGGATGCTGCCTGCCAGCAGTTCGCCATCCACTTTCAAGGTACTGTTCGGCGCGATCTTGATGGGTCTGCGAACCGTGACCGGCAGGGTTGCGGGACGGACCGGTATGTTGAGTGACTGCTCCAGAGCAAGACCAGAGGCGTTGGAGATTTTAACCGAGACCACGCCATCGCCCGGGTGCTCGCCGGTCAAAGGCAGCGTGATATCGAACTTGCCGCCGGCTGCCAGGTTGACCGACTGGGCTGCCCCCGGCTGCTCGACGCTGACGACGGGATTGCTGGTGACCTGGAGCTGATAGTCACCGGCCGGAGCATCGGTATTGGCGATATCGAGCCGCAGCGATGCCTTGTCGCCCGGTGCCAGAAACTTGGGCAGGCTCGCCGTCACAACAACGGGGTCGCGAATGACAACATCGGACGTGGCATGACCAACGCCGGCCTTCGACCAGGCGACGGCCATCACGCGCGCCGTTCCATTGAACTGCGGTATGTCGAAGCTGATATTGGCCCTGCCTTGCGGGTCAAGTTTCACCGGGCCGGAGAAGAAGGCGATCAGTTTCTCGGTGGGTGGGCTGCCCTGCATCGGCATCTGCGCGCCATCGCCGCCGGTCCGCAATTTGCCGGCAGCACCCTGCGAACCGTCGATGAGACGTCCGTAGAGATCACGGATTTCAAGTCCCAACTGGCGCTGGCCGAAATACCAGCTGTCGGGATTCGGCGCCTCGTAGCGGGTGAGGTTGAGGATGCCCACATCGACAGCGGCGACGGTGACAAACGCGTCTTCATTGGCTCCCGCCCCTGCCACCTGCAGCGCAATGCTCAGCGGTTTGCGCGGTTCGGTTTTTTGCGCCACGTCAAGCTTGATCGCCAGGTTCCGATCGCCGGGATTGACGCCGAGCCATTTGATGCCGATAGCACGCATTGGCATGTGGCTTTCCTGCGCATTGCCGGGCCGGAAAAGGGTCGCGGTGACATAGGCACCTGCACCCCAATCGGCGGTAACCGGAATTTCAACTTCGCCGCCCTCAGCCGGAATGCTGGCCCGTTTTGTCGCGAGGAGATTTTCGGCTCCAACGGTGACAAGCAACTCGCCGGCAAACCGCGGCGAAACTTTCAGCTTTGCCGTGTCCCCCGCGGAATAATTGTCCTTGTCGAGGGCGATCTCGAGGCCATCGGGTGTTTCGGTCGATGTCGCGGCGACATAGTAGCCTGCATCGAACTCGACGCTCGACGTTGGCCCGTCCGCTGTTGCGGTCTCCACTTCAAGCCGGAAGCGGCCCCAGGTGACCGGCACCGAAATGTCCACTCCATCCGCTGTCGCGTTCACTTCACCATTGGCGATCTGCTTGGTGGAGAGAATTGGTTCGTACTTCCACGAATTGCCGTCGCGGTACCACTGGTAGTTGCGCTCGACACTGACCAGCTTCCACTCGAGGCCCTGCATCGACTGTTTCTGATTGTTCTGGTCGATCGCGATGACGTGGAACTTGGCGACCGAGTTCTCAGGAAGCGCCCCTGCGAATTCCGGCTTGATGCCGAGCATCGCGCCTTGCGGCTTGACCGGCAGCGTCAATGTCCGCTCCACGGCCCGACCACCCGCCTCCTGCATCCGCACCACCACATCGGCATTGAGCAATTGTGTCGTCGAGGGAACATCGCTCAGCGAGACATGGAATGTCGCGTTGCCATTGTCGTCAAGAGGCTGCAGGTCCTCCAGCGGAATGCGCGTGTCCTCGTTCGCCTCTTCGTCGGCGAGGCCGAAGCTATAGCCTTTGAAGTCAGCGCTTTCGTGGGTAGGTTTGAGCGCGATTTCGCCTTCGAGATTAAGCCCTGCTGCAGGCGCACCATAGAGATAGCGGCCATTCACCGTCACAGCTGTTGGCTTGCCAATTTCCAGCGTCTTTGCATTGCTCGTCAGGTCGAACTCCACCCGGTCCGGCACGAAGTCTTCAACCAGGAACTGCTTCTCGGCAATTGGCGATCCCTTCGGGTCCGTATAAATCTGCATGGTCCAGGTGCCGCGCATGGAATTGGCCTGCAATGCGAGATCGAGCGTGTGACCGCCGAGATTGGCGCCGTCGCTGACCATGCGGCGATCTTCCACGCCATCGGGCCGTTTGAAGACAAAGGTCAGGGGCAGTTTCTCGATGGCGTTGGCGCCAATATCACGCGCCAGCGCTGATGCATGAACGATCTCACCGGCCCGATAGATGCCGCGTTCGGTCCAAGCCAAAACGTCGATTGCGCCCGGCGCATCACGGCCGGTGACACCGCGATCCGACAGGTCGAAGCCAGCCCGTGTCATGTCGAGAAACACATAGTCCGCATCGCCGTTCTTGGCCGTGATGACCGCGGGGGCAGTGGCAGCAGTTCCGCGCATAAGACCAGCTGTAAACGTCGCCCTGCCATCCGTGTCGGTTATCGCGGTGCCAAGTACCTCATTATTCTTGGCGAGGAGTTGCAGTTCGACGCCGATGAGGGGTTGCGCCGTGGCAAGCGAGCGGGCGAAGACGTTAAGTCCATCCGTCCCCGCATAGGTGGAGAGCCCTATATCCGATACGACGAACCATTGCGTTGCCTGGGCGTCCCATTCCTGCCCCCTGGTATCGGGCGAAACTGCGGTCAGTACATAGACGCCGGGCTTACGTTGCGGCAGGGCTTCGTCGACCGGAAAGCTGGTGACAACGTCCTTGTTGAGTTCCGACTGAATATCGATCGCACCCTGCCATACGAGTTCGCCGGATTCGTCTTGCAGTTGCTGCGCGTTGTAGCCATCGAGCTGGGTGAGGAATTGCGAGCTGGTCAAAAGCGGGGCAATGCCGCGATCGCCGATGCGGTACAGCTTGAGGTTGGCGCTGGTCGTATTGACCGAGACAATGGGAATGCCACGCCGCGCAGTGCTCGGCAGGACAAAACTGTCGCCGGTAAAGCGCACCATGGCCGAGCGATCCTTGATATAGAGATCAAGGTCGACCGGCGCTTCCAGCGCATCGCCACCCGAGGACGGCAGACCTGGCCGCAATGCCAGTTTGTAGCGCTGACCATGCTCGAGGCCCTCGACGCAAATCTCGCTGCCCTTGGCTTCGACTGCCTTGGGCGCGCTGCCGTTGAGCGTTACGAACGGGGCATAATCCGTGCCCATCTTCACCAGCGGTTCGGAGAATTGCACGCAGGCGCGCGGCGCCGCGCTATCCGCATCGATCGTATTGTTCACGACGCGAAACCCCTGCCGTGCCCTGAGATCGAGATAGGCAGCCTCGACGGTCTTGTCATTCACCAGCGCGAGGCTTGCCTTGTAGGCGTCCAGCGCGGCCCGATAGTTTTCCGCGTTCTGCAGCGCGGCAGCGAGGACCGCAAGCGCCTCTGCCCGCGTCGAGGCCGTTCGCGTCAGCTGGTAGCCATTGAGCGCGGCAAGGGCCGCTTGTGCGGCGGTATCGCTATTCTTTTCGGCGTGGGTAGCGGCGCGCGCCGCCTCGATCCAGAGCACGGCATTGTCCGGCGTGACCGCAAGCGCACCTTTGAAAGCATTGAGAGCATTGCCGATATTACCGGCTGCGAGTTCCTTGCGCGCAAGTGAAACGAGACCATCAACGCCTTGCGCCTTCTGTTCGTCGGTCAGGGTGAGCGTGGATCTGACCTGGCGGGCATCCTGGGCCAACTGATCGGAGAGGAATTGCAACTTGGGCGGCGCGCCAATATCCGGTTCATCGGCAGTTTCAACCACTTTGCCTGCGACCGCTCCGGGCGAGCTTTTCAGCTGATTGAAGTCGGATTTGAGGAAGCACCATTTCACCTTGGGGTTGTAGGTGAACGCCTTGCAGGTCTTGTCGGCGAGGCAGACCAATTCGCATTGGTCGAGGGTAACGTCCTGCTCCGTGCGCAGGTCGAAACCGAAATAATCGCCGTCCTTGGTCGTGACGATGTCGCGGTTGGTTTCTGCAGCGCCGGCGGGCAGCGCGGCTGCGAAAATACTGAGAAGAAGAGCCGAAAGCCCGATAACCGCGCGCATAGACATGAAGTGCTCCCAACGCCCGAGGTCAGCAGACTCTGCCCCCTCATCTCGATGTCCGGCACTGTTCAAACTTCGCTCTGGCTTGTCAACAGATCATGCGGAACCGGTTGTGTTCTCCTGCGCAGTTTCGGCCCGGATCCAATGCTGGAAGTTTTGCACTTGCCGCGTTGGCTTGCGGTTTTTCGGCGATACCAGCCAATAGGCGATGGGAGAGGGAACGCGCATCGGAAATGGCGCAACGAGTCTGCCGTCAGCGAGCGCGTCTTCGACAAACAAATCCCACGCCAGCATGATCCCCTGCCCGCTTATGGTCGCTTCCAGGCCGAGCCATGGATCGGAGAATGTAGGTCCGTCGAACGGGAGTGGCCCGCCAAGGCCCGTCGCAGCCTGCCATTCATCCCAACTGAACATGGGATTCTCGTAGCAGATGATCGGTTGGCTGAAGATATCGGCCGGTGTCCTCAGCCGCTTCGCAAAGGCAGGCGTGCAGACCGGGAACATCCTTTGCGGCAACAAACAGTCACACTCGCCATCACACCAATTGCCGCTGCCCAACCGTATGGCAAGGTCGATATCGGAATTCTTCAAGTCGAGAATGCCGGGTGAAGGGTCAATGCGGATCTTGAGGTCGGGATGCGCAGCGCGCAGGCGCCCGAGGCGGGGCACCAGCCATTTCGAGGCGAAGGTCGGCGCTACCGAGAGCAGCAAGGTCTCATCGGCGCCATCCGCAAGCGCCACCGCCCGAGAAAGATGCTGAAAGCCGTCCTCCAATCCTGGAAGCAACGATCTGCCGAACGGAGTGGGCACCAGTCCGGCGCGGGTACGGTCGAATATCGTCTTGCCTATCTGCTCTTCAGTGCGGATCAATTGCTGGCTCACGGCGCTGACGGAGACGCCCAGTTCATCAGCGGCCTTCGGCAATGAGCCAAGGCGACCGATCGCCTCGACCGCTTTCAGGCCATTCAAATGAAATCTGTTGAGGTTCTTCATGAAGATATTGTTTATTCCAATATCGGCAATCTTGATTGCTTCCATGGCTATACCGCACGAAAATATCATGAAAATTCTCCACAAGGATAGTTGTCATGAAGATTTTCTTTCTGATCCGCGCAATCTGGCGATCAGCCGGTTCCAAGAGAATTCGGCTTGACCGAGTTCGAGCAGCTGACTGGTACAGCGATCCACTATCGCATCCAGACCTGGAGGCAATGTGTCTGGATCAACTAGCTGATCTGCCCTTCGATCCGTACTCGATCCGCAGGCAATAGCAAAAAGAAGCTCCGTAGCGGGCCCTGTCTACCTTTACGATCTGGCTTCGTGTGAAGAGTATCAGGCCGGAACCGGCCCTGGCTTGCGGATCTGCTTTGCAGCCTCAACGACGAGATCATCGAGACCATTGTCTTCCTGTTCGAGAATGGCGAACAGTTGCGTGCGCATGCGCGGCTCCCAAAAGTGATTGATGTGATCAGCAACGCCGGCCACGGCCTCGTCCTTTGGCTGCGTATGGAAGAACGCCGCAATCTGGTTGGCCATATAGACCAGTTTGGTTGCTGTCGTTTTGTGACCTTCACTAGCCATATTGCACCAATCGAACTGTGGGACTTTGAATGAGTGTGGATGCGGCGGGATCGGGATTGGGCTTCACAGGCACGGTTCCCGCCTCGTCCGCCTTTGTCTTCACCTGCGAAATTGCAGCCGGAATTCGGTCCGGTCGGGTGAAGATATCGAATTCATCGCCACGCACCAGCGCAATCAGCGTCATGCCGGCGGCCTCGGCTGTACGGATGGCAAGGGCCGTGGGCGCGGACACTGCAATCAAAACGGAAGCACCGACAATCGCCGTCTTCTGTACCATCTCGATGGATACGCGGCTGGTAATGACCACCGCGCCAGTATTGCCATCGATCCCTGCACGGCACAGCGCCCCGGCCAGTTTGTCCAGCGCATTGTGCCGGCCGACATCCTCACGTGCCGCGACAATGCCTTTGCCGGACAGATAAAAACCGGCGGCATGTACCGCGCCGGTTTCGCTGTGCAGAGGCTGCAGTGCCGAAAGGAGTTTGACCGCCTCGGAAACTTCTTCCGGTGCCAGCGTAAGCCGGGCTTTCTCAACCGAGGCGACGGGCTTCAAAGCTTGCTCGATCGACTCGATCCCGCAGAGGCCACAGCCCACCGGCCCGGCCATGCGACGGCGGCGGTCCGTCAATTCCTGGCCGGCCTCGCTCGCGAGGCGTATCTGGATAACAACGCCCTCGTCGTGTTCCTCGACAGCAATCTCGCTGATCTCGTCGATTTGCGAAACGATGCCTTCCGAAAGGCTGAAGCCAACGGCAAAATCCTCCATGTCGGCGGGTGTCGCCATCATGACCGCATGGGTGGTGCCGTTGTAGCTGAAAGCAATCGGCGTCTCTTCAGGCACAATCCGGCCGTCCATCGCATATGCATCGGCCGCGCCCTTGCGGCGGCGGATGATACGCGGGACGGAAAGCCGGGTTGACCGCTCGGCCATTGCTATTCCGCGGCGTCGAATACGGGAACAATTCGCCGGCTCTGGCGTGCTTGCTCGTCGTACTTGACCTGCCAGTCGCTCGGACCGTTCGAGACGCCGACCTGAACCGCCGTGACCTTGTATTCCGGACAGTTGGTTGCCCAGTCTGAAAAGTCGGTGGTGATGACGTTGGCCTGTGTCGTCGGATGGTGGAAGGTTGTGTAGACCACACCCGGCGACACACGATCAGTGATCAGCGCCCGCAAGGTGGTCTCACCTGAACGGCTGGCGACCTTCACCCAATCGCCATCGCGAATGCCGCGTTGCTCAGCATCATGGGGGTGGATTTCGAGCCGGTCTTCCTCATGCCAGATAACATTGTCGGTACGGCGGGTCTGCGCACCCACATTGTATTGCGACAGGATACGTCCGGTCGTCAGCAGCAGCGGGAAGCGCGGGCCGGTACGCTCGTCGGTCGCAACATATTCGGTGCGGATAAACTTGCCCTTGCCGCGGGCAAAGCTCTCAATATGCATGATGGGCGTGCCAAGCGGCGCCTTCTCGTTGCACGGCCACTGGACCGAACCCTCTTTGTCCAGCAGATCGAACGACACACCGGCAAAACTCGGCGTCGTCAATGCGACTTCATCCATGATTTCGGAAGGATGCTTGTAGTCCCAGCCCAGCCCCATCGCCTTGGCGAGGTTTTGTGTCACTTCCCAATCGGCGTACCCGTTAAGCGGGCTCATCACCTTGCGGACGCGATTGATGCGCCGTTCGGCATTGGTGAACGTGCCGTCCTTCTCCAGGAAAGTCGAACCCGGCAAGAAGACGTGGGCGTAGTTGGCGGTCTCATTAAGGAAGAGGTCGTGCACGACGACGCATTCCATTGCGGCGAGACCACCGGCGACGTGTTTGGTATCGGGGTCGGATTGGAGAATATCTTCGCCCTGAATGTATAGCCCCTTGAACGTACCGTCGATTGCAGCGTCGAGCATGTTCGGGATGCGCAAACCGGGCTCATCCTGCAACTTGACGCCCCAGAGCTTGTCGAAGATATCACGCGTCTGATCGTCGGAGATATGCCGGTAACCCGGCAGTTCATGCGGGAACGAACCCATGTCGCAGGAGCCCTGCACATTGTTCTGGCCACGCAGCGGATTAACGCCGACGCCCTTGCGTCCGATATTCCCGGTCGCCATTGCAAGGTTGGCAATGGCCATGACAGTCGTCGAACCCTGACTATGCTCGGTGACGCCCAGGCCATAATAGATCGAGCCGTTGCCGCCCGTGGCGAAGAGCCGTGCTGCCTCGCGCAGGGCCTGAGCCGGTACACCCGAAAGCTGTTCGATGGCTTCGGGGCTATGTTCCGGCGAAGCGACAAATGCGGCCCAATCCTGGAACTCGTCCCAGTCGCAGCGTTCGCGGATGAACTTTTCGTCGAAGAGACCTTCCGTGACAATAACGTGGGCCATGGAGGTTACGACAGCAACGTTAGTGCCCGGTCGCAGCGGCAGATGGTATGATGCCTGGACATGGGGCGAGCGCACGAGATCGATGCGGCGGGGATCCACGATGATCAGCTTTGCGCCTTTGCGCAGGCGCTTCTTCAAGCGCGAGGCGAAGACGGGATGGCCATCGGTCGGATTGGCGCCGATGATCATGACGACGTCCGTATAATCGACGCTGTCGAAATCCTGCGTGCCCGCCGAGGTTCCAAAAGTCTGCTTCAGGCCGTAGCCGGTCGGCGAATGGCAAACGCGTGCGCAGGTGTCGACATTATTGTTGCCGAAGCCGGCGCGAACCAGTTTCTGGACGAGATAGGTTTCCTCGTTGGTGCACCGGGACGACGTGATGCCGCCGATGGAATTGCGTCCGTACTGATACTGAATGCGGCGGAATTCATTCGCAACGTATTTGTACGCCTCATCCCAGGTGACCTCGCGCCAGGGATCGGTGATCTTTTCGCGGATCATCGGATTGAGGATACGATCCTTGTGGGTCGAGTAGCCATAGGCGAAGCGGCCCTTGACGCAGGAATGACCGCGATTGGCCTTGCCATCCTTCCAGGGCACCATGCGCACCAGTTCCTCACCGCGCATTTCAGCCTTGAACGAGCAGCCGACGCCGCAATAGGCGCAGGTCGTGACCTTGGAATGTTCCGGCTGGCCGATCTCGATCACCGATTTTTCCGTGAGCGTCGCAGTCGGGCAAGCCTGTACGCAGGCGCCGCAGGATACGCACTCGCTGTCGATGAAATTATCATGCCTGCCGCCGGCCGAAACGCGGCTGTTGAAGCCGCGGCCTTCGATCGTCAACGCAAAAGTGCCCTGCACTTCCTCACAGGCACGAACGCAGAGCGAGCAGACGATGCATTTGGCCGGATCATAGGTGAAATAGGGATTGGATTCATCCTTCGGCAACCACCGATCATTGGCAGCGATACCAGCCTTGGCGAAAACGTGGTTTTCACCCTCATAGCCGTAACGAACATCGCGAAGGCCGACGGCGCCCGCCATGTCCTGCAACTGGCAATCGCCATTGGCAGCGCAGGTCAGGCAATCGAGCGGATGGTCGGAGATGTATAGCTCCATCACGCCCTTGCGGATGTCCTTCAGACGCTGCGTCTGGGTATGGACAACAAGCCCTTCCATGGCAGGCGTGGTGCAGGAGGCAGGCGTGCCGTTGCGTCCGTCGATCTCGATAAGGCAGAGACGGCAGGACCCGAACGCATCCACCATATCGGTGGCGCAAAGCTTGGGAACCTCGATGCCCGCTTCCATCGCGGCTCGCATGATCGATGTGCCTTCCGGCACCGTGACCTCGTTTCCGTCGATGGTCAGCGTGATCATCTTTTCGGAAAGTGAGGCGGGCGTGCCGTAATCGATTTCTTCAATCAAGGACATATCAATCTCCTATTCCGCAGCGTGGGCGACAGGCGCCGGGCGGAAATCTTCAGGAAAATGCGTCAGCGCACTCATGACGGGATAGGGCGTGAAGCCGCCCAGGGCACAGAGCGAGCCGAACTTCATTGTATTACACAAATCGGTCAAAATCTCGATTTGCTTCTCAGGTTCGACATTGGCGGCGAGGCGGTCGACCACCTCAACGCCACGTGTTGAGCCGATACGGCAAGGCGTGCATTTACCGCAGGATTCGATCGCGCAGAACTCCATGGCAAAACGCGCCTGCTTCAGCATATCGACAGTGTCATCGAAGACCACGAGGCCAGCATGGCCGATCAGGCCATCCTTGGCGGCGAAAGCTTCGTAGTCGAAAGGAGTATCGAAGAGTTCACGCGGGAAATAGGCGCCAAGCGGGCCACCGACCTGTACGGCCTTGACCGGACGGCCACTCGCCGTGCCGCCGCCGATATCGTCGACGATCTCGCCCAGTGTTAGGCCGAAGGCCGTTTCGAACAAACCGCCATGCTTGACGTTGCCGGCGATCTGCAACGTGATCGTGCCGCGCGACCGGCCCATGCCGAAATCCTTGTAGAAGGTGGCACCCTTATCGAGAATGACAGGAACGGAAGCCAGCGAAATCACATTGTTGATGACGGTCGGCTTGCCGAAGAGCCCCTTATGCGCGGGGAGCGGCGGCTTGGCGCGGACGATGCCGCGGCGGCCTTCAAGGCTTTCGAGCAGAGCTGTTTCTTCGCCGCAGACGTAGGCACCGGCTCCGACCCGCACTTCCATGTCGAAAGCGTAAGACGATCCGAGTACGGATTTTCCCAGGACACCGGCATTGCGGGCAACATCGAGGGCCCCGTTCATGACCTCGACGGCATATGGGTATTCCGAACGTATATAGACGTAGCCCCTGGTCGCGCCGACCGCGATGCCAGCGATTGCCATGCCTTCGATCAGGACGAACGGATCGCCTTCCATGATCATGCGATCGGCAAAGGTGCCGCTGTCGCCTTCGTCAGCATTGCAGACGATGTATTTCTGCTCGCCCGCCGTATCGAGCACCGTCTTCCATTTGATGCCCGTCGGAAAACCTGCGCCACCGCGGCCGCGCAGACCGGATTCCGTCACCTCGGCGACAATCTCGGCAGGCGTGAGCTTCAACGCATTTTCGAGGCCCTTCAAACCGTCATGAGCGCGGTAGTCGTCCAGCGATACGGGGTCGGTAATGCCGCAGCGGGCAAAGGTCAGGCGCGTCTGCCTGGCAAGGAATGGCAGTTGACCGGTGAGACCGAGCCAGAGAGGATGCACCCTGCCTTCGCCCATGCCATTGTCGAGCAGTACCGCCACATCGGACGCCTTGACCGGGCCGTAGGCGACGCGGCCGTTTGGCGTTTCCACCTCGACCATGGGTTCGAGCCAGTAGAGCCCGCGCGAGCCATTGCGCACGATCCGCGCATCAAGGTTGCGTGCGTCGATTTCAGACTGGAGTGTTTTGGCAACTTTACCGGCGCCAAGCGCGAGTGCGCCGGAGTCGCGCGGAACGTAGAACGTGACTGTCATAGCCGCACCTCCGCCGCGATTTCCTCGAGCTTTTCAGCATCGAGCCGGCCAATGACCTCGCCGTCAAGCATCGCCGAAGGCGAGCACGCGCAAAGGCCAAGGCAATAGACGGGTTCAAGGGTGACAGCGCCATCGGGCGTTGTGCCATGCCAATCGATGCCGAGGAGTTCGCGAGCGCGGTCAGCCAGCGCATCGGCACCCATTGACTGACAGGCCTCGGCGCGACAAAGCTTCAGCACATGCCGTCCGGCAGGATGGTCGCGGTAATCATGATAGAACGTGAAAACGCCATGAACTTCGGCGCGGGAGATATTGAGGGCTTGCGCGATCAGCGGCAGAGTTTCATGCGGCACATAGCCGAATTCCTCCTGCAACTCGTGCAGAATAGGAAGCAGAGGGCCTTCTCCGCCCTTCAGTTGATCGATAATGCCTATCGCCCTTGTTGCGATATCGGTACTTGCACCCTGCATATCCTGCAGCGCCCTCCCTTGGTATCTCCCCGTTCCTTAGAACAGATCAAAAAAAGCGTCATATATCAATATAGCAGACTCGTTGATTGATAGAAGATTTCTATCAAACCATATTCAAGCTCTGCGCAAGCGCCCTCGCCTCGTGCAACAAGGCTGAAACCAGCGGCGTATGGGGTTCGCGGTCGGCGGCGACCAATCCAACCAGGTGTCGCGCATCGGGCTCAACAATGGGAATGGAACGGATTGGTTCGGCAAAACCCAAGGTCTCAGCGAGATTGAGCGGCATGATGCTCGCCCATTTACCCGTGCGGATATGGGAGAACAGCACAATCATGGAATTCGATTCGAGGGTCGGATGAACCTCGATCCCTGCTTCCTGCAAATGCTTGTTGATGAGGCGGCGGTTCTGCATGTCCATGGTGAGGAGGCAGAGCGGCAATTTCCCCACCTCGGCCCAGGTAACGGTTTCCCGGTCGGAATGGATATTGCCTGCCGAAGTGATCAATTGGTAACGCTCGGAATAGAGGGGCACCGATGTCACACGACCAAGCGGTTCATTATCGAGATAGCTGATGCCGACATCGATTTCGAAATTGCTGAGCAGCGTCAATACTTCGAGCGAGGTCCGCGATGTCACCGAAAAGGTCACGTCGGGGTGTTTTTCGCGAAATGGCGTTGTCAGCCGCGAAACCATGGCGAGTGCGGTCGGGATTGCGGCGATCTTGACATGTCCGGCGAGACCGAAGCGCGCGGCACGGATTTCCTCACGCATCGTCCTTGTGTCGCCGACAATGCGCCGCGCCCACTCAAGCACGCGCTGGCCTTCGGATGTCAGCCCCTGGAAGCGGGAGCCGCGCTGGACGAGCACCACGCCAAGCGTATCTTCGAGCTGGCGGATCGCGGCCGACAAGGTGGGCTGGGTTACACCGCACTCTTCCGCAGCCCTGCCAAAATGCCGGTGGCGCGCCAAGGCGATGAAAAATTCCAGCTTGTCGATCATCAGGGTTGCTCCTCGGGAGCGACCCTAACGATGATCCCGTATCGTCAGCAAGGCAAGTTTTTCATACCGTCAGAAACTTGCGTACTTCCGGCCTGTCGAGGCTGGGAGCATCGCCGGAGTGGACGATCTCACCCCGATCCATGATGTAGACGTGGTCCGCGAGTTCGCGGCAGAAGTCGAGATATTGTTCGACCAGAAGGATCGCCAGGCCCGCTTGGTCGCGCAGGAACTGGATAGCGCGACCAATGTCCTTGATGATCGACGGCTGGATACCTTCCGTCGGTTCATCGAGCACGAGCAGTTTCGGCCGTGTCACGAGGGCGCGACCGATCGCAAGCTGCTGTTGCTGGCCCCCGGACAGATCTCCGCCCCGGCGGCCGAGCATGGTCTTGAGCACGGGAAAGAGCTCGAATACTTCCGGCGGCACGGTACGATTGCCGCGCTTCGCCGCCGCAAAGCCGGTCGCGAGATTCTCGCGCACGGTCAGCAGGGGAAAGATCTCGCGTCCCTGCGGCACGAATGCGATACCGGCGCGCGCCCGATCATAGGGTGGCTTGCGACCAAGAGGCGCACCCTCGAACGTGATCGAGCCTGATGAGAGCGGGTGCTGGCCAACGATGGCACGAAGCATACTGGTCTTGCCGACACCGTTGCGGCCAAGCACGCAGGTGATCGACTTCGGTTTCACCTCCAGCGACACGCTGCGCAGTGCCTGGGCAGCGCCATAGTGGAGAGATGCATTTTCAACGGTTAGCATGTCGTTCCTATCGCCCCAGATAGACTTCTATTACGCGCTGGTCATTGCTGACAAAATCGAGCGAGCCTTCGGCCAGCACCGAACCTTCGTGCAGGCATGTGACCTTCACGTCGAGTTCGCGGACGAAATGCATGTCGTGCTCGACGACGAGCACCGAGCGCGTCCTGGCAATCTCGCGCAAAAGCTTGGCGGTCTCAGCGGTTTCGGCGTCGGTCATGCCGGCAACTGGCTCATCCACCAGCAAGAGCTTCGGGTCCTGCGCCAGCAACATGCCGATCTCGAGCCACTGCTTCTGGCCGTGCGAAAGGTTGGCCGCAAGCCAGTCGCGTTTTCCGTTCAGGCGGATCGTATAGAGAATGTCTTCGATCCGCTCCGCTTCATCGTGGCTCTGGCGGTGGAAGAGGGCCGAAAATGCTGACCTCGGTCCAGCCAGCGCCAGTACGAGATTGTCCTCGACCGTATGACTTTCGAATACGGTTGGCTTCTGGAACTTGCGGCCGATGCCGAGCAAGGCGATTTCCGCCTCGTCATGCCGCGTCAGATCGATATCGCCATTGAAATAGACGTCGCCGGCATCGGGCCGGGTCTTGCCAGTGATAATGTCCATCATCGTGGTCTTGCCGGCCCCATTCGGCCCGATCACGGCACGCATTTCGCCTGCCTGGAGAACGAGCGACAGATTGTTGATGGCACGGAAGCCATCGAACGACACCGAGACCCCATCGAGATATAGAAGAGTATCCTGCGCTTTCATGATCTATTCCGCTGCCTGGGGTTCTGGGATCTGCGTGGAGTTCGCGTCAGCCACGGGTGGCGGGCCGCCATCGCGTTTGCGTGCGACACGCTCCGCCCATCGCGCCTTCCACGACCCGTAGAGGCCGAGAATGCCCTTCGGCAGGAACAGCGTGACGATGATGAACAGCGCGCCCAGCGCGAACAGCCAGATTTCAGGAAACGCGGCGGTGAAGTATGTCTTGCCGAAGTTGACCAGCACCGCACCGATGATCGGGCCGATGATCGTACCGCGGCCGCCGACGGCCACCCAGATCACCGCTTCGATCGAGTTGGCCGGCTCGAACTCCGATGGATTGATAATGCCGACCTGGGGGACATAGAGCGCCCCGGCAATACCGGCCATCATGGCCGAGATCGTCCAGACGAAGAGCTTGTAGCGATCGACACGATAGCCGAGGAAGCGCATGCGGCTCTCCGCGTCGCGCACGCCCACCAATACCTTTCCCAGCTTGGAGCGGACGATGAAGCTTGTCACGAACACGGCCAGTGCCACAAACAGCGCGGTGGCCGCAAAGAGCATGGAACGGGTGCTGTCGGCTTGAATGTTGTAGCCGAGGATGTCCTTGAAATCGGTCAGGCCGTTGTTGCCGCCGAAACCCATATCGTTGCGGAAAAAAGCCAGCAGCAGCGCGTAGGTGAGCGCCTGGGTGATGATGGAAAGATAGACGCCGGT
Organism: Hyphomicrobiales bacterium; assembly: GCA_900473175.1. Classification (GTDB taxonomy): domain Bacteria; phylum Pseudomonadota; class Alphaproteobacteria; order Rhizobiales; family Rhizobiaceae; genus Phyllobacterium. The sequence goes on along the minus strand of UCKM01000013.1, from coordinate 199,581 downwards.
GACACGCGAGCGGAACGCCAGCCAGCCGAAAGCGAAGGCGAGCAGCCCGGGAACGAGCACGACCATCAGCGCGGCGAACCAGAAATGATTGAAGCCGTGCCAGAACCAGGGGAGTTCCTTCCAGTTCAGGAAGACCATGAAGTCGGGCAACACCGGATCAGCATAGACTCCGCGCGGGCCGATCTGGCGCATCAGGTACATGCCCATGGCGTAGCCGCCAAGGGCGAAGAACGCACCGTGGCCAAGGGAAAGAATGCCGCAGAAACCCCAGACCAGATCGAGCGCGACTGCCAGAAGCGCGTAGGTCAGATATTTGCCGATCAGTGAAACCAGATAGGTCGGAATGTGAAATGGCGATGTTGCCGGCAACAGCAAATTGGAAAGGGGAACCAGCACGGCGATTGCGACGAGCAGCGCGATGACGAATGCGCCGCGCCGGTCGACATGCGTGAAGAGCCATTGGGTGATCATGCCTCGATCGCCCTTCCCTTGAGTGCGAAGAGACCGCGCGGACGCTTCTGAATGAACAGGATGATAAGAACCAGAACGAGGATCTTGCCAAGAACGGCGCCCGCGAAGGGCTCGAGAAATTTGTTGGCAATGCCGAGCGACATGGCGCCGAGTAGCGTTCCCCAAAGATTACCGACGCCGCCGAAGACGACGACCATGAAGCTGTCGATGATGTAGCCTTGCCCCAGATTGGGACTGACATTGTCGATCTGGCTGAGCGCCACGCCGGCGATGCCAGCAATGCCGGAGCCAAGGCCGAAGGTGAGCGCATCAACCCATGGCGTTCTGATACCCATGGAGGAAGCCATGCGGCGGTTTTGCGTGACCGCGCGCATGCGTAAACCGAGCATGGTTTTCTTCAGCACCAATTGCAGAACCGCGAAGACGGAAAGAGCGAAAACAATGATCCACAGCCGTGACCAGGTAAGCGTCAGGAGACCGAGATCGAACGATCCAGCCATCCAGGAAGGGTTTCCAACCTGCACATTGGACGCGCCGAACCAGGAGCGAATCGCCTGTTGCAGGACGAGCGAGATGCCCCATGTTGCCAGCAATGTCTCCAGTGGCCGCCCATAAAGAAAGCGAATGATGCCGCGCTCGATGACGACGCCGATCGCACCTGAGACGAGAAAGGCAGCAGGAAGCGCGATCAGGAGGGAATAGTCGAAAAGACCGGGCGCCGAAGCGCGGATGATCTGCTGCACCACGAAGGTCGTATAGGCGCCAATCATCACCATTTCACCGTGGGCCATGTTGATCACACCCATGACGCCAAAGGTGATGGCAAGCCCGATGGCGGCAAGCAACAGGACTGAGCCCAGCGACAGACCGTAAACGATGTTCTGGATCCCGTTCCACAGGGCGAGCTTGCTGTTGATGCTGCCGATTGCGGCGCGGGCGGCGTCGCCGACGGGACCGTCCACGCCTTGCAACGGCGTCAGGAGCCCGAGCGCATCGCGGCTATTGCCAGAACTGACTTCGGCAATTGCAGCGATCTTGGCATCGTCTGGGGCCGTCGAACTGAGCACGGCGGCGGCGCGCGCCAATTGCATCAACGCCTTGATGTCCTTGTCGCTTTCCGCAGCGATCGCCTGGTCGAGCAGGGGAATGGATTCCGGATCGCGCGTTTTCAGGATAGCCTCGGCGGCAGAGCGCCGTTCGGCCGGTTTATCGCTCATCAGAGTGAGCCCGCCGATCGCAGCGGCGATGTCGCGGCGTAGCCGGTTGTTCACCTTGATTTTTTCAGCGGCATCCCGGGGCACGGGATCGAGCTTTGCGGCGGTAAGCGGATCTGTCGCGGCGTAAGCCGAACCGTCGCGTTTACCGAGAAAAACTGTCTTGTCTGCCTTGGCGACATAGAGGTCACCGGCGCTCAGAGCATTGAGGATGGACGATACGCGAGGATCGTCCGTCTTGACGAGATCGGAAATGGCTTTGGTGGTTTCATCAAAATTGTCGCCGGCAAGGGCTTGGACAAGGGGGCGCAACGTCGCGTCATCGACGTTCTGCGCGTTCGCCCCGCCAACGCACGTCACGGCGCTGAGCATGAGGGCAAGAACGAACAGCAAACGGGTAAATTGCATCAATCAATCCTGTGTTTAAAATTCTTCTCGGGGGAACTCCACCCCCGCGGCAGCGGAGGTGGAGCAGGCTCCGGATGATGCCCCGAACCGAAGCCGAAGGCGTTTTTTAGTTGGTCACGCCGCCGCACTTGCCGCTGACGACATTGAAGTTGCCGCAGGACATGGGCTTGCGCCAATCGGAGATGAGGTCCTTGGAGCCAGGGAGGTAGTCGGACCATTCATCACCGACGACGAGGCCAGGTGTGCGATAGACGATGTCGAACTGGCCATCATCCTGCACTTCGCCGATCAATACGGGCTTGGTGATATGGTGGTTCGGCATCATCGTCGAGGATCCGCCGGACAGGTTCGGAACCGACACGCCAACGATGGAGTCGATGACGGCATTGGAATCCGTAGTTCCGGCAGCTTCAACCGCCTTAACCCACATGTTGAAGCCGATATAGGTGGCTTCCATCGGATCGTTGGTCACGCGCTTGTCGTTCTTGATGAAGGTATGCCATTTCTTGATGAAGTCAGAATTGGCATCGGCATCGACGGACTCGAAATAGTTCCAGGCAGCGAGATGGCCGACGAGGGGCTTGGTATCGAGGCCGGCCAGTTCTTCTTCACCGACCGAAAAAGCGACGACCGGGATGTCTTCGGCCTTGATGCCCTGATTGGCGAGTTCTTTGTAGAATGGCACATTCGCGTCACCATTGATGGTCGATACAACGGCAGTCTTCTTGCCGGCCGAACCGAATTTCTTGATGTCGGAGACGATCGTCTGCCAATCGGAATGGCCAAACGGCGTGTAGTTGATCATGATATCCTCGTCCTTCACGCCTTTGGCGTTGAGATAGGCCTTGAGGATCTTGTTGGTGGTCTGGGGATAGACGTAGTCGGTGCCGGCAAGGACCCAACGCTGGACACCCTCTTCCTTGGCGAGATAGTCGACGGCTGGTATCGCCTGCTGGTTCGGCGCCGCGCCCGTGTAGAAGACGTTGCGCGAGCTTTCTTCGCCCTCATACTGGACTGGGTAGAAAAGCATCGAATTCAGTTCTTCGAAAACCGGCAGAACGGATTTGCGCGAGGATGAGGTCCAGCAGCCGAAAACGGCGGCAACCTTGTCCTGTTCGATCAGCTGCCGGGCCTTTTCGGCAAAGAGCGGCCAGTCGGACGCCGGATCAACAACCACCGCCTCGAGCTTCTTGCCGAGAACGCCGCCCTTCTTGTTTTGCTCGTCAATCAGAAACAGCATCGTGTCCTTGAGCGTGGTTTCGGAAATCGCCATCGTGCCGGACAGCGAATGCAGGATGCCGACCTTGATCGTGTCATCTGCCGCTTTGGCCGGCGAAAGGGCCAGCGACGCCCCCATCGCGGCAGCAGTCAAGGTTCCAATTAATTTGGTCGTAAGACTGAACATTAAAGTAAATCCTCTTTGGTTGTATGCACCGAAGAGTTCAAAGCAACGAGTGTGCCAACTTCGCCGATGAAGATGAAAATTCTGAATTGTTCAAATTTATCCGCAATTTATGACACTCGCATCCCAGACTGCCGCAAGCGCCTTCTTGACAGTCCTGCCAACCCCGGGCCACCCGCAGGCTAGATTTTAGTCACATTTGACAAAGTGATTAAAAGAAAAGCACCACGAAGCTGATCCCGCGCTTTGATCTGGCTTTGACCATCTTTTGATGTATGGTGGTGGGACATTCACACTTCTCCAGGAACATAAAATGGATATCCGTCAAATTGACGAAGGCTATGCCGTCAGCGGCCAGATTTCACCCGATGACGTGCGCGACATCGCTGCTGCGGGCTATCACACGATCATCTGCAATCGTCCGAACGGCGAAGCGCCAGACCAGCCCGATTTTACCGAGATCGAAAAGGTTGCCGAAAAAGCAGGCATTTCGGTTTATTACATCCCGGTGGTTTCCGGCCAACTTACGCAGGATGATGTCGATGCGATGGCTGACGCACTGGCGCAAGCGGAAGGACCCGTCCTTGCCTATTGCCGCTCCGGCGCCCGCTCGACAAATATCTACGGTATTGTACAGCAGCAAAAGGGCTGAACCTGAAATGAGTTCAATTGCTGAGTTGAGCGCCGGAGACCTCCACGCGCTGCGCGATCGCGTTCTTAGCGACTATGCGGCGTTTCGGGCTCGCGGCCTTAAGATCGACATGACCCGGGGCAAACCCAGCCCGGAACAGCTCGACCTTGCCAATGGCATGCTCGCACTGCCGGGCAACGGCGATCATTTCAGCGAGGCCGGTGAAGACGCGCGCAATTATGGCGGGTTGCAGGGCCTCACCGAAGTGCGGGCTTTGTTCGCGCCCATGATGGGAGCACCGCTGGAGCAAATCGTGGTCGGGGACAATTCCAGTCTAGCCATGATGCATGACTGCCTTTTGTGGTCCATGGTCAAGGGCGTTCCCGGCGAGATGGAGCCGTGGTCGCAGCAGGCAGGCGGCGCACCTGCCTTCATCTGCCCTGTCCCCGGGTACGACCGGCATTTTGCCATTTGCGAAGAATTTGGCATTCGCATGCTGCCTGTTCCGCTGGGCGGAAATGGCCCCGACATGGATATGGTCGAGGAACTGGTGACCGATCCCGATGTCAAGGGCATGTGGTGCGTGCCGAAATACTCGAACCCGTCCGGGGACGTTTACTCGACCGAGACCCTGGAACGTCTGGCATCGATGCGCACGGGTGCGCCGGATTTCCGCCTGTTCTGGGACAATGCCTATGCGGTGCATCACCTGACGCCGCATCGGCACGAGATCGCCAATATCCTCGAACTCTGCGAACAGGCGGATCATCCGGATCGCGCCTTTGTCTTCGCTTCCACATCGAAAATTACCCTTGCCGGCGCTGGTCTTGCGCTTTTCGCTTCATCGCCCGCCAATGTGAAATGGTACCTTGCCCGCGCGGGCAAGCGGACGATCGGCCCTGACAAGCTGAACCAGTTGCGCCATGTGCGGTTTCTGAGGAACATGGAAGGCCTGCACCGCCACATGGAGGCGCATCGCGTCCTGATTGCTCCGAAGTTCGACACTGTCATCGAAGCCTTGGAGACCCGGTTATCCGGGACCGGCGTTGCAAAGTGGACCAAACCCGAAGGCGGCTATTTCATCTGCGTCGATGCCATGCCTGGTACAGCCCGTGATGTCGTCGAGCTTGCCCGCGAGGCTGGCGTTGTCTTGACTCCTGCTGGCGCCACGTCCCCCTACGGACGCGATCCGCACGACAGCACGCTTCGCCTTGCACCGACGTTTCCATCGCTTGACGAGGTGCGGCTCGCATCTGAAGGCATCGCATTGTGCATCCTTCTCGCCGCAGTCGACAAACTGCACGCACAGCGAAACCTCTGACCGGTTGTCAGAAGAACGCCTGGATGCCAGTCTGCGCCCGGCCGAGGATGAGGGCGTGGACATCGTGCGTGCCCTCATAGGTATTGACTGTTTCGAGGTTCTGCGCGTGCCGCATCACATGATAGCCGATCTGGATGCCGTTACCGCCATGCATGTCGCGGGCGACGCGGGCAATATCGAGCGCCTTGCCGCAATTGTTGCGCTTGACGAGGCTGATCATCTCCGGCGCGACCTTGCCCTCATCAAAGAGGCGACCGACGCGCAACGAGGCCTGCAAGCCGAGCGCAATCTCCGTCTGCATGTCGGCGAATTTCTTCTGGAACAGCTGCGTTGCCGCCAGCGGCCTGCCAAATTGCTTGCGGTCGAGCCCATATTGGACCGTACGCTGCCAGCAGTCTTCTGCAGCGCCCATAACGCCCCACGAGATACCGTACCGAGCGCGATTGAGACAGCCGAACGGTCCTTTCAGACCTGAAACGTTCGGCAACAAATGTTCCTCGCCGACGACGACGCCGTCCATGACGATCTCGCCGGTAATCGATGCGCGCAGCGACAGCTTGCCTCCGATCTTCGGCGCGGATAGGCCCTTCATGCCCTTTTCGAGCACAAAGCCGCGGATCTGACCTTCATGGGCGTCGGATTTGGCCCAGACGACAAAAACATCCGCGATGGGGGAGTTCGATATCCACATTTTCGAACCGGAAAGGCGATAGCCGTCGGCCACCTTCTCGGCGCGAGTTTTCATTCCCGCGGGGTCGGAACCAGCATCGGGTTCGGTCAAGCCAAAGCAGCCGATCCATTCGCCGGAAGCAAGTTTCGGCAGATATTTCTTGCGCTGTTCCTCCGAGCCATAAGCGTAGATCGGATACATGACCAGCGAGGACTGCACGCTCATCATCGAACGATAGCCGCTGTCGACGCGCTCGACCTCACGGGCGACGAGCCCATAGGCGACGTAGGAGGCGCCCGCCGTACCATATTCCTCGGGCAGGGTAACGCCCAGAAGGCCGGATTCACCCATCAGCCTGAAGAGCGCGGGATCGGTCTTTTCTTCCAGATAGGCCTCTTCGATACGCGGCAGAAGCTCGTTTTGCGCGAAGGCGCGGGCGCTGTCGCGGATCATCCGCTCGTCTTCGGTCAATTGATCTTCCAAGAGAAAGGGATCAGTCCAGACAAAGGACGGCTTGGAATTGGCCATGGTTTTTCCTCCTTGATATGGGAAAAGACCTACCACCAAAAACGGTGCGATGGCCAGATGTTTTCAGCTTAAAATAATTTTCGGGGGACGCATTCGCCCGCCGCATTTCCGCAGTGGGAAGAATCCCCTATATGTCGTGGATGGCCATCAAACTGCTTACCGAAACCATCATCAACCAGATTGCAGCGGGCGAAGTCATCGAACGCCCCGCGAGCGTGGTGAAGGAGCTGGTTGAAAACGCCATTGACTCCGGTGCAACGCGCATCGAGATCGTCACGGCAGGCGGTGGCAAGAACCTCATCCGCGTTACCGACAATGGATCGGGTATCCCCTCGGAGGAACTGCCCCTTGCCGTCGCGCGCCATTGCACCTCGAAACTCACCGATGACGTGCATGACATTAGAGCGCTCGGCTTTCGCGGCGAAGCACTGCCGTCGATCGGCTCTGTTTCGCGTCTATTGCTGAGATCGCGTCCGGCCGAGGCGGATTCCGGTTTTGAGGTCAGCGTGCATGGTGGGCGCCTCGATGAACCACGTCCCACGCCGATGAATGGCGGAACGATTGCCGAGGTACGCGATCTTTTCTTTGCGACGCCGGCGCGGCTGAAATTCATGAAGACCGATCGGGCCGAGGCAGCCGCGATCAGTGACGTGGTCAAGCGCATAGCCATCGCTTTTCCTCATATTCGCTTTTCAATCGCAGGCAGCGACCGGACAACCCTTGAGCTTGCTGCGACGGGCTTGGGATCGGCGGGCATGCTCGAACGCATTTCGCAGGTGCTCGGCAGGGAGTTTCCGGAAAACGCCATTGCCATCGATGCGGAGCGCGAAGGGGTGCGCCTGACCGGCTTTGCCGGCATCCCGGCGTTCAACCGCGCCAATAGCCTGCACCAGTTCGCCTATGTGAACGGCCGACCGGTCCGCGACAAGCAGATATGGGGTGCCATTCGCGGCGCCTATGCCGATGTGATTTCGCGCGACCGTCACCCCGTGGTGGTGCTCTTCCTCAGCCTTGATCCGGCGCTGGTGGATGTCAATGTACATCCCGCAAAGGCCGATGTGCGTTTCCGCGATCCTGGGCTGGTGCGCGGATTGATCGTCGGTGCCATTCGCGAGGCGCTCGGTCAGTCCGGCATTCGCGCCGCAACCAGCGGTGCAGAAGCGATGCTGAACTCATTTCGGCTTGGCGGAGCGGAACCGGCACGCCCGGCGTCACCTCGCCATGATTGGCGCAGCCCTCTTGCCGTCAACCAGAACTATTCCGTTCAGCAATCGCCTTTCCGGCCATTCGAGACGGAACCGCCTTCTGCTTTTTCCGGCGGATTTGCCGAAACGGCCCAGGCTTTCCTTTATGACGGCGCCGAGGCACTCGCGGCCGATGCACGCGCCAGTTTAGTCGAAGTGCCCAAGGAACTGATGGCAGCTCCCCTCGGCGCAGCGCGAGCACAAATCCACGCCAACTACATCGTCTCCCAGACCGAGGATAGTCTGGTCATCGTGGACCAGCACGCGGCGCACGAGCGCCTTGTTTATGAGGCGCTGAAGAACGCTTTGCATTCCAAACCGCTCCCGGCCCAGATGCTGCTCATCCCGGAGATCGTCGATCTGCCGGAAGAGGATGTCGAGCGGCTGGTTGCGCATGCGGAAACGCTTACCCGCTTTGGGCTTGGCATCGAGGCTTTCGGCCCCGGCGCGGTCGCGGTGCGTGAGACCCCGGCCATGCTGGGGGAGATCGACACCCAGCAACTTATCCGCGACCTTGCCGACGAGATCGCCGAGCACGACACGTCCAACGGGCTCAAAGCAATCCTCGACCATGTCGCGGCGACGATGGCGTGCCACGGCTCGGTCAGGTCGGGCAGGCGTTTGAAACCGGACGAGATGAATGCCTTGTTGCGGCAAATGGAAGAAACGCCGGGCTCCGGCACCTGCAATCACGGCCGGCCAACCTATATCGAGCTCAAGCTCAGCGATATTGAACGGCTCTTCGGCCGGCGCTAAATACTTGACCGGCAAAGCCTGAGCGCCGTAAATGATCGTGACTGATTGAATGGAAATCGAAACTATGAACAGATTTGAGGGACCCGGCTCGCGCGAGGCAAAAATTCGCTACCTCGATGGCGACTTCCAGGTGCTGTCACCCGGCTCCCATGTGCTTTGCGCCGTCACTTCGGAAAAGATCCCGCTCGACGAACTCAAGTACTGGAGCGTTGCGCGCCAGGAAGCCTATGCCGATGCGCGCATTTCGCTGGAACGCGAACTCGAGATGAACCCGGACCTGCGCCGGCGAAGCAAAGCCTGAACGATGGTCAACCGGCGTGCGGCCTTGCTCTCTCTTTTCGCCGCCGGGATGTTTGCAAGCGGCTGCACCACCAATCCAGCAAGCCTGACGCCAGCCTATAGCGGACCGACAAAAACCATTCACGGCAATCTGCAGGGACCACCCTATGCACGGCTCTCGGCAAGCTCGGTCGTGTTCGTGAACGCCTATGATGCCAACGCCGGCAATTCCGCTCCCATGCCGAGATTGAACTCGACCAGCTTTACGCTCAACCGCAATGGCTCGTTCCCGGTTGCCTACGAGATCAGAGTTCCCGCGGCTGCCTCGACCCGCGTAGCCCTTGGCGTCGAGATCACGCGGGCTGGCGGCACGCTCTTCTCCAACGACCGGCTGTACAGCCAGACCACCGGCACGCGGCTTGACATTCCGATGCGCGAAGCGCCACCAAGGGTGAAGCGCTTTCACTCAAACCTGTGAGCCATTGAGCAGGCGGTGCCGGGCGCGTTCCCGCGTTTCACGAATGATGCGCGACGCAGTCTGCGGGTGACCAAAGGCGAGTTCAATTTCCAGCACCAATGTGCGCGCCGCGAACGCCTTCGCCGCCGGGCTGCCGTCGAGAAGCCGTACGTGATCCTTCGCCGTCGTGACGAGGGTAAAATCATCGCGATCGGCAGACTGCACCAACTCGCTCAGGTTCTCTTCCGAATAGGGATGATGATCGGGGAAAGACCGCGTCTGCTTGACGATGCCCCCCGCATCCTCGAGCGTCCTGAAGAACTTGGATGGGTCGCCGATCCCGGCAAAGGCAAGCAGCGGTTTACCGGCGATTTCCGCTGTTGATACAGGCTTGAGCACGCCCTCATGGATTGGCTTGGCAGCACGGGCCGCATTGCGGATAAGCTGGTCAGCTCCATTGGCCGTGCCAATCTTGAGCACGGCGTCGGTACGGACGAGCTGGTCGATCAGGGGCGCACGCAAGGGCCCACCCGGCAGTACGTGACCGTTGCCGATACCGCGCCCCGCATCGACGACCATCAGCGCGTAATCGAAATGAAGCCGTGCGCTCTGGAAACCATCGTCCATGATGATGAAATCGCAGCCGGCCTGACGCAAGGCGTTCGCTGCCGCCACCCGGTTCGACGAAACGACAACAGGCGCATGCCGGGCCAACAGCATGGGCTCGTCACCGACATGGCGGCTGCTGTCATGCTCTGGATCGACGCGGTGCACGCCGGAAAACGCACCGCCATAACCTCTGGAAACGATCCCGGGCTTCAGGCCCGCTGCGGTCGCCGCCTTTGCAAATGCGATCGACGTCGGGGTCTTTCCGGCGCCGCCAACAGTGAAATTACCGATACAGAGCACCGGCAGCGGCACGGTCGGCGGCGTGGCACGCCGGATGCGGCGACCGGCCACAATGCCATAGATCTTCGACAGAGGGCTCAACGCAAAGGCGCGCCAATCCGGCTTCTCCCACCAGAAGGGCGGTGCGTCGCTCATCACTTCCAGCCGCCTTCGCGATTGCTGAGCCGTGCCTGGAGGACCAACGGCTGGATAAAGGGCTCCAGCGCCGTCATGGTGCGGGTCAGTGAGCCGCGCATGTCTTCGACCGTCTTCAAACCGGCCTCGATCATGATCTGGCGCTCTTGCGGATTGTTGAAGAGGTAATTGACCGCTCCAGCCAGCATGTCCTTGTCGCGCACCAGCTTGGCGCCGCCATTCTTGATGAGACGCTGATAGGAGTCGCGGAAGTTCTGCACGTTACGCCCGGAAAGGATCGCTGATTTGAGCATGGCGGGTTCAAGAGGATTCTGTCCGCCTTGCGCCGTGAGCGACCGGCCGACAAAGGCGATCTCGGTCAGGCGAAGATAAAGTCCCATATCGCCGATCGTATCACCGAGATAGATATCGGTGTCTGGGCCAATCTGATCACCTCGGCTGCGCAGCGCCACCTTCATTCCCATCTTCTCGATCGCTTCGGCGATTTCGGCGGCGCGGTCCGGATGGCGTGGCACGATGATCGTCAAAAGGTCACGATGGCGGGCCTTGAGCATGTGATGGACCTGCGCGACGATCTCTTCCTCGCCGTGATGGGTGGAGATGGCCGCCCAGGTCTTGCGCGAACCGATCATGCGCTGCATCGACAGAAGGTCCGAATTGTTTACCGGCGGCACAGCCGTATCAACCTTGAGATTGCCCGAAACCGTCACTGGACGAGCGCCAAGCGCGCGGAACCGCTCGCCATCGATTTCGGATTGCGCAACGACGTGAGCGAGGTTTTCGAACAGCGCCTCGGCAATTGACGAGCGCTTGTGCCAGTTGGCGAAGGAGCGGTCGGACAGGCGGCCATTGACCAGCACCTGCGGAACCCGCCTGGTTCCCAGTTCCAGGATCGTCATCGGCCAGATTTCGGACTCGCAAATGACCGCAAGGTCGGGCTGCCAATGCGTAAGGAACCTGTCGACGGCGGGCTTGAGATCGAGCGGCACATATTGATGTATAACCCGTTCACCGAGCCGTTCCTGAACCATTTTGGCCGAGGTGACGGTACCCGTTGTCAGCACAACATGGATGCCCATGTCGACGATCGCCTCCACGAGCGGCGTGACGGCGGCGGTCTCGCCGACACTCGCGGCATGGACCCAGATCAATGGACCGGTGGGCCGCGCAACGCTGGCAACGCCATAGCGTTCACCCTGCCGTCCGCGCTCTTCCTTACCCTTGCTCGCACGAAACGCCACATAGGCGCCGACAATGGGGAAAGCCGCCGCCCCTACCCAACGATAGGTGCTCAGAACAAGGCGTGCCCACTTTTCGCTCATGCCCTACCATCCACGAGCTGATGCACCCGAACGGTGTTTGCATTCAAGCTGTTGGTCAATTCGACACGCTTGGTTTCAAGCATCGCATCATCGGCATCCTCGGGGACAAAGATAGGGTCGCCGACAATCAACCCCGATTTGCCAAATGGCAAGGGAATGGTCGTCTTGTCCCAGCTCTTCTCCAGAACTTTTCGGCGCGACGTCAGATAGCAGATGGGCAAAATGGGGCGACCAGACAGCTTTGCAAGGAGGATCACGCCAAAACCGGAGTCGCGCGGCGTGCCGTGCGGAATGTCCGCGATCATCGCGGCAGTCTTGCCCTCCGCCAAGGCTTTCTTCAGGCCGAGCAAAGCCCTTGCCCCGCCTTTCTCGGTTCCACGTGCCCGGTCCCTGCCGCCCGAACCGCGTATGATCTCGACGCCAAAGCGCTCCGCGACGCGCGCGTTGAGCTCGGCATCCTTGCTTTTCGAGAACATGGCAGCGAAGCGAACGCCACGCGGCATGAGGAACGGCGCCATCAAATGCTGGCCGTGCCAGGCGACCGTAATGAAGGGTTCGCCGCCGCGCTTCATGTCTTCGAGATCCGATGAGCCTGGAAGCCGGGGGTTGGTGACGTGAACCAGCCGGAAATACTGCGTGATCAACCAGACGATCATAGAGCGCACCACCGGCGAATTCGCCAGGGGGCCGCGAACCGATCGCCAGAACCGTTTGAGCAACCCACCTTTGCGGCGGGGCGCCTTGGCCGTTGCTGAGCTGTTTTCAATCATGCCGTTCTTGCTTCCGATCGCTGCGCGATCAGTCTGCCTTGCCCGTTGCGGGGTCCAGCAATCGGTGCATGTGGACAATGAAGTAGCGCATGTGCGCATTGTCGACCGTTGCCTGAGCCTTGGATTTCCAGGCACGCTGTGCGGATGCGAAATCTGGAAAGATGCCGACGATATCGAGCTTGTCGAGATCGCGGAATTCGACGCCGCCCAGTTTTTTCAGCTCACCGCCAAAGACGAGATGAAGCAGCTGTTTTTGGTCCGAAGTGTTTTCGCTCATGGTTGCCCGTCCAAATGATCGAGAAGATTGCAGTCTGTTTAGCTGAAGGAGGTTTCGGCGACAACGTCCAACATGTTATCCATTAGTAGACCGCTTGCGGCGACGAGCGCGCCGTGCCGGTAATCGCCAGTGCTCGTGTTTCGCAGACCATAGGTGAGCGGTTTGCCATCGGCGGTCAAGACATGGCCGCCGGCTTCGGAAAGGATGAGGTCGGCGGCTGCAAGGTCCCAATCATGGGAACTCGGACGCACGAACGTCCCGGCTATATCGCCGCGCGCCACCATGGCGATCCGATAGGCGAGCGATGCCACATATGGCGCATGTTCTATGGACGCCAGGAAATGCTCGGGCAATCGCTTGATGAAGCCTGCAGGGCCGGCAACCTTGAACGGCCTGTTCTCAGCCTGGACACGAATTATATTGCCGTTCTGTTCAGCACCATGGCCTGGCGCTGCGGCGATGATCTCATGACGTGCCGGACAGTCGAGCACCCCCGCGACAGGCCTGCCATTCTCGATCACTGCAACGCTGACGCACCACACGTCCGAACCCTCGATAAAGGCTCTTGTTCCGTCTATCGGGTCGACGACAAAGAATCGCCGCCGCGGCGATGCTGCCCGCTCGTCGTGGGTCTCCTCCGATATCCAGCCATAGTCGGGCCGCGCCGTCAGCAGCATGTCTTTCAGATATTTGTCCGCCGCGAGGTCAGCTTCCGTGACCGGCGAATTTCCGGTTTTCATCCAGACCTGGGGCCCCTGCCGGAAATAGGACAAGGCAATTCTGCCTGCACCTTCAGCAGCCTCGCGGATCAGTTGGAGATCGTCCTGATTGTGCTTATTTGCCGGCAAGTGTCATGCCTTCGATCAGGAGTGTCGGGCTGGCAATACCAAAATTGCGATCAATGTCATTTGCCGCGGTAAGGTTGAGGAACATGTCCTTGAGATTGGACGCGATCGTGACCTCGCTGACCGGATAGGCAAGTTCGCCATTGTCGATCCAGAAGCCGGAGGCGCCACGGCTATATTCGCCTGTAACCATGTCGACGCCATGGCCGAAAAGTTCGGTCACATAAAAGCCGGCTCCCACCTCGCGTATCAGGTCCTGTGGTGTCTTCTCACCGGGTTCAATGGCGAAATTGGTCGATGCGGGGGTCACAGTCGACCCCGAGCGAACACCACGGCCATTCGTAGTCAACCCGAGTTCCTTGGCGGTCGATGTCGAGAGAAACCAATGTTTTAGGACACCCTTCTCAATCATCGTCAGAGGCTCGCCTTCCAACCCCTCGCCATCAAACGGCCGGGAGGACGGTCCGCGCACCCGCAACGGATCGTCGCTGACGTCGATGGCCGCGTGCAGTATCTTTTCACCCATCCGGTCCTTGAGGAAGCTGGTCTTGCGGGCGACGGATGCCCCGTTAATGGCGCTGGCAATGTGGCCGGCGATGCCGCGCGCAACGCGCGGGTCGTAAACAACATTGACCCGGCCGGTCTTCGCCTGCCTGGCACCAAGCCGTTTGACGGCACGCTCTCCGGCGGAACGGCCGATGGCCGCAGCGTCTTCCAATGCATCGAAATAGATGCGTGATGAATAATCGTAGTCGCGCTCCATCGACGTTCCACTGCCGGCGATGGCGCTGACGGAGCGGGAAAAGCGCGACCCCATATATTGTCCGGCAAAGCCGCCGGAAGTGACGAGGACAAGGCCACCCATACCAGCTGATGCCGAGCCACCGCCGGAATTGGTCACGCCTTCAACGCCAAGGGCTGCTTCTTCGGCCACAAGGGCGGCTTCAGTCAATTGGGCTGCATTGACAATTGTCGAATCGTAAAGGTCTAGATCACGGATATTCTGGACGAGTTTTTCAGGGGCGGCCAGGCCTTCATAGGCATCGTCGGGCGAGACCTTCGCCATGGCGACAGCACGCTCGGCGAGCTGGCGTGGATCAGCGCCGGCGTTCGCTGAAATGCTCGCGATCTTGCGGCCGACAAAGACGCGCAAGGAGAATTCGTCGCTCTCGGACGATTCCGTCGATTCGACCTTGCCCAAACGCACGCTCACACCGGTTGAGCGCGATCGCACAACAACAGCGTCCGCGGCATCGGCACCGGCGCGCTTTGCAGCTTCAACGAGTGCAGCAGCAGTGTCTACGAATTCGCGGGAATTTACCGGATCGGCCATTTTGATATCCAAGGTTGATTGCATGACTGGATGCAAGGACGCATCTGAGGGAGGTCAGACGCTCATATCCCCTATATGGTGCAATTTGGGGTCTATCAAGGCAGTCTGGGGCAAGATGCCTCATAGCAAGGGGCTCTAACTGCTATCGCTCTGTCCGGCATAGGTTATGGCCGCATCGACGGCGCGTTTGAGCTCATCCTTTATGCCCGCCGATTGCCGCAGGACCTGTTCGACGCGCAGGAAATCCAGAACGCCAAAGCGCGCGACGCTTGGGCGCAAGAATATGGCCGGCGCGTCCGTTCGCAGCCGCGTCGCGATGATTGACTGCATCATCAACTGGCTGGCGCCGAACATTGCCTCGATGGATGAGGGAAACCGGCCAACATCGCCTGCCGGTCCTCCGACCACATCGATGGCGATGACAAACCGCGCCTTGTCCTTCAGATGATCGAACGGGACGGGATTGTAGATGCCGCCATCGATCAGAATACGGTCGTCGCGGCGTACGGGGCGGAACAACGCCGGTATCGCGGCGGAGGCGGCGATTGCGCTGTAAAGGTCACCTTCCGCGATCGGCACTTCGCGCTGGCCATAAAAATCGGTCGCGGTCACGCTCAGCGGAATAGACAATGCCTCGAACGTTTCGGGTATCCGGTCCGGCAGGAAAGTCTTCAGCAATTTCTCGATGTTGAACTGGCTGAACCTGATACCCCCGCCGAACATCTCGCCGAAACTAGCCGGACGAAGTCGCCAGAGGCGTGAGGCAATCTCAGCACGTCGCGACAATGTTGCCACGGCGTAGTCGCGGATTTCGCGACCTGACATGCCCGACGCCATGCCCGCACCCATGATGGCACCGATCGACGAACCCGAGATCGCAGTGGGCCGGATCCCGAGTTCGTCCAGCGCCTCGATGACGTTGATATGGGCAAGCCCCCGTGCCCCGCCGCCGCCGAATGCGACAGCAAACGTGGGATCAGCTCCTGAGGGTACGGCAATTGCTCCGGTTCCTTCTGGCAAATCGCGAGCAATCATGATCGGGCTCTCAAATTCCTAGGACAATGGCGGGCCGACAATGAGTATGGATGGTTCGGTAGACAGCAGTTTCTTTGCCGCCGCCTTTACCTCATCGAGTGTAACCGCGTTGATCAGGTCCGCGCGCTTGTCGATATAGTCGCGTCCAAGATTCTCATCCTGCAGGCCAACCAGCGTACTTGCAACAGCGGATGACGAGTCGAGATTGTTCACCGCATAGGAGCCGACCAGATATTTCTTGGCCTCGGCAAGTTCTTCTTCCGTCGGACCGTCCTTCGCCATCTTGGCGATTTCGGCTTTCAGAATCTGCAAGGTTTCGCTGGCGCGGTCCGCGCGCGTCGCCGTCGAAACCATGAGCGCGGCCATGTGATCGCGATTGACGAGGTTGGATCCTGCCGAATAGGCAAGCCCGCGCTTCTCACGGACTTCATTGTAGATGCGCGAGGAAAATGTACCGCCACCAAGGATATGATTCATGATGTAGGCCGCGAAGAAGTCGGGATCCTTGCGCCGTACGCCGGGATAAACCATGGAAATCGACGTCTGTGGCAGGGCGTAATCGACTTGCGTTGTCTTGCCAAATGCCAGCGTGGCGTCGCTGACAGGATTAAGCTTGGCTTTTTCCGGCAGATCGCCAAACACCTTGTCGAGCAACGGGCCGAGCTCTTCCGCGCTGATCGAGCCGACGACACCGACGATCAGGTTATCGCGAGCGAAATTGCGCTGGTGGAAGGTAACAAGGTCGTTGCGGGTTATCGCGGCAAGGCTTGCCTCGGTGCCTTCCGATTGCCGGGAATAGGGATGATCCCCATAAAGCGCCTCGGCGAACTTGCGCCCGGCAATGGTGTTCGGATTGCGTTCCGAGGCCTTTATGCCGGCGACAACCTGCTGGCGGATGCGGTCGATAGGCGCCTGATCGAAGCGAGGCTTGTTGACGGCAAGCGCCAACAATTCCACCGCTTCATCGCGCTTGTCCGCCAGCATCCGCATCGAGCCGGTAATGCTGTCCTCGTCCTCGTTGAAACCCATTTCCGCCCCGACATCATCGAGCTTGTCCTGGAATGCGCCAGAGTCGAGCTCCCCGGCGCCCTCGTCGAAAAGGCCCGTCATCAGATTGGCGAGCCCCTCCTTGCCTTTCGGATCCTGCGTAGAGCCGCCCTTGAAGGAAAATCGCATGGAAATCAGCGGCACGAAATCGTCGTGCACCAGCCAGGCACGGATACCCTTCGGCGAGATGACTTCCTTGATCTCGACCGCATAGCCTGGAGCGACAGCAAAGAAAACGAGCAGGAACGCGGCGGCAAACCGTTTCACGCCTGGTGCCAACAAACGGGTCATTGAACCACTCCTTCGGCGGGGGTTACCGGTTGTTGCGCTTCTCCGCCACCGATTCCTTCTCCCTCGACTTTCTGATCGGGTTTGCCGTCTTCCGGCATCAAGTAGCTGGTCACCGAGCGGCTATCCACCAGGTAACGCCTCGCAACGTCCTGAATATCCTGAACCTTCACAGCACGAATGCGATCCGGCCATTCATCGATGTCCTTGATGGTCTGGCCGGTCGATAGCGTCGAGCCATAAATGCGCGCCATGCCCGCCTGACTGTCACGGGCGAAAATCATGCTTTTGAGGAAACGGTTGCGCGCCTTGTCCAGTTCGTCTTCGGTCACACCGTCCTTGATGATCCGCGCAATCTGGGCGTCGATTCCGGCCTCCACCTGCGTCAACGTCGCCGACCCGCGCGGCGAGCCGTAGACGCCGAAACTGCCATCATCGAGCGATCCGCCCTGATAATAGGCGCCGGCGCTGGCGGCCGACCCATCCTGCACCACGAGCGCCTGATAGATGCGGCTGCGCGAGGAACCGCCCAAGATCTCGCTGAGGAGATCCAGCGCTTCCGCCTCGCCGGGCTTGGCGCTCGTATAAGAGGGGGCCAGCCACATCTTCTGGAAACTCGGCTGCGAGACGCGAGGATCGGCCAATGAAACGGTCCGCTTTGTGTTCTGTTCAGGCTCCTGTGGCCGTATGCGGTCGCCTGGTTCCGCCCTGCGCGGCACCTTGCCATAGGTCTTTTCCGCGAGAGCCTTGACGGTCGCAAGATCGACATCACCGGAGACAACCAGCGTCGCATTGTTGGGCGTATAATATTTCTCGTAGAAGGCCAGCGCATCCTTGAGATTGAGCTGCTGCATTTCATGCAGCCAGCCGATCACCGGCATGCGGTAAGGATGGTTCTGATAAAGGGTGGCATTGACTTCTTCGGCAAGCAGCGCGCTCGGATTGCTGTCGGTGCGCGACCGTCGTTCCTCAAGCACGACATCCCGCTCGGTCTTCACCACATCGTCATTGAGAATGAGGTTTTCCATGCGGTCCGCCTCATAGGTCATGACCATCTCCAGCGCCTCCGGGGCCACCTGCTGGTAGAAGGCAGTGTAATCATAGGACGTAAAGGCGTTTTCCTGCCCGCCGATTTCGGCAACCTTGCGCGAGAATTCGCCCGCCGGATAGGTCTTGGTCGCCTTGAACATCAGGTGCTCGAAAAAATGGGCAATGCCGGACTTGCCGGGTTCCTCGTCGGCCGAGCCAACATGATACCACAACATGTGGGTGACGACCGGCGCGCGATGGTCGGGGATGACTACGACTTCGAGCCCGTTGTCGAGGCGGAATGAGACGACATCGTTCTTGCTGGCACTATCCGGTTTGGCGGACACCTGCGGCGTTGTCTCCGCTTGCGCCGGAACAAACAGCGCGGGCGCTGTCAGGGCGCCTATCAAAACAAATGCCGCAAAGGTGCGGCTCATTACGTAGGTCATTGAAATCGGTCCAGTTCAGTTTACGAATGGCGATAAATTCAAGTATTTACGTCTTCAATGTGACGAGCCTGATGATCGTACCGCCATAAGGACGCTCTTCGACGATCACAAATCGCTGATCGAGTTCGACAACCGCACTTGCTTCTTCTTCAAGCACCAGAAGTGTGTCTGCATTGAGCCAGCCGCCTTCAAGCGCGGATTTGAATGCCATCGCGCCAAGCCCCTTGCCGTAGGGCGGATCGGCAAAGACCAGATCGAACGGTTCGATGGTTCCGGCATCTCCGAGCTTTGTTGCATCGCGGCGGAATATCTTGGCGTTTCCAAGAAGACCGAAGGCTTCGACATTGGTGCGGATCAAACCCCGCCCTTCGGTCGATTCCTCGATGAAGACGCCATAGCGCGCGCCGCGCGACATGGCTTCCAGACCCAATGCGCCCGTCCCGGCGAAGAGATCGAGCACGCGCGTCGACTTAAACTTTTCCGGATAGTTGTGGACGAGGATGTTGAACAGGCTCTCGCGTGTCCGGTCGGTCGTCGGCCTGATCGCGTTGGACGCGGGCGTCGCCAAGGCACGCCCGCGAAATTTTCCGCCGACAATCCGCATGGATCAATCCCTAGGATTTCGGCTTGCTGCCGCGGGGCGGACGCCCAGCGCCGCCACTAGATCCGCGCGGCGCGCCCCTTGGCGCATCGCCGCGGGACTTCGGACCGCCATAAGGTCTGTCGGCACCCTTGCCCGGTGCCCGCGTCGGCTTGCCACTTGCACCGTAGGGGCGCTCGGAACGGCTTTGCCGTTCGGCTTGGAATGGCTTTTCGCCTCTGGCCTCGCGTTCCTTGAGCTCCGCGCGTTCGCGCTTGCCGACACGCGGCGGACGATCGGGACGCGGACCCTCGGGCCGATCCGAGCTGAACGACCGCTTTGGCCGCTCGGCCCTGTCTTCGTCGCTGCGCGGCGGACGGGGTGCGTATGTTCGAGGCTTGTCATTGCCGGCCGGACGACCGCCGAAGGAGCGCTCTCCCGCGGGTCGATCACCGGCAGGCCGGGCTGCACCCTCGCCGAAGCGCCGCGGCTTGTCGCTGCGCGGACTCTCGGACCGGCTGCGTTCACCCGGGTCTTCCTGTGGCTTTGCCCGGGGTTTGCCGAGCGGACGGGCGCCGGGCGCCATCCACACATTGGCAGACCTTGGGCGCGAGGGCTCAAGCTCTTCCGTCTTGCGGGCCCGCGCCCCGCCCTTCGGTGCCGCATCGCGCGAGGGGCGCGGCTTGCGATCGTCGTCGCGCGGTGCACGAACGGGGCGTTCGCTACGATCGGTGGTCAGGCGCGACAGGGACTCTTCACGCTTTTCCTCGGTCGACTTCCTCGGAGGGCGGCGCTTGGCCACAGGCGCACTGGAAATCCATTCCGCCGAGCGGCGGCCCGGACGCTCGCGTGCATCGGCAGGCGGCTGATGCACGGCCTCGCCTTTAACCGCTTCATTGGAGAAGACATTGATGATAGGCGCATCGAAGTCGGCGCCGGATTCTTCGATCAACCGCTCGCCGAGCTGGTCGCGTAGCGTGCGGCCGTTCATTTCGCGTACCGAGCCTTCCGGCAGGTCGGCAAGCTGGAACGGACCATAGGAAATGCGGATCAGTCGATTGACCGACAGGCCGAGCGCGCCGAGCACATTCTTGACTTCGCGGTTCTTGCCTTCGCGCAAGCCCACCATGATCCAGACATTGGAGCCCTGCTCGCGCTCAAGCGTTGCTTCGATGGCCCCGTAGAACACGCCATCGACGGCGATCCCGTCCTTGAGCGTATCGAGCTTTTCCTGGGTGATGCTGCCGTGGGCGCGCACGCGGTAGCGGCGCAGCCAGCCGGTTGACGGCAATTCCAGGGCGCGCGAAAGCCCGCCATCATTGGTCAAGAGCAGCAGGCCTTCGGTGTTGATATCGAGCCGACCAACGGAGAGGACGCGAGGCATATCTTTGGGAAGCGATTCAAAGACGGTCTGACGCCCTTCCGGATCGCGGTTGGTGGTCACGAGGCCCGCGGGCTTGTGATAGAGCCAAAGACGCGTCCGCTCTTTTTCGGGCAATGGTTTGCCATCCACCTCGATGCGGTCGCTGCGCATGACGTTGACCGCAGGGCTTGCAAGTTGCTTGCCATTGACCGAAACGCGCCCCGCAGCAATCATCGTTTCCGCTTCACGGCGCGATGCGATCCCGGCGCGGGCGAGGCGCTTGGCGATCCGTTCGCCTTCGTCGGCTGGCGCTTCTTCGCCCAGCGGCCGGCGCGGCGCGACGCCGCGTTTTACCGGCGCTTTGTCATCGAATTTGCGTGGACCGGAACGCCCGCCTCGACCGCCATCAGCCGGCTTTTTGTCGAAGCTGCGCTTTTCAAAGGGGCGTTTGCCGCCCTTCCCGTCATCATTTGAACTTGTCATGGAATGTTTGCCTTTCAGCAGCGCTCACTACCAGCTATGAGCTTTGCTTGCGAGTAAATTCTGGGCGATAGGCGCAGCGTGAACCAAAAAACTGATCCAATGAGTGTAGCCCTGGCCGAAGCGCACAACGCTGCGTCGCGTGGGGAAGTGCCGATCGGTGCTGTATTGGCCAAGGACGGGACAATAGTTGCAAGTGCCGGAAACCGGACGCGCGAGTTGAAAGATCCGACCGCACACGCCGAAATTCTGGTCATCCGCGAAGCCTGCCAGATTCTCGACAATGAGCGCCTGACGGGCTGCGATCTCTACGTGACGCTCGAGCCTTGTACCATGTGCGCCGCAGCCATCTCGTTCGCCCGCATCCGGCGACTTTACTACGGCGCACAGGATATCAAGGGCGGCGGCGTCGAGAACGGCGCCCGCTTCTACGCGCAGCCCACCTGCCTCCATATCCCCGAAGTCTATTCCGGCTTCAAGGAAACGGAGGCGGAAGTGCTGCTGAAGGAATTTTTCCGGCACAAGCGGCTTTAGAGCCTTTCTTGATTGGCTGGCCTAGTTTGCCGCTTGACCATCCCCAACCCGGATTTTCGCTGAGAAATCCGGATCTGCGGCGGCATCGAGGGCGCGCTTGTTGATCGAGGCCTGTTTGATCACCTGGTCCAAGGGCTTTTGACGGTCGATGGCGCCAAGATCGTAGAGGTAGCCCGGCAGAAAACCGGAAAAGACGAGGCGATAGTCAAAGGGTAGCTCGGGCGTTATCGCGCGCACCATGTCGAAGATAACCGTCGTGCAATTGGCGGTAATCGTGTTGTAGAATTTCGCCATCGTCGCGAGATGATTGGCCTTGTCTAGGTAGGATAGAAACAGCGCCTGGCGCATCTCGGGTTTGAGATTGAGGCGGTAGCGGTAAACGTCTTCCTTCCGGATATTGGTGCGCAGGCGGATGATGTCGCGCTCATCGGCTGCAATCATCGCAAGTTCGAATTGCTTGAAGAAACCGCCGATCTCGGAAAACTGCTCATGGCGTTCCTTGCGGATTTCAGCTGAGAAAACGACATGATCGCCGCCGTTGAAACCGAAGCTGACCAGCGTGTGGGCGATGGCAGGATTTGACCAATAGGACAGGAACACATCGACAGACTCGAGATCATCGAGTTGGTACGAGCGTACCTCCCAGCGCGGCGTATAGTCGGTCGGTGAGCGCCATTCGAAGTTGCGCACGTTCGATAGCGTCACCTCATTGCCGTTCAGCGTTCCCGTTACGGTCTGTGCCACGTCGTCGGCCCAGATCCGGCTCAAGGAAGGCGTAATCGTGCTCCACCAATAGAAGAGGCCGATCATCACTGGCACAAGCACGACAAGCGCACGCCAGGCACGTCCCTTGAACTCAAGCCAGAGTACTGCAAAGCCGATGGCCGCCCAGACGACGAGGCACCCAAGATTTCCGGCCATTCCAAACGGTAACTGATACCAGAGGGCCAAGCCGCCCCACAGGAAGCCAATCAGCGTGAACAGAATGAGCAGGATCAGGCCGAGAAATCGCACGATAAACAATTGTTGCGGTCCTCGATTGAAAGGATGGCGGCGCAATTGTTATAGACGAAACCAACTGGCGAGGCATACGCCTGTTTCAAAAATATGCGCACATGGAATCACCGCTCCCGAGCTTACCTCGGCGCGCTTCGAGCGAACCCGCGCTCAAACCAATGTAATATCAGGCTTTACTTGGTTTTATTCCCAGGGAATAAGATTCCGCCAGCTGAAACCCTTATCCTTGCGGGCGGCAGCCTTGCGATCGCGCTCTTTCTTGGCTTCGTCCTCGCCAAGATCGTTGGTCGCGGCCGTTGGAGCAGGCTGACGATAATCAAGCGGCGGCTCGCTCAGATAGCGGCGCGTCGTCGGTGATCCCGCAGTCGAAGCCAGTTTGCGCGCGCGGAAGTCGGCGCCGGCAGTGGATGAACTGCCGTCATTTGCCGGAACCTTGTCGTTGAAGAAGCCGTACTCGGATTTACCCGTCGACTGCTTGGCGAGCGGCATATCGCTCGCGACCTCCGGAACGAAGTTGGGATTGTTCTGGTTGGCGGTTGCCGTATCCCTGATCCGCTTGCGACGCGCTTCAGGCGATTCCGGCCAGTTCGGACTGCCGGCTGTCTCGACAGCGGTTTGCGGCGCGGGCAATTGCGGCGCAGTGCCTTCGGCCGGACGGACGAGTTCTGGTCGAGGGTTATAGGCGATCTGATTCTTCTTCTTCGGACCGAGCGCTGCCATGTTCGATACGTCGTCGAGAAGCTGGGACCCCGCGGTCTTGTCGGTGCCGTATGTTGGCGACGAGATGCAGCCGCCAAGCGCCAGGGCGCCGACCATTGCACCAAGAACCGTTATGCGTCCGTTCAAATTCATCCTTGCCACTTTCCAGAGAAGCCGGGGCAGCATATCTGCCAATCAATTTTGCTTGATCAAAGCCCTGCCCCAGAAATCAGGCAGTTCAATGGCAGCCTTTTATATGAGACCGGTTGTATTTAGCAAGCCAACCAGATTCTTTACGAAGCGCGAATGCGGGGAGCATGAATTCTCCCCGCAATAATTACTTAGGCAACAAGCTTTCCAAGCCTGGACAGTTCGTGCAAGGCAGCCGCGTCACGGGCCGAAACGTCCGGATAAACCGGATCGGAACCGACATCATCGGTATATCGCCACGAGCGGGCGCATTTGGTACCCGGCGCACGTTCCTGCACGACCGCCACACCCTTCACCTCATCGGTGACGAAAGCGCCGGCCGGAGCGGCCTCGTCCTTGATCGTGATCGCACTGGTGATGCAGATCTCGGCCATGTCGAGGTCACGCACTGCCGCCAGCAGTTCGGGATCGTTGATATAGACGACCGGGGCTGCTTCCAGCGACGAGCCGATACGCTTGTCGGCACGTTCCAGTTCGAGAGCGCCAGTCACGACGCGGCGAACGTCCCGCACCTTGCGCCATTTGGCGGCAAGCGCTTCGTTCTTCCATTCAGAGGGTGTATCGCGGAATTGCTCCAGGTGTACCGAGACGGCGTTCTTGTGCAGGTCGAGCCACGCCTCCTCGGTGGTGAACGGCAGCATCGGCGCGAGCCAGGTGACGATGCGATTGAAGAGGTGCCTTACAACCTGCAACGCCGCCTTGCGCCGAACACTCGAAGGTGCATCACAGTAGAGGGCATCCTTACGGATATCGAAATAGAAGGCAGAGAGTTCGACATTCATGAAATCGATCAAGGCGCGCGTGATGCGCTTGAATTCGAAGGCGTCGTACCCTGACCGCACCAGTTCGTCGAGTTCAGCCAGCCGATGCAGCATCAGCTTTTCGAGTTCCGGCATGTCCGCATAGGCGACCTCATCACCCTCGTCATGCGCGAGTGTACCGAGCATCCAGCGGATCGTGTTGCGCAGCTTGCGATAGGCGTCGATATTCGTCTGGATGACATTCTTGCCGAGACGCTGGTCTTCCCAATAGTCAGTCGTCATGACCCAGAGGCGCAGGATATCCGCACCGGAATCCTTGATCACGTCCTGGGGCGTAACGGTATTGCCGAGCGACTTCGACATCTTGCGCCCCTCCTCGTCCATGGTGAAACCATGGGTGACAAGGGTGTTGTAGGGCGCCCGGCCGCGCGTGCCACAGCTTTCGAGCAGCGACGAGTGGAACCAGCCGCGATGCTGGTCGGAACCCTCGAGATAGACATCGGCAGGCCATTTCAGGTCGGGCCGGTCTTCCAGTGTGAACACATGGGTAGAACCTGAGTCGAACCAGACATCAAGAATGTCCATGACCTGCGTCCAAGGCTCGTTGGCCTTTTCACCAAGAAAGCGTTCGCGCGCGCCTTCAGCAAACCAGGCATCGGCGCCCTCCACCTCGAACGCTTCAAGAATGCGCGCGTTGACCGCTTCGTCCTTGAGGACATTACCCTTCTCATCGGCAAAAACGCAGATCGGCACGCCCCAGGCGCGCTGGCGCGAGAGAACCCAATCGGGACGATCCTCGATCATGGCGCGCAAGCGGTTCTGCCCGCCGGCAGGCACGAAACGGGTTTCGTCGATGGCAGCCAGCGCACGGGAGCGTAGCGTCGTCTGGTCGCCGAGGTCCTTGTCCATATAGACGAACCATTGCGGCGTGTTGCGGAAGATCACCGGCTTCTTCGAGCGCCAGGAATGCGGGTAGCTGTGCTTCAGGCGGCCACGCGCAAACAGGGCGTGACGGGCGATGAGTTCCTCAATGACAGCCTTGTTGGCGTCGCCCTTCTTGCCGTTGTCGTCGATGACGCGGGCTGCACCACCTTCGCGGTCCGGGCCGAAACCGGGAGCATCCTTGGTGTAGAAGCCTGCATCGTCTACAGGAAACGGGATGGCAGTATCGATACCGCGTGCCTGAAGCTCCTTGAGCGAATCGGTCCAAGCATCGAAATCTTCCCGGCCATGGCTCGGCGCCGTGTGCACGAAGCCTGTGCCGGCGTCATCGGTGACGTGCTCGCCAGCAAGCATGGGTACGGGGTATTCATAGCCGCCGCTGAAGCCGCGCAAGGGATGGCTAAGCGTGATCGATGCAAGCTCGTCGGCAGAAATCGTCCGGATGCGGGTAAATGTCAGCTTGGCTTTCGCTGCGGATTCTTCGGCAAGCGCATCCGCAAAGATCAGCTTCTCGCCCGGACGCGGGCCGAAGTCGTTCTCGGCGGTCGCGACTTCGTAAAGCCCATAAGCAACGCGCGGCGAATAGTTCACCGCCCGGTTGCCCGGGATTGTCCAGGGCGTGGTTGTCCAGATGACGACAGAGACGCCGTCCCGCGCCAGCTTCTCGACTGATGTTATTGTTTCTTCGATCCGCTCAGCTTCAGCCCGCAAACCTGCCCGATCGATAGCCCCCCCTTGATCAATTACAAGTCCACTCCGCGCGAAACGTGTATGAGTGGCAGCTTCCAAAACCGGAAACTTGACCCAGATCGTATCGCTTTCGACGTCCTGATACTCGACTTCGGCCTCAGCGAGAGCCGTGCGCTCGACCACCGACCACATGACCGGCTTCGAACCGCGATAGAGCTGGCCCGACATGGCGAATTTCAAGAGTTCGCCGGCGATGCGGCTTTCGGCATGGAAGGCCATCGTCGTATAGGGATTGTCGAAATCGCCCTCGATGCCGAGGCGCTTGAACTCGCCGGACTGGACCTTGATCCAATGCGTGGCGAATTCGCGGCATTCCTTGCGGAACTCGTTGATCGGCACGTCGTCCTTGTTCTTGCCCTTGGCGCGATACTGCTCCTCGATCTTCCATTCGATCGGCAGGCCGTGGCAATCCCATCCCGGCACATAATTCGAGTTGTAGCCGCGCATTTGGAACGAACGGGTGATGACGTCCTTGAGGATCTTGTTCAGCGCATGGCCGATATGGATATTGCCATTGGCGTATGGCGGGCCGTCATGCAGGACATAGAGCGGACGGTCGCCCGCATCCACACGCAGCTTCTTGTAGAGGCTGAGTTCCTGCCAGCGCTTGACGAATTCCGGCTCCTTGGCGGGAAGCCCGGCACGCATCGGGAAATCCGTCTGCGGCAGATAGAGTGTCTTCGAATAGTCGAGTGTCGTGGACGTATCGGTCATTTTTCCAGCTTGTATAAAGGCCCGCGCGTATTCGCAGCCGGCGAGGATTTGAAGAAAATCACAATAAGGCGCCAAAGCGCCGCCCCGGACCTTCCGCACCGGGAAGCCGAAGCTTCAGGAACGCGGTAAGGCCGGGCCAGTAATTCGTATCGTCCGAACGGGTGTGGACCTTGCAAGAGTCCTAAATTCGATCTTCATGACCGCGCTTTTAGCAATCACTGCCTGCAGAATAAAGAGGCAGATGCAATAAACTTGGTACGCCTGTTCTAAAGCGCCCCTAAAGCGCGAAGTCGAAGCGATAGGTCGCCTGGACACCGACCGCCGCCTGGTTGGCGGAGCCACGTTCCTTGACGAGGCTGGAGTCGGCAACCGGGCCCATGAGGCGGCTATACTCGGCGTAAGCGCATCCTATGGTAAACGACTTTCTGGTTCAGGCAAAGTTGATGGCCCTGTCGAGCGCTGAAAGCGGTTTGACACCCTGGAGCAGCCCGCGCGCTTCTTCTTCGTCGCGTCTGATCTGCTGCATCATCGGCTCAAGGCCATCGAACTTCTGCTCGTCGCGAAGGTAGCCGAAGAAAGAGACGGCGCAGGTCTCGCCATAAAGGTCGCCATTGAAATCGAATATGTAGGTTTCGAGCAGCGGCGCGCCATCCGTATCGACCGTTGGCCTGCGACCGAAACTGGCAACGCCATCATGGAGGGTACCGTCGGCGCGGCGGAAGCGTACGGCGTAGATCCCATGCCTCAGATGGGTTTCGGGCGGAAGGACCATGTTGGCTGTCGGGAAGCCGATCGTGCGGCCAAGCTGCTTGCCACCAACGACCTCGGCGCGAATGCGATGCCGGTATCCGAGCAGCCCTGCAGCCTCCACAACTTCTCCTTCACCAAACAACTCACGGATACGGCTCGACGAAATCGCCTGCCCGCCCTCGTCGCGGAAGGCATCGACGAGCGTGACGTGAAAGCCGCGCTCTTCGCCCGCATCCATCAGGAAGGCGGGTCCGCCCTGGCGTCCCTTGCCGAAGTGAAAATCAAAACCGGCGACGATACGACTGGCTCCGAGGCCATCAACCAGAATGCGGTCGACGAAGACGTCAGCGGTCAGTTGCGAGAATTCGCGCGTGAAGTTGCATTCCACGACCGCATCGAATCCCAACGCCTCAAGGATGGAAGCCTTTTCGGCGGCGGGCGTCAGCCTGTCGACGGGTTGGTCCGGGACGAAGACACTGCGTGGATGCGGCTCGAATGTCAGCACCAGCGACGGCTTTCTCTCGGCGTGGGCAGTGTCCAGCGCCCGTTCCAGCACGGCCTGATGGCCGCGATGCACGCCATCGAAATTTCCAATTGCAACAACCGCGCCCTTGAGATGCTCGGGCAGGTGAGACGGATCATTCAGGCGCAGGATCGGCATGTCTTACCTCACGCCAGGGCCGGCATCGTCGCCACGGGATTGCTGCCATGCTTTTCGAGGAAAGCCATGAGCTTCTCGAGATCGTGGACGCCGCCCATCACGTAATCACCCGCATGAATGCCCCCCGATATATAAAGCGCATCGATGCCGAAGAGATCGGCGCCCTTGATATCGGTGAGCATGCCGTCACCGATGGCGAGTACGCGCGCATGCTCGACCGTCTTGCCGCGTACGGCCTCGGCCGCCTGGACCGCCGCCTCGTAGATCGGACGGTGCGGCTTGCCGGCAATCAGCGTTCTGCCGCCACGTTGCCCGTAGTCGCGCGCGAGCGCCCCAGCGCACCAGATCAACCGATCTCCGCGTTCAACAACGATATCCGGATTGGCACAGATGAACGGCAGATTGCGCGAGCGAAAGCGCGTCAGCATCTCGGCATAGTCTTCCGGTGTTTCGGTCTCGTCGTCGAAGAAGCCGGTGCAGACGACGACGTCAGCCTCGCGCTCTTCAACGAGCTCAATATCAAGTCCTTCATAGAGCGATTCGTCGCGGTCCGGTCCGAGATGGAAGACGTGACGCGGCGCATTGCGGATCAATTCCCGCGTCACGTCGCCGGACGTGACGATGCGATCGTAGGAGGTTTCGGGCACACCAAGCGAATGGATCTGCTGAGCGACGCCGGCATAGGGGCGCGGTGCGTTCGTGATCAGCACCACGGTCAGGCCAGCCTCACGCGCACGGGTCAGCGCCTCGGATGCGCGCGCAAACGAATCGACCCCATTGTGCAGGACACCCCAGACATCACACAAAAGCACGTCGTAACGGTCGAACAATGCGTCGAGACGCTGCAAATGTATCATATCGATCATGCCGGCCCTTTCAGAAGACGTGACTTTACACCAAAGTTTTAAGGTCGCTCTCGCTTAACCGATCGGGCCAATCGTGTCACGGGGATTGTCATCAGACCGAAGCACGTCGGGTGCGGAACAAAATTTCGATGTCTCCGTTGACAGCGATTAATCGCAGGCATATTTCACAAATTGGATATATGAACACGTATTTATACGTTTGAAATTAGGTTGATCATGTCAGATTCCCACGCCGGCCACGATCACGCGCCAAAAATCACCGCAGGCAATGAGCGCAAGGTGCTGATTGCCTTTGTCATCACATTCGTTTTCATGATTGTCGAAGTCATCGGCGGTTTCCTGTCGGGGTCTCTCGCCCTGATCGCCGATGCCGGACATATGCTGACCGACGCCGGTGCGCTCGTGCTTGCCTACTCGGCGTTCCGCTTCGGCAGGCGTGCAGCCGACGAACGGCGAACCTTCGGTTACTTGCGGTTCGAAGTGATCGCCGGATTGATCAATGCGGTGTCGCTTTTTGCCATCCTGATCTGGATCGCATACGAGGCGATCGACCGCTTCCGCAATCCGGGTGTCGTTCTGGCCGGTCCGATGCTGACCGTCGCTGTGATCGGACTCCTGGTCAATATTCTCGTCTTCTGGATCTTGACGCGTGGCGACACCGAACATGTCAACATCAAGGGTGCGGTCCTGCATGTGATGGGCGATCTGCTCGGCTCGATCGGTACGATCGTCGCGGCCGTTGTCATCTATTATACGGGCTGGACGCCGATCGATCCGATCCTTTCCATCTTCGTCTGTCTGCTGATCCTGCGCAGTGCCTGGTCGCTGATGCGCAATTCCCTGCATATCCTGTTGGAAGGCGCTCCGGACAATGCCGCGCCCGAGGCGATCGAGCAGTACTTGCTGAAAACCGTCCCGGGACTTGGCGCGGTCAGTCATGTGCATGTCTGGATGATCACATCCGGCAAACCGCTCGCAACGCTGCATGTGCGTCCCAAGGATGGCACCGATCCGCGGCTTCTGGTCAAACAGGTCGAAGCCGAACTTGTGAAGAAATTCGACATTGTTCATTCAACCATCGCCATCGACTGGCCGGATCAGCATTCTGTCGATTGCTGCCTCGGCACCGATACCGCCGGCGACCATGCCCACGACCATTCGGATCACGACCATGGCGAGGCGGATCACAATCACGCCGATCATGATCATCCGGCGCACGCCCACAGCCATGTGGGGCACAAGCATTGACCAAGCCCATTCCCTCGCAGCTCGATACGACGATCCTCGCCGAAACGTTTCGGCTGCTCGGCGATCCAACCCGCCTGCGCATCCTGTTCTTCTGTCTTGAAGCTCCGCGGTCGGTGGGTGATATCGCCGCCAGCCTCGACCTGTCGCAGTCGCTGGTCAGCCACCATTTGCGACTGCTGCGCGGGGCGCGGCTAGTGCGCGGCAATCGCCAGGCGAAGCAGATTTTTTACGAGTTGGCGGACCAGCACGTCAGCGGCATGCTGGCGGACATGGCCCATCACGTATGCGAAGAGCACGCGGAAGAGTAAATGGGCGGTCGCCCGCCCCTTTCTCTTGTCACTGTTGGCACACGAAGACGGTGCTGGCAGGCTCAGAGCGGCTTGCTTTTTACCTTTTGAATTTCTTCGACCAATGCTTTCCGCTTCGCGGTAAGCTCAGCACAAATTGGTGAAAGACTCGGCTTCACGACATTATCGACCGAAGGTGCCGTTCCTTTGCCATTGCCTTTCGGGGTCGTCGACTTTGTTGGGGGGGCTGGTGCTTGGCAGGCGATGACTGGTGCTTGAGCGATAAAGCGTGGCCTATAACACTACTGCTCACCAAAAACGCGAAGGCCACCGCCATAGAGAATTAGCCCGTTTCAAAATATGTCCTCAAGTTGAAATAGCATGGTATTACTCGCAGGCAGCCCCCGTCACTCAGCTATTGTTGACATGTAAAAGATGACGGCGTCAGCAAAAGACCCCGCCCGACTTTCGGCGGCGTAATGTCGGCGCTGCCGCCATCATAATACACCCTCGTCTTCTCCCCTCCGATGCTGCGAATTTCGGCCTGTTTAAGCTCGCCGTCCTGCCATGTCACGTCGGCTTCAAAACCGCCACGCAGCCGTACGCCCTTGAGCGAGCCCGAAGGCCAGGCAGAAGGAAGGGCGGGCAGCAAGATCACCTTGCCCATGTGGCTTTGCACAATCATTTCGATAATCGCGGCCCCACCGCCGAAATTGCCGTCGATCTGGAATGGGGTGCCGGCGTTGAACAAATTAGGGTAAGCCCCCCCGCCGCCGCCATCGCGACCGGTGCGCTTGGGGTCTACGGGCGTAAGCAAAACCTTGAGTTGCTTATATGCGGCCTCGCCATCTCCGAGCATCGCCCAGCAAGCAATACGCCAAGCGGCAGACCAGCCGGTTGGGCCATCGCCGCGAGCTTTCAAGGCGGCTTTGGCGGCAGCCATCAGCGCCGTATCGTTTGACAATACAATGCGCTCGCCCGGATAGAGCCCAACAAGATGCGACAAATGGCGGTGATGAAGTTCGCCTTTCAAATCCGAATCCATCCATTCCTGCAGTTCCCCGGTGTCCGGATTGATTGCAGGCAGATAAAGATTGTCGCGCAATTGCTTGATTTCCTGACGGAAGTCACTGTCCTTGCCTAGCGCGATACTGGCCTCAATCGTGTTGTTGAAAATGTCCCAGACAAACTCCTGATTATAGCTGCATCCGTCCGTGCTTGACGTTCCAGGGTTAGGGTTCTGCTCGGGCGACCAGCCGCCGATTGCGCCAAGCACAACCAGCTTCCCGCCAGATGTCACATTCGTCCTCAGCATATCCTGCCAGAACTGGCAAACCTCCTTCATGATCGGGTAGGCCACCTTGTTCAAATAGTCGGCATCCATTGTGAAAACGTAATGATCATAGAGATGGCGGCAATACCACGCTGCGGCGGACAGGTCCCAGTTCCAGCCCATGCCGCCATATATATTATGTGAGGTTCTTAAAGCCCAGCCGCGTGCAGGTTTCTTATCAACGGTCTTCAAAAGCGGGTTAGCATTGGTGGCAATACGCCAGGACGAGAGCTGACTTCTGACAAAATCCGAGAAGGGAATGAAGCATTCGCTCAGATTGCCAGGTTCAGCCAGCCAATAACACATCTGGATATTGATATTGGTGTGATAATCCGAGTTCCATGGCGGACTGTTCGAGATATTCCACAGCCCTTGCAGATTGGCGGCCAAGCCGCCCTTACGTGAACAACTGATCATCAGATAGCGGCTATACTGAAAGTAAAGCGCCATCAATTCAGGGTCGGGCGTTGTGCTATTGGCGGTCAAACGTTCGGAGGCTGTCTGTGCCCGTTGTTCCGGGGTCGAAGCGCCGAGATCAAGTATCTGACGGCTAAAGAGCGTGCCATAATCTTCTCGATGACGCTGCATCAACGTCGCATAGTCGAGTTTGGCGGCGGCAACCACATTGGCCTGCGCGCCCGTGGATGGATCGTCGGTTGCGAAATGCCAGGCGTCCCCATCATTCACATAGTTGGTTTTTCCCGATATAATGAAGGTGAGCGTATCGACATTGGCAAATGTCACCTTGCTGCCACTTATGCCGATCGTTCCCCCGACAGCCAAGCACTGCAGATAAGTGGCGTATTTCTCTTTATTGGGCAATACTCCGGTCGCCGTGATCGAGATTGTCCCGTCAGCATTAGCAGTCGCCGTGACTTTACCCGTACCGGTACCGGCAACAGGGCCATTGCTAACAGTCAGCGTAGGGCTCGTCGGCCCATTCGCCAATGTAATCGTACCGGAATGGGCGCCAGCCTTGTCAGCACTCATCCGCAAAACCAGCACATCATCAGGATGGCTACAAAACGCCTGGCGTGTATAATTTATCAAATTTGCCTGGAATTTCGTATCGAGCTGCGCCGTCTGAATATCCAGCACCCTTTCATAGCCGGTTGCCGTATTTGCTGATATGTTCGATAAGTTGACGTTGAGCAGACCCAACATTTGATAGCAATTGTTCCGCGATTCGCTGCCGGACGTATCGGTCGTATCGCCGGTCCACAACGAAATCTCGTTCAGCACGATGATTTCATTGGCAACGTCCCCGCCTAGCAGCGCTCCAATCCGCCCATTACCAATGGGGGAGCCTTCGGTGAGCAGCCTGGACAGATTGCCCGTGGTAGCCTGCGCGGGTGACCTGAGAACGACCTTTTGGCTTGTGTCGGTCGTCGCAATTACCGCCTCCTGCGCTTCAACTGGCGTTGCATCCAGCATGTTGCCGATAAATGGCGCCGCGACAGACATTAAGGCACTGGTGCCGGCGAATTTTATGAGCGCTCGCCTTTGTTGACTAAACTCTTCGTTCATTTGAAAACTCCTCCCTATAAAATCTGCTTCTCAAAGCAATACAAAACCACGGCTGTCCAAGACGTTGTGGTGCTGGCAAATTTAGAGTTGCGCGCTTTTTGCCTTTTGGATTTCCTCGACCAGTACTTTCCGCTTTGCAGCAAGTTCAGCACAAATTGGTGAAATGCTTGATATTAAAGCGCCATTGACCGCAAGCGCCGTCCAAGAGTCACCGCCCGCCGCACCTGGAATTGCACCACCGGCTGTCGACGTCGTATCAGAGCCACCGCCCGGTAAGGTCGCGCCAACACCATTTCCAACAAAAGTCGTACTCGTGCCCCCCCCCGCCGAACTCGGACTCGCATCACCGCTTTTGATAGCCGTATTGTCCTGCGCACTGGTAATCACCGGTGGCGGGAAAGTTGAGCCTGAAAAAGTAAAAGAGTAGCTGTTAACGCTACAGCTCAACAAAAAGCCAAACACAGTAAGCGATTTGACTAAACAATTAGCTCGTTTCAAAATCTGTCCTCCCAGACATCTCAGCTAAAAACAAAAACATAATATTCATATATGATAAGCAACTTCATATGCGCGCAAGTGAGAACTTTGCTTTTGACCGGCGAACTTTATTAGCGTGCGCCTTTGTTGACTAATTTCTTCGTCCATTTGAAAACTCCTCCCTATAAATCTGTTTCTCAAAGCAATAGAACCACGGCCGTCCAAGACATTGTGGTACTGGCAAATTTAGAGCTGCGCGCTTTTTGCCTTTTGGATTTCCTCGACCAGAATGTGCCGTTTCGTGGCAAGCTCGGCACAAACCGGTATAATATTCGGCTTCAGTGTGGGTCCCGTGTCGCCATCTGTCGGCGACGGCCCCGTGCCAGTTCCCGCCAAAGTCGTGCCGACTTGTGGATCGGGACTTGGAGGTGCTGGAAACGTTGATCCCGTAAGCGTAGTGCCGGCAACTGATGCCGGTACCCCGGATTTGGATGTAGAATCTTGATCATTACAGCCGCTCAACAAAAGTGCGGCCAATGCAGAAGATATGACTGGAGAAATAGCGCCTTTCAAAAATCTGTCCTCCCAGACATGTCGATAAAAAAATACAGTATTCATATATGATATCTCTATTCACATGTGTTGAAAAGCGGAATCGTGCTCTGACTGCTTGTTTCCTTGATAATCCCCATCTAATTGCAGTCCAGCTTCGGCGAAGGATGGCAGGGTCATCAAGCTTTCACATTGGTCTGGGACAATGACACACTCGGGGCATCGGGCCGTCGCCGCTTTTCCTGGTCCAAGGGATACGGAACAAATTTTCAGCACGGCTTTCCCTTGACTCTTTCAGCCCATCCCACTATCTCCGGCCCCAGTTAGCACTCACCCAAGGCGAGTGCTAATAACGTGAATGGCGCAGCCGTTCGCGACATCGTTTTGACACCAACATCAAGGGTTCTAACCATGGCCAAGACCAAGTTCCGCCCGCTTCATGACCGCGTCGTCGTACGCCGCGTCGAATCCGAAGCAAAGACCGCAGGCGGCATCATCATTCCGGATACTGCCAAGGAAAAGCCGCAGGAAGGCGAAGTCATCGCCGTTGGCACCGGCGCTCGTGACGAAGCCGGCAAGCTCGTACCACTCGATGTCAAGGCAGGCGATCTCATCCTGTTCGGCAAGTGGTCCGGTACGGAAGTCAAGATCGGCGGCGAAGACCTGCTGATCATGAAGGAATCCGACATTCTGGGTATCCTCGGCTAATCGCCGACCTTCCCTCAATCAACGAATTTAGATCAAACCGGGTTCAATCCCAGGAGAGATAAAATGGCAGCCAAAGAAGTAAAATTCAGCCGTGACGCGCGCGAGCGCATGCTGCGCGGCGTCAACATCCTTGCAGACGCCGTCAAGGTAACGCTCGGCCCGAAAGGCCGTAACGTTGTCATCGATAAGTCCTTCGGCGCTCCGCGCATCACCAAGGACGGTGTAACCGTTGCCAAGGAAATCGAACTTGAAGACAAGTTCGAGAACATGGGCGCACAGATGGTTCGTGAAGTCGCTTCGAAGACGAACGACATTGCCGGCGACGGTACCACGACCGCAACTGTTCTTGCCCAGGCAATCGTACAGGAAGGCGGCAAGGCCGTTGCAGCCGGCATGAACCCGATGGACTTGAAGCGCGGCATCGATCTTGCTGTTGCTGAAGTTGTCAAGCAGCTCGGCAAGAGCGCCAAGAAGATCAAGACTTCGGAAGAAGTTGCCCAGGTCGGGACGATCTCTGCCAATGGCGAAACCGAAATTGGTGAAATGATCGCCAAGGCGATGCAGAAGGTCGGCAACGAGGGTGTCATCACCGTCGAGGAAGCCAAGACCGCCGACACCGAGCTCGAAGTCGTCGAAGGCATGCAGTTCGACCGCGGCTACCTTTCGCCGTACTTCGTCACCAACCCTGAAAAGATGGTTGCTGATCTCGAAGACGCCTACATCCTTCTCCACGAGAAGAAGCTCTCGAACCTCCAGGCACTCCTGCCGGTTCTCGAAGCTGTCGTCCAGACCTCCAAGCCGCTCGTCATCATCTCCGAAGACGTCGAAGGCGAAGCGCTTGCTACGCTCGTCGTCAACAAGCTGCGCGGCGGTCTGAAGATTGCAGCTGTCAAGGCTCCTGGTTTCGGCGATCGCCGCAAGGCCATGCTCGAAGACATCGCCATCCTCACCGGCGGTCAGGTCATCTCCGAGGATCTCGGCATCAAGCTCGAAAGCGTAACGCTCGACATGCTCGGCCGCGCCAAGAAGGTGTCGATCACCAAGGAAAACACCACGATTGTTGATGGTAATGGCAAGAAGGGCGAAATCAACGCCCGCGTCGGCCAGATCAAGCAGCAGATCGAAGAGACCACATCGGACTACGACCGCGAGAAGCTGCAGGAACGTCTTGCCAAGCTCGCTGGCGGTGTTGCCGTTATCCGCGTTGGCGGTGCAACGGAAGTTGAAGTGAAGGAAAAGAAGGACCGCGTCGACGACGCCCTCAACGCAACCCGCGCGGCTGTCGAAGAAGGTATCGTTGCTGGCGGTGGTGTCGCTCTTCTGCGCGCTTCGGCTGCCCTCACGATCAAGGGCGCCAATGCCGATCAGGACGCCGGCATCAACATCGTTCGCCGCGCTCTGCAGGCTCCGGCCCGCCAGATCGCAACGAACGCAGGCGATGAAGCTTCGATCGTTGTCGGCAAGATCCTTGAGAACAAGAAGGAAACCTACGGCTACAATGCAGCCAACGGCGAATACGGCGATCTGATCACGCTCGGTATCGTTGATCCGGTCAAGGTCGTTCGTACGGCTCTGCAGGACGCAGCCTCGGTTGCCGGTCTCCTCGTCACCACCGAAGCCATGATTGCCGAAGCTCCGAAGAAGGAATCGGCAGCACCGGCAATGCCCGGCGGCGGCATGGGCGGCATGGGCGGCATGGACTTCTAAGAAATCCTGTCCCAGCGACATATGGAAAAGGCGGGTTTCGACCCGCCTTTTTTGTTGCCATTCTTCGGGGGAACGTCCGCATTGGAAATCCGAGTTCCATGATATAAGTTATTCCCATGCAAAGAGCGGATGCGATCAGCAAACTAAAAGAGAACGCCAATGCCATAAAGAGCATGGGCGCAACCGCTTTGTATCTGTTCGGCTCGACTGCACGTGACGAGGCAGAGCCAAATAGTGATATTGATCTTTTTATCGATTATGACCCCACCAGCAGGTTCAACGCATTTGACTTGATCGGCATTAAATTGCTGCTGGAAGAGAAACTCGCGGTTTGCGTGGACGTGACTACGAGGGACAGCCTGCATCCAAAACTGAAATCCAGGATCGAACGATCTGCCTTGCGTGTAATCTGAAGTGGTGCGCGATTTTCGTCATGTGTTGGATGACATGCTCGATGCCATCAACGGCATCCAGAATGCAATCGCTGCCAAATCCCTGTTGGATTACCAAAAAGCTTGGGTACTTAAGCACGCGGTGCAACGCGGCATCGAGATCATCTCAGAGGCGAGCCGCGCGCTGCCCGAGGATGTGCGGGGTCTCCGGCCCAACGTTCCATGGATTAAGGTGCGCACGATCGGCAACATACTCCGGCACGAATATCATCAGCTATCTGACAATATTATTTGGGGCGTCGTCATCGATGAACTGCCGCTTTTGAAAGTCGCTTTGAATTTTTTGAAGCAGCATTTCGAAGAAAATCGGTAACGACCCGTCCATCCTGGACAACCTTGTTTCCAACCCACCAGCACCGATCGCCGCAAACTGTCGGCTACTACTGCTCATTCGGCAGCCTGGGAAAACGGCGGTTTCTGTTCCAAGCCGTCGTGCGAAGTATCGAACTTTGCCCGCGCTTCGGCGACCCGTTGCTCATTCCTGATGGCCCAGTCGCCAAGCGCTCGCACCGGCACGAGCAGGTCGCGGCCGAGATCGGTCAGCTCATAGTCCACGCGCGGCGGGATGGTGGGATAAACGGTCCGCGTGACGAATCCATCTCGCTCGAGACCACGCAGCGTGCTCGTCAGCATCTTCTGCGAAATGCCGTTGATCGTTCGCTTCAACTCGTTGAAACGCATGGATTTGTTGCCGAGATAATTGACCACGAGCACCGTCCATTTATCGCCGACACGCGCCAGGATGTGGTGCACTGCGCTGCAGGCCGAGGTTACCTCAAAGTGATCTGGTTTCACAAAAGTGCCTCCTTGCGCGGGTTTGGAACAGTCACTTATATAGCGCCGGGCACCAATGGTTACCACCCCCCAAGACAGAGGATTTCTGAACATGTCCAAAGCCAAAATCGGCATCATCGTCGGCAGTACGCGCATCGGCCGCTTTGCCGAGTATCCTGCCAAATGGGTCGCTGAACTTGCAGGCAAGCGCGGCGACATCGAGGTCGAAATCCTCGACCTCATCGACTATCCGATGCACTTCTTCGGTGAGGAACGCACTACCACCGCTCAGAACGAGACGGCGGAACGCTGGAAGAAGAAGCTGCGCGAATTCGATGGCTTTGTGGTTATCGTGGCTGAGTACAATCATGGTCCGACAGCAGTCCTCAAGAACGCCATCGACCTTGGCGACTTCATCCAGAAGCCGGTTGCTTTCGTGGGCTATGGTGGCGTTGGCGGTGCGCGCGCTATAGAGCAGCTGCGACTGATTTTCGTCGAAATGGGCTCCGCATCGGTAAAAACTGGCGTTCATATCGCCTACCCGGAGTATCTCACCGTGATCAAAGGTGAGAAGACGCTTGGCGACTACGCGCATCTCAACGAGGCCGCGACCAGCCAGCTCGATCAACTGGTATGGTGGGCCAACGCGCTGAAGACAGCCCGCGCGGCCTGATCCATCCCTCACCGACGTCAAGGCGGCCGCCCTGACGTCGGCCAGTTGATCGAAGGGCTATTTATCCGACCAGATACCCAGCTCATATCCGTCCGGGTCGGCGAAGTGAAACCGCCGGCCGCCGGGAAAAGCATAAACAGGCTTCACGATCCTTCCACCGGCAGCTTCCACCTTCTTCAGCGCTTCCGGAAGATCATCCGCATAGAGGATAATCAGTGCGCCGCCGGGTTTGGCACTACCCTCTGTCGTGAAACCGCCCTTGAGATTGCCATCGGAAAACTCGCAATAGCTTGGCCCGTAATCGGTGAAAGTCCAACCGAAGGCCTCCCCATAAAAGCGGCGCGAGCGAGCGATGTCGCCCACGATGAATTCGATATAGTCGATACGCCTGTCTTTGCCTGAATGGGCCATGACTTTACTCACTCTATCAGTTGTGCTTCGAGGAGGTCCTTGAGCGCCTGCAGGTCGCGCATCACCCACGCGACATCGGCAGCGAACTTCTCATCATCCATGCCAGGCAGGCGGAACAGGGTGAATATCAACTCGCAGTTCTCTCCATTGGCCACCACGCGAAGGGGGATGTAGACTTCCTCGCCTGTTTCCGTGACCACCCAGTGATCAAGCACCCCGAATGGGTTCTCAACTGCGAACCGCAATCGAAGCTTGCCGGCCGGACCATCTGCCAGCCATTCATTGCCGGATTTTTGCAAAGCGGATGTCAGGCCCGACGCCCATTGCGGCAGGTTTTCCGGCACACTGGCAAAATCGTACACGTCCTTCCAGTTGCGCCCGATTGAAATCTGAAGGGTCCTTGCTTCATGCGTGGCCATGATTGTCCTCCCCACACATCAAAACTTTCAAGTTCAAAATTATCACGAACTAGCCAATATTAGTCAGATAATGTTACTCGCACGTAGTTTTTGAAAATGACCAAAGCAGTACTGATAACGAAGATCGATCCCACGTATGATGATCTACCGGAGGAGCGCTATCATTTCCCGCGTACGTATCTGAGGCAGATTGAACAGGCTGTTGGTGATTGGATACTCTATTATGAGCCAAGGCGGCGGAGTGCCGATCTCGCAAGTTCGGGTGGACGTCAGGCATACTTCGCCACTGCAAGGCTGACACATATCCTTCCGGACCCCACGTTATCGGACCATTTCTATGCAATAGTCGAGGACTTTCTTGAATTTGACGAGCCCGTTCCGTTTAAAGAAGAGGGCCATTATTTTGAAAGTTCGCTCCGCAAAAATGACGGTTCGACAAACAAGGGTGCCTTTGGTCGGGCAATCAGACTCATACCCGACGAAGAATATGACCTAATCTTACAAGCTGGATTTGCCCATGTCCTCGGCTTCAGGGAGAGGACCCGAATTGCGGATGTGCCGGAGGCGGCTCCTACTCCGCTCGGGTTCGGGGAATCCCAAGCTTATTTTGAACCAGAAACTCAACCCCGAAGGATGGTAACCCAGATCATACAACGACCTTTCCGAGACCGCGCCTTTTCAGCCGCAATCAAGAATGCTTACTAAGATACGTGCGCAATGACTGGTTTAAAACTCATCAACGGCGGCGGACGTTCTGAAGTTCAAGCTGCGCATATTAGGCCAGTGATCGATAGCGGCCCTGACAGCGTCCGCAATGGTCTAGCGCTATCAGGAACAATGCATTGGATGTTCGATCGGGGACTAGTATCTATCGATGATGACTACGGCCTACTTATCGCAAGACATTCAGTTCCTGACACTGTTCAGAGACTTTTGAATGTAGATCTTCAGCTAAGACTGCCTAAAAGGCATGAGGATCGCCCGCACCATCAGTTTTTAAAGTATCACCGGGAAGTGGTATTCAAAGGTTAGCGTGCTAGTCTCACTAAATTGCAGAGGGCTCTCGGCTTCCCTACGTCTAATCGATTTTATCCCAAGACGGCGTGAATTCCATTCCAACATTTGCCTCGCGAACCTTGCCTCCCGGGGAGCTTCGCAGTAGTGCTCATGCCAACTCCCACCAGGAAATTTACACGATGAGTTCTACCCGTACCGAGACAGATACTTTTGGTCCCATCGAAGTCGCTGCTGACAAATACTGGGGCGCGCAGACCGAACGGTCGCTGCATAATTTCAAGATCGGCGGCGAAAGGATGCCCGTTCCACTGGTGCGGGCCCTCGGTATCGCCAAGCGCGCCGCTGCGGAAACGAACCTCGCACTCGGCAAAATCGACGAAGTGATTGGCCGCGCCATCACTGTCGCCGCCGAAGAAGTCATCGAAGGCAAGCTTGACGATCATTTCCCCCTCGTCGTCTGGCAGACGGGTTCCGGCACCCAGTCGAACATGAATGCCAACGAAGTCATTTCCAACCGCGCCATCGAGATGCTGGGTGGAACGAAGGGTTCGAAGAAGCCGGTTCATCCGAACGATCACGTCAATATGAGCCAGTCGTCCAACGACACGTTCCCGACCGCGATCCATATCGCAACGGCTATGGAGACGACGAAGCGGCTCTACCCTGCCCTCGATCATCTGACAGAGGCGCTTGCCAAGAAAGAGAAGGCCTTTGCCGACATCATCAAGATCGGCCGTACGCATACCCAAGACGCGACCCCGGTAACGCTTGGTCAGGAGTTCTCCGGCTATCGCGCCGCGCTCGAATTCGCACGCAAGCGCATTGAACAGGGCCTCGCCGACGTGTTCCTGCTGGCACAGGGTGGCACGGCGGTTGGAACCGGCCTCAACGCGCCCGTTGGCTTCGATACCGGCTTTGCTGAAGCCGTGTCGGACATTACCGGCCTGCCCTTCAAGACCGCCCCGAACAAATTCGAGGCGCTCGCCAGCCAAGGGGCGCTGGCCAACTTCCATGGCAGCCTCAATGCTCTCGCCACTGATCTGTTCAAGATCGCCAACGATATCCGCTTCCTTGGCTCCGGTCCGCGTTCCGGGCTTGGCGAGTTGAAACTGCCGGAAAACGAACCGGGTTCGTCGATCATGCCGGGCAAGGTCAACCCGACCCAGGCGGAGGCATTGACCATGGTCGCCACGCAGGTATTCGGCAACCAGACCACCGTGACCGTTGCCGCTAGCCAGGGCCATTTCGAACTCAACGTGTTCAAGCCGGTCATCGCGCTCAACGTTCTCCAGTCGATCCGTCTTCTTGCCGATTCCATGGTTTCCTTTGCCGACAATTGCGTCGAAGGTATCGAGGCGGATGAAGTCCGCATCAAGGATCTGCTCGAGCGCTCGCTGATGCTCGTCACCGCGCTCGCTCCGGCAATCGGTTATGACAACGCTGCTAAAATTGCCAAGACCGCGCACAAGAACGGCACGACATTGCGCGAGGAAGCGCTCGCCAGCGGTCATGTCTCGGCAGAGGATTACGATCGTCTGGTTCGTCCAGAACGCATGATTGCGCCGGCGTGAGTTGGAAAATCATTTTACTGTGAACAATCTGTAGAGAAATTAGTGGCTTTGTTTGACAATCAGTTTTAGCTATTGGGCTGTTACGACAAACCCTGGAGACGTCTTCCCTATGTCCAACAATGCCATAGTCACGCTGATCAGCCGCGTACTGCTTTCGATCCTGTTTATCCCAGCTGGCTTCGGCAAGCTGACTGCCATTGCCGGCACCGCCGGATACTTCGCCTCGAAGGGCCTGCCATTGCCAACCATCACCGCTGTCATTGTCGGCCTGGTGGAACTCCTCGGCGGCCTTGCCGTTCTCGTCGGCTTCCAGACCCGTTACGCCGCGGTGCTGCTCGGCCTCTTCACCATTGCCGCTGCCTTCGTTGGCCATTTCTCGCCATTCGAAGGTACCCAGTTCTTCAAGAACCTCGCGATCGCGGGCGGCTTCTTCGTCCTCGCCCAGTATGGCGCGGGAGCGCTTTCGGTCGACGCCAAGCGCGGCTGACATCAGATCGATTACGATTGAAAAAGGCCGCATCGAGCGGCCTTTTTTATTATGTTATTCTCAATTCGATGTATTGGCTTCGCTCACCAGCACCGGCTTCGAGCGGTACTCTTGCGGGAAGAGCTTACTAAGGTTCGCGATCTTCGGCAGATCATAATAAGCAATG
This sequence comes from Hyphomicrobiales bacterium, assembly GCA_900473175.1. Classification (GTDB taxonomy): domain Bacteria; phylum Pseudomonadota; class Alphaproteobacteria; order Rhizobiales; family Rhizobiaceae; genus Phyllobacterium. Next base: position 156,625 of record UCKM01000013.1, on the reverse strand, counting down.
TAGGGCTGCGATGGATGCAGCGTCGCATAGTCCTGGTGATAGGCTTCGGCAGGGTAGAACTGATCCAGCGACGAGACTTTCGTAACAATTGGGTCGGGATAGGCCTTCGCCTTGTCGAGCTGTGCGATATAGGCCTTTGCAATCTTCTCCTGATCAGCGCTAGTGGTAAAGATCGCCGAGCGGTATTGCGTTCCGGAATCCGGACCCTGACGATTGAGTTCGGTTGGATTATGGGCGACGGAGAAATAGACCTGCAGGATTTTTCCGAGGCTTACGACCTTGGGATCGAACGTCACCTTCACCGACTCTGCATGGCCGGTATCTCCGCCGCTGACAATCTCATAGCTTGCTGCATCCTTTTTGCCGCCAGAATAACCGGATACGGCGCTCGTTACGCCCTTTACGTGCTGATAAACGCCCTGGACACCCCAGAAACAGCCACCGGCGAGAACAATGGTCTCGGACTTGTCAGTAGCCGCCTGGTCGACGGCGGGAGGCGGAACCATTGTTACGGTTTCGCCGGCCAGGGCGAAGCCCGGTGTCAAAAGGAGTGCGGTGGCCAGCAGAAGATGATGGAACCTCATAGGCTTGATCCTTTGCATGCTTAAGCAGCTACAGGTTTGAAATTGAGCGCAACGCCGTTCATACAGTAGCGCAGCCCCGTCGGCTTTGGTCCATCGTCAAAGACATGACCGAGATGGCCGCCGCAGCGATGGCATTCGACAGCCGTGCGGGTCATACCGAAGGATGAATCCGAGGTCTCATTAACCGCACCCTTGATCGGCAGCCAGAAACTCGGCCAACCCGTGCCGCTGTCGAATTTGGTATCGGAATCGAAAAGCGGCAGGTCACAGCCGGCGCAGGTGAAAACACCTTTGCGTTTTTCATGGTTGAGCGGGCTGGTGAAGGGCCGCTCCGTGCCTTCCTCGCGCAAGACGTAATATTGTTCGGGCGTCAGCAGTTTTTTCCATTCCGCATCGGTGTGTTCGACTTCGAATGAACCGGCCGCCTCGGCCCTCGGCGCATGTGCAAATCGCGTTGCCACCAGGGCACCCAGCCCGGCGATCGCGCCGCCAAACAGTGTTCGACGTGTCATCATCTCTAAACTCCCGCTGCCATTATACCGAGGAAGCTCGGTATCTGCAGGGAAATACGTATCGATGGCCGGAAAGGTTACAAATGCCGGCAGAATCACAGAGAGTTGATAGGATCAGGCTTTGATGAGTGCTGCCTTAATGCGTCCCGACAGGTCTGCGACCGCGCTCGCTTCAGCGGTATTGCGCGATGAAACCAGACATGCTTGCGAATTCAGGATCACACCATCCTCCAGAATCTTGAGATGGTTGGCGCGCAGCGTCGAGCCGGTCGAGGTGATGTCGACGATGATGTCGGCGGCACCCGAAGCGGGCGCCCCCTCGGTGGCGCCGAGGCTTTCGACGATGCGATAAACCTGAATCCCGTGCATTTGCGAGAAGAACTGTTGTGTCAGCCGCCAGTATTTGGTGGCGATGCGCAGGCGCCGGCCGTGACGCTGGCGAAAATCGGCAGCGACATCGTCAAGGTCGGCCATGGTCGACACATCGTACCAAACCTCCGGAACCGCGACGACGACGTCCGCATGACCAAAGCCAAGCCGGGCCTCGATCTGGACCCGTTCGTCGGCAGAAGACAGGGTTTCGCGGATCAGGTCCTCCCCTGTCACGCCAAGGTCGACGCTGCCATAGCCGAGCTCGCGCGCGATCTCGGATGCCGAGAGAAACAGGATATCGATCTGATTGTTGCCTTTGACCTGCGCCCGGTAATTGCGCTGGTCCTTTGGCAGCACGACACTGAGCCCAGCGTTCTCGAGCACCTCGAGCGCCTTTTCCTTCAGGCGGCCTTTCGAGGGAAGCGCCAATGTGATGGTCATTGCGCATCTCCCGCGATCTGTTCGAGCCGGTCGAGCCAGATCGAAAATCCGACGCCTGGAATCGAGCCGACGGCGCCGAGCATGGTCAGCAGGCGGTCATAGCGGCCCCCACCGACGATCGCACCGATACCGGGATTGCTTAGTGCCCGCGTCTCGTAGACGAGCCCGGTATAATAATCCAGCGGGCGGCCAAAAGCGGCATCATAGATGATGTTCTCGTGCCCGATACCGGCCTCGACAACCGAGACGGCACGCGCTTCGAACTGTTCCAGCGCCAAACCAAGATCGAATTCGTTGTCGCGGGCGAACGTCAGCAAATGACCGGCGGCCGACTGCAAGGGAACGCGGATGGCGAGGAAATTCTCCAGAGCCTGGATCGTCCTTGCGGGCAGTTTGACCGAGGCGAGATTGGCCTTCTCGATCAAGCGGCGCGCGATTTCGATTGGCGCGCGACCGGCACCAGGCGAGATACCCGCCTTCTGCATGTCCTGTTCCAGTTCAGCGGCCAACCCGGCTTCATCGCCCTTGGCAACCAGCGCGCCAAGGCGATCTGGCAGCGAGCCGTTCTGGCGGTCGGAGGAAAGGTCCTCGAGCAGGCTCTTCAACTGGCCCGGATTGCCGAAGGCGCGGGCAAGCTTCTTCTGCCAGCCGCGCGGCAGGCCGAGCGCGGCGAGCACGGCCTCGAAGATTGCCTGATCCCCGAGCAGTGTTTCGAGTTCGACGCGCGGCGCGACAAGGCGAATGGCGGCGATCGCATCGGAAAGCGAGCGCGCGTCTGCCCTCGCCCGATTGGCATCGCCGAGATCCTCGATACCGGCCTGGAAAAACTCGTTGCCACCTTCGCGGCGCTGGCGAAACACTTCACCAAGATAGGCATAGCGTTTCGGCGTCGCGGCATTGCGCTCGATATGGTTGCGGCAAACCGGAATGGTGAATTCGGGTCGCAGGCACAGGCTCTGACCGTTCTCGTTTTCGGTCAGAAAAATGCGGCGACGCAAATCCTCGCCGGCCATATCCAGAAACTGGTCGGCCGGTTGGATCACCGGAATATCGACAAGCTCCGCATCGCGCCCCGCAATCAGCGCGGCGAGTTCTGCGGAAAATGCGGGGGCGCGCGAGGCGGTCAACGCACCATCCCCACGGATGGGCGTCTTTCACCCCCCTCTGTCCTGCCGGACATCTCCCCCACAAGGGGGGAGATCAGCCGTATTAAGCGTCTCGAATAAATGCGACCGGTTAGAGATGGGCGCAGCGCCACTGTCAATTCGATCTCCCCCCTTGTGGGGGAGATGGGCGGCAGCCCGGAGGGGGGTATCGCAAGCACCAGCATATGAATTAGCTTGCCCCGGCAATCTTGGCGCGATCCTCGGCCTGTGCCTCGAGTATCTTGCGTACCTCGGCCACGAGCTCGCTTTCCTTGGCAGTGATCTGCGCCGGGCGGCTCTCGCGCCAGGTCACATTGTCTTCAATTTCTGCGGATAGCCGGGCGCCTTCGATCAGATCCTTGATTTGCACTTCGCCATTTTCGCGTTCCTGCGACCCCTGGATGATCACGCAAGGCGCGCCGCGCCGATCGGCATATTTCATTTGCGGCTTCATGCCGGAGCCGCCAAGATACATCTCGGCGCGGATGCCAGCCTGGCGAAGATCCGAAACCATCTTCTGATAGCGGCCGAGGCTTGGCGTGTCGCGATCCATGACAAGAACGACGACCGGGCCGATATTGTCGGACGTGTCGAGCTTACCGAGGTTTTTCAACGCTGTCATCAGACGCGAAACGCCGATGGAAAAACCGGTCGCCGGTACGGGCTCGCCGCGAAACCGCGAGACAAGACCGTCATAGCGCCCACCGCCGCCAACCGAGCCGAACACCACCTTCTCACCCTTCTCGTTGGTGACATCGAAGGTCAATTCGGCTTCAAAAACGGGGCCGGTGTAATATTCCAGACCGCGTACGACCGATCGATCGATCTTGACACGCCCCTCATAACCCGCCGCCACCACAAGATGGTGGATATCATCAAGCTCGGCGAAACCTTGGTGCGCCACGTTTGAACCCAGGGCCTCATTCCAACGGTCAACTTCGGAGGTTCGCCCCGCATCCAGATATGGCTGCCCCAAAATTACGGCCAATAAGTATGATGCCTGGAGATCGCTAAGTTCGGCGCCCTTGGTGAAATCGCCGCTCTCGTCACGACGGCCCTTGCCGAGAAGTTCGCGCACCCCATCGGGACCAAACTTGTCGAGCTTGTCGAGCGCACGCAGCACGGTCAGGCGTTGACCCGCCTTGTCATCGCCGCCAAGGCCGATCGCCTCCAGCACACCATCGAGCACCTTACGGTTGTTGACGCGGATCACATAGTCGCCGCGCTTGATGCCCAGTGCTTCCATGACGTCGGCCATCATCATGCACATTTCCGCATCCGCCGAGACGGAAGGCGCGCCGACAGTGTCGGCGTCGAATTGCATGAACTGACGAAAGCGGCCCGGGCCGGGCTTCTCATTACGGAAGACCCAGCCGGCGCGATAGCTGCGATAGGGCTTCGGGATGCTCTCGAAATTCTCGGCGACATAGCGCGCCAGCGGCGCGGTCAGGTCATAGCGCAGCGACAGCCACTGCTCGTCATCGTCCTGGAACGAGAACACACCCTCATTGGGCCGGTCCTGATCGGGCAGGAACTTGCCAAGCGCGTCGGTATATTCGATGAGTGGCGTCTCTACAGGCTCGAAGCCATAGAGCTCATAGACCTTGCGGATCTCGGCCATCATTTTTTCGGCAGCACGCAGATCGTCCGGTGCGCGGTCCACAAAACCGCGCGGCAGCCGCGCTTTTACCCTGTCTGCCTTCGTCGTCATGATGCTAATCCGATACCTTAATGAAACCGCTACCAAAAGAGGGGCTGTGCCATCCACCCCCCNNCCCCCTTGCGGGGGAGATGGGCGGCAGCCCAGGGGGTATCATGGCCTATGGCATAGCCCCATGAAATCCGTAACAGCCTCTAGCTTATCGAGCCTTCAAGGGCAAGGATTGATGACCGTGCGCGCGACTCTATGAAGCCACGGCGGGCCGCTTGAAACCCAAACGCAGTTTCTCGATCTCCTCGCGGCACTTACAACCTTCGATATGGTCATTGACGAGGCCCATCGCCTGCATGTGCGCATACATGGTCGTGGGGCCCACAAACGACCAGCCGCGCTTCTTGAGGTCCTTGGAAAGGCGGATCGAGGTGGGTGAGGTGGGGTTCGCAATCAGCGCAGGGTAATCGACGACCTTCGGGCGCTCATCCGCCGGCGGCTCGAACTGCCAGAAATAGGCTGCGAGCGATCCGGTTTCCTTCACGAGCTCGATGGCATGTCTGGCATTGTTGATGGCCGAGTTGATCTTGCCGCGATGGCGGATGATACCGGCATCGGCGAGAAGCCGGTCCACATCCTTTTCGCCATAGCGCGCGATCCGGTGATAATCGAAACCGTCAAATGCCTTGCGGAAGTTTTCCCGCTTGCGCAAGATGGTGAGCCAGGAAAGGCCCGACTGGAATCCTTCGAGGCAGATCTTCTCGAACAGGCGCGTATCGTCGGTGACGGGCCTTCCCCATTCATGGTCGTGATAGTGGACATACTCAGGCAGCGTGCCGGGCCAGAAGCAGCGCGTCTCGCCATGCTCGTCCGTTATCAATCCGGTTTTTGGCAGATCACCATCTTGCATCGCGCCCGTCTCTTTCGTACCGTTAACTGTTTTTCGAAACTCGCCGGTAACCACACCGGACGGTTTCGGCATTGAATTGCATTTTATTGATTCCGATTCACTTTTTTCTACCCGCCAGCAGGCAAACTCAATCCGAAAACTGACAAATCCTGTCAGGAGAGTTCCAGAGACCCTTTGAAATGAAGTCCGCATACTTCGTTCTTGCATCCTTGTTTATGGCAGCCACGGTGCCGAGCGTGATGGCGAGCGACCGCTATGCGACCAAGCCGCCAGTGGTCATGAGCCCGGACCTGTCGGCGCCGTGGGTGATGCAGTTGCGTGCAAGACCGGTAGGTTCGCCCGTCAACCCGCGCGGCTATGTGGTGTTCAGTGAGCCGCGGACGGGTTCGACATTACCGCGCCGGAACCGGCAGGTCGCAAATCCCGCTGCCCGTGAAGTCGGCTTCCAGCGCCCTGAACCGCCGGCAGGCGAGGACCAGCCGAGAAAGCGGGCGATGGATCCGCAGTTCCTGCCGCAGACCGTTGCCTATGACGGCCCGGAGCAGCCGGGCACCATTGTCATCGACACATCGCAGCGTTTCCTCTTCCTCGTCGAGGCAAATGGACAGGCGCAGCGCTATGGCGTCGGCGTCGGCAAGGAGGGCTTTGGCTGGTCCGGCACCAACGCGGTCAGCCGCAAGGCCGAGTGGCCTGACTGGTATCCACCAGCGGACATGATCGAGCGCGAAGCGCAAAAGGGTCATTACATTCCCGCCCACATGGAGGGCGGAATTGCCAATCCGCTGGGCGCGCGCGCACTCTACCTCGGCTCGACACTCTACCGCATCCACGGCACCAATGCCCCGTGGACGATTGGGCACGCAGTATCGAGCGGCTGTATCCGCATGCGAAACGAGGACGTCATCGATCTGTATCAGAAAGTCAACGTCGGCACGAAAGTCGTCGTAAGATAAGAGTTAGTGGGGGCCGGCACCGTGGGGGCGGTGCCGGGAACGGGCAGCGGCTCGGTCCAGTCCAGAGCCGCTGCCCTTTTTCTTTACTCGGCCGCCTGTAGGGCTGGCCGGGATGACGGCACGCCTTCGGGTTTCGGCCCGCCATAGACCCAATCCAGCAATTCGACCGTGTGGACGATCGGCAGTTTTGAGCCGCCCGCAATCTGGGTGATACAGCCGATATTGCCTGTTGCGATGAGGCTGGCGCCTGTCGCCTCGATATTCCTGACCTTGCGATCGCGCAGCGTGCGGGCGATCTCCGGCTGCATGATGTTATAGGTGCCTGCGGACCCGCAGCACAGGTGCCCTTCGGCAGGGTCCTTGACAACAAATCCCGCTGCTTTCAGAAGATCCTTGGGCTGCCGCGTGATCTTCTGGCCATGCTGCATCGAGCAGGCGGAATGGTAGGCCACGGTCAGTCCGGATGGTTGCGCGGGCGCAGGCAGGTCGAGTGTCACCAGATATTCGGTGATGTCCTTCGCCAAAGCCGAAACCCGCGCGGCCTTGGCCTTATAGGCCGCGTCAAGCCGCAACATGTAGCCATAGTCCTTGATCGTCGTGCCGCAGCCGGACGCGGTGATGATGATCGCATCGAGCCCCCCTGTGTCGAGTTCCCCGGTCCAGGCATCGACATTGCGGCGGGCATCGGCGAGCGCATCTTCTTCGCGGCCCATATGATGCACCAACGCGCCGCAGCAGCCCTCGCCCCTCGGCAGAACGACTTCAATGCCGAGCCGGGTCAACAACCGGATCGTCGCTTCGTTGATGCCGGGTTTGAGCACCGGCTGGGCACAACCCGTAAGCAGCGCCACCCTGCCCTTCTTTTCCGCCTTCGGTTTGTGCAGACCCGGCTCGGCAAAGCGCGATTTAGCCGGGATGGACCTGGGCGACAGTTCAAGCATCGCGGCAAGTGGCTTCAACACTGGCGCCGATCCGAGCAGAGGCGCGAAGGGTCGACCAAGTTTCGCAAGGTTGAGTGCCAGTCGAAAACGCTTCGGGTACGGCAGGACTAAGGCAAGCAGAGCGCGCGTCAGGCGGTTCATCAAGGGACGCTTATAGGTCTTCTCTATATGGGCGCGGGCATTGTCGACCAGGTGCATGTAGTTGACGCCCGACGGGCAGGTCGTCATGCAGGCAAGGCAAGAGAGGCAGCGATCGATGTGCTTGACGATCTGCGCGTCGGCGGCTCGGCCATTCTCCAGCATGTCCTTGATCAGGTAGATGCGCCCGCGCGGACTGTCGAGCTCATTGCCGAGCGTCACATAGGTCGGACAGGTCGCAGTGCAAAACCCGCAATGCACGCATTTGCGCAGGATCTTTTCGGATTCGGCGACGCCCGGTTCGAGGAGCTGCTCGGGGGTAAAATTGGTTTGCACGCTATACTCCTGCAACCATGCGGCCGGGGTTCAGAATCCCGCTTGGATCGAACTGCTGTTTGAGCCGCTTCGACAGCGCGGCAAGCGGCGCGGGCTGCGGCTCGAACACGGGCACGGCGGCACGGACGCTCGCCGGCGCGCGCACCAGCGTCGCGTGGCCGCCGCCATACTTGCCGACGAGGGTCCGTACGGCTTCGTCCTCCGGCTCGCCCTCCATGCGCAACCAGACAAGCCCGCCCTGCCAATCATAATAAGCATCGACAGCAGCGCCCATGCGCAAAGAGGCCACAAGCTTGTAACCCTCCATCGGCGCCATCGAAACTCGCCAAACCGGCCTTTCAGTGCGATCGGCGAACGGGATGACGTCGCGGATTTCCTGCCAAAGTCTGCGCGACGTTTCGCCTGAGATCGCATCGATCTCTCGGGCCGACGCCAGCAGGCTTTTCAGCATGGTGGCGCGGTCAGCAACCGAGGGTGCGAAACCTTCAAGGCGCAGCAGGGTCGATGCCTCGCCGTTGAGTATGCCATCGATGACGCGGCCCGCCACATTGCCGGGAAGATGCGCTGCGGAGGCGACCTCTCCGTTTGAGCCCATGGCGATCGCCATGGCGCGCGCTGCCTGGTCGTCGGCAAGCCCGCGGATGACCAGCGTCGTTTCGGTTTCGGGTGCCGGCAAAACCTTGAAGGTTATCTCCGTCGCAATCCCGAGCGTGCCCCAGGAATTGGCCATGCCTTTCGACAGGTCATAGCCGGTGACATTCTTGACGACGCGCCCACCGGATTTGAACAATTCGCCCCGCCCCGAGACGACTCGGACGCCAAGCACGTGATCGCGGGCGGAGCCGGATTTCAGCCGGCGCGGCCCGCAGAGATTGGTGGCGAGCAGGCCGCCAAGACTGCCCTGTCCCGCTATTTGCCCGAAGAGCGGCCCGTAATCCATCGGCTCGAACTGGAAGGCCTGGCCATTGGCGGCAAGGAGCGCTTCAAGCTCGGCAATCGTGGTCCCTGCCTTCGCGCTTAGCACCAGCTCATGCGGCTCGTAGAGCGTGACACCGGTATAGTCAGCCAGAGCGAGCGTATGTTCCGTCTGCAATGGCCGGCCGAGATCGCGTTTGGAACCTTGGCCGACGATTTCCACAGGCGCCTGTTCGGCCAGCGCCCATTGCACCGCCTCGACGACTTCGTCCTCAGTCTTTGGTTGGAAGATGGTCAATCTAGAATCTCGGAATGTCGGGAAACGGAACCTTACCCCGGTGCACATGCATGCGGCCAAGCTCGGCACAGCGATGCAATTGCGGGAAGACTTTGCCCGGATTGAGCAAATGCTTGTCGTCAAACGCGCACTTGACCCGGATTTGCTGGTTCAGATCGGTCTCGTTGAACATTTCCGGCATCAGATCGCGCTTCTCCACACCAACGCCGTGTTCACCGGTCAGAACGCCCCCGACCTTGACGCAAAGGCGCAATATGTCGGCGCCGAAGTTCTCCGCCTTGTGCAGTTCTTCCGGGATATTGGCATCGTAGAGGATGAGTGGATGCAGATTGCCATCGCCGGCATGAAAGACGTTGGCGACGCGAAGCCCATATTTCTCGGAAAGGTCGCGCATGCCGGCTAAAACCTTCGGCAGTTCCTTGCGCGGAATGGTGCCGTCCATGCAAAGATAGTCGGGCGAAATTCGCCCGACCGCTGGAAAGGCCGCCTTGCGTCCCGCCCAGAACACCATACGTTCCTCCTCGCTTTGCGAGACCACGCAGGTCGTTGCACCGTTCTTCCTGGCGATCGCCTCGACCATGGCAATCAGGTGATCGACCTCGACCACGGGCCCATCCAGCTCGATAATGAGCAGGGCTTCCACGTCGAGCGGATAGCCGGCATGGACGAAATCCTCGGCGGCGTGGATGGCGGGGCGGTCCATCATCTCCATGCCGCCCGGAATGATCCCGGCTGCGATGATGTCGGCAACGCATTGTCCGGCTTCCTCGCTCGTCGGGAACCCGACCATGAGAGCACGCGCCGTCGTCGGCTTTTGCAGGATGCGCACTGTAACTTCGGTGACAACCCCGAGCAGTCCTTCGGAGCCCGTCATCAGCCCGAGAAGATCATAACCCTCGCTGTCGAGATGCTTGCCGCCGAGGCGGACCACCTCGCCAGTGATCAGCACCATCTCGATCCCCAGCACATTATTTGCAGTCAAGCCATATTTCAGGCAGTGCACCCCGCCTGAATTCTCGGCGACATTGCCGCCGATCGAGCAGGCGATCTGCGACGAAGGATCGGGCGCGTAATAGAAACCCTCATGCTCGACGGCCGTGGTAATCCCGAGATTTGTAACGCCGGGCTGCACCACGGCAACGCGGTTCGGGTAATCTATTTCCAGGATGCGGTTGAAACGGGACATGACCAGGAGCACCGCATCTTCCAGCGGCAGGGCGCCGCCCGACAGTGACGTTCCGGAGCCGCGCGGCACGACCTTCACATTGTTTTCATGGCAATATCTGAGAACGCGCGAAACCTGCGCCACCGTTTGCGGCAGGACGACAACGAGCGGCAATTGCCGATAGGCAGTGAGTGCATCGGACTCAAAGGCGCGCATTTCATTGGTCACGTCAACGACGCCTTCGCCGGGAACAATAGCTCGCAGCGCCGCGGCGATATCCGCGCGCCGCGCCATGGTCGCCGCATCGCTTTTCGGCATCCGCAATCCGGACATCAAGCCTCCCTCCGCCAGCGCATCACGTCAACTGGTAAACTATCTTTACCTCTCGCGCTTTGGGTCTGTAAATACTCTAAAGTATGGTCCTTCCTCCAGCAATCGGGGCTTGACGTTTTTCGCCCGCCGTTGAGAGTGCGCCCATGAGCGAATTCAACGACATGGAAGTATTTGCGCGCGTCGTCTCCGCCGGGAGCATGTCGGCAGCTGGGCGCGAGCTTGGCCTGTCACCCGCCGTCGTCTCCAAGCGATTGCGACGTCTGGAGGAACGGCTCGGCACACGGCTCCTGCAGCGAACGACGCGGCAGATCGCCCTGACGGAAACCGGCCAAGGCTATTACGAACGGGTTCTCGCTATCCTCGCCGGCGTTGAAGAAGCGGAGGCTTTCGTGTCGCGCCGCTCCGATCAGGCACATGGGATGTTGAAGGTCGCGGTGCCGACGACGTTCGGCCGCATGCATATCGCTCCGCATCTTGAGCCCTTCATGCGCGCCAATCCGGACCTTGCCGTCAACCTCGTGCTCGCCGACGAGTTCGTCGATATTGTCGGTGAGGGTTACGATCTCGCGATCCGCATCGCAGAGCTTTCCGATTCCAGTCTCGTTGCGCGCAAGCTTGCTCCGGTCGAACGATTTCTGGTTGCCTCGCCGCGCTATGTTGCCGAGCATGGTGTTCCAAAATCCTTCTCCGACCTTGAAAACCACATTTGTCTTGCCGCCCATAATGGTGACCCGTGGCGGCTCGTCGGGCCCTATGGCGCGGTCGTCTGGCGGCCTTCCGGTCCATTGCTGACGAATTCAAGCGAGGTCGTGCGTGAAGCGGTACTTGGCGGGCTCGGCATTGCCTTGCGCTCGACCTGGGATATCGGGCCGGAGCTTGCGTCAGGCCTGCTCGTCCGCGTGCTTGGCGATTATGCTGCATCACGCAACATCGCCATCTACGCAGTCTATCCCTCGCGCCAATTCCTGCCGGCCAAAGTGCGGCTGTTCATCGATTATCTGGCAGCCCTTTACGGCCCGGTTCCCCCTTGGGACCGCAATTAATCAATCATCAGCGTGTGACGTGCGAATGGATTTGACGATGTACCACATGGCGAGAATGGCGATCGGCACGAAGATCGCTGTCAGAACCGAAGCATGCAGGTCCGGCAAATAGGTCTCGGCACCTTTCGCCAGGTAGTAGAACAGGCCGACCACGTAGTAAGAAATCGCCGCGACCGACAGCCCTTCGACCGTCCGCTGCAAACGCAACTGTAATTGCGCGCGCCTGTTCATCGACGTCAGCAGGTCCCGGTTCTGCCGCTCCAGCTCGACATCGACAGAGGTGCGCAACAGGGTTGCAGCGCGCGACAGCTTTTCCGACAGGCTTTCCTGACGCCCGCTGACCGAACGGCAGGTGCGCATGGCCGGCGCCATGCGCCGCTGGATGAAGGCACCCCAGGTTTCGTATCCGGTCACCGGTTCTTCCTGTAGCGCTGCCAGCCGCTCCAGCACGATGCCGTTATAGGCGCGGCTCGCCCCAAAACGGTAGAGACTGGATGCCGCATCGGCTTCGAGTTCCGCTGCAAGCGATGTCAGCTCATCGAGCAATTTGTGGCTGTCGGAGGTAGCGTCGCGCATCTCATTGGTGAGCCCGGCGAGCCGATCCTCGATACGCCGTATGCGCGGCGACAGCGAATGCGCCAGCGGCAGACCGAGCATCGCCAGCGTCCGGTAGGTTTCGATTTCGATGACCCGCTGCGACAGGGCTCCAGCGCGGGCAGGCGACAGCCCATTGTCAAGAATCAAAATACGCGTCAACCCATCGCGATCCTGGCGGAAATCGGTGACGATCGAGGCAAGGCCGCCCTCAACATCGCTGTAACACAGGCTCGCCGGATCGAACTCGCTGATCAAAGCGAGTGCATTCTGGTCCTTTTTGATGATCTCGAGCCGCACGCCATCGATTACCGTTCCCGGCGGATTGAATCCGTGGCCGAAAGGATGCTGGGCAACGCTCCCGCTGCGGGGCATTGGACCTTCCCAAAGATAGGTCGAGAATTCCGTGTGGCGTTCCCAGCGCAAAGTGCCATTGCCCCAGGGCATGACGTGATGACGTGCATCGCGGGCTGGCGGAGCAATGCCGATGCTGCGGCTGAGTTCTGCCAGCACAGCGTGGTCGACAGTCGAACCGCCCTCGGTCATGAAAGCCAGCTGGATAAGCAGGCGCGGCGTGTCAACCAGCGGATAAGGCCGGGCATGGACTTCGCCCAGCGCAATGGCACGCTCCGGGTGCGCTGGAAATCCCATGACGCCGCCCGGGATCGATGCGATTGGCTGTGCAATTGCTGCGACTGGCTTTAATCTTTTCCCCATTGTCCCCTGACCGGCCCCTAACCTGCGACCGGATCGTGACTAAAACGGGCCGAGCTTTCAACAGTTTCTCGCACCCATTGCTGCGGCAAATAAGACTCTGCCCCGCCCGCGCAACTGGATCATTTAATTGACCAGTTTCGCTCTTTGCCGCTACGCTGTGCTCGTAATAGTTCAGCGGACCGATTCATTCATGAGCAGCCCCATCTTCGCTCCCATTCAGTCATCTCGCACCGCTGATGACATCGTCGGCCAGATCGAGACGCTCATACTGGAAGGGATATTGCGCGTGGGGAATCGTCTGCCCGGCGAGCGCGATCTCTCAGTGCAATTCGACGTCTCGCGACCGATCCTGCGCAATGCCCTCAAACTGCTGGAAGCCAAGGGGCTCCTTGTGACACGGCATGGTGGCGGCACCTTCGTCGCCGATGTCATTGGCGAGGTGTTTTCCAAGCCGATGATGGATCTCATCTCCAGCCATCGCAAGGCGGCAGCCGACTATCTCGAATATCGCCGCGAAATCGAGAGCGTTGCGGCGGATTATGCGGCGCGGCGGGTGACCGAGGACGACCGCCTCATGCTCAGGCGTATCATGGCAGCGATGGATGAGGCCTACCGGACCAATGATTTCAAGCGGGAAGCTGAACTCGACGTCGAACTGCACAACGCCATAGGCGAATGCGCGCACAATATCATTCTGCTGCACACGCTTCGCTCCTGCTACCGCCTGCTGGCAGATGACGTTTTCTACAACCGGACCGTGATTTACGGTTTTCCGGGCGCGCGTGAAAAGCTGCTCGAACAACATCGGGCGATAGCCGCTTCGATCTTGGCCTCGGACCCTGTTGGAGCGCGCGCTGCCGTCCACCAGCACATCGACTTTATCGAGGAGGCGCAAAGAGAGGCATCGCGCAGCGGCGCATGGCAGGACGTGTCACGTATGCGGCGCAACCAGCGCGAGTTGGATACGAAATGACGACAATCGACTTCGATCAGGCGTGCGGCCCGGAAGGATTGCGCATTTATGCCATCGGTGATGTGCATGGGCGATTCGACCTGTTGCAAGCCATGCACCGGTTGATCGCTGCGGAGAATGAGAAATTGCCGCTAGCTGACTGGGTGGTCATTCATCTCGGCGATTATACCGATCGGGGACCACAATCCAGGCAAGTGCTGGATCTGCTGGTGCGTGCCACCGGGGATTCAGAACGGATGCTTGCCCTTGCGGGCAATCACGATATCGGTTTGCTCGAATTTCTCGAAACTGGCGATGCCTTCGGGCTTTTTGCCGGTAATGGCGGCCGCCAGACGGCTCTCTCATACGGAATCGATATCGACTTCAGCGACGCAGCTTCCGTCGCGGCAGGATGGAAGGCGTTTGCCAAAGCCATTCCGTCGTCGCACGTCCAGTTTCTGCGCGGCCTGCCCCGATCAATGGTTTTCGGCGATTTCTTCTTTTGCCACGCCGGCATTCGGCCGGGGATCGATCTCGATGACCAGGATCCGGACGACCTGATCTGGATCCGCGGAGAATTCCTCAATCACCCGAGCCTCTACTCAAAAGTCATCGTCCACGGCCACACCCCCGTCGACGACGTGGATGTCCGGCTGAATCGCATCAACGTCGATACTGGCGCCTTTGCCAGCGGCCGTCTCAGCGCGATCATGATCGACGGAAACAGAAAGTTTCTGCTGGAAACAGCCAGCGACGCTTAGCGCGACGGGGTGCTTACGCCGTAGCCATCGCTTGAGACAGCATGTCCACCGGCATCGACCGAAAACAGCCCGGCACCCATGAACAGGATGGCTGAGAGCATTACGGCGGTCAAAAGTGCAGCACTCTTGGTGGTCATTTGGGGCGCTTCCATTGCGTGTTGGCCTGGCTTCATGCCAGTTAACCAGTGCGGCCACTACAGGACACATTGCTTACCAACTAGTGAATCGAAGACACGTTCCATAGGAATCGCAGGGTGGCGAACGATTCTCGCTGGGCCTGTTGCAGAGTTGCAACGAAATGGCGATCAGCGACTAAATCAACGCCACCCAGGCGCGCGCAAGAGCGAGCCCTGCAGCATCGGCTTTCGTCCCATCCCGGTCGACGTTGGTCTTGTAATTGCTCAACCATTCCGGATAGTTGGCCGCGATCTGATCGTGGAACACGTGCCGCCAATCCTCGACAAGGCCAGTATCCGCTTCGAAATGAAACTGGATGCCGTAGACCGCGCGGCCAATGCGAAAAGCCTGGTATTGCGTGACGACGCTTGAGGCGAGATGCGCGGCATGGAGCGGCAGGGAGAATGTATCGCTGTGCCAGTGGAAGATGGGAAAGCGTTCCGGAACCGACGACAGCACAGGGTCGCTAGCGGCTTCAGCCGTGCGGGTCACCTCATGCCAGCCGAACTCCTGCGCGCTACCGATAAAATTCTCGGCACCGTAGCCGCGTGCAATGATCTGGCTGCCGAGACAAATGCCGAGCACCGCCTTGTCCGCATCTCCGAACCGTTTGGTAAGCCGCGCCAGCGCTGGGAGATAGGGGTGCGTATCATCGGCCCGCGCATTCTGGTCGCCGCCGAGTACAATCAGCGCATCATGATCGGAATCATCGTCGGGCAGCGGCTCGCCGAGATAGGCCAGGCGCAGGTCTGCTCTGGCGCCTGCTTCGTCCAGCGCACGCCCAACCTGCCCGAGCCCGGTATCCTGGTAATTCTGAACGACGAGAACGCGCATAAAGCCTGCCTGTTGATGCGATGCCTGGAATTCTCCGATAGCATGGGGCCACCAGAGTCGAAAGCCGTCAAATGCCCCTGCAAAACCGTGTGACACCCTTTGGCGAAATTGTCGCTGTGCCCTATCGCGGCGCGATGATGGGCAATCGCGGCATTATTCACGATCCTGCCACTCGCACATTGCTCAAAAGGCGTTGGACCACGCGTGCCTGGATCATATGCGTGTGCGAATTCAAGGGCGTGCGGCGCGAGGTGATGGCGCGGCAAAGCTGGACTGAACTCTTCTTCTTCGATGAGGCAACGGCGCTCGCGGCCGGGCACCGGCCCTGCTTCTATTGCCAGCGGCAACGGGCCAAGGCCTTTCAGGCGGCGTGGGCGGATGGCAATGGAACCACCGCAATGAGTGCGCCCGCAATAGACTTGGTCCTGCATGGCGAGAGGCTTAACGCCAATGGCGCCAAGCAGTGCCATCCGATCGAAGGTTCGATCACGGACCTGCCCGACGGAACCATGATTGCCAGCCGGGACAGCGCCTATCTCGTAAAGGATGGCAAGACGTACCTTTGGTCGTGGGATGGCTATTGGCCAGCGGCCCCCCGGCATGATGCCAAGCTGCTGACACCGCCCTCGACTGTCCGGACATTGCGAGCCGGATTCCTTCCAGCTATCAGCGACGTTCGATATCTTACGCCTTGACGCCTTCCGGTACCGGCCGCCTGCCGATCTTCCATCCAAGGCTTGTGCCGGCCGCAGCAATCAGGATCGCGGCAGACCCGACCAGTTGGCTCGGCTGCAAGGCGTGTCCGAAGGCGATGTAATCGACCAGAATCGCGGCGATCGGGTAAATGAAGGAGAGCGAGCCGGTAATGTGCGTCGGCAGTTTCTGGATCGCGCTGTAAAGCAGAATATACATCAAGCCCGTGTGCACGATGCCGATCGTCACGATGCTGGCCCATTGCCCGGTGCTTTGCGGCAGGGCAGTGAAATCGGCAAGCGGCGCAAGCATGACGATGCCGACGCAGACCTGGATCAGGGCGATAAGATGCGGCGGCGTCCCCTTCAGCTGCTTGGCGACGATGGCGGCAATCGCATAGAGGAATGCGGCCCCGAGCGCGAGCGCAATGCCGATCATGTAATCCGAACCATCATATGCGGCGCCGGGCTTCGCCCGCACGATCAGCAGCATGCCAGCGAACGCGACGCCCAGCCAGAACAGCTTGGTGACGGTGAGCTTTTCCTTGAAGATCAATGCGCCAAGGCCGACCAGCATGAAGGGCTGTACATTATAGACCGTCGTCGCAATGGCGATCGAGGCTCGGGGATAGGCCGAAAAGAGCAGGACCCAATTCAAAACGATTGCCATGCCGCCGATAACTGCGAGCCCGAACAACTTTGGCGAAATGATATCGCGCCTGATGAGACCGAGCGCGGCGCAGACGGCGAGCAGCGTGAGCGCGCCGATGGCGCAGCGCCAGAAAACCACCGAAAAGACCGGCTGGCCGGACACCAGCACGAACCAGCCGATGGTCCCCGAAATGATCATCGCGGCGGTCATTTCGATACTGCCTCTGAAGATGTCCCTGTCCATGTCACCGCTCCGCATTGTTTCCCCAAGACTATGCGGCGATCAGCGGATTTGATATATGTTGCGAAAGGCTGGACTCAATCTTCACCTAATTAATGCAGGCGAACCAAGCAAATTACCTTAGGGGAATGCCATGCTCGACGAACTTGACCGAACCATCCTCGAAATCCTCATCGATGATGCGCGCATTTCGCTGAAGGAACTCAGCCAGAAGGTGGGCTTGTCCTCGCCAAGCGTCTCGGAGCGGTTGCGGCGGCTCGAAGAGAAGAAGGTGATACGCTCCTTCACAGTCGATATCGACCCGGTGGCGCTTGGCTACAGCCTGACCACAATCGTGCGCGTCCGTCCTCTTCCCGGCATGTTGCATATCGTAGAGCGGCTGATCAAGGAGACACCGGAAATCACCGAATGCGACAAGGTCACCGGCGACGACTGTTTTATTGGCAAGCTGCAGTTCCGCTCGATGGAACAACTCGATACCATTCTTGACCGGCTGGCGGAAAAGGCCGAAACGAATACATCCATCGTCAAATCCTCGCCGGTCAAGCGTCGCTTGCCGCCGCTCTCCTGAACCGCTTCGCTTCGGATCGACAATGCGCGCAAACTACAAGATGCAAAGGCTCTACGTCACAGCGGATCTCGCTGAGGGGCAACGTGCCGAAGTGAGTGCCGAAGCCGTCAACTACCTCGCCAATGTTTTGCGGATGAAGGATGGCGATGAAATTCTCGTTTTCAACGGACGCGGCGGCGAATGGCGGGCGGCGCTTCGCTTTGAAAGCAAGAAGAAGCTGGCACTGGAGCCGCTGGAGCGCACGCGCGATCAACCCGCCGCGCCGGATCTCATCTATTGTTTTGCTCCACTGAAACAGGGCCGTCTCGACTATCTGGTGCAGAAGGCGGTGGAAATGGGTGCCGGCATTTTGCAACCGGTCATCACGCAGCACACACAGGTTGCCCGCATCGGTACCGATCGCATCGAAGCCAATGCAATCGAGGCCGCCGAGCAATGCGGCGTCCTGACGATCCCGCAGACCCGTGAGCCCGTGAAGCTGGAGAAGCTGCTTGAAGGGTGGGACCCGAAGCGACACCTGATTTTCTGCGATGAGGGCCACGACACGCACAACCCTTTGCCGCTGCTGCAATCGCTTCCACGCGGGCCGCTTGGCGTCCTTATCGGACCGGAGGGCGGCTTCTCCGATCAGGAACGCATCATCTTGCGCAAACTCCCGTTCGTCACTGCAATTCCGCTTGGTCAGCGCATCCTGCGGGCCGATACGGCCGCGGTCGCGGCGCTCGCCCTGATTCAGGCGACAATCGGCGATTGGTGAGATACAAATTCTCTTGATAGGACGATAAAAGAAATTCGCTTGCGCTCGTTCCTGAAAACGGCCAATCACGCGCAATCACCTCATTGAAGCGGAAAGCACCATCCATGGCGCGCGATACGACAGACGAAACACCGATCTCGGGTACGGAAGAACTGGCGACCTATCTTGCCCAGGGATCAAAGCCGGCGTCGGACTGGCGGATCGGCACGGAGCACGAGAAATTTCCCTTCTACACGGAGGACAATAGTCCGGTTCCCTATGATGGTCCGCGCGGCATCAGGGCCATTCTCGAAGGCATGAAGTCGAAGCTTGGCTGGGAGCCGATCATCGACGAAGGCAATATCATCGGGCTGGTCGAGCCGACCGGCCAGGGCGCGATTTCACTGGAGCCCGGCGGGCAGTTTGAACTGTCGGGCGCACCGCTCCAGTCCATCCACCAAACTTGCCGCGAATCGAATGCCCATCTGGCGCAGGTTCGTGAAATCGCCGAGCCGCTTGGCATCCGCTTCCTGGGCCTTGGCGGCAGCCCGAAATGGACGTTGGCCGAGACGCCGCGCATGCCAAAATCGCGCTACAACATCATGAGCAACTACATGCCGAAGGTCGGCAAGGACGGGTTGAACATGATGTACCGTACCTGCACGATCCAGGTGAATCTCGACTTTTCGTCCGAAACCGACATGCGCCGCAAGATGCAGGTCTCGGTCAAATTGCAGTCGATCGCAACGGCGCTCTTTGCCATGTCCCCCTTCACCGAGGGCAAGCCGAATGGGCTCCTTTCGTGGCGCTCCAATATCTGGCGTGACACCGACAATAATCGCTCCGGCGTCCTGCCGTTCATTTTCAATGAGAATTTCGGCTTTGCCGATTACGTCGAGTGGGCGCTCGATGTGCCGATGTACTTTGTCATGCGCCATGGGCGCTATCACGATTGCACGCATGTGACGTTCCGGCAGTTCATGAATGGAGCGCTGAAGGACGAGATTCCTGAAGGGGAGCCCAATATGGGCGACTGGGCCAACCATTTGTCCACGCTCTTTCCCGAAGTGCGGCTGAAGCGGTTTCTTGAAATGCGCGGTGCAGATGGCGGTCCATGGCGGCGCATCTGCGCACTGCCCGCTTTCTGGGTCGGCCTGCTTTATGATGCCGAGGCGCTCAATGCCGCCGAGACGATGACCCGCGATTGGACCTATCCGGAAGTGCAGGCGTTGCGCGACGCGGTGCCGGCCAAGGGCCTGCAGGCCACCTTCCGCAATCGCTCTGTCCATGAAATCGCGCGCGAGGTCCTTGCAATCTCGCGCCTTGGCCTCAAGAACCGCAAGCGCCTCAACAGCGAAGGCTTTGACGAGACCCACTATCTCTCATCGCTGGAAGAAGTCGTCGCACGCGGCACCACATCCGCCGAACAGATGCTCTCCCAGTACAATACGGCCTGGGGCGGTTCGGTCGAACCTGCGTTCCTGGAATATGCCTACTGAGAAAGAAGCGACTATGACCAAGACCATTCTGATCACCGGCGCGAGCCGCGGCATTGGCCGCTCTGCTGCAATCCTCGCCGGGCAACTGGGCTGGTCGGTCGGCGTCAACTACATGGGCAATAAGGCTGCCGCCGACGAGGTCGTGGCCGCGATCATTGCTGCAGGCGGCAAGGCGAAAGCCATCCAAGGCGATGTCTCGGTGGAGGCCGAGGTGCTTTCGGTCTTCGAACAGGCGGCTGAGCTTGGCAAGCTTGATGGTGTCGTCGTCAATGCTGGTATCGTGGCTCCCGCATCCCGTCTCATGGACATGGATATTGAGCGAATGCGGCGCATCTTCGATGTGAACGTACTTGGCGCCTATCTCTGCGCGCGCGAAGGTGTCCGCTATCTTGCGCGCTCGCGCGGCGGAAATGGGGGCTCGATTGTGCTGCTCTCCTCGGCAGCTGCGCGGCTCGGCGGGCCCAACGAATATGTCGACTATGCGGGGTCGAAGGGCGCTATGGATACGCTGACCATCGGTCTTTCCAAGGAAGTCGGGCCCGAAGGTATCCGGGTCAATGCGATCCGGCCAGGGCTGATCGAGACCGACATTCACGCAAGCGGCGGCCAGCCCGATCGCGCGCAGCGTCTCGGCGTAACCGCGCCGCTCGGCCGGCCGGGCACGGCCGATGAAGTTGGAGAATCCATCGTCTGGCTGCTGAGCGATGCATCGTCCTATGTGACCGGCGCTCTTCTCGACGTCACCGGTGGTCGCTGAACGCTAGAGCAGGTTTTTCTCTAGATTTTGACTCCCGTAGCCTGCCATATGTGTTATGCGGGGCCAGATCGTTTCACGCGGATTTCTTAAAATCATGGCAAAATACAAAGCGCTGTCCGAAGCACATATTCCCGAACTGCCCAACTACTACAGGGGCAAGGTGCGCGAGAACTATGATCTCGCCGACGGGCGGCGCATTATCATTGCGACAGACCGGATCAGCGCCTTCGACCGTATCCTCGCGTCGATTCCGCTCAAGGGGCAGGTGCTGACACAAACCGCCCGCTTCCAGTTCGAGCAGACTGCCGATATCTGCCCCAATCACGTCATCGAATACCCGGACCCGAACGTCCTGGTCTGCCGCAAACTGACCATTCTGCCGGTGGAGATCGTCGTGCGCGGCTATCTGGCCGGAACAACCGGGACATCCATCCTGACGCTCTACAAGGCCGGCAAGCGCGACATGTACGGCTTTACGCTTCCCGACGGCATGCAGGACAATGAGAAGCTTCCCGCGCCGATCATTACCCCGACATCAAAAGCCTTCGACGGCGGCCACGATGAGCCGTTGACCGCCGACGCGATCCTGGCGCAGGGCCTTCTTACAAAGGATCAATGGCAAACGGTCTCTGACTATGCGTTGAAGCTCTTTGCGCGCGGCCAGGAAATCGCGGCGAGCCGCGGCCTGATCCTGGCAGATACAAAATATGAGTTCGGTATGGACGAGACCGGCAAGATCGTGCTGGCCGATGAGATCCATACGCCGGATTCCAGCCGCTACTGGTTCGCTGACAGCTATGCCCCTGGCAAGCGTCCGGTAAGTTTCGACAAGGATTTCGTCCGCAACTGGGTCGTGGAACGCTGCGATCCCTATAAGGACGACATTCCGGAAATTCCTGAAGATGTGATCGAGGCGACCACCAAGGTCTATATCCACGCCTTTGAGACCATCACCAACCGGACGTTCGAACCAGGCGACCCGGCAATCGATCCGCTGCAGCGTATCCGCAGCAACCTGACGCGGTTTTTTTAAACCCATAAAACCATTGAAGTCGGCGCTAATGCGGCGCTAAGCTCTTTCATGCCCAGCGCGAAGGAGGATCGCCGCCATGAATCTCGTAGACATGTTCCTTAAGGGACAGGGGGGGCAGAATATCGACGCTCTTTCCCGCCAATTCAATTTGTCTCAGCAGCAGACCGTTGCTGCCCTCGAGGCGCTGATGCCAGCCTTTTCGCAAGGGCTGCAACGCAATGCTGCCGATCCAATGGGCTTTGGTGCCTTCATCCAGGCGCTGTCCTCGGGCCAGCACACCAACTATTTCGACAACCCGCAGGCCGCCTTCAATCCCTCGGGCGTTGCGAGCGGCAATGACGTTCTCAACCAGCTGTTCGGTTCGAAGGATCTTTCGCGTGCCGTGGCAAATCATGCCGCAGCGACAACGGGCCTCGGCGTTGAAACGATGAAGCAGATGCTTCCCGTGATTGCCTCAATGATGATGGGCGGGCTCTACAAGAAGTCGACCGGTCAGTTTGCTGCGTCGGGCCTTGGCGGCGGCAACGTCATTGGCGACCTCATCGAACAGATGATGCGGCAGGGCGGCGCCATGATGGGTGGGCAACCTTCCTCCACTCAGAAAAGCGCCCCTGACGCCGCCCCTGCCAATCCCTGGGGGCAGATCCTGGAGAGCATGTTCGGCGGAGCTGCCGGCCAGCAGCAAGGGGGGCAAACCAATCCCTTGGGTGACAATCCGCTCGGAAAGATATTCGAGGAAATGATGCGCGGCGGGATTCCCGGTGCCGCGTCACCCCAGGCACCACGTGCGGGAGCGCAACCGGCCGAAGCGCCCCAAGAAACGGCGCAGGGACAAAATCCCTTTGGCGACAATCCCTTCGGCAAGATCTTCGAGGAGATGCTCGGTGGGGGCCAGCGCGGCGCGCCGTCTCAAGCTCAACCACGGCAGCGCCAATCGCCGGAGGATACGGACAGCCCTGCCCCATCCGACAATCCTCTCAAGGATGTCCTCGGACAGATGTTCGACACGGGGCGGCAGGCGAACGAGCAGTATCAGAAGGGTTTGGAATCCATATTCGATCAATATCTCAGCGGCATGGATCGCAACCGTCGCTGAAAAGAAAAAGCCCGGCCACGTTGCATATGCAAGGTGGGCCGGGCAGTGGGCAGGCGGGACGCCGGGAGGGGATTCCGGCGAGAATGGGCGCCTGCTAACCAGTCAGCTCGTCACTCAGACGATCGAACGCGTGGCGCGTACGCGGCTGCGAATATCAGCCAATGCGCCCAGTCGTTCGCTCGGATCATCGAGCAGTGAGGTACCAATCGCCGAGTGTAGATCGGCGCGGGTGACGCCGATATCATGGAGCATTTCGTCACTCCACTCGCCAAGGCTCAAGATCGTTTTGCGATTACGGCGAGCGACGATCATGCGGGTGACAAAGTTGGCAGCCTGCGACGCAAATACTGCGATCGAGCGGGTGAAACCGGTTACTTCAGTCAATCTCGTTGTCGTCGTCATCGCCGTTACTCCTTTTGAATGGCGCTGATCAAGAAAGTTGAACCGTGCGAAAACCATTTTTCACACACCGCGCTTGGGCTTACCTGCCTTCGCGCTTCCTGAACATCTGAAGAATGATCCATAAAAATTGATTATTCAAACGAATGTTTCTAATGTAAACGTTCAATAATAATGATGGATCAACCGTCTGGGAGCATGTCATGAACGCACCGCTTGACCTCGACCAATTGCAGACATTCACAGCGATCGCCGATCTCGGCAGCTTTACCCGGGCTGCCGACAAGGTGAACAAGACGCAGTCAGCCGTGTCCATGCAGATGCGGCGCCTGGAAGAGCGCGTTGCAAAGCCGCTCTTCGAGCGTGACGGACGGACCAACCGGCTGACCGAAGACGGCGAACGCTTGCTCGCCTATGCGCGGCGCATGCTGCAACTCAACAATGAAACCATCGCGGCTTTTGATGATACGCAGTTGCAGGGCCACATCCGCATCGGCACCCCCGACGACTATGCCGACCGGTTTCTGCCCGAGATCATGGCGCGTTTCTCGCGCTCCAACCCGCGCGTCGAACTTTCGGTCGTTTGCGAGCCCACCGTTAATCTCGACGAGATGATCCGCAAGGGACAGCTCGATATCGCGCTGGTAACCCAATGCGACGAGCAGCGGCGCTCGGAAGTGGTGCGCAGCGAGCAGCTGCTTTGGGTAACGTCGGCGCATCATAACGTGCATGAGGAACAGGTGCTGCCGCTTGCGGTGGGCCGCCCCACTTGCATCTGGCGAGCGGCGGCGGTCGACGTGCTCGATTCCATGCATCACGATTACCGTATTCTCTTCACCAGCTGGTCGGCGACAGTCCTTGCCGCTGCGGTCCTCGCAGGCCTTGCGGTCTCGATCCTGCCGGAATGTGCGCTGCGTCCTGGCATGCGCGTCCTGACGGAGGCGGATGGTTTTGGCCGCCTGCCGGAGTTCGGTATCGGCATCATGCGCGGCCATACCAAGCCTTCGGCGATCGTCGATGCGCTGGCGCAGCACATTGTCGAGAGCCTCGACAATCTTTCGATGCCGACGCCGGTCAGGATGGCGCAGGCATCAGTGCCGGCGCTGGCGAACCAGCGCCTTCGCCAGGTACGCGCGACCGAACTCGTTCCGGGCTGGTAACGCGGGATTACATTGCGCCTTGCCAGGCTTTGATCGCGTCGAGCGGGTAGAGCAGCATCAGGATGTTGAGCGTAAGATTGTCGCGAATGACCCAGGCCGCAAGCAATTCGAAGAAGATCGCCAGCACCACCGTCAGCCAGATCGGCGCACGGGCGGCGAAGAAGAAACCGAGCACCATGAACAGGATATCGCTGACGGAATTCAATACGCTGTCGCCGACATAGCCTAGCGCGATGGTCGCCTCGCGATACCTGTTGATCACCATGTCCGTGTTCTCGAAGATTTCCCAGGATGCCTCGACAAGGATTGCGATCAGCAGGCGGGGGCCGACCGGCCACCGGCGAGCGACGAGCCAGAGCAAGCCGTAGAAAAGGAAACCATGGATAATGTGAGAGAGCGTGTACCAATCGGCGATATGCTGGGAATTGTCGGATGAGTTGGTCTCGCCTACCCACAACTTTATCGTCCCGCAGGTGCAGATCGGGTTGCGGCCCATCAACAAAAGGATCGCCGCCGCAGCAGCAATCATCAATGCCCCGATCAACAGATAGTGGCGCAATTTCAGACGCTTGGCGGTACCGGATATTGTTGCTGACATGGCGATTCCCTTTTTCACCAGTTAGAGGTGATATCCGCCCGGCTGGCAATGCCGCAATCGAAGATTGCCGAGGCTTGACCTCATGCATCATGCCGATAGGAATAGGTCATGAGTGAAGTGCCCGAATCTGCATCCAACGTTGCCGAATACACCGTTTCCGAGATCTCCGGAGCGCTTAAGCGCACGGTCGAGGATACGTTCGGGCATGTACGGGTGCGCGGCGAGATTTCCGGATATCGTGGCCCGCACTCCTCCGGCCATGCCTATTTCTCGCTGAAGGATGACAAGGCCCGCATCGAAGCGGTGATCTGGCGCAGTGCGGTCAGCCGGCTGCGCTTCCAGCCGGAAGAAGGCATGGAGGTGATCGCCACCGGCAAGCTGACGACCTATCCGGGTTCATCGAAATACCAGATCGTCATCGAGCAGATGGAACCCGCCGGAGCCGGCGCCCTGATGGCCTTGCTTGAAGAACGCAAGCGCAAGCTTGGCGCCGAAGGCCTGTTCGATCCAGCTGCCAAGCAAAACCTGCCGTTCATGCCGCGCATCATCGGCGTTGTCACCTCGCCCACCGGCGCGGTCATCCGCGATATCATCCACCGTATCACCGACCGTTTCCCGCTCCATGTCCTCGTCTGGCCGGTGCGGGTCCAAGGCGAGACATCCGGAGCGGAAGTCGCCAGTGCGGTCAATGGTTTCAACAGGTTCGCCTATGGCGACGCCGCCCTGCCGCGTCCGGACGTTCTGATCGTGGCGCGCGGCGGCGGCAGCCTCGAAGACCTGTGGGGCTTCAATGACGAGGTGCTGGTGCGCGCCGTTGCCGCCTCAAAAATCCCGGTCATTTCCGCCGTCGGCCACGAGACCGACTGGACGCTGATCGACCTTGCCGCAGATGTCCGCGCCCCGACGCCGACGGGCGCTGCGGAGATGGCGGTGCCGGTCAAGGCCGATCTCCAGGCCCAAGTCGCAACACTCGGGGCGCGGCTCGCAGCGGGCATGTCGCGCTCGCTCGATCGCCGCCGCCAGGCGCAGCGGGCGCTTGCCCGTGCCCTGCCTTCGGCCGACCAGTTGCTCGCCTTGCCGCGCCGGCATTTCGACGAGACAGCGGCTCGCCTCGGCCGAGCCCTGCAGGCCAATACGCAAAAGAAGCGCGGGCATTTCGACGGGCGCGCACGCCAGCTATCGCCGCGCCTGCTTGCACAGCGGTTTCGCGAAAAACGCCGTGAAATCGGCATTCTGGCGGTGCGCCTGCCCCGCGGCCTCGACGTTTTCGTGCGCGACCGACGAGCGCTTTACCACAGGCGTGCTGGCAAGCTTTCCATCCTGTCGACAGTGCGTCGTGCCGAACGAGGACGCCAGCATTTACAACAGCTTGACCGGCGCCAAATCCAGGCAGTCGACCTCTTGCTCGACCGGGCGAAACGGCGCGGCGGCGAGCTCGAACGGCTGATGCGCACCCTTTCGCATGAGAGTGTCCTGGAGCGGGGCTTTGCCATCGTCCTCGACACATCCGGCGCGCCGGTCAAACGGGCGGCCGGCATTGCCAGCGGCGACGATCTGACCTTGCGTTTTCAAGACGGGGACGTACAGGCGGTGGCGAATGGTGTGGAGGACCGTCCTGCACGGACGAAGGTCGAACGCCCCGCTCCGGCGAAAAAACCACCGGTGCCGAGCGGATCGCAGGGTTCGCTTTTCTGAGGCTGATGCGCGCGGCCACAACCTTTTTTCGCGTTCCGGTTGATAAGGCCGTGCGAGAACGCGGATTTTTCGCGCAAGATTCAGCGAAATCTCGGGTAAATCTCCCGACTCGCGCACAGGATTTCGGATGTTTGGGCTGAATTCCCGCGGCTTTATTCCCGCGTCCAGGCCGGGCTGTTCAATTCAATCAGGGATTGCGACCAATCCTCGATGAACCGTTGGCGTTGTGCCCGGTCCTGAACCGCGAGCAGCGCCGGTCCGATGCGGATCGGCTGGGCGATGCCGGACTCCTTCAGGTTCTGCGGACCATCGACATCGGGCGGCAATCCGCCGGTCTCCGTGAAATAGAAAGCACTGCTGCGCGCAACTGACTGGCCGCGTTCCGAAAGCAGGTAATCGAGGAACAGGGCACCGAGGTCGGCCTCCTTGGCGCCGCGCGGAATGAGCGCGCCGCGGCTCAACACCAGCGTGTAGTCCCTCGGAACCACAATGCGTAAGTGTGGGTGACGCAGCGCCGCCTCATAGGCGTAGGAACCGAGCATATTGTAGCCGATATAGAGATTGCCCTTGGCAACCTCTTCGATAATTTCACCGGTGCAGCAGCGGGCCACGGCCGAGGCGCGCGCCATGCTTTCGAGAAGGCGGCCGAAGACCGTGTTGGTCTGCCGGGCATCGTTGAATGCGAGGAGATAGCCGATACCCGAAAGGCGGATATCATAGGTGCCGACACGTCCGCGATAATAGTCGAGCCGTTCGCGCAAAAGGTCGGCGAGTTCCACATGGGTGCGCGGCACTTCGGCGGGCGGAACCAGGCGGCTATTATAGACGAAGACCGCCGGCTCGTAGGTGAAGCCAAAGACTTCGTCGCGCCAGTTGGCCCAACCGGCAACGCGTGCGGTTTCCGGCGACGTATGCGAGGCGGCGCAACCGTCATTGGCAAGCTTGAGCAACTGGTCGACCGAGGATGAGAGCAGCAGATCGCCGAGCGGCTCGCCCTTGCGGCAGGCTTCGCTGGCCAGCGAATTGAGTTCGTTGGTCAAATATTCAAGGTAGTCGATGGCAATGCCCGGTGACGACTTCTGAAAATCTTCGATAAGCGGTTTCATTGCCGCAAGATCGGTCGTCGAATAAATCGTCAGGCGCCCCGTCTCGCTCTCGATTGCTGGGAAAACTGTCTTGTTGTCCTCGGCAGCAAGAGCCGACGCCATGAAGATAAATGCAAAGACCAAGCCAAGGATCCAGCGCGGCGAAAAAACGATCATTTCACCACCCCGGTATAAAGCGGCAGGGTCAAAATTACCGTAAAGCCTTTCTCGTCGCGCGCCCTGAAGCTCAAAGTGCCGCCATGGGCATTTGCCACCTCAAGCGCGATGGCGAAGCCGAGGCCGGAACTCCCCTCATGCGACTTCGAGGTGGCAAAGCGTTGGGTCGCCTTCTCCCAGCCTTCAGGCGGAATGCCTGGCCCATCATCCACCACTTCCACAAAGGCCTCGGTATCGCTTGCGCCGACCCGCACTTCGAGCCTGTGCTGCGCGCCGTGGCGCAAGGCATTGTCGATCACGTTGACGATCGCCTCCCGCAGGCTGACCGCGTCGCCAAGCACGAAGGGCCGGTCGTCCGGCGCTTCGAACGAGATGACGATGTCCGGATCGACGGTGATGGGAATGGCCGCGCGATAGGCACGGCGCGCCACATCGACCAGGCTGATGGGCTCCAGCTGCACCGAGTCGGCCCGATGGATCACCATCGCGTGGCTCAGCAATTGGTTGGTCAGGCGGGCGAGTTCGCCTGTTCGCTCCCTGACCCGCTCGTAGTGCTGACGGCCGGCCTTGTCGAGCTTGTCGGCGCCGAGGAGATCGATCTGGGCGGAGAGCGCGGTCAACGGCGTGCGGATTTGGTGGGCGGCATCGGCGATGAAACGCTGCAGCAGGTCCACCCGTTCATTGAGCCGGCCCATGAAGTGGTTGATCGAACCGACGAAGGGATCAAGTTCGCGCGGCACATCGACGGATACCGGCGTCAGGTCGTGCGGGTCGCGGCGGTGCACCGCCGCACCCAGCCGTTCCACGGGCTGGAGCGCGTAGCGAATGGCCAGCATGGCACCGGCAAAGGCGAGCAGGCTCATGATGAATACGAGGCCTGTAGCGCGCAACGTCAGTTCGCGTGTCAGCGCCGAGCGTGCTTCGTTGGTTTGCGCAACGATAACATAGGCCTCGCCCGATACCGCTGGATCGGCAAGCACGCGCGTCGCACTGGCAATGCGCACCGGCTCCCCCTTGTAGATGCCCTCTTCGACGCGGGGCACATTATCCACGTCATCAAGCGGCGTCGGACTTTGCAGATCGTCATAGCCGGTCAGGGTCTGGCCGTTGGTGTCGATGACGCGATAGAAAATCCGGTCGCGCTCGGCAAGGCCAAGCAGTTCAAACGCCGAGGTCGGCAGCCGCGCCGTCAAAATTCCGTCTTCAACCGACAGGCTCTCGGCCATCTGCAATGCGGCGCCGACCAGCAGCCGATCGTAGGCCTTGTTGGCGGCAGTCTCGGCATAGTACCAGGCCGCAGTCACGAGCAGCGCCGCACCGACACCGAGTACCAGGGAAATGCGCCGGGCAAGACGCGCGAAGAGCGATCGTTCATGGCGCATCGTCGGACACCAACTGATAGCCGAGACCGCGCACCGTCACGATACGTGCCTTGGCGCCTTCGATTTTCTTGCGCAGGCGGCCAATATAAAGCTCGATCGCATTGGTATTGGCGGCTTCATCAAAGCCGAATATCTGGTCCAGCAGTTCATCCTTGCTGAAAACGCGCCCCGGGCGTGCCACGAGCACCTCGAGCAATGTTAGTTCGCGCCGTTTCAGCTGCACTTCGCGCTTGCCGACATGCACGGAACGCGCGGCCCGATCCACGGCGATATCGCCGCATTTGATGAGATTTGTCGCTTCGCCGCCGGTGTGCCGGCGCATCAGCACACGGGCCCTTGCTTCAAGCTCACGAAAGTCGAACGGCTTGACCAGGTAATCGTCTGCTCCAAGATCGAGAGCGCCGACACGGTCATCGATCTCGGAGCGCGCCGTCAAGACGAGGACGGGAACCGCATTGCCGGATTTGCGTATATGCTTGAGAATCTCGAAGCCATTCATACCGGGCAGCATGACGTCGAGGATGATCAGGGCGTATTCGGTGAAATCGATGATCTCGGCGGCATCACGGCCATTGGTTTCCCAGTCGACGGCATGGCCTGTCGCCTCGAAACGCTTGCAGATGGCTTCCCCCACATCGCGCGTGTCTTCTACGAGCAATATACGCATGCCGTTTCATTGGCACGAAACATCGACGCCCGCAAACATTATGAATTGCCGCCGATCCCATCTCGCACAATGCCTATGGCTTAGCCCATATGAGCGACGTGTGTTCCGCCAAAGTGGGTTCATACTTCGGCAACTGGGTGCGATTGCTGGCTGCCCGCGGAGGAATGGGCATCGCGATTGTATCACTCCAGTGAACATTCGGAGGGGACCATGAGGGATGTATTCGAAATTGAGGTCAAGCTGCAAATCCCGTCAGTCAGCCGATCGTCTGTATCGCGCCGCGTCTTGCTTGTCGTTGCTGGAGGGGCGATCGCTTCGGCAACCGTTATTGGGATGGCGCTCGCCAAAGGTGGCGGTGGCAACGGAGGCGGGAACGGCGGCGGTAGCGGTGGGGGGAACGGCGGTGGCGGTGGCAAAGGGGGCGGTGGCGGCAAAGGTGGTGGCGGCGGTAAGGGCCGTGGCCATGATGGCGACGCGTGCACAACCGGACAGGGCTCGACCCCATCAACATCGTGGTGACCAGATCGTGATCCACGCCTAACGCAAGCTGTGATTCTGCCCCCGCAAGAATGTCAGCGAGGATGGTGTCGCAGGCAACGCAACGCCGCGGCGCCGGTCGCACGAAGATCGCGCTGCAAGGCGCAACCGCGAATAGGCATCCGAGCCTCATGGTGAGCCTGTCGAACCACGTATGGCACTCGTGCAAGCAGCACTTTGTCCGCCAAGGGTTTTCCGCTATCTGCGCGCCAAATTCATATGTGATCAGCCTTCTATTTTGGGGCTGCGCTGACAGGAGGCTGTACCGATGTCTGTTTATCGGCTTGAAGCAGATCCGCTTCGTCGCAAAGAATGTATGCGGCTTCGTTCAACAGGACATCCTTGGCGTTCTTTCGCGCCTTTTCAGCTGCTATATCAGCACTCAGGCTGCGCTCATTGGCTTGCAAACCGTCGTCCTGAATTGCGAGATCGGCCGAGTCACCGTTCTCATCCGTCTGGTCTCGTGACTTGAGGCGGATTGCCTGTCGGTTCATTTCATTGCGTCGGTCGGTTTCATTGAGAGAGACAGAGCCCTTCTTGCGCTGGGCATTCAGTTCGGTCGCATCTTCTGCCAAGCGTTGAAAGTCATCATCCTTTGCAACCCGTGCATCGTGGCGGCTCTGGATCTGTGGCAGCAATTTATTCACATCGCCACTCGGCACGTAGGTTGCGGGTTTGACCTGCGACCACGGCAGTGCGTTGTCATAACTCGATTCGCCAAAATTTTCGGTGTCCGAGAAGCCCGGCAACGCAATATCGGGCGTTACACCACGAAGCTGCGTGGTGCCGCCATTGATGCGGAAGAACTGTGCGACCGTCATCTTCAGCTCACCATATTGTTGTTTCTTATTGTGGGTCAGCTCGTCAAGGTCGACCATGGTTTGCACAGTGCCTTTGCCAAAGCTGGGTTCGCCGATGATGACGCCGCGTCCATAGTCTTGTATTGCGGCGGCAAAAATCTCGGAGGCAGATGCCGAGCCTCGATTGATGAGCACGGCGAGCGGACCGGTCCATGCGGGCTTGGGCATGTCATCGCTTTCCACTTTGACATCGCCGTTCGCATCGCGCTCCTGCACCACAGGGCCTTTGCCGACAAACAGGCCGACCAGATCGATCGCTTCGCTCAGCGAACCGCCGCCATTATTGCGCAAATCGATCAGGACGCCGTCAACCTTGTCCTTTTTCAGATCGGTCAGGAGTGCAGCCACATCGCGGCTGGCGCTTTTGAAATTCTTGTCGCCTTTGCGCCGCGCCTCGAAGTCCTCGTAGAATGCCGGCAGTGAAATCACGCCGACTTTGCGCGTGGTCTCGCCGGTCTTTATCGATATGGTGGATTTCTGGGCGGCTTGCTTCTCCAGGCTGATTTTGTCGCGTACCAGGGATATCAGACGATGCTTGCCGTCCGGTCCCGCACCGGCCGGCAGTATGTCGAGCCGCACGATCGAATCCTTGGGGCCGCGTATCATTTTCACCACGTCGTCGACGCGCGTACCGACCACTTCGGTCATCGCGCCGCGCGCGCCTTGTGCGACGCCGACAATCCGGTCACCCACCGCAAGCTTGCCTGATAATTGTGCCGGGCCGCCCACCACCAATTCGCGTATGGTGACGTAATCGTCTTTCTCCTGCAGCACAGCGCCTATGCCAACCAGGGAAAGCTTCATCGAGATATCGAATTGCGAAGCCGCCGTCGTGCCGAGATAATCGGTATGCGGTTCGATGGATGTCGTATAGGCATTCATGAAAATCTGGAATACGTCATCGCTTTTGTTTTCATGGACTTGCGCCAGGGAATTTTCGTAACGCTTGCCCAGCGTATTGCGGATCTCCGCATCGGCCTTGCCCGCCAATTTCAACCGCAGCCAGTCGTTCTTCACACGTTTGCGCCACAGATCCCGGGCTTCGGCCTCGGATTTCAGCCACGGTCCCTTATCGCGCACGAAAGAATAATCTTCCTTCTGACTAAAATCGAAGCCCTGATCGAGCAACTGGCGTGCATATGTCAAGCGTTCGACAACGCGCTGTTCGTACAGATTGAAAATGGCAAAAGGGATGTGGAGATCTTCGCTATAGATCGCCTCATCGAGTTTGGTTTTTTCGGCCGTAAACTGATCGATATCCGCCTGGATGAAGAAGAATTTTTCGGGGTCGAGCAGCTTGATGTACTGATCGATGACCTTGGCAGCCAAGGCATCGTCCAGCGGTACCGGTTTGTAGTGGAAGCGTGTCAGAAACTGTGCACTCAGGCGGGCCGCTTGCGCTTGTTGCTGCGTTGGTGCGTGGACTGTTGGCTGACCGGCTTCCAGCGCCTGGGCGGATGGCGCAATTGCCAGGAAAACCCAAAGCAGACAGTATTTTACACGCATATAAGCTTCAATCCAATGTTCGGTGTTGGTTGAATAATAAAGGAATTCAACATGAATTTGGCAACCGCGGGCGGTTGGCCGGCCAGCTTGGCTTATATCGCAAAGTATCGGTATCAGCCATAGCAGCTTCCCGTACCATACTTATAAGCTCTCCCCATAGACCAAGGGTCTCAATGATGGCAATCCGATGGCCTTTAACGCCGTTGGTCGTATGGCGAATGAAGAAATTATGGCGCGAAAACGTCAGTTGCCTGGCTTCCGCCCTGGAATGCAACCGGGACGCGGTTGATTGTGACAAAACTTTAACGGATATGTGACGCTGCTTACCTATGAATACACGCGATCGGAAGCCCCATGCGCCTAAGAGAACTGCACGAAATCAGATACGAAGAAGAAACAGGAAACCTCAAATTTTCAGGTTACAACCCCTATAAGGAGCCCAAGAGCGTCAACATCTCCATCGATAATCCCGAGGAGTTTTTGAATGCCATCAAGACTGCATTGGCAGATACCGAAGCCAAGACGATCCGGCTGGGCAAGGCAAAGTAGCAAGTTCAATCGACAGGCTTGCTGTAATCGATGAAGATGCGGGCCTCCTTGGCGGCTTCGATGAAGGCCGCCCGCGCATTCGTAACCGTCTCACGTCCATCGAGCGCGTCCAGGCATCTCTTGCGTGCGAGTTTCAGCTTGACGCCGTCATGAACCGGCCAGCCCATGAGCAGGAATTCAGCCGCTTCCGGTATGGACGCAATATTACGCCGTTTTCCGCTGTGGTCGGATTGTACTGTCACGGTCGGAAACGGCATGCTCGTCATGCGTCCTGAACGCTGCTGTTCGAATGGGGTTGCCATCGAGTTCTCTCCATTTCGCGATTGCCGTTCGAAATCAGGTCGAGCAGCCCGGTTCTACTCCTTCGGCTTTGACTGGCCTATTTCATCGACATGGCTCTGGATGCTCAGTCGATCCAGAGAGGCGAGCGGCAGATTGATAAATATCTTCAACCGGCGTTCGAGCTCCGCCATGGCGCGGGAAAACGCCTGTTTGCGTTCCCACGGCTCCCCCGTTGCCGCGACAGGATCCGACGAAGCCCAGTGCGCTGTGACCGGCAGGCCCGGCCATTCTGGCAGCGGTTCACCGGCTGCGGTATCGCTCAGCGTAAAGACGAAGTCGAGTTTCTGCGCATCCCCGGCGCCGAAGTCCCGGTAATGCTTAGGATGCAGGGTATCTGGGGAGTAACCCGTAGCCGAAAGAAGCTCGCGCGTTTCGGGATCGATCCCGCTCGCGGGATCGACGCCCGCGCTATAAGCAATGAAGTGAGGATGGCCGATGCGGTTGAGGATTGCTTCGGCGATCATGCTTCTTGCCGAGTTGCGCTGCGACAGAAACAGCACGTGAAAGACCTTGTCGCTCACAATTCACCTCCCCTGATTGGGTGCACCTTAAGGGCAGTTCCCCCAGCACATCATGCGTCAGAATTGTGACAACCGTTCTACCGGGGATTGCTCGATTGCAACCAGAAGCCTAAGCCCTGGAGGGTCGCGCTGCCAATGCGTGTAGTCTAACTGGCTCGTGCAATCGGTATGCGCCTTTGGACGCGCGTCAGCTTTGGGCACGATCGACTTGAACAAGTGGGGTGGAGGGATCGACAAGAACGAAATCGGGCTTGCACCCGTTCAACTTCCAGCTCTTTGATTTGGGCTTAAATGGTACGGTCGGGTGGGCTCGAACCACCGACCTCAGGAGCCACAATCCTGCGCTCTAACCAACTGAGCTACGACCGCGTACCGTCACGTTTTTTTGACAGGCGTCACATACGGAGGATTGACGCTTTTTGCAAGCACTCGATGCAACAAAGGCGAAAACTTGCAGAAAAAAGAAAAAGGCCGGAGAGATATCCGGCCTTTTCCATTGAAGCGAGATCCCGGAAGGGGGGGAGAGACCGGGTCTCGCGTCTCCGACGGCCGGGAGGAGGATAGCCGTCAGAGTAATTTGGGTGTCATGTGGCCTATTAGGCGACCTTGACGTCCTTGAAGGCCTTCTCGACAGCGGACTTGACCGGAGCCGAGATTTCTTCAGCGGCCTTGGTGGCAACTGCCTGGAATTCCTTGGCCTGGCCGGTAAAGGCCTCTGCCTGCTTGCGAACGAACGCGCTCTGCAGTTCGATCACTTCACCAAAGGACTTTACGCCGATGAGCGCTTCGATGTGAGCGAAGCTGGCTTCGGTGTTGGCGCGGAGTGCTGCCAAGGCCTTCAGCGAAAGAGCAGCAGTGTTGGACTGTGCGGTTTCGAAAGTGGTTTCGAGGGTCTTCTGAGCAGCTTCAGCCTGATCCTTGATCTTGGCATAAGCTTCCTTGGACTGGGCAACGCCCTTCTCGGTGAATTCGCGAACCTGGTCGGTTACAGCGGTTGCATCGAAAGCGGGGATCGAAAACGCATCAGCAGTCTGTTTAGTGGTCTTGCTCATTACTTGGATCCTTCCTTGGCGCAGATGGTTCTTCCGTCTGCAAGTGATTTGATGAACCGTATATAGACCAGTTTATTGTGCATTGCAACATTTTTTTGCAACGCACAATTAAACCCCTGTTTCTCAATCGAAATTATTATGTGGATGGCTGTCTCAGTGCCGCGGAAGTTAACTAAACCAAGAGAAAGACATGTAAGATAAGGGGCTGCGAGTGGACG
Source organism: Hyphomicrobiales bacterium (assembly GCA_900473175.1). Classification (GTDB taxonomy): domain Bacteria; phylum Pseudomonadota; class Alphaproteobacteria; order Rhizobiales; family Rhizobiaceae; genus Phyllobacterium. Next base: position 120,829 of record UCKM01000013.1, on the reverse strand, counting down.
AGCGGCGACCGGATCATTATTAACAAAGTATTAAGACAGCCGCATGATAGCGGTCGTTCGCTCTGGGAGTAGCTGGTCAAAATATGGCGTCTGGTACCTATCCATTCATCGATATCGCCGTTCTGGATGCGATCCGCGAGCACTTCGCCAATGGCGATGCGCTTGTAGTCGTCTCGCCAGACCTTGCGAGTGTCATCTGGGCCAATGGCCCGGGCGCGTCGATGCTGGGTTACGATTCCATCGACGACATACTGGGCAGCGAAAGCGTGTTCGACATCAGGGCGCGGCGCCAGCTGATGGCCCTCGACGGTTTCCCCGCCATCGGGCATGGGCGGACTGTTTCGCTGCGCGTAGCCTATAGTCTGTCGAGCCGGATCCTGACGTTTCAGGCAAGCGACATCGCGCTGCCGGGCGGTGAACAGGCCATCCTGCTTTCAATCGTCAGTACGGAACGGACCGGTTCTGACCATCTGATCGCGGCCCGCGCGATCATGGGCTTTGGCGATCAGACAACCCATGCCGCCATGATCAATACGACGGGCGCGGTGATCGCGGCTTCCGAACATTTCGGCAGGCTTGGCTTCAGCGACAAGACTCTCAGTGATCTCGTGCGGGACGTGCGCCATGAACGCAACCGCCTGGTCAAGCGCCCTGTCCAAACCGCGCGGGGCGCCGTCCCCACCGGGATCGCGCGATTGACCGACAGCCCGGCACTGCATCTGCTCTTCGCGGTCGAGCCGGAGTTTGCGGCTATCGCAACCGAAGCTTATGCTGCACCCACGCCGCCAGACCTCCTCGCTTCGGTGGCTGGCGGCGGCGGCGCAATCGATCGCAGATCGCAATCCCCGCTTGCGTTGGTGCAATCGAGCGAAGGGCCTGCTGCCAGAGGAAGCGAGGAGGCAGGTTCGGATACAGACAATCCCTTGCCGGAGGCATTTCACTACATGCCGACCGAGGCGCCAGTGCGCTTCGTATGGAAGGTAGATGCGGAGGCAAATTTCAGCGAGATTTCGCCGGAGCTCGCCACCGCAGTCGGACCAGCTTCCGCCTCTATCATTGGGGAGCCGTTCCTTTCGGTTGCCGCCCGCTTTGGCTTTGATGCCAGTGAGGAGATTGCCGGGCTGTTGGAACGACGCGACACGTGGTCGGGACGTACCGTGCTTTGGCCGATCGAAGGCACCGACCTGCGCGTGCCGATCGAACTTGCTGCGCTGCCGATCTATTCGCGCGACCGCATCTTCATGGGCTTCCGCGGATTTGGCGTCGCGCGCACGGGTGATGTCGCGATTGATCCAAAAGCCATTGGCTTGACGCTGGGCCGAACAATCGTTGCACACACTGCAATCGAGGAAGATCCGCAGGACGCGAGCGCTTCCGCTGATGCAATGGCCGATGCGCTCCGATCCGAGAAGCCCGCACTGGAAATTGCACCGATTGCCGCCGACAACGTCATTCCATTGAAGACACAGCGGCCGCCGCGCGATGAGGGCCGTCTCAACGACGCCGAACGCAACGCATTCCGGGAGATCGCCGAACGGCTGCGCCGCGAAGTGCTGGCCGACATCCCGCGGCAGCCAGAAGAAGTAAGCGCATCGTCGACCGATCCGGTTCGGAAATCCCCCCAACAGGATGAGGCGTTCGCTGCGGCGGACATGGTCCCAGACGCCGAAGTCGTGGGGCCCGGATTCGCGGTATCGTCCAGAGGCGATGATTCTGCCGACATGCCGGCTCAGCCAGGCGATTTTCCGGAACGGATTCGTGAGCATGCCCGACAGGGTGTCGACACCTCGATTCTCGCAGCCCTGCCCTTACCGGTGCTGATCCATCGGCATGGGCAGATCCTTTATGCAAATCCGGCTCTTCTTACGACCCTTGGCTATGACAATGCGGACGCCATCAATGATGCCGGCGGTTTCAGCGTGCTCTTCGCCGACATGCCTGAGGATGGCGAGGATAGTGACGAAACCGGCATGAACCTTCGCCGCAGTGACGGTTCGACAATGCGGGTAAAGGCGCATCTGCAGGCGGTGCGCTGGGATGAAGGCAGCGAGAATAGCGGGCGGGCGCTCCTGCTTGCGCTATCGCTGGAGGCCCCGGCGGCAAACCATTTCGACGAGAGTGAACGGCTGGTGCTGCAGACGCGCATCGACGAACTCAATGCCATTCTCGACACAGCTACCGACGGCGTGATCCTGCTTGACTCAGCCGGCGCAATCCGCTCCATAAACCATTCCGCTGCGGCGCTTTTCGGTTACGAGCCGGAAGAAGTGACGGGCAAAGCCTTCTCGTTGCTGTTCGCCATCGAAAGCCAGCGCGCAGCCATGGACTACCTCAACAGCCTCTCCGACAATGGCGTGGCGAGCCTGCTGAATGACGGGCGCGAAGTCATCGGCCGCGAGAGCCAGGGGCGCTTCATTCCGCTGTTCATGACAATCGGCAAACTCGATGCATCCAAGGGATATTGCGCTGTCTTGCGCGATATCACCCATTGGAAGCGTGCCGAAGAGGAACTCGTCAGCGCGAGACGCGAGGCAGAACGGACATCAAGCCAGAAGAGCGAATTTCTTGCCCGCATAAGCCATGAAATCCGCACGCCGCTGAATGCCATCATCGGATTCTCGGAGCTTATGGCCGATGAGAAATTCGGCCCGATCGGCAGTGACCGCTATCGCGATTACCTCAATGACATCAGCCGCTCGGGCAATCATGTCCTGTCGCTAGTCAATGACCTCCTCGATATCTCCAAGATTGAAGCCGGCGCTGTCGAGATGGATTTCGAGGCCGTGTCGCTCAATGATGCCCTGACGGAAGCCGTCGCCATCATGCAGCCGCAGGCCAATCGCGAACGGGTCATCATCAGATCGAGCCTGACATCGCGGCTGCCCGACATCGTCGCCGACCATCGTTCGATCACCCAGATCGCATTGAACCTTTTGTCCAACGCCGTCCGCTTTACCGGACCCGGCGGCCAGGTCATCGTGTCGACCAGCTACGAGGCGAGCGGCGATGTGCTTTTGCGCGTGCGCGATACGGGAATCGGCATGACTCGTCAGGAAGTCGAACAGGCACTGCGGCCCTACAAACAGATCACCACGCCGCGCCATGCACGCACCGACGGCACCGGCCTTGGCCTGCCGCTGACCAAGGCGATGGCAGAGGCAAACCGCGCCAATTTCACGATCGATTCCACACCCGGACGCGGCACGATGGTGGAGATCACCTTCCCCTCGACGCGGGTGCTGGCGGAATAGCATTCCAACAATCAACATCACGACACGCTGGAGCTGCACCTCCACGTGTTTGAAGAGCGCACGCGATTGTTACAATATGCAACAATTTGTCGCTGAAGGCGCTATATCGACTTGAATTGCCCCGCATGATCGCTAAACCGAAGGTACGAAGCATAAATTTCCGTCAATACGGACCGGAACGAGCGCAGGGAATATCGGAAACACTCATGTCCTGGTACAGGCCAAGGAACCTTCTCGCAACGGTCTTGATGATGGCTCTCGTTGCCGGCGGGATTCTTGTTGCCCTGCCCTATCTCGTCAGCACCGAGCTGATCCGCGCCAGACTTATCCAGGAAATCAGCAACTGGACCGGCTATAGTGTTGAATCGAAGCAATCACCGCAGATCTCGTTCTTTCCGATCTTTACCGCATCGCTCGGCGACATAACCATCCGCAATCCCTGGCAGCGCGGTGGTCCGGCTTTCATGCAGGCGGAGCGGATCGAAGTCGATCTGTCACTGCTTTCCGCGCTGATGGGCGACATTGAATTCACCGAGACCAAGATCGTGCGGCCGCGCTTTGTCATTGACGAGCCGATCAAGAGCCTGTCGCAGATCGGCGAGGCGCTGGCGAAAAGCGACGGGCGGATTGGCGACGTGGTCCGGGAAGCCCGCGCGGCGGTCGAAGCCAATCCGGCGAAGCCCGACATGAGTACCGTGTCTTCGCAACCCTTCGGGCGCGTGCGTCTCGAAGATGCAATGGTTACGTTCAAGCGGCCGATCAACGGGGCGGAAGAGCAGATATCGAGCATAAGCGGCGTGTTCGACTGGCCGCAGACGTCAGGCGTTGCCAGTTTCCGCGGCACGGCGATCTGGCACGGCGAAGAGACCGAGATCGACAGTTCTTCCACAAAGGCATTGCTCCTCCTGGCAGGCGGAACCAGTCCGCTGCAGATGAATCTCAGCTCGACTCCGTTGACACTCTCCTTCAACGGATCGGCAAATATTTCCAAGGACCAGTTCTTCGAAGGGACATTGTCCCTCACCTCGCCTTCGCTGCGCCGGACGCTCGAATGGTCGCGCATGGCGACGATTCCCGGTGCGCCTGTCGGCAGTTTCGCGCTCGACGCGTCCGTCTCCGGTTCAGCCACCCGGATGAAACTCGATGGTTTGACCGCGACGCTCAACGATAATTCGGCCAAGGGTGTCATCGAGGCCGTGCTCAACAACGGAACACCAAGCGTCACGGGCACGCTCGCCTTTGAAAACCTTGACCTTCGTTCGGTGTTCTCGGGGTTCATGCCGCTGCCGGATAACCCGGCAAATTCAGATGCGGTGATCGACACGGCTTTCCTGAAATTGCTCAATCTCGACCTGCGCCTCTCCACCCAAAAAGCGACGTTTGGACCGGTCAACCTTGCCAAGGTGGCGGCGACTGCACAAATCCGCAACGGCAGGGCGATCTTCGATATCGGCGAGGCATCGGCCTTCGACGGTTCGGTGGCGGCGGGCTTTCAGCTTGCCGACGAGGGAGATGGCGCAACCCTCGGCGAACTCCGGCTCAACGGCACCGACGTCAACAGCGCATCCATCGCCTCATTGCTTGGCCTTGGCAACCGTTTCGAACTCGGCAAAGGGACAATGTCGCTCGTGTTGAAGGGACCGATTTCGCGCTGGTCGTCAGCGCTTGCCAATGCCAAGGGAACCTTGAGCATGCGCTTTGGCGCGGGTCAGATTCGCAGTCTCGACTTCAATAGCCTCCTCAGCAAAGCCAAGACCGACCGCTTTTTCAGCCTCAACGAGAAGACTGATGCCTGGCTGGCCTTCGACAGGCTTGAGATAAAGGCGAACATCATGGACGGGGTTGCTGCCCTCGACACCGCTCAGATCCAGAACAAGTCCGGCACGCTGAACTTTGCCGGCATCGTGACACTGGCCGGCAAGAGCCTGGCATTGACCGGCGACTTCGCTGCCCCGGTGCCGGCAGCGCCGGTGCCGGGCGGCGCCGCCGACGCGCCAAAGCCCGAGCCGACATTCAACCACACGCGCTTTTTCATCGGCGGATCGTGGGACAATCCGTTCATCTCCCCGATTATTTCGCCGCAGAACTGATGGATATTATGCGTCGGCCATGACAACGCCTGGTATTCAAAAGCACCCCCCCTCTGTAGTGCCGGACATCTCCCCCACAAGGGGGGAGATCAGCTTTCACGATCCCCACGTTAAATCTTCAAAAACTTGCCGATTGGCCTCGACTGCCAATGTCAATTCGATCTCCCCCTTGTGGGGGAGATGTCCGGTAGGACAGAGGGGGGTTTATAACAGATAAGTCCGGGCGGGTTCGAACCGCGATTTGTCCACGATCCATTCGGAGCTACTGCAAGACCAGCTAGTCCGCGTTCATTTCATTTCAGGGTGACGCTAAATGGCATGAGCCACATAGTTCACCTCCAAGTGTATGGCGGCGGCTGAACTCTCGCCTGACAGCTAATTCCGGGCGGCGGCCTGTTCGTCGCGTGCTTTCTGCACCTCGCGCCGCTTGTTGGCGATCGACGCGATGATGACGCCAACAGTGACGATGGCAATCAGCATGGTACAGGCGGCATTGATCTCAGGCGTAACACCCAGCCGCACCTGCGAGTAGATGCGCATCGGCAGCGTGGTGGCGCCAGGGCCTGACGTAAAGCTCGATATGACCAGATCGTCGAGCGACAGGGTAAAGGCGAGCATCCAGCCGGAGACCACGGCAGGCAGGATAACCGGCAATGTGACCTTGAAGAAGGTGGTGACCGGCGTCGCACCCAGATCCATCGCCGCCTCTTCCAGCGACCGGTCGAAAGTGACCAGGCGCGATTGAACGACGACGGCGACAAAGCACATCGAGAAGGTGATGTGCGCCAGGATCATCGTCCAGAGGCCGCGGTCGAAGCCCAAAGCTACGAACAGCAGCAGCATGGACAGACCAGTAATGACTTCCGGCATGACCAGCGGCGCATATATCATTGCCGAGAACAAAAGCCGCCCGCGAAAGCGCGTATAGCGTGTCATCGCAAGGGCGCCGAGGGTTCCCAGTATCGTTGCGACTGTCGCAGAGACGAGGCCAACGCGGATCGTAACCCAGGCGGCATCGATGAAACTCTGATTGTGAAACAGCGATACGTACCATTTGGTCGAGAACCCGGCCCAGACGGTAACGAGGCGCGATTCGTTGAATGAGAAGACGACGAGAAGCACGATCGGCAGATAAAGAAAGGCAAAGCCGAGAACCAGCGAAGCGATGTTGAAGCGGGACCAGGTGGTATTCATGGGTTATGTCTCACTTCTCGCTTTCCTGCGCCCGCGCTTCGGCGCGCTGGAACAGCACGATCGGAACGACGAGGAGCAGCAGCAGGATCACCGCGACGGCTGATGACACCGCCCAGTCACGGTTCGAGAAGAACTCGTTCCACAGTGTCTTGCCGATCATCAGGGTTTGCGATCCGCCGAGCAGATCCGGAATGACGAATTCGCCGACGGCCGGGATGAAGACCAGGAAGCAGCCGGCGACGACGCCGGGAAGCGACAGCGGAAAGGTGATCTTCCAGAACGCGGCAATTGGCGGACAGCCAAGGTCCTCGGCGGCTTCGACCAGCGAATAGTCCATCTTTTCCAATGCCGAATAGATCGGCAACACCAGGAACGGCAGATAGGAATAGACGATGCCGATGAAGACGGCCGTGTTGGTGTTGAGGATGGTAAGCGGCGTATTGATCACATGCGCCCACATGAGGAACTGATTGAGCAGGCCCTCGGGTTTGAGAATGCCGATCCAGGCATAAACGCGGATGAGGAAGCTCGTCCAGAACGGCAGGATCACCAGCATCAATAGTGTCGGCCGCACTGTCGCAGGTGCGCGCGCCATGCCATAGGCAATGGGATAACCGACGATGAGGGTCAGAACTGTGGAGACGCCAGCGATGAGCAGGCTGGAAAGATAGGCCTTGAAGTAAAGCGGATCCTGCGTCAGCCAAATATAATTATCCCAGGAGAACTGGGCAAAGCTGGCCTTGAATGCTGCCCAGCCGGCCGAGAGGTCGAAGACCGGCGTATAAGGCGGTATGGACATCGCCACTTCCGACAGGGAAATCTTGAAGACGATGAAGAAGGGAATGAGGAAGAACGTGAGCAGCCACAGGTATGGGACGAGGATGACCAGCCTGCTGGCGACGGAGGATATCAATTTTTCCATGACATCACTCCCTTCACGACGTGAGCACGATACCCGCGTCGGCATCGAAATTGACCCAGACCATGTCGTCGTAGCTGAGCGGGTCCTCGACGGTACGCACCGCATTGAGGCTTGCAGCCTTGATGATCCGGCCGCTCTCCAGCTTCACGTGGAAAACCGTCATGTCACCGAAATAGGCGATATCCCACATTTCGCCAAACGCTGAATTGATGGATGGGTCGACAGGCTGCTGGCGACTGATCCGGATTTTCTCCGGCCTGATGGCAAAGCCCACCGGCTGCCCCACACTGCAAGTCTTGGTCGCATCGGTGCGGATTGTGAAATTTTCCGGCGCAACGGCGATGTCGATCTTGCCATTGCCGACGGCCGCGGTCCTACCCTCGAACATGTTGACGTTGCCGATGAAGTCAGCGACGAATTTCGAGTTCGGTGCTTCATAGACTTCGGCAGGCGTCGCCACCTGCATGACCTTGCCCTTGTCCATGACGGCGATGCGATCGGCCATGGTCATCGCCTCTTCCTGATCGTGGGTTACCACCACGAAAGTCAGTCCGAGCTTCATCTGCAGGTCCATCAGTTCGAACTGGGTTTCCTCACGCAGCTTCTTGTCGAGCGCGCCGAGCGGTTCATCAAGCAGCAATACCTTGGGGCGTTTGGCCACGGCGCGGGCCAAGGCCACGCGCTGGCGCTGGCCGCCGGACAGTTGGTGCGGCTTGCGCTTGGCGAACCGCTCCAGTTTGACGAGTTTGAGCATTTCGGCGACGCGCGCTTCGATGTCACCCTTGGCCATGCCGTCCTGTTTGAGGCCGAAGGCGATGTTGCCTTCCACTGTCATGTGCGGAAACAGCGCGTAGGACTGGAACATCATGTTGACCGGGCGCTTATAGGGCGGAATGCCGCGCATGTCCTGGCCGTCGATCAGGATACGCCCCGCGGTGGGCTCCTCAAAGCCCGCCAGCATGCGCAGGAGGGTGGACTTGCCGCAGCCGGATGCGCCAAGCAGCGCGAAGAATTCGCGATTGAAGATCGTCAGCGACAAATCATCGACTGCGGTGAAATCGGCGAATTTCTTGGTCACGTTCTCGATGGCAATGAAGGGTTTTGCCTGCGGATCGTTCCAAGGTGCGAATTTTCGGCGAAAACTTCCCAGTGATTTCATGTTTGCCCCGGCATTTCCATTCATTACGTGAAAAACCCCGGCAAAGGTTGCCGGGGTTTTTTGGAGTGTTACTGGCCTGTGACCACTTTGGTCCAGAGCCGTGTGACGATGCGCTGGGTTTTCGTGTCATAGGGCGTGACAGTAAACAGTTTTTTCAGCGTTGCTTCATCCGGATAGACTTCCGGGTTCTCAAAGACAGCCTTGTCCATCAGCGCTTGCGACGCCTTGTTGCCGTTGGCGTAGGAAACGAAGTCCGAGGCCTTTGCAGCAACTTCCGGCTTGAGCATGTAGTTGATGAACTCATGCGCTTCTGCGACGTGCGGCGCATCGGTCGGAATGGCCATCAGGTCGAACCACATCTGGGCACCCGTGCTCGGGATTGCGTAGGCCACGTTCACGCCGGCTTTGGCTTCCTCGGCGCGGGTCTTGGCCTGGAGAATATCGCCCGAATAGCCGAGCGCCAGGCAAATGTCGCCATTGGCAAGCGCGTTGATATATTCGGACGAGTGGAACTTGCGCACATAGGGGCGGATCGACTCAAGCAGGGCGCCGGCCTTGGCGAGTTCGTCCGGGTTCTTGCTGTCAGGATTGAGGCCGAGATAAGCCAGCGCCGACGGCATGACATCGGAAGCAGAATCGAGGATGTGGATGCCGCAATCCTTGAACTTCGCCGCCACCTCGGGCTTGAACAAAACGTCCCAGGTCGGCTTCGCGTCGGAGCCGAGAATGGCCTTCATCTTGTCGGCATTATAGCCGAGGCCGGTCGTACCCCACATGTAGTCGACGGAGTATTCATTGCCGGGATCGTAGGTGGCGATGCGCTGGTTGATCACATCCCAGGTATTGGAAAGGTTCGGCAGCTTCGACTTGTCGAGCTTCTGGAACACGCCAGCAGCGATCTGGCGCTGCAGGAAGTTGGCGGTTGGAACCACGACATCATAGCCGGTGCCACCGGCAAGCAGCTTGGTTTCAAGGATTTCGTTGGAATCGAATGTGTCGTAGACGACCTTGATACCGGTTTCCTTGGTGAAATCTTCGAGAATCGCCGGATCGATATAGTCCGACCAGTTATAGATATTGACGACACGATCCGCGGCCAGGGCCGAGCTGGCAAGTCCAAGCGCCAACGTGGCTGTCAATAGAACAGTCTTTATACCCATTTATGTCTCCATTCTGCCGGCACGCCTTTGATACGGCATTGCCGTGTTCCCGTGGTGGCGCCTACCATTTTAGATTGCGATCACTTCGTCAACTGGATTGGAGGCAATCGATCACCGAATTTTGCGGTAGCGTGATTTATTTGTGCCCTGCGGCCGAAAAGCTTGTTGCGCTTAGGGTTTCAGGCGGGGCGATTTCGCCGTTGGCGGCGGTATTCCCACCCGAGATGAACGAGCAGGGCGATGAGGATGATCGCGCCGCCGATGATCGTGCGCGGCGCGGGAACCTCATTGTGCAGGAGCCATACCCAGACCGGCCCAAGGACCGGCTCGAGCGTTCCGATCAATGCTGCCAGCGCCGCGGGTATGAGCCGGGCGCCGCTGACAAAAAGTGCCAGGCCAAGGCCGAGATTGATTGCGCCAAGGGCAAAGAGCAGGACGAAGTCGCTGGCGCTGGCTGTCAATTGCCCAGCCATCAGAAAGGCGGCACAGCCGGCGATGACGGTACCGAGGAAGACTGCCGGTGTCATGCGCAAATGCGCCTTGCGGCGCGTGATCACCGTGGCTGTGGCGAACGCGATGGCGATCAGCAGCGCCAGCATGTCGCCGGTAGGCGAAACCTCGCCGTCGAGCGAGTCCGAGACCATGACGCCGACGCCCGCGATAACCGCCGCGATGGCGACCCAGGTTGCGGCACTCACGCGTTCGCGAAACAGCACCCATGAGATCAGCGCGGCAAAGAGCGGTACGCCAGCCTGCAGCAGCAACACATTGGCGACGGTCGTATAGGACAGTGCAATGATGAAACAGGACGAGGCCGTGGCGAAGCAGACAGCAACGCCGAGGCCGGCCACGCCCATATTCCGAAACAGGCGCAAGGTGCCGTGTGGCCCATCACGCACCAGCATGAAGCACAAGAGAAACAGCCCCGCAAAGAAAGAACGCCAGAAGACGACGGTCCAGTTGTCCGTGACATCGAGAAAACGCGTCAAGGCGCCGCCGGTGCTCCAGGCGATCGCTGAACCAGCGACGAACAGGCAGCCCACCGCGGCCTCTGTGGAACTCTTTGCGGGCTCGGGCCCGGTTACCGGGGGTAGTGGAACGGCTGAGATGCTCATGGGCGCACAATGCCAAGCCTTTTCAAAGGGTCAAGCCCCGAAAACGACCAGTCATTGTCGGTTTCACGGCATGCTTCTTGCAGCACTCACTGAAAATCGAACGCGCTCAGGCCCGTCACCATTTCATCAAGGCCGAGCGGGCGCGTCACTGGAGGTTCGGCCCGCGAGAGGCAGGCGACGCGTTCGCACAGGCGGCAGGCGGGGCCGACCGGCGTGATCCCGACGAACTTGCCGAGCGGCGCAGCGCTGATGCTGCGATTGCCAAGCGCGCTGCCATAGACCGTTTCATCGGCAAAGCCGATGTCGCAGCCGACGAGAATCGCCGTGCGGCGGGGGCGTTCGTTGAAGGCGCCTTGCGGACCTTCCAGCGTGCGGGCGATGGTGAGGAATTCCGCGCCGTCGAGCATTTCTACGGCTTCGACAAGGATCTGCCCCGGTTGGGCAAAGGCGGAATGCACGGGCAATTTTGGACAGTCGCCGCCGAAGCGCGATTGCGGGAAACCCGAGGCCCCTGCCCTGCGGAAGCGGTTGCCGGCGTGGTCGACCTCGAGCATGAAAAATGCAATGCCGTTGGCATTCTGCAACGTCGTCAGGCGATTGCCTGCGTGCTCGAACGAGACATTGAAGCGCGAGCGCAGGACGTCGATGTCATAGCGAGCGCGCACCGCCGCCGTCTGAAATGCCGAATACGGCATCATCAGCGCATGCGCCGCATAGCGGCCGAGTTCGAAACGGGCAATGCGTCGCGCTTCGTCGGTGGAGAGCTTCAAGTCCTTGATTTCCGCCGCGATCACCACCTGCATGCGCAGCAGCGCCGCCTCCATGGCAACCTCGCGCAGCTGGTCGAAGGGCGAGAGCCGTTCCGAGATGAACAGGCGCTGCGAATGGCGGTCGTAGCGGCGGCGCCAGTTCGGCATGGTCGCGACCGGCAGCACCCGCACCGATATGCCATGCTCGCTCTTCAGCCATGCCTTCAGCGCGGCGAGAAGTTCGTCGCCCGGCTTTATCAGGCTGATGAAGCTGTCGACCTCACCCTCGATGCGCGGGAAATGGTTGGCGCGGCGCTCCAGCACATCACGCACTTCGCTCAAGGGCAAGCGCGCTGCCGACAGTGACGGCGCGCGGCCGTCGCGGGCAAGAAGATCGGAAAGGTCCGACAACCGCTCCAATTGTTCGCGATAGGCGCGATAGAGCTTGATCACACCGGCGGCGGCATTGGGCGCCGCATCGCTGATCTCGATCAATTCCTGATCGCCCGGTAGTTCGCCGTTGAGCAGCGGATCAGAGAAGACCTCTTTCAGCGCGGCCATGGAGGAGCCGGTTTCCAGCTGCAGCGTGTCGAGCTCGATCTTGTAGGTGGCGGAGAGTTTCAAAAGCAGCTGCACAGTCAGCGGCCGCTGGTTGCGCTCGATGAGGTTGAGGTAGGACGGTGAAATACCGAGCGCCTCGGCCATCGACGTCTGCGTCAGACCGCGCTCGTTGCGAATACGCCTGATGCGCGGCCCCGCGAAGATTTTGCCTTCAGCCATGGCGGCGTCCTTTCCCTCCCACTTGTGGGGAGGGTCGGACCGCAGGTCCGGGGAGGGGTTGTGCGGGCGCGCAAGCCGAATTCCTGGCCGAATTTATCAGAACCGGAAGATCCCCTCCCCGGCACTTCGTGCCGACCCTCCCCACAAGGGGGAGGGAAAGCGGCGGCAGCCCATTAACCAGGATATCCAGTGCCAAGATGCGCCCTTTCCGAAAATTTTTACAACGTATTACAGATATGGCTTGGATATATTGCTATGACAAGATTTACAAATTTACAATAGCAATTTGTCAAACACCTCACACCATAACTCGATAAATCGGCAAAATACAGCGATATTTCTGGATCATCTCGCGATGCAATGTAAATTTAGTCATATCAACGCAGTCGTCAGACTCCCTATCACACAGGCTGCGGCAGGATAAAACTCTTTGTGGAGAAGATAATGACTGATTTTTACAACCTCGTACCAAATGCACCGGAGGGCCGCTATGATGGTATCGAACGCCCCTATACACCTGACGATGTCCAGCGACTGCGAGGCTCGGTTCAGATCAAATATACTCTCGCTGAAAACGGTGCCAACCGGCTCTGGCAGCTCATCCACGAAGATGGTTTCGTCAATGCGCTGGGCGCTCTCTCGGGCAATCAGGCAATGCAGATGGTTCGTGCAGGCCTCAAGGCGATTTATCTTTCCGGATGGCAGGTTGCTGCCGACGCAAACACAGCTTCAGCCATGTATCCTGACCAATCGCTCTACCCGGCCAATGCCGCGCCGGAGCTGGCCAAGCGCATAAACAAGACGCTGCAGCGCGCCGACCAGATCGAAACGGCGGAGGGCAAGGGCCTTTCGGTCGAGACCTGGTTCGCACCGATCATTGCCGATGCTGAAGCCGGGTTCGGCGGGCCGCTCAATGCATTCGAGATCATGAAGGCCTTCATCGAGGCGGGCGCTGCGGGCGTGCATTACGAAGACCAGCTCGCTTCGGAAAAGAAGTGTGGCCATCTCGGCGGTAAGGTGCTGATCCCGACGGCTGCGCATATCCGTAACCTCAACGCCGCGCGGCTTGCCGCCGACGTCATGGGAACGCCGACGCTGGTGATCGCCCGTACCGATGCGGAAGCCGCCAAGCTCTTGACCTCGGATATTGACGAGCGCGACCGGCCATTCGTCGACTATGATGCCGGACGGACTACGGAAGGCTTTTACCAGGTCAAGAACGGCCTTGAGTCATGCATTGCCCGGGCGATCGCCTATGCACCGCATGCAGATCTCATCTGGTGCGAGACCTCGAAGCCGGACCTTGAGCAGGCCAGGCGCTTTGCCGAGGGCGTGCGCAAGGAGCATCCGGACAAGCTGCTCGCTTATAACTGCTCGCCTTCCTTCAACTGGAAGAAACATCTGGACGAGGCGACGATCGCGAAGTTCCAGCGCGAGCTCGGGGCGATGGGCTACAAGTTCCAGTTCATCACCCTCGCCGGGTTCCACCAGTTAAACTTCGGCATGTTCGAGCTCGCCCGCGGCTACAAGGAGCGGCAGATGTCGGCCTATTCGGAGCTGCAGGAAGCGGAATTCGCCGCCGAGGTGAATGGCTATACGGCGACCAAGCATCAGCGCGAAGTCGGCACCGGCTATTTCGATGCGGTCTCGCTGGCGATCACCGGTGGCCAGTCCTCGACGACGGCCATGAAGGAATCGACCGAGACGGCGCAGTTCCGTCCGGCGGCCGAGTAACAACCACTCAGGCAAGGCGGCCTGGCCCACATCTGCCGCCTTGCCAGTCCGGATGATCAGGCGATCATCCACTGCAACGCCAAAACAAGGAGAAGATCATGGCACCGCAGACACGCGTAAAGGAACGGGCCGAGGAGCAATCATCGGCCATGAATGCAGACCAGCAGGCTGTCATTCGCATGGTCGCCAATGACCTGCATCGCCTCAACCAGTCCGTCATGAAGGCAGTCGATGCCGGCGTGTCCGTGGAACTGGTCCGCTCGGCCCGCCACCATGGCGGCGACGGCAACTGGGGCGACCTGCTTATTCCGGTCGTCGTCACCCGGCAATAATCCGCGCCGTGGCCTTCTCTGGCTTCGGTCTGGAGCCAGCACGGCGCGCAGAACCGCTCGCAAGCAATTGCGGGCGGTTTTGCTTTGGTCTTTCGGCTAAATTACTCGCGAGCAAGATGAAGGCAAGGTCCGTTTCGTAACGAATGCGGACAATCCGTGAGACGGTTGGCTTTAAAAGGTGGTGGTCTAAAGATCGCGCCCCTGATAGTGTTCAATCCTATTCAACACTATTGCACGCGGGAGACCATTGATGCGTAGTACCCAGCAGTTTAGCGTTACGCTCCCTAATGAGATGGCTCAAATGGTTAAGACCAAGGTCGCATCGGGCGAGTATGCAAGCGAAAGTGAAGTCATTCGCGATGGATTGCGCGCCTTGCTTGCGCGGGACAGGGCAGTCGAAAATTGGCTTCAATCGGAGGTGTTACCAGCTTATGACGCCATCGTTGCTAATCCCGCTCGGGGCCGATCGATTGCCGATATACGCGCATCTTTAAACGCCGAGCACCGGCTTGCGGGCAAGACCCGTTGACAGGCCTGTATGAAGTTGTTTTTTCGCCGGAGGCCGAAGCCCAGAACTTCGCAATCTATCGATATATTGCACAAAATGCCTCGCCTTCAATCGCTCAGGCGTTTACCGAGTCGATTGTCGACTTTTGCGAAAACCTCAGAACATTTCCGCATCACGTGACGATTTGAGGCCCGGATTGCGTATCGTCGGATACCGCCATCGCGTAACTGTCGCCTTTATGGTCGAAGCACATGTGACGATCTTGGGCATATTCTACGGCGGTCGCGACATTGAAGCCGCGTTGTCGCCCTCCGACGAATTTTGACAGAGGCCGTGGCACCCACACAATTTTCTGCCGCCACGCCTCCCATCCTGTCATATTTTGCTCTATCATTTTGCCATCGCAACGAATTCTGGTGATTGATGCCTTCCGAAACTCCTGAGAAAAAGCCCGCGCGCGTCCGGCGGCGGACGCCCGCTTATGTAAAGGCGACCCGCGGTGTCAAAAACTGGCGCGAAGCTTCTGAATGGCTGGCCTGGCGGGATATCGAAGACATCGAGTGCATTACGCCGGATCAGGCCGGGGTAGCCCGCGGCAAGATGATGCCGTCGAAGAAGTTCACGTCGAATACATCGCTGGCGCTGCCATCCGCAGTGTTCATGGCGACGATTTCCGGATCCTATCCCGAAGACGGCCACGGTTTCTCCTATCCCGAAGATGACGGCGATCTGAAGCTGATGCCTGATCTATCGACCCTTTCCGAAGTGCCGTGGGAAAGCGATCCGACCGCGCAGGTCATTTGCGATCTCGTCAACAAGGACGGGCAGGCCGTCGAATTCACGCCTCGCAACGTGTTGAAGCGAGTCGTCGCCGCCTACAACCGGAAGGGCCTGAGGCCGGTCGTTGCGCCTGAGATTGAATTCTATCTCGTCAGGAAGAACCCGGATCCGGACTATCCGCTGACGCCTCCAGTCGGACGGTCCGGCCGCGCCATTGGCGGCGGTCAGGGCTATTCCATCGCCGGCGTGAATGAGTTCGACGAACTCATCGACGACATCTACCATTTCTCCGAAAGCCAGGGGCTGGAGATCGATACGCTGATCCACGAGGAAGGCGCCGCGCAACTCGAGATCAACCTGCGCCATGGCGATCCAATCGAACTCGCCGACCAGGTATTCCTGTTCAAGCGCACGATCCGCGAGGCAGCGCTGAAGCACGACATGTATGCGACCTTCATGGCGAAACCCATCCAGGGTCAGCCGGGATCGGCGATGCATATCCATCAGTCGATCATCGACAAGAAGACCGGGCGCAATGTGTTTTCCAATCCGGACGGTACTGAAAGCGAGGCATTCCGCCATTTCATCGGCGGTATGCAGAAGCATGTCCCCGCCTCGCTGGTCATGTTCGCGCCCTATGTGAATTCCTACCGGCGGTTGACGCCCGCTGCCTCCGCCCCCGTCAATGTCAAATGGGGTTACGACAACCGCACCACGGCATTCCGCGTGCCACGCTCCGATCCGGCCGCACGGCGCGTCGAGAACCGCATTCCCTCGTCCGATGCCAATCCCTATCTTGCCCTTGCCGCATCGCTTGCCTGCGGCCTCATCGGCATGAACAACAGGATCGAACCCGATGCGCCGGCTTCGACGACCGTCAATGACAGCCTGATCGAACTGCCGCGCGGCCTGATCGAGGCGACACTGCTGTTCGAGCAGGATAAGGAGCTGATCAGCCTCCTCGGCGAGTCCTTTGTGATCACCTACGCCGCCATCAAGCGCGCCGAGTTCGAGACCTTCATGGAGGTCATCAGCCCGTGGGAGCGTGAATTCTTGCTCCTTAATGTATGAGACGCGTGAACATTGTTAGCCTCCAGTCATCATGATGTTTGCAAGGGCATTTTGCGTGGTTCGACAGGCTCNNAGGCTCACCATGAGGGAGTGGTCCGATTGCAGGAGCCAAAATTCCACAACGCTCCCAAATTCCGCAGCGCTGGCGAATACCCTTGCAGTCATCAACCTCCCTCATGGTGAGCCTGTCGAACCACGCACAATGGCCTTTGCAGGCAGATCAATAAACAAGATTGCAACATAACATGCCCTATCAGTCCCCGATTTCTCCCGGCATCTCCTGGTATGAATCCGCAGTCGCCGATCGCGCCGAATACCCTGTGCTGGACGGATCGCGCCAAGCCGATGTCGTCATTATCGGGGGCGGATTTACCGGCCTTTCGGCGGCGGTACATCTTGCTTCGGCCGGCGTCGACGTCGTCCTGATCGAAGCCTATCGCTTCGGCGACGGCGCTTCGGGGCGCAATGGCGGCCAGCTCGGCACGGGGCAGCGCGCCTGGGCGGAGGAACTCGAGGCGCAATATGGCCTTGCCCGGGCCAAGGCGCTGTTTGATCTCGCAGAGGAAGCCAAGGCGCACCTTCTGCAATTTGCCGAAACCCATGCGATCGATATCGAATATGTGCCGGGACAGATGTCGGTGGTGCATAAGAGGCGCTATCTCAAGCATTACCAGCAGCACGCCGAATTGATGGCCACGCGTTTCGGCTATCCGTACATCCACTATATGGACGCGGCCGAGACAGCGGACCGGCTGGGCTCAACCCGCTATCTTGGCGGTACTTATGACAAAGGCACTGGCCACATCCAGCCGATGAAGCTCGTCATCGGCACGGCGAAGGCGGCGGCGCGCGCGGGCGCGCATCTTTATGAGAACACCAAGGTCACCGATATCAAATCTGAAAACGGCCGCGTCACCGTGGCGACCGCCAAAGGCAGCGTAACGGCAGCGAAATGCCTGATCGCCGTCAACGCCTATGGCGGCAATCTCGAGCCAGTGAGTGCGGCGCATGTGATGCCAATACGGTCTTTTATCGGGGCAACAGCGCCGCTCGGTAACGACAGCCCGGTTCTGCCCGGCGGCGAGAGCGTTGACGATTCACGCTTCGTCGTGCGCTATTTCCGCCGCTCCAAGGATGGACGCCTGCTCTTCGGCGGGCGCGAGGCCTATACGGCGGACAATCCGCTCGACATAAGCACGCATATCCGCCGCCAGATTGCCGAGATCTACCCGGCGCTTGCCGATGTGGAAATCACCCAGGCGTGGGGTGGTTCGGTGGGCATCACCATGCCGCGCCAGCCCTTCGTGCGCGAAGTGATGCCGAACGTGATCTCGGCGGGCGGATATTCCGGGCACGGCGTGATGCTGTCCAATTTCGTCGGCAAACTCTACGCCGAGACGATTGCCGGCAACCGCGACCGTCTGAAACTCCTCGAAGAACTCAAGGTCCCGGCGTTTCCGGGCGGCAGGCGCTTTCGTGCGCCGCTCCTCTTCCTCGCGCTCAGCTGGTACGCGCTGGTCGACAGAATTTAGAGCCTAAACCTTCCTGACGATCACGCTGCCGACCGAATAGCCCGCGCCGAAGGAGCAGATGACGCCGAGGCTGCCGGGTGCAAGGTCATCGGAATATTTCGAGAAGGCGATGATGGACCCGGCCGATGACGTATTGGCGTAGTCCTGCAGAATGTTGGGCTGTTCGCCTGCCTCAGGCTCGCGGCCAAGCACCCTGACACCGATCAGGTCGTTCATGCCCTTGTTGGCCTGGTGCAGCCACAGCCGTGACAAATGCGCGGGGGCAATATTCTCGTCGGCAAGATGGGTCAGGATGAGGTCGGCGACGATCGGCACCACCTGCTTGAAGACCTTGCGGCCTTCCTGACGGAACAGCATGTCGCGCCGGTCCGCCATGTGGCCCTCCCGCGTACGGCGCAAGAAGCCGTTATTGTTGCGGATATTGTTGGAGAACTGCGTCAGGCAGCGGGTCGAGACGATCTCGAACCGGTCCGATGCCGTTGCAAGATCATCACGCTCGAGCAACACCGCGGTACAGACATCGCCGAAAATGAAATGGCAGTCGCGATCACGCCATTCCAGGTGAGCCGAACAAATCTCCGGATTGACCATGAGGATGGCGCGCGCCGAGCCCGAGCGGATCATGTCGGCGGCAGCCTGTATGCCGAAGGTCGCCGACGAGCAGGCGACGTTCATGTCGAACCCGAATCCCTCGATGCCTAGCGCCTGCTGCACTTCGATGGCGATGGCAGGATAGGGACGTTCGTGGTTGGAGGCGGCGCAGATCACAGCATCGATCTCCGTCGCCGTCCGACCCGCCTTGGCAAGGGCCTGGGTTGCCGCCTTCACGGCCATCTCGGCCATGACCGAAAGCTCGTCATCGCTGCGTTCCGGCAAAACCGGATGCATGATCTCCGGATCGAGAATGCCGGATTTGTTCAGCACATGGCGCTGCTCGATTCCGGAGGCACGGACGATGAAATCTTCGGCAGACATCGCGATGGGTTGGCCCGTGCCGGCGGCGATTTCGGCGGCGTGGTCTGCATTCTGGCGGGCGGCATAGGTGTTGAATGCCTCGACCAGTTCTGCATTGCTGATGGACTGTTCCGGCGTGAAAACGCCCGTACCGCTGATGACAACCTTATGCATGGCGCTTCCAGAATTTCGTTCTGGAAAGCGATAGAGATTCCCGGCCCGTCACGCAAGTAATCCCGTATTGTCATCAGGGGTTCACGGAGCAGTCATAGGCTTTCTTCACAATTCCTTTACCAGTGGGGATCGCGGTATGACGGTAAGTAATGCAACGAACGCCAACGATTTGATCGAACACCCGCTCGACAAGCCCAAGAGCCTTGGCAACCGGCCCAACTACGCCGTCGTGGCAATCCTGATTGCAGGCCTCGCCTACGTAGGATGGTCACTGACGCAAGACTTGACCAGCGCAGTCGCCGTGCCTTGGATATTGTTAGGGCTTGCCCTCGTCACCGCTCTGGGCTTCGAGTTCGTCAATGGCTTTCATGACACGGCCAATGCGGTCGCCACCGTGATCTACACCAACTCCATGCCAGCAGAATTTGCCGTGATCTGGTCGGGGTTCTTCAACTTTCTTGGCGTGATGACAGCGAGCGGCGCCGTGGCCTTTGGCATCATCTCGCTTCTGCCTGTCGAACTGATCATGCAGGTTGGATCAGGTGCCGGTCTTGCCATGGTGTTTTCGCTCTTGTCGGCAGCGATCATCTGGAACCTCGGCACATGGTATCTTGGCCTGCCAGCTTCCAGCTCGCACACGCTGATCGGCTCGATCGTTGGGGTCGGCCTTGCCAATCAGTTCGTCGCGCCAACCGGCACTGCGACCAGTGGCGTCGACTGGTCCAAGGCGACCGAGGTCGGCATGTCCTTGCTGATCTCGCCGCTCATCGGTTTTTGCGCGGCCGCCCTGCTCCTCCTCGCCATGAAACTTTTCGTGCGCAACAAGGCGCTCTATGAAGCGCCGAAGGGCAGCACCCCGCCGCCCTTGTGGATCCGCGCACTGCTCATTTTCACCTGTACGGGCGTCAGCTTTGCCCACGGTTCCAATGACGGCCAGAAGGGCATGGGTCTTATCATGCTTATCCTGATCGGCGTCGTTCCGACGGCTTTCGCGCTAAACCGGACGCCGGATATCAATTATCTCGACGCGTACAAGGCTGCTGCGACGCAGGCGGGCGCCGTATTGCAGAAGTATGAAAAGCCCGGCATCGTGGTGACCGACGCGAGGGCTGTGGTCAGCGAGGCGGTTCGCAACCGGGCATGGAGCGACGAGACGACGGTCGCGCTGAAGGATTTCATCGACACCACCAATGCCAGCATTTCGCCCTACGGTTCGGCTGCAAATGTTCCAACGGGCATGGTCAGCAATACGCGCAACGACATGTACCTTGCGGGCGAAGCACTGAAACTGATCGACAAGAAGAAACTGCTGCCGATGGAGGCTGCGGACCTTACCGCGATCAAGAACTACCACCGGGCCATCGACAATGCGACGAAGTTCATCCCGACCTGGGTCAAGGTCGCCGTGGCCCTGGCGCTCGGCCTTGGAACGATGGTCGGGTGGAGACGCATCGTTGTTACCGTCGGCGAGAAGATCGGCAAGACCCCACCTCACCTATGGTCAGGGCGCTTCCGCTGAACTCGTCGCGATGGGCACGATCTTCACGGCAGATTCGCTTGGCCTGCCCGTTAGCACGACCCACATATTGTCGTCCGGCGTTGCCGGCACGATGGTTGCCAATGGTTCCGGCCTGCAGATGTCGACTGTGCGCAATCTGCTGATGGCATGGGTATTGACATTGCCCGTGTCGATCGCCCTCTCCTTCACATTGTTCGTGATCCTGCGGCACCTGATTTAGGTGCAGCCGAAATACACAAACTGAAATGGCCGGCTTGCGCCGGCCATTTCATTACCAAATTCGAGCAACCCAACCTTTGTGATTGGCAAGTTCGTCAAACGCCGTGTCAGCGGAAGCCAATGGCAGATGACAGCTTATGGCCGTTGCAGCCAGAATGCGGTCGAACGGATCGCGATGCGCCCAGTCCAGTGTCGCTGCGAGCAAACTGATCTCGGGCGTAAGCTTTGCGGATTGCGCCCCTGTCTCGTCCAGCAAATTCACCAGCCGGTCGAGAAAAGCCGCCATTTCAGGCCAACGGCCGAGACGCACTTCCTGACCGATTTCATAGAAACTGATAGGAGAAACGAAAACGGTCTCGGCCTGTTCGACAACGGAAAGAAATTGCGCTGACAGGCGCGGACTCCTGTAGAGCGACCATGCCCACGCGTGGGTGTCGAGGAGAATCGACTTCACTCACGACCTTCCCAGATTGCGAGTTCGTCCTCGGACATCGGTTCAAAAAAGTCAGGTGCTTCGCCAAGCCGACCTTCGAGAACTCCGACCGTGAAGCCGCTTTTGGGAATGGGAACAATCTTCACGACCGGATTTTTTCCTTTCGCGATAATGACCTCTTCTCCCGACAATGCGGCGTCGATCAGCTTCGAAAGATTGGTTTTGGCTGCGTGCACAGTAAACTGCATCATTAGGCTCCATTAGCTAACTTAGCTAATATCATTGAATGTCGATCGTGCCCATCAGAAAATCACGCAGCCATTGGCGGGTTTAGGCCTCCGGAAAATCCGCGCCCAGGGTAACCTTTTCCCAGGCATCGAAATCGCGCTGGAGTTCGCCGATCTTGTTGCGGGCGTTCTGGAGTGCCTGTTTGCCGAGCAGCAGCCGCAATGGCGGGTCGTTGGCCTCGACCGCCTGGATGATCGCCTTGGCGGCACGGACAGGATCACCCGGCTGATTGCCGCTGATGTCGCGTATCATCTGCGCACGCTGACCGGACGTCGAACGGTAGTCCTCGATCGTGGCCGGGACTTCATTGGCAGACCGGCCGGCCCAATCGGTGCGGAAGGGACCGGGTTCCACAATGAGCACTTTGATGCCAAGCGGGGCCACTTCCTTCGAAAGTGCTTCCGACAAGGCTTCAACGCCGAACTTGGTTGCGGTGTAGAAGCTCACGGCTGGGTTTGCCACAAGTCCGCCCTGCGAGGAAATGTTGACGATCGTGCCTGAACGCTGCTTGCGCAGGGTCGGCAGGGCCGCGCGCGTCATGTTGGCCAGCCCCCAGACATTGATCTCGAACATCTTGCGGACTTCGTCCATCTCGCTCTCTTCGAACGAGCCAAAATATCCAATGCCGGCATTGTTGACGAGGACGTCGATGCGCCCGAAACGTTCCACGGCCGCCTTGACCGCATTGGCAATGTCTTCGGGCTTCGTCACGTCGAGCTTGAGGACAAGGGCATTGTCCTTGTGCCCCTCGGCTATATCTTCGACTTGCGCGGGGTTGCGGGCGGTAACGACGGTCGGATATCCGAGTTCAAGCGTAAGGCGCGCAAGTTCGCGGCCAAAACCCGTTGAACAGCCAGTGATGAACCAGACAGGTTTCGATGTCATGATGATGTCCTTGAAAGATGGCAGCGCCACGAGGGTCAAAGAGCCAGAGCAGCGCCATGGGAAAATTGGACTACATCAGCAATGTAGACCACCCCGCCATCGTTTCAAGGCTTGCCTGGCCATGCAACCGCTGATTGTTCAGATGCAGCGGCCGCCATCAACCTCGAGGGCGACACCGGTGATGAACTCAGCCTCGCTTGACGCGAGCCAGAGTGCGGCATTGGCAACATCGAGCGGTGTCGACAAGCGTCCGAGCGGAACCGTTGCCTTGAACTGCGCCCGTTTTGCTGGCGTATCCTCGCCCATGAACAGGCCGAGCATGGGCGTTTCGCCCGCAACCGGACAGAGACAGTTGACCCTGATGTTCTTGGGTGCAAGTTCGATTGCCATGGACTTCGTCGCGCTGATCGCCCAACCCTTCGACGCATTGTACCAGGTGAGGCCGGGACGTGGACGAAGCCCCGCGGTCGAGGCCGTGGTGATGATCGAGCCGCCTCCCTGCATTTCCATCACCGGCACGACGGCGAGCGCCGAATAGTAGATCGCCTTCATGTTGACGCCAGTGATGAGATCGAAGGTGCTTTCATCGACTTCAAGCATCGAGCCATTGCGGTGGGTGAAGCCCGCATTGTTGACCATGATATCGATACGGCCGAATTGATGGAGAGCCGCCTGAACCATGCTGTCGACTTCGTCCTTGCGCGTTACATCGGCGTGGACGGCAATGGATTTTCCGCCAATGTCGGCGGCAACTTTCTCGGCGCCTTTTAAGTTGAGATCGGCAACGACCACGTTGGCTCCCTCTTCGGCAAAACGCCTTGCCATCCCTTCACCGAATCCCGACGCTGCGCCGGTGATGATTGCTGTCTTGCCTGCCAAACGGTTCATGTCGTCTCCTCGTTCATGCGTATTGCTGGTTGCGATCAATCGTGGCGGAAGATGATCGTCTTGGTCGCGGACATGTCGTAAAGAGCCTCGAAGCCCTTCTCGCGGCCATGACCGGATTTCTTGAAACCGCCAAACGGCAATTCGATGCCGCCGCCCGCGCCATAGGCGTTCACGAAAACCTGGCCGGCACGCACGCGCTTGGCGACGCGATGCTGACGCGCTCCGTCCTTCGTCCAGATACCCGCGACAAGGCCATATTCCGTACTGTTGGCGAGGCGGATGGCATCCTCTTCATCGTCAAATGCGAAGAGCGAAAGGACGGGGCCGAACACCTCTTCCTGTGCGATGGCCGCCGACGCCTCGACCGAACCGAACAGGACCGGCGCCACATAGTAGCCGGATACGGGTGCGTTAATATCAATGGAGCCTCGGGCAATGACGTCGATCCCCGCCTCGGCGGCCGCGGAGACGTAGTTTTCGACCCGGTGCTTTTGTGCCGGATTGATCATGGCACCAAGATCGAGATCCTCATCATGGGGTCCGGCAACCAGACTGCTAAAGCGATCTCCCAGCGCGGCCGCAACCTCATTATAAATTGGACGTTCGATGAGAATGCGGCTGCCTGCGGAACAGGTCTGGCCGCCGTTCTGGATGATTGCATTGACAAGGACAGGCAATGCCTTCTCGATATCGGCATCGGCGAAGACAATTTGCGGCGACTTGCCACCCAGTTCCATGGTGACGCCACGATTGTTGGTGGCCGCCGCCTGCTGGATTGCGGTGCCCGTCGCGGGCGAGCCGGTGAAGGTTACATAGTCGACCCCCGGATGGGCCGAGAGAGCCGCCCCTGCCTCACGGCCATAACCCGTGATGACGTTGAGAACACCCTCGGGGAAACCCGCTTCGAGGGCAAGTTCGCCGATGCGGATCGTCGAGAGCGAGGCGTCCTCGGCAGGCTTGATCACCAGCGTATTGCCCATCGCGATCGCCGCACCGACGACCCGAGCCATGATCTGCATCGGATAGTTCCAGGGAATAATTCCGCCGACCACGCCATGGGGTTCGCGCAAGGTGAGCGCGGTATAGCCATCATGAAACGGGATCGTATCACCATGGATCTTGTCGGCTGCACCGCCGTAGAATTCATAATAGCGCATCGCCGCCGCCACATCGGCCTTGCCCTGGCGGATCGGCTTGCCGGTATCGCGCGATTCGAGCGCGGCAAGTTCCTCGCCATGCTTTCCGATCAACTGCCCAAGCCTTGTCAGAAGCCGTCCGCGCTCGAATGCCGGCATGCGCGACCAGGGTCCATGATCGAAGGCCTCGCGTGCCGCTTGCACGGCGCGGTCGACATCGTCTTTATTGCCAGCAGGAATGGTGGCAAAGGCCATGCCATCGGACGGACACAAAACGGTGATCGTTTCTTGCGAAAGTGCGGCACCCTGCCGGCCATTGATGATGTTCAGGAAATTCTTATCCTGTGCGACAATTCTGGATAGTTCTTGTAACATGGCTGCTTCCTGTTCAATGCGATGGTATGTGAAGCGGAGCCAATTGGGAATGCATTTTGACGCAGTTGGCGCTTCAGGACTGGTCATTTTAAATCGATTAGATTATACAAACCCTGCGTCCTGTCGGATGCTGCAAGCATAGCGAGACTCTCCTCATGACAAGTCAGATTATCCCGGTTGAACCTTTTGATTGCATCGTTTTCGGTGGCACGGGCGATCTTGCCGAGCGCAAGCTCATTCCGGCGCTGTACCAGCGCCAGCGTGACGGCCAGCTCTCCGAACCGACCCGTATCATTGGCGCTTCCCGCACGGCGATGTCGAATGACGACTATCGCAAGTTTGCCGAAGCGGCGATCAAGGAGCACGTCAAGGCCGAGGAAATCGACCCGAAGCAGCTGGACCAGTTTCTGCAGCGCATCTTCTACGTCGCTGTGGACGCAACGACCGACAATGGCTGGGAAGAACTCAAGGAAGTGGTCGGGAACGACACCAAGCGGGTGCGCGCCTTCTATCTTGCGGTCAGCCCCTCTCTTTTCGGCGATATCACCAGCCGGTTGAAAGCCCATAAGCTGGTTCACGAACACGCCCGCATCATCGTTGAAAAGCCGATCGGCCGCGACCTTGCTTCGGCGATCGCCCTCAACGACACCATTGGCCACGTCTTTCACGAGCAGCAGATTTTCCGCATCGATCACTATCTCGGCAAGGAGACCGTACAGAACCTGATGGCACTGCGCTTTGCCAATGCACTGTACGAGCCGCTGTGGAACTCCGCCCACATCGACCATGTGCAGATTACGGTGGCCGAGGCCGTTGGCCTCGAAAACCGGGCTGGCTACTACGATACCGCTGGCGCGTTACGCGACATGGTGCAGAACCACATGCTGCAGCTGCTTTGCCTGGTGGCGATGGAAGCGCCGGCATCGATGGATGCGGATGCGGTGCGCGATGAAAAGCTGAAGGTGCTGCGCTCGCTCAGCCCCATCGATTCCAAGAATTACCAGGATCTGACCGTGCGCGGCCAATACCGGGCCGGGGCTTCCGCCGGCGGCGCCGTCAAGGGCTATCTCGACGAGCTGGAGCGCCCCAGCAATACCGAAACCTTCGTTGCGATCAAGGCGGAGATCGCCAACTGGCGTTGGGCCGGCGTACCGTTCTATCTGCGCACGGGCAAGCGTCTCGCGACGCGCGCGTCGGAAATCGTCGTCTCGTTCAAGCCGATACCGCATTCGATCTTCGGCGAAAGCGCGGGCCGCGTCGTCGCCAATCAGCTGGTTATCCGCTTGCAGCCGGATGAAGGCGTCAAGCAGTGGATGATGATCAAGGACCCGGGTCCGGGCGGCATGCGCCTGCGGCACGTACCCCTCGACATGAGCTTCGCCGAGTCCTTCCAGGTTCGCAATCCCGACGCTTACGAGCGTCTGATCATGGATGTCGTTCGCGGCAACCAGACCCTGTTCATGCGGCGCGATGAGGTCGTTGCGGCATGGCGCTGGATCGATCCGATCCTGAAAGCCTGGGCGGAAGACAGTCAGCCTCCCTACGGCTATACGGCCGGGACCTGGGGTCCCTCGGCATCGATTGCGCTCATCGAGCGTGATGGCCGCACATGGCATGAAGCAGAAGCATAACAAGGTTGAAGCGGGCTGGCATGACGATGGTTCATAGATTGCACAGTTTCGACGATGGCGCCGCGCTGGCCGACGCGCTTGCTTCGGCCGTCGCCGGACAGCTTGCCGCCGGATGCGCGGCGCGTGGGCAAGCCGTGCTTGCCGTCTCGGGTGGTACGACCCCTGCCCGTTTCTTCGAGTCCCTGTCGCACAAGGACCTGCCCTGGAAAAACATCACTGTGACCCTGGTGGACGAGCGCTTCGTGCCGCCCACCAGTGATCGCTCCAATCAGAAGCTTGTGAGCGAAACGCTGCTTCAGAATGCAGCGGCGGAGGCCAAATTCGTCGGTCTCTACAATGATGCGCCGGATGCAGAAGAAGGTGCTAGAATAGCCTCCGAAGCAATCGCCAGGCTGAACCAGCCGTTCGATGTGGCCATTCTCGGCATGGGCGGCGACGGACACACCGCCTCGTTCTTTCCAGGCGGTGACCGCCTGATTGAAGCGATTTCGCCTGACCAGGGTGCCCTCGTGCTGCCAATGCAGGCGCAAGGCGCTGGCGAGCCGCGACTGACGCTGACGCTGCCGGTGATTGTCAAATCGCGGTTTGTTGCCCTGCATATCGAAGGTGCGGCGAAGAAAACCGTGCTCGAAACTGCGCTTGGCGAGGGCAGGACCGCTGACATGCCGATCCGCGCCGTGCTGCGCTACGAGCCGATCGAACTTGAGATTTTTTGGGCGCCTTGAGCTGCCGAACGCGTGAGTGCATCGGATCGCTCCCAACGTCCGGGCAGACGCCAAGAGGAGATAGAAGATGACCGTCCTGCAACGGGTGAAGAGCATTACCAACCGCATCTGCGAGCAGTCGCGGCCGACACGCGACGTCTATCTCGATCATTTACGTGAAGCAGCATCGCGCAAGCCGAAGCGTTCGGCGCTCGCCTGCGCCAATCTTGCCCACGGCTTTGCCGCCTGCAGCCCCTCAGACAAGGCGGCGCTTGCCGGCGACGTGGTCCCCAATCTCGGCATCATCACCTCCTATAACGACATGCTCTCGGCGCATCAGCCGTTCGAGACCTACCCGCAGCTGATCAAGGCAGCGGCCAAGGAAGCAGGCGGCGTAGCGCAGGTTGCGGGCGGTGTGCCGGCCATGTGCGATGGCGTGACGCAGGGACAACCCGGCATGGAACTCTCCCTGTTCTCGCGCGACGTGATCGCCATGGCGACGGCCATCGGCCTTTCGCACGACATGTTCGATGCGGCGGTCTATCTCGGCGTCTGCGACAAGATCGTGCCTGGTCTGGTCATCGGCGCACTGACCTTTGGCCACCTGCCCGCCGTGTTCATCCCGGCAGGTCCGATGACGACCGGCCTTCCCAATGACGAGAAGGCCAAGACCCGCCAGCTCTACGCCGAAGGCAAGGTCGGTCGCGACGCTCTGCTGGAATCCGAGTCGAAATCCTATCACGGTCCCGGTACCTGCACATTCTACGGCACGGCCAACTCCAACCAGATGCTGATGGAGATCATGGGCCTGCATATGCCGGGCGCATCCTTCATCAACCCCGGCACGCCCTTGCGCGATGCATTGACCCGCGAGGCGGCGAAGCGCGCTCTTGCCATCACGGCGCTCGGCAACGAATACACACCGATCGGCGAGATGATCGACGAGAAGACAATCGTCAACGGCGTCGTCGGCCTGCATGCAACGGGCGGTTCGACCAACCACACCATGCATCTCGTCGCCATGGCGGCGGCCGCAGGCATAAAGCTGACCTGGCAGGATATCTCCGACCTTTCGGATATCGTGCCCCTGCTTGCCAGGGTCTATCCCAACGGACTTGCCGACGTGAACCATTTCCACGCGGCTGGCGGCATGGGCTATGTGATCCGCGAGTTGCTGGATGCCGGACTGCTGCACGAGAACGTCAAGACCGTTTGGGGCGGCACAGAGGGTCTGCGCGCCTACACCATCGAAGCGAAACTTGGCGAGAACGGCACGGTCGTGCGCGATCCGATCCCGGTAGAGAGTTCCGACAAGAAGGTGCTCTCCACCTGCAAGGAACCATTCCAGGTAACGGGTGGCCTGAAGATGCTCAAGGGCAACCTCGGCACGGCCGTCATCAAGACATCGGCGGTCAAGGCCGACCGTCACATCGTGGAAGCCCCGGCGATCATCTTTGACAGCCAGGCCGAATTGCAGGACGCGTTCAAGGCCGGCAAGCTTGACCGCGATTTCATCGCGGTTGTGCGGTTTCAAGGGCCCCGGGCCAACGGCATGC
This sequence comes from Hyphomicrobiales bacterium, assembly GCA_900473175.1. Lineage (GTDB taxonomy): Bacteria > Pseudomonadota > Alphaproteobacteria > Rhizobiales > Rhizobiaceae > Phyllobacterium. The sequence continues at coordinate 91,690 of UCKM01000013.1, read as the reverse complement.
CGGAACTGCACAAGCTGACGCCGGCACTCGGCGTGCTGCAAGATCGCGGTTACAAGGTTGCACTTGTCACGGACGGGCGCATGTCCGGCGCCTCAGGCAAGGTTCCGGCTGCCATTCACGTGACGCCGGAAGCGCTTGACGGTGGCATCATCGGCAAGATTCGCGATGGCGACGTGGTGCGTCTCGACGCGGAAATCGGCACGCTCGACGTGCTTGAAGATCCGGAGGTGCTGGAAGCGCGCCCCGTGCCGGAGGTCGACATCAGCCACAACAGCTACGGCATGGGACGCGAGCTCTTCGCCGCCTTCCGCAATGTCGTCGGGCGTGCCGATAATGGCGCATCGGTCTTCGGTTAACTGTCATTGTGATCCTGTGTAGACAGTACTATATATTGTCTACACAGGAGATGCATCCATGCCCCTCAATATACGCGATGACCGCGTCAACCAACTTGCGACCAAGCTCGCGGCACGCAAACATCTGAACAAGACGGATGCCGTAAAACTCGCTCTGGAAAATGAGTTGTCCCGTGCGGACGAAGCCGTCCCTCTATGGGGGCGTCTGAAGCCGCTGCTCGATAAGGTGGCAACCTATCCGGATACCGGGTTAGCGGCAGACAAGGCATACTTCGATGATCTCAGCGGTGATTACTGATGTTCGTCGATGCCTCGGCCATTATTGCGATCCTCACCCGCGAGCCGGAGGGCGAGGAGATTGCCGGGACGCTCGATGCCGCTGACAATCGCATCACATCCGTAATTGCGGTTTGGGAGGCGGCGGTCGGCATCTTCCGCAAGAAGCGCATCGCCATGGCGGAGGCCGAACAGGTCGTTGTCGAATTTCTTGAAATCGCAAGGATAGATGTCCTGCCGGTGGCAAATGACGAATTGAGCCTCGCGTTGCAGGCGTTCGAACGTTACGGACGGCATCGCTATCCGGATACTGAGCGCAACAAGGCACTCAATCTCGCTGATTGCTTCCACTACGCTGCAGCAAAAACCCGTCAAACCTCGATTCTGACCAAGGATTCCGGCTTCGTGCTGACTGACGCCGAAGCAATCGTGTCGGCCAACGATCAGTAAGTTGTGCGGCGTTCATCCGAAGGTGAACGCCCGAACTGTGCCCGGTAGCTTTGGGCAAAGTAGGAATGCGATGTAAAGCCTGTCGCCAGCGCGACGTCGAGAATGGGCGAATGGGTCTGGCGCAGCAGTTCGCGAGCGCGCTCCAGGCGCAGGCTCATGTAATAGCGGCCGGGTGTCATGTTGAGGTGGCGCAGGAACAGCCGCTCGACCTGTCGCACGGATAGCCCAACTGCCTTTGCGAGACGCACCGCCGATTTCGGCTGCTCGAGATTGTCGGCCATGAGTTCGACGATCTTGCGCAGCTTCTCCGATTTGCCGGTCAAGTCGCGCTCGGGTCCGATGCGCTGGCGGTCGGTCTGCGAACGGATGCGCTCATGGTGGAACTGGTTTGCCACTTCATTGGCAAGCGCGGGGTTGAAATCCTGGCGAATGATCTCCAGCATCAAGTCGATCGACGTGGTGCCGCCCGCGCAGGTATAGCGCTTGCGGTCGATCTCAAAGACATTGCCGGTGCACTCGATCTGCGGAAACCGTTCCTGGAAACCGGCACGGTTCTCCCAGTGGATCGTGCAGCGATGACCTTCCAACTGGCCGGCTTCCGCCAGAATATAACTGCCGATATTGAGCCCGCCGAGGGCAGCGCCACGGCGTCCGAGATTGCGCAGTGCCGCGATTACTCTGGGCTTATCCTCGAAATCGGTCGAAAGACCGGCACAAATAAAGAAAATATCGGCGGGCGGAAGATCCGCCAACGCATATTGCACATTGATCTGGAGGCCGTTCGACGCGGTTACCGCCGTACCGGTGGCCGAGACGGTCACCCACGAATAATAGGGCTCCTCCGACATGCGATTAGCCGTGCGCATCGTATCGATGGCCGCCGCAAGGCTGAACATCGGGAATTTGTCGACAAGCAGAAAGGCGAAGGTTCTGCCGACCTTGAGGGCTTGGGCCATATGCTCCTTTAACCAGATTCCCGGCTAGGCCGTAAACTCATAAATCGATCAGAAGCGTGGCGGCACCTTGCCTGCCGAGCGATAGGCGGCAACCAGCGTATTTGCCATCAGCATGGCGATCGTCATGGGCCCGACGCCGCCTGGAACCGGCGTGATGGCTGCCGCTACCGTTGCCGCATCGGCGAAGTCCACGTCACCGACGAGCCGCGTCTTGCCTTCGCCCTTTTCCGGCGCAGGAATGCGATTGATCCCGACATCGATGACAGTTGCACCAGGCTTCACCCATGCGGCCTTGACCATTTGCGGGCGGCCGACAGCAGCTACGAGAATATCGGCATTGCGGCAGATGCTCGCGAGATCCTTCGTCCTGCTATGAGCGATAGTGACTGTGGCATTGTGGGCGAGGAGCAGATTGAACATCGGCTTGCCGACAATGTTGGAGCGGCCGACGACAACGGCATTGAGCCCGGAAAGATCGCGGCCAAGAATACGTTCGATCAAGAGCATCGACCCAGCCGGGGTGCATGGCACGAAGGCGGTCTCGATTTCGCCGGTGCCAAGCTTGCCCACATTGATGAAGTGGAAGCCGTCGACATCCTTGTCCGGTGAGATCGTCTGGATGATACGGCCGGAATCGATATGCTTCGGCAAAGGCAGTTGGACAAGAATGCCGTGGATGAGCGGATCGGCATTGAGCTTCTCGACCAGCGCGACCAGCTCTTCCTCGGGGGTTTCCTCCGGCAAGGTGTGCTGCACCGAATGGAAGCCGCATTCACGCGCCTTCCTCCCCTTGGAGGCGACATAGACCTGACTTGCGGGGTCCTCACCGACGATCACAACGGCGATGCCAGGGGTGATCCCGCTGGCCTCGATCAAATCGGCGGCCGACGCCTTGACCTTCGAAACCACGTCCTCGGCAATCTCCTTGCCATTGATCGTCACTGTCATGTGCTGCTCCTGGACAACAAGCCTGGTGGATTGAGCGTCATTCTGTTGATTTTACCGCTGAACAATACCGCCAAAACGGCGTCCACTGACGCAATAGCGAAAGCGGTAGGCAAGGGCAATGCGATGATGTGACCTAGTGGGCAAATTCGCCCTGACGGCATCTGGGGCTTGGCTAGGGCTTCAAATCCAAGCATGATCACCACATCTCATCCGAATCCGGAACTCTCAATGCGTTATTCAGCTTTCAGCCTTCTCAAGAATGCTCTCAACGGCAACAAGGACTGGAAGCCCGCCTGGCGCAAACCCGATCCGAAACCCGCCTATGACGTTGTGATCATCGGCGGCGGACATGGGCTGGCGACGGCCTATTACCTCGCCAAGGAGCATGGCATTCGCAACATTGCCGTGGTCGAAAAGGGCTGGCTCGGGTCCGGCAATATCGGCCGCAATACCACGGCGATCCGCTCCAATTATCTTCTGACCGAGAACCAGCATTTCTACGAAGCCTCGATGAAGATGTGGGAAACGCTTTCCCAGGACCTCAACTACAATGTGATGTTCTCACAGCGCGGCGTGGTCAACCTCGCGCATACATTGCCGCAACTCGACATTTACGCACGGCGCGGCAATCAGATGCGCCTAAATGGCATCGATTGCGAACTGATGAACCCGCAGCAGATCAAGAAGCTGATCCCCGGGCTCGACATCAGCGATTCAGCACGTTTTCCGATTTTGGGCGGGTTGATGCAGCGCAGCGCTGGAACGGCACGGCACGATGCGGTCGTCTGGGGCTATGCGCGCGCCGCCGACCAGCTTGGCGTTGATATCATCGAGAATTGCGAAGTGACGAGCTTCCTCAAGGATGGAGATACGGTCACCGGCGTCATGACGACGCGCGGACCGATCAATGCCAGGAAGGTCGGCTGCGCGGTCGCCGGTCACACCAGCGAACTGATGCGCCGCGCCGGCATTGATCGCCTGCCGCTCGAATCGCATGTGCTGCAGGCGTTCGTGTCGGAAGCGCTGAAGCCGGTGGTCGACACCGTTGCGACTTTCGGCGGGGGGCACCTCTACTTCAGCCAGTCGGACAAGGGCGGCCTGGTTTTTGGCGGTGACATCGACGGCTACAATTCCTATGCACAACGCGGCAATTTGCCGGTCGTAGAAGACGTGATGAGCGAATTCGTCGCCCTCATCCCGGCGCTCGCTCGCGTCAAGCTGCTGCGCTCATGGGGCGGAATCATGGATATGACCATGGACGGCTCGCCCATTATCACGACGGGTCCGCTGCCCGGCATGTATCTCAATACCGGCTGGTGCTATGGAGGGTTCAAGGCCACGCCCATCTCCGGGAAATGCTTCGCCTGGACCATCGCCAAGGACGAGCCGCACCCGCTCTCCGCCCCGTTTACGCTTGACCGGTTCTACCGGGGCTATGTGATCGACGACAAGGGACAGGGTCCGACGCCGCGACTGCATTGATCGGCGCCTTCAACCGACCGGTGCTGTCCGCCTGTCATTCTGCAGATTTTGCTTCAGACCGCCGCTTCAAGGCCGCACGAATATCGGCAATGTCCTTGAGCATCGCCTCGGTATTGGTTTCTTCCAGGGCGATGAATGCCGGGGCTTCACCCGGCTCTTCCTGCAGGGTCATATCGCGGGTTTGAGCACGGCGGATCGCCGTTCCAAGCCGCGATTCGGGCTTTGCCTGCACGCCTTTGCTGTCGTTGATGGTAGGCCCGCCTGTCGACGGCGATGGATCGGTCGGAGCGCCGTCATTGCCAGGTGCGATTGACCGACGCCGCCGCGAGCGGACGCCTTCGACCATGGCGGCGAGAAGGGCTATGGCAAGCCCGATCAGAACCGGCATGATCATGCCATAGCCAACACCAATCAACATGCCGATGACGATCACTGCGATCAGCAGCAGCTTTACGATTCCAATGCTGCGGGGGGCGACCGCCGGGTCAGCGGGCTCGGCAGCCGGCCGTTCACCTTCATTGCCGGCTGGCTGTATGACTGTGGATGCCAAATTGCCGGTGTCGAAACCCGATTCGCCCGGCGGTGGCGGAACGGGCTGACCCTTCGCAACCACGGGCGGTGTGTCCCCCGCATGGATTGCCGGCTGCCGCTGCGAGGCGAGATTTTCCTGCGCATCCACGCGCCGGTTCAGTTCGGCCTTGATCGCAGCCATGTCAGCCCGCATGCGGTCGACGGCCTCCTGTTCGGCTTCCTCCGCCGTGAGGTTCCTGGTGTTGTTGGACCAGGATGGCACTGCGATTTCGCTTCCCGCGGCAAGGCGCAGCGCACGCATGCGATGATAATGCTCAAGACTATTCTCGTCGCGCGTGGGAGCAGCGTCAGATCGATCCCGTTGCTCCGCTGCCGGCTCCGGCTGATTGGCAAACGAGAGCAGCGACCGCGGCCGCTTTTTCTTCTCGTTCTCACGATTACTCATCCGCACTTCAACTCCAAGGCCTGCCTGCTGGCACAATACCATCGCGGACCAAACGATCCCCGGTTAATTCAATCTAAAGTTCCATGAAAAATAAATCGTAAACTATCGATTCAGCCCATCCTGTCGTAAAGCAATCGCAAATCAGGAGTCAGCGGTTGACCTTGCGCAGGCGAGCGGATCAAAGTGCCGCTAAAATATGGGAGAACATGATGGTCGACAATTTTGTGCTGGTCGGATGCGGCAATATGGGCTTTGCCATGCTCAAGGGCTGGCTCGACGCCGGCATATTGAAGCCGGATCAGGTACATGTTGTCGAGCCGACCGATGCCTTGCGCGAACGGGCGGCAACGCTTGGCGTCCACGCTTTTGCCAATGCAAGCCGGCTCGCCGGTGATCTCGCGCCCCGTGTCATTCTTGTCGCCGTCAAGCCACAGGTGATGGGCGATGTGCTTCCCGCCTATGCACGCTTTGCAGACAAGGCAACCTTTGTCAGCGTCGCAGCTGGTATCACCATCGCCTTCTTCGAGAAGCATCTTGGCGAAAAGGCTGCCATCGTCCGCACCATACCCAATACGCCGGCTGCTATCGGCAAGGGCATGATCGTCACCTTCCGCAATCGCAATGTTACGGACAACGATGCTGAATTCGTCGACAGGTTGTTGAAAACCAGCGGGGCTGTTGCTGCGGTCGACGATGAAAGCCTGATCGATGCGGTAACGGCTGTTTCCGGCTCAGGACCCGCTTATGTGTTTCATTTTATCGAATGCCTGACCGAAGCGGCCGTTGCCGCTGGTCTCGAACGGGAAACCGCGCAGCTCCTCGCAATGCAGACAGTCTATGGCGCTGGCGCATTGGCGGCTGCGAGCTTGGATTCGCCAACAACGCTGCGGGAACAGGTGACGAGCCCGAACGGAACGACGGCAGCAGCGCTGAAGGTGCTGATGGGCGATGATCGGCTGAAGAACCTGCTGACCGAGGCCGTAAATGCTGCTCACCAGCGCGCCATCGAGCTTGGCAAAGTTTGAGCGCATTCAGTTCAGCTTGTCTTCGGGCGCAGGGTCTTCGCTACCAGCATTGTCGAGGAAGGGCAGGAGGTCTTTCGGCTTAGCGTTCCCGCTACGGCGCCGAAGGAATTCGCTTGCCGTTTCCACTGCCCCGATCTTTTCGGCAACTGCGACCGATATCCACTGATTGAGCGAAACGCCGTCTTCGCGCGCCAAACGTTGCGCCGCCATTTTCACGGATGCAGGAAGTTTGAGTGGGTAGGAAGCCCTCGTCATTTTTTTAACTCCGCAAGCACGCCAGCGGGTCGTAGGACGCGCAGTCCAAACTTCCTCGCCGCCAGTGTAAAATCTTTTAGATTGTGTGTCACCAAAGCATCAGCTCTGCCATTGACCGCTGCTTCCAGAACCATTTCATCGTTTGCATCAGCGAGTTGGGGACGCCATTGATATCTCACATCGACCGGCTCGCTTGAACTCGCAAATGCAGCCAAGAATTTCACCACATCATCACTATCAAGCTTGTGGACCAGCCGTTGTTCGGGCCGCAAGAGCACGTCCTCATACTCCAAAAAGAGAGCCGTAGTGATCAAAGGCGTCAGTTCTTGCATTGCCACCGAGCGAAGGAGCGCATTGCTCGCGCCACTCCGACTTCTCAACGCAGCAACGATGATCGAGGTATCCAGCACCACTCGCATATCTTATATGATACCATATGCTATAAGATATCAAGATTGACGCAATATTCTGGTTTTCATCCTGGTGAATATTGTTCTAGCCTGCGTGCATGAATGTTCACGCGTCTACAGATCTGATCGCCGTTTCTGCGCCGCAGCGTGCCTATGGAGCGGCGCGGCTTAGCGTCAAGCCGGTCAATGGCCGCACGCGCATTGATAGGCTTTACCAGGAAGGTTGCGCCAAGATCCGCTTGCCCGATACCGACGACAATTGGCTTGAAGCGGTGGTGATCAATACGTCCGGCGGCTTGACGGGCGGGGACGAAATGCGCTGGCAATTCGATGTTGCGGACGGATGCCGCGCGCAGGTCACCACACAGGCATGCGAGCGCATCTATAGGACGTCGGGAGGCGTAGCATCGGTTGCAACAGGATTGACCGCCGGAGAAAGCGCATCGCTCGCCTGGCTGCCGCAGGAAACCATCCTGTTCGAGGGCTCGGCTCTGAACCGAACCCTGACAATCGACCTCGCCGAGACCAGCCGCGCCCTGATTGTCGAGCCCATCGTTTTCGGCCGCAAGGCCATGGGCGAGGATGTGCAGACCTGTACGTTCCGCGACCGCTGGCGCATCAGTCGTAGCGGCAATCTCATCCATGCGGAAGACTTTCGCATCGGGCCTGATACGGCACATATGCTCGGGCGCCCGGCCCTCCTTGGCGGCATGCGAACCATGGCCACCGTCTTGTTGCTCGATGCCGGCGCGGAGCGTCATCTCGATGCGACCCGAAAAATAATTGGTGCAAAAGGCGGTGCGTCCTTCTGGTCTGGCAAGCTTCTTGCGAGGCTCATCGATGGGGACGCCTATTCTCTCAGAAAGCGGCTGGTACCGCTGATCGAGTTGCTGAATGAAAAGGCAGGCGTGCCTAAAGTCTGGTCAATCTAGGCTTTGAAGAATGAATGAGGTCCAAGGGATAAAATGAATCTGACTCCACGCGAAAAAGACAAGCTTCTGATATCCATGGCCGCATTGGTCGCGCGCCGCCGGCTCGAGCGCGGCGTCAAGCTCAACCATCCGGAAGCCATTGCGCTGATCAGCGATTTCGTCGTTGAAGGCGCGCGCGACGGCCGTTCAGTGGCCGATCTCATGGAGGCTGGCGCCCATGTCATCACCCGCGATCAGGTGATGGAGGGCATACCGGAGATGATCCACGACATTCAGGTCGAGGCGACCTTTCCGGACGGAACCAAGCTTGTAACCGTCCACGAACCAATCCGCTAGGAACCCGGCATGATACCTGGAGAAGTGATCCCCGCCAAAGGCGATATCGAACTCAATGCGGGTGCGCAGAACGTGACGCTGAAAGTGGCCAATACGGGAGACCGGCCGGTGCAGGTTGGCTCGCACTACCATTTCTACGAGACCAACACGGCGTTGGTGTTTGAACGCGACAAGGCGCGCGGCATGCGGCTCGACATCGCCGCAGGCACCGCGGTCCGGTTCGAGCCGGGACAGGAGCGTGACGTGACGCTGGTGCCGCTCGGCGGGAACCGGACCGTTTACGGGTTTCAGCAGAAGATCATGGGCAAGCTTTGACCGAGCAGCTTGATTTCAGAACCACCGCCGGAAGCGACCGGAAGAATACCGATCGCAACGGGTTCGCCATAGGCTGGTTTGTAACCTGTGCTTCAGCTCGGCTTCTTGGTGACAAGCGTCAGCAGACCTTTGGAATCGAGGCTGGCGATTACCACAGCCGCGGAAGTCAGCCCCTTGTCCTTCAAGGCAGCCGATACTTGCGGCGACTTGTCGATCGACGTGCGCAACTTTTGCATGTCGGCATCGCTACGCTTGGCAACCGCTTCATTGACCTGGTTCTTGGTCGCTTCCGGCAATTCGCTGATATCGACAATATTGATGGTGGTAATGGGCGTAGCGCCGGGTTGCGCCGGGGTTCCGCTTTTAGCGGCCGGTTGCTCGGCCGAAGGAGCCTGCGGCGCGGCGGTTTGCGCGTAGGCAACGGACGTTGCCAGCGGGAATGCCGCACAGAGCGCAAGGGCTATCATCTTTCGCATCGTTTTTCCTTTCATGCGATTGGCGAACGATCATCTTCTGATGACGCGCGCACTTCACATGCGGAATTCGATGTGAAGCGGTCCGCAATCGGGTTTTACCAAGGCAATACCGCGGCGAAAATGTGTCACCCGGCCCACACCACGCCTGCCGCACACCGTTCAAGAGGGAATGTCCATGCCCGCTAAAATCACCCGTCCAGCCTATGCCCGCATGTTCGGACCGACCACCGGCGACAAGGTGCGTCTTGCCGACACCGAGCTTTTCATCGAGGTGGAAATGGATTTCACCGTCTATGGCGAAGAGGTAAAATTTGGTGGCGGCAAGGTTATTCGCGACGGGATGGGCCAGAGCCAGATCGCCCGCGCCGATGGTGCCGTCGACACCGTCATCACCAACGCGCTCGTCGTCGATCACACCGGCATCTACAAGGCCGATGTCGGCCTCAAGGACGGTTTGATCGCGGCCATCGGCAAGGCCGGAAACCCGGATACGCAGCCGGGCGTTTCCATCATCATTGGCCCCGGCACAGAGATCATCGCGGGCGAGGGCAAGATCCTGACGGCGGGGGGCATGGACGCGCATATCCATTTCATCTGTCCCCAGCAGATCGAGGAAGCGTTGATGTCGGGCGTTACCACCATGTTCGGTGGTGGCACCGGTCCGGCGCACGGCACCCTGGCCACCACCTGCACGCCGGGGCCCTGGCACATGGCACGCATGATCCAGTCCTTCGACAGCATCCCGATGAATATCGGCCTCTCGGGCAAGGGCAATGCCTCGCAGCCGAAGGCACTCGAAGAAATGATCCTCGGCGGTGCCTGCTCATTGAAACTGCATGAGGATTGGGGCACGACGCCTGCGGCCATCGACAATTGCCTCACCGTCGCCGACCGGTATGACGTGCAGGTGATGATCCATACCGACACGCTGAACGAGAGCGGCTTTGTCGAGGATACGGTCAAGGCTTTCAAGGGCCGCACCATTCATGCCTTCCATACGGAAGGCGCAGGCGGTGGCCACGCGCCCGATATCATCAAGATCTGCGGGCTGCCAAATATCATCCCCTCTTCCACCAACCCGACGCGGCCCTATACCAGGAATACCATCGCCGAACATCTCGACATGCTGATGGTCTGCCATCACCTCTCTTCGTCGATTCCGGAGGACGTGGCATTTGCCGAAAGCCGCATCCGCAAGGAAACCATCGCTGCCGAAGACATTCTCCACGACATCGGCGCCTTCTCGATCATCTCGTCCGACAGTCAGGCGATGGGACGCGTCGGCGAGGTGTTGATCCGCACCTGGCAGACTGCCGACAAGATGAAACGGCAGCGTGGCAGCCTGCCCCAGGAAACCGGTGACAACGACAATTTCCGGGTGAAACGCTATATTGCGAAGTACACCATCAACCCCGCCATCGCGCAGGGCATTTCCCGGCATATCGGCTCGATCGAGGCCGGCAAGCGCGCCGATCTGGTTCTGTGGAACCCGGCCTTCTTCGGCATCAAGCCGGACCTGGTGCTGCTCGGCGGCTCGATAGCCGCCGCACCCATGGGCGATCCAAACGCATCGATCCCGACGCCGCAGCCTGTGCATTACCGCTACATGTTCGGCGCTTATGGCAAGAACGTCGCCAATTCCTCGGTGACCTTCGTCAGCAAAGCTTCGGCTGAAGCCGGGCTGCGCAACGCGCTTGGCGTCGACAAGCAGTTGGTCGCGGTGGAAAATACGAGGAGCGGCATTTCCAAGGCATCGATGATCCACAACGATGCAACGCCGCATGTGGAGGTCGATCCGGAAACCTACGAAGTGCGGGCGGATGGTGAATTGCTGACCTGCGAGCCGGCGACTATATTGCCGATGGCGCAGCGCTATTTCCTGTTCTGAGTGGAGACGATGAAAAAGCATTTCAAGCGGTTGGCGCATTACAACAAATGGGCCAACGAACGCATCTACGATGCCGCCGCAACGCTGGATGTCGAAGACTATTTTGCTGACCGCCGCGCGTTTTTCCGATCGGTGCATGGCACGCTCAACCACATTCTCGCGATCGACAAATTGTGGTTCGGGCGCTTCACCGGCAATCTTTACGCCCTGCCCTCCTTTGACGTGATCCTGCACGACAATCTTGTCGATTTGCGCGCCGCCCGCGAGGCGTTCGACGATCATATTGCCGACGTGGTCCATGGGCTGGACGAAAGCCGGATCCGCGGCGTGTTCCGCTGGATCACGACGGAAGGCGAGCCCTATGCATCGACGCTCGACCGGTGCCTCACCCAGATTTTCAATCACCAGACCCACCATCGCGGCCAGGTCCATACGCTCCTCAACCAGTTGACCGGCGAAGCCCCGCCAATCGACTTCTTCCTGTGCATGAATGACGACTTTGATGAGAAAGACGAGACACAATGAAGCGCGTGACTGATCACGACCACGCCGGGCACTATCATGGCACGCCGTTTGACCAGGTGATCCTCGCCCATGACGAACGACATCTGCGCCGCAAGGTGCTGACCTTGCAGAAGGGCGAACAGATCCTTGTCGACCTGCCGGAAGCGATCGCCTTCGGCCATGGCGACGTTCTGGTCCTTGAAGATGGGCGGATGGCCGAAATAGTCGCGGCGGACGAGAACCTTTATGAGGTCCGTCCGCGCGACCGGCGGCACTTGGCTGAGCTCGCCTGGCATCTCGGAAACCGGCATTTGCCGGCGCAACTCGAAGAGAGCCGTATCCTCATTCTGCGCGACCACGTCATCAAGGCAATGCTCGAAGGCCTGGGCGCGAAGGTCACCGAGATCGTGGCGCCATTTCATCCGTTGCGTGGCGCGTATCACGGCGGATACGGGCATCATCATGGGCATGAGCATCACCATGAATGACAATACCGCTCTCATCCGCCTCATGACCTGGCTCTCTCCGGCTTTTCCAGTCGGCGCGTTCTCCTACAGTCACGGCATCGAACGCGCCGTGCATGACGGTCTGATCCATGACATGCCATCCCTGCAAGCCTGGCTGGACGACCTTTTGCACCACGGATCCGTGTGGAATGACGCGGTCTTGTTTGCCGCCGCGTGGCGGGAGGCCGATACGGACGGTCTCGAGGGCATTGCGGCGCTGGGGGCGGCGATGGCGGGGTCCAGCGAGCGCCATATGGAAACCATGCTGCAGGGCAGCGCGTTCGTACAGGCGATCGGTCATTGGGCCGGCCGTGTTTCGGACATTGCCGATGAAGTGCCCTACCCTGTTGCCGTCGCTGCCATTGCCGCGCGCAACGGCGTGGAACTGGAGCCTGGCATTGCCGCCTTCCTCCATGCGGTACTGTCCAACCTCATCCAGGGAGCAGTCCGGTTGGTGCCGCTCGGACAAAGCCATGGGGTCGCGTTGATGGCAGCGATGGAAGCCCCAATTCTGACCACCGCTGTGCGTGCGGCCCATTCGAGCCTCGATGATCTGGGCTCGACCGCCATCATGTCCGACATCATGGCCATGCAGCACGAAACGCAATATTCGAGGGTCTTTCGCTCATGATCTCACACAACGGACCACTCAGGGTAGGCATCGGCGGACCGGTCGGCTCCGGCAAGACCACGGTCACCGAAATGCTGTGCAAGGCATTGCGCGACCGCTATTCGGTCGCTGTCGTCACCAACGACATCTATACGAAGGAGGATGCGCTGATCCTCAACCGGCTGCAGGCCCTGCCGGAAGACCGCATCATGGGCGTGGAAACGGGCGGCTGCCCGCATACTGCGATCCGCGAGGACGCGACGATCAATCTTCAGGCCATTGCCGAGATGAACAAGCGGCATCCCGATCTCGACATCGTCTTCATCGAGTCAGGTGGCGATAACCTCGCGGCAACCTTCTCACCCGATCTCGCCGACTTGACCATCTATGTAATTTCGGTGTGTCAGGGCGAAAAGATACCGAGGAAAGGCGGTCCGGGTATTACCCGCTCGGACTTGTTGATCATCAACAAGAAGGATCTCGCCCCCTATGTAGGGGCCGATCTCGATGTGATGGAAGCCGATACGAAGGTTCAGCGCGGGGCCAAACCTTTTGTCTTTACCGACATGCTGAGGCGAAGCGGCCTCGACGATGTGATCGCCTTCATCGAGGCTGCGGGCGGCTTACGCCAAGCGGCTTAGCCGCTCGGTTTCGACCGTCCCAATCACCGCTTCGGCCAGGATTTCGTAGGAACGAATGCGCGCCTCATGATCGAATATCTGGCCGGTGACCATGATCTCATCGGCTCCTGTGCGCTCGATGAAATCCTCGACTCCGGCCTTTACCGTGTCGCGCGAGCCGACGACGCTGCATGACAACGCCTGACGCAGGATCGCCTTTGCATGCAAATCCAGCGTCTCCTCATAGCCCGCCAATGGTGCGGGCAACGGGCCGGGCTTGCCGGTGCGCAGATTGACAAAGGCCTGCTGCTGCGAACTCTGCAGCAGTTTCGCCTCGTCGTCGGTTTCTGCAGCAAAGACGTTGAGACCAAGCATGACATAGGGCTTATCAAGATGCTCGGATGGCTCGAACCGGGCCCTGTAGATCTCGATAGCGCGCTCCATCTCTGCCGGTGCGAAATGCGAAGCAAAGGCGTAGGGAAGTCCGAGGGCGGCGGCGAGCTGCGCCCCAAAGAGGCTCGAACCCAATATCCAGACGGGGACCTTCAAACCGGCACCTGGAACGGCGACGACGCGTTGACCGGGCTCCGGATCGCGGAAATAGCCGATCAATTCAACCACATCCTGCGGAAAGCCGTTGATGTCCTGATCGAGATTGCGGCGCAGTGCCTGGGCGGTGATCTGATCCGTGCCAGGAGCCCTGCCGACGCCAAGGTCTATCCGGCCCGGATGCAGCGCAGCAAGCGTGCCGAAAGCCTCGGCGACCATCAATGGCGCATGGTTCGGCAGCATGATACCGCCGGCGCCAAGGCGGATTTTCGACGTACCGGCCGCGACATGGGCGATCACCACCGCGGTCGCCGCGCTGGCGATCCCACGCATGCTGTGATGTTCGGCAAGCCACAGGCGGTTATAGCCGAGACGCTCGGCATTCTGCGCCAGATCGAGCGAATTGCGTAAGGATTGCCCGGCATTGCTGCCTACGGTAATCGGTGAGAGATCGAGGACTGATATTGGGGTCATTGATTTCATATAGGCGCACGCACACCGCGCACAATGACAGCGCGCCATTTCGTGATTCACAAAAATTGAAGCTTGGTTAAATATGGGGCAGGTGGCTACGCGGCTTGAAATGCAGCCAGTTACAGCGGACGGGACGAATGGAGGCGCAGTTCCGGCCCCTGGACTGCACGGGTCTCCTGCGACAATTGCTCGTCGGCCTCGCGAATCGCGGTTTCAATGAAATAGGCGATCATTTCGAAACCTTCATTGTCCGCGATCGTGCACAGTTTCGAGAGTTCTGTTTTTAATTCTTCCAGTTTTCTTGCTCTCTTGGTCATGCTGGTCTCTCCAATATTCCCGTGAACCGCATCAGTGATGTTTTTCGCTCACCGAATTCTTTTCGCATCCGCGAGCCGGCAATAGCCATGCCAGCAGCATGCTCATCAAGAAAATCCGCGATACCCGCGCGGAATTTCCCATCTATGGTTAATTGTGCTCACCTATTCCGACAAAACTCTGTAAATCCATTACTATAAAAACAATCAATTTGAAAATAGCCAGACTTCTTACAAATATCCGTGAGATATTGATACGCTTATATATAATTCAATTAAAATTTTACCTTACTATACACAAGCATATGAATTCGCTGCAGCATCCATCCCGACAACAAGCAATATGGACCTAGAAATGCGAGAGCTGCACTTTGGCTTTTCCGCAGATTTCTTTTGAACTGGACTTCACAGCCCTGTCCACGATGCCGGAGGCCAGGTCAGATACAATCTCGACCGCGATGTCTTCGGGCAATCCCGTCTGTTTCATGCCGGCGCGCATGGCGGCTTCGCTGGGTTCATCCGTGCCGCAGATATATGCCCGTGCTTCAAGGAGCGCGGCGCGCTCAAATTCCTTGTTGCTGACTTCGTCGCCTTCTTGCGAGGTTTGCGCCTCGTTCTTGATATTGAAGGCATGGACCGGTACTGTCGCGGCAGCTGACACAAGCAGCCCGGCGGCGAGTACGGGAATACATGACTTGAAGAATCGCATTGCCCTGCCCCTTCCGACCACGTTTGGAGGCCGGTGACGATCACCATTGGCCTCGTTCATGGATTATTAACGGATTGGGGACTGTTTCCGTTCCCGACACATAATCAATGCTCCGTGATTGTAGCGTGACGGCCCGGTCAAGTGGTCTAAAATGCTGCATTGCACCAAACGCAATGCTGCTATGCAATATTGTCTGTATTAAATCAGATCACTTGAGTTATTCTCAGATCAGGAATTTTCGACAGCGTCACCTCCTCCCGGCTCTGTCGAAACGGACGGCCTCTTCTCCTCCCAGAAGGCCTTCCATAACCAACGAAACCCACCGCACCTCCTCCCGCGGTGGGTTTTGTTGTTTTAGGCCCCTTTATCAGCAATCGCGACCATAGAAAAAGAAAATGCCGCCCGCGAAGACCTCGCCGACGGCATGGAACACATATTTGCAGATTATTGGGAAGCGGCTGGCTTCTTCGCCTTCGTCGTATCAGCTTCTCCTATGGCGGGCTCCTTGGAAGGTGTAGCCCGTGCCGTCAGGGACTTCGGCGGCGGAACGTAATAGGTGTCCTTGGCGGGCGATGGTCCGGTGGCGGTCGTGGTCGCCTTTGGTCCAGTCGTGCAACCCGCGATCACCAGAAGGGACAGGGCAACCAGGGATAGTGCTACTCGCATTCGATATTCCTTTTGCATGATTGCGCCACGCGACGCCGAAGAATCGGGCTTCGGTTGACCATCCAATCGTGGCGATACCACGTCAAGAGGTTCAGCGAATGAGAATGGCGCGCAGATCATTGACGTTCGTGCCTGTCGGACCGGGCACGAAGAGGTCGCCTATCGCGTTGAATGCGGTCCACGCATCGTTTCGATTGAGATAAGCCGACGCATCGTGACCATTGGCGAGTAGCCGGGCTATGGTGGTGCTATCGGCAAACGCACCCGCATTGTCTTCCGAGCCGTCAATGCCGTCGGTATCGGCAGCAAAAGCGCTTATGCCGTCAGCGCCATCGATATCGATAGCGAGCGAGAGCAGGAATTCGCTGTTGCGTCCGCCCTTGCCTTTGCCGCGCACCGTCACCGTGGTCTCGCCTCCGGAAAGAATCACGACTGGCTTTATGAATGGCTGGTCCTTGAAGAGGACCTGCTTTGCCATCGCCGCATGGACATGGGCAACCTCGCGCGCCTCGCCCTCGATCGCATCGGAAAGAATGACCGCCTCGATGCCCTCAGCGCGCGCGGCCTTAGCGGCGGCTTCGAGCGAGACCGCAGCTGAGGCAATCACGTGGTATTCATGCCCGGCAAAGACCGCATCGGACGGCTTGGGCGCATTCGCCCTTTCCGATTGCAGATGCGCGATGGCGGCTATGGGCAGATCGAGATTGTAGCGTTCGACAATCCGCAGGGCGTCTTCCCGCGTGGTCTCGTCGGTGACGGTCGGGCCGGATGCCACGAATGCCGGATTGTCGCCCGGAATATCCGAGACGATCAGCGAATAGACACGGGCGGGGTGCGCTGCCGCCGCCAAGCGTCCGCCCTTGATGGTCGAAAGGTGCTTGCGTACGGCATTCATCGCCGAGATTGGCGCACCCGAGGCAAGCAGGGTCTTGTTGACGGCAATCTCGTCTTCGAGGGTCATTCCCTCGGGCGGCGACGGCAGGAGGGCGGAGCCTCCGCCTGAAATGAGCGCCACCACCAGATCGTCAGGCCCGAGGCCCGATACGGTCTCGAGCAGGCGCCTTGAGGCAACAAGACCGGCGGCATCCGGCACCGGGTGCGATGCTTCGATGATCTCGATGTGCTTGCAAGGCGCGCCAAAACCATAGCGCGTAACGACGACGCCTTCGAGCGGACCATCCCAGACCTTCTCGAACGCACGCGCCATCTGCGCCGACCCCTTGCCGGCGCCAATGACGATGGTCCGGCCCTTTGGCTTCGCAGGCAGGTGAGCCTTGATCGTCCGTTCGGGATCGGCGGCATCGACGGCAGCCCTGAACAGCTTTTTGAAGAATTCCTTGTCCTGCATCGACTCAAACTTCCAGATCAAAAACCAAAACGCCTTCGAGACCGCCTACCATGGACGCAACGAGGCGCTCCGAAACGGACTGGTGAACAGGATGAACGAGATAGGCCTCGACCGCCTCTGTATCGGTAAAATCGATGATAAAGCCCTCCGAGAAACCCTTGTCCATGCCGGGTTCCGGGCTGACATTTCCGCCGGACGCAAACGCCAACGCGCCCGGAAGGGTTTCGCACAGGGCTTCGAGATCGTCATAAATGGATTGGCGGTCCGGCGATGCGACATCGTCGCGAAAACGGAGAAACACACAATGTCGGATCACGATTGGAATCCTTTCCTTTCGGCGTGGAGAGCTTGAACCGCCGCGCATCCTGACGAGATTGCCGGAAAATGCGAGCCTTAAATCCGGTTGCGCCAAAATAACACCGGCAGACTTTACGACTATACCGCTTTGGCGAGAAGCTGTTCCACCGTGAGCGCGATAGCCAAAAGGCGGCGGTCGGAATCGTGTCGCCCGATCAGCATCAGCCCGGCGGGCAAAGACATTTCCGGCATGGGCAAGCTGATCGCCGTCAGATCGAACTGATTGGCGATTTGGGTATTGCGCAGGAGCAGACCTTCGGTCTCCTTGTAAAAGGCCTCATCTTCCACGGCAGAAAGCAAGGGCGCCGCAATCGGCGTTGTCGGTATCGCGAGCACATCATGGTTGGCAATGCGCTGGTCCATTCGCTCAACCAGGCGGCGCCGCTGCTGCATGAGATGGTTGTAATCAGCATCCGCAACCGCCAAACGCCGCAGCAGCGGCCGCCTGACGCGTTGATCGACATCCAGACCGTCGTCATGCAACCAACCCGCATGCACACGGCTGCCCTCAATGCCGGCAATGGAGCCGACCGACGTCGCCTCGGCCATGGCATCGATGAGATCGTCGATGGACAGATCAACGATCAGGGCTCCGGCCCGTTCAAGAGCCTCAAGGCTTCGTGCAAAACCATCAGCTACGGGCCCTTCCGTTCCCGCAAGCAACTGCCCCTTGAGCACACCGATGCGCAATCCTTTGAGCGGTACGGGTTCTATTGGATTTGGGGTGAGTGCGGCCATCACCGCATCGGTAATCGCGCAATCGGAAACGGATTGCGTAAGCGGGCCAACCGAATCGAGGCTCGGCGATAGTGGAAAGGCCCCCAGTAGTGGAATGCGACTTGCTGTCGGCTTGAAGCCGACGACGCCGTTCAGCGCCGCGGGAATGCGGATCGAACCGCCAGTATCGGAGCCGATTGCAATGTC
Organism: Hyphomicrobiales bacterium; assembly: GCA_900473175.1. Taxonomy (GTDB): domain Bacteria; phylum Pseudomonadota; class Alphaproteobacteria; order Rhizobiales; family Rhizobiaceae; genus Phyllobacterium. The sequence goes on along the minus strand of UCKM01000013.1, from coordinate 73,028 downwards.
GCTCGTGCCTTCCGCTACCGAGACCCCTGCTCCGGTCGATGAGCCACCCGCGATACGCCTCGGATCGACGGCATTGCCGGCAACCCTATAGTGCGGATTGAGCCCGACCGCGGTAAAGGCAAATTCGGTCATCACGGTCTTGCCGATGATCACCGCCCCTGCCGCCCGCAGCCTTTTCACGATAACCGCATCGGCGGCGGCAGGTGCGGCGGCCCGCCGGATCACCGAACCGGCCAGCGTCGGTTCACCGGCAACGTCAAACAGGTCCTTGATCGATACGATCCGGCCGTCGAGCGGGCCCAACAAGCTACCTTTCTCGGCCCGTCTGTCGGAGGCGTCTGCCTCCATGCGGGCAGTATCCGCGTAGAGCTTGGCGAAGACGCCTTCATCGGCGTTTCGCGCTGCAAGCCGCGCCAGGTTCTGTTCGAGTCTTTCTCGTGCAGCCGATTCCGTTCGAGCCATGATCCCCCCAGAGGCAAACGCTTTCTTCGTCTATAGACGCAAGGAGCCCCTCATTGAAACCCCGCCTGAATCTTCGGTTAATGTTGCCATGCAACATCATCAATGCTGCCTTGCAACATTGGCAATTTTCAATCAATGCGACGCAAGGCATATTTGCATTCAGGGAGGCCAATGAAACCAAAAGGGGTATGAACCATGAGCCTTCGTGACCGCATCCAAAAGTACCGTCAGTATCGCCAGAACCTGCATGAGCTGAGCCGCTGCACTGATCGCAATCTTGCCGATCTCGGTATCGCCCGCACCGATATCCGTCGTGTCGCATGGCAGGCCTGCAGCTAACAACGAATTCTGCCCTTGGCGTTACGCGTTCCCAGTAGCGCGGACGCCATTTGATTTACCTAGCGCAGGATTTTCCCAGCGGCCAGCCCAACACCTGCACCTGCGATCTTGATCAGAAAATTGCTGAACTCGGGATGCCTGCCCGGCATGAAATGCTGGGCGTATTCAAACAGGCCGCAAGAAACGACAAGCGGGACCGCGACGTAGACGAGACTTTTCGGATAGGTGAGGCTGAACACACCCCCGAGGACGAAGAAGGCTGCAAAGCGCTCCACGTTCGGCCCGAACGGCGTCGTCGGTCGCAGGTTGATCGGGCCGACGGTCACGACCAGGATCACAGCCAGCAGAATCCAGGCAAGAAAAATGTGCTTTGCCGGAATACCGGCAATTCGCTTCCACAGTGGTGAACGCCAATTCATCAAGCCGCAAACGTCCTTCCAGGGCGCATTCATTTGCGCGACGTTAACATGCTTGTACCGGCGCCGAATGTGGAGAGCCTTTCTTGAAAACCCGGATCAATATTCCCTGAAAGCGCGCGACATGCTGTCGATTACCGGCTTGGCCAGATATTCGAAGAAGGTGCGCTCGTGGGTCTGGATCAGGATATCCGCCGGCATGCCGGGCGTTGGCGTAAAGCCATGGACCCGCGCAAGTTCCTCGGCAGGAATGCTAATGCGCGCCAGATAGACTTCCTGGTGCTGGTTGGCATCGACCATGGAATCTGCCGATACGTAGTCGACACGGCCGTTGATAATGGGCGTCGTGCGCTGGTTGAGCGCGCTGAGGCGAACATGGGCAACCTGCCCTTCCTTGACCTCATCGATCTGCATGCGCGGAATTTGCGCCTCGATGATCAGGGGAACGCCAGCGGGGAGGATTTCGATGATCGGCTTTCCGCTTTCGATGACACCGCCGGGCGTATGGTAGTAGAGCCGGATGATCGTGCCAGCCACCGGCGCTTTCACCACCGTCCGGTCAAGAATATTTTCGGCCTGGCGTGACTGTTCGCGAACCGTATCAAGTTCAGCTTCGGCGCTCTGGATCTCATCAAGTGCTGCCTGCTTCTCGGTATCCTTCGTCTGGATCATTTCCTTCTGGAATTTCTCGATCTGCGCATTCACTTCCTGAATTTCCGCGTCGAGCCGGGCAATCGTGCCTTCACCATCGGCAATCGCCCGTTCAAGGACACTGACTTCGGATCGAGCCATGAGCCCTTTCTTGTAAAGGGAGAGCTTTGCCTCATACTCATCCTTCAACAGCGCGACCTGCTTGTTCGTGGATTCGATCTGCGCATTTCTCCCGATACGGCGAAATTCGAGTGCTGAGATATTGCGCTGCATCATCTGGTACTCGTTGGCATATTTTGAATGCGCAGCATCGAAATTGTCGCTCTGGCTATCATTGACCGCCCGTATTTCCGGGTTGGCAATGTTGTCGAGAATGATCTTCGGCGGCTGGTAATGATCCTCACCGCGGACAATCGCATGAAGCCGGGCGAGGATCGCCTCCAGCCGGGCCTGGCGCAGATAGAGCTGTTGGGCGTTGGCGCGCGGCGCGGTCTCATCGAGATTAACAAGGTCATCGCCTTCCTTGACCCTGTCGCCTTCACGGACAAGCAGGTCCTTGATTATTCCGCCTTCGAGGTGCTGTACAACCTTGTTCTTACCGGTGGCGACGAAACTGCCCGGCGCGATGACTGCAGCTGCAAGCGGAGCGGTCGCCGCCCAGGTGCCGAAACCGCCAAAGCAGACGATGATGAGCATGATTCCGAACTTGGTATAGGGTTTGATCGACCGCGGGACCCCGTCATACCACTCCAGATCGTTCAAAACGTTTGTCGCCATCGCCCTACCCCTATTCCGCAGCCTGGATGCTCGATGCTGCATCCAGTTGCTCGTTCTTGCGTGCAATTGCTTCCATCACGGTTGCGCGCGATCCGAACATCGCGACCGTGCCATTGCTCAGAACCATGATCTTGTCGACGCAACTGAGCAAGGCCGGGCGCTGCGTGATCGTAACCACGGTTATCTTGTGCTTCTTGGCATGGGACAGCGCCTGGGTCAGAGCGGCATCGCCTTGGGAGTCGAGATTGGAGTTGGGCTCGTCGAGCACGACGAGGGTGGGGTTGCCAAAGAAGGCGCGGGCAAGCGCAATCCGCTGTTTCTGCCCACCGGACAGTGGCGCCCCATCGGCAGCCACCATCGTTTCATAACCCTGCGGGAAGCTCGCGATCAGTTCGTGAACGTCTGCGAGCACCGCAGCATCGAATATCGCCTGATCGGTCACATCTTCGCGCATGCGGGCAATATTGGCCTTGATCGTGCCCGGAAACAGCTGAACGTCCTGCGGCAGATAACCGATATTCTCGCCGAACTGTCTCTGGTCCCAATTGCGCAGATCCATCAGGTCAAGGCGCACGCTTCCCGATGTCGGCAGGATTGAACCAACCAGCATCTTGCCGAGGGTGGTCTTGCCGGCGCCGGAATTGCCGATGATCGCCAAGGATTCCCCCGGCATCAGTGTAAAGGATATGCCGTTGAGGATGACCTTTTTGTTGGGTGGCGGCACGTAGAGGATACGTTCCACGTCGAGTCGGCCTTGCGGAGTTGGCAGGCGCAAGCGTTCGAAATTCAGAGGTGAGGTCTGCAGGAGATTCTTGATGCGGCCAAAGGCGGAGCGGAACTGGATGAAACTGTTCCAGCCCTCGATCGCACCTTCGATCGGTGCAAGCGCACGGCCGGCAATGATCGAAGCGGCAATGACCATGCCGCCGGTCATCTGGCCGTCAATGGCGAGATGTGCACCCCATCCAAGCATCATCACCTGGGTGAGCAGACGCGAGCACTTGGAGATGGTGGCGAAGATGATGTTGCGGTCCTGCGCCTTGACCTGTGCCCGCAAGGAACCCGCCATATCCCGGCCCCATATGCGCACTGCCTCCGGTATCATCGCCAAGGCATTGATGATCTGCGAGTTGCGTGACATGGAATCAAGATGCAGCATGGCGCGGCTTTGAAAATTGGTCGCTTCCGCAAAGGATGCGGCCGTGGCGCGCTGATTGATGAATGCAATGCCGATCAGCAAGAGCGAAGACACCACAACAATATAACCGAGATGCGGATGCACCAGGAAAACCGCAACGAGAAAGATCGGGGCTATCGGCGCGTCAAAGAATGACAGGAGTGTGCCGGAGGTGAGGAAGGCGCGCAACTGCTGCAGGTCGCCAAGCACTTGATAATCCTTGCCATTGCCATGAAGCGAAGCGCGAGCGGCAGCGCTGAGGATCGGAGCGCCAAGTTGCACCGCGACCTCGACGGCGGTTCGCATGAGGATAAAGCGGCGTATCGCATCGAGCACCACTTGAATGACAACAGCGCCGATGATGACGATCGTCAGCATGACCAGGGTATCGGTCGAGCGGCTGGTGAGAACCCGATCCGATATCTGGAAGAGATAGACGGGAATCGCCAATACCAGAATGTTGAGGAACAGCGTGAAGCCCATCACAATGATGAGGTTCTTGCGGACGGCGTTGACACCATTGTTGAAACTGTCGCTGAAGCTGACCGCGGCAACCCGTTTGTGGAAGCTGCCGCTGCTGCCGCCCCGATCAGGCGCGGGAGCCCGGATCGGACCCCTATCGCCCTCAATGACCTTTCCGACTTCGGTATTGGCCCTGCCGGCGGGTGACTGACTGTCCTCGGGTGCCAACTGCTCCGGCTGATTGACCGCCACCGGGTCACTTGGTGCTTCTTCAACCACGGCAGCCATTGGCATCGGCGGGGCGGCGTCCGGCTCGGCCACGGTCTGCGTGGCCACAGGAGCGCTATCCGTCCGGTAAAGCGTCATGATGGTATTTTCCAGTTCGGCGAGGAGGTCGTCGAACCGCAAATGCGCCGTTTGAGCGCTAACGCTTGCCTGCTGGGCGTTTTGCGCCATGTATCGCAAATCAGTCTGCGTATTCATGCTTTCGCGCCCCCCTGGCGCACGTCTTTTCCGCTCTTACGAGAGCACAGTTTGCATCACGTCCACCGAATGACTGGTGTCCGGAACGTGAATCGATGGTGCATGATCGTTCGTGGCCGAGGTATCGGCAGCATCATGATCCAGAAACGCCACGGCCTCATTGGCCAAGGGCTGACCCTGATTTGCTGCCGGGGCCGCCCCTTGGGAAACGACGATGTCGGCCTGGATTAGGATGGCATCCGAATAGACGCCGCCGCCCGCATAGGACGTTCCATTCTCGTGGGTGTCGTGATCGACGATTATCGCCACATTGATCAAGGCGTTCGAACCGGTGCTGATATTCCAAGCAGTATCGGACGATGCGGATTTCAATGAGTCTTCATAGTGTGCGACATAATCGGAATCGCCGAGAATGTTGGTTTGTTTCACATAGTTGAGGTCGTAAACGTTGCCGGAGATGTAGAGTGCCCGCACACCCGCGATGCCTTGAAAATTCTGATCGCTGCCAAAGCCATCCGGCATCTTGTAATCGCCGTGGGCGAACCCTGTGAGCGCCTGTTGATAGTGGTCGGGCAGGCCCGCGACCCAGTTGGTTGACGCGCCACTCTGGATGCTGGCGGCATTCCACAGCAGGTTGTCACTTGTTGAAAGCTTGCCGCTATAGCTGCCTGCTGCGCCGCCCGTGGTCAGCGTATCATTGTCAAACAGCACATTGGTCTGAACGATGAAATTTCCGTCGTAGTAATGACCGCCGATCATGACGGCATCATAGGTGCTGCAGAGTTCTGCAAAGGTCGCAGAATTCGCCGACATGTTTCCGCCGGTCAGGATCGTGGTGTAGGCGCCAGTGGCGGACAGGACATGCATGTCATTGTCCGACAGGAAACTGTACTGGGAAATCCAGTTCATCTGGACCAGATCGCCATTGATGATGGTTACCTGCCAGTTCTGCGGGAAGACCGGCCCATCGCCCGAGGATGGCGCTGCATGGACATCATCGGGCTGATGAACGAAACTGGCGATGTTCATCGCATTGGTCGACGACGGCGCCTGCTGGCCGGAAAAGCCGTTCTGGAACGTATCCGTATCGCTGTAGGCGTTGGTCTGAATGATTGCGTTGATGTGATAGTAATTGCCTGCCACCGCAAAATGGCCGCTGATCGAATCAAGGTTGGTCAGAACCACCTCGTTCATCATGAGATTTGCGCCGGCCTGTAGGGTCACCGAGCCGGCAATGTCAGAACCATTGATCGTAACCGGCTGGGTAGAGGTCATTGTTGCCTGGCTACCGCTGTGATCGGTATGCCTGAGCAGCTCCGGGATGGAAGCGTTAAGGCCGGGTGCGCTCGTCATCTCCATGCCGTTGACAAACAGGCCCTCAATCGTTGGGCCGGTAACCACGGTCACACCTGGAGTCTGTGCGAGCGGTCCTGTTTCGGCCGCGTGGATAAAGCTTGATTGGTTGGCGAAGAACTCCGCCATTTCAGCCCCTGAGCCCGGAACCTGCAAGGACGTGAACGGCTCCGAAATGGAAAAGGCATTGGCTGAAAGATGTGCGAAGGCGGCATCGTCGGTAAAGTGGATGCCCACCGGCACGTGATTTCCCATGATCACGATGTCGTTGTCCTGCATATGATTCGTCTGCTGGAGCACCAACGACGTTTCCGAGGCACCGGAGCCGAAATACGGGCCTTCCTGCGGCGCACCGTGAAAAACCTCCGAGCCCGAACCGTGCAGTTTAGCCACCGGATGCGGCAGCCTGTGCAAACTGACGTTGACCTCGTCCAAATTCACATCGATCCACGGCATGACCGGCAAGGCGACCGGTGACCAGGGCGTTGGGACGTATTTCACTTCCGCATCGAACGACGTGGCGGTAAGCTGCTGCGTCGGATGCGTCTGGATTGCCAGAATGTCATTGAAGTGTGGATCTTGCTCGGCCGCCGCTTTGAATTCGTTGTATTCGATCCGTGCTCTTACCGCCTCAATGGATGTGTGAAAATAGCCTATGAAGTGCGCAATTGACTCTGAAATCTGATCACCAAAACCCAACATCTACAATGGTCCCCGCTAGACTTCACGGCAACCCGCCACTCCGACAAAGAGGTCTGCGCAAAGTTTGCGCAGACCATGTCAGGCAGTTTGCCTGCATATACCGTTACTCGCTGTCGCCACTGATCGTGGTGTGCGTGTAGGTTCCATTGATAACGGTAGCGTCGAAAGTGTTCTGTTGCAGGTTTGCACCAAGTACGATGTCCTGCGTGAACGCTGTCGAGGAAAGGTTGGCTGCAGCACTTGCTGCACTGGAACCAGCCACATCGTCGCCGGCATGAGCGCCGCCGCCATGGTTGCCAAACCAGCTGTCCCAACCGTCAGCACCACTTCCGATTCCGTCGCCCGCTGCAGCAGCGCCCCCGGTTGCACTCAGCGTTACGCTGCCCGAGTTGTCTTGGCTGACATGAGAGAGCTGATCGTTGTCAACTAGATCGGCCACCTGATTAACGGCGAATCCGGTGTTTGTACCCGCACCGTTGAACGCGCCATTGAAGATGTTCGAGAAGTTTACATCGTTGCCCGGATCGAAATTTATGCTGCCGGAGTCGGTTATGAACATGTTGTCGAAGTTGGTGTGATTGAGATCGAGATCTGCAAAGTGATCGTTGGAAGGCAGATAACCATCCAGATTCACGCCGACATCAACCGACACGGACGTATCCGACGTGTTGGTGTTGGTGTTTGTATTGTGGTTGTCACTTTCATTCAGGTTGGCGTTTAAATTACCATTGGCGTTTAGATTACCATTGGCATTCAGATTGCCATTGCCATTGAGGTTACCATTGCCGTTGAGGTTACCGTTGCCATTCCAGTTCGAATTGTCCGAACTTGAATGCTGATCCTGGCTTTGGCCTTGCCCCTGTCCCTGCCCTTGAGCCTCCAGTTGCCCCTGTCCCTGCAACTGCAAGGCCAGTGCAGCCGCCACAGCGGATGCATCGGCATCTGCAGTCGCTGAGGGGTCGCTACCTGGGTGGAAAATGTAGTTGTTGTTCTTACCGCTACTCATAAAAAGCCCTCCGATGTTTTGTTTTCGGAGCTAGCAAGAACCTCTATGCATTTCCAACGAGGTTATGATGCGAGCTCGCACGTTTTCTTTATGATTAACAGACGTCAGTCATTGAAGCGATCCAGCGTGTTCTGGTCACTACTTGCCAATGGTTGGTATTTTGTTGTGTCCACGAGATTAATGCTTGCACATCCCCCCCCCACACACATCATGTGCGCAAGCTTAGTGAGGTTAATCCCAAAGGCATGAGACGTTAAGATACCAATTCTGTTTAGGAATGGGATTATGGAACGCGCTCCGCTAAATGTTGCAAAAACCGCAATCTTTTCAATGATATTTTCCAAGGATCAAATACGGCCTGACCCATAAGGTCTAGAAAATCGCGATGACCTTAGTCCCTATTGTCGAGACCCGACCCGGATTGAACAGGTCCTAATACCCGGCCAAACAACGCACGAAACCAAAATACACTTTAAAGCTGGGTCTTTAGCCCGTCACGGCGACGTCACGCGCGATTTATTAATCCTTCTTTAATCAACACGTATAGCCAGGGCTAAAGGAGCGTTGAGACACTGAATAAAACGAACTTACCCAATAAAAAACAATAAGAGCAAACAAATCCGGAGGGAAAATACTTCCCTCACTAAAAGGGCGTAGGGGAAAATTATGAGTGGAACAATATCGCATACCATGTCGGGCCACGTTCAACTTGGTTCGAAGCATGGCGAGGGCTCGCAATTCAAGAGTGGCATCTTCATTTATGCAGAAGCAGGCGTCGTCTTCCAAGGTTTAGTCCAATCACTGGAAAGAACGTTCCCGGATCTTCAGGTTCGCTTGTCGAGCAAACTTTCAGAGTCAGATGAATCCGATACCAATGTGGGCCTCGTCCTCGTGCACGCCGGCTTCGTCTTCGATATCACTGACTGTGTGGCTCGCTGCAAGCAACGCTTCCAGAATGCTTCCATCACATTGATGATCGACGAGAACAGCGCTGGTATCCAGGAGTTCAACGCGCTGTTCGACGCCAAGCAGGTTCAGGGCCTTCTTCCCTTCAGCCTGAAGCTCGATATCTGGCTGGCAGTCGTCTGGCTGCTGTTGAACGGCGGCGAATACTATCCCTCGACGATTGCCCGCTCGATGGAAAAGGCTTCCCCCGGCAAGGCACTTTCGCCGAACGGTCAGGGTAAAGGCGCTGCAGGACCGGTGAAGACGTTGACGCTGCGCGAGCATCAGATTCTTGAATTGCTCTCCGAAGGCTTGCAGAACAAGATCATCGCCGATCGCCTGGCGCTCTCCGAGCACACCGTAAAGGTGCACGTGCATAATCTCATTCGCAAGCTGCGGGTTCACAATCGCACTCAGGCCGCCGCTGTCTATCGTGACAGCATCGATCAGGAGGACCTCAGGGCCCCTTTTAGGTACGTGGCGCCAGCCTTGCGTCCCGAAACCGCATATGTGATGGGTCAAGCCATCTAGGGTCAAGGCAATGTCCCGCATCAACGACGTACTGATGCTGGTGGGCAAATTGAATTATACGTGGACGAACACCGAAAGCCTGTTCATCTACCTGATTGCCCACCTGCTCGACACCAACAAGGAAGCTGCGACCGTCATCTTCCTGACGTTGAATACCACGCGGGCCAGGATCGATCTTCTGGAACGGCTGTCGAAGATCAGCTCGACGCCGCCTGAGACCAAGACGGCGATCCTCGAGATCACCGGCAAGATGACGCGCGAACAACGACTGCGCAACAAGTACAATCATTGTATCTATTCCTTCGACGAGGCTGGCGTCCTGACGTCGACGCAGCTGATGCGCATCGTCGATATGGACGACAATCTGAAATACGGAAAAGTCGAGGCACTCGACGATCGGGAATTGGAACGCATCCAGGCAACGATCGACGCAATCATCGAGGTGAACCGGGATATCTGGGCCTTCATCAAGCTCAAAGGAATCCGGGTCTGACCGCAGGGAAGGATCGCCAAGGCGAGACAGAAGATCAATGTCGCCAAAGGGGCATGGGGAGTAGCGCTCAATAGGAATTGCTAGGACTTTTGATGGCCATTAATCATTATTAATTATTGACGAAAAGGCAATATAATATACGATATTTAGGTGAGATTGGCAACATATCAAAGAAGAAAATGAGAATAGTAAGTCAATTGTGCATATACAACTGGCGATAAGCCAGTTTATGTTCGGCATTACATTTTATTTCTTCTTTGGTAATAAGACAAAGATGGATCGTTGTGATAACGACCTTCAATATCCCCTCTCGTTTTTCTTATGAAACGTGAGATGAAGTAAAAAGATGAAAGGGTCATTGGGGGGCCTGCATCATGCCGAACAGACAAACACCGCTGGATGAACGGCGGAAGAAAAACACGCCGATACCAAGCAACGTCTTCGACGGGACCTTGCTTTTAACCCTGTCGATCGCCGAACCCGCCGGGTTCCACATACCCGCCGGGACTATCCCGGCCTTGCATGGCGAAGCATTGATTCATGGAGGTCCGGTTCAAAGGCGATGAGCAGTCGCGCGGCCTAAACCGGCCAGAACGAACCGTAATGCTACATCAAGCAAAAATGCCAGGGTATTCATGAGTAATCGCCTGCAAAACTTCTGCCCTTCAAAAACCGTGCATTCGCGCATCGTCAATGCTTTGTGGATCGAATTTGGCGGTACGCCCTGGAACATGCCGCCCGATTGGGAGCCTGAACGCTCTTGGGCGCGCCAGCTCGATCTTACCCTCATTCCGAACCTCGGACCGATGTCCGTGGCCATCCTTGTGCAATGGCTTGCCGCCGGCGACGAGAACGAGCAGTCGAAATAATCCGGAATTTACACGCGATTCCATGTCTTGGCGGCGATTGAAAAATGCTTCGATACGGCAGACGAATTGTCGGGTTTGGGATGGAATCGAAGAGATTGAGGTCCGGGTCGAGTGGTGCTACGCCGAAATTCTAACTAGTGAATCATAGAATTCCGGCGTAGGTCCCCCACTGACTGCCCGCTTGCTCCCACACACGCTTGAATGCTTTTTTTGTTTGTTTTCATGCGCTAAACTTGCGACCACGGGTTGAGATTATGAAGCACCCCGTTACGCCAGCGTGACTCAAACCCGTTTTTTTAGACTTTAGTCGGGGATTCGGATAATTAATTCGGTCTAGGCGCAATTAGAGCAAATTTCGAGGGCTCAGACGCGCAGCTTGCGCCATTGCGAGGTTTCGTTGAACCGCCAACCAGCGAATTCGCGTGCTGCCTTTGGTTCGGTCGTGGCCTTGCGCTCCAGCAGCACCTCGAGCAACGCCTCGGCATCCTCTCGCTTGATATTGCGGATATGCGGTTCCAGTCGCTCTCCCGCGCGATCGATATCGGCTGACACCACATCGAAGATGCGCCGCCATGTCCGCTCCTTGAAAAACACGCCGTCGGCCTTGGCGCGAATGAGCGCGTGTTCAGCATCCGTGATCGACCTGGCAGCAAGCGCCGCATCGAGCGTGGCATCGACCGTAACCATGGCTTCGCTAAAGGCGAGGTAGCCGAATTCGGCCGGTGCGTGCACCTGTGCAACCGCGGCATCGTCTTCCAGGCCGCCGAAGGCATAGCGCTCAAAGACGTGGCCAATGCCGATCATGCCGAAGGGATGGCATTCGGCGGCGCGCAAAGCGCCCATGCTGGCAGCACCATAGACAATGGCGCCCACTGACAAGGCATGCAGGATTTCCTTGTGCCAGACGGCCGCGACATCCTCGAACCGCCCGTCGACCAGACCGATGACGCGAAACCCCTGATCAACCGCATGGGTGATGTCGCCGCATTTCGCCGGACCACGGCAGGTCAGGCCATGGTCTGGCAGGATCCGGTCTTCCCCGCTGCGCAGCGGCACGAATTCGGTGCCGGAAAGGCTTGGGCCTGCAAAGAGGATCTTCATCGCCGCTCCTATTGCCGCAGCATGGCATTGAGGGCGCGACCGCCAAAGCGATGCTTGCGGGTGCCGGCCGGGCTTTCAAGTTCGTTGATGAGCACGCGGCAAACCGACATGCCATGAGCCTCGCCGCCAAGCGGCACGGCGACAACGCTGCTGACGCCGCGCTGACGCAGCGGCTCGAGATAGGTTTCGAGACTGGCACGCGATACTGGCTCGGGCTCCTCGAAGCGCCAGTGATCCGCTGGCTTCGAATTGATATAGACGGCAAGGTCGGGCGCAAGGCGTTGATGATATTCCGACGGATCGAAATCATCGCGCGCACCGGATATATTGGTGATGCGGGTCTGTGCCGCCTCTGTGATCGCCCGCATGGCGGCGACGCGCGGCGACAGATGGCAGCCATAGCCGGCGGCAAGGTCGAAGTGCAGATAGGTGCCGTGCTGCGTGGCGGGGCTGATCGTCGCCATGAACACAGGCAGGTCGATATCCGACGTCATGTTGAAGAGCCGCAAGACGAAGTTCGCGGCGGTGATGCGTTCCGCCATCCAGTCAATGCCACTATCGGCAAAAACCGCAGGATCGACGCAGCGCGCATGCACGCCGGCATCGCGCTGGAAACGCCAGAGCTCGGTCGCATCGCGCTCCACACGTTCGCACAGGCCGTGTATGACCGCTTCAAGCAGGCAATTGCCCGAGGCGAGGCCGTCGGTCGACTGACAATAGTGGAAGGAGCGCCGCGCCGCGGTGAAATCGAGCGATACGAGTTCGCGCGGCACGAAGACCGGCTTCTGTTTCAGGAGGTCATAACCTTCCAGCCAGTAATCAGTCTCGTCGGGTCCAGCCTCATCGGCGCCACGCATCAACAGCATGCGCCCGTCGAACACGTCGTGACCCGCATCGCGCAATTCGCGGCGCGTGGCGGCAAAGGAAGCAAGCGGAATATCTTCGGCAATGGCGATTTCAGCGGCTTCCATTACCGCGGAAGCGCGGGCATGGGCGGCGCTGACGCCCTTGCCCTGGCTGACGGCGAGCGTCCGGCTGTTGGGCCGCACCGCCATCCAGACAGGAATGCCGATGCGGTCGAGCCCGGTAACTTCGGCCATCCGCACGATGCCCAAACGCGGAAAATGCGGCCGCAACCGGTTCACGGTCTCGTCCGCATCAACCAGGCGTGTCGACGATGGTTCATCGGGGCGGAAAGCAGAGCGAAGCCTGGCTTCGTCTGCCGCCAGCCGGTCAGGAACCGGCACCCCGGCCAATGGTTTCATTGCCACTCCATCTGGCCGCAGATTACGCATCTAGTACGAAACGAACGCAAACAAATGCCTTAATTCCTCAGTTCAGACCAGCAGGACTTGCTGAAAACGCCCGATCAGACGGATTGCTACGGCTGTCGAACGAGAAGGCCCGATCAGACGGATCACTCCGGCCATCGAACGAGAAGGCCCGATCCGAGGGATCGCTCCGGCTATCAAACGAGAAGGCACGGTCCGAAGCATCACTGCGGCCATCAAACGAGAAGGCACGATCCGACGGATCACTACGGCCATCACTTGCAGCAATGCCGTCGTTCAATAAACTACCTATTGAAGATAAAAATTCCTGACCTGCCAATCCCAAGGAACCGATCAAATCCCGATCAAGACATTCCGCACTCCGTGTCTCCATATTTACAAGCCAGAGCTTGTTGGTGTCCACGTCGTCCACGATATGAAACTTTGCCATGCGAATAACCTTTCTACGAAGGAGAGCCCACATGGCAAAGGTATGACGATTCTGAAACAGATCAAGAAGAAGTATTGTTTCTTCTGAAATTTCAGCGAATATTTTTAACTATTTTTTGCTCGCGTCTGGATTGACGAGAAATGATTGGGCGGCTGCAACTGATCGACTGCTTGTTACAACCGCAATGCTTACTCCCTTTATCGTAGTGATCCCGTTCGTTCTAGCCTGATCAATTACGCCGACAAAACCAGGATCCACCGCTTTTGACTTCTTGAGCACGGCATCCGTCACCGGCTCGACAGTGCGATTGTCCACGTCGACCAGCCACAGATCTTTGCTTCCTGTCTCGCCGATAATGAAATATTTGGCCATTCAGAACGTTCCTTTTTGCTTGTTGCGGGTAAAGATTACTGAAAACCTGCTTGCCGAAGCGATGCCTCGTATCTCTTGCGCTGTTCCGGCAGCCTGACGCCCAAACCGCTGATCCAGTCGTCAATCTTGAAATTCGGATTGTCCTCAAGGGCGTAGCGTCGGTATTCCTCCGCCTTTTCCCGCTCCCCGAGCATGGCCCAGCAGGCAGCAATCAGGCGCGCCGCCGCCCGCGGATTTTGCATCTGTTGGAGTAAAGCAAGAGCCTCGGAATGGCGCTCAAGATTATGCAACGCGCCGCCGCCGACCCAATAATAGTAGTCTGGGGCAAGGGGATTGTGAGCAATAGCCTGATTGATCTTTTCAACAGCAAGTTCGAGCCACCCATAATGGGTCAGCGCATCCGCATAGTCTGCAAGCAGGTCGGCATGTTGCGGGTTGATGGATTCACCCTGATCGAAATATTCGAGACTGTCGTCGAACTTGCCGAGATACATGCTGATGGTGCCGAGCTCGCGCAAGGGCCTCTCGTCGTCCGGATCAGCCGGCGCCGCACGCTTGGCGATCTGCTCGCCTTCGATCAGGATATCTTTCTCGCTGCGCGCGAGCATCAGCCATTCCTTCTGCATGGTCCGGGCGATGCCGCTGAGCGCCGGCACAAAATCCGGGGAGGCAGTGAGCGCATTCTTGAAGGACTGACGCGACTGGCGCAACTTCGGCAGATCGAACTTGTCGATATCCCGCTTGCCGACCAGATACCAGTAATAGGCATTCGGATCCTGGAACAGGCGGTTGTAGCGGTCGAGTTCCGCTTTCTCGATGACGGAGACGACCGACAGGATGATGCGGATCGAAAGCTGGCGATATTGCTGCTCGGGCAGGACATAGTCGAACTTCTGTTTCTCGGCCCAGACGATTTCCTGCGTCGCGGCATCAATCAGTTTCACCGAAAGGAAGCAGAAGCCATCCCGGCGCACGATCTTGCTGTCGACGACATAGTTCACGCCGAACTGCTCGCTTAAGCCGTCAAAGCTGTCAATGGATGACTCCGTAACCACCCGGCTCGACGTATAGGGCGCAACGACGGAGAGCGTGCGCAAGCGGCAGAGACCGATGGTGATATCATCGACCAGCGAGGCAGCAAGCTGCTCCATCGGATCGGCAGGATTGTGCGGCAGATAAAGGACGATGACCCTCGGCAGGCCCGCCAGCTTGTTCTGCTCGATCTGGTTCACCGCCCGAATCGAATGCGGCGTCTGAATTTCGATGCCATTGCCATGCGACGGGTTGACAGCGTGCGGCAGGATCAGCGCGCGTGTCGTCGCCGGCGAGAGCTTGGGCAGCAGTTGCTGGTAGAGCTCGATCGTTTCCTCTTCCGGCTCGACGTCGAGATCGTCGCGCAACTTGCGGGTGCACTCGCGGAAGGTGCGCTCGACCTTGGCGATGAGCCCGAGCTGCGACGCAGTCTGCATCAGGGCGCGGTAGCCGACTTCCTGATAGGGATCGATCTCTATCAGCTTGCGGGCACACTGCCGCTTCTCATCAATGCTGACACCGATCGACTGGTTGACCATGCCGAGCAGCATGGTGATCAGATCGTCGCGCAGGCGGACACGCTCGATATCCAGCCACTCGTCAAAATCGGAATTCTGCGGTTCGTTCTGGGCGAGGAGGTCGCCGGTATAGAGTTCGCACAGGCTAAGTACGGACTCGATATCACCCCTGCGTGCATGATTGATGTAGTCGAGCAGATCGATGCTCAACAGGTCGGCCTTCACCTGTGACAGGTTGAGGTAGACATAGGTTGCATCGCCCTGAATGAGGTTCAGGCCATATTGCTCCTGGAACTTGCGGATGCGGGCGAGACTCTGGCGCAAATTCATCGAGGCGTGCGCCTGATCCGTATCGGACCAGAGCACTTGCGAAAGCTTTCCACGGGAAACGGAATGGTTGTCATTGACCAAGAGAAGATAGACGACGATGCGAAGAAAATTCGCGGGTACGCGCGGGACAAGCTGCCCGCCCAGACTAACAGTTGCCTCTCCAAAAACCGTCAGCTTCATTCCTGCCTAAACCCCGGATTTTATTTCGTTTTCGCTATGTTCGTGCCCTGCTAGATCAGATTATGCCATGCTTCTTGCAAGCTAACTCTACTATAGCTTGAAGTAGTTCACTATAGGGAGTCTCCGACAAAAGTCTAATAAATAGGAATTAACGTTCTCCTGATTTTAACCCAACTTGCGCCACAAAACCCCCTGAACCTCCATGGTTTCCAGTATGTTCGCCAGAATGGCAAGGTTTGGGGACCTATCTTTTCCGTCACGCGGCCGGTCGTTACAATGTCCTGTTTTGGTGACAAAAATACTACAACCACAAATATTAAATCGGGCGAGTGAAACCGGTTTCTTTCGGTTGGAAACTAATTCGCGGCCGAAAAGCTTGGCCAGCGTGTAGAGTTGCGACCGGTTGCAGTTCTTCTTCATCACGAAACGTCTCACCTGGATATCGGTTCAATATCCGCAATAGCGCGTCGCCGCCGTGCCGATCGTCTGAAACCGTCCGTTGGTGGTGACGACGCGCGCGCAGATTGTTGTGGTGGGGTTCCACCAGAACGCAGCGCCACCCTGATAGCTGGTCGCAGCGTAGCCCCGTGCCTGCATCTGGCCTTTGGCGCTGGCTGCGCGCGCATTGACGAGATCGGCAATATCGGCTGGCGCACCACCCGAGGCGGTCTCGGTCGCTGTCATCGCAGACGGCACAGCTGACGCAGGGACCTCATCAGCATCATCGCCTGTCGACTGGCATCCAGCAAGCATCAGCATCGTCAAGACTGTCATGGAAATGGCACTTCGCATCTGGGTCACTCCCCTCCGGAACGCTATCGATGATAGGGGCGAGGGAACGCAGCGGCAACCCATATAGCCGGGAAATGACGCGTTCGCTGCTGGAGCAAACAATATGGCGCGAGTTTCTGTCAAAACAGGGCAATTGTGAGAAAAGTGGTGCCCAGACGCGGATTCGAACCACGGACACGCGGATTTTCAATCCGCTGCTCTACCAACTGAGCTATCTGGGCACTTCGTGGCGTTTCCGTTGTCCGGCAAGCCGTGTCGACGGGTTGGCTTTTCCGTCAGAAGCGCGTGGGTTATAACACTAAAAATCGCGCTGTCCAGCATCAACTCACGAATTTTTTGCCGTTTTTCTGCCTCTTGCAAAGGGCATGCATTGGTGTGTCTGTTAATGGCATTGGAGACGGGATTCGCAACATATGGATGAATTGGGGGAGAAAACGGCCAGGAGTGGGGCTTTTGGCTGGGGGATCATTGGTACCGGCGAAATCGCACAGCGATTCGCTTCCGATCTGGCGTTCGTGCCGGACGCCGTGCTTGCCGCCAACCATTCGCGGACCATGACTGGCGCGGAAAACTTTCGCGAGGCGTTCGGTAGCCGCCGCGCCTATTCTGATCTTGATTCCTTCATGGCCGATCCCGCCATCGACGCCATCTACATCGCCACACCCAATTCCCTGCACCTGGCACAGGCGCTGAAAGCCTTGCGCTTGGGCAAGGCAATCCTCGTTGAGAAGCCCATCGCTCCTTCCCACACGGAAGCATCGGTGATCCAGCGCGAAGCGGCGCGGGTCAATGTCTTTGCCATGGAAGCCCTGTGGACCCGCTTTCTGCCGGCGGTCATTGCCACCAAGGCAAAGGTGGATGCTGGCGAGATCGGCATGATCCGCACGATTACCGCGGAACTTGCTTTCGCCCATGAATACAAGCCTGAGAGCCGCTTTTTCAGCCGGTCGCTCGGCGGCGGCGCCAGCCTTGATCTCGGCGTCTATTGCGTATCGCTCGCCATGCATTTCCTCGGCCAGCCGCAAAAGGTCTCTGGCCTTTGGCATGCTGCACCCAACGGCGTCGACATGCGCTCCGAAATCACGCTGCACTATGACGAAGCGGAAGCCCGGCTTGCCTGCGGTTTCGATGCGAATGGCGCGAACCATTTCGTCATCGAGGGAACCAAAGGCGCGATCAGGCTCGATGCGCCGTTCAGGAATGCGCAGCGCCTGACGGTCTATCAGGGTTTTGCGTTGACGCCGCCGTTCGGCCCTTTGCCAGGGCCGCAGGGGTTCTTCGGCAAACTGCTCGACCGGTTGCCTGTTCCCGGGCGCAGCGTCGAGGAACATCATTTCCCGGGCACCGGCCTGCAATTCGAAGCAATGGCGGTGATGGCTGCAATCCGTGCCGGTGAGACCACATGCAACGTCATGCCGCTGTCGGACAGTGTGAACGTGCTGCGCGCCATCAACATGGTGCTGTCGCAGCCTGCAACGCAGCGGGTGATCAAGCTCTGAGAAATGCGCGCCTGCTACGGCTCCGCAATTCGCATTCAGCGAAACTGCTTAATTCTCGCCGTTGTCGTCGCTGTCATCCGCGCTTTCGACGGCGGGCAGGACATAGGCTCCAGTCAACCAGCGGTTGAGATCAATGTTACGGCAGCGAACCGAGCAAAAGGGGTAATGTTCGCGTTGCGACGGCCGCTTGCATTCGGGGCATGGACGCGTCGGACGCAAGGGCGTTACTTTCGCGGTGCTGTTGTTATTGTCGGTCACGGGAGCTACTTCGTTCAGCGGCTTGCGTTCTGCCAATTTGCATAGACGGGATAGCCTTCTCCATGCAACAGGCTTGCTGTCTCATAGAGCGGCAAGCCAACGACATTGCTATAGGAGCCGACCAGCTTGACGACGAAGCCGCCCGCCAGACCCTGGATCGCGTAGCCGCCCGCCTTGCCGCGCCATTCGCCAGAGGCAAGATAGCTCTCCAGTTCCTCGCGGGAAAGACGTTTGAAGCGAACCCTGGTTTCAATCAGTTCCTGGCGCTGCTTGCCCTTCGGCGTGATCAGGCACAGGCCCGTATAGACGCGGTGCGAACGGCCGGAAAGCAGCCGCAGGCAGGCAGTGGCGTCATCGAGGATTTCCGCCTTGGGCAGGACGCGCCGGCCGACGGCAACAACCGTATCGGCGGCGACGATATAGGCTTCGCCGTATTCCGCATCGCCCTTCAGTTCCTGCGCGATCCGCTCGGCCTTGATGCGCGACAGACGGCGCGCCAGCGAGCGCGGATGTTCGGCCCGCAGTGGCGTTTCATCCACATCCGCGGGCAGCAGGCGATCGGGTTCAATGCCGATCTGGCCCAAGAGCGCCAGACGGCGCGGCGAACCCGATGCAAGAACGAATTTGGGCTGATCGCTCATGAAAGCCTATCCTGCAGATGGGTCCGCGAATCTGATTATTTGAAACGGTAGGTGATACGACCCTTGGTCAGATCGTAGGGGGTCATTTCGACGAGGACCTTGTCACCCGCAAGAACGCGGATGCGGTTCTTGCGCATGCGGCCTGCCGTGTGAGCGATGATTTCATGATCATTTTCAAGCTTGACCCGGAACATCGCGTTGGGCAGCAGCTCCGTCACGAGACCGGGAAATTCTAGTACTTCTTCTTTCGCCATGCGTAGTTCTATCTCCGATAAGGCATTTTGTGGCCGCGCTCGACCGCAATTTTGGGCGGAACCTATAGTATTGCGCACCATTTGTGAACAAGGGAGTTCGATGCAAATGCGCAGTGTCGCCGGACCGCTCAGCTCGTCTGTTTGAAACGTTCCTCAATATGGCGTTTCAGGTTGTTGCGCACGTCGCGATAGGCATCGAGAATCTGGGTGCGGCGGCCACGCACCAGCGTGGGATCAGGCGTTGGCCAATATTCAACATGCACGGACGTGGTCCGCGTCAATTCCAGTGCCATATGGTGCGCCTTGGGCGACAATGTAATGATCAGGTCGAAATAATGATCCTCGAGTTCCTCGAACGTACGCGGCTGGGCGGAAAGCCGGTTCAATCCGATTTCCTCCAGTATCTCGTCGACGAAATGATCCGGTTCCCCCTTTTCGACGCCCGCCGAAGCGATATAAACCGTTGACGGCAGCAGGCTGCGCGCTAGCGCCTCGGCGATGGGCGAACGGATCGAATTCTGGCCGCAGATGAACAGCACCGCGCTGGGCATCGCGGATTTGGCAGGATCCTGATCGTCCGGCAATTTGTCCGGTTCGACGGGCATTGGTTCGCCTACCCCCGCCAATGCAGCACACACACCAATGTGAAGAGCCGACGGGCCGTATCAAAGTCCACCTCGATCTTGCCGCCGAGCCGGTCCATAAGCGTCTGTGATCCCTCATTGTGCAGGCCGCGGCGGCCCATATCGATCGCCTCGATCTTGCTGGGGCTGGCCGAACGGATGGCCTCATAGTAGCTTTCGCAGATCATGAAATAGTCTTTCACCACCTTGCGCAGCGGCGTCAGTGACAGGATGTGCGTGACGACGTCATCGCCATTCTCGCGGGTAATCGAGAAAATCAGCCGCGATTCGATCAGCGAGAGCTTCAGGCGATAAGGACCAGCACCATCATCGTTAACCGGGCGGAAGCTGTTTTCCTCGATCAGATCGAAGATGGCAACGGCGCGCTCATGCTCGACGTCCGGCGTCGAGCGGCCGATCGTCTCGTCAAGCTCCACATCGATCAGCCGTGCATCGGTTTCGCCCGTTGCTGTCATTATCGTCCTATAGATTCAAGCGGATCGCGACGGAATTGCCATGCGCATCGAGCCCTTCTGCACGCGCAAGTTCGATCGCCGCCGGACCCAGTGCACGCAGCTGCTCCACGCCAAGCCTCAGGATGGAGGTTCGCTTCACATAGTCAAGCACCGAGAGGCCCGAGGAGAAACGGGCAGACCGCGCTGTCGGCAACACATGGTTCGAGCCGCCCACATAGTCGCCGATCACTTCGGGTGTATAACGGCCAAGGAAGATTGCGCCGGCATTGCGCACGCCGGCCATCAGTTTTTCCGGATCGGCGGTCGCGATTTCAAGGTGCTCGGCCGCGATGCGGTTAACGAGGGGCAGCGAAGACTCAAGATCATTGACCAGAATCACCGCGCCATAGTCGCGCCAGCTGGCGCCCGCCGTCTCAGTGCGGGGCAACGCCAGAAGTTGCCGCTCGACCGCCGCAATAACCGCATCGCCAAAAGCTTCGTCATCGGTGATCAGGATCGATTGGGCGGCGCTGTCATGCTCGGCCTGCGCCAAGAGGTCGGCGGCGATCCAGTCGGGATCGTTGTCCTTGTCGGCGACGATAAGCACTTCCGATGGGCCGGCAATCATGTCGATGCCAACAGTGCCGAAGACCCGGCGCTTGGCTGCCGCCACATAGGCGTTGCCGGGGCCGACGATCTTCGCCACAGGCGCGATCGTTTCAGTGCCGTAGGCGAGCGCGGCAATGGCCTGCGCTCCGCCGACACGATAAATCTCAGAGACACCGGCAAGGCGCGCTGCAACCAGGACGAGTGGGTTGAGTTTGGCGTCGGGCGACGGCACCACCATGACGATGCGCTCGACCCCGGCAACCTGCGCCGGGACGGCATTCATCAAGACTGAGCTCGGATAGCTCGCCGTGCCGCCTGGAACGTAAAGTCCGACGGACTCCACCGCCGTCCAGCGCGAGCCGAGTTCGACTCCCAGTGCGTCGGTATAGCGATCGTCCTTTGGCATCTGCCGAGCATGATGCGAATGAATCCGATCCCGGGCGAGTTTCAGCGCCTCCACAGTCGCCGCCGGTGCATCTGCCACCGCCGCATCGATTTCAGCGGACGTGATCGCAATGCCATGCTGGACAAGGTCGATGCGATCGAAGCGCTGCGAATAGTCGATCAGGGCGGCGTCGCCCTGGCTGCGCACGCGGTGGATGATCTCGGCAACCGCCCGATCAACATCTTCCGAAACCTCGCGCTTTGTCGCAAGAAATGCGGAAAACCGCGCTTCAAAACCAGGTTCGGACTGCCTCAGAACAATGGCCACGTCAGTTGCTCCTTTCCCGATCAGGCATCATGCTCGGGTTTGAACGGGGTTTCCCAGGCAGCACCAAGGTCGGTAAGCTGTGCCTCGATGGCCTCGACTTCGACCCGCAGCGCCTTGCCGGCAGCAAAAGTGAGCTCGACGGTGCCCGAAGGCGCGTCTCCGACGATGAATCGGATCGCCAATAACGACAGCACGTCATCCGTGTACTTGCGGTCGATACCGGTCGCCTTGACGCTTCCGACCCGGTCGAAAAGTATTGCCGCGCGGCGGCGTTCAAAACTACGGTGGCGTTTGCCGTCGGCCGCCAGTTCCCAGACAAAACGGTTTACGCCGAGAACAAGCTTTTTCTCGGCGGCCAGATAGTCGATATCGCCCACCTTCAGCACGGAATCCTGCAGATGCGCGGAAAGGATTTGCAGATCTTCCTCATCGAGGGCGATGAGTTTCAACGTGTCCATGTCCATCCTATTGCATAACTTATCGAGGCGAAGCGCCCAGCCGACACCACGCACCCTTTCCTGTTAGAGGAAAGTGCAGACAAATGGAATTATGCGTTGTGCATAATCTGCGTGGATATCCGGGTTCAGTCGCTGATGCGTTCGACCACCGCACCGCAACGCGTCAGCTTTTCCTCAAGCCGCTCGAAGCCGCGATCAAGATGATAGACGCGGTTGACGACAGTCTCGCCCTCGGCCGCAAGGCCGGCGATGACCAGAGACACCGAAGCGCGCAGATCGGTTGCCATGACGGGCGCGCCCTTCAGCCGCTCGACGCCTTCGATCTTGGCCGTCTGTCCGGACAGGGAAATCCTGGCGCCAAGACGCGCCAGCTCCTGCACGTGCATGAAGCGGTTTTCGAAGATGGTCTCGGTGATATGCGACGTGCCTTTGGCCTTGGTCATCAGGCCCATGAACTGCGCCTGCAGATCGGTTGGAAAACCGGGGAATGGCTGTGTCGTCACATCGACCGGCATGATGCCGTGGCCGTTGCGGACAACGCGCAGCCCGGAATTGGTTTCGGAGATCTCCGCCCCGGCTTGACCGAGCGTGGTGAGTGCGGCGCTCAGCAAACTTGCATCGGCGCCCTCGAGAATGACATCACCGCCGGTCATGGCAACGGCCATGGCATAGGTGCCGGTCTCGATTCGATCCGGAATGACGCGGACGCGTGCGCCGGAAAGGCTGGTCACACCTTCGATCGTGATTGTCGGCGTACCCGCGCCGCTGACCTTGGCGCCCATGGCATTGAGGCAGTCGGCCAGATTGACGACTTCCGGTTCCTGGGCGGCGTTTTCAATGACCGTCTCACCCTTGGCGAGCGTCGCCGCCATCATGATGACATGGGTGGCGCCGACCGAGACCTTGGGGAAAGCGAAACGGGTGCCGACAAGGCCGCCCTTGGCATTCGCCTTCACATAGCCATTCTCGATTTCGATATCGGCGCCGAGCGAGCGCAGGCCATCGATGAAGAGGTCGACCGGACGCGTGCCGATGGCGCAGCCGCCCGGCAGCGAGACGGTGGCGGTGCCCATGCGCGCCAGAAGCGGGCCGATGACCCAGAAACTCGCCCGCATCTTGGAGACGAGTTCATAAGGGGCAGTGGTATCGACGATGTGGCGGGCGCTGAAATGGATTGTGCGCGAATAGGCGCCGTCCTGACGTTCGCGGCGGCCGTTGACGGAATAATCGACGCCATGATTGCCGAGAATGCGGATCAACTGTTCGACGTCGGCAAGATGGGGGACGTTTTCCAAGGTCAGCGTATCGTCAGTCAGGAGCGATGCGATCATCAACGGCAGGGCCGCGTTCTTGGCGCCGGAAATCGGAATGACGCCGTTGAGCTTGTTACCGCCAACAATCTTGATGCGATCCATATTGTGTCACTTTCGCGGGAAACTACCCGTCCTCGTTGAAACTCTTTGCAAGAGCCCGTTGCTGTAAACCATCACACGAAATGGTTCAAGAAAGGCTTATGACCGCATTGCGGTCAGTCTTGGCTCCCTTGGGAGGAACCGGAAGGTTTTTCGGTCGCCGCGACGATACCCTCGTCCCGCTCATCAGCATCGCCGGAACGGCGCGAGCGCGATTGCTGTTTTCGCCGTGCCAGGTTGGCGCGCAATTGTTCTGAACGCCGTTTCTCGCGATTTATTTGTTCAAGATTCGGGTTTTTCGACGACGAAGTCATGTTCTGTCCCATATATTGCGGACGTGTCCACAGCGGATTTATCCACAATCCGGCCTGGCTTTCGCGACTCATGCACATTTTGCCACGAAGATTGCGATTGCTTGCTTGCGATTTCAGCAATGATATGGCAGAAGTCCGCCGCGTTCGCAAATCGGCTGCGGTAGCTCAGTGGTAGAGCACTCCATTGGTAATGGAGAGGTCGAGAGTTCAATCCTCTCTCGCAGCACCAGATTTTCTCAAGTAATTTCATTAAGTTAGGTGTAATCAGCAATCGATTTCTTTAGCTGACTTTGAGCGAGGGTTGCACGGGGATTGCACATTTAAAAAAATCGGCGGCAGAATTGGGCTTGCTTGTACAGCTGTCGCTCATCCCCGAAACGATGAGCCGCGTTAATCGGGAGATTGGAATGCTTAGGACTTCGTTGTTATCGTTAGGACTTGCACTTAGCCTGTTGACGACACCGGCGGCGCTAACCACGGGGGCAAGCGCTCAAACCAACATCAACATCAACATTGGAGTTGGTACCAATCTTAACCGTGGCAGAGGGATTACCTGTACCCAAGGCGAAAGGTTGCTGCGCAATCGAGGCTTCAGGGATATCCGGAGGATAGATTGTGGGGGCCGGTTCTTCGTTTACCGTGCATGGCGGGGAAGCACACGCTTTGAGATCGCTGTACGGCAAAGCAATGGCCGCATTGTCGATATGCGACGCATCAGCAGCAGAAGATAGCTACACGGCTACACTCTCCGCTCCTGCCTCTGCTTTCCGCTGTCGTGACAGGTCTTACACAGGAGCGCCGGTACTTCCGCTGTTTGCGGCCCTCCCGTGGGGTTCTTCATTAGCACTCCGGATCAGCGCTCTGGTCGATCATCGACCGTTCGCTTTGCGCCATGAGGGGACATCAATTGCAATGTCCCCTCATGACCCCTTTATGTCTACTGTTGCAGGTCAACGGTCAGCTTTGCAATGTTTCCATTGAAAGCAAACGGCACCTGGTAGTCGTCGTCGTCAACGCCAGTTCTCGTATCTACCCCCACATCGAAGGTTTCGTCCAAGGTGAAGAGGAACGGAACTGTGTGCGGAATGTTCTGGTTGGCGACCTCCTTGCCGTCCACCTTGAGGACACCTGTGCCACCCTTGCCGAAGCCGGGGCCATCAGTCTTGAAATCGAAAACGATCGTATGCTTGCCCGGTGTCAACGCCATCGGGTCTTCCCAGCGGAACCGTTCCATATCAAGAAAATTGTAGAGAAAAACGGGCTTGCCCTTGACGAGGTAGAGCCCGTACCCGCCGAAGCGACCGCCAGTGGTAACGAGCATGCCTTCGCCGCCCTCCTCTGGTACGGTGACATCCGCAGTGATTGTATAGGACTTGTTCAGAATGCTCGGGGCACCGCTTGTTGGAATGCCAGACATGACGCCCGCGTAAGTGAACTCGTTCCGTCCTGCGGTCGCACTCGGCCGTGGCGTAAGGGCACGCTCGAGGACCGAGTTATCGAGCGGGAACACGTTGTACTTCGCCGCCTCCATGAGGAACATTTCCTGCATCTCATGCAGCTTGTCCGGCATTTTGGCAGCAAGATCGTTGTTCTCGGAGAAATCCTCGGTGAGATTGTACAATTCCCATTTGTAGCCATCGACGACGTCGGGCAGCTTGGTCGTGCCCATCAACCATGGTGGCGCGGGCGGAGTCGTGGCGGCGATCCAGCCGTCATTGTAAATCCCACGATTGCCGAACATCTCAAAATACTGTGTGGTTCGCGCCGACGGGGCTTGGGCATTGTCCCAGCTATAAGCCATGCTGACGCCTTCGATCGGTTTTTGTGCCACGCCATTGACCATCACCGGGGCCGGGATTCCTGTTGCTTCAAGAATGGTCGGAACGATATCGATTACGTGATGAAACTGACTGCGGATTCCGCCTGCATCCTTGATCCGTGCGGGCCAGGCCATCGCCATGCCTTGCCGTGTGCCGCCGAAATGCGAGGCAACCTGCTTTGTCCATTTGAACGGCGTATCGAACGCCCATGACCACGCTACGGACATATGCGGATAGGTCTTGTCGGAACCCCAGATGTCGTAGAATTTCAGCTGGTCCTTGACCGGAATGTTCAGGCCCTGGAGGGTTATCAATTCATTCGGCGTGCCGAGCACGCTTCCCTCAGCGCTGGTGCCGTTGTCCCCTTCGATGTAGATAACAAGCGTGTTGTCGAGCTTGCCGAGATCATCGACCGCCTGGATTACGCGGCCAATTTCATTGTCGGAATAGGCCACATAGGCAGCGAACACCTCTGCCTGATGCGCGAACAGTTTCTTGCTGTCAGCATCAAGCGTATCCCACTTCGGCAGCTCATTCGACCATGGCGTCAATTGCGTGTTTGCCGGGATCACGCCGAGCTTTTTCTGGTTGGCGAAAATCTGCTCACGCATTTCGTTCCAACCCATGTCGAACTTGCCCTTGAACTTGTCGATCCACTCCTGGGTCGGGTGGTGCGGCGCGTGGGTGGCGCCGGGAACGTAATAGACGAAGAACGGCTTGTCCGGCGCTGCCGCGTTCAATTGTTTGATGTGATCGATGGCATTGTCGGCCTCGTCGGTAATCAGGTTATAGTCGGGCTTGCCAACCCACGGAAAAATCTGGGTGTGGTCTTGGAAGAGATAGGGCTCCCACTGGCTGGTGTCGCCGCCCATGAAGCCGTAGAAGTAGTCGAAACCCATTCCAGACGGCCATTGGTCGAAGGGGCCGGCGCTGCTGTACTGGAAGGACGGCGTGTTGTGGTTCTTGCCGAACCATGAGGTGGCATAGCCATTTTGCTTCAGGATTTCGCCGATCGTGGCATTGTCGACGCCAAGGATGGAATCATAGCCCGGATAGCCCGTCGCCTGTTCCGAAACAACCCCAAAGCCTGCGGAATGGTGATTGCGGCCGGTGATCAGCGCGGCCCGCGTCGGCGAGCAAAGCGCGGTGGAATGAAACTGCGTGTAGCGCAGACCGGCGTTTGCGATGCGGTCCAGTGCAGGTGTCGGGATGACACCGCCGAATGTGCCGGCAACACCGTAACCAGCGTCGTCAGTCATAATCAGCAGGATATTCGGCGCTCCTTTGGGCGGCACGATCTGCGCCGGCCAATAGGATTTGGAATTTTTTGCATCAAGCCCGATTTGTCCTTTAAACGCCTCGGGCGGGTTGGGAAGGTATCGTCCGTCGATGGTCGTAGTCGCGCTGGGTGAACCAGGTTCTCCCGTGACTTGTTGTGCATCCGCGCGATGATACGAGACTGCCGTCAAACTCAAGGTTGCTAGAAACAACGTGCCAATTCTCAGCATGACGACACCCCTCCTGGTTGTTCAGGACCAATGTCGCACAACCTGCAATCGGGGCCAGTACGTTATTGAGTGAGTAGGCATCGTAAGGGTTCTTCTCGTAGTAGCCCTGCGAATTGTACAGACTGACCGACCAGAAGCCATCAACCGGGACGTCCTTGACGTCGAGCTTGTAGATCGTCCTGCCGTCGTTCTTCTGAGGCGTAATATTGAGGTAGGTGGCGTCCTTGTCGGGGTTGCCGCCCCAAGCGGCTGCGCTCGCAACCAGATGGCGCACTGGATCAACCTCGGCTTTAGAGCCGAACGCTTTGTTGAAGTCGGGCATGGTTGTCGCCAGAACTAGAAGAGCGTCGCGGACCTTTTTCTGGCTGGCCTGATCCCACTCCGGGATTTCGAACGCACCCGGCCCTCCAGGCTGGTCGATCTTGATGGCGTTCTGCAGAGCATGGACCTGCTCGACGTCCTTTGGATCAGTGGGATCGACGAATGTGCGAATGCCAATTGCCACATAGCGTGTGCCGACCTGAGCCTTGGTGAAGGTGCTTGCGCCCCCATATGAAACCGCCGGAATGTAATGGTCCTCGTTGATGGCCAGCAACGACATGAAGCGCTTGCCCGCATCTGGAAGGGTGATTGTGACAGGCCCAGCATCCAGGTCAAAGATTGCCGCGGAGTAGAGCGTGTCGCGGTTGAGACGTATGACGGTCTGGTTGTCGATTGCCGCCGGTTCACGGCGATGGTTGAACTTGCCGAAGCCTCCATCCTTGACGATGTTGCTGAAATATAGATCGCTCTCGGCACGAATGAAATTGTCGACGGTAACGGGCTCGGCGGCAAACGTTGCGCTGGAAAAAGCCACAAGTGCGGAAACACCTATAGCCGCGGCAAGGGTAAGATACCTGGAAATCATAGTGGGTCCTTCCGTTTCTTGATCGCCGCATCGTGCCAATCGCTCCAGATTGCACAAGTACGCAACGGTAAATGTTCTTGAAAATTAACTCTGAAGGTCGGTCGCAATGGGCCCAAAGCAGTCCCTAGAATATGACCAGCTAGCCCACTGGCTCGGCGGTGTGGTGTTCAAGAGGTGGCTATCATCATGCCGCATTTGCGTTTGGGATCATAACATTAAATCACCATTGCAGTGCCTCGTTGCACCGCAATTGATTCAAGCCCTCGAGGTGGGTGCAGGTGGCAAATGCCGCTAGCTCCTATTTGCCCTCCAGACGTCACTTCACAGCGACGACCACCTTCCCCTTTGCACGACCCGTTTCGACATAATCCAGCGCCTCATTGGTCTTCTCGAACGGGAAGACCCGATCCACTACCGGTCGTATGGCACCTGCCTCGATCAGGGGGGTGATCTGACCAAGCTGCCTGCCGTTGGCCGTCATGAAGAGGAAGGAATAGCTGATGCCCTGGCGTTTCGATTTTCTCCTGATGCCGAAACTCAGCAGGCGCATGACCTGTTGAAGCAGCCATCCGGAACCATTCTGCTTTGCGAAATCCGGGTCCGGCGGACCGGAAATCGAGATCAGCTTCCCGCCCGGCTTCATTACACCAAGGGATTTCTTCAGCGTGTCTGCGCCGAGGCTGTTCAATACGACGTCGTAATCCTGCAGGATCTCCTCGAAGTTGTCCTTCTTGTAGTCGATCACGACATCTGCGCCGAGACTTTTGACGAGATCGATATTTACTGTGCTTGTGGTCGTCGCCACATATGCCCCGAGGTGCTTGGCAAGCTGGATCGCGATCGTGCCCACGCCGCCCGAGCCGGCATGGATCAGGACTTTCTGCCCCTTCTGCACGTTGGCCCGCTCGACCAGCACCTGCCATGCTGTCAGGGCGACAAGCGGAATGGATGCGGCCTCTTCCATGGTTAGGTTGTTCGGCTTCCTCGCTACATCGGCCTCGTCCATGGCGATATATTCTGCAAATGTCCCGATGCGACCCTGGGCCGGGCGGGCATAGACCTCGTCGCCGGGTTTAAATTTCCGGACCTTGGCCCCGACCCGGAGCACAACGCCCGCTACATCGTTGCCAAGGATCAGCGGAAGGCGGTATGGCAGGATCAGCTTGAACTCTCCATCCCTGATCTTGGCATCCAGAACATTCACGCTGGCGGCGTGAACCTCCACCATCACGTCATTCTCCCGCAACTCCGGCTCCGGACTTTCAGTGAAACGCAGGGCACCACCTTTCACATAGCGATCGATCAGGAATGATTTCATAAGAACGAACTTTCGGTTCTGCGGTCAGCGGGCGAAGCCTAATAATGCCGAGATGAAGGTTCAGTCGGGAAGCCGACTGAATTTGCGCAGGTTTTTGTCTACGAAGGACTCCGGCAGAAAGCGGCGCATAAAACGAACCTGCCTCGCTGCTTTGCCTGCAGTGTAGCGTCTTCTGGGCGATGCGGCATTGGCAGCCCTTACGACTGTTGCTGCGACTACCTCAGGTGCGTCACCCTTCTCGATGATCTCGCGCATCAGCTTCGCCGCGTCGGCACGAATAGTATCATAGACGGGAAGCGGCTGGTCCGGTCGGGTGATGTTGTCTTCGAAGGACGTGCGGGTCACACCGGGCTCGACAAGCACAACGCGGATGCCTTGCGTTCGAACTTCGTGATCGAGAGATTCCGAATAGCCCTCGATAGCGTGTTTGGTCGATGCATAGAGGGCGTTATAAGGAGCCGGAATTAGCCCCAGTATGGAACTCAGGTTGACAATTCGGCCCCCGCGCTGGCGTCTCATCACGGGCAGAACTGCATTTGTCATCCGCAGGACGCCAAACACGTTCACGTCGAACACAGCCTTTGCCTGTGCCGCAGAGGACTCTTCTGCCCCGCCGAGCAGCCCGATCCCGGCGTTGTTGACGAGAAGATCGATCCGACCTACGCGGATCAGGACCTCGTCGACGACAGTCTGCACCGATGTGTCATCGGTTACATCGCAGATCAACATCGTGATCCCGTCCGGGGTATCGGACATCGGCCTTCGGCTGGTACCGAACACACGGTAGCCATCACGCCGCAGCGCTCGTGCCGTTACCAGTCCAATGCCTGAGGAAGCGCCCGTGACCAGGGCGATGCCGCGTTCTGTCTTGCTCATTGCCTTCTGCTTTCATTTTGTCATGGAACATCGATGAATAATCAGTTACTATGAATTTAGTAGTAAGTCACTATCAAAAAGATATTAACATGAAAAATCTTTCAAAGCAGCCATGCCTGATCGCCCGGAGCCTTGCACTTGTGGGGGATGCATGGAGTATGCTGATCATGCGAGATGCCCATGCGGGCCTCACCCGCTTTGATGAATTCCGCAAGAGTCTTGGTATCGCGCCGACGATGCTGACGGCACGGCTTTCAGCCCTGACTGACGAGGGGATGCTGGAGAAACGCCGCTATTCTGACCGTCCGCCACGGGACGAATATGTGCTGACGGAAGCCGGCAGCGACTTTCTGCCGGTGCTGTTTGCGATCGGCGCCTGGGGACGAAAGCATCGCGGCGGGGGCAAGGTCACCCGGTTCTTCGACGCCGAGACCGGAACGGAGATCGATCCCGTCACCATCGACCGCGAGACCGGCGCTCCGGTCGGAACGCGTCCCATTCGCGTTGCCGCACCCGAGTGAACCGCCCCACAACGAAGCCCATGGGATGCTGTAGCCCACGCGGAACAGCGGCCAAAAAGCCGCTGTTCCAAAATCCATATATCAGTAACGGTCTATCGCCGCGCATCCAGTAAATCGTTGACCTGGTCAACCTGATCATCTGTCAGCGTACGGCCGAAGTCCGATTCGAGCTGCGCCACCGCGTCATCAAGCGCTTGGTCGCGAAGCACCGGATCCGTTAGCGCCAGTGCTTCTTCGCGGCTGCGTTCATAGGTGGCAATCTTGCCAACAGAGGAGTTCGGGGCCGCCCGCTCCCTCGCCCGGGCCGAAGCATGTGCCGCGTTCAATGGGCCAAGCGTGTTGTCATCATCGTCTACGACAATATCATCTTCGACAGCGACCGAGGCAGTCTTCACTTTCGATTTGTCGACCGAACCCTTTTGCACCTTCGTTTTATCGGGTTGGACCTTCGCTTTATCATGGGCACTGGCCGCATTGCTGTGACTGGACGATTTGCCGTGATTACCACTATTGCCCTTGCCGCTGCCACCGCCATTGCCATTGCCATGACCGCCGCCGTTGCCATTACTGCCGTTGCCATTGCCGCCCTTGTCGGCAAAGGCCGGTCCGACAAGATTGAATTGGCTTGTGGCCGTCCCTGCCACAAGCAGACCGAGACACGCGGCCGCGACGAGACCGAACTTGAGCTGCTTCATACGCCACCTCCTGATATTCCTTGCAGATAAGCCCAAACTGATCGTTTGTTTGCGGCTCGAATGTGGCAGAACCACGGGTTGCCGATCACATAGGATTTCAACCGGAGAGACAAGACAATTATGACCTCGCCTTGCGCGAACCCCAACGCAGCCCATCCATCAACAGTGAGACAAGACGACTGGATTGTTCGCGCCAATCGGACTCATCGGGCGCTGGGTAAATGCCGACAGAGCGTGAAACACATTGGAGCTGTAGATATCGCTGCGGATCATACCATCGGCGATCGCCCAGACGGCGCAGGGCTGCGCGTTACCTTGGCTTTGCCTTCCAGAACAACTTCATTGCCGCGCCCGGTCGTTGCCGACAACACCTATTCCGCTTTTGCTCTCACCCAATCGATATCCATCGTTTCGACGAACGGCATGTAGTCGCGATAATGTCCGATCTTGAATTTCGTGTGCGGGGATTTGCTGCTCTTTGGTTCATAGCCGATTTTGCCTGTGACGCGCACGATGAAGCGTTTGCCCTCGTGAATTTCAATCATCGCTTTGCCCGTGCGATCAGCCTGTACCCTGTAGGTTAGCTCTGTCCATTTGCCCGCCGGCGAAGTAAGCATCGGATTATCCCCGTAAATGGCCGTAAGGTCAGGCGTACATGCCTTTCCCTTCGTATCCTCAGGCCGAGTCGACTGACAGTACTTCGGAGTGCCATTGTCCCAAGACAGCTCCTCCTTCTGCGGTGCGGATGCAATCATGCAACGACAATGTTCATCTTGAACGGTGATATGAAGGACTCCATTGTCGTAGCGCTGAGCGAGGAAGGGACTTGCTCCCCAATCCTCACCAAACTCCTTCTTGTATTTGTCGCTCAGCGGCTCCTGCTTCCACTGTGCCGTGACCCAGCGAATGGAGTTTTTCGTGTCGCCGACATTTTTGGGCATCCGAAAGCGAATCGAATAGAGGTAAGGTTTATTGGCATCGTGAACATATTGGTCTGTAAGACGTAATTCCTGGCGTTGGATGCACTCCCCTTCCTCACAATACGGGTCTTTGTGCTCGGGTGCCGGTTGCCATGCGGGTTTTGCAACCGCGTCCATAAAGCTTGGCCCCAGAGTCTCTCGAGAGTCCTGTTCACCAGCCGCGCCAGGGCCACTGGCGAGGACCGCAGCCGGCTTTCCACACTCATAGTCCGGGGCGCCAAGTTTGCATAAGTTGCCGCCGATTGAAGTCTTCTTGACAATGATGTGTGCGATCCTGTCTCCACTCTCGCCTTGGTCGGCGGAGAACGTCACCGGCGCATCTTTCATGTCAATCTGACAGGGACACCAAAGGCCCTGGTTGAGAGGACCCTTTTTGAAGTCGTCGAAAAAATCGCCTGCAGAGGAAACACTGCCGATGGTGAAGAAAAACAGAGCGCATGAAGCGAGCGTTATCACCGTTGTGGCATTCGCAAAACTGACACCCCCGTTGTCAGCGCGCGACGTTCGTTCGATAGATGGAATAGTTAAAATCGGAGCCGCAAGACCAACGGCAGTTGAATGACGCAGAGTAGCGCGCGAACAAGCGCCCACGAAAACCCGAACGAATTCCATCTCCACCCCCCGATAGCGATGACAAATATAGAAGCGCCGCAGGACTATACTCTAATTGGAGGCGCAAAACTCCGTATCCATTGGTACTAGCAAGAATTGAAAGTAATTCTGGTTGTCATTGGACAGATGAGCGCGAATTCTACTGTCGCGCTTTCCGCGAACCCCAACGCAGCCCATCCATCAACAGTGAGACAAGACGACGGGATTGTTCGCGCCAATCGGGCGTATCGGGCGTTGAGTAGATGCCGGACAGAGCGTGCAACACATCGGAGCTGTCAATGTCGCTGCGGATCGAACCATCAGCCACGGCCGCATCGACGAGCTTGCGCAGGGCCTGTGCGACCATCCCGGCTGTATTGGCGAACACTTCGGATTTGGCATTGAAAAGAATCCGCAAACTGCCTGCCATGCCGCGTTTGGCAGCGATGTAGTCAACAAAACGCTGCATCCATTCGGCAAGCGCGACATCCGGGGCGTGGTGTTGCGCCAAGTCATCAGCGGCGGTGCACAGCGCCTCCACCTCGCGTGCATAGACAACCTCGACAAGATGCTCGCGGGTAGGAAAATGCCTGTAAAGTGTACCAATGCCAACACCGGCTTGCCGTGCGATCTCCTCCAGCGAAGCATTGCCGCCCCGCTCGGCAAAGGCGATGCCTGCGACCTCAACCAGTTTCTCCCGGTTGCGGCTCGCATCCGCGCGCAGGCGTCGTGCAGGTTCGCCCTGCGTGATCTCCTGCGTTGCGGACATCTCCTTGCGGCGCAATTGTTGAACTCCAAACTGCGATTGGGGCTTGAACCATCATGGGCAAGCCGCTATGTTTCAAAAACGGAGGCACCTCCGATTATTGCGTGACCTCTGGACTCTTACCCCATTCGGGACTGTCGTGTCATGTTATTTGCGCATAAGTTAACGGCCAACAGCATATCGATGGAACCCTTCGGACTTACTCTACGCGGACTGGAGCAGGACGCCTATGACGAACGAAATCACCATACATCTGGACATTAACGGGAAGACGCACAGCTTGAGCGTTGAACCACGTGTGACCTTGCTCGATGCGCTGCGCGATCATCTTGCGTTGACCGGCACCAAGAAGGGCTGCGATCAGGGCCAGTGCGGCGCTTGCACCGTGCACGTAAACGGCGAGCGGGTTCTCTCTTGCCTGACGCTGGCGGCACAGGCGGAGGGCCAGAAGATCACCACGATCGAAGGCCTTTCCGATCATGGCGCTGAACTCCATCCGGTGCAGGCCGCCTTTCTCGAGCATGACGCGTTCCAATGCGGCTATTGCACGCCGGGCCAGATCATGTCCGCCGTTGCCTGCATCCGCGAAGGCCATACCGGTTCCGACGATGAAATCCGCGAATACATGTCGGGCAACCTTTGCCGTTGTGGCGCCTATCCGCACATCATCGAAGCCGTCCGCGAAGCCGCAAAGGTGATGTCATGAGAGATTTCTCCTATCTGAGGGCCGCTTCCGTCGAGGAAGCAATAAACGCCGCCGCCCTGCCCGCGACCATGCTGCTTGCCGGCGGGACGACACTGCTCGATCTTGCCAAATGCGGCGTGGCCGACCCTGAACGCGTGGTCGACATCAGCCACCTTACGGGCCTCGATACAATTCGCGTCGATGGCGAAGGCGCCTTCATCGGGGCTCTCGCCAAGATGAGCCGGGTCGCCGTGGATGCTGCCATTCAGCAGCAATTTCCGGCGGTTTCGGAAGCCCTGTGGCAAGCCGCATCAGCGCAAATCCGCAACATGGCCAGCATCGGCGGCAATCTTCTCCAACGCACGCGCTGCGCCTATTTCCGCGATCCTGCAACGTTCCCTGCCTGCAACAAGCGCAGTCCCGGTAGCGGCTGCTCGGCGCTGGAAGGCGTTACCCGCAACCATGCGGTGCTCGGCGGCAGCGACGCCTGTATCGCTACTTATCCGGGCGACCTTGCCGTCGCTCTCACAGCTTTTGACGCCGTTGTGCATCTCGGAGAGCGCTCTGTTGCAATTGACGATTTCTTTCTCCTGCCCGGTTCGACGCCAAACAGGGAACACGCGATGCAACCCGGAGAAATGATCACGGCGATCACCATTCCCACATCCGTTGCAGCCCGCCATTCGACCTTCATCAAGGTGCGCGACCGCCAATCCTACGAATTTGCTGCGGCAAGCGCTGCGGTCGGCATCGCGTTCGAAGCAGACGGCAAAACGATCAGCGATATTCGCGTCGCGCTCGGCGGGGTCGCCACCAAGCCATGGCGGGCGCGTGGTGTCGAAGATGCACTTCGTGGCAGGGCCTTCGAGCCGGAGGCAGTCAAGCAGGCAAGCCGCCTCGCCATTGAAGGTGCGATCGACCATGGCGCCAACCACTACAAGATCGAGCTTGCCCCGCGCGTTGTCGAACGCGCCATCCTCAAAACCGGAGCAATGGCATGACTATCGTCGAAACCAGAGCCAAACGCGGCGACGCGTCGGACGGAACCCTGGGCGGCCGCCTTTCGCGCATCGACGGGCCTGCGAAGATCACTGGAGCTGCTGATTACGCGCTCGAACGCCAGCCCGATGGCATGGTCCACGCCGTACTGGTAGATAGCACCATCGCGTCGGGCCGGGTGCTCTCCATTGATGCTGAGGCGGCGGAGGCTGCTCCCGGCGTTCTGCTCGTCATGACGCCGGACAATGCGTTGCCGATCAAGTCCGCGACGGACTGGCTCGGAACACCCCCGCCGGACGTGCCCTACGAGCCGCTAGCCCGTACCATCACCTTCAGCGGCCAGCATGTTGCGGCTGTTATCGCCGAAACATTCGAACAGGCGACGTCTGCTGCGGCGCTGGTCAAGGTGACCTATGAGGACACGGCCGCGATCGCCAGTTTTGACGATCCAAGAGCAGGCGACGGCATGGCGATCGACCAGATGACGGTCGAGTGGGGTGATGCAGAAGCAGCACTCGCGTCGGCCCCCGTGCGCATCAGCCAGGAATACAAGACGCCGCGTGAATACAACGTGCCGATCGAGCCGCACGGCTTGATCGCGCACTGGCAGGGCGACACGCTCACCGTCTGGGAGCCGAGCCAATGGATCGACGGCATGGCCCGCACCTATGCGGAGTGGTTTGACATACCTTTTGAAAACGTGCGCTTGCGGTCACCCTATATTGGTGGCGGTTTCGGCTCGAAGGCATTGCCGCTCGAACACGGTGCCATTGCGATCAACGCTGCGCGCATGCTCGGCCGTCCGGTCAAGCTTGCGGTGACACGGCCGCAGACGTTCACCGCCTATGGCGGCCGACCGGCGACGCGCCAGACAATAGCGCTGGGCGCGACGCGTGAAGGCAAGCTCCTGTCGATCGTTCATCGGGGAGCCAACGAAACCTCGATAACGGGGATCGCGGTCGAACCTTTGGGCTCGGTCACCTCGATCATGTATGCGACGCCGAATTTCAGCTCGCGCCAGAACATCGTGCCGGTCAATACCGTGAAACCCGGTGCATTGCGTGCGCCCGGCGAAAATCCAAGCGCCTTCGGCATCGAGTGTGCGATCGACGAACTCGCCTATGAGGTAGGGATCGATCCGCTTGAAATCCGTCTGCTCAATTATGCCGAGGAGGATCCGCACGCGAAGAAACCATGGTCCACGCGTCGCCTGCGCGAAGCCTATGCTGCGGGTGCCGAAGCCATTGGCTGGTCGAACCGCGATCCAAGGCCCCGCTCGATGCGCGTGGGCAATCAGCTGATCGGCTACGGCGTTGCAGCTGGTACCTATCCCGTGCGACGCACGCCGGGCGAGGCACTTGTGCGTATCCTCAGCGACGGTACGGTCGAGGTCGCCAGCAGCAGCATCGACATGGGTCAGGGGACCTACACGATCCTGGCGCAGACTGCGGCGGAGGCCATCGGCGTTCCGGTCGAGACGGTGAGGGTAAAGCTTGGCGACTCGGCCCTGCCCCGCGCACCTGTGGCTGGCGGATCGCAGCTCGCCAACCTGATGACAGGCGCCGTCCACAAGGCCGCCCTTGCCGCTCGCGACGAGTTGATCGGCCTTGCAATCAATGATCCGAACTCGCCGTTCCGTGCGCTCCAGGCCAATACGCTGGTCATCGAGAACGGACAAATCGCGTCGCCCCGCGACACCGGTTCAGCTGTTGCCATCGCCGAGGTCATGCGCCGCACCGGCCGCGACAAGATTGAGACGTTGCGCAATACGCTTCCGGAGAAGCTGCGCAACGACAAGGATCACTTCCGCAACTTCACCACGATTTCGACGATGCTGTCGCCAACCGATGGGGATTACTCCCTTCACAGCTGGTGCGTGCATTTCGTCGAGGTGCGTGTTGACGTGGATTTCGGCACAGTTCGCGTTGCGCGCATGGTTTCCGCGCTGGATTCGGGACGGCTCTACAACCCGAAGCTTGCGGAAAGCCAGTGGAAGGGCGGGATCATCATGGGGATCGGGCAGGCGCTGCTCGAGGAAGGCATCGTGGACAGCCGGCATGGACGCGTGATCAACAACAATCTTGGCGATTACCTCGTCCCCACCAACGCGGATATCCCCGATCTTGAGGTAATTTCGGTCGGCATTCCCGACACCCATGCCTCGGTGCTGGGCGGCAAGGCGGTCGGCGAGCTTGCTATCGTCGGCGTTGCGCCAGCGATTGCCAATGCCGTATACCACGCCACGGGTGTGCGGGTGCGGGATCTGCCGATCACGCTGGAGAAGTTGATCTAGCACCATTGATGAGGGCTGGCGGAGCAATCCAGTTCCGTCCAGCCCGCTTCAACCCCGGCACGCCTATCCGAATCTCTCCAGTTCCTGCTTGAAACGGTCTATCAGCCAGGTGGACGCTGGCCCGAGTGGGCTGTCCACCGGATAGATCGCCAAAAGGGGATAGGGCGTTTCGGGATAGGGTTCAAGATCGAGAAGCACCAACCTTCCCTCCGCGAGATCATCCTTCACCATCCATTTCGGCAGGCCACCCCAGCCCAAGCCCGCCAGGATCAAATCATGTTTGGTGCTCACATCCGTCAGCCGCCAGGTCTTGTAGGCGAAGACGCCGAAATCGCGGCCCTTGGTCTGTTCACTGAGATCGGTGATCACAAGCTGAATATGGTCGCGAACGAACGAAAGCGGGACGGGGCCCTCATAGATGGCGAGCGGGTGATCGGGCGCGGCCACGGGCGTCATGGCCGTCTGTCCTACCTGCCCCAGAACCAGTTCGTCGTGCGCCTGCAGCGGCGGGCCGCCAATGCCGAAATCCGCCTGCTTCTTCAACACCAGGTCCCAGACCATACCAAGTGCGCCGACCTGCAGGCGCAAGCTCACGGTCGGAAAGTGGTCCTGAAAGGCCTTGAGCACGCAGGTCAAGACCGGCGACGGCAGGGACACATCGATCGCAACTGCCACTTCTGCTTCAAGTCCCTGCTTGATGCCCTCCACACGCGCGCGCATACTCTGCAAAACCGAAACCATCCGTCTTGCGTCCTCAAGCATGGCCTTCCCGGTCTCGGTCAGACGCGGCTCGCGCGTCCCGCCGCGGTCAAAAAGCTGAAGCTCGAGTTGCGCTTCCAGATTGGCGATGGTGTAGCTGATCACGGATTGTGAGCGGTTGAGTTTGCGCGCGGCGGCGGAGAAACTGCCGCTTTCAGCAACCGCCACAAAGACCTGAAGCTGATCGAGCGTCGGATTGGGCTGCATGCTTCACCTATCTATTGAGTAGATGGATTGGATCGATATTTTCCCAGTTTTTTAAATGGATGTCGAGAGCCAAATTACGGTCATCACTTGTTCTCTCCCGAGACAGTCCAATAGAAGGAACTTAGGCTATGTCTTCCATACTTCTCGTTACATCGAGCCCGCGTGGTGCAGCATCACACTCCAGCCGCGTCGCAACCGAGCTTGCCCAGAAACTGCAGGCGAAGGCGCCTGGCGCGAAGCTTGTCACCCGTGACCTCGCCAATAACCCGCTCCCGCATATCGATGCCGACTATTCTTCAGGCATCTATACGCCGGTCGAATCACGTTCGCCCCGCCAGCAGAGCGTGGTCGGAGTGTCCGATGCCATCGTCGATGAACTGCTTGCAGCCGACGCTGTCGTCATCGCAACCGGCCTCATCAACTTCAACATCTCCTCGACGCTGAAGGCCTGGGTCGACCACATTGCCCGTGCCGGCAAGACATTCAGCTACGGTGCCGATGGCCCGAAGGGCCTCGTAACCGGCAAGAAAGTTTACGTGGTAATCGCTTCCGGCGGCGTTTATTCGACTGGTCCAGCTGCTGCATATGACCACGCCGTGCCATATCTCAAGACCGCACTTGGCTTCCTCGGCATGACCGATGTCGAAGTCATCCGCATCGAAGGTGTTGCAATGGGTCCGGAAGCCGAAGCAAAGGCGATCTCTTCGGCCCTTGACCAGACCGACGATCTGGCGCTCGCCGCCTAAGGGCTGTGCGCCGATCGCGAAAGAGGCGGGCTCCTGGCCCGCCTCTTTTGTTTTGTGCGTTCGACTGCCCAATATTATTTGTGTTGGGCGCGCTCGGCGTCGTCGAGACGCCTCAGTTGATCGAGCAGACTTTCAGGGACTGTTTCGTCGACCTTGTAAATGCCTGCCGCGCGTATTGCCGATCTATAGGACGACTGGGAGAGTTGCCGTCTCAAGATCCGTGATAGTTGTTTTTCGCAGGTACGGTTCCGACCGTCCATAATACTACTCGGCTCCAACTTTGCTTCGTAGTCTTAACCTGTTGCCTACGAAGAAGGTTCCCTTTTTCTAGACTCAGATCAACTAAGGCAATGTGTCGAGGCGCCGCAGCCTTTAAGTCGTGTCTGTCGCCGGTTGAGAATCAGAGCCACGGATTGGCGTTGCAGCCGGCTGGAAAGCTACGATGTCGCGATCATCATATCTTTGGTTACACTCTTACCCTGCGGCTGGATGCTGCCGCTGAAGGAAGAGCCGAAGCAAAAGTACTGAACTGTCCCTGGAATTCAGCCTCTGTTATTGCGGTGCTGAAGCGCCTTTTCCCATTTCAGCGCTGACTCGACGATCGTATCGAGATCATCGAGTTTCGGCTTCCAGCCGAGATCTATGCGCGCCTTGCTGCTGTCTGCCACAATCGACGCGGCATCACCCGGCCGGCGAACGGTCAGCCGGGCATCGATTGGCGCACCGTGCACACGCTCCACACTCTCAATGACCTCCTTAACGGAAAACCCGCGACCGTAGCCGCAATTGGCGACCATGCTGCTGCCACCGGAGCGCAGCCGCTCCAACGCCAGGCGATGCGCGGCAACGAGATCGCTGACATGGATATAGTCACGAACACAGGTGCCATCCGGCGTCGGGAAATCATGGCCGAAGATTTCCATATAGGGCCGCTTGCCGAGCGCAGTCTCACAGGCAACCTTGATGAGATGGGTGGCGCCTTTCGTCGATTGGCCGGTACGGCCTCTCGGATCGGCACCCGCGACATTGAAATAGCGCAGCGCCGTATAGTGGAAATCATGCGCCGCGGCGGTATCGCGGAGCATCAATTCAGTCATGAGTTTGGACAACCCGTAAGGTGATTCAGGCGAGAGTGCCACATCCTCGGTGACCGGCTTCATGCCGCCATCGCCATAGACAGCGGCGGTAGACGAAAAGATGAAGCTCTTGACATCCGACTTCACCACCGCCTCGATCAGCGCCCGCGACTTGCAGGTGTTGTTCTCGTAGTAGGTGAGCGGGTCTCTAACCGAATCAGGCACGACGACGGAGCCGGCGAAATGGATTACCGCATCGACATAATTGCGCTCGATCGTCTGGCGCACAAGGCTTTGGTCCGCAATATCGCCGACGATCAGTTTCGCCTCGCGAGGCACCGCCCACTCGAACCCGGTCGACAGACGATCGAGCACGATGACGGAATCACCCGCATCCAGCAATTCCCAGACCATATGGCTGCCGATATATCCAGCGCCACCGGTCACAAGCACAGTCATTGACACAGCCCCTTGATCCCCATTCTGTTGTCTTGCGTCCATCTTGTCGCATAGAGTCAGCCGTGCAAAGCTAACCGTCGGGCCGACGCTATGCAACTTAGGTTGTATGCGGCCAAACGTATTGCGATAATTGAAGTCAAGGTGAACGGCCGATCGCCGCGAACCGGTAAGTTGCGGCAGAATTTGACGATTTTACCGCCTTCAACATTTTGGGGTTAGAGTTTCGTCGCAGACGTGGCAAATTGACCATATTCTCATCATGGATTTTGCAGGGCAAAAACGCTACTAAGTTCATGATACAGGAGCAATTCATGGACTATCGTCGGTTTTTCGAAGACGCGATTGACCAGTTGCACGCTGAAAAGCGCTACCGGGTCTTTGCTAATCTGGAACGGATCGTGGGTCGTTTCCCGCGGGCAATTTGGCGTAATGCGGAAACAACGCGCGAGATCACCGTCTGGTGCTCGAACGATTATCTTGGCATGGGCCAGCATCCGGCTGTCATCGCGGCGATGCACGATGCATCGAGCCGCATGGGCTCCGGCGCCGGTGGCACACGCAACATCTCAGGCAATAATCACCCGCTCGTTGAGCTCGAAAGTGAACTGGCCGACTTGCACCAGAAGGAAGCCGCACTGGTTTTCACATCTGGTTTCGTCTCCAATGAAGCCTCGATCTCGACGATTGCGAGGCTGCTGCCGAACTGCCTCATCCTTTCCGACGAACTGAACCACGCTTCGATGATCGAAGGCGTTCGCCGTTCGGGCGCGGAGAAGAAAATCTTCCGCCACAACGATCTTGCTCATCTTGAAGACCTGCTGAAGGCCGCTGGCAAGGAACGCGCCAAGCTGATCGTCTTCGAATCGATCTATTCGATGGATGGCGATATAGCTCCGGTCGCGGCCATTGCCGATTTGGCCGATAAATACAACGCCATGACCTATATCGACGAAGTCCATGCGGTCGGCATGTATGGCAATCGCGGCGGCGGCATCACCGATCGCGAGAACCTGTCAGATCGCATCGATGTTATAGAAGGTACTTTGGCCAAGGCGTTCGGCACGCTTGGCGGTTATATTGCCGGTCCGAAGACGGTGATCGACGCCGTGCGCTCCTACGCGCCGGGCTTCATCTTCACCACCGCGCTTCCTCCGGTCATCGCGGCCGCCGCGACGCAATCGATCCGCCACCTT
The DNA here is from genome assembly GCA_900473175.1 of Hyphomicrobiales bacterium. Taxonomy (GTDB): domain Bacteria; phylum Pseudomonadota; class Alphaproteobacteria; order Rhizobiales; family Rhizobiaceae; genus Phyllobacterium. The sequence continues at coordinate 30,681 of UCKM01000013.1, read as the reverse complement.
AAGGTTTCGCAGGAAGAGCGCCGGATGCACCAGTGTCAGGCAAAGCTGACCAAGGATGTCCTCGCGCAGGCCAACCTGCCTGTGATGAAGTCAGACACGCACATCATTCCCATCCATGTCGGCGACCCTGAGCTGTGCAAGAAGGCCAGCGACCGCCTTCTCGAAAAGCACGGAATTTATATCCAGCCAATCAACTATCCGACCGTGCCCCGCGGGACCGAGCGTCTGCGCATCACGCCGACGCCGTTTCACTCAAATGAGCTCGTTATCGAACTCAAAGATGCGTTGGTCGAGGTTTGGACCGCGCTCGGTATCCCCTTCTCCAAAGACAGCGCTCCGGCGATCGAGACAATCGAGACGAGCGAGCGGGTCGTGACGCTCGCAGTATCAAAAGCAGGCGGCTAACCGCTTCGTTCATTATTTCGCGATTTCAACCGGCGCTGCAGAGCGCCGGTTTTGTTTTGCGTACTGTCTTAGCGAGTAACCAACCGCGCGAGAAAGGGCACGGCAAATCAGAAAACGCACCACATGATGGGACGCCACATAGGACGGATCGACGCCGAGCGAGAATGCAATCACGGTCAGCGCTTCCAGGGCGCCCGGTGCAAAGGCCAGCGCAATCTGCGCCGGATGGATGTCGAGCAGTAGCCACACCATGAAGGCGGCGGCGAAAGAAGCGGCGGTGCCGATCAGAAAGGCGCACAAGGCTGCTGGCAGATAGCGCAGGAGCTGCGATCTGTGTTCCGCGCCGACACGTGAACCGATCAGAACACCAAGGACGATCAAGCCGATGTCGGCTATCGAGCGCGGCACGGCGGCAGTGACGATTGACGTTGCATGCAGGATTCCGCTCGCAACGAGAGCACCAAGCATCATGCCGCCGGGAACGCGACTGAGATGGCCAAGCACGGCACCGCCAATCCCGCAGATCAGGAGAATGAGGGCCTCTTCGACGGTCCAATCATAGTTCATCTCGACAACCACATGGGGCGCATTCCTGGCGATGATAGCAAGGACTGGCGCCAGGAACCCGATGAGCAGCAGTAACCGCACGCATTGGATTACGGAGATCTTGACCATATTTGCCGACGTGCCCATGGCAGCGACGAGAACAAACGACAAAGCACCCGGCAGCGATGAAAACAACGCTGTCGGGCCATCCCATCCGAGACCCTTACGCAACATGAGATAGGTAAGGCTCGTCACAAGAACGAGTGCGACGAACAGCATCAGAAAGCTGAGCGGCCACAGAACCATCTGATCCACGATGCCGGGCGAGACTCCGGAGCCGGCTTGAATGCCCAGCATGAAGAATACGACGACGCGGAGCCAATTCGGCAGATGAATTCGTATGCCGGAGAGTGAAGCCGCCGTGACGGCAATGGTCGATCCAAGCAGGAATGGGATTGGCAGGCCGATCAGCCTGGCGATCAATGCGCCTGACGCTGATATCGATAGTGAGAGGATGGTGGCCTGGACATTGTTGAGATGTAAGCGGTTTGGCTTCAACGTTTCCGTATCCAGTCAGCAAGGCGATCAGTTGCCTCCTCGACCTGGTCGATTCGTCTGGCGAAGCAAAGCCGCAGGAAGGCGGCGCCACCATCGCCAAAAGCCGTGCCTGGCGCAAGACCGACCTTGGCCTCATCGACGATATCGAATGCTGCACGGTATGAATCGCTGATACCGTCAATGCCAAACAGAAGGTAGAATGCCCCGGCCGGAGGAGACAGCCTCACCTTTCCGGTCGCCGCTAGCCTGGCGCACACGATATCTCTGGCGTTACGGGCGCGTTCAACCTGCATGCGGATGAACTCGTCACCCTCTTCAAGTGCAGCGACCGCGCCGCGCTGCATGAATTGCGCAACGCCCGACGTCGAGTACTGGATAAGGTTTTCAACGGTCTGACCGAGCGACGGGTGCACCACCATCCAGCCGACGCGCCAGCCGGTCATGGCCCAGTTCTTGGAGAAACTATTGACGAAGATGATGCGCTCGTCCGGGTCCATGACATCGAGGAAGGAGGGTGCGCGCCGCGCGCCGTAATAAAAGTGTGCGTAGATCTCGTCCGCGATGATCCACAGCCCGTGCTGGCGCGCGATGGCGAGGATTTCCTTCAGCGTGCCGATATCGGCGGTCCAGCCGGACGGATTGGATGGCGTATTGATGAATAGCGCTTTTGTCTTCGGTGTGATCGCGTCACGTATTTTTTGCGGATCAAGTCCCCAGCCATTGCCGGTGAAGTCCTGGGTAACAGGAACTGGCTTTGCCCCGGCTATGCCGGCTGCAGCAGCGAAATTCGGCCAGGCCGGCGAGAGATAGATGACCTCATCACCCGCGCCTGCCGTTGCCTGGATAGCGAGCTGGATCGACTGCATGCCGGACCCGGTAACATAAAAATGCTCGACGGGCAGGTCGGCGTTGAAATGCCGCTTGTAGTAATGCACGAGCGCCTGACGCAACTCCGGGATGCCGGCCTGCCAGGTGTAGAAGGTCTCGCCATTGGCGAGCCCGGCGCTCGCGGCATCACGGATAAAATCGGGCGTAGGGAGATCGCCCTCACCAGCCCAAAGAGGGATGACGCCTTCCTGTCTGCGGCCATGATTCATGACCGCCACGATGCCGCTTTCCGGCGCCACAGCCGCTTCACGCCGCAAATGCTCAACAAGGTCCATCAAGATTTCTCCGCTTTCTTTGATCGGAGACCTATAGCAAGGAACCGCGTTTATCACGTGGATATTTGTGATGTTCCCATCAGTACAAATGATGCTGACACCACCCTGGCAGAATGAAAATGAAAACCCCGGCACGTGACCGGGGTTTACGGAGGCAATCGCGTCGGCTTAGCGCTTGGCAAGCAGATCGCGAATCTCGGTGAGCAGTACTTCCTCCTTGGCCAGCGCAGGTTCCTTTGCAACTTCCTTCCTTTTGAAGCGGTTCATTGCCTTGACCACGATGAACAGCACCCAGGCGACAATCAGGAAGTTGATCAGGAGGGTAATGAAATTGCCATAGGCGATCGTTGCACCAGCTGTCCTGGCGGCAGCCAACGTCGGTGCGGGCGCGCCCGAAAGTTGAAGGTACAGATTGGAGAAATCGATGCCGCCGGTCATGAGACCGATGATCGGCATGAAAAGGTCAGCCACAATCGATTCAACCAGCCTGCCGAATGCACCACCGATGATCACACCGATGGCGAGATCGACCATATTTCCCTTCAAGGCAAATTCTTTGAATTCGTTCAACATGATATACCACTCTCCAATATTTTGTGTTAATGCAGACCGACTGTCACCGTTGGTGTTATTGCACGCAGACAGTAACAGAAGTTTTGAATTTGTTGATAGATCGTTCGCTTTTTCTACCAGTGTTAACGGCCCCAGCTATGCGACTACGCTGACCGAAAATCGATTTGGCTAAACTGGTTGAAGCAAAATGATGGAAGGTGAAGCCCATGTCGGGCTTGGCTGCGGCAGTACTTGTCATTGCGCTTTATTTCGTGTTGCAATCCTGCGTGGTGAGGTTTTCTGACCGTCGCGCGGATACCGATCTGCGACCACGGCCCATCATCTATTCCATATGCCTGGCAGCAAGCGCCACCTCGTGGATGTATTATGGCAGCACAAGCTATGCCGCCAGGAACGGTATTGAGTTTTCTGGGCTCTTTGTTGGCATCGTCCTGGTGTTCACTCTCGGATTTCCGCTTTTGAACCGCGTCGTCCAACTGGCAAAATCGGAAGGCATCAAGTCGATCTCCGACTTCATCGGCGCCCGCTACGGCAAGAGCTTTTCCGTTGCCGCTCTGGTAACGGCGATAACGGCGATCGGGCTTATTCCCTATATTTCGCTGCAGTTTGCAGCAACTCATCAATTGATCGACGTCTATTACGGGCACATGGACGAGACGGACATTCATCAGCACGCCATCATCGGTGCCGTGCAGATCGCAATTGCCGCCTATACGGTCTACTTCGCGGCACGCGCGCCACATTTCCGGGATGGCTATGACGGACTGATCAAGGCGGTCGCCGTCGCCACCACGATAAAGTTCATCGTTTTTGTCATCGTCGGAATCGCCATTGTCGGTTTTCTTTTTGGCTCGCCTGTTGCGGTATTCGACAAGGTGATGGAGCATCCACAGGCCATCCCGGCCCTGAAGCCCGCAATATCAATGGGGAATTTTACGGCGCTGACGCTGGTCGGGGCTTCAACGGTGTTGCTGCTGCCGAACCAGTTCTATGTGACGATCGTTCATTATCGCGGCCCCTCGGAGCTGCGGCTTGCGCGCTGGTTCGTACCCCTTCTTCTCCTGATCGCTGGCATATTCGTCCTTCCCCTCGCGGCAATCGGCCTGAAAATGCTTCCAGCCGATGCTCCCGCCGATTTCTTTTTTGTCTGCCTGCCCATCCTCGCAGGACAAAAATGGCTTGCGACGATCGCGTTCGCGGGCGGCGTTCCGGCGGCAACTGCGATGATCATATCCCCATCCATCCTGCTGTCGATCATGGTCACCAATGATCTGATGTTGCCGCTGTTGCTAAAGCGTGCCGCGGGCGCTCAGGATGAACGCAGGGACTTCACCAAGATTATCCCCAGGATCCGGCGCTGGTCGCTGATCGCGATCTTCGGGGCTGCATGGCTCTATCAATATTTCGTTTCGACACGCGTGGACTTCTCAACTCTGGCACTGATCTCCGCCGTTGCCATAATCCAGCTCGTACCGCCCCTTGTCGCCGCCCTGTTATGGCGTTCCGGCACGGCCCGCGGGGCGAATTGGGGCATGCTGGCGGGGTTCTGCGTGTGGGCTTACACAATGGTTTTCCCCACATTCATCGATCAGACGTCCTCGCTTTTCCTTGATGGACCATTCGGCATCGCTGCGCTCAGGCCGCACGCCTTGTTCGGCCTGGAGGCCAGCGATTATGTGAACGCGATGTTCTGGAGCCTGGTCGCGAACGTTGCGTTCTTCATCGCTGGATCCCTGTCGCGTAGCGCAACGCCGCTGGAACGCATCCAGGCGTCAGTCTTCATCGCGGAGAGGGAACTGTCGATCGTGGCTGTTGGTAATATTCAACCGAATATCACCGTCGGTCAGCTTAAATCCAGCGTATCGAAATATTTCGGCCTCGAGCAAACCGGAACCGCATTCCAAACGTTTCACAACCAGGAAAACATCGCGCTCGATGACGGCGAGGCCGCCGACTTCAAGACTGTTCATTTTGCCGAGCAACTCCTGTCCGGTATTGTCGGTTCGCCTTCGGCCCGCATGATCCTGTCACTGGCGATGGGGCCAACGGGCGCAGCGCAGCGCCGAGCGCAAATCCTGCTCGACCATGCCACCGATGCGCTGGCACAAAACCGGTACCTCTTGCAAACGGCGCTCGACCAGATGGATCAAGGCATCAGCGTTTTCGACCCGCAGTTCCGGCTGAGCTGCTGGAACGCCCAATTCAGGCTGCTGCTGGATCTTCCCCACGATCTGCAGCGCATGGGCACGCCGCTGCGCAGCATCGTGTCCTGCCTTTTCGAACGCGGCGATGTCGCCGACTTTTCACACCCAGTGTTCATGGACCAGTTCACAGGCTTTGCCGCACCATGGCGTATCCGGCTCAAGAAAACCGGCCAGACAATTGAGATCCGTTCCAACTCCATGCCGGACGGGGGACTGGTCACGACCTTTACCGATGTAACCAGCGCGGTGGAATCCGACAATCTGTTGCGGCAGGCCAATGAGTCGCTGGAGTTGCGGGTGCGCCATCGAACCACCGAACTCACGCTGGCAAATCAACAATTGGCCAAAGCCCAACAGCGTGCCGAGGAGGCCAACATCGGCAAGACCAGATTTCTTGCGGATGCAGGCCACGACATTCTCCAACCCTTGAACGCGGCGCGGCTTTATTCCTCTGCATTGATGGAGCGTCTTGGAAACTCGCGCGAGAAGGAACTCGTCAGCAATGTCGACTCGTCGCTCGAAGCGGTCGAGGCCATCATCAACGCACTGCTCGATATTTCGCGGCTCGATACCGGTGCGCTGAAGCCGGTCATCTCCGTTTTCCGTATGGATACGCTGCTCCAACAGATCGCGCGGGATTTTTCGCCGACGGCACGGGCGAAAGGTCTGCAGTTGGACGTCGTCATGTGCTCGGTGAGCGTTGCGACCGATCGCAATCTTCTTAGAAGACTCGTGCAGAACCTCGTATCCAACGCCGTCAAATACTGCCGCTCGGGCAAGGTGCTCGTCGGCGTGCGCCGGCGGGGTGAGGCGATCGAACTTCAGGTTTTCGATTCCGGCATTGGTATCCCCCAATCCCAATTAGAGCATATCTTCCATGAGTTCGCCCGACTGTCGGAAGGCATGAAAATTTCGGATGGCCTTGGTCTTGGTCTTTCAATTGTCGAACGCATTGCAAAAATTCTCGACCTCTCCGTCGTCGTTCAATCCACCCTAGGCAAGGGATCGGTGTTTTCGGTCACCATTCCGATGTCGCAGGTGCAATCTTTGCCAGCAAATGAAGACGTTCGGCCAGTCAGGTCGTCTGCTGCACTGTCCGGGCTGTTCGTCCTGTGTATCGACGACAATCCGCAGTCCCTTGCCGGCTTGCAGGAACTGCTGGCGACGTGGGGCTGCACTGCGCTGATGCTCGACAGCTGCGAAGCACTAGAGGCCTATTGTGAGGGAAACGGTTCCGTCCCGGACGTCATTCTCGCCGATTATAACCTGCGCGACCAGAACGGCATCGACCTCGTGCGCCATGCGCGGGAGCGATTTCAACGCCATGTACCGGCGGCCTTGGTCACAGCGGATCGCTCCAATGCCGTCAAAGAACGCGCCAACGAAGACGACATATCGATCATCAACAAGCCTGTCCGCCCAGCGATCCTGCGGGCGTTGCTTTCTCATTTCCGGCAAGCCATCGCGGCTGAATGAATAGCTATGCTCGCATCGGGGCTTGGCCACCCGGCACCACCTCTTGCTTCAGGCGTGCCAGTCGGATCACCGCTTGCGTGCGGCTTTCAACGCCCAGCTTGTATAGAACGGCCGAAACATGGGCTTTGATCGTTGCTTCCGAAACATTCAGTTCATGCGCGATCTGCTTGTTCAACATACCATCCGCCATCATGCTGAGAACGCGCCCCTGCTGCGGAGTCAATTTGCGGATGCAGCGGATCAGATCGAGCATTTCAGGATCAAGCTCATCTTCTTCCTGGCCATTCAGCGGCGACCAAATTCCACCTTGGAGGATCGTATGCACCGCCAACTTGATCTGTTCTGGACTGTAGGACTTGGAGATAAAGCCCGAGGCGCCAAGCGCGAGGGCAGCGCGGATTGTTGTAGCATCATCCGTGGCCGATACGATCGCGATGGGGAGCGTTGGTTCCAATGCTCGCAAAGCGATGAAGCCCGTAAGACCACCAACGCCGTTCAGGGAAAGATCAAGAAGCACAAGATCAATGTCTGGCGGCTCCTGGACCAACTTCTTTGCGGTATCGAGGTCGCCTGCTTCGATTATTTGAATATTGCTTCTAGGCGAGGACAACGCAAGCCGCAGCGCCCCTCTAAATAAAGGATGATCATCTACAATTACAAATCGATACTTCATTATTCAAAAGTCCTCATTTGCTGAAATCGCAGCAGTCTTAATCCAAAAGCCGTAATGCTAACGACTAAATCCAATTCGACTGATATATCAAGAGCAATTTAACACACGCCAAAGTTTTGAATGATAGCTGATTTCGTGTAGGCAAGACTGCCGCACGTAAGTGCCTTGGCAAAACCGCATTCCCGAGCGATTATTTGCTGTGGGGATAATTTTTTGAAAGTGGGATGCATGATTACAAATGTTCTTTACCCTGAGAATCCGCCCGTTTCGGAACAGATGCTTCAAGTATCTGATTTGCACAGCATTCACGTGGAAGAATGCGGCAATCCGAATGGCAAGCCGGTGATCATGATCCATGGCGGCCCGGGGGGCGGGATCAATCCGACGATGCGTCGACTGCATGATCCGGAGCGCTACCGGATCATTCTGTTCGATCAGCGCGGCTGCGGAAAATCGACGCCGCACGCGGAGCTGAGAGAGAATACGACGTGGGACCTCGTCGCCGATATGGAAAAGATCCGCGAACATTTCAATATCGACAAGTGGCAGGTCTTTGGCGGATCCTGGGGTTCGACGCTGGGCCTTGCCTATGCGCAGACACACCCAGAACGTGTCAGTGAGTTGATCCTGCGCGGCATCTTCATGATACGGCGTTTCGAGATCGAATGGTTCTATTCGAATGGCGCAAGCATTATCTATCCGGACCGCTTCGAGGCCTATCAGAACCACATCCCGGAAGACGAGCGCGACGACATGATCGCCGCGTACTACAAGCGCCTGACTGACCCGGACCCGGCGGTACAGCTGAAGGCCGCCAAGCTTTGGGCGCGCTGGGAAGGATCGGCGCTTTCGCTGCTGCCGGACCCTGCACGCGAAGAAGCGTTTGCCAGCGATCATTTCGCTATCGCTTTTGCCCGCATCGAGTGCCACTACTTCCAGAACAGAGGCTTCTTCGATACCGACGACCACCTGCTGCGCAACGCGCATCTGATCCGCGACATTCCCGGTGTAATCGTGCACGGCCGCTATGACATGTGCACGCCCCTGCTCAATGCCTGGCATCTGAAGAAAGTCTGGCCGGAAGCCGATTTGCGCATTGTGGAGGATGCCGGTCACGCGGTCAGCGAACCCGGTATCGTCCATGAACTGATCCATTCGACAAAGAAATATGCTGGCTAAATAAAAGTGTCGCAGCCGGTCGCCTCACGGCGGCCGGTTGTATCTTCAGGCGGCCAGATGCTTGACCCATGATTTAACCACCCAAAGGTGGCCAAAAGGATCGGTGAGCACACCCGCACGGTCTCCGCCATCCAGAGTCTCCACCGGATTGCGCACGTGTCCGCCTTCCGCGACTGCATGGTGCATGACCCGGTCGACGTCATCGACATGGATATCGAGCATAACCGGGGTTGCACCGATGGCATGGACTGAACGTGGACCACCCAGCGACGCGTCCGCATCACGTTTCGGATTGGCGCCGACGATCATGAGCACCGAGGCGCCCATGCGCATTTCCGCAGCAATCAACTCGCCATTGTGCAGATAGGGGCGGCCGACCACCTTGGCGCCGAACACGTTCTCGTAAAAATCCATGGCCTTCTGCTGGTCCCCATGGCGGACGAAGAGCCGTATCGATACCTCTCCAATCAGTGTTGGCACTGCAATCATTTTGTTGCTCCAAGAGAAGAATCCCGAGCGACCAAAGTCTACCAAAATGACGAACAAATCAAGAACAAATGGCGAGCGCCCTCGCGGGCTCCTGACAGTTTCCTGCCATTATCGGGCATGATTGATCAGGTCTTCTGCGGCTGCGTGTCAGGCTTGTTTCGCTCGCCCTCATAGCCCCATTCCCGGGCGATTCCCATGAAGCGGCGCATGAATTTTTCCATGTAGCTCAGCCCCTTTTCGAATTCCTCGTCCGAAGGCAGGGCGTCACGCACCACGGGCGGAATCTTCCCCATGCCGGCAACAGTATTTTCAAGCTTGCCAAGGCGCATCTTCAGATCAGCGATGTCTTCCTCGTAGGCAGCGCGCTCTTCGGCCGAAAGCTTGCAGATGAGTTGGCCCGATCTTTCCTGACAGATCGACATCTCGCCCGTCTTGTTGTTCATGCGGACAAAGCCGTCTTGCGTCTTCTCAAGCGTATAGTTGGCTGTGTCCTGCGCGGGGGCGGAAGATGCATATAGAAATCCAGCAGCAAGAGCGATGAGCAAAGTCCCTGTTCGTGACATGGATGGACCTCCGTCGTTAGCTTTGCCAAGTCTGAAGGAATAATACGCCAAAAATCAGAGACAGGCCGATATTTCTGTGCCCCGTTCCACTCCTGCCCTTTGCGGACAAGGGTTTTGCGTCTAGTAAAGACGCCTATGACCCAACTGATCTTCAAGATTGCTGCGCGCGCGCTTTGGCAGGCAGCCGAGGCAAAAGGCGTGTTCGACGGCGCGCCAATCGACCACGCCGACGGTTATATCCACTTTTCGACCGCAGCCCAAGTTGTGGAGACGGCCGCAAAGCATTTCATGGGTCAGAACGACCTTCTTCTCATAGCTGTTGATGCCGACCTGCTCGGCGATGCGCTCATATACGAAGTCTCGCGTGGCGGCGACCTCTTCCCGCATCTCTACGCATCATTGCCACTCGATACCGTGCTCTGGGTTAAGCCCCTCCCCCTCGGCAGCGATGGGCGCCACCAATTTCCGGAGTGGCAGGCATGAGCGGGCTTTTCAGGGCACTCGGTCGCAAGGTGCTGTTCTCGCTCGACCCCGAGGACGCCCATGGCCTTTCGATCAAGGCATTGAAAAGCGGCCTGGTGCCGGCATGCGCGGCCCACAATGATCCAGCGCTGCGCGTTGCCATTGCTGGTCTCAGTTTCCCCAATCCGCTCGGTATGGCTGCGGGTTATGACAAGAACGCCGAAGTGCCCGATGCGCTGCTGCGACTGGGCTTTGGCTTTGCGGAGGTCGGCACGCTCACACCGCTGCCGCAATCCGGCAATCCAAAGCCCCGCATTTTCCGCCTTGTCGAGGACAGCGCCGTCATCAATCGGCTTGGCTTCAACAATGAAGGTCACGACGCGGCGCTTCGGCGCCTCAGCGCGCGGCGCGTCCATGCCGGTATTGTCGGCGTCAATATCGGCGCCAACAAAGATGCCATTGACCGGGTTGCAGACTACGTTGCAGGCATCCGCAAGTTTCATGCGGTGGCAAGCTACTTCACCGTTAACATTTCCTCCCCCAATACACCGGGTCTGCGCGACCTGCAGGCGCGCGACAGTCTCAGGGAGCTTCTGGGCAAGGTGCTTGATGCGCGCGACGCGCAGCCGGGTGTCAGGCGTCCGGTGTTTCTCAAGATCGCTCCTGATCTCCCCGAGGCCGGTCTTGACGATATCGCTGCGGAGATCGCGTTGCATCCTTTGGACGGGCTGATCATTTCCAATACGACCTTGTCGCGCGCAGGCCTGAAGAGCGGCAAGAACAGGCGCGAGACCGGCGGTCTCTCAGGGGCGCCGCTGTTCGAACGCTCGACGATCGTGCTCGCCAAGATGCGCCAGCGGGTGGGCGCGGAATTGCCGCTTATCGGTGTGGGCGGTGTGGAGAGCGCCGCAACTGCGATTGCGAAAATCCGTGCCGGCGCCGATCTCGTCCAGCTCTATACCAGCATGATCTATCACGGTCCCGGCCTTGCAGGCGAGATCGTCAAAGGTCTGTCGGCGGCGATGAAACGCGACCAGATCAGCACGATTGCCGCCTTGCGCGACTGCGATGTTTCCGATTGGGCGGAGAAAGTCCTCCCCGCCTAAACAGGGGTACTAGTTGGCGAACTGCAGCCTAGCCCGGCTTGGCAGGATCGACAGCAGCGAGACGCCTCGCAGCCCGAAAAACAGGTGCAGCGAAAGCCAGAGGCCGTGATTGCCGAAGTAACGCGGCAGAATGAAATAGGCGGCGAAATAGCCCATCAGCGACAGGATCATCATGTTGCGCATGTCCCGCGACCAGGTCGCTCCAATGAAGACACCATCCATGTGAAACGCCAGAAGACCGACGACCGGCGCCAGCGCTGCCCAGGGCAGATAGATCGACGCCATGGCTTGGACCTCGTCTGACTTGATCAGAAAAGCGACGATCGCGTCGCCAAAGGCGAGGAAGAACAGGGCCATCACGGAAGCAAGAATAATCCCCCACAGGAACGAAAGCTTGACTCCCCGGTCGAATGCCGGCCGATAATGCGCGCCAACAGCCCGCCCTGAAATCTGTTCCGCGGCCGTCGTTACCCCATCGATCAGATAGCCCGAAATCAGCAGGAAGTTCATCAGTACAGCATTCGTTGCCAGCATCACCGCGCCCGCCTCTGTTCCCGCCCGGGTGAAGTAGGCGTAAGCGATCAGAAGGAAGAAGGAGCGCAGCATGATATCGCGGTTGACAGCGAACATGCGGCGTATTTCGTGTATGTCGAGGACGCGTTTGCGCGAGGGATTGCGCACCGAGCGGAATTGCAGGTAGATCATCGACAGGCCGACGATCAGTGCGACGGTCTCGCCGAGCACAGTTCCCCAGGCGATACCCGTGACACCCCAGCCCATGACAAGCCCGAGCCAGATGGTCGTCACCACATTGACGCCGTTGAGCAGGAGCTGGAGATAAAGCCCCTGCATGGCCTTGCCCTGCCCCAGAAGCAGGCCCAACACGACGAAATTGCCAAGGGCCATCGGCGACGACAAAAGCCTGATCGACACATAGGTCGACATCGCGTCGGCTATCGCCTTGTCCGGGTTCATGAAGCTGATGGTCGCCTGCAATATCAGCGGAGTCGCGGCAATAAACAACATGCCTGCGACCACGGCAATGCCGATGGCGCGCCAGAACACGGCCTGCTGCTCGACCTCGTCATGGCGCCCCATGGCCTGCGCCACGAGACCAGTCGTGCCGGAGCGAAGAAAGTTCATGGTGGAGAAAAGGAAGTCGAATACCAGCGCGCCGATGGCAAGCCCGCCTAGGAGATGCGGATCACCCACCTGCCCGATTACCGCGGTGTCGACTAGCCCGAGCAACGGCGTCGTCAGCGACGCAAGCATCACCGGGACGGTGATGGCCAGCATCAGGCGATTGGTCACCTCGAACGGGCGAACAATCTTTGATCCTGGAGGCGTAGAAACGTCGACCGTCATGAGGCACCGGACAATTGCAGCCTGAAAGGCTGTCATTGCTCTATGCCATTGGATCGAACCGTTTACCAGTGCAATCAGGGGTAGCAGCCATCGCCGGCTGCTCAGGCGGCCAGAACCAATGCCCAGTAGCGATCTGGGCTGTCTTTGGAGGCTTGCGCGTAGGCGAGGCCAAAGCGCGTGAACTGGGGATCGAGCATGTTGCGTCGATGCGGCGGCGACGCCATCCACCGCGCAAAAACCTCGTCCAAAGTCATGTGTCCCTTGGCGATGTTTTCGGCGGCAGGGCCATGGATATTATTGTCACGCATGCGCGAGGCAAAGCCATGGCTCCAGCTCGTCGAGTGGCTCATGCGGCCGGCGCTCGCCATGTAGCCGGCTTGCTGCTCGGCGGCGCGCTCAAGCCCCGGGTCCGATTTCAGGCCGCCAAGTCCGTTGGAGGAACGTATCGCCTGCAGATTGGCGCTGGCCGATGCTGAACCACCCGCAATCTTTCCCGGGGTTCGCGTTGCGGTTTGGCAGGCGGCCAACGGCAACAGCGCGGTAGCCGCTGCGAAAACAAGGAAGTTGCGGCGTGGCAGATTTGATTTCATTCGAGACATGACCAATCCTAAAGCTAAGACCCCATGCGGATATCCAGCAATTGTGGCTCCTTCGGGCCAAGAATCGTCCGAGGCGGTATTTTTTCGTTCAACGCCGGTAGCTGAGCAGACGCAACAGCACAAAACAGGGAATGACGACGGCCGCACCAAGCAGGAAATAGCCGGCAAAACGCTCAATGGCGCCGAAGCCGAGGTTCCAGATACGGCGAACAAAATTCTCGATGCCGTAAAGTATGTCCATCGGCGACCAGTCGAATGCGCTCATGACGACACCGACGACCAGCGAGACCACGATGAGTTTCACCAGCACCCGGCCAGGCGTATCTCCCAGGAAGCGATTCATTCCATCCGACATGTTTTCTCCGGCTTTGTCGCAACTGCGTTGCAACTGACATACGGTGATATGACGCTGCGTTCAAGGCGGCCGGGTCACGGTTACATGGAAATGGAGCGGGTGAAGGGAATCGCACCCTCCTATTCAGCTCGGGAAGCTGTGTCGACGCGTCCCCGCCCGTAGCGGGCAATTGCAATGGCAGTGCTGTTCGTTGTAAACATTCCGCCCGCTTGATTTTAGAGGAGACGCAGCATGGACCGATTCACGGGCGGTTGCCTGTGCGGCAACGTCCGAATTGTGGCGTCGGGACTCCCATACCGGGTCGGCCTTTGTCACTGTCTCGACTGCCGCAAGCATCATGGGGCCCTTTTTCACGCTTCCGCGGTGTTCCCTCAGGATGCGGTGACGATCGATGGCGAAACACGCGACTACGCCGGGCGGTTTTTCTGTCCGCGCTGCGGCTCGTCCATTTTCGCGCGCACAGGAGACGAAATCGAAGTGAACGTAGGATCCCTTGATGCGCCTGACCAACTGATGCCAACCTACGAAAGCTGGATCGTCCGTCGCGAGTCCTGGTTGCCGCCGTTTCCGCTCACGAGACGATACGACCGCGATCGTGATACCACGAGTCGCTTTGAGGAGTAGTTCGCGTCAACGGCGAAGGCGCCGTGCTCGAAACTGTACTTAACATATTGAAAAGATTGATGGAGCGGGTGAAGGGAATCGAACCCTCGTATTCAGCTTGGGAAGCTGCTGCTCTACCATTGAGCTACACCCGCATCTGCCTATCAGTGCTCGCCAAAGGCGCCTTTTGTCAAGGTCCCTCCAAGCCTGTTGGCGATCACTTGAAATGTTTTGACAGTTTCAGGCCCTGCGCCTGATAGTTCGAGCCGAGATCGGTGCCGTAGAGCACCTTCGGCCGCTCCAGCATGTGCTCGTAAATCAGCCGACCGACGATCTGCCCGTGTTCGAGGATGAAGGGCACCTCGTGGCTGCGCACCTCGAGCACGGCGCGGCTGCCGGTCCCACCGGCTGCAGTATGGCCGAAACCCGGATCGAAGAAGCCCGCATAGTGCACGCGAAACTCACCGACGAGCGGATCGAACGGGGTCATTTCGGCAGCATAGAGCGGTGGCACGTGCACCGCTTCGCGCGAAACGAGGATGTAGAACTCATCCGGATCAAGCACGAGTTCGCGTGCGCCACGATCATGGATCGGCTCCCAGAAATCGAAAAGATCATGGACGCCGCGCTTGTCGACATCGACGACGCCGGTGTGATGCTTGCCCCGATAACCGACGAGCCCATTCTTGTCGCCGGTGAGGTCAATGGAGAGCGCAATGCCGCCGCCGGAAATATTGGGCGTATCGGATGCGACCAGCGTTTGCGCGCCGTGCAGCGCGGTCAGTTCCGCTTCTTCCAACTGCGCCCGTCCCGTGCGGAACCGAATCTGTGACAGCCGCGAGCCGGTACGCGCCACGATCGGGAATGTCCGCGGGCTGACTTCGAGGTAGAGCGGACCTTGATAGCCGGCCGGCACCTTGTCGAACTCCTGCGCACTATCGACGATGACGCGTGTGAAGATATCAAGCCGACCGGTGGAGCTTTTCGGATTGGCGGACGCCGAAACCTCAGCCGGAAGGCTGAGACTTTCGAGGAGGGGCACGATGTAGACGCAGCCGGTTTCGAGAACCGCGCCATCGGTCAGGTCGACCTCGTGCAATTTCAGCCGATCCAGTTTGTCGATGACCGGCGTTCCAGGTCCCGGCATGAAGCTGGCGCGGACGCGGTAGGCGCGCCGCCCGAGACG
The DNA here is from genome assembly GCA_900473175.1 of Hyphomicrobiales bacterium. Taxonomy (GTDB): domain Bacteria; phylum Pseudomonadota; class Alphaproteobacteria; order Rhizobiales; family Rhizobiaceae; genus Phyllobacterium. The sequence goes on along the minus strand of UCKM01000013.1, from coordinate 15,176 downwards.
CAGGTCAAGACTGGCCGGCTGGATCTGATCGTCGTCAAAATCGCGTTCAGTCTTGAGCGACCCCGCCTGGTGCAGTGCCCTGATGCCGCTATCCGCCAGAATGCCCGCTTCTCGTCTGCTCATGTCGACCACCAACTCACACAAAAGAGACAAAAGCTTTAGCGTCTCACCCGATTGACGCAAGCCGCCAAGAGGATTAAAGCAATTTTATCCCGTGGTGATTTGGCCGGCCGGCTTGCAGCCACGTTAAATAATTTGCTAAAAGAGGCCCGGTCTCGTCCGGCCTTTTTGCGATTCACGCAAGGCCGGTTTTTTATTGGCCAGATTTTGGCAGATTGAGAAGACGATGACCAAGACCAGCACCCGCAAACTGCGCCCCGCCACACAGCTCGTTCATGCCGGAACGTTGCGCTCCGGCTTCGGTGAGACATCGGAAGCCCTGTTCCTGACGCAGGGTTTTGTCTATCCGACCGCTGAAGCGGCCGAAGCCCGCTTCAAGGGCGAAGAGCCCGGTTTCATCTATTCGCGCTACGCCAATCCGACGACTGACATGTTCGAAAAGCGCATGTGTGCCCTGGAAGGTGCCGAAGATGCGCGTGCAACCGCATCGGGTATGGCAGCGGTTGCTGCAGCGATCATCTGTCAGGTCAAGGCTGGTGATCACGTATTGGCGGCCCGCGCGATGTTCGGCTCCTGTCGCTATATCATCGAGACGCTTCTGCCGCGGTATGGTGTCGACTTCACCTTGATAGACGGCTCGAAGGTCGAGAACTGGGAGAATGCCGTCCGCCCTAACACGAAAGTACTCTTCCTCGAAAGCCCGACCAACCCGACGCTGGAAGTCATCGACATTGCCGCCGTTGCGAAAGTCGCAAACTCGGTTGGCGCAAAGCTCATTGTCGACAATGTGTTCGCGACACCACTGTTTCAGAAGCCGCTGGAGCTTGGCGCGCATATCGTCATCTACTCGACGACCAAACATATCGACGGCCATGGCCGGTGTCTCGGTGGTGTGATCCTCTCCGACAAGCAGTGGATCGACGAGAACCTGCACGAATATTTCCGACATACCGGCCCGGGCCTCAGCCCGTTCAACTCATGGGTAATGCTGAAGGGGCTGGAAACGCTTGTCGTGCGCGTGCGCCAGCAGACGGAGAACGCGGCCAGGATCGCGGATTTTCTCGCAGAACACCCGTCGGTCTCCAAAGTGCTCTATCCCGGCCGCCGCGATCATCCGCAGGCGGACATTGTCGCCAAGCAGATGTCGGGCGGTTCGACCCTGATCGCCTTCGAGGTCAAGGGCGGCAAGAAGGCGACATTCAACGTCGAGAATGCCTTGGAAATCATCCAGATCTCCAACAATCTCGGCGATTCAAAAAGCCTCATCACTCATCCGACAACGACGACGCACAAGAACCTTACGGATGAGGCGCGCGCTGAGCTGGGCATCTCCGACGGACTCCTGCGCCTTTCGGTCGGGCTCGAGGATGTAAACGATCTGATCGACGATCTGGACGCCGCCCTCAAGACCGCGCTTTGATCGCCTTATAAGACATGCCGCACCGAGACCGATTTCGGCGCGGCTTTCTTCCACGCCATTGCCATCGCATGGCGCACCACCTCGGGATCGGCATTACCGATAATCACGAAGGTAGCGCCTTTTTCGCCCCAACTCCCCGGAACCGGTTCAAACATGTCGGCCGAGGTTTCGCGCATGAGCGCCTGGTCGCCGCGCGTGAGCATCAAGACACCCCGCTGTTTTTCGGGACGCAGCGTTGCAAAGATTTTTCCGTTCACGCGGAAATCCGTCGTGTTGAAGTGGCACCCTTGCGTGCTTTCTGGAAAGGAGAGCGCCATTGCGGCAAAGTCTTCCAAAGTCAACATGGTCTTTCCCATCGCGCCCACGGCAAACTCTATCATCAATGTAGCAGTAGCGGGCGGCTTCACGAAGGTTTTAGCCCGATCCAATATCAGAATGGGTTGACGCGATGGCTTTGAGCCGCGATATCAAGGCCATAGACTGAGTGAAGACATGTATAAAGCCACGACCCGCGATATCGAAGTAACCGTCGAGCCATTCTATCTGGAGGAGCAATCCAACCCAGAGGAGAACCGCTATGTCTGGGGTTACCGGATCACGATCGCGAATGAATCCGACCTGACGGTGCAGTTGCGATCGCGCTACTGGAAGATCACAGACGGCAACGGCCATGTCGAGGAAGTGCGCGGGCCAGGCGTGATCGGCGAACAGCCCATTCTCGATCCCGGCGACTCCTTCCAGTATTCGTCCGGCTGCCCGCTGACGACGACATCGGGTGTCATGGTCGGACGCTATTCGATGCAGACTGACAGCGGAGAGCGGTTCGATATCGAGATACCGGCGTTCTCCCTTGACCTTCCCGATCAGTTGCGGACCTTGAACTGATGGCAGAAATCCAGCGCACGCAGTCGCCCTATGTGAAGGCCCTCGGCTGCTCTGCCGTTGCCTTCCTCGCGGCGATCGGGGCCTACTTGCTCGGTTATACGCTGCCAAGCTTGAAGACTGCCGCCGAAGCCGCCAGCCAGTTGCTGGCCCTGGTTCTGGTTCCCGGCCTGATCGTCGGATTGCTGGCGAAGAAATCAACACGGCCCTGGCCGCTTTGGCTGATCATTTGCGCGTTCATCGTCATACTGGTCGTCGTGACGGTCGCGCATGAATACACGGCTCCGATGCGGGCGTGATCAGGCCTTCTTCAAGATGTCCCTTCGGGTCAGTTCTTCTGCAGGAATTCCGCCGGATCGAACTCGTAGCGGGTGGAGCAAAATTCGCAGGTAACGCTGATCTTGCCGTCTTCGATGCTGTCAGTAATCTCCTCGGCGGTAAAACCTGAGAGCACGCCTGCAATCTTCTCGCGCGAGCACGAGCAATCGTCATTGACCTGAACGGCATCGAAGACACGAACGCCCCGTTCGTGGAAGAGTCGGTAGAGCAGCCGTTCTGCGCCGACTTGCGGATCGGTCAGTTCGGAGCTTTCAATCGTCGCGACGAGGGCCTTGATTTCAGCCCAATCGTCATCCTCGACGAAACTGTCATTATCATCGTCAGCGTCGGGCACATCGCCGGCCGGCAGGTCTGGCTGGCGCATGCGCAGCGCGGATTGGGGCAGGAACTGCACAATCAAGCCTCCTGCACGCCATTGCTCGACCGGCTTGCCATCCTCCCCGCGTTCGACCAGCTTGGCGACGGACAGGCGCACATCGGTCGGAATCTGCTCGGACTGGCGGAAATAGGTTTTTGCAATATCCTCAAGATTGGACCCGTCAAGGGCAACAATGCCTTGATAGCGCTGCGTATACTCGCCCTGGTCCACGGTTAGGGCAAGCGTGCCGCTGCCCATCAATTCTTCCTGTGAAGTCCTGTGCGCTGCGATGGCCTCCGCCAGCCGCTCTTCATCGTAGCGCGCATAGGCGCGCACGGAATTCGGCGTGCGGAAATCGACGACCAGCATATCGACGGGGCCATCGGACTGCGACTGGAATATGAACTTGCCATCGAACTTCAACGACGTCCCCAATAAGACAGTGAGGACGATTGCTTCGGCCAGAAGCTTTGCCACAGGCTCGGGATAGTCGTGGCGGGCCAGGATATCGTCAAGCGTCGGTCCCAATTGCACGGCGCGGCCGCGCGCATCGAGTTCTTCGACCTGGAACGGCACGACGGCATCGTCGCCGGCAAAGATATATTCGTCCGAACGGATTGAAGTATCAGGCACTGGATCCCCCTTCGAGACACCACGCCAGAATGGCCTTCTGGGCATGCAGGCGGTTTTCCGCCTCGTCAAAGACAACGGAATGCGGCCCATCGATCACTGAGTCAGTTACTTCCTCACCGCGATGGGCCGGGAGGCAATGCATGAAGAGCGCGTCGGGATTGGCGTGCTGCATCAATGCATCGTTGACCTGATAAGGCATGAAAATGTTGTGGCCGCGTGCGCGGCCTTCCTGCCCCATCGATACCCAGGTGTCGGTGACGATGCAGTCGACGCCCTCGACCGCAGCGATGGGATCAGTCGTCAGCTTGATCTTGCCGCCGGCACCCCTCGCCCATTCCAGAAATTTGCTGCTCGGTTCGCTGCCTTCCGGCGTTGCTATATTGAGATTGAAATCGAAGCGGGCTGCAGCCTCGACGAGCGAATGCAGGACATTGTTGCCGTCGCCGGTCCAGGCGAAGGTTTTGCCCTTGACGGGTCCGCGATGCTCTTCGAACGTCATGATATCGGCCATGATCTGGCATGGATGGGTGTCGTCGGTCAGTGCGTTGATCACCGGTACCGTGGCGTTTTGCGCCATTTCGATCAAACGCTCATGCGTCGTCGTGCGCATCATGATGATGTCGACATAGCGCGACAGCACCTTGGCCGTATCGGCGATGGTTTCGCTGCGGCCAAGCTGCATTTCCGAGCCGGTTAGCATGATGGTCTCGCCACCGAGCTGGCGCATGCCGACATCGAACGACACGCGCGTCCTCGTCGACGGTTTGTCGAAGATCATTGCCAATACTTTGCCGGCAAAGGGCTTCTCGATATTGCCCGCTTTGAGCCTTATCTTGCGCGCCCGCGCATCATCCAGGATAAGGCGCAGATCGCCCGAGGAAAGGGCCGACAGATCCGTGAAGTGCCGGAGATCCTGCTTGATGGTCATGGTCTGGCCCTCACGCGCTTTTTTGCCGAGCGGCGACGGATAGGCGCTCAGCAGCCGCTTCGACCCTGGAAAGGGCCTCACGCGCCTCTTCTTCGGTTGCAACCAGCGGTGGCAACAGGCGAATGACATTGTCACCTGCGCCGACGGTCAGCAGGTGCTCATCACGCAGGGCCTGCACCACCGTCGTATTCGGGACGACGCTCTTCAAGCCGATCAGCAGACCGCGGCCGCGCACCTCGGCAATGACGTCCGGATAGCGGTCGGAAATCGAAGCGAGCCCCTGCTTCATGACCAATGCGATTTTCTGCACGTGTTCAAGGAAGCCCTCGGCGAGAATGACATCGAGAACGGCGTTGCCGACGGCCATCGCCAGCGGATTGCCGCCGAATGTGGTGCCGTGCACCCCGGCAGTCATGCCCTTTGCGGCCTCGGCCGTCGCGAGGCATGCGCCCACAGGAAAGCCGCCGCCAATACCCTTGGCAACGGCCATGATGTCCGGCTTGATGCCCGACCACTCATGGGCGAAGAGCTTGCCGGTGCGACCGACGCCTGTCTGAACCTCGTCGAGGATCAGCAGCAGTCCCTCATCGTCGCAAAGCTTGCGCAGGGCGCGCAGGTCTTCATCGGGAACCGAGCGTACACCGCCCTCGCCCTGGATTGGCTCAATCAGGATAGCCGCGGTTTCGGGGCCGATAGCCGCCTTCAACGCCTTGTCGTCACCGAACGGGACCTGATCAAATCCTTCGACCTTTGGGCCAAAGCCTTCAAGATACTTTGCCTGCCCGCCGGCGGCGATTGTCGCCAGCGTCCGGCCATGAAATGCGCCTTCAAAGGTGATGATACGGAACCGGTCGGGATGGCCGTTGACATAGTGGTAGCGCCGCGCCGTCTTGATCGCACATTCCAGCGCTTCCGCACCGGAATTGGTAAAGAAGACCTTGTCGGCAAATGTATTGTCGACCAGCCGCTGTCCCAGCCGGCTTTGACCGGGAATTTCGTAGACATTGGAAACATGCCAAAGCTTCTCGGCTTGGCTCTTCAATGCCTCGACGAGATGCGGATGCGAGTGGCCCAGCGAATTGACGGCGATGCCGGCCGCGAAGTCGAGATATCGCTCGCCGGACTCAGTCACCAGCCACACGCCCTCACCTCGCTCAAAGCGCAGATCCGCACGAGCAAAAGTGTCGTAAAGCGGTTGCGCGTTTGCGTCCGTCATGTCGTTTCGGGCCTCCAAAACCCAGTCTACCAAACCTGCTGATTGCAAAGAAGAAACCGGCAGCACTGAAATCAAAAAGCCGCCCCACAATGCCATTCTTGGGGGCGGCCACACGCAGGTAATATCATCATTCGAATTGCAATTGTCAAATGAACACTTTGAAACGTCTTGCCTTGAGGGTCGTACCGAAGAGGACCTTGCGATTTCTTGCAACCTACGCGCGTATTCCATGGAAGGGTTGCCGGCGACTCCGTAAATCGTCATTTCTGCAACAGTTTATCGTGCAAGTTGGGGAAAACCCAAAAAAGCTTGGTGGGGAACCTCGCCCGACTCTTGTCACAGAGTCATCGCATATTGTAGCTTGAGAAACGAAATAGCTAGATTTCGTGCGGCGTCCTCGTCATCTGAATAGATATGGTATCGAACCAATCTGGAGCAATCCAGATGCGAGGAAGGATTCATTCCAGAGTCCGCACAAAACTGAGCCCCATACGGAGCTAGGAAACGATGAACTGGACAGATGAGCGCGTAGAACAGCTGAAGAAACTTTGGGCCGAAGGTCTGAGTGCAAGCCAGATCGCAGCCCAACTGGGCGGCGTCAGCCGCAATGCCGTCATCGGCAAGGTTCACCGGTTGAAACTGTCTGGGCGTGGCAAGACCACGTCAACGCAGACAAGAAGCAAGAAGGTGAATACCGGCTCGTCCGGCGGCCAGCGCAGCAGCGGCTCTTCCGGGCACATGTCGAACCGTGTTGTCAGCCGGAGCATCGGTGCCACGGCCTTGCAAACCGAATACAGCACGGACCTCGTTACGCATACTGTCGTGAAAACGGTGACCGATGTTGTCGTCCCGATTTCACGCCGGCTTGAGTTGGTGCAGCTCAGCGAGCGCACCTGCAAATGGCCTGTCGGCGATCCGCTACAGCCCGACTTCAACTTCTGTGGAAATGACGTCGGCGAGTCAGGCCCCTATTGCACCTACCACTCACGTCTTGCGTACCAGCCGGCTTCGGACCGTCGCCGCATCCGCTGATTTTCCACTGGACCCATCTGTTCAAGGCGCCGAAAGGCGCCTTTTTACTTAGACAGCAAAGGCCCTAAATCTTTTGCAGCCCGAATACGACGGTAAAGGTTGACCCTTCGCCGACGCGCGAACGCACGATGAGCCGGGCACGATGGCGTGTCAGAATGTGTTTTACGATGGCCAGACCTAGCCCCGTACCCTTTTGGGCGCGGCTGGTTTCGAGATTGATCCGGTAAAAGCGCTCGGTCAGACGGGGAATGTGTTCATCCGGGATACCCGGGCCGAAATCCTGAACCGTTGCCTTGATGCCTTCACCATTTCGCTTCAGCCCAATGATGATCTTTTTTCCCGACTGCCCATATTTACAGGCGTTCTCGATAAGGTTCTGAAAGACCTGGATCAGTTCATCGCGGTCACCGAGTACATTGATTGGATCGGGATCGATGTTACGTTCAATCTCGACTCCGACTTCGTCGGCGAGCGGCCGCAGTGAGTCCGCCACGTGATTGATCACCGCTGTCAGATCAACCTCGTCCTTGACCGCTATGTGCGCCTTCATCTCGATGCGCGACAAGGACAAGAGATCGTCAATCAGCCGTGCCATGCGCTCCGCCTGTTTCTGCATGATCTCAAGAAAATTCTCGCGCGCGGCCTCATCATTGCGGGCCGGTCCCCGCAACGTCTCGATGAAGCCGGTCAATGAGGCCAGAGGCGTGCGCAACTCATGACTTGCATTAGCAATGAAATCCGAACGCATGCGCTCCAGCCGGTGCGCCTCGGTCTGATCCCGGAACGAGAGGAGATATTGGCGGTCGCTGCCCCCGGCCTGGTCAAGGAGGAGCACCGTGGCACGATACCAGCGTTCAACCGGAACCCGTTCGGCATAGTCCACTGACCGCGCTGCCGAGTCCGCCATTACGGACTGGACCATGGCTTGCAATTCAGGCGCGCGGAAATGCAATAGGAGCGCGCCGCCCCGCGCCAACGGGCCAAACGCGCCATTTGCGGCCGGATTGACATAGAGGATCGTGCCCTCGTGGTCGAAGATGATCAGCGGGTCGGGCAATTGCGCAGCGAGCTGCTGACCGGACAGGCGGAAGATGGCAGGATCGTTCATGGGTGAGACAACGGGATTGTCATTGCGCGGCAATGTTGCCGAGAGGGCAACCACAGCAAGAAGCACGAACATGAGGACGATAAAACTCAACCACCAGGACGCTTGGGTACTCAGCACGAGCGCCGTAACGAAGGCAGCGGCACCCAATACAAACCGTGCCTGGATGACTCGATTTACGGCCCTCTGCCGCAAGGCGCGGCCTTCCTGTCCCCAAAGACTCATGCGCTAAACTCCTGGTCCCGCGTCCTTTTTTGACTCTGGACGATACAACGCTCTCCCAATAACATGCCTTTATGTCAATTGAGGACGAATGCCGTGGGTAAAGATTCAAAAAAGAACTCCGAAAAGCCTGCATCAGACAAGGCCGTGCTCAAGCTCAAAATTGATGGCAAGAAGCGAACATTCAACATCGACGATCCCAAGCTGCCCGACTGGATCGAAGATGGCGCGCTGGCATCAGGCGGTTATCCTTACCGCGACAAGATGGATAACGACGAATATGCGGAAACGCTTGAGAAGCTGCAGATCGAATTGGTCAAGATGCAGTATTGGCTGCAGGAGACCGGCGGCCGTGTGGTCTGTGTATTCGAGGGCCGCGACGCCGCCGGCAAGGGCGGCACGATCTTCAACCTGCGCCAGTTTATGAACCCACGTACGGCGCGCAATGTCGCCTTGCCCAAGCCAAGCGAGACTGAGCGTGGACAGTGGTATTTCCAGCGCTATGTGTCGCATTTTCCCACGGCTGGCGAGTTCATCACCTTCGACCGTTCCTGGTACAATCGCGCCGGGGTCGAGACTGTGCTGGGATTCTGCACGCCTGAACAGCATGAGTCATTTCTGGAGGAGGTTCCGGGTTTCGAGCGTTTGATTGTGGCCGACGGAATCCATTTCTTCAAGTTCTGGCTCAGTATCGGCCAGATCATGCAACTGAAACGGTTTCACGACCGCCGTCATAGCCCTCTGAAGAACTGGAAGTTTTCGCCGATCGATATCCAGGGCGCTGAAAAATGGGACGCGTACACCAAGGCACGTGACGAGATGATGGCCCGGACCCACACAGCCTATGCGCCGTGGACGATCGTCCGGTCGAACGACAAACGCCGCGCCCGGATCGCGGTGATCAGGAGGATCCTCCTGGCCTTGCCCTACAAGGGGCGAGACGTCGACGTCATCGGCAACGAGGATTCACTGATCATCGGGTCCGGCCACGAATTCCTCTAGATCACATTATCCAATCGAACTCGGGTTCAATGTCGGTATGGCCATCGACGCCCCATACGCAGATCATCGATCTCCTCGACCGCAGGGAAAGTATAGGGCCGCGAACGCACGTTCGATCAATGAGCGGGCTCCGAAGGCCGGTGCGGTGTCTTTTCCCACAGGAATGGCGCAGCCTGCAGCTGCCACAGCGCCCGCCAAGCGGCAGCAGAGATCATCAGCCAATAGACCGGCAGCCAACGCAATACCGGCAATGTGATCGATCTTCCGACAGGGCCGCCCTTGCCAAGCGCATGGAACGACAGGAAGCCCATCGCAATGTTTATGCAGTCGACGATAAAGATTCCTCGCCCCCAAATACTGGTTTCCAGGAAGACCGCACAGAGCGTTCCGTAAACAATGGCGAGAAGCATGGGCAGATAAAGAAGGGAAGAAATGATGATGCCTGCCACCAGAACCTGATACACGAAAAACCGCTGCAATCCGACGTCGCGCATGAACGCCCCTGGATCGCGCATCTCGACGAGCCAGGTCTGCATCCATCCCTTGAGCCAGCGCGTCCGTTGGCGCAGCCAGACCCCTGTGGCGATCGGCGCATCCTCCAGCGTCGGCAGGGACAGGACACTGATTTCATATCCATGGCGGGCAAGGCGCGTTCCCAGCTCCGCATCCTCCGTTACATTGAACGGATCCCAGCCACGAACCCTATCAAGGCATTCGCGCCGAAAATGATTTGAACTGCCGCCGAGCGGCAGGATGTAACGGTTACCGGCGAGCCAAGGCAGCAATCCATTGAAATGCGTCGCATACTCAAAGGCGAACAGACGCGGAAGCCAGCCTTGCATCGCATTGGCGATCACCAGTGGCGCCTGCAGGCAGCCGAGATTACCGTCGCCCGTCCGGAAACGTTTCCACGCCTCAAGCAGTTGATCCGGGTGCGGGCGATCTTCAGCATCATAGACGACGATGTATTCGCCCCTGATCAATTGCAGGCCATAATTGAGCGCCTTTGGCTTCGTTCGCGGCCCTAGATTTGGTACAGGCACAACTCTGAAACCCGGAGGAAGTTTTTCCCTCTTGAATGCCTGCAGAGTGTCATGGTCGTCGGACTCACATAGAAAGATAACTTCAAGCCTGGAGCGGGGCCATTTGAGTTCCTGCATCGCTCCGATGATTTGCGGGACGACAGCTGCCTCCTTGTAGAGAGCAATCATCACGCCATATCTGGGAAGTTCGCGCGACGACTGACACTTGCTTGCCGCGACGATTTTCGCTTTTGCAGTTCTAAGGGCCAATAGGCGCATCACGATGCACCCAAAAAAGAACAACGAGAAAAGGATGTGGCAAACAAGCCAAAGAGCCTGAAAATCAAGTGCCAGAGTGAACAGCACGAGTGACCCGAGGATCCCAACGACGATACCCTGCCTGCCGCTGAGGACAACTCTGGACGATTGTTCCGCACCCTTTATTTCGTGCCTTCGGACACAGTTTTCCATGAGTTCCGGTTCGCGGTACGTCCGCATATATTCCATAAGATGCGATGGCGTGGCTATCCGCAGCGTTTGCCTTGCGGCTGGGTGGTTCAATAGATTGTCCTTCAGAACAGCAATATCCGCCACCGACGGCGCTACATAATGCAAGACGAGGTTCTCCTTGGTGAGGACCGCAATTTGCCTGGCGCGGTGCGGACCAGCCTGATCCGCGGGTACCGAAGCAATGATCTGCGCTCCCAACGGGATGTCCTCAAATGCCAGGCCGGTCTCTGCCGCAATGGCGCGGGCAATCGCCGCTTCATCGGCTGCGCCTGCCGCATCCAGTTCATCAACGAGCGAGGTTCCGTTCGAAACTGCGTCCTTGAACGCTGCAATGATTGCGTGTTTCGGCGTTCCGGCGAAGCAAAGCCGTGCCGCAAGCGATACTTCAATCGTGCGCATGGGTCAGAAGTAACGGTAAGCAGGCGCGGCCGGTCTATTCGGGGTGTATGTTAGATGAATTTTGTTGATGCAAAATATTACCATAGTGAAAACCTTCAATTTTAGATTGAAACAATCAAAATTAAGCGTATTTATGGTAGTAATATCGATCTAATTTTGCTTTATCAAAGTATAGATCAGACGAATAGTCAACCAGGAAAATCACCTGCAATGACACGGCTCGGGGCGAAGCACAACGACTGACTTTCTCCTGTCGCCCGCTTCGTGATCGTGTTAGCCTCCACAAAATCACGCTATTGAACTGGAATCGCATGCATTTCCGGATATTCGCCTCGCTTTTCGCCGGTTTTGCGCTGGCTATGATTTCCAATGCGGCTTTCGCATCGGATTTCCCGCATTATTGGGACGGCCGCGAACACGTGTCCAAACCCGATCTGTCGACGGTCGAACGCATCCGTTTCGTCACGACAGTTGATTATCCACCCTTCAATTTCGTCGATGGCACAGGGCGCATTTCCGGATTCAATGTCGATCTTGCACGGGCCATCTGCAACGAACTCGGTGTCACTGCGATCTGCCAGATCGAAGCGCGCCCGTGGGATGAATTGCAACCGACACTCGATAGTGGTGAAGCGGAAGCGATCATCGCAGGTCTGAAACCGACGGCGGCGCTGCGCGGTAAGTATGCCTTTACAGCACCCTATATGCGTCTGCCCGCGCGCTTCATGGCACTGAAGCAGACGGCATTTCCCCAACCGCCTGAGGAAGCGCTGGCCAGGAAAACGGTTGGCGTCATAGCGGGCTCGGTGCACCAGGCAATCTTTGCCGATTATTTCCCCAATGGCCATTGGATCGGTTACCCATCCCGCGACCTCATGATCAAGGATTTGCGGGCAAAGAAGATCGATGCCGTTTTCGGTGACGGGTCGGACCTGTCCTTCTGGATCGGCAGTCCCGAGGCTGGCAATTGCTGCGCCTTCGTTGGCGGGCCCTATGTGGCGCCGCAATTTCTTGGCGATGGAATGAGCATCGCGACAACGCTTGAGAACAGCAAGCTCGTGGATGCCTTCAACTTCGCGCTGAAATCGATCGAGGAAAAAGGCATTACGTCCGAACTTTATCTGCGGTATTTCCCTGTAGATTTTTATTAGAGCCGTCCAATTCTTCGCAAAAACCACCTGCCGCGGTGCTGCGCGGGTCACTGGCGATTGACGCGGGCGAACCGCCACAATAGTGTCCGCGCGCTCCATCACATGGCAGGACAACAGGAAAAAACGAATGACTTCGCGCCTAAACACCCAAATCGAACTGACCTCCGAATTGATTGCGGCGGCAGCAGAGGCCAAAGCCTGGCCCTTCGAAGAGGCGCAGAAGATCATCAAACGTTACGCGAAGACGGGCTATCCTGACACTGTTCTGTTCGAAACCGGTTACGGTCCCTCCGGTCTGCCGCATATTGGCACATTTGGTGAAGTGGCACGGACATCCATGGTACGCCATGCGTTTCGGGTGCTGACCAAGGATACGGTCAAGACAAAGCTGCTTTGCTTCTCGGACGACATGGATGGAATGCGCAAGATTCCCGACAATGTACCGGATAGCTCGTTCCTGGAACCATACCTCCACATGCCGCTGTCGGCGGTTCCCAACCCATTTGGCGGTGATTACAGCAGTTTCGCCGACCACAACAACGTCATGCTCTGCCGCTTCCTCGATACATTCGGCTTCGACTACGAATTCGCCAGCGCGACGCAATATTACAAATCGGGTCGGTTCGATGAGGTACTGCTGCGTGCTGCCGAACGCTATGACGACATCATGAAGGTAATGTTGCCGACACTGGGCGAGGAGCGTCAGGCAACCTACAGTCCGTTCTTGCCGATTTCGCCGACAAGCGGCCGCGTTCTCTATGTTCCGATGAAGAATATTGATGCCAGGAACGGCACGGTCACGTTTGACGACGAGAATGGCGTCGAGACCACTCTTCCGGTGACTGGCGGCAACGTCAAACTGCAATGGAAGCCCGACTTCGGGATGCGTTGGGCAGCTCTCGGCGTTGACTTCGAGATGTTCGGCAAGGACCACCAGACCAATGCAATTATCTACGACCGCATTTGCGAGATTTTGGGGGGCCGTGCCCCGGAGCATTTCGTCTATGAACTGTTTCTCGACGATGTGGGCCAGAAGATATCCAAATCGAAGGGCAATGGGCTCAGCATCGACGAATGGCTGACCTATGCGCCAACCGAAAGTCTGGGCCTTTACATGTTCCAGAAGCCGAGAACGGCAAAGCGGCTCTATTTCGACGTCATTCCCAAGGCGGTGGACGAATACTTTACCTATCTCTCCGCTTACGGGCGCCAATCCTGGAAAGACCGGCTGAACAACCCTGTCTGGCACCTGCATGATGGCAATCCGCCAGCTGTCGAGTTGCCGGTTCCATTCGCGCTCCTGTTAAACCTTGTCAGCGCGTCCAATGCCGAGAACAGCAGCGTTCTTTGGGGTTTCATTTCGCGCCATGCAAAGGGTGTCACACCCGAGAACAATCCGGAACTGGATGCGCTTGTCAGCTACGCGATCCGCTACTTCAATGATTTCGTCAAGCCGACGAAGAAATTCCGCGCGCCCGACGACGTGGAGCGCGTGGCACTCGAAGAGATGGACAAGATGCTGGCAACGCTGCCAGGCGATGCGGACGGCAATGCGATCCAAAATGCCATGCTGGACGTCGCGCGCGGTATCGAACGTTACCAGGATCATACGAAGAAGAGCCCGGAAGGCGGACCCGGCGTCTCGGTATCCTTCTTCCAGATGCTTTATGAGGTGCTGATCGGTCAGGAACGTGGACCGCGCTTTGGTTCCTTCGTCGCGCTCTATGGCATCGCTGAGACGCGCGCGCTTATTGCAAAGGCGCTGGCAGGAGAATTATCATAAGCCCGAACAAATAAGACCGCGGGAGAGATGGATGATCGATCACACAGGCGTGGCAGTCAGCGATTTTGAAAAGAGCAAATCATTCTATCGGGAGACCCTCGCGGCCATCGGCTACGAACTGATCCTGGAATTTCCCGCCTCTGTCACGGGAAGCGAGAACGTCGCCGGCTTTGGCGAAGGCGGTAAGCCGGACTTCTGGGTCGCCAGCGGTTTGCCCAACAAGCCGCCGATCCACATCGCCTTCCGCGTCAGTAGCCGCGGTGTTGTCGATGCCTTTTACAAGGCCGCGCTGGCAGCAGGAGGGCGGGATAACGGCCCGCCCGGGCTGCGGCCGCACTACCACCCCAATTACTACGGCGCCTTCGTGCACGATCCGGATGGTCACAACATCGAAGCCGTTTGCCACGAAGGCTGACGTCGGGCGAGACGTTCTACAGCTGGCGCTGTCAATGACATCCACGCCCCTCCACAGAGGGGGTGAGCAACATTCATCCTTCGAGTTCAAACTATTGCGGCTTGGGCGGAAATGGCGCATCAGGTATTGGCAGCGGCGTGGGGGCCGGTGGTGGCTCATCCCCCGGAAGCGAATTGTCACCAAATGCCGGCAGGAGTTCTTCGGTCAGTGGCAGCGCCGGCGGCGGGCTGCCGAAGATGCCACGCTTCTCTTCTTCGGCCTTTCTCATCGCCTCTGCCATGGGCGTTCCATCATGTGCGCGGGCCCAGCCATTCTCCACCAGCCATTGGGCGAGATCCGTGCCCCCAAGTTTGCACTGTGTCAGGAGAACGGCATCAGGCGGCTGCCCCGGCACGTTGCATTCGACGGCACGTGAACGCAACCAGTTGCGGAACGCCGTGCGTGCCGCCATGCCGCAAGGCCATGCAGCGCCGCCTTCGATCGCACAGGTTTCATCGGGGCGCACGGTTTCGATGCCGTCAAGTTCGATACGGTATCCGGACGCTTCGATTGTTCCTGCGGTCGTTGCGACGGGGCGGTAGAGCAAAACCGGTTTTGCTGTTTCATCAACATGTACTGGTGGTGGTGGCGGTGCTGGAG
>UCKM01000019.1 GCA_900473175.1 Hyphomicrobiales bacterium | reverse complement strand
GGCCTCGCCAAACCCCTTGGCCTTGAACCAAATTCCCTCCGGCAGAACGATTCCATTTAAGCAAGAAAGGCTCTAGAACTCGACCTGAACTAGCTCGGCTCGTTGTAGCTCAGCAGTTTGCCGGCGCGCACGTCGTAGAGCTTGCCTGTTGCATCGAGTGCCGGATCGCACATCAGCGCGATCTTGGCCGCGACTTCGGCCGGGGTAGGCAGCGTCTCGGGGTCTTCGCCGGGCATGGCCTGGGCCCGCATTGCGGTCCTGGTCGCGCCGGGATTGACGCAGTTGATGCGCAAACGTGTCTGGCGGGTTTCCTCTGCCCAGCTGCGCGCCATAACTTCCACCGCAGCCTTGGAGGCGGCATAGGGTCCCCAATAGGCACGGGCAGTGTGGGCCACGGTCGACGACAGGAAGATGGCGCGCCCGGCATCCGCCAGCTTTAGAAGCGGATCGGTGGTGCGGATCAGGCGCCAGACGCCGGAGACATTGATTGCCATCAGCTTGTCGAACACCTTCGCCTCAACATGCCCGATCGGCGAGATCGTGCCGAGGACGCCGGCATTAGCCACCATGATGTCGAGCTTGCCCCAGCGCTCATGGATCGAGCCGCCGAGGCGATCGATTGCCGGCATGTCCGTTAGGTCCAACGGCACCAGGGTCGCGCTTCCACCCGCCGCCTTGATCTCGTCGTCGAGATCTTCAAGCCCGCCCACCGTGCGTGCGACGGCAATCACATGGGCACCGCGGGCCGCAAGGTCCTTGGCAAGGAAATAGCCAATGCCGCGGGATGCGCCGGTAACAAGCGCAAGCTTGCCGTCCAGCCGAAAACTGCCGTCAGAAATCATCGTGAAGTCAACTCAACCGTTATTTGCGAGAAGCGAGAGCTTGTGAACGTTGCTCGGCCCGTCCTTGTCGAGGAGCCGGGTCGGATAGTCGCCCGTGAAATAGTGATCGGTAAACAGCGGCGCGCGCGGGTCGCGCGGCTCGCCGCTAACGGCGCGGTAGAGGCCATCGATCGACAGGAAGGCAAGCGAGTCCGCACCGATGTAGCGGCACATCGCATCGAGGTCGGTATATTGGTTGGCCAGGAGCTTGTCGGCATCCGGTGTATCGATGCCGTAGAAATCCGGATGGAAGATCATCGGGCTGGCAACGCGGATATGCACTTCGCGGGCGCCGGCATCGCGGATCATCTGCACGATCTTGACCGAGGTCGTGCCGCGCACGATGGAATCATCGATCAGAACGACGCGCTTGCCTTCGATCACCGCACGGTTGGCCGAGTGCTTCAGCTTGACGCCGAAGGCGCGAATCGACTGGGTCGGCTCGATAAAGGTGCGGCCGACATAGTGGTTGCGGATGATGCCGAGTTCGAACGGAATGCCGCTTGCCTGGGCAAAGCCGATCGCTGCCGGAGTGCCGCCGTCGGGAACCGGCACGACGACATCTGCCTCAAGCGGCGCTTCCTTGGCGAGATTGATGCCCATGTTCTTGCGGGCATTGTAGACATTGCGCCCGCCAACAACCGAGTCCGGCCGAGCGAAATAGACATATTCGAACAGGCACAGGCGTTCCTGTTTCGGGTTTTGCGGCTTGAAAGTGTCAATGCTGATCGAGCCGTCCGGCTGGATTTCGCACACAACCACTTCGCCATTCTCGATGTCGCGGATGAACTTTGCGCCGATGATATCCAGCGCACATGTCTCGGAGGCGAAGATCGGTTTGCCATCGAGTTCACCCATCACGAGCGGGCGAATACCGATCGGGTCGCGTGCGGCAATCAGCTTGGTCCGGGTGAGGGCGAGCATCGCATAGCCGCCTTCCATCTGGCGGATCGCATCGATGAAGCGATCGCTGGACGAGGCATGGCGTGAACGGGCAATGAGGTGCAGGACCACTTCGGTGTCGGAATTCGACTGGCAGATCGCGCCGTCGGCAATGAGTTGGCGCCGCAGCGTCAGGCCATTGGTGAAATTGCCGTTATGGGCAATGGCGATGCCGCCGACTTCGAGTTCCGCCAGAAGCGGTTGCACATTGCGCAGAACCGTGTCGCCGGTGGTGGAGTAGCGCACATGGCCGATGGCCCTGTCGCCGGGCAATTGGGCGAGGGTAGCAGGATTGGTGTAGTGATCGCCAACCAGGCCCATCCGACGTTCCGAACAGAACTGACGCCCGTCATATGAGACGATACCGGCAGCTTCCTGACCGCGGTGCTGCAGGGCATGCAGGCCGAGCGCCGTCAGCGTCGCGGCGTCGGTGTGCCCCAAAATGCCAAACACACCGCATTCTTCATGCAGTGTGTCGTCATCAAGGGACATCAATTGCATATCGTCACGAGAAATGTCGGTCATTACCGCCAGCCTTTCGGAGCAGATTCAATTGTGCCTAATCTGTAGTATGCCACATGAGTGCATTGACTAACAGCGTATGAACCAGCTCATACCGTTAATCGAAGCCCTATATGGGGTATTAGCAGGCAAACGCCAAGTCACTGGTTTGTCGCACCACCTTCCGGCGGAATATCTTCTTTTGGTTCGGGAGCCGTCGTTGCGTCCGGCGATGTGTCTGGAGCAGCTGTCGTGCCGGGCTTCAAGCGCTTGAGTATGGTCGATTCGGGATCTTCCGGCAAAAGGCCGACCAGCTTGGCGCCAAGCTGGTCGATCATCGGCTTGGACTTGGCCTGGCCGACCCACGCCGGCTGGTTCTCCGGAACAAGCCAGTTGAAGAACAGCATGGCTACGACGACGAGCAGAACCCCGCGTGCCGCGCCGAACAGGAAACCAAGCGTACGATCAAGCGCACCGATTCGGCTGTCGATGATGAAATCGGCGATCTTCATGGTGATGATTGAAACGACGATCAGGGTGATGATGAAGACAAGGCCGGCTGCTGCGATCTGCGCGATTGTGTCATTGCTGATATAGGGGGTCAAAAAAGGGACGACCGGCTTGTAGAACAGATAGGCCGCCGCCGCCGCTGCTGCCCAGGAAACGACCGAGAGCACTTCGCGCGAGAAACCTCGCACCATGGCGAGGACCGCCGAAACGAGGGTGATGCCCAGAAGTATTCCGTCAAGCAACGTAATCGGCATTTACTTCATCCCCATATCAATCTGACCGAAGGGCGATATCTGGTCAGTCTTCGCGTTGTCTCTTACCGGGTCCTGATGCCGCAATCCGGGCCACAAGGTCCGGTAGCGACGCAGTCTCGGTCAGACCAGCATTGCCGTTCTTGGCGACGTCGTTGCTTCCCTTGGGAAGAACCGCCTGCTTGAACCCAAGCTTATCTGCTTCCTTCAGTCTCTGTACAGCGTGTGCGACGGGACGCACCGCGCCAGACAGGCTGACTTCGCCGAAATAGACGCAATCCGCGGGAAGGGCAATACCAGCAATCGACGAAACCAGCGCCGATGCAACGGCAAGATCGGCGGCGGGCTCGGTTATGCGGTATCCGCCCGCAACGTTGAGGTAAACATCGTGCTGTCCGAAGCGAACGCCGCAATGGGCCTCTAGCACCGCGAGAATCATCGACAGGCGGTTGCCGTCCCATCCCACGACTGCGCGCCGCGGCGTTCCGAGCGTCGAAGGGGCGACGAGCGCCTGGATCTCGACAAGGATCGGACGCGTCCCTTCCATACCGGCAAACACCGCCGCACCCGGCGATTTTTCATTGCGCTCGCCAAGAAAAAGCTCCGACGGGTTGGCGACTTCGCGCAAACCCCGGTCCGACATCTCGAAGACACCGATCTCGTCCGTTGGCCCGAACCGGTTCTTGACCGTGCGCAGGATACGGTAGTGGTGGCCCCCTTCGCCTTCGAAATACAACACGGCATCGACCATGTGCTCGACCACGCGGGGCCCGGCGATCTGGCCTTCCTTGGTGACGTGGCCAACAAGAACCACAGCTGCTCCGGTCTGCTTGGCGTAGCGGATCATGGCCTGCGCGCCGGCCCGCACCTGTGTGACCGTGCCGGGTGCCGAATCGGCCGCGTCGGTCCAGAGCGTCTGGATCGAATCGATGATGATAAGGTCCGGCCGCTTCGAATCGGAGATCGTGGCGAGGATGTCCTCGACATTGGTCTCGGCCGCGAGCAGCACGTCGGTGTCCGCCGCGTGCAGCCGCTGGGCACGCAGCCTGATCTGCGCCACCGCTTCCTCGCCCGATACATAAACGACGCGGTTGCCGCGTCGCGCCAGCGCTGCTGCTGCCTGGGTGAGGAGCGTCGATTTTCCAATGCCGGGATCGCCGCCGACGAGTATGGCTGAACCGCGCACGAAGCCGCCCCCGGTTACGCGATCGAGTTCGCCTATGCCGGACTGGATGCGCGGGGCGTCCTCGATTTCACCGGAAAGGGTGGTGAGTGCCACCGCGCGACCCTTGCGACTCGACAGTTTACCCGGGCCGCTGCCGATGCCGCCTGAGGTGCCTTCCTCGACCAGTGTGTTCCATTCGCCGCACTCGTCGCATTTCCCAGCCCAGCGCGAATGCACCGCGCCGCAGTTCTGGCAGATGAATTGAATCCTGTTTTTTGCCATCAGTCGCCTTTTCCTGAGTGGAGGTATCGGCGGTGAAAGCGGTTTCCAAGGCTCGTCAAAAGCTCGTAGCCGATCGTTCCCGCTGCGCGGGCTGCGTCGTCGAGCGCGATATTCGGACCAAACAGCTCAATGAAATCGCCTGGCTTCACGGCGTCTTCGGCAAGGTCGGTTATATCGAAGGATGTGAGGTCCATGGTGACACGGCCAATGACCGGCACTTTCCGGCCCGCCAAGAAACCCGCGCCACCCTTCACCACCGCATTCCGTAGGGGCACACCGCTGCCCGAAAAGGAACGCAGATAGCCATCCGCATAGCCGACTGAGCAAATGGCAATACGCGTGTCGCGCTCGAGCGTCGCCGTCGCGCCATAGCCGACGGTCTCACCCTTGAGACCGGTGCGGATCTGCACGATGCGCGCTTCGAGCGTTACGACTGGGCGCATGGGATTGGCGACATTCGATACCGGCTCGCCGCCATACATCGCAACCCCGGGACGGCTGAGGTCAAACCCACTATGGAGGGTATGGAAGACGCCAGGCGAATTGGCGATGCTTGACTCGACGCCTTTAAAAGCTGCCCGAAGCTTTTGAAATGATTCGAATTGCTTCTGGCTCAAGGCGTGTGATGGATCATCTGCAGTCGCAAGATGGGTAATCAGAAGCACCGGCATTTCGTCCATTCCCTTGGCGGCAAAGGCAATTGCCTCGCTCACATTGAGGCCGAGGCGGTTCATGCCCGTATCCACATTCAGTGCATAGGGTAGCTTGTCCTGCCTGCCGGCATTCAGGTGCTTCCAAAGGCTGAGTTCTTGCAGAGAACCCAGCACCGGGATCAGGTCGGATTGCTCATAGACAGGAAATGCGTCGGCGAAGAATCCGTTGAGGACAAACACCCGCGCATCAGGTGCAACTGCTTTGACCCGCAGACCTTCCTCGGCGAGCGCGACGAAGAATGTACGGCATCCCGCCTGCCACAGAACGGGCACGACATGAACAATACCGAGTCCATAGGCATCGGCCTTGACCACCGCGCCCGTCTGTGCCGGCTTTGACTTGTCTGCGAGGAACAGCCAGTTGGCGGTCAGCGCATCGAGATCGATGGTCAACCGCCCGCCGGCGAGCCTTGGATCGGCGCCGGTCGTGGTCACGTTAGGTTTTCTGGTCGTCAAATGATCACTCGAACCGTTCGGGAAGATGCGAGTCTTCGGCCAGGTCGGTAAAGCGGGTATATTCCGCCTGGAACGCCAACCTTACCGTGCCAGTCGGGCCGTGGCGCTGCTTGGCGACGATGACTTCAGCCTTGCCAGTGGCTTCGTTGAGATCGGCCTGCCACTTGAAATGCTCTTCGGTACCCGCCTTCGGCTCCTTGTTCTTGATATAATACTCGTCGCGGTAGACAAAAAGCACGACGTCGGCGTCCTGCTCGATCGAGCCCGATTCACGCAGATCCGAAAGCTGCGGGTGCTTGTCTTCGCGGCTTTCGACCTGACGCGAGAGCTGTGAGAGCGCGATGATCGGCGTATTCAGTTCCTTGCCGAGCGCCTTCAACCCCGTCGTGATCTCGGTGATTTCCTGCACGCGGTTTTCTGAGGCGCGTTTGGACGAACCCTGCATCAACTGGATATAGTCAATGACAAGCACGTCCAGACCGCGCTGACGCTTCAAGCGTCGCGCACGGGCGGCAAGCTGGGCGATCGAGATACCACCGGTCTGGTCGATATAAAGCGGCACCCGTTGCATATGCTGCGAGCATGCCACCAGTTTCTCGAAATCGGCCTCGCTGATCTCGCCGCGGCGGATTTTCGAGGAGCTGATCTCGGATTGCTCGGAAATGATGCGCGTCGCCAGCTGTTCTGACGACATTTCCAGCGAAAAGAAGCCAACGACGCCGCCGTTCTTCGCCTTGAAGCTGCCGTCCGCCAGTTGTTCGGGCTCGTAAGAGGCGGCAATGTTGAAGGCGATGTTGGTTGCAAGCGACGTCTTGCCCATGCCGGGACGTCCGGCCAGCACTATCAAGTCGGACGGCTGCAGGCCGCCCATGCGGGCGTCGAGGGCGCGGATGCCGGTGGATATGCCGGAGAGATGACCATCGCGCATGAAGGCGGCATTGGCCATGTCGACTGCGGTTTTCACTGCGTCGGTGAAGGTCTGGAAGCCGCCATCATAGCGTCCGGTTTCGGCCAGTTCGAAAAGACGGCGCTCGGCGTCCTCGATCTGGCCTTGCGGTGCGACATCGACCGGCGCGTCATAGGCAATGTTCACCATATCCTCGCCGATGGTGATCAGCGCCCGGCGGGTGGCGAGATCGTAAATCGCTCGGCCATAGTCCTCGGCGTTGATGATGGTGACAGCTTCCGCCGCGAGACGGGCGAGATATTGCATGACGGTCATCTCGCCGACCTTCTCTTCGGCGGGGAGGAAGGTCTTCAACGTGACAGGATTCGCCATCTTGCCCATGCGAATCATGTCGGAGGAAATCTCGAAAATCTTGCGGTGCAGCGGCTCGTAGAAATGCGTCGGCTTCAGAAAGTCGGAAACACGGTAGAAGGCGTCATTGTTGATGAGGATCGCGCCCAAAAGAGCCTGTTCGGCCTCTATATTGTTCGGAGCCTCCCGATAGAGCGCGTCGCGCGCCTCGTTGATCTTGCGTACCGTTGCTTCAGCCATTTCGTATTTTCCTGTTCTCCTCCACTATGGCCACCGTGTTTTTGCGGGCGCAATCCAGCGGCAAAACATACATTCTAATCCACAGCAAGAAGTACGAACTCGAGTGTTTATGGCTTGACTCCGAACCGCCGATTCGGCGCGCGATTCGTTCTCGGGAGTCTACACCGGGGCCAGCAAATGTCACAGTTTGCGTAATGTCTGAATGCACATGAAATCCATCCGCGTGCGAGCGCGGATGGAAGTACTTGGGGATAGATGCGTTACCGTCCCGCGACCGATTCCTTCGTGTCCACCTGGCTGTTGGCGGAGCTGCGTTCGCATTCGAGCCGCTTCAGCCGCTTTTCCGCCGCGCCAATGTAGTCACGTGTCAGCGGCACGGCCTCCTGCTGGTGCGCCAGCTGAATCTGGAAAACGATCAGATTCTGCCAGCGGAAGGCCGCCTCCGAGGCTGCAAGATAGAACTCCCACATCCGGCAGAAACGTTCGTCATAAATTGCCTTGGCCTCATCGCGGTTGGCCATGAACCGCTCCCGCCAGATGCGCAATGTCTCGGCATAGTGCAGGCGCAGGATCTCGATATCCGTAATGACGAGGCCGGCCTTCTCGATATACGGGATAACTTCCGACAATGCCGGAATATAGCCGCCCGGGAAGATGTATTTCTGGATGAAGGCGTTGGTGTATGACGGACCGTCGGAGCGACCAATCGTGTGCAGAAGGAATACCCCATCCTTCTTGAGCAGCCGCGCCGTATGCTGGAAATACTCGGCGAAATGTCCGACCCCGACATGTTCGAACATGCCGACCGACACGATGCGATCAAAGCCATCTTCGAGCGTACGGTAGTCCCGCAGGTCGAAGCGAGCTCTTGCCGCCATGCCTTCATCGAAAGCACGCCTGTTGGCGACATCGTGCTGTTCCTGCGACAGCGTCACGCCGGTGACGTCCGCTTCGAGAAATTTGGCGAGGTAAAGCCCGAGGCCACCCCAGCCGCAGCCGATGTCGAGGATCTTTTGGCCCCTCCCGACCAATAGCTTGGCCGCGATGTGGCGCTTCTTTGCCAATTGTGCTTCTTCAAGCGTCGCGTCGGGCCGCTCGAAATAGGCGCAGGAATATTGCATGTCCGTATCGAGGAACAGACGATAGAGATCTCCAGACAGGTCGTAGTGCCTTTGAACGTTGTTCGAGGCGCGCGTTAGCGTATTCATCTGGTGGAGGCGGCGGGTGGCGCGGCGAATGCCTTCTATCGCCAGCATCCAAGGCTCCCGCGCGACAGTGGCGCCGGTGTTCTCGAAAATGATCTTCAGGACGTCATAAATATTGCCGTCGAGCACATCGATTTCACCGTTCATATAGGCTTCGGCGAAGTGCAGGGAGGGGTCGAAGGCAATCTTGCGTTCAGCAGCGGCACTGTTGATGCGGAAATTTATCGGCTCGCCGGTCCCGTCACCGAAGGTCTGGGTCTTGCCGGAAGCATCGGTGATGATCAGCGTACCTGTGTTAATGAGGCGCGAAAGTGCAGCCTTTAGAATGGCATTCATGAACAATCTCCATCATTGACGATAGAGCTCGGCCATCAGAGCAAAGGATGTCCAAACGGTAACAGTTCTCAGTTGGAAACCCAAAGTGCCGGATGCATTCGGAAAAACTTCTCCAGGACTTGACTCGATCCGATGAAAACGCATCGGCCTTGCCAAACCCCCTTGACCGTATCCCGAATTCCCTCCGGCAGAATGGTGCCATTTGGATATCCTTTGCTCTAGAAGACTCACCTTGGAGTCTAGGTCGGGCGTGGGTAGGACAAGTAAATCTACTCAATTTTTTCAATCTGAAAAGCAAAAAAACACCCGGCATCGCTGCCGGGTGTTTCGCATAACTCTAGGAGACCAAATTTTCAGTTGGTTTCCGAAGTAAGATCAGGCGTTTTCTTCACCTTCTTCGGCTTCGTCAAAGAATTCGTCCGAAAGCGGAGTTTCTTCAATGCCGTAGATCGCCTCGGCGGAGGTAAGGTCTTCGCCCTTGACCTGGCGTTCGGCTTCATCGGTCGTACGAGCAATGTTGATCGTGACCGTTGCTTCGACTTCCGGATGCAGCGCCAGAACGATGCTGTGCAGGCCGATCGTCTTGATTGGCGTGTTGAGTTCGACCTGGTTGCGGTTGATCGAGAAACCTTCCGTCGTGATCAGGTCGGCAATATCGCGCGTCGTTACTGAACCATAGAGCTGGCCGGTTTCGCCTGCGGAGCGGATGGCGATGAAGGACTTGCCGTCGAGCTTCTCGGCAACGCCCTGAGCTTCGGTCTTGCGCTCGAGGTTGCGGGCTTCGAGCTGGGCGCGCTGGCCTTCGAACTTCTTCTTGTTGGCTTCGTTGGCACGAAGAGCCTTGCCCTGTGGCAGAAGGAAGTTACGGGCAAAGCCGTCCTTTACCTTGACTGTTTCGCCCATCTGGCCGAGACGGCTGATACGTTCGAGTAGAATGACTTCCATGTGAGTTTTCCTTTCAAGTTCAATTGTCGTTGTTGGGTGTTGTATTCGCAGCCTTCGAGACCGGTGCGTTGCGCGACGTGTCGAACAGACCGGCGAGAAGGAAGAGAAAGAGCACGAAGGCAAAAATCAGGACCGCAAGATATGCGAACCATAATGCGATCGGCCGCCAGGGCGCACCACGCGTGCGCGCGTGCATCATGGCGAAACCGGCCATGATGAAACCGGCGCCGAGCGCCCCTGCAATCGCGGTGGCGGCATAGCCCGAACCGCCAGGCAGAAAGCAGCCGGCGCAAGCGATGGCGAAAACGACAAGGGCCGGGCGTGGCATGCGCAGTGCCCGCGGCCAGTCGTCCTTTGGCCGGCGTAGCTTGCCGGAGGCAGCAGTCAGGCGAAGCGCCAGATAAAGATTGGCGACGATCACCATTACCCAAACCGCGGGCTGCAGCGCCGGTAGGACCTTCACCACGAACAAGGCCATGTTCTGAGCAACGTCCGCATTGGCCGCGAGTTCGGGATTGCTGGCGGCGAGTTGCTGACCGAGTGATTTGGCGAGCTCGCCCGCGAGATCATCACCGAAGCCGATCATGATTCCGATGGCGATAAAACTAATGCCGACAATCAGGGCAAGGCGCAGCAGCGTATCGGCGAGCGGGTACCAGACGTAGACGTCTTTAGGGCCGCCAATTTCCTCCGCGGGGCGCGCCAGGCCAGTGAAGTAGGCGGCTGCGGCTGCGGGAAGGGCGGTAATCAGTACGACGATGAGGGCGGCGGTCGGCGCAGCCAGGACCGAAACGGCAGCAGCCATGGATAGAGCCGCGATGAAGCCTGCGGCAGTACCCCAGCCAAGCGCTGCCACGAATATTGGCAGCGGCGAAAACAAAAGCAGGGCCATGGCGAGTGTGGACTGCGTGATGACGCCAACCGAGAGCAGCGCGGCCGCAAGGCCCGCCAACACTCCAACGCCAATATCTTTTGCAGTTAAATTCATGTCACTCGCTGTCCTGCTTGCCGAAGCAGTTAGAGGCGGTTCTTGAACCAGTGCCTCAACTTGGGTTTTTAAAATTCACCAGCCCCGCGCCCATCGCGGATGGAGAATGAAGGCGGCCGAGCAGTGCCCAGCCGCCTCCGATCTTGTCTTACTTCACAACGTAAGGCAGCAGGCCAAGGAAACGTGCACGCTTGATCGCCTGAGCGAGTTCGCGCTGCTTCTTCTGGCTGACGGCCGTGATACGGGAAGGAACGATCTTGCCACGCTCGGAAATGTAACGCGACAGGAGC
The DNA here is from genome assembly GCA_900473175.1 of Hyphomicrobiales bacterium. Classification (GTDB taxonomy): domain Bacteria; phylum Pseudomonadota; class Alphaproteobacteria; order Rhizobiales; family Rhizobiaceae; genus Phyllobacterium. The sequence goes on along the minus strand of UCKM01000019.1, from coordinate 193,619 downwards.
TTGATGTCCTTGTAGTCGATCTTCGGCGCATTGGCCCCCGAGAACGGGCAGGTCTTGCGGCGGCGATGGAACGGACGGCGGGTCGGGATCTGATTGATATCAACCATTATTCTGCTCCTTCACCGGCTTCATTGTCACGCGGGCGGCGCGGACGGCGCGGACGATCGTCATCGCGGCCACCGAACTTGTTGTCGTCGCGGTCACGGCGGTCGTCACGACGTGCGAGCATGGCCGACTGGCCTTCCTCGTGTTCGTCAACGCGGATCGTCATGAAACGCAGGACGTCTTCATTGATGCGCTGCTGGCGCTCGAGCTCGGCAACAGCCGCTGCCGGAGCAGTGATGTTGAGCAGCGAGTAATACGCCTTGCGGTTCTTGTTGATACGATAGGTGAGGGCACGAAGTCCCCAGCTTTCAATACGCCCGACTGTGCCGCCATTGGTCTCGATGATACCCTTGTACTGTTCTACAAGCGCATCGACCTGCTGCTGCGAAATGTCCTGTCGGGCAAGGAACACATGTTCGTAAAGAGCCATTGTCTTTGCCTTTCTTCGTTAATATTGCCCGGTATCAACGGTAAACCTCTGCGAATCTCTCTGCCGGAAGACCGGGGAAGAAAGGACGCTGATGGAGACGATCGAGAGCGGAGACACGGGAGGCTGAAGCTTTACGCTTCGACGGATCATCGATCCGGCCCTCCGTTCAGCCCCCAGCTGACGCCGAGCAATGAACGGGCGGCTTATACGGGCAAATGTTCCAAGAAGCAACCCGGCCGTGCGATTTTACTGTGTGAACACCCAACCGCACGCGCGTCACGCTTGCATCAAAGCTTGACTTCGCGCTTGCTGATAGGCACATCGCGCGTCAGATTGACAAGTATCGGCTAATTTACTGGAGGCGTCTCCCATGTCCATTGCATTCACCTTCCCCGGTCAGGGAAGCCAGGCCGTCGGCATGGGAAAAGCGCTGGCGGAGAATTTTGCCGAGGCGCGCGCCGTCTTCGATGAAGTGGACGAGGCGCTCGGCGAAAAGTTGTCTTCAATCATCTGGGAAGGGCCTGAGGAAACATTGACCCTCACCGCCAATGCCCAGCCCGCCTTGATGGCTGTATCAATGGCCGTGTTGCGGGTGCTGGAGTCCAAGGGCGTATCATTGAAGGATAGGGTTTCCTTCGTTGCCGGCCACTCGCTCGGCGAATATTCGGCCTTGTGCGCAGCCGGCACATTTTCGTTGTCGGACACGGCACGGCTCCTGAGAATTCGCGGCAACGCCATGCAGAAGGCGGTACCGGCGGGTGAGGGCGCAATGGCAGCCATCATCGGGCTTGAACATGAGGACGTCGAGGCGATCTGCGCCGAAGCTTCCAGGCAGGGTCCGGTCCAGATTGCCAATGACAATGGCGGCGGACAGCTGGTCATTTCCGGCGCAAAGGGGCCTGTCGAGGCTGCTGCCGCACTCGCATCGGCCAAGGGAGCCAAACGCGCCATCATGTTGCCCGTCTCGGCACCCTTCCATTCTGCATTGATGGAGCCGGCGGCTGAAGCGATGCGTGCGGCGCTCGCAAATGTCTCCAAGAATGATCCGGTTGTCCCGCTCATCGCCAATGTGCGTGCTGCTCCGGTGAAATCCGCGGACGAGATCGCCGCGTTGCTGGTCGAGCAGGTGACCGGCCAGGTACGCTGGCGCGAGACCGTGCAATGGTTCGGCGACAATGGTGTGACCACGCTCTACGAGATCGGTGCAGGCAAGGTGCTGACAGGACTTGCGCGCCGTATCAATAAAGACATTGCCGGTGTGGCTATAGGCACGCCAGAGGATATAGACGCGGCCGTCGCCGCGCTGAATGCTTGAAAACAAGGGGACCGAACAATGTTTGACCTTACCGGCCGCAAGGCCCTTGTCACCGGTGCGACAGGTGGTATTGGCGAGGCAATCGCCCGCGCTTTGCACGCCCAGGGCGCTATCGTGGGCCTGCACGGGACCCGGGTTGAAAAACTCGAAGCCCTGGCAAATGAGTTCAGCGACCGGGTCAAGATTTTCCCCGCCAACCTCTCTGACAGGGATGAGGTCAAGGCACTCGGCGAGAAAGCCGAGGCGGATCTCGAGGGCGTCGACATTCTCGTCAACAATGCCGGGATCACCAAGGATGGTCTATTCGTGCGCATGAGCGATGCCGACTGGGACAACGTGCTGGAGGTCAATCTCACCGCTGTTTTCCGGCTGACCCGCGAACTGACGCATCCGATGATGCGCCGCCGCTATGGTCGCATCATCAATATTACATCGGTCGTGGGTGTGACTGGCAATCCTGGCCAGACGAACTATGTCGCCTCGAAGGCGGGCCTGATCGGCTTTTCCAAATCGCTCGCGCAGGAAATTGCCAGCCGCAACGTCACAGTCAATTGCGTCGCGCCCGGCTTCATCGAATCGGCGATGACCGACAAGCTCAACGACAAGCAGAAAGAATCGATCATGGCGGCCATTCCGATGCGCCGCATGGGCACGGGTGCAGAGGTCGCATCTTCGGTTGCTTACCTCGCCAGCAGTGAAGCGGCCTACGTCACCGGCCAGACCATTCATGTTAACGGCGGCATGGCGATGATCTGAGCCTGTCGGCGGTCGTATCGGTGGGTATCGGTCCCAATCACATTTATGCGATTGAGGCCGCGAATAAAGCGTGATAAGTCGCGCACAAGTTTGGGTGATCAAACCGATTTGATCCCCGTTCAATTCCGCAAGGAAAGAGCGGCAAGGATGGATGTTTTAGCTGCCTAACAGGGTGAAACAACCATCTTATTGCTTGATTAGAGTCATCCGTGCCGCTAACCAAGGCAGGGAAAAACAAACAGGTTGAGGTTTCCACATGAGTGATACTGCAGAACGCGTCAAGAAAATCGTCATTGAGCATCTGGGCGTTGATGCCGAGAAAGTCACCGATGGTGCCAGCTTCATCGACGATCTGGGCGCCGACAGCCTTGATACTGTCGAGCTCGTGATGGCTTTTGAAGAAGAATTCGGTGTCGAAATCCCCGACGATGCTGCTGAGACGATTCTGACAGTCGGCGATGCCGTCAAGTTCATCGACAAAGCATCTGCCTGATTTTCGTTCGGCTCGTCAGCGCATGTATCGTGCTATAAGGTGTAATGCCTTGCTCGTTCATGCGTGGGGCCGGAAACAATCATGTTGCATATGACATTGAAGGATCGGCCATGAGGCGCGTTGTCATAACCGGCCTTGGGCTGGTGTCTCCTCTTGCATCCGGTGTCGAAGCCACCTGGTCTCGGCTTCTTGCTGGCCAGAGCGGAGCCCGGCGTGTAACGGAATTCGAAGTTGATGATCTGCCTTGCAAGATCGCTTGCCGGATTCCGGTCGGCGATGGCACCGACGGTACGTTCAATCCCGACGACTGGATGGAACCGAAGGAGCAGCGCAAGGTCGATCCGTTCATCATCTATGCGGTTGCAGCCGCCGATCAGGCGCTTGCCGATGCCAAATGGGCGCCGGAGAGCGATGAAGACCAGGTCCGTACCGGTGTTTTGATCGGATCGGGCATTGGCGGACTCGAGGGCATTGTTGAAGCGGGCTATACGCTGCGTGACAAAGGCCCGCGGCGCATCTCGCCTTTCTTCATTCCGGGCCGCCTGATCAACCTTGCTTCAGGTCATGTTTCGATCAAACACAAGCTTCGCGGCCCGAACCACGCAGTTGTTACCGCTTGCTCCACCGGTGCGCACGCCATCGGCGACGCGGCCCGTCTGATCGCATATGACGATGCTGATGTTATGGTTGCGGGCGGGACCGAATCCCCGGTGAGCCGCATTTCGCTGGCCGGTTTTGCCGCCTGCAAGGCATTGTCCACTGCGCGCAACGACGACCCAACAACAGCATCACGGCCATATGACGAGGACCGTGATGGTTTCGTCATGGGCGAGGGTGCTGGCGTTGTCGTGCTCGAAGAGCTGGAACACGCTTTGGCGCGTGGTGCGAAGATCTATGCCGAGGTCATCGGTTACGGCCTTTCCGGCGACGCGTACCATATCACCGCACCTTCGGAGAATGGCGAAGGCGCGCAGCGCTGCATGGAAATGGCTTTGAAGCGAGCCGGCATAACGCCCAATGATATTGATTACATCAACTCGCATGGTACCTCGACCATGGCCGACACCATCGAACTCGGTGCGGTCGAGCGCGTCGTTGGCGATGCCGCTTCGAAGATTTCGATGTCGTCCACCAAATCCTCGATCGGCCATCTGCTTGGTGCAGCAGGCTCCACCGAGGCGGTGTTCTGCGTCCTTGCGATCCGTGACAATATTGCTCCGGCAACGCTCAATCTGGACAAGCCGTCCAGGGAGACCAAGATCGATCTCGTTCCACACAAGCCGCGCGAGCGCAGGATCGACATCGCGCTGTCCAATTCCTTCGGCTTTGGCGGCACCAACGCCTCGCTGGTTTTGCGGCGTTTTCAACAGTGATTGAGTTGCGGCGAGGGCGCTATTCGCGCTTTCGCCATATTCGCAATCGATTCTACAAGCTCGAGAGCAAAGGATGTCCGAGGTGCTTGAGTGAGCTCAGATCAGCAATCTGGAGAGGCAAACGCCGGCAACGGGCCGGAGCGTAAGCCGATTGTTCCGCAATCGGCTTCGGAAGCTTTGCGTCCCGAGCCCGGCACGCCGCCACCTGCACCCAAGAAGCGGTCGCGGCGCGCGCGCAGCCAGATCGTGGTGTTCGCCAATTTCCTTTTTTCACTTGTTGTTCTCGTGGTTCTCGCGGCCGCAGCGGCCGTCTATCTTGGCAAGATCACGTTCAACCAGCCCGGACCTACCGAAGTCACAACCAACTACGTCGTCAAGAGCGGTACCGGCTTTGCCGAGATCGCTGACGGACTTGAACGGCGCGGGATCATTTCGGACGCGCGCGTGTTCAAATATGCCGTGCGTGCCTATGGCTTTCAGAACGATATGAAAGCCGGCGAATATGAGATCAAGGCGCGCGCTTCCATGCACGAGATCATGGATCTATTGCGCAGCGGTAAATCTGTCCTTCACTCGCTGACGATCCCTGAAGGATTGACGGTCGACCAAATCTTCGAGCGCATCCGTGAGGACGAGGTTCTCACAGGCGAGCTTCCCTCGATGATGCCGGAAGAAGGCTCGCTCTTCGCCAATACTTTGCGCTTCTCGCGCGGCACGACGCGCGAGGAAATTGTCAAGAAGATGCAGGCGGATCAGAAGAAGCTGGTCGAGGACATTTGGGAGCGGCGTGATCCAAGCATCCCCGTGAAAACCATCGACGAGTTCGTGACCCTTGCGTCCATCGTCGAGAAGGAGACTGGCAAGGCAGATGAACGCCCGCGTGTTGCTGCCGTCTTCATCAACCGGCTCAACAAGAAGATGCGGCTCCAGTCAGATCCGACGATCATATACGGCCTCTTTGGCGGCAAAGGGAAACCGTCCGATCGCCCTATCCTCAAGTCCGACCTCGAGACGCCAACCCCCTACAACACCTATACGATGAATGGCCTGCCGCCCGGTCCCATCGCCAATCCCGGCCGCGATGCATTGGAAGCGGTTGCGCACCCGTCGCAGACCAAGGACCTCTACTTCGTTGCCGATGGCACTGGCGGGCACGTGTTTGCCGAGACGCTTGAAGAACACAATGATAATGTGAAGCGCTGGCGCGAGGTGGAGAAGAATCGTCTGGATGAGGCCGCGAAGGCCGCTACAGGGGACAAGAACGCCTCACCGGACGCGGATAGCGGCAATCAATAGCGGGAAAGCCTGACTGTTGTCGGCTTTCTATTGGGGGAACAATGTCATTGCAAAGCATGACGGGATTTGCCCGTCACCTCCGGAACAGCGCCGGTGCCCAGATTTCATGGGAAATAAAATCGGTCAATGGCAAGGGGCTGGACGTGCGGTTTCGCTTGCCAGCTGGCATGGAAACCATCGAGCAGAAAGCGCGTAACCTGTTCAGCCAGCATTTCAAGCGCGGCAACATTCAGGCGGCGCTCACAATCGACCGTACGACCGGTCTCGCCAAGGCGATCATCAACGAACCACTTTTGAAGGAATTGGCTGCCCTCGCAGCGCATTTGCGCGAGGAATATGGACTTGCGCCCTCGACCCCGGAGGGCTTGATGGGACTTCGCGGTGTATTGGACGTACCGCAGGAGATGGTCGCGCCTGCCGACCAGGCCGAGCTCGAAGCTGCCGTTCTGGCGGTCCTTGATGAGACGCTCATTCAACTTGCACACAACCGCCAGGCAGAGGGCAAGGCCCTCGGCGAGATATTGCGCGTGCAGATCACGACCATCGAGATGTTGGTGCAGCAGGCCAGACTGGACCCCAGTCGCTCGCCTGAGGCGATTCGAGCTCGCCTCGCCGCTCAGGTTGCGCTCCTACTCGACGCGGCCCCGACTCTTGATGAAGCCCGTCTGCACATGGAAGCGGCCTTTCTGGCGACCAAGGCAGATATTCAGGAAGAACTGGACCGGTTGGAAATGCATGTCGCATCGGCACGAAGCCTGCTCAGGGAAGGCAATGGCGTCGGCCGCAAGCTCGACTTCCTGACGCAGGAATTCAACCGCGAGGCCAATACGCTTTGCTCCAAGGCAAATGCGGCGTCGATCACGTCAATTGGACTTGACCTGAAGGCCGTTGTGGATCAATTGCGCGAGCAAATACAGAATCTGGAGTGACTATGCCCAACACCATCAAAAGACGCGGCCTCATGCTGGTTTTGTCGTCTCCGTCCGGTGCCGGAAAATCCACGATTGCGCGCCAGTTGCTCGGCGATACTCAAATGAAGCTGTCGCTGTCGATCAGCGTGACCACGCGTCCGCGTCGCGCCAGCGAGATTGACGGCGTCCACTATCACTTCATCTCGGTACGAGAATTCGAGCGCCTGCGCGATAGCGATGCATTGATCGAATGGGCCGAAGTCCACGGAAATTTCTACGGCACGCCGCGCGAAGCCGCTGAGAACGCGCTCGCCGACGGACAGGATATGCTCTTCGACATCGACTGGCAGGGCGCCCAGCAGCTGCAGGACAAGATGAAGGGCGATATTGTCAGCATCTTTATTCTGCCGCCATCGATGGCAGATTTGAAGCAACGGCTGCACAGGCGGGCCGAAGATACCGAGGAAGTCATCGACATGCGGTTGCGCAATGCACGCAACGAAATCGAGCGGTGGCGCTCCTACGATTATGTCGTGGTCAATGCGGATCTCGATCAGGCCTATCACCAGGTACAATCGATCGTCATTGCCGAACGCCTACGCCGCGACCGTTGCCCGGGGCTGTTCGACTTTGTCAGTGGTCTCCTGGAAGAAAAACTCGATTAAACTGCGTTTGCGAGAGCTACGAACTCAGCAATCGAGAGCGTCTCGGCACGGCGCGTCGGGTCGATTCCGACTTTCGCAAGCAGCGCTTCACCGCCAAGCGGCTTGATGCTCTGCCGCAACATCTTGCGCCTTTGGCCGAATGCCGCCTGGGTTACGCGTCCTAAAGTGGCCGCATCGCAAGGCAACGGTTCCTGGCGCGGCACCAGGTGAACAACCGACGAGGTCACCTTCGGCGGGGGCGTAAAGGCCTGCGGCGGAACATCGAACGTGATTTTGGCTTCTGTTCGCCAGCCGGCCAAGACGGCAAGCCGGCCATAGGCATCAGAGCTGGGACGCGCAACAATGCGCTCTGCTACTTCGCGCTGGAACATCAACGTAAGTGATGCGTAGAAGGGCGGCCAGGGCTCGCTGAGCAGCCAGCCGATGAGCAATTGGGTGCCGACATTGTAGGGGAGGTTCGCAACGATTTTTGCGCTACCGCCATTGGCCAATTGCGCGAAATTCGCCTCCAGCGCATCGCCAGCGATCACGCGGAGCCTGCCGGGATAATGGTCGGATATCTCCTCGAGGGCAGCGAGGCAGCGCTCGTCGCGTTCGATGGCGATGACGTACGCGCCTTGAGCAAGCAGGGCACGGGTAAGGCCGCCTGGCCCTGGTCCCACTTCGATCACTGTTTGACCCTGCAAGTCACCCGCTTGGCGGGCAATCTTGGCGGTAAGATTAAGGTCGAGCAAGAAGTTCTGGCCGAGCGATTTCTTGGCCATCAGTTCATGACGTTCAATGATTTCGCGCAAAGGGGGAAGGCTGTCTATGCTCATGCAGCAGGGCGTTTCTGCTGTGCCTGGTGCGATCCGAGCTCATCGGCGAGGCGCAACGCGGCGATCAAGCTGTCAGGTCTGGCCTTGCCCGTACCGGCTATGTCGAAGGCGGTCCCATGGTCGGGCGATGTTCGCACGAAAGGCAGGCCAAGCGTGACATTGACGCAGTCGTCGAAGCCAAGCGTCTTGGCCGGGATAAGCGCCTGATCGTGATACATGCAGATTGCAGCGTCGTAGGTGGCTCTCGCCGCGGCATGGAACATCGTATCGGCAGGAAGAGGGCCACGGGCATCGATACCTTCCGCGCGAAGCGTCTCGACAGCCGGGCGGATAATAATTTGGTCTTCCTTGCCCATGCTACCGCCTTCGCCCGCATGTGGGTTCAGTCCGGCAATAGCAAGACGAGGGTTGGCTATCCCGAACTGGTTCTTCAACGCAAGGGCGGTTATCCGTGCGACCCTCAGAATTGTTGGGGTATCGAGCAGGGCCGGGACCTTGCTCAATGCGATATGGATGGTTACGGGAACGGCCCTAAGTTGGGGGCCGGCGAGCATCATCACCGGCGTCACCGCGCGACCAAGGTGCTCGCCAGCAAGGTGCGCCAGAAATTCCGTGTGCCCGGGGAATTCGAAGCCAGCCTCATAAAGCGGCTTCTTGGCGATGGGACAGGTGACGATTGCGCGCGCGCGCCCGGAAAGCGTGAGGGCGACCGCCTGTTCGATAGCTTCGATCGTCGCGGGGGCGTTCTCGGCGAGTGGTACGCCGAGGCGATCAATCTGCTGGTTTTCGAGCGGCACGACCGGCAAGGCTCGCTTGAATACGCTTGCAGCTGCTTCCGGCGTTGTGACTTCCACGCGAATGTCAAGACCCAGATGCGCAGCACGCACAGCGATCAAATGAGGATCAGCCAGAAGAAAAAACGCTGGAATCTCGATCTTGTCACGTAACAGCCACCCGGCGATGGCAATTTCCGGACCGATGCCCGATGGATCACCGGAACTGACGGCGAGTGCGGCATTCATGCGCGTGCAATCCGATCATTCGTTGACGATTTTCGCCTTGCTGCGCAGTTCGTCGAGATATTTCTTGTCGGCAGCTTCTGCCGATGCGTCCTTTTTGCCATCGCCGGCAGCCGCTGCGTCTTCCTGGGAAAACACCATCCGCGCGACGCGGTCGTCGGATACCTGGCGGGTGGAGCAGACACCGAGGAATTCGACGCCCTTATCGGTGTCGAGCGTTGTTGTGGCATGCCCGACCGGCGTGGATGTGACGAGCTTCGACCATTCGGGTGGCAATTCCTGCTCGATAAATTTGCCGAGATCGCGGACGGTCACGTCCAAAGTCCCTTTTGCCAGATCGCGGGTAGAGTCGCAGCCACTGAAGCGCCCGCGCAATGCGTTGGCTTCACCACGCCGCTTGGCAAGGATGCCGCGATTATTCGCCGGGACAACAAATATGATCTGCTGCAGCCGATATTCGGTCGATACCGGCTTCTTCCCGCCCTCCTTGAGCATGCGCTGCACCGCATCCTGTTCGGAAACCTGAACGCCGCCCTGCGAACGGTTGCGAGCGCTTAGCGCCCGTCCCCAACTCATCTGGATGCGGATATATTCCTTGAAGTGTCCCGGAGTGACGCCAGCCTTGTCAAGAACAGTGTTCAGCTGATCGATCGTCATCTTGTTGCTGGACGCAAAGCGGTTAAAGGCATCGTTAACGTCGGTATCTGAAGCCAGCATGTTGAGCCGTTTCAATTCCTGACGCTTGAGCGCCTCGTTGACCAGTTCATCACGCGCCTCTTGCGCCAGATTGCCCTTCTTGCGCTGCAGTTTCAGGAATGCCGCGCGCCGGGTTATGTCAAAATCAGTGATGGCGTTGCCATTGACGACGATCTTGATCTCGCTCGCTGCCGCCGGCAATGTTACTCCGGCGGTCAATGCACAAGACAATGCGGTTGCTATCGTCGCTGCAAGAATATGCTTCCTCACCATCATCTTCCACTATATCCGATCATAGACCATTCTTGATGAATGGATGGTAGTTCTATCGCTGGGGTACTCGTTCACACTCTATTGTCGCTTTACTAAGGCAAAAGCATGACTGGCCGCAAGTGCAGCCAGGATTACCAAGCGATTAGATCCCGCCAAGGTCGACCGGCTTGCCAAATTCCCACAGCGTCCGGAACGAAATATTGAAGCCGAACTTGGTGGTCTCTTCGCCCTTGTCGCCTGTGCCCGTGATGGGCTGTTCCTGCTGATAATACATCATGTAGGTGAAACACTCATCGTCATAGGCGAGGGCAGCAGTGCGCTTGACGAGCGCATCGTGAACGATGTCATAGGTACCAGCGCCGAGAAGCCGCCAATTCTGCGTCAGCTTCGCGGATCCGCCAACCGTTGCCTCGTGGCGGTCCTCCTCGAAGCCGTAGGTCGGCTGGGCGTCGATGAAGGCATATTTCACAAATACCGAGCCGTATTTGCCCGACTCCGTACTGGCGACTTCGGCGCGCCTGACTGCGAATGTTTCCTTGTCGAACCGGCCGCCCGTTGTCAGCGTGAAACCGCCACGATTTGCCCCGATCATCGCGACGTAATCGGAACGCGCTGATTCCAGGCCGGATTCGGCACCGGCATTCACGAAATCTGGTGACGCAAAGGAGTTCAGACCACCGAGCTGGAACGACTGTCCAGCAATACCGTTGAGTGACCAGCCATTGTTGAATGTGCCGGAATAGCGCACGCCAAGATTGGCGCGCGTGCCGCCTTCGATCCGGTCGTAGCCTGAATACTTGTCACGATCGAACAGGCTGGACGCATCGAAAACGAAGCTCTGCGCATCTTCATTCGGCATCTCACCGGCATAGGGCTCGTCATTGCGAACGAACAATTGCGCTGTCGGCTCGAGGATATGCGTGGAACTGGTGGTCGAGAAGAGGATCGGCCACTTGGTTTCCATACCGGCGGTCGCCATGCCGCGGAATGCTTCCGATCGCGTAACGCCCACAGTATCGGAGTCGACATACATCGCGTCGGCGCGCAAGGCCAGGATAGGTGTAATCACCAGTCCATGGTCGGAAATGAAGGTCCGTTTCCATTCGGCTTCGCCGCTAACGCGGCCGTCATTGCCATCAATGCCCGCAATATACCCGCTGGCATCGCAAGCGGTTGCGACACCCGTTGTTGCGTTGAGGGGACGCGTGCAATCGGCTTGATCTCGATGCAGGTTCTGCAGGTTCACGTCGAAATTCAGTTCGCCGCCGGCGACGGATTGCGTTGGCGTGTAAGCGTAGTCGATAACCGGCAACACCCAAGGCTGTTTTGGTTCCGACGCATTGGAATTGGAGTCCGGAATACTTTCCTGCACCAGGAATTGATAGAAGCGCAGGTCAAAATAATTCCGGCCGTTCAGACCAGTCAGATATGCCTGGTTGGTAATATTGTACCCGTCATAGCCCTCGATGCCATAGCGGTAGGCGAAGGCCTTGTCGGTCTGCGCCATGGCATTCCAGCCATATGACCAGCGTGGATTGATATGAAATGCACCACTTGTGCCGATCATCGCACGATTCTTGGATTGATCCTCTGGCTCGCCATCGTTGAATGCGCCAGGATCCTGCTGGCTGATGCCCGCAAGCTTGATGTTATAGGCGCCGTTCGCCAGACGGTGGCGCCACTCTACCTCGCCGAGGAAGCCTTGCTTCGTATAGTATGTGGGCGTCAGCGTCAGATCGTAGTTGGGTGCCAGCGCCCAGAAATAAGGTACCGAAACCCCCGAACCGAGTTCGCTCTCGTGCTCATAGCTCGGCATGAGAAAGCCGCTCTTGCGCTTCACGGTCGGATCGGCAATTTCGAATGCCGGCAGGTATGTGAGGGGCATTCCGAACATTTCAAAGCGGCCACGCTCGAAACGAATCGTTTTCTTCTTGCCGTTCCAGACGATTTTCTGGGCCCGAACCTGCCAGAGCGGCGCCCGATCCGGTTTCGCGCGGCAAGGCTCGCAGGCCGTATAGATGCCGTTGTTGAACGTCGTGATTTCACCGCCGATTCGTTCGGCACTTTCGGCGGCAAAGCGGGTATTGTCCGCCGCTTCAACGCGCAATGCATTGACGAAACCTTCGCGGAAATCGTCGGTAATATCGAGATTCTCCGCATAAATGCGGTTGCCGTCTTTCTCGACGAGCTCGACCTTGCCCATGGCCTTCAGGCGGCCGGTCTTCTGATCGTAAGTGACCTGGCGCGCTACCAGCCTGTTTCCATCATAATCAATCTGCACGCCGCCAACCGCAGAGATGGTCTTGGCATTGATATCATAGACGAGTTCGTCCGACTCCAGCAGCAACTGCGCATTCGGATTCGTCTGAATATTACCCACGAGCGCCTCGCCCGTCTGGGAATAGGCTGGGAGCGAAATCCCGCCCGCAAGGCATAGCACCGCTGTTCCGCACGCAAGCCGTGCGAACCACGTCGGCAACACCGAGCGCGTTACATTCAATCCCACTCTAACCATCCTCCTTGTGCAACAGAAAGGAGACCCCAAAAAATGTTGCAATCAGCACGGGTGTCCATGCGGCGATGAACGGCGGGACGAATCCCGCATTGCCAAACGCCTTGACCACAACAGTGACGACATAAAGCACGAAGCCTGCGAGGACGCCACCCAGAATCATTGTCCCCGATTGTCCAAATCGCACAAATTTCAGCGAAACGGTTGCAGCGATTAATGTCATCGCCATCAGCAGAGCCGGCAAAGCCAATAAAGACTGGAAATGCATGTCAAAAGCGTTGGCTGGATAGCCAAAAGAGCGGGCTGCGGCAATTTTGTTACGCAGCTCAAAAAAAGGTATCGTCTCGGGTCTGGCGAGGCTTTCCTCAACGAATTCAGGGCGCAGGTGCGTCGGTATTTGCGCACTGTCTTGCGAAACGGGTGTTTCGCCCTGCACAAATTTCGTCACATTGGAGAGTTGCCAGTAGCCGTCGCCGAGGTCCGCGCTCTTGGCATCCAGCCGCTCGAGAATGTCCTGATTCTTGTCGAGACGAATGAATGTTGCATCGACAAGACGCAACCCGCGGTTGACGATGGATTTGGCGCCGATAATCGTCTCGCCATCTTCCGTTTTCTGCCGCAGCCAGGGAACGCGATCTGCCGATACATCATTGGTTTTTCCAGCCCGCCAGTTTGCTGTTATCTGCTCGCTCCGTTCGAACCCCCAGGCAGCGAGCGGGTTAACCAGCAGAACGGCCGCAAGACCGAACAGGAATGCGCCCGTGCATGCGGGCAAAAGAAACTGCCAGGCTGAAACACCAACCGAACGGGCGACGACCAGTTCGTATTTACGGTTGAGCGAAATCAGCGTCGCCATGGCCGCGAACAATGCGATGAATGGGAATACCTGCTGCATGATATAGGGGATGCGCATCGCCGATAGGCCAAACGCCTGGATCGCCGAATAGTCCGGCAGTGAGGAGAGCTTTCCCGAAAGCTCAGTGAAGTCGAGGATCAGGGCAAGCGCGAAGCTGCCGAGCAGGAAATACGTCGTGATCGTCACGTAGCGTAGAAAGAAGTAGCGCCCGAGGGTCCAGCCGATCATTTGCCTTGTCCTCCACGCTTGCGGCCGAAGAGTTTCGCTCCGGCGCCGGCGAATGCCGCTTGTGGGGCGGCGAAGACGTCCCTCAGCCAATTGCTCCATTTGACCGGCACGCCGACCTGGCGGTTGGTCACGAGCGCATAGGCGGCGGAAACAGCTGCGAGAATGGGGAAGGCGAACAGCAACGGCAGCATCGATGCGTTTTTGTCGGTACTTTGGCCCGTCGAATATCCAAGCCAGAAGACAACGAGGCAAAGTGTAATGGCGGTGAACGACGCGGAGATGCGCGCCTCGCGATGCGAGCGCGAGTCTGCCGCCGCCGCGAGGGAAATCAACGCGAAAACAAGCGGATACATCCAGTCCGTTAGGCGCTTGTAAAGCTCGGATTGATAGCGCAGCGGATATTGCTGGAAATATTTGTCGTTGGGATCGGGGTTCAGGAGATAGGTAAGCGGGCGATCCTTGGGGAAAATGCTGACATCCTTGTCGTCGGATGGCAGCAAGGCGGCCAGATCGAGCGCATAGGTATTGAATTTGATGATGGAAACATTGCCGGTCTGGACGTCGCGGCGGTCGATTTCGCCATCCTTCATGATGAGCAGGCTTTGATTGCCTGTATCAACGACAAGTCCGTCCTTGGAGTAATAGATAAGATCGGTGGTCTTGTCGCGGGAATCGGAAACGAACAGGCCCTTGATTGCCCCGTTGGAATCCCGGTTCTCAATCTGGAGGTAGAGATCCGTGTCGATTTCCTTGAACGTGCCTTGCTGAACGACAAGGTTGATCACGTCGGCGCGCGCCTCGGCCACCATCTGGCGCATGTTCATCGACGAATAGGGCACGACGAAGTTGTTGATCAGAAACGACGCAATTGAAACGACCACTGCAAAGAGCAGGACAGGGCGGATCACGGCCGAACGCGGCGCGCCGGCAGCATTGATCACCACAAGCTCCGAATCCTGGTTCATGGTCGACAGGGTCTGCGTCACTGCGATAACCAGCGCGAAAGGCATTACGATCGGGAAGGCCGCAGGAAGCAGATTTGAACTGAACTTGAGGACGTAGAAAAAGCTTTGTCCGCTGGTCGTGAGGAAGTTGATGCGGCCAAGGACCTGAACGATCCACGTGATGCCGACTGCCGAGAGCAGTACGGCAAAAAACATGACGACGATCCGTCGCAAGATGTATATCTCAATCAGGCGCATGTCATGTTTCGCAAAAAGAGTTCCGCCGCCCTTGTTCGACCAGCCGTACACGAATGCCCGACCGTTCATTTATGCCATGGGATCCATGGCATTATTTTGCCGCACTATGGGACGAACCCGTTACATGTTCAACAAACCCGACATATGTTCACACTAGCCGGGCTTGGCTAAAAATAGGCGAAGAAAGCTGGTTAACAAGATGTTAGTCGTTGGCCCTTCGCAATCGCACCTTCATTCACCAACTCTGGTGAATTGGAAAGTCACATTTTTGTTCGATCTGGAGATATCATGTCCAAACGCCCATCCATCAGTTTCGCAAAATTCGCAGCCGTCGAAAATGGCACTGCAATCCTGCTTGTCGCCAAGGAAGGCAAAGCGGCTGCAGAGGCCGAATCTGTTGTCGGGCAGGCGTTGCTGTCGCGTATCATCGATGTTTCGGAATTCAAAGGAAAACTGGCCGCGAGTCTTGCGACCATCGCGCCTGCCGGTGCTGTCGTCGAACGCGTCGTTCTGGTTGGCGTCGGCGATCCCGCCAAGATCAAGGCCGATGACTGGTTGAAAATTGGCGGCGCGGCACTTTCGAAGATCGGCAAGGCCAAGGCTGCTTCGGTGATCTTCGCCTTGCCTGGTACTGAAATTTCAGCTGAAAATGCTGCGGAATTCGCGCTTGGCATGCTGCTGCGTTCCTACACGTTCGACAAATACAAGACGAAGAAGGGCAAGGACGAAGACGAGGCCAAAGAGGATAAGACCGCGGCCAGCATTACGATCCACGTCGCTGATCCGCACGCTGCAAAAAAGGCATATGCTAGCGTTGAAGCTGTGGCCGAGGGCGTCATCCTTGCCCGCGATCTGGTGAACGAACCTGCAAATATCCTCGGTCCCGTGGAGTTTGCCGAGCGTGTCGAGGAATTAAAGAAGCTCGACGTGAAGGTAGAAATCCTTGGCGAAAAGGAGATGAAGAAGCTTGGCATGGGCTCGCTCCTCGGCGTGGCGCAGGGGTCCTCCCGTCCGGCGCGCCTTGCGATCATGGAATGGCACGGCGGCAAGGGCAAAGACAAGCCAATCGCGTTTGTCGGCAAGGGTGTCACGTTCGACTCGGGCGGCGTCTCGATCAAGCCTGCGGCCGGCATGGATGAAATGAAAGGAGACATGGGCGGCGCTGCGGCCGTCACCGGTCTCATGCACACGCTGGCGTCCCGCAAGGCGAAGGTCAATGCCGTTGGTATCATTGGGCTTGTAGAGAATATGGTGAATGGCGACGCGCAGCGTCCCGGCGATATCGTAACGTCCATGTCCGGCCAGACCATCGAGGTGCTGAATACGGATGCGGAAGGGCGTCTCGTCCTCGCTGACGCGCTCTATTATTGCAATGACCGCTTCAATCCAAAGTTCATGGTCAACCTGGCGACCCTGACCGGCGCGATCATGGTGGCGCTCGGCGTCTATCGCGCTGGCCTCTTTTCAAACGACGACGAACTAGCCGGACAGCTGTTCGATGCGGGTGAGGCCACTGGCGAGAAGCTGTGGCGCATGCCGCTTGGCGACGAATATGACAAGCTGATCGACACCAAGAATGCCGACATGAAGAACATTGGCGGCCGACATGGCGGCGCGATCATCGCCGCGCAGTTCCTGAAGCGTTTTGTCGGCGATACGCCTTGGGCACATCTTGACGTCGCCGGCACCGCCATGGGCTCACCTGCAACCGAATATAGCCAGTCCTGGGCGTCCGGCTTCGGCGTTCGTCTTCTGGATCGGCTGGTGCGGGACAATTTCGAAGGCTAGTGGTTGTGAAGGTCAAACTGAGAGGTCGAGTGAGCATCGAGCCGGCTGCCGGCTCGATGCTCATTGACGAACGGCCGCGCTTGCGTGAATGGTGGAATGGCTTTCGAACGACACCGATCATGGCGAAGACCAGATCGCAACACACGACATTCTGACATCGGGCAAAAATGACCGAAATCCTGTTCTACCATCTTACTGAATCCACGCTGGAAAACGCGCTTCCCGGTCTGATCGAGCGTTCGCTGGCACGTCAGTGGAAAGTGGTCATTCAAACGGGATCGCAAGAGCGCCGCGACAGTCTCGACAACCAACTGTGGACCTGGTCCGATGCATCCTTCCTCGCGCATGCCACCGATCAGGAACCATATCCGGAGGAACAGCCGATTATCCTGACCGTCGGCGACGGCAATCCGAATGGTGCAACGGTGCGATTTCTCGTCGATGGCGCCGAGCCGCAGAACGTTGAGGCCTATGAGCGGCTGGTCCTGATGTTCGACGGCCACGACCAGCAGCAACTGGAACAGGCGAGGACCCAGTGGAAATCCTTGAAATCCCAGGGCCATGTTTTGACCTACTGGCAGCAGAACGCCGAGGGGCGGTGGGAGAAGAAAGCGTGAGAGACCATTGATGCGTCTGGTACTGCTGCTTCTCCTCGTCGCTGGCGTCGCAATCGGAGTAGGTTATCCATGGGTTGCCACCAATTTCTCCGGCGAGGAGATTGGTTCCTGGCGAGTCTATGATCGTCCAGGCCCTTACAAACCCGTCACCGTCAATCTCAAAGCAAGCGATGCGCCGGTACGCGCCTTTGTCGATATGCAGCCACTGCGCAATTTCATTCCGGCGCAGGGTCGCACGGCGCTCACCTCGGTTGTGACGCGGCAGGGCAGGGATGTTCTCGTCAAGACATTGACCTACGAAAATGCCAAGGCCGCCAACCGGGGCTCGCCGCAAGGCCCCCAGGTCTATCGTGACAGCATCGGCGATATCGACCCCATCGAGCCCGGCGACTTTACGTTCACGATCGGCCCCGGCGATTATGACGGGCTCGAAGTGGCGCAGGTCGACCTTGTCTTGCGGAGGGGCGCAATAGGGATCGACTGGCGCATCGTATCAGCCGGTATCGCGTTGATCGCTATCAGCATCTTCGGGCTTATCCGGTCGCGCCGCCGCAAGGACGCGGTAAGCGTTGCGCCACCGCCCAAATGGGGCCGTTGATGGACCACACAGCAACATTTCCAACAATCCTTACCAAGCGCCTGCGGCTCCGCCAGTTTGAGCCAAGGGACGACGTCGGCCTTCACGCCTGCCTCGGCGATGAGAAGCTGGTGCGCTTTTGGGACTTCTCGGCCTGCGAGAGCATCGCCGAGACCAAGCGTTGGGTTCGGGTATTGGCCAAGACAACCTCCGCCTATGATTCCCTGGCTTGGGCGGTTGCCGACGCCAGTACCGACGAATGTATCGGCATGGTCAACTACCATCATCGCGAAGCGCGCTACCGGCGGCTCGAAATCGGCTATATTCTCAACGCAAAATGGCACGGGCGGGGCCTTATGAGTGAGGCGGTCCAGGCGCTGATGACCCACTGCGTCGATCATCTGAAAACACGCCGGATTGCGGCGATCATCCATCCGCAGAACGCGGCGTCCATACGGCTGGTCGGGCGTTTGGGATTTGAGTTGGAGGGTGGTCCGTTGCGGGATTACTGGCGGGTTGGAAGCACCTATATGAGCCCGATGCTCTACAGCTTCATCGCCAGCTGACGTTCGTTCGTTGAAGCTTGCTTGATCCTGTAGGCGCAGCGGCGCGCGCCCTTCAAAATATGTTCGAAGCGCTCAATTTCGACATTCGGGCCGAGCGCCGCCTGAAATACCTCCAATTCCGATCTGCATAGTTTCTGGCATGCCTTGGCCGCCACGCAGATCGGACAGTGATTCTCGATAAGGATCAGGTCACCGTTCACGTCACGCTTTGATTCGGCCATATAGCCCTCCGCCGAACGGATTTCGGCGAGATGTTCGACTTTCTTTTCGATCGACGCCAGCGGTTCCAGTACGCTTTGATATTGAGCGAGGGTTGCCTGCTCGCGATGCGAAATCAACCGATCAAGACCGGCATCGCCAAATACGGCCGATACAGACGCGAGAATGTCCGCTGTCAGCCCGGCGTGATTGTCGGGAAACTGCGCATTGCCGGTATCGGTCAGATGCCAGAAGCGTTTGGGACGTCCTACACTTTCACGGCTATCCTCAAAATCGACGAGCCCATCCTCATGCAGCCGCGCGAGCATTTGCCGTACGGCCACCGGAGTAATCGCGAGACGCCCCGCTATAGCCGCTGCCGTTTGCGGCCCCGCAACTTTCAAGGAATAGAGCATGCGATTTGTGGTGCGATCCTGCATGATCGCACCATAACAAGAAAAATTAAAAAAGCTATTGCTTGTTTTATTCAGGGGAATATAAAAACACAAAACTTATTAAATTGAGGAAATGCCATGCACGACACACCGGAAACTGGCAATACACGCTGGTCGGAACTGCTTGATCCACGCTATTCGGCGGCGACAATGACGCTTTGCCTGGGTGTGGCGCTCTTCGCCTTCAATGGCTTCCTCGTTTCAACGTCGCTGCCGACCGCCGTCCGCGAAATCGGAGGACTTGAACTGATCTCCTGGGCTTTCACGCTTTATCTGGTTCTCTCGATCGTCGGCGGTGCCAGCGGTGCCTTGCTCAAGGCGAGAATCGGCGCGAGAATGGCTCTGGTCGGTTCTGCGCTGGTGTTCCTGACCGGAACGCTGATCGCCGCGAACGCGTCATCGATGGCGGAAGTCCTGTTAGGCCGCGCGCTCCAGGGCTTGGGCGAAGGCATCATCGCCGCCATCTGCTACGCACTCATTCCGGAACTCTTCCCTTCGCGTCTCGTCGCCAAGGTATTTGGAGCGGAAGCCGTCGTCTGGGCTGTCGCCGCTTTCGGCGGACCCCTCATTTCAGGCTTGCTCACCGAGACTCTCTCTTGGCGTGCCGCG
Organism: Hyphomicrobiales bacterium; assembly: GCA_900473175.1. Taxonomy (GTDB): domain Bacteria; phylum Pseudomonadota; class Alphaproteobacteria; order Rhizobiales; family Rhizobiaceae; genus Phyllobacterium. The sequence goes on along the minus strand of UCKM01000019.1, from coordinate 173,861 downwards.
TTCCTCGTCAATGTGCCCCTCGCTCTGATCTTTATCGCGTTGGTCTTGCGTATCGTGCCCAAATTCTCCGGCCAGGTGCAGCGGCTGTCGGTGCCGTTTCTCCGGCTCGCGGCCATCGGTTGTGGCATCATCCTTGTCGCGCTCGCCAGCATCATGCAGAGGCTGGCGACAGAGGTACTGTTCGTTACCGGCGCAGCCGTGGTGTTGACCGGCATCGTCGTGGTTGACCGGCGCAGCCGCACACCGCTTTTTCCATCCGATGCCTTTGCGTTGAACTCCACGGTTGGCATTGGCCTCTGGGTCGTTCTCCTCATGCCCGTGGCGCAAGCGTCCACATCGGTCTACCTGGTCATGACGCTGCAGAATCTCTGGGGGTATGGCCCGACCAAGGCAGGTGTATTCCATGCAACCTTCGCTATCGCGTGGAGCACATGCGCGATCTTTGTTGCGAATTTTCAGGATCCCCGCCATCGCGCCTGGATGATCCGGCTTGGACCGACGCTGCTCGTCACCGGCCTCGCGGTCATCGTCTTCGGCTTTTCTCTGGATGCGCCATTGGTGGTGATGCTCGGGCAGATCGGCATTGGCACCGGCTTTGGCGTCAGTTGGGGCTTCCTCAGCCAGAGCGTGATGGAGTCGGCGCGCAGCGGCGAGCGCGACCGCGCTTCCGCCCTGTTGCCGACATTGCAGTCCGCTGGATACGCGATTGGCGCGGCCGTTGCCGGTCTGGTCGCAAATGCCGTAGGCTATCCGCAGGCGACAAGTCCGGACGCGCTCCGCGACGCCACGATCACGATATTCATCGTCTCGACGGGCATCGGCCTTGGCGCAATGGTAGCTGGCTATACAATGCCAATCCGCAGGAAAAATCAGCTGGCGATCGAAATGTCCAAGCAGCTATAAGAGTGCCCATGGCAATAAACGAGTTCGACTTGAAGGCTGATCCTGCAATTGTCGGGACCTGGGTTAAGGGATGGGCGCTGACACGGCAGGTGGCGGCGCCCGTTTTCGAGAATGGCGGCTACCGCATCGAGGTCGGCCTGCCGGACCAGAAGCGACGGCATGTATTCCCGGCTCTTGCGCCTGCGGTCCGCGAGCACGCGGAGAAGATTTCCGAGCCCTTTGTCTTCCTGAAGATCTGCGCACCGCCCGAAATGGTCCGGCCCCATCTGCCGCCGCATTGGCGTATCGAGGCGCCCGGTTACATGATGTCGCTGTCCGGAGCAATGCGCGGCGCCCCGGTGTCCTTGCCGGATGGTTATGCATTCGAGCATCAGGAACTCGGAGTTGGGGTCACGTTGCTGAACATCGTCGATCGGAACGGCGAGGTGGCCGCGACCGGTCGGATCGCATTTCCAGGCGAGCTTGCGGTCTATGACCGTATTCGCACCCATGAAAATCATCGCCGCAAGGGCCTTGGCCGTGCGCTGATGAAACAGTTGGAGGTGCTTTCACACGAAAGCGGCCTGCGCAACGCGGCGCTGGTAGCGACCCCGGACGGGCGCGCGCTTTACGAGCCCCTCGGCTGGCAGTTGCACTCGCTCTATACGACGGCTGTCATTCCGGCATGATTGAGCGATGTGGCTTTGGTGCTATTGGGCCAGTTCCGCCATCGCGTCTTCATATTCGCTGGAAAGCGTCAGCCATTCTTCCTCGGCGCGGGCAAGCGATGTCTTCGCATAGCCGATTTCCTTGCCGATCTGCGTCGCCTTGGCAGGCTCGCGCGTGTAAATGACCGGGTCCCCGAGCTGTGCCTGCAGCGTATCGATCTTCTTCTGGAAGCGGTGGACTTGCGCCTCGGCTTCCTGAATCTTCTTTTGCAACGGTTTCAATGCTTCGCGCCGCTGCGCCGCAAGTTTGCGTTGCTCGGCTTTGGTGAGCTTCGGACCATCATCCGCCGCGATCTTGCCGTTACCGGAGCGTTCTGCCTTGGCATCGGCCAGTACCAGCGAACGGTATGCATCGAGATCGCCGTCATAGGGCGCGACCCCGCCATCGCGGACGAGCCAGAGCCTATCCATTGTCGCCTCGATCAGATGCCTGTCGTGAGCGATCAGGATAACGGCGCCGTCGAAATCGTTCAGCGCATGCATCAGCGCTTCGCGGCTGTCGATGTCGAGATGGTTGGTCGGTTCGTCGAGAATAAGCAGATTAGGCCCGTGGAAGGTCGCAAGACCCATCAGCAGGCGTGCCTTTTCGCCGCCGGAGAGGTCCTTTGCCGCCGTATTCATCTTGACGGTTGCGAGGCCCATTTGCGCAACGCGGGCCCGCACCTTGGCTTCCGGCGCGTCGGGCATCAGCTTGCGCACATGCTCGATCGCATTGTCTTCCGGGATCAGGTCATCGAGCTGGTGCTGGGCGAAGAACGAGATTTTCAGGTTCGGCGCCACCGTCATGCGGCCGCTCTGCAGTGGCAGGCGTCCGCTGATCAGCTTGGCCAGCGTCGACTTGCCGTTGCCGTTCGAGCCGAGCAAGGCAATGCGGTCGTCCGCATCGATGCGCAGATTGAGATGCTTCAGCACCGGTTTTCCGGGCGTATAGCCGACTTCGCCATTTTCAATGGCAATGATCGGTGAGGCCACGACTTTTTCCGGTTCGGGAAAATGGAATGGCCGTACGTGATCTTCGATTGCGGCGGCGATCGGCTTCAGTTTCTGCAGCGCCTTCAGGCGGGACTGTGCCTGCTTCGCTTTCGAGGCCTTCGCCCGGAAGCGTTCGACGAAGGCTTCCATGTGCTTGCGGTGGGCTTCCTGCTTGGTGCGCTGCTTCTGCTGAAGTTCCAGCGCTTCACTGCGCAGCCGCTCGAACTGGTCGTAATTGCCCTGCCAGAGCGTCAATTTCGTCTGGTCCAGATGGATGATCGCGTTGACCGACGAATTCAGGAGGTCGCGGTCGTGGCTGATGAGAATGACCGTATGCGGATAGCGGCGCACATAATCTTCCAGCCATAGCGTGCCTTCGAGATCGAGATAGTTGGTCGGCTCGTCGAGAAGCAAAAGGTCCGGCTCGGAAAAAAGGACCGCGGCCAGGGCGACGCGCATGCGCCAGCCACCGGAGAACGAGGAGGCAGGACGCTTCTGCGCCTCAGCATCAAAGCCGAGGCCGGAGAGGATCGCACCGGCCCGCGCTTCGGCGGAGTGCGCGTCGATATCTGCGAGCCTGATATGGATTTCAGCGATCCGGTGCGGATCGGTCGCCGTTTCGGATTCGGCCATGAGGGCGGTGCGCTCCGCATCCGCTGCGAGAACGATCTCGATCAACGAGTCTTCGGTACCCGGAGCTTCCTGGGCCACCTGGCCGATGCGGACATTTCGCGGCAGCGAAAAGTCTCCGGTCTCGGCGTGAAGTTCGCCCGTGATGACCTTGAACAGCGTCGATTTGCCCGCGCCATTGCGGCCGACCAATCCGGCCTTGGTGCCGGACGGCAGGTTCAGGCTGGCGTGGTCGATCAGCAGACGGCCGGCCATGCGCACGGATATGTTGTCGAGAATAAGCATGGCCGCGCTTTTGCACGGGAAATGGCTTTTTCGCAAGCCGCTCCTGTTGCAGATATGTGCCGCGGGGCCTGAAAAGTGGCTTCAGGCGTAAGGGCGGCCTTCTTCCGTACGCTGAAACAGGATGAGATCCAGCGAGGGCGCGGATTTTCCAAGTGCTGTCAATATGCCATGCGCTTGGCCGCGATGGTGGGTCTGATGGTTGAACATATGAGCGAGCGCTGGCGCAAGGCGCTGGCTGATCGTGCGCATATCGCTGATCGTCGTATAGGTAAACCGCCCGGCGATCGCTGCTCCGTCCAGCCCGTCGATCCATTCGATAAGACGCTCATCTTCCTTCTTCCGAGCAATGTGCAAAGCGCCGAGTTGGTCGAAGAGGATTGCGTTGAGCGCCTTCGGTGCTTCGCCTTCGCCGGTGAAACGATGCATCCAGACGCGGTCAGTAACGAGCAGATGATTGAGCGTGCCGTGCAGCGATGCGAAGAAAGCCCGCATGTCGCGCCGGTATTCCGCGTCATCCAGATCTGCCGCGGCGGCATAGAGACGCTCGTTGGCCCAGCGATTATAGGCCGCGAACATACGAAAATGCTGTTCCATCACATTGACTTTCCGTGCAGAAGAGTCAGTCTTGCTGACGTAATTTGAGCCATATTATCCAAAGGAGGGCATCTTTCCATGGGAATCGTTCTTCACGAACTGGTTGGCGCCGACAAAAATCGTCCTTTCAGCCCGCACTGCTGGAAAACGGTGATGTCGCTGGCGCACAAAGGGCTGCCTTTCGATCGCAACACGATCTCCTTCAAAGATATTCCCGCGCTCGAAAATGGCTATTCGGCGAAGGTACCCATCATTCGCAATGGCGACGATGTCGTTGCGGATTCCTTTGCCATCGCACTTTATCTTGAGGACACGTATCCTGAGCGGCCCTCGCTGTTTAACGGCGAGGGTGGCCGCGCCATGGCCCGCTTCGTCGAGGGCTGGTCGCAGATGACGATTCATCCCTTCATGAATGTCGTTATCCTCATGCCAGTGCACGATTTGCTCGATGCGCCGAACCAGGCTTATTTTCGCGACAGCCGCGAGAAGATCTTCGGCCGCAAGCTTGAGGACGTCGCCGCCGAGCGCGACGCGAAGCGCGATGCTTTCACCAAAAGCCTTGAACCCATGCGCAAGATGTTCCTGTCGCAGCCGTTCATCGGCGGCGAGGGTCCGCTCTTCAGCGACTACATCGTGTTCGGTGCCTTTCAGTGGGCGAGGGTGCTCACGCCCTACAAATTGCTGGATGAGGGCGATCCGGTGCTCGATTGGTTCGAGCGCTGCCTCGATCTGCATGGTGGGATTGCGCGCGAGATCAGTGCTGCTGCTTGAATTCAATAGAAGCAAGATCACCCGATAATGGCTTTGAGCCCTTGGCAAATGGGCTGGCCGACGCTATAGAGCCGCACCATTTCCCCTAATGACAAGGTTTTTCCCATGGCAATTGAACGCACTTTTTCGATGATCAAGCCCGACGCAACCCGTCGCAATCTCACCGGTGCCATCACTCAGAAGTTCGAAGACGCTGGTTTGCGCGTTGTCGCTTCCAAGCGCGTCTGGATGAGCCGCCGTGAGGCTGAGGGCTTCTATGCCGTGCACAAGGAACGTCCGTTCTTCGGTGAGCTGGTTGACTCCATGTCTTCAGGCCCGACCATCGTTCAGGTTCTCGAAGGCGAGAACGCCATTGCGCGCAACCGCGAAATCATGGGCGCGACCAACCCTGCCAATGCCGACGAAGGCACGATCCGCAAGGTCTTTGCCCTCTCGATCGGTGAAAACTCGGTGCACGGCTCGGACGCGCCTGAGACCGCCGTTGAAGAAATCGCCTACTGGTTCTCTGGCACCGAGATCGTCGGCTAACGTGATCTGATAAGAACTAAAAAAGCCGGGCAGAAATGTCCGGCTTTTTTGTTACTGCGTGAATTTTCGAACTATTGTGCAAAACGTGCGGTGAGTTTGCCGTCCTTGTCGAAAAAGAACAACTTGCCGGTTTCCGCCTCGATTGTGTAAGAGCGCGTCTGCTCCAGCGCCGAGAAAAATTTCTGCTCCTGGTCCATGACGGCTGGCGCGCACATCATCCGCGTTGCCGCCGTCGGCTTGAAGGTGATCTTCTCGCCAGCGATGGTCGCGGTTGTGGCAAAACGGTTGCAACCGCCAGAGCCGCTCGCGGCCCCACCCGGACCAATCAGGAGCGTAGTCTGTGCATAGTCGATGACGCCGCGGCCGTTAATATCCTCCGCGACCCAATTGATCTCGGTAAGCCCCTTTCCGGTTTCCTCGCTGCGGGCGGAGAACGAGAGCACCAGCAGCACGAGCACGGCAACAAAGCCAATAATGAGCGATCCTATGGCGATACGATTCATTTGGTTTTCTTCTGCCAGCGCTCCAGCGCTTCCCTGTCTTTCGCCTTGGCCTCGACCCAGCCACTGTCTCCCCCGCCGACCAGATGCTGCTTCTTCCAGAAAGGTGCGGCGTTTTTGAGGTAATCCATCAGGAAGGATGCGGCCTCGAAGGCGTCCTGTCGGTGGGCTGAGGCGGCGACGACAAGCACGATGTTCTCACCGGGCTTGATGAACCCAAAGCGATGGATGACGGTGAGACCCGCTAACGACCATCGCGTAGCAGTCTCTCCGGCGATCCGGCCGATCTCGGCCTCGGCCATCCCGGGATAGTGTTCGATTTCCAGCGCCGCAAGCGTGCCGGCCTCATCACGGCAGAGTCCGCTGAACGTGACGACCGCGCCAATGCCGCGGCGGTCTTCGGTCAGCCGGGCAATTTCCGCGGCAGCGTCAAAATCCTCGCCCTGGATACGGACGAGCGGCTCGGCCGGGCTCATGCCTCATCCCCCGGTCATCGGCGGGAAAAGGGCGATTTCGCGGGCGCCATTGATTGGCGCATCGTGATCGACATGTTCCTGATCGATGGCGACGCGGATGACCTCGGGATATTCGAACGCGGCTTCATATTCTTCGCCGCGCGTTTTCAGATGAGCGAGAAGATCGCTGACAGTGACGACCGAGGGGGCCAGGTCAAGATTTTCTTCGCCCTTGCCGATGCGCTCGCGCACCCAGGCGAAGTAGACGAGTTTGGTCATGTTGGAGCCTTTTCCGTTTCAATCCACCACGTGCTTCAGTCCGGCCCGGAAATAATCCCATCCAGTGTAGAGCGTTATCAGCGCGGCGATCCATAACAATATAATGCCGAGTATGGTGACAATCGGAACAATCTTGTCACCGGCGGGGCCTGTCAGCAAGAAGGCGATGGCGACCATCTGAATTGTGGTTTTCCACTTGGCGAGCCGGCTCACCGGAACGCTGACCTTGAGCTCCGCCAGGTATTCGCGCAGTCCCGAAACCAGGATCTCGCGGCAAAGGATGATAATGGCGGCCCAGAGCGACCAGCCGGCAATTGTGCCATCGGCTGCGAGAAGCAGCAGGACGGCCGATACCAGCAACTTGTCGGCGATGGGGTCGAGCATCCGGCCGATCGTCGAAGTTTGCTGCCAGATGCGCGCAAGGTAGCCGTCAAAGAAGTCGGTAATGCTGGCGATCAGGAAAATTGCGAGTGCGCCCCAGCGCGCCGCGTCGCTCGATTGCAAGCGGCCTTCGAGGAAGAAGCAGATCACGACGAGCGGCACCGCGATGATGCGGGCATAGGTCAAAAGGTTCGGCAGAGAGTAGGCGTTGTTTCTGGACATGTTTCCAACCAATCAAATCAGTGCCGATCAAAGGGGCTCGACCGCCAAACGTCAAGCTCATCAATGGGGATACGGGCGCATTTATGTCCCGAAATCCATAAGGAAGAGTCTATGTACGGAAATGGTCGCGAATTGTAATCGCCATCGCTTCAGATATGCCGTCTACCTTCATCAAATCTTCGACAGCGGCGCGTGAAACCGCCTTCGCCGTGCCGAATTGGTGCAGCAGGGCACGCTTGCGCGAGGGCCCGATGCCGGCGATCTCGTCCAGCGGGTTCTTCACCATTTCCTTCTTGCGCTTGGCCCGGTGCGTTCCGATGGCGAAACGATGCGCCTCGTCGCGCAGGCGCTGCAGGAAATACAAGACCGGATCGCGAGGCGGCAGGGTGAATGACGGCTTGCCTTCCATGAAGAACCGTTCGCGTCCCGCATCGCGATCAACGCCCTTGGCGACGCCGATGGCGGTTACCTTGTCGGCAATGCCCATCTCTCCCAGTATCCCACGCACCGCACTCATCTGGCCCTGACCGCCATCGATGAGGATGATGTCGGGCCAAGCCGGAAATGCGTCGGATTCATCCTCCTCATCGATCTCGATATCCTCCGCTGGCACATCGCGGCTTTCGGGCGTGTCGTGTTCCCTGACGAGCCGGCTGAAGCGGCGCTCGATCACCTCGCGCATCATGCCGAAATCGTCGCCGGGGGTGATCTCGGTCGAGCGGATGTTGAATTTGCGGTATTGGTTTTTGACAAACCCTTGCGGCCCGGCCACGATCATCGCGCCGATGGCATTGGTGCCCATGATATGGGAGTTGTCATAGACTTCGATGCGCCGCGGCGTCTTCTCAAGTCCAAACGTCTCCGCCACGCCTTTGAGCAACCGGGATTGTGACGAGGTCTCAGCAAGCTGGCGGCCCAAAGCCTCGCGCGCATTGCTGAGCGCATGCTCGACCAACTCCCTTTTCTCGCCGCGCTGCGGTACCGTGATCGTGACCTTGCGATCCGATTTTGCCGTCAGCGCCGCGCCGAGCAGTTCCTGGTCCTCGACCGTTTCGGAAAGCATGACCAGCGCCGGGCAGGGCTTGTCGTCATAGAACTGCGAAAGAAAGGCGCCGAGCACTTCCGCGGCCGAAAGCGAAGAATCGGCCTTGGGATAGTAGGCGCGGTTGCCCCAGTTCTGTCCGGTGCGGAAGAAGAACACCTGGATGCAGGTTACGCCGCCGTCCTGGTAGATGGCGAATACGTCCGCTTCGTCCACCGACTGCGGATTGATGCCCGAATGTGACTGCACATGGGACAAGGCTGAAAGCCGGTCTCGGTAGATCGCAGCCCGTTCGAAGTCGAGATCGGCGGAGGCCTCGCGCATCGCCTCGGAAAGATATGTCTTCACCGCCTGGCTCTTGCCCGAAAGAAAAGCCTTCGTTTCGAGGACAAGCTCATCATAATCCGCTTCGCTGATCTCGCCGGTACACGGGCCTGAGCACCGCTTGATCTGGTAGAGCAGGCAAGGCCGAGTCCGATTCTCGTAAAAGGAATCCGTGCAGGTGCGCAACAGGAACGCCCGCTGCAGGGCATTGATCGTGCGCCCGACGGCGCCGGCCGAAGCGAATGGCCCGAAATAGTCGCCCTTGCTGGAGCGGGCGCCGCGATGCTTGAAAATGCCCGGTGCAAGTCGCCGGTCGGTCTGTTTGGGCGCCGTCAGCAATATATAGGGAAAGGACTTGTCGTCACGCATCAATACATTAAAGCGTGGCCGCAAGCGTTTGATCAGATTAGCTTCTAGCAGCAGCGCTTCCGTCTCGGTGCGGGTGACGACGAACTCCATCTTCGCCGTTTCGCGGATCATCCGTGCAATACGGTTGTTATGGCCCTGACCGCGCGCATAGTTGGACACCCGCTTCTTCAGGCTGTGGGCCTTGCCGACATAGAGGACGTCGCCAGCCTCGTTGAACATGCGGTAGACACCAGGCTTGTTCGGCAGGCGCTTTACCAGGGCAGCAATTACATCGGCACCGCTGGCGCCATCGCTGACAATGGCCGTGTCCCACTCGATTGCACTGATCAGCGCCGCCACGTCGCGCGGCGGTTCGTTGCTTGCTTCGAGTACCTCTTCCTCGTCTTCCACTTCGACAATGATGTCGATGTCGTCCTCTCCAATCGCGCCTGGAAGGAGCTGCTTCGGACTGGATTGGTTTGCAGGGTCGTTCATTCTGTAATTCCTGATACATCAGGCGTTTCCCACGCCAGATGCTGCCCGCCATCGAGCGCGATCATCTGCCCGGTGATCGAGTGTGTCTGCCAAAGATAGCGGATTGTACGGCCGAATTCTGACAGATCGGGCCCATGTTGCAACAGGAGTGCGCAGACCTGCCGGTCGAAATCGGCCTGATCCTGCCTGGGGCTTGGCAAAGTCGGTCCCGGCCCGATGCCGTTGACGCGAATGCGTGGTGCGAGCGCCTGCGCCAATGTTTGCGTCGCGGTCCAAAGCGTGGCCTTCGACAGGGTGTAGGAGGTGAATTTCGGCGTTAGCTTCCAGACCCGATGGTCGATCATATTGACGATCAGACCCTCCCTATCCGATGGCAGCGCCGCCACCATCGCATCGGCAAGCAAGACCGGCGCCTTCACATGGACGGCAAAATGCAGGTCCCAGATTTTGTCGTCTGCCAGATTGCCGATTCCATCCTCGTGAAAGACGGAAGCATTATTGACGAGCAATTGCACCGGCCCAAGCTGATCGTTCACATCGCCGACGAGGCGTCGCACAGCGGCGGCGTCGGTGAGGTCCGCCCGGACCACGCATCCCGTCCCGCCCGCTGCCTCTATAGCGCTGAGCGTCTCCTTGCCTTCGTCGAGCGAATGGTTGCAATGGATGGCGACCGCAAAACCATGCGCTGCGAGATCATCGACAATTGCCTTGCCGATGCGCTTCGCCCCACCGGTCACGAGAACAACGGTCCGGTCAGTCTTCAAGTGCCACTCCTCGTGCTGTGAATCAGCCACGAATATAGGGTTGGCAGGGCAAAAGCGCGAGGGTGAAAGGTCAGCAGTGAACAGTTACAGTCGATCGTACAAAGTCTCCAATCGCCTGAATAAATGTGAGTGTGTCGCGCCAGAATTTCCCGCAGGCTATGTGAATATACGAAGAAATTAAGTATATCTTAAATATACTATATTGACTCTAAATATAGTATTACATAGTTGTTTTTTTGATATCAAATATTTGTGGACGATCATTTCGCAATCAAGCCGAAATATGAATTGGCCTATTGTATAATTCTTATTGTTGCATAAACAACACACCGCATTTCCGCCATGTTCTCGTCTGTTTCTTTTCACAGTCCGGCGCAAGTGCCGCCACAATGCAGAGCGAATGTCCGTCCCGTTAAGCGGACGCATTCCATGGTTTTCCCCCCGACCAGTGCCCGCTCCGTGTAAATGAGTTTTAAAAAAAGGAGATTGCCATGCGCACTCTTAAAACAACGATCCTCGCTTCGGCAGCTGTTCTGACGCTCTCTGTTCCGGTATTTGCTGCTGACGCAGTTGTAGAACAGCCGCCAGCACCGGCGCCGGTCGAGACGCCTGTTGCTTCTGACTGGTCCGGCGCCTACCTCGGTGCCTATGGCGGCTACGGCTGGAACAAGCACAAGACCGATGGCGACAATATCAATGCCGACGGGGTCAAGGGCGGTGCCTATGGCGGGTACAACTTCCAGAACGGCCAGTTCGTCTACGGTGGTGAGGCCGATCTCGGCTATTCCGGCGGCGATGAGACCCGCAACGGCATCAAGGCCGAGCAGGGTGTCGAAGGCTCCGTCCGTGCTCGTGCCGGTATCGCGCTTGATCCCGTCCTGCTCTACGGCACAGGCGGTCTTGCTGTAACGAACAGCAAGCTGTCGGCCGATACCGGCAGTGATTCCAACACGCTCATCGGCTGGACAGCCGGTGCGGGTGCGGAAGCTAAGATCACCAACAACATTGTGGGACGCGTCGAGTATCGCTACTCCGATTACGGAAGCAAGGACTATGACCTCGGCGGTCTCAGCGATGTTTCGAGCAAGCTGACCACGAATGAAGTCCGGGTTGGTGTTGGTTACAAGTTTTAAGCCGGGCCGGATTTGAGAGAGAGCCGGACAGGCAACTGTCCGGCTCTTTTTTATCTGAGCCCTATTTCGGCAAGAGGGCTGCCAGCTCGGGATGCAACTCCTCAAAACGCTTTTGCCAACGCTTCAATTTCGAGCGGCCTTTTTCCCATTTGCCCTCAAAGCGCAGGCTGGCATATGCGAGGGCAGCGGCCAGTGCGATATGGCCGCCATGAATTTTCTTGCTGAGGCGCGGCGGCGCGGCATTCAGATGGTCGAAGACGCGAACGGCCTTGCCCCACTGGCGGTCCAGCCATGGCTGATGGATTTTCTCTTCCGGATGAAAGCGCCGCTCATAGACATGAGCCAAAAGAACATCGCAGAGGCCGTCTGCGATTGATTCCAGCTGTTCTGCCTCCAGCCGCTTTTCCGCATTGCGCGGGAAAAGCTTGTTGCCGGACAGGCGGTTCAGATACTGGGTGATCACGCGGCTGTCGAAGATCGCCTTGCCGTCATCAAGAATGAGCGTCGGAATCTTGCCCAGGGGATTGGCGTTGATCAGTTCGGCCGGCTCGGCATTGCTGTCAACCTGGACACTTTCGACGGGAACGCCCGCGTAAAGCGCGGCCATGCGCACCTTGGTGCTGTAAGGGGAGGCAGGCGAATAAAGAACTTTCGTCACGATGACGCTCCGATGATTGTGATTTGATTCTGGCTTGAACCGTATCTGGCACAAGGCGTTTCGCAAAGCGCAGTCTCTCATTGGGCCGCAGGCATTTCCACCGAGCGCTGCCGGCACGAGGAGCGCTCGACCTCCGGACAGGAACGGAAGTTGAGGTCTTTGGTAAGACACACGCGCACTTCGCGCAGATACTCTCTGTCGCAGGTCACTGCGATACCATCCTTTGGCAGGCCAGGATTGGCGGACATGAAGGCCTGTTCGAGGACAAGCGGATTGACGGCAGGGTGTGGTGCCGGCTGGCGATAGGACGGCGGTATCGAAACGCGGTCCACTGCGCGGCGCATTGCCGAAAAATAATCTCCCTGGGTCAGCCCTGTGCAGGAACCGTGCTTGCGCCACTCGTAGGTGACGAGTCCGGCCGACGGCATGATGTCGGAAAGCCGCTTGGCGTCAGAATAGGGAACATCACGCGGTTGCGACGTATCGCAATCCTGCGGGTAGCCGCGCTCATATTGCGGCCAGAGCCCGTGAACGACAAAGCCATAGGGCCGACCGGAACTGCATTGCTGCCGGTTGGCCTTTGGACCTTCCGCCGCGCAATAGCTGGGTGACCATGAAAGCGCGAGCACATAGTAGTCGAACCCCGACGCCGCCGGCGTCGATGCAGCAGTTGAAGGATCAGGCTCCGGCGCTTCTTCTGCGGTCTCGTCATCTGCGGACTGCCGGGAAACGGTCTCCGGCTCGGTTTGCTGTTCGCGCAAATATGTGAGGATGGAAATGCCAATCAGGCCCGCAAACAGGGCGTAGCGGACCAGTTTGCCGATTGGCATCCTCTAATTGTTTCTGCCTGGAGCTCAGTATAGGGTCCGGCATTGGCCGTCATACACGTGCCAGCGATCAAACCCTGCCACGCAGAACTCGACATTGTTGCCGATCCCGACAAACCCCATCCCATCTTCGACCAGATACCAGACCGGTCGCTGAACTCCGTCGGAAAGGTGCGCGGTCGCCCGGCAGTAGTGGCGCGCGACTGCGGCCATTTCCGGTTCACGGCTCGGCTCGTAACGCGTCAGGCGCACCTCGCTGAAATTCTGAATGCCGACCTGTGGCAACCCCGGCACGTGTCTTACCTGGTAGGAAAACCTGTTGACGATGCGGTTGAGAACACTCGCCTGTCCGCAGGTTTGGTCGTAGCCGCCTTCGACATAATCCGCGGCCCTTGCCGGAAGGCCCGAGGACAACACGACGCTGACGGCGAAGCCAACAGCAAGAAAGGGTGATACGCGTGCCATGGCTGTACTCTCCACTAAAGGTTCGTCCGCGCAATCTCGACCAGCAGTTGCTTGCGGTCAAGCGTCAACTTGCTCGCCGCGGATCCAATCGACGGTAAAACCGGCATTCGTTTCTTCACTGAGGATTTTCGACAACGCTGGGAAGAGCAAGCGCAGCTCGTCCGCCAGCGTAAAGGGTGGATTGACGATAATCATGCCGGTGCCATCGAGCCGTGGCTCCGGCGATGGCGGGCGAATCATCAATTCGGTGCGCAGGATTTTAGGAATATTCGTCTGGCGCAGTGCTGCGACGAAATTGCGGACCTCCGAAAGGTCCTTGACCGGGTACCAGAGTGCATATGTCCCGCCGGAATAGCGTTTGTGCGCCCGCGCAAGCCCTTCGGCCAGCCGGTCGAATTCGCCAGCGATTTCGAAAGGCGGATCGACCAGGATTAGACCGCGCTTTTCCTTTGGCGGCAGATGCGCCCCCATGGCGAGCCAGCCGTCGAGTTTCGTCACCCTGACCTGGATATCTCCGGCAAACAGGGCGGCGAGCGTGTCCGCGTCATGCGGATGTAGTTCCAGGGCAGAGAGCCGGTCCTGACGCCGCAACAGACGACGAATGATGAGCGGCGAGCCGGGATAATGCCGCATCTTGCCGTCTGCGTTCTCGGCACGGACGATTTCGATATACGGCTTGATCAGAGCTTCGACCGAAGCGTCGAATTTTGTCTCCAACAATCGCCCGACGCCGCTCTGCCACTCATTGGTTTTGCCTGCTTCAACACCCTGCAAATCGTAGCGGCCGATACCCGCATGGGTATCGATGACGCGGAAGGCCTGATCCTTGCGTTGCAGATAAAGGACAAGCCGCGTCAGGATGACGTGCTTGACCACATCGGCGAAATTGCCGGCATGATAGGCGTGGCGATAGTTCATGGACTGCTTGTTTCACGATGTTGTGCCACTCGCAAGAGCCTGGCGCGCGATGCAATCCCCACCGATCAAAACCATTGATGTTGATGTTGCGATTAACGAATTTGCCGGCTGACACAAATATGTCATAGAGCAGACGAGCACTCGGATGGCCGACGTGTTGGGGTTTCATCCATGTCCGGTACCGTTGTCCTCGTTGTGCTTTTCGCGGCGCTCATGCATGCGAGCTGGAATGCCGTCGTCAAATCCGAGGGCGACAAGCTTCTCAATACCGTGGTTGTGGTCACTTCCGCTGGGTTGATCGCAGCGGTTTGTCTGCCTTTCCTGCCTCCGCCGGCGCGCGATAGCTGGCCCTTTCTTGCTGCATCCGGCGTCGCGCAGGTCATCTATCTGGTGCTGGTGGCCGCAGCGTATCGCAGCGGCGATATGAGCCAGGCCTATCCGATCATGCGCGGCACAGCGCCTCTGATCGTCGCAATCGCCAGCGGTCCGCTGATCGGTGAAGTGCTTTCCATGCAGAAGTGGGCAGGTATCGCGCTGATCTGTGGCGGCGTTCTGGCGCTCGCTCTCGAATCACGGCGCCGCGCCGGCTCCAATCGCGCTGCGACGCTCTTTGCCCTGGTGAACGCCGTGGTCATTGCCTCCTACACGCTCATCGATGGCGTCGGCGTGCGCCATTCCGGCGCGCCGGCGTCCTATACGATGTGGGTGTTCGTGCTCAACGCAGTCCCGCTGTTCGTCTGGACCGTCATCATGCGCCGGGGCGAGCTTTGGCCGCATTTCGTCAAGCGCACACGTCTCGCCACAATCGGCGGGGTCGGCACGCTGGGATCGTATGGATTGGCGCTCTGGGCAATGACGATGGCACCGGTCGCCGCGGTCGCTGCCTTGCGAGAAACGTCCATCCTCTTTGCGGTAGCGATCTCGGCACTCGTGCTCAACGAAAGCGTCGGGCCGAAACGGATCGCCGCCGTTGCGTTGATAGCGGCGGGCGCTGCGGTAATGCGGCTCGCATAGCTATTCCGGCCGCAGGCCGAAATAGGGTTTTGCCTCCTCGACGGCCCTTGCGAAGGATGGCCGGTTCATCAACCTGTCGAGATAAGCCGCGATCGTCGGATGTTCGGCGCCGAGCGGCACGGACAGGTTGGCGTAGTACAGGGCTGGCGATGCGGCGCAATCCGCCATCGTATAGTGATTGCCTGTCGCCCAAATCTTGCCGGTCAGTTCCTTTTCGAGAATGTCATAGGCGGTCCGCAGCTTCTGCTTTGCTTGTTCGACACCAAATGAATCGTGCTGGCCGTCCGGGCGGAAATTGTCGGTGACGATTTTCTGCATCGGCACCTGCACATGGAGGTCGAAGAAACGATCGAGCCGCCGGGCTTCGAAGGCGAGTTCAGGATCCACCGGAAGCATCCTTGCCGTGCCTGGATAATGCAGGTCAAGATATTCGATGATCAAGCTCGATTCTGGTACCGTCTTGCCCCGCCTTTCATCGCGCAGGAGGGGAAACTGACAAATCGGCCAGATTTCGCTGAAGCTTGCCCTGGCAACAGGGTCCATGAAATCGACCAAGACCTTCTCGAATGTAAGATCCTTCTCGTAGAGCGCAGTCAAAACCTTCTGGCAGAAGGATGACAGCGGATGGAAATAAAGCTTCAGCGACATCTCATTCCTCCAGCGATAATACTAAAGTATATGCTTAACTAACAAGCTGGGGACGCGGCGTCAAGGGCTACCATGGGAGCTTGTCACCAAGACAAAAAGTGCCATTTGAGCGGATGCGTTTTTGGGCTATGGATAGGCCATGAACAAAGCTGTCGTCCTTCGCACGGGCCATTCCGCCTGTCCCCATGATTGTCCTTCGACCTGCGCGCTCGATGTGGAGGTAATCGATACCGGTCATATCGGCCGCGTGCGCGGGGCCAAGGAAAACAGCTACACGGCAGGTGTCATCTGCGCCAAGGTCGCCCGCTATGCCGAGCGCATCCATCATCCGGAACGGCTTTTGAAGCCGCTCATCCGTGCCGGCAGCAAGGGCGAGGGGCTTTGGAAGGAAGCGAGCTGGGCAGCAGCGCTTGACCTCATCGCCGAACGCTTCCTCAAGGCGGAAGCAGAATATGGCTCGGAAAGCGTCTGGCCATACTACTACGCGGGTACGATGGGGCTGGTGCAGCGCGATTCGATCCACCGCCTGCGTCATGCAAAGAAATATTCGAACCAGTTCGACAGTATCTGCACCAACCTCGCCTGGAGCGGCTTCGTTGCCGGCACAGGCAAGCTCGCCGGCGTTGATCCACGCGAGATGGCGAAATCCGATTGCGTGGTTATCTGGGGCACGAATGCTGCGGCGACGCAGGTCAATGTCATGACCCACGCCGTGCGCGCCCGCAAGGAGCGCGGCGCGAAGATCGTCGCCATCGACATCTACGAGACCGCCACCGTCCGGCAGGCGGATCTTGGCCTGGTGCTGAAGCCGGGCACCGATGGCGCTTTCGCCTGTGCGGTCATGCATGTGCTTTTCCGCGATGGACTCGCCGATTGGGAATACCTCAGCTCTCACACCGACGACCCGAAGGGTCTTGAGCAGCACCTGCGGGATCGTACACCCGCATGGGCGGCTGCTATCACCGGCCTTTCGGTGCCGGAGATTGAGGAATTCGCTCATCTTGTCGGAACCACGAAGAAGACCTTTTTCCGCCTCGGTTATGGCTTCGCCCGCCAGCGCAATGGCGCTGTCAATATGCACGCGGCGCTGTCGATACCCGCTGTGACCGGAGCCTGGAAATATGAAGGCGGCGGCGGTTTTCATTCGAACTCCGGCATCTTCGGCATGGACAAGCGCGAGATCGAAGGCCGTGCCTTTGCTGATCCTTCGGTCCGCCACATCGACCAATCAAGGATCGGCGCGGCGCTCACGGGGGATCCTTCAGCGCTCTACGGCGGCCCGCCGGTCAAGGCCATGCTGGTGCAGAACACCAATCCGGCAAACGTTGCCCCTGAGCAACGCCTGGTAAAGCAAGGCATGCTGCGCGATGACCTTTTCATGGCCGTGCACGAGCAGTTCATGACCGATACGGCCAAGCTTGCCGATGTCGTCCTGCCGGCAACAATGTTCATGGAACATGATGACATATACCGGGGCGGCGGCCAGCAGCACATCGTGCTTGGCCCGAAACTGATCGACGGTCCGGGTGAAACGCGGCCGAACCTCTATGTGATCAACGAACTGGCAAACCGTCTTGGCGTCGGCAATCTTCCGGGATTTAATCTGGATGCGAAGACGCTCATCGACAATATGATGGCGGCCAGCAACTATCCGGGTTTCGATGTGCTCAAGGAACTGCGCTGGCTGGATGTACAGCCGGACTTTGAAAGTGCGCACTACGTCAAGGGTTTCAACTTTCCGGACGGCAAGTACCGTTTCAAGCCGGACTGGATCAGGGCACCGTCACCGAACCGCGCGCCGCAGTCGATGGGCTTGCAGGGGCCGTTCGAAACGCTTCCCCAGTGGCCCGATTATTGGGAAGCGATCGAAGTTGCAGACGAAAAACATCCGTTTCGCCTCGCGACGTCACCTGCCCACAATTTCCTCAACTCGACATTCTCCGAGACATCCACATCGGTCGCCAAGGAACGGCGTCCCGAGCTGCTGATGCACCCGCAGGACGCCGCTGATCTTGGAATTGAAGACGGCGCCCGCGTCGAGGTCGGCAACGACCGCGGCGAGGTTATCCTGCATGCGCGTGTCGAGGCGCGCACGAAACGCGGCGTCCTCATTTCCGAGGGCCTGTTCGCCAACTCGGCGTTCGAGCGGGGCGAGGGGATCAACGTGCTAACGGGAGCGGACGCGCCAGCACCCAATGGCGGCGCAGCGTTTCACGACAACAAGGTGTGGGTGCGGCTGGCTTGAGCCGCCAATTTTCATATGACAATCGAAGCTGACTAATTGCTGAAAACCGTCCGGCCCCCGGACATGACCGCTTTGCCGCTTGCGACCAGCGCCAGCGCCCGGGCATAGGTTTCATGCTCGACCGAAAGGACCCGCTCGGCCAGCGTTTCAGGCGTATCGCCAGTCTTCACTGGAACCGCTGTCTGAGCGACGATCGGGCCTTCATCCATGCCTGCAGTAACGAAATGCACGGTGCAGCCATGCACGCGCATGCCGGCTTCAAGCACCTGTTCATGCGTGTGAAGCCCTTTGAACAGGGGTAGCAGGGAAGGGTGGATATTGAGCATCCGGCCTTCCCATTCACGCACGAATTCGGGTGAGATCAGCCGCATATAACCTGCGAGGCAGATGAAATCCGCCTTTGCCGCGTGAAGCGCGGCGGAAACAGCAGCTTCGTGCTCTGCTTTCGACGCGTAGTCGCGGTGTGGGATGGCGGTGGCCTGAATGCCATGTGCCCGCGCCACTGCCAGCCCACCGGCATCCGCCTTGTTGGCGATGACGGCAACGATTTCAGCAGGATAGTCTGCAGCCTTCGCAGCTTCGATCAGGGCGCTCATGTTGGAGCCGCGTCCGGAAATCAGGATCGCGACGCGCTTCTTCGGCATTTTTCCCGTCACAGCGCCAGTGTGCCTTGGTAGGTAACGCCTACATCAGCGCGCGCAACCATCGTGCCAAGACGGACAGCCTCTTCGCCCTCGGCTTTCAACGCGGCCAGTACCGAATCGACGTTGTCTGGCGCGACGACCACGATCATGCCGATCCCGCAATTGAATGTGCGAAGCATCTCATCGCGCTCGACACCGCCGGTCTTGGCCAGCCACGAAAATACCGGTGGCACCTTAATGGCGGAAAGATCGATGCTAGCGGTCAGGTGCTTCGGCAGGACGCGCGGAATATTGTCGGGAAATCCACCGCCGGTAATATGGGCAAGCGCCTTGATCGCTCTCGTCTGGCGAATAGCGGCCAGCAACGGCTTCACATAGATCCGCGTCGGCGTAAGTAGCGCTTCGCCGAGCGTCGTGCCGCTCTTGAACGGTGCAGGCGCATCCCAGCCAAGACCAGAGAGTTCGACAATGCGGCGCACCAGCGAAAAGCCATTCGAATGCACGCCGGACGACGCAAGCCCGAGAATGACGTCGCCTTCGCTGATATCCCCGGACGGAAGCAACTGGTCGCGCTCGGCCGCACCGACGGCAAAGCCGGCAAGATCATAGTCGCCATCGCGGTACATGCCGGGCATTTCAGCGGTTTCGCCGCCAATCAGAGCGCAACCGGCCCGCCGACAACCTTCGGCAATGCCACTGACAATTGCTGCACCCTGATCCGGATCAAGCTTGCCGGTGGCAAAATAGTCGAGAAAGAACAGGGGCTCCGCGCCCTGAACGACCAGATCGTTGACGCACATAGCAACGAGATCGATCCCGACCGTGTCATGCACGCCAGCGTCGATGGCGATCTTGAGCTTCGTGCCGACGCCGTCATTGGCCGCAACGAGCACCGGATCGGCAAATCCTGCCGCCTTCAGGTCAAACAGCCCGCCAAAGCCGCCGATCTCGCCATCAGCGCCAGGGCGACGCGTCGAACGCACGATTGGCTTGATCTTTTCGACAAGCAGATTGCCAGCATCGATGTCGACGCCTGCCTGCGCGTAGGTGAGGCCATTCTTGCCGGCTTGGTTCTTGTCACTCATCGTCAACTCCGGGATTTTGAAGGCGAAATGGCACGACTCCGCCGCTGCTGCAAGGTCTTCCTCTTTCAAGAGGCGAGAAAACAGTACTAATCGACACTTTGCCACTCAGGTGGGCTTGAGCACGGCGGACATTGCGTCCACCTATGGACGAAAGCGCCGTGAGAGTCAGCCGAGTGACCATTCCCAATTACATTACGATCTTCCGCTTCATCCTCGCTCCCTTCATCGTCATGGCGCTGCTGTCAGGCTACGTTGGCACCGCGCTGGTTGGCTTCGTCATCGCGGGAATTTCAGACGGCGTCGATGGCTTCATTGCCCGGCGCTACGATCAAAAGTCGGAGCTTGGCGCCTATCTCGATCCGATCGCCGACAAGGTGCTTCTCGTCTCGCTGTTCGTCGTCCTTGGCGTGTTGAAGGAACTGCCGGTTTGGCTCGTTGTCATCGTCGTTTCGCGTGACATCTTCATTATCGGTGCGGTGCTGCTTGGAGCGGTGATTGGCAAACCGGTTGAGATGCATCCCCTGCTGATTTCAAAGGCAAATACGGCGCTGCAGATTATACTGGTTACGGTGACGCTCGCCGAGATGGCATATTTTTCGCCGACTGGCACCCGCATGATATTGATATGGTTGGTTGCCCTCTTGACCGTGGCGTCCGCGACTGCCTATCTCGTCGCCTGGACCAAACATATGGCTGGATATGACGAAAAGTGAAAGCAAAAGCTTGACCACGAGCAAGGCCACGCCGGTGCCGGTCGAAGTGCCAGATCGCGACATTCATGTCGAGGTCGAGATCAGCACGCTTGCGACCAGTGTTCGCCGTCAGGCGGTGTTCTGGACCGCCGCAATGATCTTTCTGGGATTGTTTCTTTATATTTTCTCCTCGATCCTTTTGCCCTTCGTTGCCGGTATGGTGCTCGCCTATTTCCTTGATCCGGTGGCCGACAGGCTGCAGCGGCTCGGCCTGTCGCGCCTGCTCGCGACTATCGTCATCCTGGTGGTGTTCGTCGTCACCTTTGCGCTGCTGCTGGTGATCCTCGTGCCTGTGCTTGCCTCGCAAATGAGCGATTTCATCGCGAGGCTGCCGAGCTATGTGGCGCGCCTGCAGGAACTCATCGCCAATCGGAACTCGCAGTGGCTGAAGGATTTCATCGGGGTCGACGCCTCGGTCATCCGTAACAGCCTGGATTCGCTGTTGCAGCAGGGCGCGGGCTTTCTCACCACCTTGCTGCAGTCGATCTGGAGTTCGGGCAAGACCCTCATCGATGTGTTTGCGCTGTTCGTCGTTACCCCGGTCGTCGCATTCTACATGCTGCTCGACTGGGATCGCATGGTTGCCAAGGTTGACAGCCTTGTTCCGCGCGAGCACGTCTATACCGTTCGCGCAATTGCTCTGGACATGAACAGGGCAATTGCCGGCTTTGTCCGCGGACAGGGCACGGTCTGCCTGTTGCTCGGTGTGATCTACGCTGTCGGCCTGACCATCGTCGGCCTCAATTTCGGCCTCCTCATCGGCCTGTTCGCTGGCTTGATCAGTTTCATTCCCTATGTCGGTTCGCTCGTCGGGCTTGTTGTGGCGCTCTGTGTCGCGATGGTGCAGTTCTGGCCGGAATGGGGCCATATCCTCGGCGTGGCGGTGGCCTTCGGCATTGGACAATTCATCGAAGGCAATATCCTCCAGCCGAAACTCGTCGGTCATTCGGTGGGCCTGCATCCCGTATGGTTGATGTTCGCGCTCTTTGCGTTCGGCACACTTCTCGGTTTTACCGGCATGCTCATCGCCGTACCGACGGCCGCCGCCATCGGCGTTCTCGTTCGATTTATCATCAACCGCTATAAACAATCCCCGCTCTACACAGGCGACTATCGCAAAAGCGATGAGACCAAACAAATCAGGTGACAGTTCACGATCGCTGGCTGTATTCCATCGCCATGACCAGCACCACCACACCGCGCCAGCTGCCGCTCGATCTCGGCCATGAGCCGGGCTACTCGCGCGATGACCTGATCGTGTCCGCCTCAAACATGGCGGCAGTGGATATTGTGGACCGCTGGCCGGGCTGGATTTCGCCCATTGTCATCCTCGCCGGCCCGACGGGTTCGGGCAAGACCCACCTTGCCGCGGTCTGGAAAGCCGAGTCGGATGCAATTGTCATCGATGCCCGCAACATCGCCGCTGCGTCGGGGGAGGCAGGCCCGTTCCTGATCGATGACATCGGCAGCGGACCGATCGACGAGGCCGGTCTGTTCCACCTGATCAACAGCGTGCGCCAGAGCGGCTCAACTCTGCTCATGACCTCGCGGACATGGCCGGCCAACTGGCCTGTGGCCTTGCCTGATTTGGCCTCGCGCCTGAAGGCGGCAACGACCGTCGAAATAGGTGAACCGGACGACATGCTGTTGTCCGGCGTGCTCTACAAGCTCTTCGCTGACCGGCAGATTGGCGTTGATCCCAATGTCATCGGCTTTCTCGTCAGCCATATCGAAAGATCGCTTTCGACCGCCAACAGGATTGTCGATCGGCTGGATCGTGCGGCGCTGGAACGCAAATCCAGGATAACGCGCGCACTCGCGGCCAGCGTTGTCACGGCGCTTGACGAAGGTCAGGCAGCGCTCGACCTTTGAGCCTATCAAATGGTCACCTCATCAAGCCAGCTGCTCGCAAGGCGTCTTCGATCACACTGCCAACTGGATGATTGGCGCGCTTGGTGCCTTCAGCCTTCGCGGAAGGAACAGACGAAGGCGCAGCTAGGTCGGCGGCTGTCATTTCGTTTTCTCCAATCAGATTCCAGGATTTGGCGATATGCCACGTCGATGCGATGCCGACGTCCAGCATGAAAGCTGAGGCGATGCCCAAGCCGTCAGCACCCGACTTGATAGGCGTGCCATGGCCCATCCCGCTTATGCTGTGGGCCTCAATGCGGGTATTGCCTGATTCATCTGTCCAGGCGCGACTCCGGTGACTTTGCGTCATCGATGTGATGATCGGCGTGTCCTTCAGGTCATGCAAGTGCCACCACTGACCTATGATCGCTTCCATATTGATGGGATCGACCGTCTTGTCTGCGGTACCGTGCCACACCGAAACCGAGGGCCAGGGGCCTTGATGATCGGATGCCTGGCGGACCTTGTCCGCAAGGGCGCGGCTTTCCTGCAGACCGTGGCCGCGCATGCGGTCGAATGCCTCGGGGACAGTCGACGCCGTACCGAACGGCAAGCCCGCAATGATCGCCCCGGCCTTGAACAATTCAGGATAGGCTGCGAGCATCGCTGCGGTCATGGCGCCGCCTGCCGACAGACCTGTGACGTAAATGCTTCCCCGATCGACGGAATATCGATCCGCCAAAGTCACCACCATCTGACTGATCGAATGCGCCTCGCCTTGGCCCCGGCTTGTGTCGGCGGTGGCAAACCAGTTGAAACAAAGATTTGGATTATTGGATCTCTGTTGTTCGGGAAAGAGCAGGGCAAGTCCATGCCTGTCAGCGAGTTCCGACCAGCCGGAGCCATGGTCGTAGGTGGCGGCTGTTTGCGTGCAGCCATGCAAGACGACCACCAGGGGCGATCCCGGCTTGAATGTTGTCGGAATATAAGTCCATGCGAGCAGGTCGCCTGGATTCGTTCCGAAGTCGACCAGCGGCTGCAACCGCGTGTTCGAATTTAACGCAAGAGGAGAGGACTTTAATGTGTGGTGGCTATTCAGACGTTTGATAGTGTCAGCGATATTTCTCATGTCGATGGCCTTTCCAGTCAACGACCCGAACGGCGCTGATCACCAATAACGCAGTTGCGAGCAAAAAGTTGCTGCACTGCACAATAATAGTATGAGATAATTTCGCAAGCCATTATCGCCTTATACAGGTTGACCCAGACGGCTGCATTTTTGCCAGAAAATGACTGCTCTTCGCAAAGAGCGACCCGCGTAAAATTGCGCTGGAACTTGTTGTACCGATTTGCAATCCTTGTCGAGGAAGGGGATCCGACGAATGCCACTTCATCCGACCTGGGACGACATTTCCGTTCGCATATTGCTCACCATCATTGCCGGTGCCTTGATCGGCCTCAACCGGGAATCAAGTGGTCATGCGGCTGGATTCAGAACCACGATTCTCGTGGGACTTGCGGCCTGTATCACGATGGTCCTGGCCAATCTTCTCGTTTCAATCGTGGGCAAGGAACCCAACTCGTTCGTCAACATGGACGTCTTGCGCCTTCCTCTCGGAATTCTCACCGGCGTGGGTTTCATCGGCGGCGGTACAATCCTGAAGCGAGACAACCTTGTGACCGGCGTTACGACCGCAGCGACGTTGTGGGTGATGACTGCGATAGGACTTGCCTTTGGGAGCGGCCAAATTGGACTTGCCGCCGCTGCGACTGCGATTGCGTATGTCGTTCTATGGCTGTTCAAACGGATCGACCCGCTTATCCCGCGTGAGCAGCGGGCACGGCTATCCATCGTCCATAATCTCAGCGGCGCCATTCCCGACATCCAGAGCATCATCGGACCACTCGGCTACAGGGCACACTTCTTGAACATATACCGGACACCCGGAAAAACGGAATCGGTCGTGTCATTTGAGATTCGCTGGCACAGGCCTGAGGCAGGCCGACCTCCCTACGATCTGCTGGAGGCCATGCAGAAGCAATATTTTGTGCAAGCCTTTGACACGGAAAAAGATACGGCAAGCCGCTAGCAAACGCAGGTTTTCAAACACCAGAGACAGCCGGCACCCGGAATTTGGCGGTCCGCTCATGCGTTCCGAAGAATTTGGCCGTCCTTCATCTCAAAGACGCCGTCCTGGCCGCCTTGACGGTCATGCGCCATAACTGGGCTACGTGTGCGCTAGAAACGCGGCCATACAGAACGCGATGACGCCAGTGATACATGTTAGCAGCCAAAATATTCTGGTTGGTATGCGCTCCAGCCATGCCTTTGGCTCAACATCCCCGTGAAGATCCCCCTCGACAAGAACCTTAACCTTCGCTTCAGATTCCGGCATTGATACGTGCCGATCGAGCCAAGGGCGTTGCTCTGGCACCTGCTGAAGGTCTTCAACAAGGACCTTCAGCTTCTGTTCCGGGTCAGCCCATTTTACGCGCCGGAATTTGACGACGCCGTCACGCGCCTGCTTCTTTAGGCGCGCTTCTTCGTCAAATTGATATCGCCGCGCGCCGCGCCAGTTAGCCTGGTAGTCTTCTTTCTCCATGGCCAAAGCATAGCCACCCGAGGCTAAGCGCACGTTTACCTGTTCGATAAAATTTTATCCGCGGCTTTGGCGGGTATTCATTTGGAGATGCAGCATAGACCAACGTACATTCATCCCGGCCATCGGCTTCCTGGTCCCGCAAAGCAGCCTCAGTCTCATATCGTCAATATTCCTGGCTGGTCGGCCTGAACAGGATTTCGTTGATGTCGACATCCTCAGGCTGGCTCATGGCGAACGCCACAGCACTTGCAAACGAGTCCGGAGAAATGGCGACGCGATCATACAATTGCCGCACGCGATCGGCGACATCCTGCTCGGTGATGCTGTTCGGCAGTTCAGTCGCGACCGCGCCGGGAGATATAATGGTCGTGCGTATATTGTAGGGCTTTACTTCCTGCCTCAAACCTTCGGATATAACGCGCACAGCATGCTTTGTGGCGGCATAAACTGCTCCTCCCGGGCCGACCTTATGGCCGGCAACCGATGAGACATTGATGATCTGACCCGTTTTCTGGCGCATCATGTGGGGCAGCGCAGCCGCTATGCCGTAAAGCACACCTTTGAGGTTTACGTCGATCATCTGGTCCCAATCGTCCACCCTCCCTCGTTCAAGCGGTGAATGGGGCATCAGGCCTGCATTATTGATGATCACGTCCAAGTGCCCGTGAACACTGACTGCGCGATCAACGAGTTGCTTGACCTGTTCGCGGTCCCTCACGTCGGTCTGCATTACGGCGTTTTCGTGTAGCGATAACTCTTGCGCCAAGGCCCGCAATCGCTCGATACGCCTTGCGCCGATGACAATTTTTGCCCCATCCCTGGCAAGGCGGCGGGCGGTCGCTTCGCCAAGGCCACTGCTTGCGCCCGTTATAACGACGACTTTGCCTTCGATATTATCGCTCATCTTTTTTCTCCGTCCGCGATCACACGCGTGTTCCCTGTGCGTGAGTAGAACGCAATAAGGGGTCTTGCATTGGGGGTAGTTGCGGGCCACAGCCAGGTCCAGCGGAGACGCTTGATCCTGCCAAAAGAGACAGGAGTGCAGCGCTCTTCAGCGCGTCGCGCCGAGAAAATCCGTCCAACCGCATGTTGTCATGCTCCTCTTTGGCGATTATCGGCCGACACGAGCCTGCAGATGGGCCGGATAGCGATCACCGTGCACTTCAATCTTTGACACGGCTTCTTCAATTTCCCGCAATTCATCGCTTGTCAGCGTGACGTCAGCCGCGCGAATATTCTCGTCGAGACGATGCAGTTTCGTTGTTCCGGGGATTGGAACGATCCACGGTTTCTGGACCAGCAGCCAGGCGAGGGCGATTTGAGCCGATGTCGATCCCTTCTTTGCTGCGATGCCGCTCAACAAATCGACAAGAGTTTGGTTGGCCTTGCGTGCTTCGGCGGTGAAACGGGGAACAATATTGCGAAAGTCTTTGCTGTCAAAAGTTGTCGCCTCGTTGATCGCTCCTGTCAGGTAGCCTTTACCCAACGGGCTGAATGGAACAAAACCAATTCCCAATTCCTCAAGCGTCGGAATAATTTCTTGTTCAGGCTCGCGCCACCAGAGGGAGTACTCACTCTGAAGGGCCGTCACAGGCTGGACTGTATGGGCCCGGCGAATTGTCAGAGCGCTTGCCTCCGAAAGTCCGAAGTGCTTGACCTTGCCCTCTTCGATCAGTTCCTTCACCGCTCCGGCGACATCCTCAATTGGTACGTCCGGATCGACGCGATGCTGATAAAAGAGGTCGATGACGTCAGTTCTTAAGCGCTTGAGTGCTGCCTCGGCAACGATCCGTATGTGATCGGATCGGCTATTCATGCCACTCTGGCCGCCTTCGGTGTTGAACTCGAATCCGAACTTGGTCGCGATTACCACCTTTTCGCGAAAGGGAGCGAGCGCCTCACCAAGCAGTTCTTCGTTCTTGTAAGGTCCATATGCCTCGGCAGTATCGAATAAAGTGACACCGTGCTCGAATGCTGTCCGGATGAGCTTGATTGCCTCTTTTGTTTCTGTGGCCGGACCGTAGCCGTAACTTAATCCCATGCAGCCAAGGCCTATTGCCGACACCTCTAGATCGCTGTTTCCGAGTTTGCGTTTCTGCATTGTGGTCTCTCCTGATTAACCTTGGTAATCTTCGTCGGTGACGTGTTCCATCCAGTCGACGACCTGGCCGTCGAGGGCTTCGGCAATGGCGATGTGTGTCATTGCGTTGGTGGGAGATGCTCCATGCCAGTGCTTTTCACCTGGCTCAAACCAGACGATATCGCCCGCGCTGACGTCTTCGACAGGGCCGCTTTCACGCTGAACGCGTCCGTGTCCGGAAATGATAATCAGCGTTTGTCCCAACGGATGAGTGTGCCATGCAGTACGGGCACTGGGCTCAAAGGTGACTGTTGCGCCACCAACTCGTGCGGGCGCGCTGCCCTGAAACGGTGCGTCTATGCGGACCATCCCGGTGAAATAGTCGGCAGATCCCTTGGCGGATGGCGTGGATCCGTTTCGTTTGATGTTCATGACGATGTCCTTTTGACCGTTGGCGATCCATTGAAACGCTGGTGGTCATTTAGTGGGTGCGATTAGCTAGGATTAGGTGGTAAATGTCGCATGGCCTTATGAGGATCATTCATAAATGCGACGCCAACCAATCAACGATCTTGCCGCTTTCATCGCCGTTGCGCGGGTCAGGAGCTTCACAAAAGCTGCGGCCACGCTCGGGATTTCGCAGTCCGCCCTTAGTCACACGATCACCGGGTTTGAAAAGCGGCTTGGTGTGAGGCTGTTGACCCGCAATACCCGTAGTGTCTCACCGACACAGGCAGGCGAGCGGTTGCTTCAGACTGTTGGCCCACATATGGATGAGATCGAAAGCGAACTTGCTGCGCTGAGTGAATTCCGCGACAAGCCGGCTGGCACAATCCGCATCACCACAGGCGAACATCCCGCAGCGGCGCTTATCTGGCCGGCGCTGGAGAAGCTGCTTCCGGACTATCCGGACATTACCGTGGAGGTGATCGTGGACTACGGTCTGACAGACATCGTAGCCGAACGCTATGATGCCGGCGTACGACTTGGGGAACAGGTGGCCAAAGACATGATCGCCGTGCGGATTGGGCCGGACATGCGCATGGCAGTTGCAGGTGCACCCTCCTATTTCGCCAGCCATACGAAACCAAAGCATCCCCAGGATCTGACCGACCATGTTTGCATCAACATGCGCTTGCCAACCCACGGCGGTATCTATGCGTGGGAGTTCGAAAAAGATCACCGTGAATTGCGTGTCCGTGTTGAAGGCCAACTCGTGTTTAACAACATTGCTCTCAGGTTGAACGCCGCCCTGGCGGGAATGGGGCTGGTGTTCATGCCGGAGGACTTGCTGCAGGCGTACATATCTGACGGACGTTTGATTCAGGTGCTCGATGATTGGTGTCCGCTGTTCCCCGGCTACCATCTTTACTATCCGAGCAGACGCCAAACTTCGCCCGCATTCGCGGTCGTGGTCAATGCGCTTCGCCATCGTGTATAGGCAGATCCGGTTTGGTCCGATCCCTTGTTCGCTTTCAGCAAGCGGTGTTCGGCCGCCATGCGACGAGCCGGCCAAAGTCTCGCTCGCCCCGCTCGAAGAAAATCATGATAAAGGGCGACACTTTCCAGCACCGCCCCCCATTCTCAGCTCTGTCAGTTCTCTTGTCCGTCAGTTTCCGGTTGGCATCGGGATATCCACCCCTTCCTTGGTCAGTTGGTCCCGCACCCACTGGAATTGCTGGTATTTCGATATTTCGATTGGGCCAGTATAGCTCGCACTTTGAAGCTTGCGCGGCGGATACTTTATGTATGTCGCCATCAAGTCCTTTATAGCGGCACCGATGGTTACCATCGTCCATGTCCGCTCAGTATAGTTGTTCATGAAGATATCATAGCGTTCCTGCGGGTCCTGCCATAGATCGAAGACCTGTGGAACCGTAGCGACGTACTTTTCGGCACCCTTCCAACCCAGGTTACTGTCTACTGCTAATCCCCCGGTCGGGGCGCCGTTGTCACCGCGCAGATTGAACACGGCTTTGTAGTTGCCGACACGTGCCGCGCCCGGCGAAAGTTCATTCTCGGTGAAGTAGAACCATGACGTTCGCTGCGACTTGCCGGTTCCCAAGAGGATCGGCGACATGTCATAGCTGTCGAAGATGATCGGCTGGCCTTCGCGGTCCTTGTCCGGCAGAGTCACCCCGGCAACGGAGGCGAATGTCGCCATCAGATCGAGGCCACCCACGATATCGTGGTTCTTGGAGTACGGCTTGATCTTCCCGGGCCACACCGCAATTGCCGGAACGCGATTGCCGCCCTCGCGGACGGTACCCTTGGTGCCACGGAATGGCGTGTAACCCGCGTCCGGATAGACATCCTGCCAGGCACCGTTGTCGGTGGTGTAGAACACCAGCGTATTTTTATCCAGGCCCGTCTCGTGGAGCTTGTCCATGATGCGGCCAATGCGGGTGTCCAGCTCGACGATGCTATCGGCAAACTTCGATTTCGACATGGACTTGTGCTCGAACTCCGGTGCCGGCAGGTTCGGCTGGTGTACCTTCATGAAGTTGACATCGATGAAAAACGGCTTGTCGGATTTTGCCGCGTCGTCGAGGAAGCCAAGCGCGGCCTTTTCAACATAGCCATCAAAAAAAGGAATGCCGACGACACCCTCGGCCCCATTGACCGTCGGCGTATCGACATACTGGCCGTTGATCTTGAAGTCTTCAACCGCCTTTTCGCCGGCCTTCCCCGAGAGCGCTCCCTTGGTTACCTTTTGGAACATCTCCCGCAATTTCGGGTCCATGTCGGGGAACCATGTCGGGTCGCCATAGGTATAGGCGTTGAGGTGATAGAGCCCGACATATTTCATCACATCGAAGCCCTGGGCGTTCGGCAATGCGTAGTCGGCTTCGCCGAGATGCCACTTGCCGGTGAAGTACGTGTCGTAACCGCCAAGCTTCAACACCGAACCGAGCGTCCATTCGGCCGCCG
Source organism: Hyphomicrobiales bacterium (assembly GCA_900473175.1). Classification (GTDB taxonomy): domain Bacteria; phylum Pseudomonadota; class Alphaproteobacteria; order Rhizobiales; family Rhizobiaceae; genus Phyllobacterium. The sequence continues at coordinate 143,807 of UCKM01000019.1, read as the reverse complement.
GCAGCCCGCCGCCTTCGCCCTGGAAAGCAACTGTTGTCATACCGCTGCGGTTCGGGATGCGCCCTGTCAACATCGCGGCCCGCCCAGGCGTGCAGCTCGGTTGCGCGTAGAAGTCGAAGAAGGTCATACCGGAATCGGCAAGCTTGTCGATGTTGGGCGTTGGCATACCGCGGCCCTCACCACCGCCATACGGTCCCAAGTCACCCCAGCCGGTGTCGTCAGAAACAATAAGGAGAATGTTTGGTTTCGCGGGCGTGCCTTGCGCCTTCGCAGGTGCCGTCATCAATGCGGCGGAGGCGAGAAACGCAAAGCTGGAGGCCAACAGCTTCATTTTCAATCCGCTCGTCGGGGTGCCCTTTGATGGCAAACTCGATCGATCATCAATATCGGTCATTCTTGATCTCCCAATGTTTGTTGATCTGACTGTAGAAAATGCGTGATTGTTTATTGATACTCGTCGCTAGCTGAAGAGAACCGTCTTGCGCGGCGACAAGCGGGCAGAGCATCGGCCGGCAACATAACCAAGCTGCAAATGCTTGCATTGGGGACGATCCACCTCGCGGGGGTTGAGAGGAAGTACGTTACGGTAACAAATTTGGCGGAGATATCTTCTTGGCCTGCACCGAGCTAGGTGGTTGCCAACGTCCTTCGAGCGACCGTCCACCAGCCGCGAACCTGTCCAGACCTCGGTGGGAAATTCCGTGGGACTTTCGGCGCCGCATGAAACCTGTGCAGGCCATTTGTTGCGTTTTGTGGCTTTTTCCAGTTTTAGGCTATTGCCTTCTTGAATCGATTGACCAGCCTTTTCGCAACGTTCCCTTGTGCGCTGCCATTCCGTCTTCAGCCCGTTGTAGTGACCGGATACCGAGAATTTTTTTGTGCGGCCGTCGCTGGTAGGTTGGCGATATAGGTAAAGACTGCGGTCGCATGGTCATCCTTTAGCGACCATAAGAGGGCGTAGACGGCCTTGATCATCGGGATTGTGCGCTCTTTCTTGAGCCCATCCTTGCCCTTACCCCAAACAGTGAAGTCGCGTGTATGAAAGCGAACGTTGGTCCATTCGAGGCCGACAACCTCCTCGAGGCGAACGCCGGTAAGGAGCGTGAACCGCACGGATGTTTCTGGGTCGGATACGTCCATATAGCCATTCTTATCTCCTTGCCAAAGCCGTTCTCACCGGCAATCTTCAGCGTCCCGGTATCCTCGTCGAATCTTAGCTTGTTCAACTTCTTCATGTGCATTGCCATCTCCCCTCGACCACCCATTTCTGTTGGATACGGGTCGGAATGTCACAACACAAAAACCCACGCCAAGAACGTTGCCTCGATTGATTTCAAAACGATATGGAACAACATGGAGCGGCTCCGGTAGCGAGTTTGGTCGAACTTTGTTTTAGGCGCGCCCCGAACTCACTGGAGCGGCAAATGTTTTCGTACGAGACGATACTCATGCCAGATCAGGCCGATGACAACGACGTCAAGGGCGGTGAGCAGGATGAGGCCCACTCCATGGGTGTACGAATAGCGGTACACTTGGTAAACGATGAACAGGCCCAGGACGACTAGCGATGCCGGATATGACCAGAGCTTGTTCCTCAGAAGTCCAATCACCAGCAATAATTTGACGATGCCGTGGCTCAACAGATAGAAGGCATAAAAATGCTTTGTTTCGAGCGAAAAGCTTTGGGTCCATTCAAGCAAATGGGTAGCAAAAAAGTCCCTCGGGTCCTCGACCAACTCTTCCTGGGTGATCGCATTGACGACGTTGGTGATCGTGGATGTGCTGACCAAGAAAAGCAGAATGCCCCCGACACACTCGAGGATAGCGTGCGCTCCCTTCAGGAGCACGCTGGCCAGGAAAATCCGATGTATTTGACGCTCTTTCATGCTGCTGCAATCCAACCCAAGAATAACTGACGAGACAAGCCCATGGATCAGACAATAACACGCTGGATCAATGCTCCCGCAGGCGGTTACCCGTCTCTTGATGCGGTTATGCAGGCGGTCACCAACTTCGGCGTACCCCTGTTGGTTCTGTTGGTCATCGTGCAGTGGTGGAGCAAGAGCGAACGGCTTCACGTCAGGCACGTCTGCGTTTCGGCTGGGTTGTCCTTTCTATTAGGTCTCGGTCTCAACCAGATCATTTTCCTGTTTGAGCACAGGGTGCGGCCCTATGACAGCGGACTGACACACCTCATCGTCAGTCCAAGCGTGGATTGGTCCTTTCCGTCAGATCACGCAACGGCGGCCTTCGCAATCGCAACAGCATTCCTATTGGACGGCTTGCCCAAGCGCGGAATCGCATTTCTAGGCGCCGCACTTCTGATATGCCTCTCGCGCGTCTATGTCGGTACACACTATGCCAGCGACGTGCTGGGAGGTGCTGCCATGGGCATGGTTGCCGCGGTTGCGGTCAGCGCGCTCTATCGCGAAGGTTCGAAGCCCGACCGCTTCGTCACCGGGGTATTCTAATTTCATCCCAACCAAATTGCCGATTTGCATTCCTTTGGCCAGTCATTGACCATGCGCTAAAATGCAACGCTGCGGGTTCATGCATAGTCTTCCCTCCAGAACAACCGGAGAACATCCCGTGGGGATTTGGTGGGACTTTTTGTGCCGTAAGGTCCCACCGTATGCCTAATTTTCCATTTTTGTTCTTTTTGTCGATTTCGGCTATTGCGTTCCGAGAGCGAAAACTCTAGGGAAACCAGCGTCCAAGATCGGACGGAGCGTAGCGCAGTCTGGTAGCGCATCTGGTTTGGGACCAGAGGGTCGCAGGTTCGAATCCTGCCGCTCCGACCACTTCGAGCAAGATGCTGCTGGAGTTCGTCAAAAGCCTGTAATATATCGGAATTGCAGACAAAGGGGTTTCTTCCATGGCAGCACGTATCTATCGCCCAGCAAAAACAGCGATGCAATCCGGCAAGGCCAAGGCCGATACCTGGACGCTCGAATATGAGCCAGAACAGCCGCGGAAGGTTGAGCCGTTGATGGGTTACACCTCGTCACGCGACATGAAGAGCCAGATCCGCCTCACCTTCGAAACGAAGGAAGAAGCGATTACCTACGCCCGCAAGAACGGCATCGCCTATACGGTCCAGGAGCCCAAGGAAACGCGCCGCCGCGTGGTTTCCTATTCTGAAAACTTCCGCTTCGACCGCAAGCAACCCTGGACGCATTGATTTTTTGCTTGGCTTTGCGGCAAGAGGCACCCTCCCTGAGTTGGAGCGCCTTAAGTCAATCATTCGCGATTACTGATGCGACCGCCCGGACCCCCCGAAATAGGGTTCCGGAATGTAAATTTGCTGGTTCCGGTCGCCGTTCCGTTGATGCCAATTTGCGTTCGCCTGCCCAGATGCGTTTGGCTGCGGATTGGAGCTTGGGCGATTGTCTTCCCGGCGGACATATTGCCGCTGGTTGTCACGACCACTATCGTAGCGGTAGCGGTCATCGCGGTACCGATCATACTGATACCGATCATACCGATACCGGTTGTAACTCGGCCCGTTATAGAAACCATTGTCATAATAGGTGGTGCCGTAGTAGCCGCCATATCCCCCATAGCCGCCGTAATAGGGTCCGCTGGTTTCGACGCAGCCTGAGACGGCAAGACTCGATAGCCCGATTATTGCCACAACAATTGACGATCTAATCGACATCGTATTTCTCCCGCGGATTCAACGAAAACTATATCTTTGATTGAACAAATCTGCGAGTAAAAGGTTCCCGCCAAAGGTACATCCCCATCAGGGAACGTCATCGTGCGCGACGATACCGCCTTCGCCTTCCAGCGTTGCAATACGTCGCGTTTCCGACCGGGTGAATTTCAGTCGAACGCCGATGCCGCCGCCATTTTCCGCGATGAAAACCGCCCCCGCTTTTTCAAGGGCAGACTGCAGCGCAAGGATATGTTCGCGGTCGGGGTTTTCGAGCTTACGCTCGAATGCCTCGATGGTGTCGATGCTCACCCCCGCGGCAATCGCGAGGCGATCTCGCGTATATTCAACCAGCGCTCGCGCTGCCCGGCATTGAGAACCTGTAATCATTGTCACCTCCTTCTTGCAAATGCGGTCATCAATCGGCGGTAAGCGAAGATCTAGCAGTCCCAGTAGGCGGGGCTACCGAAAGCGCTGCGCAGATGGTCCGCCAGCGCCCTGAGCTTGGCCGCGGGCATCCGCCCTTCCGGATGGGCAATGTAGATATGCTCGATCTCTGGTTTCACGTTGACATCAATAACCTGCAATTGACCTGCCTTGATCGCGGCGGACGCCACAAAGGTCGGCAACAGGGCAATGCCGATACCCGCAATGGCAGCGTCGCGCATCATGTCGCCATTGTTGACTTGCAACCCAATCCGGCCGCGCACCATGACAACGCCCTTTGCCGTGGCGAAGCTCCAGTCTGCGATGCCACGATTGGCATAGAAAATCCCCTTGTGCCGATCGAGTTCGTCGATGGAGCGCGGAGTTCCATGCTTGTCGAGATAGGCCGGCGAGGCGAGCAAAACGCGCTGGCTCGTTGCCAGTCGCCATGTCATTAGCCGTGAATCGGCAATGGCACCATGGCGCAGCACGGCATCATAGCCGCCCGCGGCCACATCGACGCGGCGGTCGTCAAGATCGACAGTAAGTTCAATGTCGGGGTGGGTGAGGAGAAATGGGAAGAGGGCAGGGCCAAGGTGCATGCGTCCGAAAGTGACCGGTGCTGATATTCGTAACGGCCCTACCAGCATGCCACGCCGCTCCGCCATCTCGGCCGCCGCTTCCTGGACATCCCTGCTAATGCGCGCCGCGCGCTCGAGGAAGGCCGTGCCGTCCTCGGTCAGCGTCAGCTTGCGGGTGGTGCGGTGCAGAAGCACTGCACCGATCTGACGCTCAAGTTCGGCAAGCCGCTCGCTGACGATGGACTTTGACAGGCGCAGCCGCCGGGCCGCTTCGGTGATCGAGCCTGCCTCGGCCACGGCAACAAATGTCGATATGCCTTCCAGCTTCATCATTGTTCGACAATCCCGAATGTGAGTTCCTGCATTCGCAGACTAATCGGATCACCTTTCAAGCACCATACTTTCCGCAACAAGCGGCGAGGATCCATTCGGGCCGAGCCGAGCACGTCATGGAAAGGAATCCGATCATGCTTCGTCTTAAAGACAAGACAGCACTTATAACCGGCGGTACCAGCGGAATTGGTCTTGAGACCGCGCGCCAGTTTACCGCTGAAGGCGCACGTGTCGCCATTACCGGTACCAACCCGGAAACGATTGAGCGCGCCCGCAAAGAACTCGGCAGTGAAGTACTGATCATCCGAGCCGATGCGGGCAACGTCACGGAACAGAAGACCGTGGCAGAGACAGTGGCAAAGGCATTCGGGAAGCTCGATATTCTCTTCGTCAATGCTGGCGTCGCCGAATTCAAGCCGGTCGAGCAATGGGACGAGGCGGCCTTCGACCGCTCGGTATCCCATCAACCTGAAGGGCCCGTATTTCCTGATCCAGGCCTTGCTGCCGATACTCGCCAATCCGGCTTCGATCGTGCTCAATACGTCGATCAATGCCAGCATCGGCGATCCGACGTCGAGCGTCTATGCGCTGACGAAGGGCGGGTTGTTGACGCTGGCCAGGACGCTGTCAGGCGAGCTGATAGCGCGCGGCATTCGCGTTAATGCCGTCAGTCCTGGACCGATAGCGACGCCGCTCTACGGCAAGCTCGGCATGACCGAGAGCGATACGCAGGCCATGGCGCTGGCGCGAATACCCGCCGGGCGTTTCGGTCGGCCGAGCGAAGTGGCAAAGACGGTCGTCTTCCTCGCCTCCGATGAAGCCTCCTATTTCGTTGGCAGTGAATTCACCATCGATGGTGGTATGAGCACGCTTTGAGTGGGCTGCGCCATTGATTTGCCCTGGCTGAAGGCTTTAATGGGACATAGTCATCCCAGCTGCGGAGTCGCGCCAGAAACTCGATGGAAACCAAAGCCAACTATTTGCTCGTAGCGGTTTTTAGCGTCGTGGTGTGTCTCCTCGCGTTCTGGTTCTTCTATTGGATCGGGCGTTATGGAGACAACCGCGAGACCACGACGCTCGAGATCAGGGTGCCAGGTTCCGTTACGGGCCTTGCGGCCAAGAGCCCTGTCTATTTCAACGGCCTCAAGGTTGGTGAGGTGCGCCGCCTGTTCATCGATTCGACCAATCCCGATGCCGTGATTGTCCAGACCGAGATCGACTCGAATACGCCAATCACCCGCTCTACAGTGGCGACGCTGGCGTTCGAACTGCTCGCCGGACGGGCCTACCTCGAACTCAAGGGCGGTAAGGCCTATGAGCCGAAATTGCTGGAGGAAGCGGACAAGGAAGATACCGTCGCGCGCATGGACATTGATCCAACGTCGCTGAAGACGCTCGTTCAAACCGCGCAGGACTGGATAGATCGCGTGGACAAGGCTACGACGGCCACCGAGCAATATGTGGCGGAAACCAAGGGGCCGTTTCTCGACAGCATCAAGCAGGCCAAGGCCGCAACCGACAAGCTCGCTGCGAGCACGGACCTCATCGATGATTATGGGCAACGGGCAAGCAAGGTCGGCGACATAATGCACGATGCGCGCGATGTGATCGCGCGGGTCAACGATGCTTCGGTCAAGATCGACAATGCGCTGATCAAAGTCGACAAGGAACTTTCCAACGACAAGGAAAGTACGCTCAGCCAGGTGCGAACCCAACTGGAGGCGTATCAGCAGCAGGCCAAGGACCTGAACGTTCGCCTGGCCTCGATCATAAACACCATCGCCAATCTTACCGGTCCGAAACTGCGCGAGGTGCAGAGTTTCGTCTCGGCCAGCCGCCGTTCGGTCGAGGCGATTGAACAGGGCGTTTCACGAATCCAGGATGATCCTAGCAAACTGATTTTCGGTGATGAGAACAAGGTTCCGGAGTACGAGGCTCCTCGCTGATGTCAGGACGCGAAATACATTCCGACGAGGTAGCTGCCGACTGACATTGCGACCATGACGATCGCCAGCGGCCAATAGAGATATGCTTTGAACTCGCTGTCGAAACACGCCGCGTTGTCGTCGCCGGCAAGCATATGTGGACCTGTTGCGGGGGTCTTCGCCCTCTTGTTGAAGCCAATTAACGACACAAGTATTCACCTTCCGAATTGACGGCCCAAGTACAAGGCAACCGGTATGATGATCAAAAAGATGATGAGGTAGCCCCAGATCGAGGTCAGGTATGGGGAGTAGTCCTCTTTGTCCTTCTTGTCATCCTCCTCCATTGGTGCCTCCCCACATCTGCCAATGAAAACAGTGGTTAAGAGGACTTAGAGCCTAAGCTATCGGTCGGCTCAGGTCGCATCAGGCCATAGTGTCAGTATGAAAACAACTCAACAATTCAGGCTATGGAACTAGATCGAAAGCGCACCATGACCGCCAATTGTCGCTACCGATGATCGATTCCATTCGTTCGCCGATACGGCAGAAACGTGGGGAGGAACACTTGTCAAATTCGCCAATGCGGGGTCGCCTGATAGACAAGTAACGCACGCGCAGCCGTAACCTCAACTGTTACTGTTGCAGTATCATACTGCGGAATAGTCAAATATACAAATTTCTGATGCTGAGCGATGCAGCAACACCAAATACTAATACCACCGAGGCGGGCCAGGGGCACGTGGGATACTGTTTTGTCTTATACGTGTTCGGTTAAGCCGAATGTTGTTTGAACCGGCGATGGGTAAATCCGCCCTTCGCACGTCTTAGAATATCCGAAAGCTTATTCGGGCTTGCCGGTTTCTTTGGCATTTCCTCGCGGACTTTTTCCATTATTTGTGGCGTCGCACAGCTTGCTTTATGGGGTAGATGAAGCGTCACGTCTCCCATTTCGTCACTCCCTGGAGAAGAGCAAATGACCTTCTGGTCAAGGTTTGGGGCGATTGCCAGAAGGCTGAAAGCTTATTCATTGCTTGAACGGATATGTGTACTCCGAGTTTTGCTCCGATTCAACTGAGATTGATTCGGACTCTGGTAACATTGGAGCCTCTATATTCAACATCCCGTGAGGTAAAGCGGCCTCAAATCGACAAGAATTGCTGTGATCGCGGCGCTGCACGCAGTTGATCGGCTTGGTATTTCTTTGAGTGTGTAGCTTAGGCCGCGACTGGGTAGAAGCGCCGCAGTGAAAGAAAGCCACCAATGACGAACAGCACGAGAACGATGCCCTGAACGATTGCAAAGGGCGGTTCCGATCCTGTTGGCGCCAGTGCATTGAGCGCCGGTATTTTCTGGAACGACTGCGCGACAAGGACGAAAACGTTCAGATAGAGCGACACGACTGCACTCACCACGTAAATCCAGCGCCAGGACCCGGCGAGGCGAAAGGCGTAAAAGGCCATGATCGCCGCGATGAGGAAGATCATGGAGATGATGCCCACGCCAATCGCGGGCGTGAAGCCACCGAAAGGAAACAGGAAACCTGTGACGCTGGTGCCAACGGTTGTAACGAGAAAGAGAAGTGTCCACCCTTCTTTCCTGTCGGCATTCAGCAGCCCCGCCAGGACAATCAAGCCGGATACAATGCCAATAAGACTTAAAACTACGTGGAATAAAGTAAACGCTGTCATGCCCAAGATCATGATGGTGCCTCCGATTCGCCTTCCGTCCCGCTCGGTCGGGAGACGGATCGCCACAAGAAACAACGTTTGCAACCTATTGTAAATCTGGAGGAGCAACGAAAATAAATATGAGTACTGACGTCAATATTTGAAATATAGCGGGGCTTTATATCGGCTTCCCGGCTTCGACTCATTGGGAATCGATTGTGAGCGCGGGCAGGATCAGCCGGCGCACTTGCGCCGATCAATGGAACGAGTCATCGAATCGACCTGACCCTGCAGTGCACCAGCCTGTTTCTGATTGGCCGTGCGATAGTCGGGTAGGATCGGTCCAAAGCCGGTAATGACATTTGGATCCTGGTAGCCCGCGCCGTTGGTCAAAGTGCTGACTTGGGCCATCACCTGATTGCGCTGGGCGATAAGTGTCGGACACTCTACGGTGTCGTAACGGAGCGACGAGATTTTCTCGTTGTCGAGCTGTCCCTGAATATTGCCGCAACCGGCGAGCAATGCGGTAAGTACGATCACCTGAAGGTGCCTTGTCGTCATATGCCAATATCCTCGATCGCGTAGCGGCCGGGACATGAATGGGCCAACAGCGCCGCTTTGGCAAGATGGACGGAAAAAAATGTCCTGCCTTCGCGATACAGCCGACGTCAATCGATGAGGAGTAGCCGCAGACCTGGCTGATCGACGGGAAGGGCCGAGATCGAGGTCATCCGTGGTCCTGAATGATCGAAGACGACGCAACGATGATAGTAGGTCGAAACAAACCGCAGGAAACTGTCGGCCTGAGCGGGATGAGCCGTATCCGGTGAAAAGACCATGAAGATCGGTACGCTGGACTGCATGAGAAGGGTCATCGAAAGGCAAGCCATCGATTCGTAGCCCTCAATATCCATCCACACGAGTCCGATGTCTTTGGCCGGTACCTGTGCATCGTGGAGGATTGTCCGGACCGTGTTGATCGGCGCCCGGACCGTCAGGTCGGTGGGTTTGCGCTGTTTGATGCCACTTCTCAAACGGTCGGCAAGATTGACATTGAAATTTGTCATGCCGTCGATCATGCCAGCCGCGCATGGAACGCAATGCACGATGTGTTCCAGCTGCCTCTGCCCAATACTTCGCGTCAAGGCTTCGAAATTGCTGGCTTCGGGCTCGACGGCCAATATTTTCCTGAACCCGCCGCAGGACGCGAGTTCCGCAGTCTGGATACCGGTCCCCGCGCCGAGCTCAAGTGCTACAGAATTGCGGCGAAAAGTCCCCGTTCTATGCAGTATTTCGGCAACCTTGGCGACTTCGCTTTCCGGCAATCCGTCCAGGATCATACCTGCATCGCGGGACTGAGCCAGATCCTTCCATGAGGTCACGCTCATGGAGGAAAAAGACTGAATATCCTTTGCCAATGATCGGACCTGCGTCGTCAGGAAACGAACCAATCGATCAATCGCAGCCGTAGTGAGGTATTGCGTGGGCTTCCATCCCACACGATCAATAAAGGACATCGTTCTAAAATCCGTACTGAAAAAAATATACCAATAATGGAATTAACATGTAGTCGAGTTGAACCGCGCCGTCAAATCCTGGCGGCTAAGCAATTTCGGTATTGAGTCGTTGGTCTTTGCCTGAGTGCGGGGCCGCGCCAACCCGGTGTGGCATGACTTTCCCTCAATCCACCATATGCAACAATTCATTATATTCACAAGTTTAGCCTGCGATATGCGCTAATTGGTTTAATAGTGAGAGTTAAAACTGTAGCGAAAACTCGATTTAATCCAATATGCCTAGCAATTTAGTCTGGTTTCGCAGATTGCGCTTGCTGAAACAGCCTTCGCACCCTTATGATTCTGTTTCCGGGAGCCCCCCGGCAGTGCAACGCAAGAGTGAGGAGACAGGAATGCCTGGTTTGCTGCACCCACTTCATGACGGCCATGCGCCCATCATATTGCATAATGCCTTTCAGGATGCGATTGACGCTCTTGAGGACTGGGAAATCGGCAACGATGAACCAGTGATAGACGTCAACGACAGGCGGGTCGCCATCAGCACTGTGTTCCGGCGTCTGTGGACCTGCACCGATATCCTTCCGTCACGCACGCTGGATGTCGTAGAGGATTTGTTGCCGTTGCGTTCAGCTGAGTTCAAGGCGGGGACATCGACCTATGGCGATGCTGCCTACAGCCTTTGGCAATTGTGCATGCAAAAGCGTGCCGCCGGCTACGAGATAAACCAGTAGGGTTTAATCACAACGAAAACCACCCGCCGCCTACCAAGCGGCGGGTGGATTTTTTTGCAGGCATCAGCCGCCGTTCTTCTTCAGCCAGGTTTTCATCTGATTGATCTCGCTTTCCTGTGCGGCAATGATGCTTTCGGCAAGCTTGCGGATTTCAGCATCCTTGCCGTATTCGAGTTCGACCTTCGCCATATCGATCGCGCCTTGGTGGTGCGCGATCATGCCGAGCACGAAATCGTTGTCGGCGTTGCCGGTGAACTTGATGGACATCTGCTTGTGCATCTTGGCATTGGCTGCGGCGAACGCCTTCGACGAGGCGCCCTGATCGCCCGCAGGCATTGCCATCGCATCGTGATTCATCACCTTGTGCGATGTGTGGTCCTGCGCCAAAGCCGGCGCGGCGAGCATCATGGCGCAGATCAGCGCTGCGCTGCGGAACATAATCATTTTCATTGTCTTGAACTTTCCATGGGCCAATCAAATCAAGCACAGGCTGCGGCCCGACCGCCTGCGCGCAAGAACGAATAATGCCAAATCGTTCAAGGCCGCGGCGGACGGGGCAGCGGGGCAGGAGCCTGTGCTACGAGCGGCAGTTCCTCGCCGCGGGGGATGATGGTTTTCGGCCTGTCGGCGACCGAAACGAGAAGCGTGAATGCCGGCACGCCAATACAGGCCGCACAAACCGCCGGATGGAGGGCCTTTGCGCCTTGAGCACAGTGCTCGTTCTGTTCGGTACAGACGTTGGCGTGATGCATATGGACAGGCGTCGGTGCCGGCATCGTCGCCGAGACGTGATCCGTTGCCAGATCCGCGGCCAGCCGGGCAGGCGCGGCAAACACTGGCACCCAGCCGATGGAGAGTGCTGTCAGAAGCACAAGGATTGCAGCGAACCTGTTCATTTGCTCTTCATAGCAAGCGCGGAGCACGAGTTGAAATCACCATCTTTTTATCCATCTCAAACGGCTCTTGCTGCGGCGAGACCCTTCTCGATGTCTGCGATGAGGTCGGCGGTGTCTTCAAGGCCGATCTGCAGTCGGATAAGCGGTCCGGCATAGTTCTGGCCGGTGATGACCCGGCCGCCTAGATGAACGTGCAAGGCCAGGCTTTCATAGCCGCCCCAGGAATAGCCGAGGCCGAAAATCTCGAGTGCGTTCAGGAACGCATGCGCCTGTTTCACTCCGCCATCGATGACAATGGAAAACACGCCGCCACAACCGGAGAAGTCACGCTTCCACAGGGCATGGCCGGCATGACTCCCAAGGCCGGGATGAAGAACTTCGACTACGCCCTGCTGCCCTTCCAGCCAAGCTGCAATCTCGAGCGCGCTCTTCGCATGCCGCTCCATACGAACGCCCATCGTGCGCAACCCGCGCAAGATCTGGTATGCATCATCGCCGCTCACGCAAAGCCCGAGTGCCGTATAGGCTGCATCGAGCTTCTTGAAGCACTTTTCGGTGGCCGAGATTGTCCCCATGAGGATATCCGAGTGGCCGGAAGGATATTTTGTCGCCGCGTGGATCGTAATGTCCACGCCATAGTCGAGCGCCCTGAAATAGATCGGGGTTGCCCACGTATTGTCCATCATGACGATAGCGCCGGCAGCATGGGCCTTTTCGACGATCGCCGGAATATCCTGCACTTCGAAAGTATTGGACCCGGGTGATTCCGTGAAGACGACCCGGGTATTGGGCCTGATCAGCTTTTCGATACCGGCGCCAACGAGCGGATCGTAATATTCCACCTCGACGCCAAACTGCTTCAACATCGTATTGCAGAAGTGTCGCGTGTTACCATAGCAGCAATCGACCATCAAAAGGTGATCGCCCGGAGCAAGATAGGCAAGGAGCGGGAGGGTCACGGCAACGAGACCTGAGGGCACGAGCAGCGTTCCAGCCGAGCCTTCCAGCTCGTCTATGGCGCGGCAAAGCGCATCCGTCGTCGGCGTGCCATGGGTCGCGTAGGTGTATTTCTGGTTATGGCTGGCCATGGTCTCGGCATCGGGAAAGAGCACCGTCGACGCATGGACAACGGGCGGGTTGACGAAACCGTGATAGTCGCGCGGGTCATAACCGCTATGGGCGAGCCTGGTATTGATGCCCAGCTCTGCCGACTTGCCCGGTTGCTTATCCATGAGATCGTCTCCACATCTTGTATGCTTCGGTAGAAGTCGATAATGCGGCAGCGTGCCGGTTGCAACAGGAGAGGCTTCGGAACATCAAGATGACGGAGGATGTGCGTTCCAGGCGATCGGCCCTCGGCAGGGCTGGTCATACCATCGTTCGTTTCCTGGCGCGCATGAATGCGCCCGCCTACCCGGCGACGCCGCCGGCGTGGACGAATGCCATGACCATGGCCGCTGTGCTGATCTTCTTTGCCATCTTGCTCCTCCATCCCTATGACGAATTCCTGTCGCGCACCTTGTCAGGCCACGGTCCGTTGCGCGAAACGCGCCACCTCACCGATATCGGCCTGTCGCAATGGTATCTTGTTCCGGCCTTTGTCATAGGCGTCTGCCTGATCGGTATCGACTGGAAAAGTCTTGCGCGGACCCGAAGGGCGCAGCTCGGACTGATTTACGCGCAAGCAACCTTTGCCTTTTGGGCGATCGCACTTTCGGGCATCATAACCAATATCGCCAAATTCCTGATCGGTCGCGCCAGACCGAAATTCATAGATACGCTCGGACCCAACAGCTTTTCACCGTTCGAGGCGGGGTATAATTTCGCCAGCTTCCCATCCGGTCACTCCACCACAATGGGCGCGGTCGGCGCCGTCCTTGCGCTGTGGTTTCCGCGCTGGCGTGTCGCCATTATCCTGGCAACGATGTTCATCGCGTTCACCCGCATTATTGCCCAGGCACATTATCCGACGGACGTGGTCGCCGGCTACAGTGTCGGCTTTCTATTTACAGTTGGGCTCGCCCGTTTCCTGGCTGGCCGCCGCACTGCCTTTGTCTCCGAGGGCACCCGATTCTGGCCGGTTTTGCGCTTTCGCGATCATTTTTGGGAACGAAAAGCGGATTTGAACAACGAATAATCGAAAAATCATTCGATGTGCAGCCGAAAGTCCCTGCCTGCTATAATATTGAGCAAAGATTGTCCCTTGACCAAAGAGACAGAATGCCCTTCGATGCAGAGGAGAATGGGAGCGGTATTGGACCCTTTTTAGGGATGAGGGGGCTACCTGCCAATATCGAGTTTTCCGCTCTGGGAACGACGGGCAACAACCAAAGGGTACACTTGTTATGAAAAATCTTGTTTTGAAGGGCGCGCTTGCTGTTTCGGCGCTGGTTCTCCTGGCGAACGCAGCCTCGGCCACCACGCTGGAGGACGTCAAGAAAAAGGGGTTCCTGCAGTGCGGCGTCAACACGGGCCTACCAGGCTTTGCTGCGCCGAACGATAAGGGCGAATGGTCAGGCTTCGACGTCGACTATTGCCGCGCTGTCGCCGCTGCCGTTTTTGGTGATCCAACCAAGGTAAAGTTCACCCCGCTGTCGGCGAAGGATCGTCTTCCGGCTCTCCAGTCCGGCGAAATTGACGTGCTCATCCGCAACACCACGTGGACACTGAGCCGCGATACCCAAGGTTTCGATTTTACTGGCGTGAATTATTATGACGGCCAGGGCTTCATGATCAATGCCAAGAAGCTCTCCGGCATCAATTCGGCCCTTCAGTTGTCTGGCGCATCCGTTTGCGTGCAGTCGGGTACCACGACTGAACTTAATCTTGCCGATTACTTCAAGTCGAACAAGATGGAGTACAATCCGGTTGTGTTTGAGAAGGTTGAAGAGGTCAACGCCGCCTATGATTCCGGACGTTGTGATGTTTATACGACCGATCAATCTGGTCTTTATGCCTACCGGCTGGCACTGACTGCGCCGGACGATCACGTCGTTCTGCCTGAAATCATCTCGAAGGAGCCGCTTGGACCGGTTGTGCGTCAGGGCGATGCCCAATGGGCCGATATCATCCGGTGGACTCACTACGCCCTGTTGACCGCGGAGGAACTTGGCATCACCAAGGCCAATGTCGAGGAGATGACAAAGAGCGACAACACGGAAATCAAGCGCGTTCTCGGCCAGGAAGCAAATACCAAGCTTGGCACGGATCTTGGCCTGACGAACGATTGGGTTGTCAACATCGTCAAGGCTGTCGGCAATTACGGCGAGGTTTTCGAGAACAATATCGGCTCGGGAAGCCCGTTCAAGATTGCCCGTGGCATCAATGCGCAATGGAGCAAGGGCGGTCTGCAGTACGCCATGCCGATCCGCTGATCGTACTGGCTCAGATACTATGGATGAGGGGGCATTTCTCCTCATCCATGATTGAAATACATAATTGAAGAAAAAAAATAATAAAAACAAACGTTTGAATGAACGAGGGGTCAATGGCATCGCAGGATATCACGCCTGTCGGTAGAAGCAGCGCCAAGGCATCGCTTTTATACGATCCGAAATTTCGCGGTTATATATTCCAGACCATAACCGTCCTTGTACTGACAGGTCTGATCTACTGGATCGTCCACAATACGGTTGCCAATCTGCAGCGTGCGCATCTTGCATCCGGATTCGGCTTTCTCGATGGGCGTTCCGGCTTCGATATCAGCAGCAGTCCTTTCCTGAGATATACGAGCGATTCCACCTATATCACGGCCTTGTGGGTCGGTATCCTCAATACGCTGACGGTTGCTGTTGCCGGCATCATTACGGCAACGATGATTGGCTTCATTATCGGTATAGGCCGTCTCTCGCACAACTGGCTCATTCGCAAGATTTGCACAGTCTATGTGGAAGTATTCCGCAATATTCCGCCTCTGCTGGTTATTTTCTTCTGGTATCTGGGAGTTCTGTCCGTTTTGCCACAGGCGCGGCAGAGCATTACCCTGCCGTTCGGCACCTACCTTAACAATCGGGGTTTCTTCTTCCCGGCGCCGGTGTTTGCTGATGGCGCCTGGCTTGCAGGCGTTGGCCTCATCGCCGGCATCGTCGGTGCCCTCCTTGTCCGTCGTTGGGCCACCAAGCGGCAAATGGCGACCGGACAGCAGTTTCCGGTCGGTATCACGTCGCTCGGCCTCATCATTGGCCTGCCATTGCTTGCCCTGGCGATCAAAGGTTTTCCGCTGTCTTTCGACTATCCGGTCCTTGGCTCATTCAATCTGAAGGGCGGCGCGCTGATTGGCCCGGAATTCATGTCGCTCTTTCTTGCGCTATCTTTCTATACTGGTTCGTTCATTGCGGAGATCGTCCGCGCCGGTATTCGTGGTGTGGGCAAGGGGCAGACCGAGGCAGCCAATGCGCTTGGGCTGCGTGCGGGTCCGACCACACGGCTGGTGGTTGTACCACAGGCAATGCGCATCATCATCCCGCCGCTGACCAGCCAGTATCTGAACCTGACAAAGAACTCGTCCCTCGCGGTCGCGGTTGGCTATCCCGATCTCGTCGCGGTCGGCGGTACAATTCTCAACCAGACCGGCCGCTCGATCGAGGTGGTCGCCATCTGGATGGTCGTCTACCTGAGCATCAGCGTGCTGACATCCATCTTCATGAACTGGTTCAATGCCAAAATGGCCCTGGTGGAGCGCTGATCATGGATAACAATCTCAGCTTCGTGCGCACCGAAATGCTCCAGGGCCAGACTCCGCCGCTTGGGGAGAGGGGTATCGTTCGGTGGATACGCACCAACCTCTTTGCCACGCCGGTTGATTCGGCACTCACCATATTCGCCATTCTGCTGCTGATTTGGTTCCTGCCCGGCCTGATCAAATGGCTGTTCATCAATGCCGTCTGGTCCGGCCCCGACAGGTCGGTTTGCTCGACTGTGGGGCAAGGCGGTATCCAGCCGGAAGGCTGGTCCGGCGCTTGCTGGGCGTATGTGAACGCTAATTTCAACCAGTTCATGTATGGCCCCTATCCGATGGACCAGCACTGGCGCGTCAATCTGGTCGCGATCCTGTTCGTGCTCCTCCTCGTGCCGCTCCTCATCCCCAAAGCGCCCTTCAAGGTAGCGAACGCAATCGTCTTCTTCTTCATTTTTCCGATTATCGCGTTTTTCCTGCTGGTTGGCGGCTGGTTCGGCCTTTCATATGTCGAGACCGCCAATTGGGGTGGATTGCTCGTCACCCTGACGCTTTCCTTTGTCGGCATTGCGGTATCGCTGCCGCTCGGTATCGTGCTGGCGCTTGGGCGCCGCTCGAAAATGCCGATTATCAAGATGCTTTGCGTCATCTTCATCGAGACGATCCGCGGCATTCCGCTCATTACCGTGCTGTTCATGGCGAGCTACATGTTGCCCCTGTTCCTGCCGCCCGGGGTCACCTTCGACAAGTTCCTGCGCGCGTTGATCGGTGTGGCACTTTTCGCTTCCGCCTATATGGCCGAGGTGGTGCGTGGCGGTCTGCAGGCCATACCCAAGGGGCAATATGAAGGTGCGGCCTCGCTGGGGCTAAGTTATTGGCAGGGGACCGGCCTGATCATCCTGCCTCAGGCGCTGAAGCTGGTTATCCCAGGCATCGTCAATACGTTCATTGGCCTGTTCAAGGATACAAGCCTCGTGACCGTGATCAGCATGTTCGATCTGCTCGGGACGGTGAAGCAGCACTTCTCCGATGCGAACTGGATCTCTCCGCAAA
Source organism: Hyphomicrobiales bacterium (assembly GCA_900473175.1). GTDB lineage: Bacteria > Pseudomonadota > Alphaproteobacteria > Rhizobiales > Rhizobiaceae > Phyllobacterium. The sequence goes on along the minus strand of UCKM01000019.1, from coordinate 126,348 downwards.
CACCCATATCCGGCCTGATTTTCGCAGGCTTTGTCTTCTGGATTTTCTGTTTCGGCATGTCGCGTTATTCCATTTTCATGGAAAAGCGGCTCGATACAGGACATAAACGCTAGGGAGTACTTATATCATGGCAACCGAAAACGTTGTTGATCCTAACGAAATACACGTCGATCGCTCGCTCTTGCACGTGTCCAAGACCGATGTCGCCGTCGACATCGTCAACATGAACAAATGGTATGGCGACTTCCATGTCCTGAAAGACATCAACCTCAAGGTGATGCGCGGTGAGCGCATCGTCATTGCCGGTCCTTCCGGCTCGGGCAAGTCCACCATGATCCGCTGCGTCAACCGCCTCGAAGAGCACCAGAGCGGCAAGATCGTCGTTGACGGCATCGAGCTTACCAACGACCTGAAGAAGATCGACGAGGTGCGCCGCGAAGTCGGCATGGTATTCCAGCACTTCAATCTGTTTCCGCATCTGACGATTCTGGAAAACTGCACGCTGGCCCCGATCTGGGTGCGCAAGATGCCGAAGAAGAAGGCCGACGAGGTGGCCATGCACTTCCTCGAGCGCGTCAAGATCCCCGAACAGGCCAACAAATATCCGGGCCAGCTTTCAGGCGGTCAGCAGCAACGCGTGGCGATTGCCCGTTCGCTGTGCATGAACCCGCGCATCATGCTGTTCGATGAACCGACCTCCGCGCTCGACCCGGAAATGATCAAGGAAGTGCTCGATACGATGGTCCAGCTTGCCGAGGAAGGCATGACGATGGTGTGCGTCACCCACGAGATGGGTTTTGCCCGCCAGGTGGCCAACCGCGTCATCTTCATGGACCAGGGTCAGATCGTCGAACAGAACGCACCAGCGGAATTCTTCGACAACCCGCAGCATGAGCGCACCAAGTTGTTCCTCAGCCAGATTTTGCATTAGGGCTCAAGGACGCTTGATATTGGACGCCAGGAGCGGCCTCGCGGCCGCTCCGATTTTAAGATGCATTTTTTTGAAATCGTTTTCAGCAGGATTTATCTCATGGCCGACGATTTTCAGAATCTTACCAGCGAACAATTGCTGGAATTGGCGGCAATCGAAAAGCTGCGCAACAACGATCTCCAGAGGTATAGCGCGGCTGCTATTGACCGAATCTCCACTTCGATCGCGGTGGCGGGGCTTTTGGGACCGGTCGTCATCATCGCCAGCAATGACGCCACCAAGTCCTTCTGGGTGACCCATTCGCTGATCATCGGCTATAGTCTCGTCCTCTCCTGCGCACTGCATATCATCGGCAGGGTCATATTGGTGCGGGGCCTGCGATGATCGTGGACGAAGCCATTCTCCTCGGCTTCTGGCTGACATTGATCAGCGTCGGTACCGTCGGTCTGCTCAGCTACCAGGCAGCGCGTCTTCGCAGGGCAACCGATGCGCGCCTCGAGGCGATTGCGCGTGAATTGAAGCGAAGGGCCGCTCCCACCAAGTGATCAGCCTTCCATGTGTTTTCCTGCATCAAATCCGTAGAGCCAGTCAAAACCCTTGACGAATTTGTCGACTGGTCGTTTGCGCAGCACAATGTTCCGGGCGAGCGCAATAGGCCCCTTGGCGTGATAGGCGAGATGGTTGAGCGCGCCGCGCCGCGCCACCGCGGCAATGCGCTTTGTGCGCACCTTGCTGAACTCGTCCAAGGCAGAAGGCCACGTGGCGGCGTCGATTGTCAGGGCTTCCGCGAGGGTAAAGCCGTCCTCGATCGCCATGGCGGCGCCCTGTGCCGCATAGGGCGTCATTGCATGGGCCGCGTCGCCGATAAGTACTACCCGGTCCTCGACATGGAAGCGGCACTTCTTCATTTCGAAGAGGCGCCAGGGTGTCCATGGCCGGCCCGCACGCATCACGTCACGTATGCCCTGGTGCCAGGACGCGAACTCCCGGATAAAGTTCTGGCTGACGTTTTCCGGATTGGTCGGCGCATCCCAGCGGCGGCCATTTTGCCGGTCGAGCGCGACAGCAACGAAATTGATCATCTGTCCCGAACGGATCGGATAGGCGATCAGATGGGCGTTGGCGCCGGTCCAGGCAACGACATTAGTCCCTTGCGGAAGGAGTGCATTGAAGGATCCGGGCAACTGATCGACAGCGATCGATGACCGCCAGGCAATCGTGCCCGTATAGCGGGCGCGTTCCGCGTCGGACATGGCGGTGCGCATGTTCGACCAGACGCCATCGGCTCCGACGAGCAATGCTCCCCGGTGTTCCTCGATGCGGTCGTGGTATTGCACGCGTACGAGCACGCCCTCGCTGTCGCCCTTATGATGGGTCACTGTCGACTGCAGCTGGACGGCGATGTTGGAACGGCTGCGTGCTTCGGTGAGCAGTGCGTTCTGCAAATCGGCGCGGTGGCAGACAAGATAGGGCGCGCCCCACCGCTCCTTGGCCGCATTACCGATGGGCAGGTGCAGCAGTTTTTCACCGCTCGTCCCGTCCTGCAAGCAGATGGCTTGCGGCTCGACCGATGCGTATTTCAATCGCTCGAGAACGCCCAGCCTGGCGAGCAAGCGCGTCGCATTGGGTGACACCTGCAATCCGGCGCCAATTTCTGCCAGCGTTGCGCTTTTCTCGAATATCTGGACGGAAAAGCCCTTTTCGCTCAAGGCCAGGGCAAGCGCAAGACCAGCAATACCGGCACCCGCGATAATGATCTGATCAGGATTGGGAATTCGCCTGTTTCGTTCTGTCTTCAGATCGATAAGCGCTGCTTTCAAGCGGCCCTGTCCACATAAATGCAGTCTGCCGGAACGGTGACGTCGGCCGCAAGCGAGGGATCATAGCGATAGAGCGTCGAGCAATAGGGGCAGACCTTCTCGCTATCATCGCCAAGGTCGAGGAACACGTGGGGATGGTCGAATGGCGGATTAGCCCCAACGCACATGAACTCCTTCACACCGATGGTGATCGTTGCATGTCCAGCGCTGTTCTGGAAATGAGGGATACTGTGTCCAGCCATATTTCGCTCCTGCAAACTCGCAACTCAACGCGCGCACTGCGCAATTGACTTCTCTTTCATTAGGGTTTGTATCATCCTGATTACGATTTCAAGACGATTGCTATTAATCTGTCAAAAGACTTCCCTATGATGGCCCACCAGGCCGTGACATATGGCGAAATTTATTAATTGGAGAATACGATGAACGAACAGTCGCCCGCAATTCCGGAACCTGTCGAAAAGGTCGACCTGCCGGATCTGCACGCCAGCGTTGATCGTTTCGTCAATCGCGAATTCTCCTGGCTTCAGTTCAACCGCCGTGTCCTTGAGGAAGCAGAGAACAAGCATCAGCCGCTACTTGAACGTCTGCGCTTTCTGTCGATTTCCGCAGCCAACCTCGACGAATTCTTCATGGTGCGTATTGCGGGTCTCGCCGGCCAGGTGCGCGCCGGCGTCTCGGACCGCAGCGATGACGGCCGCACGCCGCAGGAGCAGCTGGAATTCGTCCTCGAAGAGGTGGGCCGGCTGCAGGAAGCGCAACAGGCCCGGCTCAATGAGCTTCGCGCCGAAATGCTCAAGGAGAATATCGAAATCGTCAGGCCGGACCGGCTGACCAGTGCCGAACAGGCCTGGCTCGAGGACCATTTCCTCGAGACGATCTATCCGGTGCTGACACCGCTCGCCATCGATCCGGCCCATCCTTTCCCTTTCATCCCAAATCTCGGCTTCACCATCGCCATGCTGCTCAGCCGCAGCACCGACAATCGCCCCATGACGGCTTTGCTGCGCCTGCCGCAGGCGCTCAAGCGTTTCATCCAGATCCCGGACGATAGCGGCCATTTCCGCTTCCTCACCCTTGAAGATGCGATTGGCCTGTTCACCGGGCGGCTGTTTCCGGGTTACGAGGTCAAGGGCGCGGGCACGTTTCGCATCATTCGTGACAGTGATATCGAAGTCGAGGAAGAGGCCGAAGATCTCGTCCGGCTGTTTGAAAGTGCGCTCAAGCGCCGCCGTCGTGGTCAGGTGATCCGCATCGAGTTCGATGATGAAATGCCGGAATCACTGCGCAGCTTCGTTGCGACGGAACTGGGGCTGCCGGACAATCGCATCAGCGTGCTCGACGGCCTCCTGGCATTGAACACGATTTCCGAGATCGTCAGCATTCCCCGCGCCGATCTGAAATTCGTGCCGTACAATCCGCGTTTCCCGGAGCGCGTGCGCGAGCATGGCGGCGATTGCTTTGCAGCCATTCGCGAAAAGGACATCATCGTTCATCACCCGTATGAATCCTTCGACGTCGTGGTCCAGTTCCTGCGCCAGGCGGCGGCGGATGCAGATGTCGTCGCGATCAAGCAGACGCTCTACCGCACCTCGAATGACAGCCCGATCGTGCGTGCACTCATCGATGCGGCCGAGGCTGGCAAGTCGGTCACCGCCTTGATCGAACTGAAGGCACGATTTGACGAAGAGGCGAATATCCGCTGGGCGCGCGATCTGGAGCGCGCTGGCGTGCAAGTCGTCTTCGGCTTCATCGAGCTCAAGACTCACGCCAAAATGTCGCTTGTGGTGCGCCGCGAGGAAAACCGCCTACGCAGTTATGTGCATCTTGGAACGGGCAATTATCACCCGATCACCGCGAAGATTTACACCGATCTGTCTTTCTTCACCTGCGAGCCCTCGATCGGCCGCGATGTCGCGCAGATATTCAACTACATCACCGGTTATACGCCGCCTTCCGGCGAGATGGGCATTGCCGTATCGCCGATCACGCTGCGGCCGCGCATCCTGCAGCATATTGCCGAGGAGATTGCGCATGCCAAGGCCGGTCGCCCGGCGTCGATCTGGATGAAGATGAACTCACTCGTGGATGCGGAAATCATTGATGCGCTCTACGAGGCCAGTGCAAATGGTGTCGAGATCGATCTGGTCGTGCGCGGCATTTGCTGTCTTCGCCCCCAGGTGCCGGGCCTTTCCGATAACATCCGGGCAAAATCCATCGTCGGACGGTTTCTGGAGCACAGCCGCATCTTCTGCTTCGGCAATGGCGAAGGACTGCCATCGGAAAAGGCGCTGGTCTATTTCGGCTCGGCCGACATGATGACCCGCAATCTCGACCGCCGCGTCGAGACTTTGGTTCCCATCACCAATCCAACTGTGCATCAACAGGTTCTTTCACAGATTATGCTGGCAAACCTTCTCGACAACCAGCAGAGTTACGAGTTACTAGCAGACGGAACCTCACGCCGGATCGCCCCGGGCGAAGGCGAAGATGCTTTTAACGCGCAGGAATATTTCATGACCAATCCCAGCCTGTCAGGCCGTGGCAAGTCCCTGAAATCCTCAGCACCTCGATTGATTGCACATCGCAAGCGGTCGAAAAGAAACAAGGCTGCATGATCTCGGCTGCACAAGGACGTGTCCAGGGGCGACAACCCGCCGCTGTGATCGATATAGGTTCGAACTCCGTGCGCCTGGTGGTTTACGAAGGCGTAACCCGGTCTCCGACGGTTCTTTTCAATGAAAAGATTCTGTGCGGGCTGGGCAAGGGGCTGGTGAAGACTCACAAGCTTAATGCAAAGGCCGTCCAGAGCGCGCTAAGGGCACTGCGCCGGTTCCGCGCGCTCGCCGATCAGGCGGGCGCCGTTTCGCTTGACGTATTGGCGACCGCCGCAGCGCGCGAAGCCGAGAACGGATCGCAGTTCATCAAGGAAGCCGAGGCGCTGCTCAAAGAGCCGATCAGGGTCTTGTCGGGCAGGGAAGAAGCATATTACTCGGCGCTCGGCATCATTTCCGGTTTTCATGATCCGGACGGCATTGCCGGCGATCTCGGTGGCGGCAGCCTCGAACTGGTCGATGTGAAGGGCCACAAGATCGGCGATGGCATCACGTTGCCTCTGGGCGGCCTGCGCCTGCAGGACATGTCGGATGGCGACCTGACCGCCGCGGTGGCGATCTCCAGGAAGTATCTTGCGACCGCAAAGCTGCTTGCCAACGGCAAGGGCCGCACGTTCTACGCCGTCGGGGGCACATGGCGAAATCTCGCCAAGCTGCACATGAGCGCGACGCACTATCCGCTCCATGTGATGCACCATTATGAAATCCCGTTCGAGGAGGCGCAGCGCTTCCTCAAGCTCGTTGCTGCGGGTGACCTCGATTACATGCGCGGCATCGAGGACGTTTCGAAGAACCGCCGTGCACTTCTCTCCTACGGCGCCATCGCACTCCTTGAGACCATCAAGCTGATGCGTCCGTCGAAGGTCGTATTCTCGGCTCTCGGGGTGCGGGAGGGGTTTCTTTATTCACTGCTGTCGGAGAGCGATCAATCGGAAGATCCGCTGATTTCAGCTGCCGATGAACTGGCTGTGCTGCGCGCCCGCTCACCTGCCTATGCGCGCGAACTTGCTGAATGGACCGGCAGCGCTTTTGCCGCGCTTGGTTACGATGAGACCGAGGACGAGAGCCGTTATCGGAAGGCCGCTTGTCTCGTTGCCGACATCAGCTGGCGCGCCCATCCGGATTATCGCGGCTCCCAGGCGCTGAACATGATCTCCAACGCCGCGTTTATCGGGATCGATCATCCTGGACGTGCCTACATCGCCCTTGCCAACTTTTTCCGGCACGAGGGCATCACCAACAGCGTGGCGGATCCCGAACTTGCGGCGATCGCCAGTCCGCGCCTGCTCGAATATTCGCGGATTTTGGCGGCGATCATGCGCATCGTCTATCCATTCTCCGCGTCCATGGCCGGCGTTGTCCCCAGTCTCTCCTGGAAGCCGACGTCGGACGGTATCGATCTTGTCGTCCACAAGACCAAGGCCGATCTGATCGGCGATGTTCCGGAGGGCCGCTTGCAGCAGCTCGCCAGGCTCACAGGCAAGAATTTGAGGATGGCAGTAGGCGCTTAACTCCAGCGATTAGACCGCTGCTGCCGCCGCTTTCTTCCGCGATGGCAAGGTCATGGCCGCAACACCCGCGATCACGCATACGAGACCGATCCAAGCCGTTGATGTGAGACTTTCTCCGAGAAAGACCACGCCGATTCCGACGCCGATCGGCACCCTGAGGTAAGCCTGCGACGTGGTGCTCACCGAACCCAGCGTATGAATGAGCCTGAAATAGATGACGAAGGCGAGGGCCGTTGAAAAAACCGAAAGGCCAAGCAAAGCCAGGATCGAGTGTGCCGAAGGGTGAATGGTCCAGGGCTGGTCGACAACGAGGCTCAATGGAATGAGCAGCACGGCGCCGCTGAGCAAGGAGCCCGCGGCTGGCATCATCGGGTCTAGCCCCTTGAATCCGCGCCCGAAGATCGCAGCGCACGCATAGGAAATCGTTGCCGCGACGATCGCTACTTGTGAAATCAATTCCTTGCCGAGGCCGTTGAATGCCTCAAGGCCGATGATCAGGCTGATCCCGACCACTCCGGCAACGACGCCGAACAGCTTGCGCGCCGTGACAGGCTCGTGCCGGGTGATCAGCACCGTCAGCAGGAACGTGAAGATCGGCGTCGTGGAGTTGAGGATCGTCGCAAGTCCGGCATTCACCGTCACCTCCGCCCAGGCAATCAGCGTGAAAGGAATGACGCTGTTGATGCAGGCCTGAATGAGGAACCGTTTCCAGATGACAGGGTCCCTCGGTAGTGAGAGGCCGCGCATCTTGATGATGGCCAGAAGCAATAATCCCGCAATCAGCGTCCGGGCCGCGATGAAGGTGATGGGCGGGATCGTTTCGACACCAATCCTGATGAACGTGTAGGAGGCGCCCCACAGCGTGGCAAGCATGGCAAGAAGCGCGATCTCTTTGGCGAGCGGCTGGGTTGGGGCTGTGGCAGTGGACATGCTGCGTTCCGTCGAAGGTGATCAATGCGGCGATGGTAGCTGCGCACTTAACGCCAATGCTTCGATCCCGGCCGAACTATCGGTATAGGCGCCTGCCTGAGGCGTTATTCGGCCGGCCAGGGCACCGCCCGGATCTTCTTGTTCTCGAACTTCAGGCAAAGTTCGCCATTGATCAGCTGTAGCGCCTTTTCGCCGAAGACTTCACGCCGCCAGCCTTGTAAAGCGGCAATGTCCTCAACGTCGCCTTCAGCGGCGATCCTGTCGATCTCGTCGGACGTGGCGACAACCTTGGCTGCAACGCCGTGCTCTTCCGTGACAAGGCGCAACAGCACCTTGAGGAGTTCGGCCGCGGCGCCAGCGCCCTCCGGCGATTGCACTGATTTCGGCAGGCGCGGCATGTCTTCCTTGGGCAGGTCGAGTGCCAGATTGACGGCATTGAGCAGGCCCGTTGCCATGCTGGAACGTTCCCAACCCTTGGGAATCGTGCGCAAGCGCGACATCGCCTCGGCATCGCGTGGCTGCTGCTGCGCGATCTCATAGATCGCATCGTCCTTGAGCACCCGGCCGCGAGGTACATTGCGCTCACGCGCTTCCCTTTCGCGCCAGGCGGCCACACTGCGTAGCACGGCGAGTTCCTGCGGTTTGCGCAGTCGCATCTTCAGCCGCTTCCATGCATCGTCCGGATGCATGTCATACGTCTCGCGCGCAGTAAGAATTTTCATCTCGTCCAGCACCCAGTCGGTGCGGCCTTCCTCCTGCAGACTGTTCTTCAAATGCAGGTAGATGTCACGCAGATGCGTGACGTCGGCCAGCGCATAGTCCATTTGCTTCTCGGAAAGCGGGCGGCGGCGCCAGTCGGTGAACCGCGAGGATTTGTCGATTTGCGTGCCGACGATCCGCTGGACCAGCTGGTCGTAGGCGATGGCATCGCCGAAGCCGCAGACCATCGCTGCGACCTGGGTATCAAACACCGGATGCGGGATCAGATTGCCGAGATGAAAGACGATTTCAATGTCCTGCCGGGCGGCATGGAACACCTTGACGATCTTTTCGTCCGCCATCAGCTTGAAAAACGCAGCCAGATCAAGGCCCGGCGCCAGCGCATCGACGATCGCGGTGTGGTCAGGCGAGGCGAGCTGAATGACGCAGAGTTCCGGCCAGAACGTGGTCTCCCGGATGAACTCCGTATCGACTGTCACGAAATCGGATTGTGAAAGGGCGGCGACTGCCTGCTCAAGTTGGTCGGTAGTTGTAATCATGGTCATAAAATTTCTATAGCGAATGAGAATGCGTTTGTCTTCGTCCCCGATTCCTCATCTTGACAAATCACCGTCAAAATGCGCTTGTCCGCCCAAATTCTAGGCTTGTGCCGGGGCATGCTCACCGGCAATCAGCACATAAATATCAGAGGCACATATCATGCACCGTTACCGCAGCCATACCTGCGCCGCCTTGCGTAAATCGGACGTTGGTTCGACCGTTCGTCTTTCGGGCTGGGTCCACCGCGTCCGCGATCACGGCGGAATTCTCTTTATCGACATCCGCGACCATTACGGCCTGACGCAGATCGTGGCTAGCCCGGATTCGCCTGCCTTCAAACTGGCGGAAACCCTGCGCGGCGAATGGGTTATCCGCGTCGATGGCGAGGTCAAGGCGCGCACCGACGATACGATCAACCCCAATATGCCGACCGGCGAGATCGAGGTTTTCGCCCGCGAGATCGAGGTTCTCTCGGCCGCAAAGGAACTGCCGCTGCCGGTGTTCGGCGAACTCGACTATCCGGAAGACATTCGTCTGAAATACCGCTTCCTCGACCTGCGCCGCGACACGCTGCACAAGAACATCATGTCGCGCACGAAGATCATCTCCGCCATGCGCCGCCGCATGACCGAGATTGGTTTTACAGAGTTTTCGACGCCGATCCTGACCGCTTCCTCGCCGGAGGGCGCGCGCGACTTCCTCGTGCCGAGCCGCATTCATCCCGGCAAGTTCTACGCGCTGCCGCAGGCGCCGCAGCAGTACAAGCAGCTGATCATGATGTCCGGCTTCGACCGCTACTTCCAGATTGCGCCATGCTTCCGTGACGAGGATCCGCGCGCTGACCGTCTGCCCGGCGAATTCTACCAGCTCGATATCGAAATGAGCTTTGTTGAGCAGAACGACGTATTGTCCACGATGGAACCCATCCTGCGCGGCGTCTTCGAGGAATTCGCGGCTGGTAAACCTGTAACCCAGGAATTCCCGCGCATCGCCTATGACGATGCGATGCGCAAATATGGCACGGACAAGCCGGACCTGCGTAACCCCATCGAAATGCAGGCCGTCACCGAGCATTTCGCCGGTTCAGGCTTCAAGGTTTTCGCCAACATGATCGCCAACGATCCCAAGGTCGAAATCTGGGCAATTCCGGCCAAGACCGGTGGTTCGCGCGCATTCTGCGACCGCATGAATTCGTGGGCGCAGGGCGAGGGCCAACCCGGCCTTGGTTACATCTTCTGGCGCAAGGAGGGCGAGGCCCTCGAAGGAGCTGGCCCGCTTGCCAAGAACATTGGTCCGGAACGCACCGAAGCGATCCGCACGCAGCTCGGCCTGGACGAGGGCGATGCCGTGTTCTTCGTTGCCGGCGACCCGAAGAAGTTCGTCTCCTTTGCTGGCGCCGCACGCACCCGTGCTGGCGAAGAGCTGAACCTTGTCGACCGCGACCAGTTCAAGCTGTGCTGGATCGTCGATTTCCCGTTCTTCGAATTGTTGGATGAAGAGAAGAAGATCGACTTCGCCCACAACCCGTTTTCCATGCCGCAAGGGGGCATGGATGCGCTGGAAAGCCAGGATCCGCTGACGATCAAGGCATTCCAGTACGATATGGTCTGCAACGGCTTTGAGATTGCCTCGGGCGGCATCCGCAACCATCTGCCGGAAACCATGGTCAAGGCGTTCGAAGCTGTCGGTCATTCGCGCGAGACGGTGGAAGAGCGCTTCGGCGGCCTCTATCGCGCGTTCCAGTATGGCGCGCCGCCGCATGGCGGTATGGCTGCCGGTATCGACCGGATCGTGATGCTGCTCGTTGGCGCGAAGAATCTGCGCGAGATCACCATGTTCCCGATGAACCAGCAGGCTTACGATCTCCTAATGAATGCGCCTTCGGAAGTCTCGGCCGTGCAGCTTCGCGACCTGAACATCAGGCTCAATCCCGCGAAGAAAGACGTTTAAGAACGGCGCGCAAGCAGTTCAAACAAAAGGCCCGGTAGCGATGCCGGGCTTTTCCATTTCCAGGCCAGTTATTGGTTGGCGCTTACCGTCACGCCAAGTGTCTTGATCAGCGATTTCGGATCGGCGACGCCGCCGGCGGCGATGATGGCGAAGGGCACCGGCTTTGCCGGCGCGGCCTTGATCTCGATGGTCTTTGGATTGTCGAGATAGGTATTGACCGCCGTACCCAGCGATTGCGCAAACTCCGCATTGCCGAGTTGGGCTGCCGCCATCGGCACGATGACCTTGGCCTGGCTGATCAGCGCAGAACGCTTGGCGCCCTGTTGCTTTGCAACATAGTCCAGCGCCTTGTAGGTCGCCGAGTCATCGTCGAAGCGGATGGATGCGCCGGTGAAGCTCAATTGCTGCATCAGACCGAGCATCGCCATGCTCTGCGCTTCATCAGGCTTGCCATCCATTTTCTTCGTGGCTTCCTGCAGGCCTTTGATGAAGTCCAGCGTATAGCCTGAAATATCGAGCTTGAGCCCGAGCGTACCGGCATCGTCAGCAGCAAAATCCATCTTCTCGATGTTGAGACGTCCGTCGGACACATTCCAGCTGCCGTTCATCTCGATCTTGCCGGAAACGGTTTCATAGCCAAGCGCTTTCAGCGCATCCTTGGTCTTCGGATCCTGGACGTCAGACAGATCCGCCTTGAAGCGTTCGACATTGGATGTGAAAGTCACGGGACTTGTCTCGGTGAGCGGTGAGACCGTCGCTGTCATATTATCGGCAGTGAATATGTCCTTGCCCTTCGAGTTGACATTGACATGCTTCACTTCGGCCTTTTCGTATTGCAGGATCTTTGCCAAGGGCTCGGTTGCGCCTTCAGCCGGCAGGGTAATACCCTCAAGACGGATGCCGTCGACGCTAATCTTGCTGTCCGGTTCTCCTTCCGGGCTAAAATTGATGTCGGGCATTGTCATCGCGCCGATCTTGAAGCCACCACCAGAGACGTCACTGACGTCGGTCAACGTAACGTCGCCGGTGTTGAAGCTTTCCTTGACCCCAGCTGTCGAAACTTTCGTGTCCTTGAGAACGACCGTCGAGCCATTTGTCTCGACGCTGCTATAGTCGACCGTGCCGCCCTGTTCGGCATAAACTGCTTTCAGGCGAGCGGCCACCGCGTTGCCGTCAACCGCATAGGCTGAACCGGCAAAAATGACGATAAGTGCGGAGGTTGCGCCAAGGACGCGCAGGCCGGGTTTCAGCGGGTGGATTGGAGACATGATTTCTTCCCTTTGATTTGAGCTAATCGAAGCTGCCGGGCGCGGCGAAACTATGACGCTCAACCAGCAAAAAATACCGCTTGATGGCGAGAAAGTCAGATTTGAGATGTGAAAGCAAGAGGCGTCGCCGGGCAGGTCGCACTGACAGCCATCTGCCTGTGATCTGGGCGAATCATTGCTTGCTCGGGAATCAGTGAGTTGATAACCCATTGACATGGGAAAAAGCATGATTCCGCCTGACAATGGCGACGACAATGACAACAATATCGAGCCGGTCGATCTGAAGGCGGCGCTGGAAGAGCGCTACCTTGCCTATGCGCTTTCAACGATCATGCACCGCGCCTTGCCGGACGTGCGCGACGGATTGAAACCTGTCCATCGCCGCATCATGCACGCGATGCGGCTGCTGCGCCTGTCGCCCGACCAGGCCTATGCCAAGTGCGCGCGTATCGTCGGCGAGGTGATGGGTAAGTTTCATCCCCATGGCGACCAGTCGATCTATGACGCGCTGGTGCGCCTGTCGCAAGACTTTGCCGTGCGCTATCCCGTGGTCGACGGACAGGGCAATTTCGGCAATATCGATGGCGATAACCCGGCGGCCATGCGCTACACCGAAGCGCGGATGACCGACGTCGCCATGCTGCTTCTCGAAGGCATCACCGAGGATGCGGTCGATTTTCGCCCAACCTACAATGAGGAGGACGAAGAACCGATCGTCCTGCCAGGCGCATTTCCCAATCTTCTGGCCAATGGTTCATCCGGCATTGCCGTCGGGATGGCGACCTCGATCCCGCCGCATAACGTCTCGGAGCTTTGTGCCGCCGCATTGCACTTGATCAAGCATCCGGATGCCACCGTCGAAGAGCTGATGTCGACCGCCGAGGACGAAGACCCGCTGAAGACCAAGGTTCGCGGCCCGGATTTTCCGACCGGCGGCATCCTTGTCGAAACCCCTGACGCCATCCTCGACGCCTACAAGACCGGCCGTGGCGGGTTTCGGCTACGCGCCCGCTGGGAGGTTGAGGATCAGGGCAGGGGCACCTGGATCATCGTCATCACCGAAATCCCCTACCAGGTGCAGAAATCGCGCCTGATCGAGAAGATCGCTGAACTCTTGATCGCCAAGAAGCTGCCGCTGCTCGACGATGTGCGCGACGAATCCACCGAGGATGTACGCCTCGTGCTCGAGCCGAAGAGCCGCAGCGTCAATCCGGATATCCTCATGGAATCGCTGTTCAAGCTCACCGAACTTGAGACGCGCTTTCCGTTGAACATGAATGTGCTCTCCAACGGCAAAGTGCCCAACGTCCTGTCGTTGCGCGACGTGCTGAAGGAGTGGCTCGAACACCGCAAGGATGTCCTGGTCCGCCGTTCGCGCCATCGCCTTGGCGAGATCGAGCGCCGTCTCGAAATCCTCGGCGGAATGCTGATTGCTTACCTCAACATCGATGAAGTCATTCGCATCATCCGCGAGGAAGACGAGCCGAAGCAGGAGATGATCCGCCGTTTCGATCTCACGGACGTCCAGGCCGAAGCCATCCTCAATATGCGTTTGCGTTCCTTGCGCAAGCTCGAGGAGTTCGAGATCCGCAAGGAATTCGACGGTTTGACCGCCGAGAAGCACGAGATCGAACAGCTTCTGGGATCAGAGCCAAAACAGTGGCAGACCATCGCCTGGCAGATTTCGCAGATGCAGAAGAAATATGCGCCGGATACGTTGCTCGGCAAACGCCGCACCACATTCGCCGATGCGCCCCAGCACGACCTGACCGACATTCACCATGCGATGATCGAAAAGGAACCGGTAACGGTTGTCGTTTCGGAAAAGGGTTGGCTGCGGGCGATGAAGGGCCATCTGGCCGATTTCTCCACACTGACCTTCAAGGAAGGCGACAAGCTCCAGCTTGCCTTTCACGCCGAAACGACCGATCGCATCCTTGTCCTCACGACGGGAGGCAAGTTCTACACGATTGGCGCCAACAGCCTGCCGGGCGGGCGCGGCCATGGCGAGCCGATCCGCATCATCGTCGACATGGAGAACGATCAGGATATTGTCACGGCTTTCGTGCACAATCCCGAGCGCAAGCTCTTCCTATCGTCGCATGTCGGTAATGGTTTCGTCGTTCCCGAGGCCGACGTCATCGCCAATACCCGCAAGGGCAAGCAGGTGATGAACGTAAAAGCGCCGGACGAGGCACGGCACTGTATTCCGGTCACCGGCGACAGCGTCGCGATTATCGGCGAGAACCGCAAGATGCTGGTGTTCCCGCTTACCGAAGTGCCGGAGCTTGGCCGGGGCAAGGGCGTCCGCCTGCAGCGCTACAAGGATGGCGGTGTCTCCGACGTCCGCATCTTTGCCATGGAGCAGGGGCTGACATGGCAGGATGCATCTGGCCGCAGCTTCACCCGCGGCAAACTGGAATTGCTCGAATGGGTCGGGCCGCGCGCCACGGCGGGGCGCATGGTGCCCAAAGGCTTCCCGCGTTCAGGCAAGTTTTCTTGATCCCTGTTCTGCTACTTAAGTTGTCTATCGATAACAAATCGGATTGTGTATTGTCGCGCGACATGAGACAGTCCGATGATCAAATCGTTCCGCAGCCGCGCACTGAAACGGCTTTATGAGCAAGACGATGCAAGCCTTCTGCCCCCGGAATGGCGGGGCGGATCGCATCCATTCTGGCAGCGCTGGACTCGGCCGGCACGCCGCAGAATATGGATCGGGGCCGTCTTTGAAGCTGCACGCGTTGAAGGGGCGATCGCCAGGGCCAATGGGCTGTTACCGTGCGTGCGAACTGGCGCATCACTGTTGCGATGTCGGATGGAAATGCATTTGATGTCGATTTTGTAGACTATCATTAGGAGGTCATGTCCATGACCATGAAAAATCCGCCGCACCCGGGCGTGCTCCTGAAAGACGATATCGATGCCCTAAACCTTCCGGTGAGTGCTGTCGCCCAAGCGCTGGGGGTCACGAGGTCGCAACTATACCGCGTGCTGTCCAGCCAAAGCGCCATATCGGCCGAGATGGCGCTACGCCTTGAATATGTTATCGGTGGTACCGCCGACCATTGGCTCAGCATGCAGTCGGCCTACGATGTAGCGCAAGTGCGCAAGAAGGCTGGCGAAATTACGCGTGGGCTGCATCGTCTCGCATCTCCGGCGTAAACCTACGATGTGAGAATATAAACGAGAGCGATCATTCTCATATTGACCATGCCTTCGCTTTGCGATAAATGAGAGAGAACATTCTCTCTTTTTCTGAGGCTCCATGGTTGATCACCTCCTGCCGCGGCAGGCGGCACGTGTGTCCGATACCGAGTCGGATACGTCGCATTGTTTCGTCGCAAAGCTGTTTGGCAAGCGCGCCCGCAACCGCGAGGCGCAGGAAGAGCGCATTCTGAACGCGGCTATGAGCTGTTTCATCCGCTCCGGGTTCCGCGGCGCTTCCATGAACGAGATCTGCTCAGAGGCGGGCATGAGCCCGGGTGCTCTCTATCGCTATTTTCCCTCCAAGGAAGCAATCATCGAGACGATCGCGGCGATGCATCGCCAGCAAAGTGCGGAAATCCTCGATCGCATGCTGCAATCGGACAACATCATCGACGCCATAACCCGGGTCGGTATCGATCATGTGCGGAAGATGTCGTTGAACACGAGCGGTCCTGGCCCGGCCGATTCCAGCGCGCGTCTTTTTGTCGAAGTGCGCGCCGAGGCGATGCGCAACGAGACTGTCGCGGCCACCTGCGAATTGCATGAAGGCCTTATGCGCGAAAAGCTTCTTGCTGCGCTCGAGACAGCCAAGGCGCGCGGCGAGATCGATCCCATCGGCGACCTGGAACTCGTCGTTGCCTCGCTGGCGGCGATGGGCGAGGGGATCATCATGCGCAATTTCCCGTCGCAGGGCGTGCCGGTCGAAGCGCTGGAACCTGTGTTCCGCGCGCTGGCCGAGTCACTGCTGCGACCCATCCCGACCCCTAGATAAATCTTGCTCTTACCCCGAGTTTTCAAATGAGCCGTTACAGCAAAAAAGTTCTGATTTCCGTGGCTCTTGCCTTGAGCCTGTCGCCGTCCCTTACTGCCAGCGGATACGCCGAAGAGAAGGCCGCCGCAGCCGTCCAGGAGGCCAAGGCTCCGGTTATCAACGTCACTCCTGCGCGCCAGAATGAGATGGTATCGACGATTACTGTGACCGGCACCATCGTGCCGCGCCAGGAGGTTGCTGTCGGCACCGATGTGGCAGGCTTGCTTGTGCTTGAACTCAATGCCGATCAGGGCGACGTTGTGAAGGAAGGCGATGTTCTCGCCCGGCTGGACAAGTCGTCACTCCAGATCCAGCTGGCCCAGATCGATGCGCAGCGCGCCCAGGCCGATGCATCCATCGCCCAGTCGGAAGCGCAGATTGTCGACGCCCAGATTGCCGTGCGCCAGGCGCTTGAAGCGCTCGACCGCGCGCGAGCCCTCGCGGTGAAGGGCATCAACTCCAAGATGGAGCTGGACAACGCCACCAATGCCTATGACAGCGCCAATGCCCGCCTCAACACCTCGCGGCAAGCGCTCGTCGCAACGCAGTCGCAACTGGCGCTTGTTGCCGCACAAAAGCGCGATGTGTTGCTGCGGTTGGAAAAAGCCGACGTGAAGGCGCCGACAAGCGGTGTGGTCCTCAGCCGCAACGCACTTCTCGGCGGCACCGTTTCGTTCAACGCCGGGCCGCTCTTCCGCATAGCGCGCGACCAGGATTTTGAACTTTCGGCCAATGTTCCAGAAGTCGATCTGCCGCGCCTCAAGGAAAACATGCCAGTGTCCGTGCGGGTATCGGGCATGGATGAACCGGTCGCTGGCCACGTGCGACTTATCTCGCCAGAGATCGCGGCAAGCTCGCGTCTTGGCTCCGTGAAGATTGCTCTTGAGAGGAATCCTTCGATCCGGCCCGGCAACTTTGCCCGCGCCGTGATCGAATTGACGCGGCGCGACGGGATCAGCGTTCCGCTTTCCGCCGTGGTTTACCATGGTCGCGCCGCGCTGGTGCAGGTGGTCAAGGATGGCGTGATTGAGAGCCGCAAGGTTGAGCTTGGTATCCGCAACGACCGTTCGGTTGAAATATTGCAAGGTCTGGCGGAAGGCGAGGATGTCGTCGCCCGTGCTGGGACGTTCGTTGCCAATGGCGACCGTGTCACGCCGGTTCGGGTGAACGATGAGGCGACAGGGGCGATCAAATGAACTGGAACATATCCGCCTGGTCGATCCGCAATCCGGTTCCGTCCATTCTTCTTTTTGTCGTGCTCGTGGTTCTGGGCTTGATGGCGTTCGCCAAGCTGCCGATCACGCGCTTTCCCAATATCGACGTGCCCTTGATCTCGGTATCAGTCACCGATCCTGGCGTTGCGCCGACCGAGCTCGAAACCCAGATTGCCAAGCGGGTGGAAGACTCGGTCGCCAATATCACCGGCGTCAAGAATGTCACAAGCAATCTGACCGAAGGCAATTCGACAACGCTCGTCGAGTTCCGTCTCGAGGTCGATACGCAAAAGGCGCTCGACGACGTCAAGGACGCGGTGTCGCGCATTCGCGACGACCTCCCAGCCACGATCAAGGAGCCGATCATCAACTCGGTGGATGTCGAGGGTTCGGCGATCCTGACCTACGGCGTCTCCGCCCCGACCATGACGTCGGAAGAGCTTTCCTGGTTCGTCGACGACAAGATCATTCGCGATATCCAGGGCCTCAAAGGAGTTGGCCGCGTCGAGCGCTATGGCGGCGTCACTCGCGAAATTCGCGTCTCGCTTGATCCGGACCGCCTGACAGCACTCGGTGTTACCGCCTGGGACGTCAACCGGGCGCTGAAATCCATGAATGCCGACCTGACGGGCGGGCGCGGCGATCTTGGCACCATGCAGCAGACCATTCGCACCCTCGGTGCGTCGCGCACGCTCGATGATCTGCGCGCGGTGGAGATCCCGCTTGCCGGCGGACGCTCCGTGCGTCTCGACGCTCTGGGTACGATCAGTGACTCCTATGAGGAGCCGAAATCCTTTGCCCGCGTCAACAATCAGACGGTGGTCTCGCTCGGCGTATTCCGCGCCAAAGGCGCCAGCGACACGGATGTTTTCGCGCTGGTGCAGGCGCGCATGGATCAGCTGCAGCAGAAATACCCCGATACAAGTTTCCACATCATCGACAATTCGGTGAACTACACCTACGGCAATTACGAATCGGCAATGAGTTCGCTGGTTGAAGGCGCGCTTCTTTCGATTGTCGTGGTCTTTCTGTTCCTGCGCAACATTCGCGCCACGCTGATTGCGGCGATCGCCTTGCCGCTTTCGGCCATTCCCACCTTCTGGGCGATCGACATGTTGGGCTTTTCGCTCAATCTGATCAGTTTGCTCGGTATCACGCTGGTGACCGGTATCCTCGTTGATGATGCTATTGTCGAAATCGAGAATATCGTCCGCCATATGCGCTCAGGCAAATCGCCCTACCGCGCTTCGCTGGAAGCCGCCGACGAGATCGGTCTTGCCGTCATCGCCATCTCGGTAACCATCATCGCGGTCTTTGCGCCGGTGAGCTTCATGAGCGGCATTGCCGGGCAATATTTCAAGCAGTTCGGCCTGACCGTCGCCGTAGCGGTGTTCTTCTCGCTGCTCGTTGCCCGGCTGATCACGCCAATGATGACGGCCTATCTCCTGCGCGACGGCAAGAGCCTGCATCACGGTGAGGGGGATACCGGCTGGATTCGCGCCTATACCCGCTTCCTTACCGTAACCCTACGCTATCGCTGGCTGACCTTGATCAGCGGCGTCGCAATATTTGCTGCCGCCATTTGGGCCATGGGCTTTTTGCCTTCCGGCTTCGTTCCGCCACAGGACGAGGCCCGAGTCGCCGTTAGTCTCGAACTACCCCCCGGCGCCCCCATTGACGAGACGCTGCGCGTTTCGGATCAGGCGTCGGTGAAGGTGCGCGAGATTCCTGAAGTCCAGCAGACATATGTCACCGGCGGCGCCTCGCCGACCGGATCGCTCGACACGCGCCGCGCCACGATGATCGTCAAGCTCAGCCACAAGAGCGAGCGGAAGCGGACACAGAAGCAGATCGAAGTCGATATCTTCAACAAATTGTCGGAAGTGCCTGATCTGCGGGCGAATTTTGTCAATGACCGCGGTGAGCGCGAGTTTGCCGTCGGCGTCATCGGCAGCGATGGCGACAAGGTGAGCGAGCAGGCCCGTCTGTTGCAGAGCGCCATGACCGCCACCGGCAATTTCCAGGCTGTATCGTCCACCGCAGCGCTCGACCGGCCGGAAATCATTGTCACGCCGCGTATGGACAAGCTGGCGGAGCTCGGTATCTCCACGTCCCAGGTATCGGATGCGCTGCGGGTTGCGACGTTGGGCGACCTTGATGCCAACCTTGCCAAATACACCATTGGCGACCGGCAAATTCCGATCCGTGTTCAGTTGTCGGAAGAATCACGCCGCGATCTGACTATTCTCAGCACGTTGACTGTGACAACGCCCGCGGGTGTCGTCGTGCCGCTGGAATCCATAGCCGACATTACCTTCGGTCAGGGGCCATCCTCGATCGAGCGCTTCAACCGCGAACGGCGCGTCGTCGTCGGCGCCAATATGGCAGGCGGCAAGGAGATCGGTGAAGGGCTTGCGATCGTCAAGAATCTTGAACCCGCGAAATCCATGCCGGAAGGCGTGCGTATTCAGGAAACTGGCGACGCCGAAGTCATGGGCGAAGTCTTCACCGGCTTCCGCAATGCGATGATCATGGGGCTGATGCTCGTTTTCGTCGTGCTCATTCTGTTGTTCGGCAGTATCTTCCATGCCTTCACAATCCTGATGTCGCTGCCGCTGTCGATTGCGGGCGTCGCTGTCGCGCTGCTCCTGACCAACAATTCGGTTTCGATGGCCGTCGTCATCGGCATTCTGATGCTGATGGGTATCGTCACCAAGAACGCCATCATGCTCGTCGACTTTGCCGTCGAAGAGGTGAAACATGGTATCGCGCGCAATGAGGCGATCATCGATGCCGGCCGCAAACGCATCCGGCCGATCGTCATGACCACGATCGCCATGTCGGCGGGCATGTTGCCTGCGGCCATGGCGTTCGGCGACGGCGGTGAATTTCGCGCGCCGATGGCGATCGCGGTGATCGGCGGCCTCTTGGTTTCGACCGTCCTTTCACTCGTATTCGTTCCGTCGTTTTATACGATCATGGACGATGTCAGCCATTGGATGGGCCGGGCGTTCCATTGGTCCTTCCGCCCGAACAGGCCGGATGAGGCGGGTGCAATGCCGCGAATCGGCCACTCGGTGCCGTTGCATCCGTCGAGCGGAGTTGTCGCTGAGGCAGCCGAATAAGGACGTCAGACCGGATGGCGCAGTGCCGCCATCCGCGCCATCCTGCGGGTCTGAAACATCTGCCAGAGCGAATGAGCGACCAGGGCAGTAATGATGATCAGTCCACCAACCAGCGTCGGGTCGCTCGGGCGCTCGGCGAAAATCATCCACACCCAGATCGGCGTGAGCACGGTTTCCAACAGATAGAACATCGCAACCTCCGGCCCTGAGATGAACTTTGGACCGGTCGCCAGACAGAGGAAGGCGAGCGTCGTCACAATCGCGCCGTTGAAGATGATCCAGCCGGGCGCGGCGACCGCATAGCCGTTCTGCGCCACCATGAAGGCAGCAACGATCATCGGCAGGGCCGTGCCGATGATCGCAGCAAAGCCCATATCCTTGCCCGATGAGCGGCTTACCGTGATTGCAGTGGATAGTATGAAGGTCGAAAGCAGGGCAACCAGATCGCCGAAGACATGACCGGAAGAAAGCCCCTCGCGAACGATGATGCCGACGCCGATCAGCATGAAGAACATGGCCACGAAGGTGATTGGTTTCGGCCGTTCCTTCAGGAAGATCCAGGAAAGCAGCGCCGAGAACACGGTGTTGAACGCCAGGATGAAGACGAGGTTGGCGGTCTTGGTGTTGTAGACCGCGATCATGAAGGTGATCGACGTAAGGCCATAGAGCCCGGCCACCACGAAACCCACCCGGCCTGGTACAATGGGTCGCCATTTTCCGGTGGCGAGGCTCCAGATTACCCAGAAAATGAACGCACAGACGAAGGTGGTGGCGCTGCGTAGCAGCAGGGTCGACCAGGTTTCACCCTGGCCGAGGCGCAGCAGGGGAATGTCGGCGGTCAGGATAAGCCCGCCGAGCCCGGTGATAAGCAAACCCTTGCGATGGTCGAGATGAAGCTGTGACATGCGGCGTTTTCCGAACTGGTTATGGGGTGCCGCATGCCAGGGCAGTATCGGGGCAGGCTGGAGGTCTAGTCTTGGCGTTCCCACCCCTTGGGTCCGAGATGTTCCTGGGGGGTGTAGCGAATCTTGTATTGCATCTTGCGCGAGCCTTCCACCCAGTAGCCGAGATAGACATGGGGAAGTCCGGCGGCAGCAGCGCGCTGGATATGATCGAGGATCATGAAGGTGCCGAGCGAACGGCTGGCGTGCTCGGGATTGAAGAACGAATAGACCATCGACAGACCGTCACCCATGATATCGGTGAGCGCGACGGCGATGAGTTCGCCTTCGCCCTTCTTGGTAATGAAGGAATCCGGACCGCGCCGCCGGTATTCGATGATCTGCGTCGGCACATGGGTGTCCTCGACCATCATCGCGTAATCGAGAACCGTCATCTCCGACATGCCGCCCTTGTTGTGACGGGCGTCGAGGTAATGGCGGAACAGCGAATATTGCTCTGTCGATGGTTCGGCGTGATGAATATTCCCGATCAGGTCGCGGTTGCGGTTCCAGACGCGGCGCATCGATTTGTCTTGCTTGAATTCTCCGGCAAGGATACGCACCGAGACACAGGCCCGGCAGTTTTCGCAGGCCGGCCGGTAGGCGATATTCTGCGAACGCCGGAACCCGCCTTGCGTCAGGAGATCATTGAGCTCGCTTGCACGTCCGCCAACCAGATGCGTGAAGACCTTGCGCTCGAACTGTCCCTCCAGATAGGGACAGGGCGAGGGAGCTGTCAGGAAGAACTGTGGTGACTGCTGCGGTTGATGCGTCATTCAAGGTCCTGAAACGGTCTTTATCACCTATAGAATCGTACGACCGTCTGAAACGTCAATTCAATTATATTGTATTCAGCTGTGAAAGTCTTCGGTGCTACTGCTTCGCCGATTGCGGGTTGCAGCGCACGCCGCTCCATGTGTGGCTGGCCGCTTCGAACCTGCCATTATCCGATGGGCCCCAACGGCCCTTGAACGCGCTGTAGTCGTCCGAGAAATTCAGATTGAGGAGCCCCGTACCATATTTGTCGGTCCAGATTACCGTCCTGGAGGGACCGCTACCCGGGTCCGTCTCCTTCAAAGTGCCCTGCAGACGCGCATTGCCTTCCCTGGCCTCGTAGGTTCCGTCTATGCGCCCGGATTTATCCACGTTGAGGACCGTTTCGACGTCGCGATAGTCACCATTTGAAATCATTTCGCCGCAGAACCGTCCCGCCGGCGATGCGGCGAGACCGTTCGCCGTGCCAAGGCCATAGAAGAGCAGCGCCGCAACCGCGAGCGCAAAAGATCGAGTATTCATCGTTTCAAACCTGAGAGAAAAGGCTCCGTGCGGAGCCTTCGGGATTAATGATATGCGCGGACGACGACGGTGCCCAGGAGGAGATCGTGCAAAGTCCGCTTGCGATCGAGAAAGAGTGTTGCCAGCAGGATGAACGGCGTCAGCACCACATTCAGCCCCCAGAAGAGGACCGTATGAATGACGGCAAGCAGGCTGTCGACGGGCTGACCGTCGAGGCGCTCAAGCCTGACGCCCATCATCTGCATGCCCTTGGTTGCCTGGCGCGGCCCGCCGAGCGTTGTGGCGACATAGATCAGCGCAACGGCGGGAAACATGACGGCATACAGTGCCCAGCCAAGGCCGAGCGTTGCCACGCCGAGGATTGCAATCAAGATCGCGACGGGAATGCAGAGGAAAAATACGATCACGTAGTCGAGCAAAAAGGCGAATGCCCGGCTTGTCAGCACGCCCTGATAGAGCCGCCGGTCATCCAGACGGTTGCTGATGAGGTCGCCATCAAGGGTCTTCGTGTTCATTTCGTTTCCTGTTTCCAAACGCGGACAGATTGCCGCTGCGCTGAAATTGGGAACTCCGCATTGAAAATTCAAGAAGATGTCAGGCACCGGCCTTAAGCCGCTCGGCAACGATGGGCGCGAAATAGGTCAAAATGCCGTCGCAGCCAGCGCGTTTGAAGGCGAGCAGCGTTTCCATCATGACGCGTTCTTCATCGATCCAACCATTGGCACCGGCTGCCTTGATCATCGTATACTCGCCCGACACCTGGTAGGCGAATGTCGGCATCGCGAACGCATCCTTGAGCCGGCGGATGATGTCGAGGTAGGGCAGGCCGGGTTTCACCATGAGTGAATCGGCGCCTTCGGCGATATCCTGTTCGGCTTCACGCACCGCCTCGTCCGTATTGGCCGGATCGATATAATAGGTCTTCTTGTCGCCCTTCAGCCGCCCGGAAGTGCCGATGGCTTCACGGTAGGGGCCATAGAAGGCGGAGGCGAACTTCGTCGCATAGGCCATGATCGCCACGTCCTGGAAGCCGTTCTGGTCGAGCGCCTCGCGAATGGCGCCGATACGGCCATCCATCATGTCCGATGGCGCGATGATGTCGGCACCCGCTGCCGCCTGAAGCACGGCGCCCTTGGTGATCTGCGCAACCGTCTCATCATTGACGATGATGCCGTCACGCAGGATGCCGTCATGGCCGTGGCTGGTGAACGGGTCGAGCGCAACGTCGGTGATCATGCCGATCTGCGGCACTGCATCCTTGATCGCTCGCGTAGCGCGATTGATCAGATTGTCCGGATCAAGAATACCCGATCCCGTGTCGTCGCGCAGGGCTGGATCGATATTGGCGAAAGTGGCGATCGCTGGGATGCCGAGCTTCGCCGCCCGCTCGGCTTCGCGCACAGCCATATCGACGGAGACGCGCTGGACGCCGGGCATGGCGTTGATGTCCTCGCGCCTGTTGGTGCCCTCGCACAGGAAAATCGGCCAGATCAGATCATTGACGGTCAGCTGGTTTTCCTGGACCAGCCGCCGTGACCAATCGGCCTTGCGCATGCGCCGCAGGCGACGGCCTTGCGTGATCTCATCAACGGTCCGGCCGGTTGCGGCCTGAAATGCTGGATGTTTGTTCATGATACCTGCAACCCGCCTCAGGCGGACATTTCCTCTGTTTGCAGTGGTTTTAACAGGGAACGCGCTAAGGACCAAGCCATCAGAGCGTCGCATGTCAGGCGGCGTCTCGCTCCATTGCCTTCTTTGCTGCCTGGGCGAGAAACCCTGATCTGGTAAAACCGTGTGCCTCGGCATAGTCGTCAATCTGCTGGAGAATGTCCTCTGGCAGCGTGACGTTGACGCGCACCGCCTTCTTCGCCTCAGTCTTGGCCGCCACCAGAATGGCAACACCGCCCCGGTTGTCGGGATCGGCCATGATTTGCTCAAGCCCAGAAGGTTCCGGGATTGCTTCGCCGTCTTCTACGAGGCCTTCAATATGGAACGACAATGCCTCTTCAGCCATCAGATGGGCGTCGTCCAGCGACGTTCCGGCAGTCACCAGGCCGGGAAAATCAGGAAACGAAACGCCGTAGTCACTGTCGGCTTCCTTGTGGATCAATCCGATATAATGCTGCATCGTTCTACCTCAATTTCAATCCCGATTGCCGCTCGATGCTTCGAAGCGTGCCGATGGGAATGTCACGCTTTGGATGCGGCACAGTTACGCGGCCCGGTTTGTCCGGATGTTTGTACTGCACGTGGCTACCCTTGCGGGCGACTTCTCGCCATCCATCTCTTTCAAGGTGCGAAATGACGTCCGCGCTTTTCATCGCCATATAATACACATTCGTGTGTATTAATTCAACGCTGCAATCGCTTCCATTGACGCGGTGTGCCGGAGTTTCCTAACCTCCCGCATCGAAGCTTGGAGGGGCGTATGGAAATCGACTTTGGCGGGGCTGGCGAAATCCTGTTCGAAAGACGCGGCAAGGCGGGACTTGTCCGGCTGACACGGCCAAAGGCCCTGAATGCGCTGACCCGGACAATGGTCAATGCCTTCCACCGTGCCCTCGTTGCCTGGTCCACCGATGCTGATGTCCATTGCGTCATCGTGGAGGGCGAGGGGCGGGCCTTCTGTGCTGGAGGCGACATCCTTGCCGTCTATCACGCTGGACGCTCAGGCCAGCCGCTCTACGAGTTCTTCGCTGAAGAGTACCGCCTCAACGCCTATATCCGGCATTTCCCCAAGCCCTATATATCGCTGATCGATGGGATCGTCATGGGCGGCGGCGTTGGCATTTCGGTGCATGGTTCGCACCGGGTCGTCACCGAGAATGTCATGTTCGCCATGCCGGAGGTCGGCATCGGCTTCTTTCCGGATGTTGGCGGCAGCGCGTTCCTGCCGCATCTGCCCGAGCATTTCGGCACATATCTCGCCTTGACCGGCAATCGCATCCGGCAAGGCGATTGCCTGCAAAGCGGCATTGCCACCCATGCGATCAAGGCCGAGGACAAGGAACGCGTGCGCCGGAGCCTGATCCGTTCGGGCAAGCCCGATGTCGCTTTGCGGGGTAAAACGATCAGTCCGGACTATGAAACAGCGGAGAAAACACGCGATATGATCGGCGTGTTGTTCGATTCGCAGACACTCAGCGGCTGTCTCATCCGTCTTGCGGCCGCCGGGGTGAATGGAAACGAGTGGGCACAACAGATATTCGAACTCATCAAGACGCGTTCGCCAACCAGCCTGCACGTGACATTCCGGCAAATTGCCGAGGGGCGTGACCTCGAAATGGATCAATGCATGCAAATGGAATACCGGATATTGTCGCGCATGCTTGAGAATCATGATTTCTACGAGGGCGTCCGCGCTCTTCTCGTTGATAAGGACAATGCGCCCGTGTGGCAGCCCGCCGCTATCGATGACGTAACGCCGGAAATGGTGGATGCCTATTTCGCCCCGCTTGGCGAGCGGGAACTGCAATTGACATGAACGATCGGCCGACGCACCTGCCATTCGATCCGACGATGGCTCAATTGGGATTCGTCTGGTTCCTCAGGCTTGTCTCGATCTATTGCCTCGTCGCAGGCGTCGGCTACTGGGCGCAGCTCAGCGGCTATTATGAAGGCATGCTGTGGCGCTTTGACCTGATGCCGTGGCAATGGAAAGTCGCTTCGGTGTCGCTGGCGATGCTTTATCCGGTGGCGTCGACCGGCCTTTGGATGATGGTCTCCTGGGGACCGGTAATCTGGTTTGTCGCAGCCCTTGGCGAAACGCTCATGTTCACGGTCTTCTCCAACTATTTCTTTTACAGGCCGCAGGTCGCCATCATTCATGGCTGCGTTGCCTTGCTCTATATCGCCTTTCGCGTCGTGCTTTTCCTGCAGAAACGCCAGCAGGCGAAGCCGCGGCGCTAGCGCCCGTGTAAGTCTTCATTAAGCCTGAAATTGATTCATCCCAGGTAAGGTACTGTTAAGTCTGTGTTTTAAGTCGAATTTTATGCGTATTAGATAGTGTTGCCTCAACGGTGAGAAAAATACACCGAAACAACAGTGAGGCAGGTATTATGAACAACACGCAGAGAAAGTCTGGCGTAAGCCCGCATTCAACCACCAGTGATACAGCATTGCGGACACTTTATCTTGAAGCACTTCAGCTGGTCGAACGGTTACATCGCCGTTTGCTTGATGTGGTCAAGGATGAATTCGACCGCAATGGCCGCAGCGACATCAATGCCATCCAGGCATTGCTGCTTTTCAACATCGGCAATGCCGAACTGACCGCCGGCGAACTGCGCAGCCGCGGTTACTATCTGGGTTCGAACGTCTCCTACAATCTGAAGAAACTCGTCGAACTCGGCTTCATCTCGCATGAACGGTCACGCACCGATCGCCGTTCGGTCCGGGTCAGCCTGACCGCGAAGGGCAATGAGGTGGCCGAGCTGGTGGCGGGTCTCTATGAGCGCCACGTGGCTTCGATCGAACATGTCGGCGGTATCAAGGCGGAAGAATTCCAGTCGATGAACAAGGCTCTTCAGCGCCTCGACCGCTTCTGGAACGACAGCATCGCCTACCGCATGTAAAGCGCAGCAGATTGCGGAACAAAAGCCCGGCTTCGCCTTCTGCGAGG
This sequence comes from Hyphomicrobiales bacterium, assembly GCA_900473175.1. GTDB lineage: Bacteria > Pseudomonadota > Alphaproteobacteria > Rhizobiales > Rhizobiaceae > Phyllobacterium. The sequence goes on along the minus strand of UCKM01000019.1, from coordinate 98,845 downwards.
GCGGGCTTTGTTTTTGAGTTTTTCGCAGTTGTTACCCAGTCAAGACCTGACCCCCTGGTCGGACATCAGCTCGATTGGAAACGGTGTCGGTTGCCAATATTTTTCCAGCTTCAGAAGTTTGACCATGTAGGCTTCGGTGTCGTGCAGCACTCGCGCCAGTTCCTTTCGATCCGCCGCAATGAGCGCAGGATAAAGGGAGGGCTGGCTCTCATTCACGCTCCGGGCGACATGCGGCTGACGCTCCAGGATGTCCAACGCCACATCCAGTTGGCCCATGGCCACGGCAAGGAGCACTCTTGGATAGTATTGTTGCTCGAAAGGAACGAGTGAATTTTCCGGTCGCGAGGCAAAGGCCACTGCCTCGTCGAATGAATCCAGTTTCTTTAGCTCGGGCAAGATTTTGGTATCGACCAGCTGCAGCAGGACATCCATGACGTCCGGATCGTCGGCGTCCCATCGACCGGCCCGCGGATGCATTTTCTTCGATTCGAATATCGCGTCGAGTTTCTTGTTGAAATCGTCCCGGTACTCCTCCCCGTCAAGAAAGTCGAAAAAGGGATGACGCAAGTACCGACTCCATCCCAAGTTGCCGGGATGATGTTCCACAAAAAGTGGAACGACAGAGACTTTCGGGCGAAAGCATCTGGCCTCCGAGGTGGAGTCAAGAACAATGCGCCGCCTGAAATGCCCCAATGGGGTCAAAATGAGCGAGCGTTTGTCCAAGGCAAGGTCGCTTCGCGCGTTGAGCCTTGGCCTGACCAGTCTGCGGATTTCCGAGATTGTTGTCATTCGAACGGTCTCATTCCCACGATGAAACAATCCCTCTGTGCAAGGATGATATTCCTATGAAGCGTTTAGCGGGTCAATTCGACATTGGTAGCATGTCGCCAGGCAACCAATCCCACAGTCATCAATCCGCCATAATGGCGTGGAAAGCGACAACAGCTTATTTCATGCCCAGAGAATGCCACGGACAGCTGGAGAGGTCTGGTCAGCATCACAATTGCGCGATCAGTGCTGGAGTTGCTGTTTGTTTAGGGTGTTCCTGATATTTTTGGTAACCATCATCGCTATTCCTGCTTATGCGGATGGCAACTGGCTGCACTCCAAGGGTTGGACAAAATATGAAGAAATTCGGATCATCAGCGCTTGATCGCCGTACGTTTCTGAGGGGCGTGGCCACCGCTGGTTTTGCTGCGGCAGCTTCATCTGCCTTTGCGCAGCAGTCTGATATCGGTGATATTCTCGCTTCGCCACGCCGCGGCAATTGGGACGATCAGTTCGATGCCCGCTCGGTCAGCAAGGGCAAGGTGGCAAGTTTCCAGCCGATCGCCAGTCCCGAGACGGTTTCCTTCATTGAAAGCGCCATCAATACCTATAGCCAGATCGTCGGCAGGGGCGGTTGGCCGCGCGTGGACGCGACTGTAAAACTGCAGCTCGGCGTGGTCGATCCGTCCGTTGCCGCCCTGCGCAAACGCCTGATGATCGCCGGCGATCTTTCCGAAAGCGCCGGCATCTCCAATTCGTTCGATACCTATGTCGATGCCGCCGTGAAGCGCTTCCAGGCCCGCCACGGCCTTCCGTCCGATGGCGTCATGGGCCAGTACTCGCTCGCCGCGATGAACGTTCCTGCGGATATCCGTCTCGGCCAGTTGCAGACCAATCTTGAGCGTGTCCGTACCCTTTCGGCCACGGATCAAGGCCCGCGCTACGTCATGGTCAACATTCCGGCCGCGCAGCTTGAGGCAGTGGAGGGCGGGCGCGTCGTTCAGCGCCACACGGCCATTGTCGGCAAGATCGACCGCCAGACGCCGATCCTCGATTCCAAGATTCAGGAAGTCATCCTCAATCCTTACTGGACGGCGCCGAAGTCGATCATCGAAAAAGACATCATTCCGCTGATGCGCAAGGATCCGACCTATCTGACGCGCAACAAAATTCGTTTGTTCAACGAACAGCGCGAGGAAGTACCGCCGGAAAGCGTCGACTGGAACACAGATGACGCGGTCAAGCTCATGTTCCGCCAGGATCCGGGCAAAATCAACGCAATGTCGTCGACGAAGATCAACTTCCCCAATCCTTATGCCGTCTACATGCACGACACCCCGCAACAGGGCGTGTTCAACAAGCTGATGCGTTTTGAGTCTTCGGGCTGCGTTCGTGTGCAGAACGTGCGCGATCTCAATGTCTGGCTCTTGCGTGATACCGCGGGCTGGGATCGCCAGACCATGGAAGCGACGATCAAGACTGGCGTCAACACGCCGATTCAGGTTGCCAATCCCGTTCCGTTGCATTTCGTCTATGTGACCGCCTGGTCGACCGGCGATGGCGTCGTCCATCTGCGCGACGATATCTACGAACGCGATGGTCAGGCAGCCCTGTCGATCGGGACAAACACCTGATCAGGTGTTTCGTTGAGCATTGAAGAAGACCGCCTTCGGGCGGTCTTTGCATATTTGGATTTCGAATGGCGGTTTCGAGCTAGTGCTTTTCGTCTCCCGGCCATTGGCCTTGCCGGTTTAAGTATGATAATGCGCCGCAATTACCTATGAATTCCCCACCGGCAAATAAGGGTTGAGACACCATGTCGAATGCAGATACCTTTTTTAACGCATCGCTCGAAGACATCGATCCGGAAATCTTTGGCGCAATCCGCAAGGAACTTGGGCGCCAGCGCCATGAGATCGAACTGATCGCATCGGAAAACATCGTGTCGCGCGCCGTGCTCGAAGCCCAGGGCTCGATCATGACCAACAAATATGCCGAAGGGTATCCGGGCAAGCGCTACTACGGCGGTTGCCAGTACGTCGATATTGCCGAGGAACTGGCAATCGACCGGGCCAAGCAGCTGTTTGGCTGTGAATTTGCCAATGTTCAGCCCAATTCTGGCAGCCAGATGAATCAGGCCGTGTTCCTCGCCCTGTTGCAGCCGGGCGATACCTTCATGGGGCTTGATCTGAATTCCGGCGGTCACCTGACGCATGGCTCGCCGGTCAACATGTCCGGCAAATGGTTCAAGGTCGTTTCCTACGGCGTGCGCCCGGACGACCACCTGCTCGATATGGATGCAATCGAAAAACAGGCACATGAGAGCAAGCCGAAGCTGATTCTGGCTGGCGGCACTGCCTATTCACGGGTGTGGGACTGGAAACGTTTCCGCGAGATCGCCGATGCAGTCGGCGCCTATCTGATGGTCGACATGGCGCACATCGCTGGCCTCGTTGCTGCCGGCGTTCATCCTTCGCCGCTGCCGCATGCCCACGTCGTCACCACCACCACCCATAAATCCCTCCGCGGCCCGCGCGGCGGCATGATCCTCTGCAACGATCCCGAGATTGCCAAGAAGATGAATTCGGCGGTGTTTCCCGGCTTGCAGGGTGGACCATTGATGCACGTTATCGCCGCCAAGGCCGTCGCCTTCGGTGAAGCGCTGAAGCCGGAATTCAAGGCTTACGGCAAGAACGTCGTGACCAATGCGCAGACGCTGGCCGAAACCTTGAAAAAGAATGGCCTCGATATCGTCTCGGGCGGCACCGACAACCATCTGATGCTGGTGGACCTGCGTCCGAAGAATGCGACGGGCAAGCGCGCCGAGGCAGCACTCGGCCGCGCCAACATCACCTGCAACAAGAACGGTATCCCGTTCGATCCCGAGAAGCCCTTCGTTACCTCCGGCGTGCGTCTTGGCACACCTGCCGGCACGACGCGCGGATTTGGACCGGCCGAGTTCACCGAAATCGGCAACCTGATCTCGGAAGTTCTCGATGGTCTGAAAGTGGCAAATTCCGATGAGGGCAATGCTGCGGTTGAAAAAGCTGTCCAGCAGAAAGTAATTTCGCTGACGGATCGTTTCCCGCTTTATCCGTACCTCGGATAAGGCTCAACTTGTTTTGACTTTTGTCGGGCGGAGAATATTGCGGCGGATCGAACGGTCCGTTCACAATCCTCTCCGCCCGACCGCTTTTAACTTGCCGAGAAAATCATTATCTTTTGCAACAGATCCTTTCTTGTTTGAGGAATGGCTCTATCTCATGCGAACATGATGATGTTCAGAAAGCCCATCGATGCGTTGCCCCTATTGCCAATCTGAAGATACCCAGGTGAAAGACTCCCGCCCGGCCGAGGACGGTGCGGTGATCCGCAGGCGGCGCGTCTGCTCGGTCTGCGGCGGGCGGTTCACGACATTCGAGCGTGTTCAATTGCGCGATCTGACCGTGATCAAGAAGAGCGGCCGCAAGGTCGCCTTTGACCGGGACAAGTTGATGCGCTCCGTTGAAGTCGCCTTGCGTAAACGCCAGGTTGATCCCGAGCGCGTGGAACGGGCGGTTTCCGGCATCGTTCGCCAGTTGGAGAGTTCCGGCGAGCCGGAAGTCAGCTCCGACGAGATCGGTCTTCTCGTCATGGATGCGCTCAAAGGCATCGACGATATCGCCTATATCCGTTTCGCCTCGGTCTACCGCAATTTCCGCGAGGCCAAGGACTTCCACGATGTGATTGACGAGATCACTTCGGGCGATGTCGCGCCCGATCGGGCCGAAGGCGAATGATCCAATGACGGCATCCGCGCTTGATCGCCGCTTCATGGCCGCGGCTATCCGCCTGTCGCGCAGCCATCAGGGACTGACGGGAACCAACCCGTCTGTCGCTACGCTGATCGTCAAGGACGGTGTAATCATCGGGCGCGGTGTGACGGCCATTGGCGGGCGTCCTCACGCGGAAACGCAGGCCCTGCTGGAAGCCGGCGAAGGAGCAAAAGGTGCGACTGCCTATGTCACACTAGAGCCCTGTGCCCATCACGGCAGGACGCCGCCATGTGCCAATGCGCTGGTGACTGCGGGAATTGCTCGCGTCGTTTCGGCAACCAGCGATCCGGACGACCGTGTAGCCGGCAAAGGCTATGCCATCCTGCGCGCGGCCGGAATCGAGGTTGAAGAGAACGTGCTCGGGGCAATGGCAGCCGATTGCCTTGCCGGTTACCTGATTCGATCTTCGAAAAAGCGCCCGGAAGTTACTCTGAAACTTGCGCTTTCCAGTGATGGCTTTATCGGCATGGCTGGCAAGGGACAGGTTGCGATCACCGGGCCCGTCTCCCGGGCGCAGGTCCATCTGATGCGAGCCGAATCCGACGCCATACTCGTTGGCATCGGCACGGTGCTTGCCGATGATCCGCAGCTCACCTGCCGTTTGCCGGGACTTGAATCACGTTCACCGGTGCGGATCGTCCTCGATAGCCGGCTTCGTTTGCCGCTGGACAGTGCGTTAGTGAAAAGCGCAAATGTCGTTCCGGTTTGGATAGCGGCCAATGCCGATGCAGAGCCCGCGAAACGCGCAGCTCTGATGGCGGCGGGATGCAGACTGCTCGCGACCGAAACTGATTGTGGCGTGACGGCACTGCCGGAATTGTTGGACGACCTTGCGGCGCAAGGCATTTCAACCTTGATGGTCGAGGGCGGCGCCGGCGTCGCGCGCTCCCTTTTGCAGGAAGGCATGGTAGATCGGCTCGCGCTTTTCCAAGGGGTGGCTACGATTGGTAGCGAAGCAGGGGTTGCAGTGCCGGATCTGCACACCCATATCGCGCGTGATTTCAAGCTGCTGGAAGAATATCGCTTCCGTGAAGACCGGTATCGCGAATACGTCAGACCCTTCTGAAGGAATACGGATGTTTACAGGAATTGTAACCGATATCGGCCGGATCGGTCAGGTGAAGCCGCTGAACGAGGGTGTGCTCCTGCGCGTTGAGACCAATTACGACCCGGAAACGATCGAGATTGGCGCGTCCATCGCCTGCTCGGGCGTGTGTCTGACGGTCACGACCCTTCCTGAAAAGGGTTCGAATGCCCGCTGGTTTGAAGTCGAAGCCTGGGAGGAGGCGCTGCGCCTTACCAGCATCGCCGGCTGGAAGACCGGGACCCGCATCAATCTCGAACGTTCATTGAAGCTCGGTGATGAAATGGGCGGGCATCTCGTGTCCGGTCACATCGACGCAATAGCAGAGATTATCAAGCGTGAAGACGAGGGCGACGCCGTGCGCTTCACCCTGCGTGTGCCAGAGCAGCTTGCCCGGTTTATCGCGCAGAAGGGCTCCGTTGCTCTTGATGGCACGTCGTTGACGGTGAACAGCGTCGACCGCAATGAGTTCGATGTATTGCTCATCCGTCATTCGCTGGAAGTGACGACATGGGGAGACCGCAAGGTTGGCGACAAGGTGAATATCGAGATCGATCAGATGGCAAGATACGCGGCGCGGCTTGCAGATTATCCGAAATCGGCCTAGGACCCTGAACCAACGGCGGCAACGCCATCTTATTTTCCCTTGGAGCCATCATGTCCAAAAAGAAGGCGCATGCGCCACATCTGCTGATCGTGGAAGCACGATTCTATGACGATCTCGCCGACGCCTTGCTGGCAGGCGCCAAGCTGGCGCTCGAAGAAGCCAAAGCCACCTATGATGTCGTAACTGTTCCAGGCGCCCTTGAAGTTCCGGCCGTTATTTCCTTTGCGCTCGATGCTGCAGTGGAAGGCGGAAAGGACTATGATGGCTTTGTGGCGCTCGGCACCGTCATTCGCGGCGAGACCTACCACTTCGATATCGTTGCCAATGAGTCCTCTCGTGCGCTGATGGACCTTGCCGTCAATGAGAGCATTGCAATCGGCAACGGCATTTTGACTGTGGAAAACGACGAACAGGCATGGGTGCGTGCACGCCGCGAAGACGGCGACAAGGGTGGATTTGCGGCCCGCGCTGCCTTGACCATGATCGCCCTCAAGGAAAAGCTTGGAGCTTGACGATGCCTTCCGCCAAAGACGGGCGTAGCCCAACCGGGAAAACCGCCAACAAGCGCGGCGTTGCGCGCCTCGCCGCAGTCCAGGCCCTCTATCAAATGGATGTTGCGGGCACAGGCGTCCTGGAGGTTGTGGCCGAATACGAGGCTCACCGCCTCGGCAAGGAAGTCGATGGCATGCAGTATCTGGATGCGGATCCGCAATGGTTTCGCGCCATTGTTTCAGGCGTCGTTGCAGAACAGACATTGCTTGATCCGATGATCCGCCAGGCCCTGATGGAAGATTGGCCGCTTTCGCGCCTCGATTCGACGTTGCGTGCCATCCTTCGTGCCGGAATTTGGGAGCTGCGCGATCGGGTGGACGTTCCGACTGCTGTCATCGTGTCGGAATATGTCGACATCGCCAAGGCCTTCTATTCCGACGACGAACCCAAGCTCGTCAATGCCGTCCTCGACCGGCTTGCCTTTGAGATACGGGGTGAAAGCAAGGGTGTAAAAGGTCCGCGCCGCTGACACCCGACTACGCAGCGCGCCAATTAACCATTTCCTGACGAGACCTGACGAGACCGATCTCTGCGGCCGCGTGGTCATACTCTCGACTATAGTCTTGATCTTAAACGAAAGACCTTGACGTTTTCGCATTTGCTTCGTTACTCCTTACACATACGGTCGCGTCTCTGCCGGCCTGGCAGATTTAGTGTGCCGTACCGAACCTGACCCGGGGAGGGGTTTTCCGGTCAAAATCTGAGGGAGTGGCATGACAATACTGTTTCTGGTCATTGCCTGCGGTCTGCTGTCTGTCGTTTACGCTATCTGGGCCACCAAGTCGGTGCTCGCGGCGGACCAGGGCAATGCACGCATGCAAGAAATCGCAGGTGCAATCCGCGAGGGCGCACAGGCCTATCTCACACGTCAGTACACCACGATCGCCATGGTCGGCGTGGTCGTATTCATCGCTGTCTGGTACCTCCTTGCCGCAACAGCAGCAATCGGCTTTATGATCGGCGCGGTTCTGTCCGGACTTGCCGGTTTCATCGGCATGCATGTTTCCGTCCGTGCCAATGTGCGCACGGCACAGGCCGCCTCCCGCAGTCTCGCAGCTGGCCTTGAAATCGCTTTCAAGTCAGGCGCCATCACCGGCATGCTCGTCGCTGGTCTCGCATTGCTTGGCGTATCGGTTTACTTCTGGGTTCTGACCGGACCGATGGGCCACGGTGCCGCCGATCGCGTTGTCATTGACGCACTTGTCTCCCTTGGCTTCGGCGCCTCCCTCATCTCCATCTTTGCCCGCCTTGGCGGCGGTATCTTCACAAAAGGCGCTGATGTCGGCGGTGACCTCGTCGGCAAGGTCGAGGCGGGAATTCCCGAGGATGATCCGCGCAATCCGGCGACGATTGCGGACAATGTTGGCGATAATGTTGGCGATTGCGCCGGCATGGCGGCTGACCTGTTCGAAACCTATGCGGTGACGATTGTCGCTACGATGGTGCTGGCCGCGATCTTCTTTGGCGCAACCCCCGTGCTTGGCCAGGTTATTCTTTATCCATTGGCTATTTGCGGCACCTGCATCATCACGTCGATTGCAGGCACATTCTTCGTCAAGCTTGGGGCCAACAATTCGATCATGGGCGCGCTCTACAAGGGCCTGATCGTTACGGGCCTCCTGTCCATCGTCGGCCTTGGCATTGCAACCTCGATGACCGTCGGCTGGGGCGAGATCGGGACCGTTGCCGGTAAAGTCATTACCGGAACCAACCTCTTCATCTGCGGCATTGTCGGCCTTATCGTTACTGGCCTGATCGTGGTCATCACGGAATATTATACCGGCACCAACAAACGCCCGGTCAACTCGATCGCGCAGGCGTCGATCACCGGTCACGGCACCAATGTGATCCAGGGACTAGCGGTATCGCTCGAATCCACCGCACTGCCGGCGCTGGTCATCGTTGGCGGCATCATCTCCACCTTCCAGCTTGCCGGCCTGTTCGGCACCGGTATCGCTGTCACGGCCATGCTGGGCATTGCCGGCATGATCGTCGCGCTCGACGCATTCGGGCCGGTCACAGACAATGCCGGCGGCATTGCCGAAATGGCGGGCCTAGACCCCGACGTGCGCAAGTCCACAGATGCGCTCGATGCGGTGGGTAATACCACCAAGGCCGTCACCAAAGGCTATGCAATCGGGTCGGCGGGCCTTGGTGCGCTGGTGCTTTTTGCCGCCTATTCCAATGATCTCCAATTCTTCATCAGCGAGGCCAACAAGGAAGGTGCCACCGCATTCTCCTATTTCAAGGGCATCGGTGCGATCTCGTTTGAATTGTCCAATCCCTATGTCGTGGCAGGCCTCATCTTCGGCGGTCTCATTCCCTACCTCTTCGGGGGTATCGCGATGACAGCCGTTGGCCGTGCGGCGGGTTCGGTGGTTGAAGAAGTGCGCCGGCAATTCCGCGAAAAGCCAGGCATCATGCTGGGCACGGAACGGCCTGACTATGCGCGCGCCGTCGACATACTTACCCGCGCAGCGATCAAGGAAATGGTGGTGCCCTCGTTGCTGCCGGTCCTGGCGCCTATCGTCGTCTATTTCGGCGTGCTGCTGATTTCCGGCTCGAAGGCTTCCGCCTTTGCGGCGCTCGGCGCATCGCTCCTCGGCGTCATTATCAATGGCATTTTTGTTGCCATTTCGATGACCTCAGGCGGCGGCGCCTGGGATAATGCCAAGAAATCCTTCGAGGACGGTTTTGTCGGCAAGGACGGCACGCGGCACATGAAGGGGTCGGAAGCGCACAAGGCCTCCGTCACTGGCGATACGGTTGGCGATCCTTACAAGGACACGGCAGGTCCTGCGGTCAATCCGGCAATCAAGATCACCAATATCGTCGCCCTGCTGCTCCTGGCCGTATTGGCGCACTAGGGTTCGTCAGGCGATTGAAAAAACCCGCGAACAAGTCTGTTCGCGGGTTTTTTAATGGAACAGGCGCGATCACCACTTGTAGCCGATGCCGGCAGCGCCGCGCACCGTATAATTTCCCCCGGCATTTCCTGAGAGGGCAGTGGAATAATTTGCCTCGGCGTAAAGGCTCCAGCGATTGTTCCAGGCATAGGTGGCTCCGAAGCCAACGTCGCCCCACAATTTTTCGCCATCTTGCTTGAGCACTGTATCATCGAATGCGATCGATAATCCCTCGAGGAACTCGTAACTCAAGCTCGCCCGCCCGTAGAGTCGCATTTGCTTCCAGACACCGTCGTTGCCCTGCCAGCTCGAGCGCTTTTCCAGCTGCAGCCCTGCATGGCCTTCCAGATTGTCACCGTTGTCGAGCCGGGAAAGCGAGCCATGCTGGTCGGTGAAATCGGAAAAATCGGCGTGGGTCCAGGCAAGCTGCAAGCGCGGGGTCAGGGCCCATTCGGCTCCGAGATCGATGCGTTTGCCGACCTCCAGGCTGAGGGCTGTCGACCAGCCGCTATCACTACCGCTTATATTGTTGGAAAGTTCGTTGGAATACCAGGTAAACTGCCCAACGCCGTCTGCGTAGAAGCCATTGTGGCCGTACCAGGTGGCGTCGACGCCCACCCCATATCCGGTCACGTCGATCTGGCCCTTGCCGCGCGCGGCTCCCGTGACGGGATCTGGTGACAGGTTTATGTCGACATGCGCGTAGCCGAAAGTGCCATAACCGCCCAACGTAATGAGTCCTGCCTCACTTTCGTACGCGACGCTCTCATAGCCGGCTTCGATAAAACCGATGCGCTGCTTATATGGCGAGCCGGATTTTGGATCATAAGCGCCGTATTGCCCACTTGCTCTCGCCCAAAAGCCTGACCCGCCAAGCACGGGTCCGCCAACCCCGTTGGTTCCAAGTTTTGCTTCATAACCCTGACACGGATTCCCGCTGGTGCATGCATCTGTCCGCGCAGCACCTGTCCCAGTTTGTGTGGAAGGCGTCACGCGATTGCCAGTCGCCGCCGGGGCCAAAGTGGCGGTGCCATGCCCTGCAACCGAGTTTCCCGCGTCCCCGCTGGCAGGCGACGGCTTTGGTTCGGCCAATGTCCCGCCGTGACTGATTTCATCACCCGTCGAAACCGCACCGGCAGCACCGGGGACTGTTCCACTAAACGTGGCGCTGCCACCACCAACCGTAGAGGGTGCGGGGTTCATATGCCCCTCGAATACAAAGGATTGTCCGGGGGATACCTGCGCCTCGCCCGGTAGTGTCGCATGGGGCACTGCGCCCTCCACCACTGGCGTCAAGGTTTCCGGGCCTGGCCCAGGCGTTGGGGCGATTTCGATGCGGCCCTCATTGCGATTGTCGGAGGTGCCAAGTGTGGCGTTGGTTAATGATGTTATAACTTGTGGCAAGGGAGTTGTGGTCTGCGCAGAGGGCGAAACTTTCCCCGTCGATCGCAGATACCAGTTCTGATTCGCGGCGTCGGTGGCAACGCCGCCGCGGAAGAGATTGTAGTCGAACGCTCCGATTGAAACGGCGGAGGCGAGGCTGAAGGCGTTGGCCAGCGCCTCGCCTTTTACCTGGATTACCTTGATGCCGTCGGTCGCCGTTTTCGCGCCTGAGCCGCCGATGTTAGCGATGGCAAGCGTGGTCGTACCGGATACACCGCCATTGATCATGAGAAGGTCGGTCGGGGAAGTGTCCGTGCCCAACGCCGTATCGAGTTTGATGATGCCGCCCATGCCGCGGTAATCGCCGTCGATTACCAGCGTGTCACCGCCGTGGCCGTCCTGCAACGTGACTACGCCAGAGTTAATAAATGTGCCGACCCGGTGGATGGTGGTGTATTCTGCCCTTGCCTTATTATACGCGCCAATAAGTATGCCGCTATTGTCGATAAATCCGTCCGTTCCGCCGCCTATGACACTGATGCCACCTGCGGGGTTCCAGGTGCCCCGGTTGAAAAACTGTGCATTGGTCTTGGGGGCATTCAAATAGTCGAGGACAACAGTGCCGATAATTGTCCCGTCATTCTGCAAGGTTGCCGTCCCTCCGCCACCGGCGCTGATGGCCAAGTCGAAGCTGCGGTCTGATGAATTTTTGACTGTGGCGCCGCTTTGCACGGTGATTGCGTCTGCCGCTCCGCCGGCGATCGAAATGCCTGCCGCGCCTCCCATCACCGTTGCATTACTTAAAACGGTAATATCCGATGTTCCGGTGCCTTTGTTTATCAATGCACAGCGTTGGCCTGCCCATCGCTGGCCACGTCGCCAACCGTCGCCGAAATTCTGCCGCCACCGCTTTGCACGTGAATGCCGTCGGTTCCAGAGGTAATACTGCCTTTGCTCGTGTCGATCGTGATGTCGGCATTACTGGGTGTCGCGATATTCAGTGCCGCAGATGCCCCACCGTGTACATCGCCGGTCTTGACTGTAATCGCGCCAGCGGTATCGCTTGTCTGGAGCAGTATTCCGCTGCCGGTCGCAGTGACGGTGCCAGCTGTCGTATCGAGGAAAGTCGAACCGGTGCCACTATTCCCGATGTTGATGGCGTCGCTGAGCGATCGAGCAGTATTGACTGCGCTAACGTTCCCAGTCGTCACCTTCATGTCACCAGAGGCGTTCCTGATGAATAGGCCTCCGATACCCCCTGAGACCGTGGTTCCGCGTCCGACATTATAAGTAACGCCAGACTGTCCGCCGATGCTGATCCCCACATCCGCCGGCCCCGCCGAAATACTGAACCCTGTAGGGGCGTCAACGGTGATCGGAGCGATTGCGTAGATGTTTTGCTGTTGGTCAGAAGGCGTTGCCACGCCCAGGCAATAGAAACGGCCATTACCCACTGCACCACAGGAGCCCGCATGCGCCTCTTGGCCCAGTGGCAGGATAAACAGGCTCACCGTCGTCAGGGCGTGTGCGAATTTAACGCGGTGGATCAAATATTGTCGATTGCGCTGATGGTTCACTTTGTAGGTCAGGTCGTCGTTGACGGACATGTGCCATCCACCGCTTGCGATGTTCGGCCTGCTCGACGATCTGAGCCCAATCGACTGGCGCAGCGAATCTTGCTCGCATGCAGACCTTTCAGTAGATTGTAATTCGTAGAGTTTCAGAATTGCAATAATACTATGGAACAATAGGCGATAGCAATTATTACAATCGAAAAGCACTATCGATAGTTGATAATTTTTCTGAAAATTACTTGAAAATATCTAAAATATACAATCGATGATTGCTAATGGTTGTGGCAAGGTCGGGAATGTACAGCTTGAATATGATCATCGCGTGCGTCAAACGCGCTGCATCGTCAGTGCGCAATCAAGGCCGTCGCTGTTTCGTCCAAATCCGAGCCGCAAATTCACACGTGGCGACGCATGGGCATTGCCTTTACCCATGCTTCTCGCCTTCCCGGCGAGGAGTCCTATGCAGCCTGACTTATTAGCGGCTTAGTCAGGCGCGCCGCCGGTCGGCGTGCGGCCTGCACCGGGTATCGAGCTCGGCGTCTTGCTGACACCTTGCAGCATCTGACCGAGGAAGGAGAGGTCCTTGCCGCCTGTCGGTGTGGTGCGGGAAATGAAGTCGAATACCTTGCCGTCCTGCAATCCGTAGTTGGAAATGCTGGAAACCTTGCCGTCCTTGTCGAAATAGACAGCCAGGATACGGCGATCCGTTACCTTCGGCATCATGAACGCGACAGAGCGCTGACGCTTCTGCGAAATATAGTAGAACACCTCGTTGTCGAACGTTGCAGTGGTCGAGGGACTGCCGAGCGAGAGGATGACCTGCTCGCGGCTTGAACCCACCGGAACGAAGTCCAGCGCCTTCTGATCAAGCACATAACCTTGCGTTATTGTCTCCGATGGATCGAGGTCGGCGGTTTTGCAACCAGTAAGTCCAGCGGCTAAAATTAGTGTTCCGGCGAGAAGGAATTCCCGTGAACGGTCGATCTTGAAAATCCGCTGCAGCAACGACATCTCCATTACAATCTGGGCGCAAGTCTTTCGCTGCCCGCAGAACTTCGGTAAACCACCTTGATGTCCGATGCAACATGCCAACCATGCTGCAAGGAAGACTCAAGTTAAGGCACAACTCTATGATTCTCAGTCTATTTAGCCGCAAGGCCAAAGCAAATGAGGCGATTACCATTGCCCTCTACGATGCGATCGTGGCGGCGGCGCGGCAGCCCTATTTTTATTCCAATCTTGATGTCCAGGATTCGCCGCTGGGCCGCTATGAAATGCTGTCGCTGCACGTTTTCCTGTTCATCCGCCGGATCAAGGGCCGCACTGGAGCCCTCAAATCGATCGGCCAGGAGGTGACGGACGAGTTTTTCAGGGATGTCGACCATTCCCTGCGCGAACTCGGCATTGGTGATTCGGGCGTGCCGAAGCGCATGAAGAAGCTCGCCCGCATGTTCTACGGACGCGTTGAATCCTATGACAAGGCTCTCGAAGACAATGATCATGCGGCACTTACGGCGGCGCTTGCCCGCAATATCCAGCCGGACAAGGAAGGTTGGACCGGTGCGTCCGTCCTCGCAAATTACGTGATGCGGACAGTCGGACATCTTGAAGGCCAAACAGATGATATGATTGCAAGCGGCAAGGTGACATTTCCGGATGCCGCCGAAACGCAATCATCGCCACTGTGAGAGGAGGCAGCTTGATGACTAGGAATACAGACGGAACATTGAGCTATCCTGTCTCGGTACAGCGGCTCCCCCTGAAGGGCCTGACCATAAAGATCGAGGCGAATGCGCGCGAGCGCGAGGCGCTGCGTGATTTTCACGATCTTGAGGATGTCAAATCCTTCAAGGCCGAGCTTTTGATTGCTCCCTGGAAGAAGGACGGCGTGCGGGTTCGCGGATCGGTCCGCGCCGATATCGTCCAGCTTTGCGTGGTGACGACGGATCCCATCGATGCAAAGATCGACGCGGAGATCGATACGATCTTCGTCCCGGAGGATTCGCGCCTGGCGCGCTTGCCGCTCGATGAGAACGGGGAACTGGTTATCAGCGCCGAAGGTCCAGACATACCGGAGACATTTTCGGGCGATATGCTTGATGCCGGCGCGATAGCAGAAGAGTTTTTTGAACTTGCCATCGATCCCTATCCGCGCAAGCCGGGCGTCGAGGCAACTCCTCCAGTTGTCGCCTCCTTCGGTGAAGACGAGGACCATGTTGAAAAGCCCGCAAACCCGTTCGCCGCGCTGAAGGATTGGAAACAGAAGACTTGATAAGGACCGCATCATTCGACTAGATGCGTCAAAGATGGCCGGGGGAGTAGATTAAGGACCAATATCAGGGACGAGGTTCACGAAAACTCAACTGGGCGCGCCGACGGATGGGCAGAAATGAGTTGTGCACCTACGCAAAATGACTATTTTCGCCGAGTCTTTTCAAAAAGCCTTACTCACAAGTACTGAACAGGACAGGACAATCGAGAGTGATCAGAATTTCTATTGACGCCATGGGCGGTGATTTCGGTCCCGAGATCGTTATTCCCGGCATGGCAACGGCGCTGGAGCGCCATCCTGACGTCAGGTTTGTGATCTTCGGACGCGAGGGGGAAGTCAAACCGATCCTTGCCCGCCACCAATCCTTGTCCAACGCTTCGACGTTCCACCATTGCGATGTTGCAGTGCGCATGGACGAAAAGCCGAGCCAGGCCTTGCGCAACGGCCGGTGGAAGTCGTCCATGTGGCGCGCGATCGAAGCGGTCAAGACCGGGGAAGCGGATGTCTGCGTTTCTGCAGGCAATACCGGCGCGCTGATGGCCATGTCGAAATTCTGCCTGCGCACCATGGCGAATGTGGAACGCCCCGCGATTGCCGGTATCTGGCCCACGCTCAAGGGCGAGAGCATCGTTCT
The DNA here is from genome assembly GCA_900473175.1 of Hyphomicrobiales bacterium. Taxonomy (GTDB): domain Bacteria; phylum Pseudomonadota; class Alphaproteobacteria; order Rhizobiales; family Rhizobiaceae; genus Phyllobacterium. The sequence continues at coordinate 83,250 of UCKM01000019.1, read as the reverse complement.
GGATGTTGGCGCCACGATCGGCGCCGACGCGCAGCAACTGGTCGACTATGCTGTCATGGGCGCGGCCATGGCGCGCTCCTTGTTCGAGATTCAGCGGCCGACCATCGGATTGCTCAATGTGGGCGTCGAAGAGATCAAGGGGCAGGATGATGTCAAGGACGCCGCGCGGATCCTGCGTGAAATCCCGCTGCCGAGCCTTGAATATTACGGCTTCGTCGAAGGCAACGACATCGGCAAAGGCACGGTCGACGTCGTCGTGACGGAAGGTTTTGCCGGCAATATCGCGCTCAAGGCCGCCGAGGGCACCGCGAAACAGTACACTCAGTATCTGCGCGACGCGATGAACCGCACGTGGATGTCGAGGATCGGCTACCTCTTCGCCAAGGGCGCGTTCGACCGCATGCGCGAAAAGATGGATCCCCGCAAGACCAATGGCGGCGTCTTCCTCGGATTGAATGGCGTCGTCATCAAGAGCCATGGCGGCACCGATGCTTTGGGCTTTGCTTCGGCCATCGATGTGGGCTACGACATGGCCCACAACAAGCTACTGGACAAGATCGCTGCCGATCTTACCCATTTCCACAAAAGCCCCGTCGGCGTGGCTTTCCAGGATGAAACGGAAAGCGATGTCGAGGTTGAAATAGAACAGGGAAGTAAATGATCCGGTCTGTCGTTAAGGGTATTGGGGCCGCCACGCCGGCGCGCCTGGTGAAGAACGCCGACCTTGAAGGTATCGTTGAAACCTCGGACGAATGGATTGTTCAGCGTACTGGTATCCGACAACGCTATATTGCGGGCGAGGGCGAAACGACTGCGTCGCTGGGTGAAGCGGCTGCTCGCGCGGCGCTCGACAATGCCGGGATGACGCCGGACGATATCGATCTGATCATCCTTGCAACTTCGACCCCCGACAATACGTTTCCTGCATCCGCTGTCGATATCCAGGCGCGCCTCGGTATGACACACGGCTTCGCCTTCGACATGCAGGCTGTCTGCTCCGGCTTTGTCTATGCCGTTACCACGGCCGACCTGTACATTCGCGGCGGCATGGCCAAGCGCGTGCTGGTGATTGGTGCCGAGACCTTCTCGCGCATTCTCGACTGGGAAGATCGCACCACCTGCGTGCTGTTCGGTGATGGCGCCGGCGCCATCATACTCGAAGCCAATGAAGGCCGCGGACTCACCTCGGATCGCGGCGTTCTGACGGCCAATCTGCGCTCGGATGGGTCGCACAAGCAGAAGCTATATGTTGATGGCGGACCCTCCACGACACAGACCGTGGGCCACCTTCGGATGGAGGGCCGGGAGGTCTTCAAGCATGCCGTCGGCATGATCACGGACGTGATCGAAGCGTCGTTTGCCGGGGCCGGAATTACCGCCGCGGACATCGATTGGTTCGTCCCGCACCAGGCCAACAAGCGCATCATCGACGCCTCGGCGAAGAAGCTCCACCTTGCCGAAGAAAAGGTCGTCATCACCGTCGACCAGCATGGAAATACCTCAGCCGCTTCAGTACCCTTAGCCCTTGCAACCGCCGTCGGCGACGGCCGCATCAAACAGGGCGATTTAGTGCTGCTCGAAGCCATGGGCGGGGGCTTTACGTGGGGTGCAGTTCTGCTACGCTGGTAGTGAACCGATAGGTAAGCAGTTTAGTTCACGAACTTTTCCAAGCTGCTTGCCCGATCGGTTCTCATCCTATAACTTCCGCTATCACCTGGTAGATTTGCAACAAACGAGAGCTTTGAGATCGTATGGGGGGTAAGACCATTACGCGCGCTGATCTGGCCGAAGCTGTCTATCGCAAGGTAGGGCTTTCGCGAACAGAGTCAGCTTCGCTCGTCGAGACAATTCTCGATGAAGTATGTGACGCAATTGTTCGTGGCGAGACAGTCAAATTGTCATCGTTCGCCACGTTCCAGGTAAGAGACAAGAATGAGCGCATTGGCCGCAATCCCAAAACAGGCGAAGAAGTGCCGATTTTGCCGCGCCGGGTAATGACCTTCAAGGCATCCAATGTCCTCAAGCAGCGGATTCTTCGCTCGCATCAGACGCGCAAGAAGAAAACTGCCTGAAACGAGGCGCATCTGCACCTTTCCCGGACTGTTCAACGAGATTGCTGTGAGGTAATCTCGTGCTCCGCTTGAATTATGGATCACAAACCGCTGAAATGGACCTCGAATCAGATTTTCTCCTGAAAGGGTGAAAACATGGACAAGAGCCCCGACGCATTCAGAACCATTAGCGAAGTCGCAGAAGATCTCGATCTGCCGCAACACGTCCTGCGTTTCTGGGAAACACGGTTCACGCATATCAAACCGATGAAACGGGGTGGCGGCAGGCGCTATTACCGTCCGCTCGATGTCGATCTGCTGAAGGGCATCCGTCACCTGCTTTACGATCAAGGTTATACGATCAAGGGCGTGCAGCGTCTCCTGCGCGAAAACGGCACGCAATTCATCATCGCTCTCGGCAGTGGCGATACGGCCGCCGCCGAAGCGATCAGCCAGCAGAAGCAGGCGAGTGCGCGTCAGGAGGAGGCGCTAGCCGCCGAACAAAGCCGCGCGGATGCTGATGAGGAAGCAGCAGTCATGGGTACGCCGAAGGCCCCGCAGGGCCGGCGGCTTTTCGGGTTGATCAAGGGTGACGATGACGGTCCGGTCGCAGCTGACGGCAAGCGGCTTTCCAAAGACAACCGCACACTGCTCCAGGAAACGCTGTTTGACCTCCTGGAGTGCAAACGCCTCCTCGATCAAGTGCGGTGAGCCGAAAAAAGCCCAGCTTTCATTGATTGAAAGCTGGGACTTGGGGGTCGGCCGTGGGGGTGCGGCCTACTGGTTGGGAACCAGTTTTAATTAAACGCGGGGCCCGCTTAAAGGTTCCACAGAAATTTCAATATTTTCTCATCGGGCCAACATGCCGATGATGACGCCGAGACCAGCGATGATCATCAGCGTCGACACCGAATTCTGCGTGGGCGTATCAGCAATCTTCTTGGCCTGGTATCCTAGACCCATAGCTGCTCGGCGGCCCCGTTCCTTGATGTCGTCAAAGGTTGTTGAATCATCATCTCCAAGATCGTCGAGGAGTTCGATGCCCTTATCCGCAAGTGTTTTGGTGATTGCAGCCAGATCGCGCTTGAGCGTAGCGATTTCGGCCCTTAGGCGCGCCTTGTCTGCTTCTTTTTCGACGTTGTTTGTGACGGTATCGGCGGTATCCATGAGATCATCCCCCTGGTTGGCGGCGTGAAAACAGCCCGATAAGCAAGGCGGCGCCTGCGACGATGGCCAGCGTTGCAATCGGATTTTCCTTGGCCGTGGTGGCTGCATACCGCGCCTGTTTGGCAGCGACGCGTTTCATGTCATCAAAGCGTTCGCCGCCGAGATCGGAAAGACTTGCGGAGATTTTTGAGATTTCCTTGCGCAAAGCAGCGATCTGCGCTTCGACGTCAGCCTGGATATCATCCGCATTCTTCGAGAATATTGTCATTACAAAAGCTCCTGTTCGTCACAGCAGCTATAACGGCTGCACACGGCATATGTTCCGTCGGACGTGACGTGTGCGTAGCAGTTCTGTACATCTTTGTTCTTTTTTGGATTTTGCCTCTTGCGCAAGAAACCTGAGTAATCTACGGCTTTCCCCGGTTCGGAGTGTAGCGCAGCCCGGTAGCGCACTTGACTGGGGGAAAAAGAGCCTCACTCCGAATTTTCAAGCAATTGTAATGGTTTAAGGTGATCGTCACCCTGTCTCACAGTGATTTCCGTGGGACTTTTTGCATCCGCCACTTCGAACTCATCAACAAACTGCTTGAGCTTGCCGCAAAGGAAGAACCATTCCTTCTTATAGTGGCAGGCCGCGAACTCAGTGTGCAACCGGCGTTCCAATTTCACGTCGCCCGGTATGCAGAACAGAACCTCACAATCGTCAGGTGTTGCTGTGCTGATAGATTTCAGTCGGCTGGCCGGGTCGTTGGAATGCCCAATCTTAATGAAATACCCGCTTCGGATCATGTAAACATAACCGCTGTTGGATCGTATCGTTGTGGGTAGCTTGCGTGCCGCTCTTCTGATGACAGATCGGCAAAGGATGCTGACGCCGTTTGCGTCATTTCGCATAGTCTGCTCAAACCGCTGCGCCTGTTGCAGATCATCGGTCCCTGTAGAGCCAGAATAACGCCTTCCATCTAACTGAAAATCGTAGCTGTAAAAATCACTATCCGACCGTTTATAAAGGCTCATCCTTTAGACTTTCTCGTTGGGTTCTCAGGCAAAGCGCTTTCCGTGGGACTCATTGCATCGAGACCGTTTCTGATGTCCTCGACCATTGCATGAGCATATTTCGTGGTGGTCTTGATGTCTTCATGGCCAAGCAGCTTTTGCGCAACGCGCAGATTGCTCACGCGCAAAATCCTTGTCGCTGCCGTGTGCCTGGTGTCGTGAAAGCGGAAATTGCTGACCTTGACGCGCGGCAGCTTTGCCAGTGCGATTGCTGTTTCCAGATCGCCTATCAGGTTCGCATGATCGACGAAGAGCGAAGATGCGGTGTTGCCGTAACTGGTACGCGCCCAGAAAGAACCTCTGCCTTCCTTGGCTGCCTCGCAGGCATAGTGCTTGGAATTGGTGTCTTGGAACTGACGGAGAGCATCGCCAAGGGCCTCAATCGTGAAACCGGTTTCGGTCGCAATCTGATCAGAGGTTTTGAATTCGTGATTGACGATGTTCATTGCATCCATCCTTGTTCGATGAATGCAATGTAGCGTATATCGCTACAGTGTGTCAATCAGATTGTAGCGATATTAGAAACAAATATTAAACGGCAATAACCTTCTCACTACGGACAACTCAAAAAGTGGCTCCAAAGGAGTCCTAATTTAGGCTTGAGGGTGGATGTCGTGAATGGGAAAAATGTGACTAAAACCCAACGCTTGGGACTGGCCGTCGTACAATCCCGTGAGCAAAGAGCCGATAGTTGTGATCTACAGGGTCAATTATCGGGGTTTTATCCAATCAATCGGCGCGGCCCATTCGACTACTTGATCCATCATATCGGCATATTGACCGTTGATGCTTGTGAGCGTCCACGTTGCCGCATCGGCTCCTGGCCGAACGATCTTCACGAAGATGCGTCCATCGCCCAACTGTACAACAGCCCGCTTGTTTACAAGCTCAGAAGGGGGCAGCAGTCTTGAGTAGTATAGTATGGTGCCTTCTTCATAAGCGGGAAACATCGAGTCTCCAGACACTTGTACTGCTACGGTGCCATGCCGGGCATCGGCAGGTGCTTCCACCGTATCGTCGCCGCCATCATCAATCGCAAAGACCGCCGCGCCTGCGCCTACCTTCCCCTTCAGTGGGACATGGAGCTCTTTAGGCGCGGTGGTGCCGGTTATAGCTTCTATGGCCAGAAGCTCTTCGCCGGAAATCGTGCGCGTGCCCTTGAGCATCTTGTTCACGGCGGCACGATCAACAGAACGGGCAAGCCGTTCGGTCAGCAAGCGAGCAAGCTCAGATTGCGATACACCAGAATCATTTAGCGCAGTTTGTAGCCATTCTGACAACATATGGAATTCATAGCTGTTCCTCACAAAACTGTCTTTTTCCATATTCGCTACATTATGGCTTGCATTTGTTGCTATAATCGCTACATTTGTGCGCCATGGAACCAGCTCGTACTATCATCAGAAACCTTGGTGGCCCCTCAGTAGTCGCTTCGATCGCTGGGGTTCATCGAACGCGCGTTTCAAACTGGATGCGATCCAAGGAGTCCGGCGGCACTGGCGGCACAATCCCATTTAAGCATGTACCTACGCTGCTCGCCGCAGCGCACGAGAAGGGTGTGAAGCTATCGGCTGATGACTTTCTCCCGATCGAGGAGAACGCAGCATGAGCGCCGACGTGGAAATCAAACAATTCATTGACCGCATTCTTCGCCTCAAGGAAGAGCAGGACACGCTGGGCGACGATGTTCGTGAAGTTTATGCCGAGGCCAAGGGCAGGGGCTATGACAAGACAGTGCTCGGCAACGTTGTTTCCTATTTGCACAAGATCGAGAAGCTTGGTCGCGACACGCTCCATGAGCGGGAAGCAATCTTCGATCTTTACCTCACAGCGTACGAAGCCGGTGGTCAGGCGCCTGCGTCTGCGCGCGCACGAGAAAACATTGAAGAATTTCCCGTGAACGCGAAGCTCGTTGCTACCGTCGCAAATGCGGTCCAGACCGAAACGGGCCGGAAGGCTCTGATTGCCGCGGTCGATATCATGATCGAGCGCGAAGCCGGCGAGCAAGCTGATCCTGAGACGGGCGAAATCCTCGACGATAAGGTTTCCCTCGATGGAGAGGGACAGGAAGCCCCAAGCAGCCATCCGGCCACGGACGCTGCCAATGCAGGAGGCGACGATGTAGACAGCAGCGCGTTGCGCGCCAGCAGCGCCGTGGAAGCCGGCGCAACCAATTCTCAGATTACCCCTGACCCGCACACCTTGGGCGCCGCTGACGGCCGGCGCAGCATACCAAGCTCTTCTCCCGCGGGCGCAAAAAGCGATGGCACCCATTCCATCGTTGGTCAGGGCCGCGAAAGCGGGTGTAATCATACGGGTACCGAAGAAGAGCAAGCCGTCACCAATTTCGAGCCCCCAGCGTTCCTGGCCAAGGAACAGACAGCGAAGTCGATCCGCGATTATCGCCCCCATTGTCAGAAGCCAGGGGCCTGCGGCGTGTCCGGGCTCAAGCATTGCTATTCCTGTTCGAAGCTGATTGCGCCTAATGAAGGCGAGGTCGCATGATGGACTGTGCCTCATTCGGCAGTGCGCCCGCGAATCTTGGCCGGTATTGCAACCACGCGTTGAGAAGCGCTATAACTTCGGTTGTGCACAGTTCCTGCAGGGTAACCTCCGATGGAACCGCTAGCGAAATTGACGGAGGAAGCCGCGGCACTGAGTTCCTCCGTCTCTTTCCTCGCCTCTTCAGCGCGGGACAGGATACGCTTCGCGAGAACCCCAATATTTTCAAATCCATCAGCGTTGTGATCCCCATCGCTATCGCTGATGTCGTTCGCCCCATCGAGGGGCAATCCTACTGTGTCCGTCTGCTCCTCCTTCGTGTTGCTCGTCATGCGAGCAACCTAGCCAAGGAATTCGAGCATGACGTGCACAGAATCTCAGCACCACGTACACAAATTGAAATCGGAGCCGGAAGTCGTGAGTAGGGCCGAAATTGCAAGTGGTTACGTTAACCGCATGATCGAAGTTGAGAGCCACGGATGGGGAGATGTCTTCCCAGCCATGGAACGATTAGGTGTCCGCTACAGACTATCATTCTGGACCTTAAATCATCTCAGGAAGCGCCGAGCAAAAACGGTCGATGACAATACGTTTCTGCGCATCCGGGCAGCCTACCTCGATTTCTGCGAGCGACAGATTGCGAACCTCACACACGAGCTCGAAGTCGAAAGGTCAATAAATCCGGATGCTCATATGGAAGATTTTGAGCGCGAGGCTTCGCAGCTACTGGCGAAGGTTCGTGAAGCGAAGAAAACCGCGCCGCGAAGAAAATATCCGGCGGGAGGCCGGTAGCAGATGAACGACAATCGAGCCCCCATCAAAGCTTGGGAAATCATCGGGATCCTTCTGGCGGCCACCATTCTGATTGGCCTGGTATCGCTGACCTATTTGGCAATCGAGGTACGGCCATGAATGCTCCCTCGGCACGCGGTTTGTTTCGCGCCACCGGCAAGAAGTCCAAGCCAGTCGTCCAGCGCCAGCTTGATGGCACCTTTGAGAAGGTCGAGCAGCTTGAGCGCGAGACGGATGATTTTTACCCAACCCCTCCCGAGCCGACCCGAGCGTTCTTGCATGCCGAGATCGAGCGGCTGCGAGACTATGATTTGATCTGGGAGCCTGCGGCCGGCGACGGAGCCATGGCGCGCGAGTTCGAAGCGCTCGGGTTCGACGTCTTCACTTCCGACATTGTAGATCGCGGGTGCGGTGCGGTCATCCAATCGTTTTACGAGTGGAAGGATCCGATAGCGCCGGCGATCATCACCAATCCACCATTCTCGGAATGTGGATGGGGCAATGGCAAAGCCCGCTGGCTCAAGCATTCGCTTGACGTTCTGGAGGTCGAATACATGGCCCTCCTGATGAATTGGGGATGGCCAGGCGCTGGTGGACTCAAGCATTTCTGGGCGCAGCACCCGCCGGCGCGCGTCTACCTTATGCGCTGGAAGATCGACTTCACGGGGCAGGGCGCTCCGCCAATGCTCAACGCCTGGTTTGTTTGGGATCGTAAGCACAAGGGGGAAACCGTCCTTCGCACGCTGGATCGCAATGCCGACGCTCGTCAGCATGAAATGTTTGCGGAGGCCGCCGAATGACGACGAGGATCTCAAACTTGGACATGGCCCAGGAGCTGAACAAGCTTGTAATCGGGAAAGCCACATGGCTCCAGGATTTCTCCGAAGGCAGGCGCAAGCGTCCAGATCACGAGATCGAAACCCGTTGGCGCGAGCTAGCCGTTTTGAAACAGGCTGTATCGGACTATGCCGCTGCCGCAGAACGCGATCGAGGTGCGGCATGAGGATGAGCGCCACCGAGTTTCGCGCGATGACGCAGAGCAAGCCGAGCAAATACGGCAACGAGCCCGTTTGGATTGATGGAATCCGTTTCGACAGCAGGGCGGAGGGCAAGCGCTATTGCCAACTGAAGCTGTTGCAGGCCGCTGGCGAAATCGCCGAATTGGAGCTTCAGCCGAAGGTGAAACTCACCGTCAACGGCGTTCAGGTCTGCACCTACATTGGCGACTTCCGGTATTGGCACGTCCATTCGAAAAAGCGCGTCACAGAGGACGTGAAGGGCATCGAGACCAAGGATTTCAAGATAAAGGCGAAGTTGTTCCGAGCAGTGTTCGGCCACGACATCGTTTTGGTGAAGTCATGAGTGTGCGCTTCTACGTAGGTTTGCACCAGCCAGGCGACGCCTTGAACTTCGATCGTGCATGCATCAGCGTGCGACGGCTCCGAGGACGGAAGAAGCCAATCGACTGCGCCGACGTATTGGTGGACAGCGGAGCCTTCACCGAAATCAATCTATTCGGCGGATACCGACACAGCGTCAAAGAATATGCCGATGAGCTTCGGCGCATCCACTCATCAGGCGTTGTGTCGATATCAGCGACTGTCGCTCAGGATTACATGTGCGAACCCTTCATGCTTGCGAAGACCGGTCAAACGGTCGAGGACCATCAACGCCTGACGATTGAGCGATATGACGACTTAATTGCGCAAGATCTACCTTTTCCTATCATGCCGGTCCTGCAAGGTTTCGCGCCGAGTGACTATGCGAAGCATGTTCGTGACTATGGTGACCGCCTTCACCAAGGAATGTGGGTAGGCGTAGGATCCGTGTGTAAGCGGAACGGCGACCCGGAAAAGATTGTTGCGGTTCTCTCCGCGATTCATGCCGTTCGCCCTGATCTGCGTTTGCATGGATTCGGTATCAAGCAAACTTCTCTACTTCATCCCGGCGTTCGATCGATGCTCCATAGCGCCGACAGCATGGCTTGGTCGTTTGCAGCTCGCAAACAGGGCAGGGACGGCAATTCATGGAAAGAAGCAAAAGCCTTCGCGGATCGCGTCCAGGGGGCTGCTTCCCGCGCATTTGAAGCATGGCAGTTACCTCTGCCTCTATGGAGGATTGCCGCATGAGTTCCGCTCCCGCAATGCCAGTGTTTCCGCCAGATGGCAAGAATTTCTATCGGGTAGACAAGCAGGATGGAGTTGAATGCATCCTGGGTGTCGATGGACGTCCGATCCGGGTGATGGCAAAGGACGTTGAGAAGATATTCATGGCTGAGATGGACATGAAATTCGACGAGACGCGGGCCGCGCGGGTCCACCGGAAGGAAGAGGCAAAGACCGAGAAAGAAACCACAGCGATGCGATATCTGACCGGGACTATGGTTTTTGTCACCGATCGGGCAAGCCCATTCGCAACGTTCAGCGGGGTTGTGGACGAGGTGACGAAAGCTGGCAAAGTCCTTGCACTGATGGAACTGTTCGGACGCATGACGCCGGTGGAGTTCGAACCCAAACAACTCACTCCTGCGGCGTAAGAATGAGACTGATGTCCGCATTGCGTCATTGATAAGAGGTCCAATAGGTGGCCGACTTCGAGCCCTTACGGAAGTTCGTTCGTCCCTGCCGAATTGACGCCCGCAACCCAACCCTGACACCGGCAAGCCAGTTTAGATCGATCAACACGTCATCGAACAGTGTTGCTCGTGAACACCGCCGCCATTCCCGCTTATGCAATAAGTCGTCGAGGCAAGGATTGCCAACACCCCCGCACCCGAAGGATAAAGCTGACCTCGCCAACTAGCATCGACCGAACCCGCGGACTTTCAGGTTGACGAATGCCCGACTGAAGAGCATTTTAGTATCAGAAAGCAGATGTTATCTAGCAAGTTCAAATTATCTGTCGCTTCGCATGTATATCTAAAATCTCCAGCTCGGGCCCTCAGTTCGTCTCGCCATTACTAGTCGGCTTCGGAGTATCCCCGAGGATGTAAGCTTTGAGTAGACTCAAAAGCACGTTTGCAAATGCGCGGGAGTCTTATCGTGATGACCCTAGCAAACACCGCCGGGTATAGCGCGCCAGTCTCGCGCATTCTTCAAATCTCTTTGGTCACTCTGGTTGCGTTTGTTATTTTGTTGACGTCGTGTGCGCTTGCCGATCCCAAAAATCTTGACATAGATCATCTTATCGCGCTCGACAAGGAAGCTTCGTTTCGCGTTTCGTTGCTCTCCCGTTTGCGTCGGAGTACATGGCATTTGAGTTCGGCTGAGTCAGCCAGCAACATGGATGTGCAAGTCGCGTATAGGTCGGCGGCAACGCGACTTACTGACGAGGCCGAGCAGCTCCTAGCTCTCGAATATCAGATGAATAGAGCCCTGGAAGATGCATACATCGCTGCTTCGAAAGAACTGACGGTCGAGAATCGCATTCTGCTCGTACAACTGGCGGCGCTGCACTGGCACAGCCAATTGAGGCGTCATTTACAGCGGGGCTTGCACACTTCGGTCTCTGGTTTGGAGAGCGATTCAAGATGCGCGGGAGACTTGCTTGCAGACCAGATGCTGCTCGATTACCTGCGTGCCGTGTGGGGCGATTCCACGTCTTCGATACAGCGCGTTGCTGACTCGCTCGGTCGAATTGCAGCGCAGAGTGCCTGTCTTGGTACCGAGCAGAGCGATCAATTTGCGCGGGCCTCGAACAACGCTTTCGCTGACGTCGAAGCGTTCCTCAGAGTCCAGAGGCTGGAGTGGGTCATTCCTTCACTTGCCACACTGCTGGCACAGCCATTGGTGCTGTTTTACGACGTCGAGAAATACCGGGGTGTGGACAGTCCTTTAGGACGTTGGTTCAGCAGGTACCAGGACGTGCTCGTCGAGGCCGCGCATCATCGGCGCTTGCCCCTGAAATGGCATGGACTTTGGCTTTACGACAGAACGACAGGCCGACTGTTGGGTTTTGCAGACCGGGTCAGTCCGAAGGACGAGAACGAGGTTCGCCTCGACCGCTTCTTCACATCTGTGACATCTCCGGAAAACCTGGGAGCCGGCGACTGCTCCTTCAGCGAGATGGTGCAGCGCGGCTTAGGCGACGCAGGCTACGTGTGCGGTGGAGCAACGTGCGAACTTGACCGTGAACTAGAGTCGGCTGCCTTCGATGTACTCAATGGTTCATCTACCGCGCGCGAGACTGCCCTATCTAAGCTGGAGATTCTTAAGGCCGCCGGCGGCCTCGGTCGCTTGCCAGCGGACGCGGTCGGCCCTATTTGTCTGTCTGGCCGCGAGCAACCTCAAGGAGGCGGAGGCTCTCTATGCAGCGGGGCGGCGACTGGCAACGCACTTTCACCGCTGGCGGCCACTCTCAATTGTGTCAGCAGGCAAGTCGTACGTCCCGGCACGGAAGTAATGTCGTGCGTGATGGAGGCCTCTGGATACTGTAGCGATCCGGTCGGACGATTAAGCAAGGACCTTCGAAGCAACGATCTCAATGGCGTTCCCGTCGGGAAGGAATGCGGCATTGGCGGCGACGAAGCGAACGGGTCAGAGAACACGGCTGCTCGCCCGCTTTCGCCGGCAATTCGCGACGAACTAAAAAATGCCCAAACCGCACAGCGGGACGCGCAGCTCGATGCGAACAAGAAATCCGATACGTTGAGTGCAGCACAGGCCACCGCCGAGAAAGCAAAAAAAGAACTGGGTGAGGCAGAGGCAGCGGCAAAAGCCGCTTACACGGAATTTCAAAAAGCTACTCAAGGTTTTCCGCCCGACCAGGATGCCATCAAAAAGGCGCGGGAGAAAAAGGCGGCGGCCGACCAGGACCTAGACGACAAACGACAAGCTAAGGACAGAGCGGAACGCGCCGTGACCGTCGCCGAGGCGGCGAAAAGGGCGGCCGATTCCGAATTGGAAAAGGCCAACAAGCGTCTAGAGAAAGCAAATAAGGCAGCTGAGGAGGAATGGGACGACGACGTACTGCCGAAGCAAGTGGAACCGCCGCAGCTCTTGCCAGAGATCCAAGCGATTCTCTTGCAAGGGACTACAGGGTCTCTTCGAGGCGAAGCTAGACGCGGCAGATGCGATCCCGACAATCCAGAGTGCGATGCCAATAGGTGCACGGCGATGTCGGAGTCTGCTCGAAAGACGATGGCATGCGTAAAAAAGACGACACAGGATACTCAGCCTCCTGAGTTTATGGCACGCGGGCTGGGCTGCGACCCGCGCAACTGCGATCCTGAAGAAACGACCGCTACAAGCGCTCCGCGTGGTTCGAAGTGTTTGGCGTTGATGGACCCCGGTGCGTCGCAAGGATTGGTGATGAAACAGTGCGGGCTCGTTTATTGCGCCGGCGGTGAATCAGCATTTGTGACCAGTCAGGGAACCTGCGGCTGTGGAGCCGCTCCAGCGTTAGGCGGCGGTGTGAATCAATCGTTAGCTAGCCAATGTTCCAATCTGACCTATTGCGAGTCAGGCACAGCAGAATACAAAAACGGCTCGTGCGTCTGTAAGGACGCGGCGGCGCCAAATGTGGTACGTGGACCTGAAATCCCCGACTTGATGGTGATCACCAGCCCGCCCGCCTACTTGAATAAGAACCCTATACCTCCAAGCCCTCAACAAGGCATCATTCGGGGCCCGCAACCCTGACCTCGAACTCGGTGAGCCACCTCGGTTTTCCGGAGGCGCTGGTTTGAGGCACACAGTTAATGCTGAGCTCCTTTCGCCTGGCGTAGTGACACTTCTCGACTTCGGCCGGCGGAAGGTAACCGGTCGCTCCAGTAGCCGCTGATTGTTGAACCAGGGCGCCTAAACGGTCATGCATGCCGTAAGTCGCCTGTTCATGCATCCCTGGATCGCGACAATGTTGATTCCGACGACCGCTTTGGGCTTGCGGACATTCATTCGTGTCCGCTTCGCGCCATGGGCGGACGCTTGTCTACCCGTCCGCTAAGCCGCCTTGGAGCACGTACCTGTCGTCGGTTTGGATTTGCTGCCAGAACCTCCGATCCCCCGTTGCGACCGGACGTGGGACGAGCCAACTGCCTATCTGTAACCTGCCTTGCATGGTACAATCGTGCGTTTCGTCCGGGAGAAGTGAACACAGGGGAAAAACGCCATGGGAGTTTGGGCCATCCGATTGCTGGTCGGTTTAGCTGCCGGCATCCTCGTATTGCCCCAATCGGTCAATGCGCAGGAGGTGATCTACATCGTTCGGCACAGTGATCCACCATCGACATTGAATCTGGATGAGATTCTCGACGAAACTCCGCTGTCGGAGTCCGGACAACAGCGCGCCAAGATGCTGGCTGAGCGACTAAAAGACGCCGGCATCAGCGCCGTCTATGCGACGCAAGCCAGGCGGACAGTCGAGACATCCGAGCCTCTCGCCAAGGCTCGTGGACTTGAAATTCGTGTTCATTCTTATGAGGACAGTGACGGTTTGGTCCGGCTGCTCCGCTCGGAGAACGGCAAGGACAGGGTGCTCGTCGTGGGGCATTGGAGCACCATCCCAGAGATTCTCAAGGCGCTCGGATATCCCGAGGCAATCAAGATCGAACGAAGTGCGTATGACAATCTGTTCGTGGTTGTTCCGAGGGGGGATCAAGCACCGATTGTGCTGCACCTTCACTACTAAGACTGAAGCTGAGCTCAATACATCAAGCGAGCGACCTCGCGGGCGGTGTTCGTCGGATGTCCATTATCGGTCTGAAATTGCGAAGGTTTTTGGCCCGGAAATTCCTTCCCGGGGCGCGATCTGCAGGCGTCGATGAGGCTCCGCCCAACAGCGACGAGCAAGCATCGTCGGGGCATCCGCGGCGCGTCCCCATACGTGTTGCGTTAGCCTTCACGTTCGGTGTCATAATCGCCGTCATCGCAGCGGCGCTCATTCTCGCCCTGGAAAGCGGCCGCCAAAACACAATCGCACTCGCCGGCAACCTCAGTGAGAGAATTATCGACACGATCGTAGACCGGACACGATTCCACCTCGATCCAGCCCGCGACCAGTCCGAATTCCTGGCCAAGCTTTTCCGCGACGGTGATATCGACCCGCAGGATGAATCTGCCTCACTGAGCCAACTTCGGGCGGCACTCGCGGGCATCCCACAGATCGCCGCGCTCGCGGTCATCCGCACCGATTTGAAGCAGTTACGTGTCGAACGCCAAGGCGACAATGTCGTCATGCGGAAGATCGACATGCGAACCGTGCCCGGACTCGACGAAGCGTTTGAGATGGCTCGAAGCGCAGGTCGCCCCGTCTGGGGAGAACTTCTGTGGAGTGATCGGCTGAACCAGCCTCTTGTCAACGTTCGCACCCCCCTATGGTATGAGGGTGCTTTTCTCGGGATTCTGTTGACCACGGTCACGGTCGCGGAATTATCACGTTTTCTCGCCGAGTCGCCCGCTGGGTCAGACGTCGGCGCTTTCATCCTTCTTGGCCGCAACCATGTCCTCGCCCACGCAGCACTTGCGCACAATCCTCAACTGTTCAAGCGCGATAAGCCCCTTCCGGAAGTGAGCGAGATCGGGGATCGGGTGCTCGCGTCGATCTGGAATCCGGACCCTCAGGCGGGTGCGGTCCCCTTTGCAGGTTCTTCGAAAAGCCATATCGTCACGGTCGATGGCACATCCTATGTCTTCATCTACCGCGACATCTCAGGATATGGCGACCAGCCCTGGATGGTCGGCCGTTATCTGCCGCTCGACGAACTTGGCAGCGAAGTCCGCAGGCTTGAGTTCGCAGCCTGGCTGGGGCTGGCGGCCGTCCTTGCTGCTGTCGCCGGCGCATGGCTGGTCGGCTATGCGATTGGAAAGCCGATATTGCGTCTGGCGCGAGCAACATCGGCAATTCGCACGCTCGATCTCACTTCTGCCCGCCCGCTCGCGGGCAGTCATCTTCGCGAACTCGACGAGGCAATCCGGGCATACAACGCGCTCATCGCGGTCTTGCACTGGTTCGAGACCTATGTGCCTCGACGCTTGGTCAAGCAGTTGATGGCACAGGGCGAACAGGCGACAGCGCTTGTAGAGCGAAACGTCACGGTGCTGTTCACCGACATTGTCGACTTCACAAGCCTTGCCGAGCGGCTATCGGCCTCCGATGCGGCGACGTTTCTGAACGACCATTTCCGGCTGCTCGCCGCCTGTGTGGAGGCTGAAGGCGGCACAATAGATAAGTACATCGGCGACTCGTTGATGGCATTTTGGGGAGCGCCTGAATTGCAGCTGGATCATTCCGCCCTGGCCTGTCGCGCAGCGGGCGCGATCGCGGCCGCAATTGTTGGCGATAATCGGCGTCGAAGGGGACTTGGCCTGCCACCCGTGAGAATCCGGATAGGCATACATGCTGGCCCTGCGGTGGTGGGAAACATTGGGGTTCCGGGGCGTATCAACTATACCCTCGTCGGAGATGTTGTGAACACGGCGCAACGCATCGAGGAGGTCGCCAAAGAGTGTATGACCGACGATGACGAAGTGGTCGTTCTGGTCAGCGACGTCGTGTTTCGATCTGCCCGGTCCGGATGCTCGGCATTAACCGTCGGCCAGTATGTATTGCGCGGACGGCACGAGGCGACAAACGTTTTCAGACTGCACTAGAGTGGTTCAGAACAAATTCCTTGTTGGCGGTGCGCTTTCCGTTCTGCATGCCGATCTTCTCGCATTAGGCCGAGCCTTTCATATGTTTGCGCATGCCTGGCATTGGGGCGCTAAGTGGTTGTTCCCGCCGCGTTTACGACGAGGCGAAATGTCCCCTTTTCAGGCCTTCGACCCGGCCTACACAGGTCGCCTTTGAGCCAGAAGCCGCCATCCAAATACGTCCGCTCTGCGCCAACACCGGACCTTCGATTCCACGGGGAAAACGGCCCGCTCATGCCGCAATCATCGAAGTGATCTATGCCGGAGTTGACATGCAGTTCAATGACACCAAAGCTCGACGGCACGCCGAGATTGTTGCTCTCTCGTGGCGTATGGTTTGGCCAATCCTCCTATCGTTGCTTTCGAGTTGCGCGCTTAGGGCCGGAGGGGCGATCTAATCGCAGTTCGTGGAGCAGTTCTCTCCCCTCCAGGAGATCCGGCGTGTTGAAGCCCTCGCTGATCGAGTCGCAAGAAGCTGCGAGCGTGTCGTACGCTTCCGCGCACTTACCATCTGCACGCAGATGGCGCGCGAGCCGAATAGCAGCTCGCAGTACGAGGGATAGAGCCCCTTGTGCCGCCGCGATCTCCACGGCGCGCCGAAAGCAGTCCGCCGCCGCTCGGTTTGTGGTGAGCGATAGCTCGCCCTCGAGGAGGCGAAGCCGCGCGTTGGCCCACGATTCTCCATAGCGCTCCGCGACGGCGTCGGCCTCAGCGAGGATGGCGCGCGCCTCCTCTAGCCGCTGCATTTTGACGTAGAGCTCGCCCAGGATCGCAAGATAGTACGGCACCCTGAGCCCGGCGCCGGTCGCGCGCAGATCTCGCAGACCATCGCGCAGCCGCACGATACCCCGATCGAGGTCGCCCTCCTCGGCGGACGCCCAACCGCCCATGATCGCGGCCCAGGCAAGATAATAGCTGAACCCATGCTCGGCACAGACTGCGTAAGCCGCGTCGGCATGCACGCGCACCATCGCTGGTTCGCGGCGAAACTGGTGCAGCATCGAGGCGTAGGCAAGGGAAACGACGAGGCTGAATGGATGGTCAAGTCGTCGGGCCAGCTCAATCGCTTCGCCGATGTCCACGAGTGCACGATCCGCGTACCCGAGATGCCAGTTGACATGTGAAGCATAGGCGCGACCGTGGACGTGGATGTTGACGCCAGCGGCGAACGCGTCGGCGGGATCACCAGCACGCTCGATCTTGTTGCGCGCTGCCTCCAGGTGAGTATGGGCCAGACCATGCTGGCCCAGATGGAACAGGTTGAATCCCAGCGCATGATGGGCGTCAGCCTGACGCACGCAGTCGTCGCGCCGTTCAACCAGCTTGAGCAGTTTGGCGCCAAGCTTGCCCGTGTGGGTTAGATGACCGCGTACGTGATAGACGTGGCACAAGCCGCGCAGCGCTCGCGCGCGATAGCTCTCGTGTCCTTGCCGGCGAGCGAGCGCCTCGGCGCGGGCGTAAGCCGTTGCGACTTGGGGTGCAGCAAAGCCCTCGGTTGCGATCAGCGGCGGTCCCAGAGCCACCTGGACCTCGAGCTCCTGGCGCTCGCGCGCTTCGTTGGGAGGCGCCTCCTCGAGCATGACGAGCGCCCTCGTCAGGTGACCGATCGCTTCCTTGTTGGCCGAGCGCTGCCGCGCCAATCGGCCGGCGCGCAGCCACCAATCTACGGCCCGGTCGCGAATCCCGGCCTCCGAGAGATGCCGGGCCAGGAGTTCGGGCTGGCGCTCAACGACAGCGGGAAACTGCGCTTCGAGCGCCGCGGCGATACCCGCATGAAGCTCCACTCGCCGGCTTTTGAGGAGGGTCGCGTAAGCGACATCCTGGATCAGCGCGTGCTTGAAGGCGTAGGTCGCGTTGGGCGGCTGGCCGCGCCGGAAAACCAAATCGGAGCCGACGAGCCTAACGAGCGCTTCGCTGAACGTCGGCTCTTGCAGCGGCGACACCGCGGCTAGGAGATCGTGATCGAACTCGCGACCGATACAGGCGCCGATCTGCGCCAACTCCTTGGCCGGTGCCAGCCGATCCAGCCGGGCCATGAGCGAATCCTGCAAGGTCGAAGGAATGGCGAACGCCGCCGGCACGCCGACAAGCTCGAGGTGGTCACCGAGGTCTCGCAACAAGCCGGATTCGAGAACCGTCCTCGTTAGCTCCTCGACAAACAGCGGGATACCGTCCGTCTTGCTGGTGATCTGGGCCAGAATGTCCGCTGGTAAGGCCTTTCCGCCAACGACGCGGCCAACGATCATCGCCACGTCGCCACGGACAAGCCGGGAGAGAGAAAGGGAGGTAATATGAGCTTGGCCGGTCCAGGGAGGGCTGAATTCCGGCCGGAACGTGATTACCGTGAGCGCCCTCAGGCCTTGAACGCGTTCGGTCACAAGCTCCAGGAACTCCATCGTGGAAGGGTCGATCCAGTGCACATCCTCATAGACGGCAAAGACTGGCTGCTGGCCGCACAAGGCTTCAAACTGCCGGAGCAGGACCTCGAAGGTGCGCTGCTTCTGGCGTTCAGGCGTCAAATCCAGGGCCGTGTAGCGATCGACCGGCAGCGATAGCAGGGCGGCCATGAGCGCCCTCGCGTCTTCGTCAAGGCGCTCGGCATAGGGGCTGAGGAACGTTTCCAGCTTGCTGAGCTTTTCCTCCGGCCCGTCCTCGCGGGCGAATCCGGCGGCCCTCTCGAGCTGCCCGATGACCGGAAAGAGCGCGCTGTTCATGTGGTAGGGCGAGCAGAAATGGCTCAGTACGGTGACCGGTTCCTGGGCGAGCGCCTCGCGCAGCGCGAGGACGATCCGCGATTTGCCAATTCCGGGCTCGCCGGAAAGCAGCACCACCTGGCCTTCCCCGGCTTTGGCCCGCCGCCAACGCTCGAGAAGCAGCGCCAGCTCCGCGTCACGCCCGACGATTGGCGCCAGCTCCCTGACATGGAGTGCCTCGAAGCGGCTCGCTGCGGGTCCGGGTCCGCGCACCCGGAAGGCCCGGGCCGGCACCGCTAGCCCCTTGAGCGACTGGAGCCCGAGATCCTCGACCTCGAACAACCCACCTAGAAGCCTTCGTGTACCCTCGCCGATCACCACCTCGTTGGGCCGCGCCAGCGTCTCCAGGCGGGCGGCAAGATTTGGCGTTTCGCCGACGACC
This sequence comes from Hyphomicrobiales bacterium, assembly GCA_900473175.1. GTDB lineage: Bacteria > Pseudomonadota > Alphaproteobacteria > Rhizobiales > Rhizobiaceae > Phyllobacterium. The sequence goes on along the minus strand of UCKM01000019.1, from coordinate 63,920 downwards.
GCCTCCTCTTGGGCCGCCCCCTCGCCGATAAGGTCGCCGACGACGACCACGCCTGTCGCAACGCCGACCCGGGCCGCGAGCGGCTCGCCGGTCGGGCTCGCCAGACGCCCCACCGCCTCGACGGCCGTGAGGCTCGCCCGCACGGCGCGCTCGGCCTCGTCCTCGTGCGCCCTCGGCCACCCGAAATAGGCAAGCACCCCATCGCCCATCAACTTGGCGACATGGCCTTCGAAGCGCGCAACCCCAGCCGCCACGGCGTTCTGGTAGGCACGGAGGAGCTTGCTCATGTCCTCGGGATCGAGCCGGGCCGAGAGTGCGGTCGAACCGACCAGATCGATAAATACAACCGTAAGCTGCCGCCGCTCAGCCCTTGCTCGCGGCGGTTCCTCAGTTGGCAGGGCCGCCGGTTGTGGCTCGGCTGTGACGCCACGTGCCGAGCCCTCGCTGCGCAACGCCGCGATTGCCGCCAGCAGCTTGCGGCGGTGGCCGATCGAGGTGACGCCGAGGCCGACCAGGTCTTCCGCCGTGAGCTCAGGCAGAATGTCGGCGCCTATATCGTTGTCACGAAACGCCTGCTCGTACTGTGAGAGCTGCAAGCTACGCAGCCAAGTCTCGATGTTCACATCTTACCTTCACCGATCGCCGGGAGCGAGGTCACAACAGGCAAGAGCGCTCTGCCTGATCCACCTTCCGGCACAGGGCCCATTGTTGAGGAGGAGCACATGGATTTCTCTCCGGAATTAGGCATTGAAGACGAAGCGGGTTCCCGTGAATGAACGCAGCAACTTGTTTGGCATCTCGGTCTTGAAGATCTCGTAGAACAGTTCGCCGGTACAGTGCAGGGGAATAACGTAGTCGGGATCGATCTCCTTTAGAGCGGCAACGCTTTGGCGCACATACTCTTCAGGATAAGGCGCGAGGTGGAAGCCGCCGATCACAGCATGGACCTTGCTGATGCCCGAAATCGCTTGTGCCCGTTTGATCGTGTTGACGACTCCGCGATGACTGCACGAGGTCAGCACGATCAGGCCTCGGCCTTTTAGGTTGAAGCTGGTCGCCAATTCGTGGCGGAATTGGTCGGGGACGACGCCCTGCTGCCGCTCCGCATCGCTGAACTGTTCCGGGTAGCAACCGATGCCGGTCTGCACCCCAATTTTCATGGCGCTCGGGGATAATACTTTTTCGAAAGTACCGAGGCTAATCTGACCAGTAGTAAAGGCTTGGTCGGCGACGAGAGCCGGTACTTCGGCAAAGGTAACCGTCACATCTGCGCCCTCAAGGGCCTTGCGGTCGAGAGCGCCGAAATTACCTTTCAACGGTGGTGCCGTCCACTGACGGGAGCAGAAGCATTCTTCGCCGCCGACATAAAGTGGCAGTTTCGATTTTAGCTTGCCCTTGTTCCGTTGCAGGAAGCCCACGAGACCGCCGAAGTGATCGTAGTGACCGTGGCTCAACACCAAAGCATCGAGAGTAGCAGGATCAACGTCCAGCAACTCCGCATTGTTGAGCAAGGCCTCCGATGTAAAACCGAAGTCGACGAGCAGGTTTCGAACCTCGCTACCGCGTTGTGATTCCGCGTGTAGCGATAGGCCGAATTCACTGATAATCGCCTTGTCGGGCGGCTGATCGCTGAGAGGCCATCCGAAGCGCTGTACCTCGACGCTGCCAGCCTTAAGGCTCGGCGCTACTGTGATCTGGTAATTGTCGACAACCACCCTTACCGCCACCCGGTCTACTTCAGGGATAGCGCCGGGGATTCCCTGCGCCCAGACCGGTCTTGCGCCGCCGAGCAATGACGCTAGCAGTGTACCGAGCATCACCGCCCCGCCACCACAAACAACATCCCGCCGATGGACGAAAATGCTTTCCTGGTCGACAGCCATAACGCCACTCCTCCCATTGGTTGCAGCCGATGGGCTGCACGCCTCGAAATGATCAAGGTCGCGAGGGGCACCCAATACTCGGCGCTGGGCAATACCTTCGACGCGGCGAAAAAGCTTACGGTGCGCCTTTTCAAGGCTTGCCGCAAGGATCATCTCGTTCAAGAAGCTGGCGTGAAACAGCTAGTCGGTTCCTGAAGCTTCTGGGATGGCCCGCATTGGTCAGTTGTTGACAGTCATTAATGTCCGCTTAGGGCCAACACCGGACTATCCCGTCGAGAACTCGTTGAGAAGTCTCGAAAGTCGGTAGGGTTTGCGCCATCGAGCTCTGTTAGTACGTCGCGTCAGTCGAATTGGGGGCTAGGCAGTTATTCACAGTTTGAAAGAAAATAATCCTTTATATAGGAAGCAAATCAGTATATCATGCAAGTGGATGATTTGATGTTCAGTGCGGACCTTTGAACAGGGAATACTCGCCGGTCAAACCCAGCCCGGGCGCAACGCTCGCGGCAAACGGATTCTATTCTGAAAAGTTTTAATGTCTCCGAAACCAGCGAGAGTCGAACTGAAGCTACGGCTTCGGTTCAATATTCTGGTTTAGCCGGAAAAGGTTGGTAGGGTCGAAACGCGCCTTGATTCTGGCCAGCTTACGATATTTCTCTGCACCGTAGGCAGTAAATGCAACATCCTTGCCTGCATCCGCCTGTTCATTGACGTAATTGCCGCTGAGTGAAAGTGCGGCCAAGCGTGCGGCAGTTGATCGTGCCCATGCTACGCAGCGCGGATCATCGGTCTTGTCGTCCCATATTGCATCGGCGATCCAATAATACGATGCCTCCCGTCCGCTGTAAGCGGTGGCGCTTTCCGCAACGTCGGCTATGGCACCGCCAAGTTGCATCACATAAATTTCAGAGTCCGGCGAAGGGGATGACGCTATCGCGTCTTTCATACATTCGATCACTTTGCTGTTGATTTCGCTAAAATAGCCACCCTTGGCGTAGCAGCGCCGGCCCCAGCATAGATGGTCATCGTTCCGCTTCTGCAGGTCAACATATGCCATGGAGCTGTGCAACCCCGACACGGCACGGCCAAGGCGTCCAAACTGGGGGAGGATAGTGTCGGCCCGGTCAGACGACCCTGACCAAACTGCTGTCACAACAATGCTGCTGGATGTCAATGTAAATGAAGTTGTTAGCTCGCGGGGTGCGTTGCGCGCTAGCTCCTGATATCCACGAAGAGCGACCTGACAATCGCTGGTTGGATATTCCCAGATTCCAACGACAACTTGACCCAACGAATGCATGCGAAACCTGAATTTGGTCACAACACCGAAGTTGCCGCCCCCGCCGCGTATGCCCCAAAACAAGTCTGGCTCGGTATCCGCGCTGGTGTGAATCAATTGCCCATCAGCAGTAACAATATCGGCCGCCAACAAGTTATCGATTGTCAGGCCAAAGCGGCGGCTCAACCATCCCATGCCTCCGCCCAAGGTCAGCCCGGCAACGCCCGTATGCGACACGAGGCCCGCTGGGGTAGCGAGGCGAGCATGAGAACCGGCTGCATCCAGATGCTGCAGGAGTGCGCCACCACCCACTTCAGCAGTCCGTGCGATGGGATCAACGACAACTTCATTCATCGCAGACAGGTCGAGCACGATGCCATTGTCGCATGTCGACAGACCTGGCAGGCTATGGCCACCACTTCGGACGGCGAGCAAAACCTCGCGCTTCGCAGCAATTGCAATGGTTTTTGTTACGTCTCGTACATTTTGCGCACGCACGATGGCGGCGGGCCGCCTGTCCGCTATGGCATTCCATACTTTTCGGTGGTCATCATAGTCGCCATGACCCGAACCCAGCACCGCACCATCTATTCTCGTTTTTTCGAGTTCGCGAATCAGCAATGCTGCTTCCATGCCCAAGTCCCCCCGTAGTAGCGCGAGGCAAAATCTGCACGAGAACTGGATCGATCGCGCAGTCCCCTAACCGCTGTGATCGAAACATCGCATAATTCTGGGTGATTGTCCCGTCTAGGTGTTCGTCGGCTAGACGGGACAATTGCCGCTGGTGGTTGTTGCTACATAATTCCGTAAAGATAGATTGCTTCTTCAGGATGCGAAATAGCCCGGTTGCGGATAGCTCGCGCTTGATCTTCGCTGATCTGCATTAGATCAAACCGAGAGAAACCATGAAGGGATGGATGCCAGCCAATAGCGCGCCGAGCGCTCCGGCTGTAGCAAGGATAAGCTCGTATTTCCGGAGTGACACCTTCTGGTCAACTACCAGAGCCTGTCCCTTCCAATGGAGCTTCCCGTCTATAACCTCTAAGTCGCCCATGTCGGCGATAGTTATCCCGGCCATATGTCCCTCCCACAAAGATCGCGGTGCAAATGAACCTCGCCACACATAGGAAAGCAAGATGGCCCTCCGGACACTCAAGCCCAAGGTTGGAACGCTAACCTCACGCGTCAAGCGATACAGGCCAGGTGATGAGGCGGAGCGCTCTCGCTACAGGGACGACACCCAGCCTTGGCGTAGGTGGTACAAGACAGCGCGTTGGCAAAAGCTACGGATGTCAGTTCTCGTCCGTGATCTATTCACCTGCCAGATGTGCAAGAGGCTGGAGCCCAACACCTCTCAACTGGTAGCCGATCATAAGACACCCCACCGCGGCAGCGAGTACTTGTTTTGGAAGGACACTAATCTTCAGTGCGTGTGTAAGCCATGCCACGATAGCTCAAAACAGAGACAGGAGCGGAGAGCATGAACGGCAAGACATCAACAAGCTCCTCGACAAAGCAATGAAGACCCATCAACCATCCACGACCCAATCCGCAGGCAGCCAGCGATAGCCCTTGCCTTCCTTCACGACGTGACCGACGCCCGGAAACGGATAGTGATATCCAACCACCAACAGCCTCTCGGTTGCGGCCCGATCCAATAATGCGCTGCGGGTCTTCACCGCCTGCTCCCGATCATGATCCCATTTGATCTGCCATTCGGGATGATCAAAGGAAAAGTGGATATTGGTTATGGCGTCTCCGGTAATTAACAATTGATCGCTGCCGGACCCCACCAGTAGCGATATGTGGCCTTGGGTGTGCCCGGGTGTATCAACGGCGGTGATGCCCGTGACAATGTCGGATCCTCCCTTGATCGGGTGCAGCCGGTCGCCAAGCGCCGCAAATACCTGTTTTACCGCCGGCGCACCTGCGGCTGCCCAATCCGGCAGTTTCGATGCGGCATCCGGCGAATTCCAGAGATCCAGTTCGGTTTCGGAGAGGACCAAATCAGCCTTGGGAAATTGTCCTGTCGGATCGGTGATAAGCCCACCGATGTGGTCGGGATGGCAATGCGTGAGGACGACCGTGTCAACAGAACCCGGCTCGATACCGGCGGCAGATAGCGACTTGGCCAAATGTCCGGCATGTGCGGCCCACTCCGTACCAGGGGTAAGGCCCGTATCGACCAAGATCAGCTTCTGCCTCGTGTCGATCACAAGCGGGTTAGCCTGAAGCCGCACGATGTCAGGCGCGAGATAGTGCGCATCGAAATACGGCTTCTTCTCTTCCGGTTGGACGTTTGTTGCAAAGCTGTCGGTCGGCAAAAAGAACACGCCGTCGCAAAGCATTGTAACTTGGAACTCGCCAATGGCGAACGAGTAGGATCCTGGCGAAGGTTTGACGGGTCCGGCATTTGCTGCTGACGCCAATGACGGGATTTCGAAAACTGAAACAACGGATCCAGCCGCCGCGGCTTTCAAGAAAGCGCGCCTGTCGGTCGAAAACATGGTGACCTCTCTTTCGAAAAGTCCGCCCAATCCCCGCTTATTCGATTAAGCGAGATTTTATCACAAGCGTGAGTGTGAAGCGATTTGATTCAGGAAAAGCTGTTCTTTCATCGCTGTGACGGTGAGCCACTCGAACAAGGGGGGCGGGGGTATCAAAAGTCTGAGACACCTTCCGGCCTAGACCCGCGTGCCCCGCATTCGCACAATTTTTTCCGCCACATCGAAATTTCCGGTGAAGGATCAAAATGACCGAAAAAAGCAAAGCATCTGAGAAGAGGGGGCGTCCGGCATATCGGCCTTCTCTTGCGGATCGGCAGACGGTCGAGGAGTTGAAGTTCGTCGGCGAGAGCGAGAACGCAATCGCACGCTCCTTGGGAATTGATCCGGATACGCTCCGCAAGCACTTCGTGGATGAGTTGGCTGACGGCCATGCACAACGCCGAAAGGAAGTGATCGGACTTCTGTTCAAGTCGGCACGCGAAGGTAACGTTGCGGCCCAGAAGAAGCTCGAAGAGTTGGGTAGGTTTGCTGGCGCTGCCGAGGCGGGGCGTGAATTTGCGGAGCCCAAACAGCCGAAACTCGGCAAAAAGGAAGAGCAGCAGTTGGCCGCGAAGGGCGTGGGCGGCAAGTTTGCTCCGCCCACCGCGCCAAAACTGGTTGTCCATAACAAGTGATGGAATGGACCACTAGCTGTCTCGACTGGGAGAAGCGCATCGTTGCCGGACAGTCGCTCATACAGTTCGACCCGCTGTTCCCCGATGAGGCGGAAGCAGCGCTTGCGGTGTTCAAATCGCTCAAGATTGTCGATGCACCCGGTCAGCCGACGTTCGGCGAGGCTTGTGAGGAGTGGGTGTTCGACTTCGTTCAGGCCATCTTCGGAGCGTACGATCACGAGGCGGCGAAGCGGCATATTCGTGAATTCTTCCTTCTCATCAGCAAGAAGAACAGCAAGTCGACGATCGCCGCCGGGATTATGATCACGGCCCTGATCCGCAATTGGCGGCATTCCTGCGAGTTGCTCATCCTCGCGCCGACCCTTGAGGTTGCCAACAACAGCTACAAGCCCGCGGCCGACATGGTGCGAGCGGATCCCGAGTTGACGGATTTGCTGCACATTCAGGACAACTTTCGCCAGATAACCCACCGGTTGACGAAGGCGACTCTCAAGGTTGTCGCGGCCGACACTGATACGGTCGGCGGCAAAAAAGCTGCGTTCGTGCTTGTCGACGAGCTTTGGCTGTTCGGCAAGAAGTCGAACGCCGACGCGATGCTGCGGGAGGCGACCGGCGGTCTCGTATCAAGGCCGGAAGGGTTTGTCATATACCCATCGACGCAATCAGACGCGCCGCCGGCGGGTGTATTCAAGGCGAAACTGGACTATTTTCGAGACGTTCGTGACGGGAAAATCCCTGATCGGAAGACCCTCGGCGTGCTTTACGAGTTTCCCAAGGCCATGGTCGAGGCCGAAACATTCCTCGATCCTGACAATTTCTACATCACCAACCCCAATCTCGGGCGCTCCGTGAGCCAAGAATGGCTTGAGGAGGAGATGGTCAAGGAGCTGAACGGCGCCGGCGATACAAAGCGGACGTTCCTCGCCAAGCACCTGAACATAGAAATCGGGATGAACCTGCGGGCCAACCGGTGGCCGGGCGCTGATTTCTGGGAGGCGAGGGCGGATAAGGCCATCACCCTCGATCACGTTCTGGAAGTGTGTGAGGTGATCGTGCCGGGCGTTGACGGCGGTGGCCTTGACGATCTGTTCGGCCTGACCATCGTCGGGCGCCATCGCGTGACAAAGGATTGGCTCTGTTGGTCTCATGCTTGGTGCCACATCGGCGTGCTGGATCGGCGCAAGTCCATTGCTTCGAAGCTTCGGGACTTTGAGAAGGCCGGCGAGCTGACGATCGTTGATGACAAGCTGGACGACCTATCCGAGATCGTCGAGATCATTCAGGACATCAAGGACCGGAACCTCCTCGCCGCGGTGGCGGTCGATCCTGCTGGCCTCGGCGAGCTCGTCGATGCCCTCGATGAGATCGGCGTCAACGACGAGGCCAAGAACATTATCGGCGCGCCGCAAGGCTACGCCATGATGAACGCGATCAAGACGACAGAGCGGAAGCTGACGAACGGCACGCTGCTTCATTCAGGCTCGGCGCTGATGAACTGGTGTGTCGGCAACCTCAAAATCGAGCCGACCGCAACCGCAATTCGCGCGACGAAACAGAACGCCGGCGATGCCAAGATCGACCCGGTGATGGCGCTGTTCGACGCCGTGACAGTGATGAGCAGGAATCCGGAAGTGAAGCGAGAGCCGAGCTACCAGATGATCTTTGCCGCCTAGGAGATACCCAAATGAACCGTGCTTATTCCATCATGACCGTGAAAGCGGTCGATGAAGACCGTCGCGTCATACGCGGCACCGCCACGACACCAAGCCCTGACCGTGTGGGCGATATCGTCGAACCCCTCGGTGTCCAGTTCAAGAACCCTATGCCTCTCCTTTGGGCGCACAAGGCTGACAAGCCAGTCGGCCTGGTCAAGTTCGACAAGCCGACAAAGGACGGCATCACGTTCGAGGCTGAACTTCCGACGATCGACGAGCCCGGTGCGCTAAAGGATCGCGTCGACGAGGCTTGGCAGTCGGTCAAGGCCGGATTGGTCGCTGCGGTGTCGATTGGCTTCCGTGCGATTGAATATGCATTCCTCGATGACGGCGGCATCCGCTTTGTCAAATCCGAGGTTTACGAACTCTCTCTGGTGACGATCCCGGCCAATGCCGACGCCACCATTTCACTGATCAAGTCGATTGATGCCCCTGTGCTCGCCGCGACAGGCAATGAGCCGAAGGACAGCGACCGACCTGTAAAGCCCGGCGGTTCGGGAAAAGTTGTCAAAACCATCACACCAGACCCGAAGAAAGGGAAAGCAATGAAAACCATTGCCGAACAGATCGCTTCGTTTGAAGCAACCCGTGTCGCCAAGTCGGCGCGCATGGAAGAACTGATGAATGCTGCGGCCCAAGAGGGCGTGACCCTCGATGCCGAGCAGACCGAGGAATACGATGGCCTAGAAGCCGAAGTAAAGTCGATCGACGCTCACCTCGTACGCCTAGCGGCCCTCGAAAAGGCCAATGCAGCCAAGGCGAGGCCAGTCGATGGCGTAAAGGACCAGCAGTCTGGCTCCGACGTTCGAGGCGGCGGTGCAGTCCCCGCTGTGGCAAAGACGGTCTTGCCGAAGGGTACGGCGTTCACGCGATATGCCATTGCTCTGGCCCGGGGCAAGGGCAATCTCATGCAGGCTGCCGAGGTGGCTAAGGCTTGGGGCGATACACCCGAGGTCGAGACCATCCTGAAAGCGGCGGTTGCCGCCGGCACGACGACTGATGCCGATTGGGCCAAGCCGCTTGTTGAATATCAGAACATGGCTTCTGAATTCGTCGATCTGTTGCGTCCGCAGACGATCATCGGTCGCATTCCCGGCCTTCGCCGCGTTCCGTTCAACATCAAAATTCCTCGCCAGACTGCCGGCGCTGCTGCGCAGTGGGTGGGCGAAGGGAAGCCGAAGCCGGTCAGCGAACTCGCGTTCGACCAAATCACGCTTGGTTTTGCCAAACTTGCCGGCATTGTCGTCCTGACCGATGAACTGGTCCGCTTTTCAAATCCTTCGGCTGAGGCCCTGGTGCGCCAGGACCTGATCAACACGATCGTTCAGACGATGGACAAGGACTTCGTTGATCCCGCAAAGGCGGTGTCGGAAGGCGTGTCGCCTGCATCCATCACCAATGGCGTCACTCCGGTGGTTGCCAGCGGCACGGACGCCGATGCTGTCCGCGCGGACGTTAAGAAGCTGTTTGCCAAGTTCCTGGCTGCAAACATGTCGCTTGCCGGTGCAGTGTTCATCATGACGGAGACGCAGGCTCTCGGCCTCGCTCTGATGCTCAACCCGCTTGGTCAGCCGGAATTCCCCGGTCTGGCAGTCAACGGCACCAGCGGCGGCACGTTCTTCGGCCTTCCGGTGGTTCTCTCTGAGAACGTTCCGGCAAATCCGGGCAGCGGTTCTCCGCTTGTCGGCGCCGGATCGCGCATCATCCTCGCCAAGGCTCCGGAAATCCTTCTGGCCGACGATGGACAGGTGATGCTCGATGTTTCCCGCGAAGCTTCGCTGGAAATGGACAGCGCACCGACCAGCCCCGTTGTAGCTGCGACGGTCATGGTCTCGCTGTGGCAGCACAATATGGTCGGCATCCGCGCGGAACGGTTCATCAACTGGGCAACCGTCACCGCCAGTTGATTGCGAAATGGGAAGATGAAGGCAACGTAATTCCGGCGTACACTGAACCCGTGGCCGTCCCGGAAACGATCAGTGACCGTCAGTTCTTCCAACAGCTTGCCGTTGCTGGATTGATTACCGAGGTTGACGCATTGGCGGCGGTTCAAATTGGGACGCTGCCCGCAGCACTCACCACGTTCATTGATCAGCTTCCACCGGCACAACAGTTCCCTGCAAGGATGTTGCTGGCAGGTGCCACGTCTTTCGAGCGGGCACATCCTCTGACCGACGCGTTCGGCTCGATGTATGGCATGTCACCTACAGACGTAGACGACCTGTGGCGCTCAGCGTCCGCGCTTTAAACACGCAAATGCCTGAGCAGTGCTAGGACGTTTTGGTGCTTGTCTCACGGGACGTCACGTCCTAAGCGAGACGATTGCATTAGCATAGGTTGTTTAATGGAAGTCCTTTTGAAAATTGTGCTGGTGGTAGGTCTGGTTTTCGCGCCCGCCGTCTTGGCGAGCAGAAAAGGGCGGAACTTCTGGTTGTGGGCTCTGTATGGATTCGTAGTCTGGCCCATTGCGATAATTCACGCCTGCCTCCTCGACCGGTCCATCAAAAAAATACGAGTTTGGGGTCGTCAACAAGAGCCGTAGCAAGGATGATCCCGACCGACACGGGGAGCGCCGGCCGGGGTGCTGACTGTGGGATTGGGGATGGGGCCAGCCGTTCAAAGCTGCGCCCGTATGGTTAACAAATAATGAAGCCTGGCGCGCGGTCATCGTGGGATGGACGCCAGGCTTCGGTCAACGGGGTGTTGACCTCCGCATTAGAAACGCTGACGGCCGCTCGAGCAATACGTTACTTGGGCGTACCTCCAATTGAGGTCTGGCGTGTGAAAAGGAGTGCATGCTTCCGCCAGACCTCGCCCGCCGCGCGGGACGCCTTGGGAGGATAAAAGGGTCATAATCCCACAGAAGGGCGTATGCGAAAATTGGAATATGACCACCGGCAATGTGGACGCCAGCGGGTGCAACATAACAATCTCAGACTGTCTATCAATTGATAATCCGGCTTAAGGAAGAACCCTAAGTGGGGCTTATTTAAACCCTATCCGCAACTAGGAAATTCCCATGGAACTGACAGCAGAAATGCTGCGTCGGATTGCGAAGGCGACTCCGAACGCGAACATCGTTGCCCTCATCGTCGATGGCCTCAACACTCACGGCGAGAAGTTCGGTCTCGATCAGCCACACCGCATTGCGCACTATCTCGCCAATGTCACGCTGGAGAGCGGGAACTTCACGCGACAGACGGAAAACCTCAACTATGCGAGCGCGCAGCGTATCTATGACGTGTTCAAGGGCTCAAGCAAAAGCCCTCGCTTCAAGAGCGTGGGTGAATGCCAGCCATATGTGCGCAATCCCGAAAAGTTGGCTAATAAGGTCTATGCCGGCCGCATGGGCAACACCAAGCCCGGCGACGGCTGGCTTTACCGCGGCCGGACGCCGAAGCAAATAACCGGCAATTCCAACTATGCAGCCTTCACGAAATGGGTTCGCGATATATTCACGGATGCGCCCGACTTCGTGGCCAATCCAGGCACTATCACGGCAAACCCTTGGAGCTTCCTCGCCACCGTCTGGTTCTGGGATGTGAATGACTGCAACAGGTTTGCTGACCGCAATGACCCCGAGAACCTGCGTCGCGTCATCAATGGCGGACTCAACGGCTACGTCGAGGTGCTGGAGTATTACGATCGCACGGCGCTCGTGTTGCTCGGAGATGGCGTCAATGAACTCACCAAGTTTCAGAAGGAACACGGCTTGGCCGCTGATGGATCATCCGGCCCGCTGACACGCGCCGAGCTGCACAAGGCACTTGTGGCGATGACGGATAAGCCAGCGCTCGCCAAGACTGTCCAAGCGGCTCCGGTTGTTGAGGAGAAGAAGGTGCCCATCAAACTCGGCAACCCCGAAAAGCCTTGGTATCAGTCAAAGAGCCTGGCGGCGCTCGGCGTGACCGGAACGACCGTAACCACGGCTGTGGCCAATGTCGGGACGATTCCGTGGCAGAACCTGATCGTCCTCGTTGTCGCGGCCTTCATCGGGCTTGGCGCCTTTATGGTCTGGTCGCGCATTCAGGATCGGAAGAAACAGGCCGAGAAGGCTGAGGCCATCAAGTCATGATCGCTGCGCTGCTGAAATATTGGCAGATCGGGCAGGGGCTGTGCTGGGCGCGCTTCTCGCTGCCGGTCCCGTGTATCTCTATGGCGCGAGCCAGGGCCGGCAGCAAGCCGCTGTCGGCGCGATCAAGGAAACTGCGAAAGCCTATCAAGAAAGGGCAACCACCAATGAGACCATTGACTCTCTCGATGCGGTTGCTCTCTGCATTGAGCTTGGCGGCGTGCAGTCCGACTGTGAGCAACAGTTGCGCGGGCTGGCAGCGGATATCGGTCAAGCCGGCGACAGCCGTTTATCTGGCGGGCAATGATCAGCCGGCCGGGCAGGGCATCGCCTCTCACAACGCTTTCGGCAAAGCGAGAGAGTGCTGGTAGATGATGGTCGATCTCAGCTTGAATGATATTTATCGCTCGATCGGCGCGCTGACGGCGGAGGTACAGGGGCTTCGACGCGACATGGAAGCCTCGGAGCGTCGAGCTGCACTTGAGAACCGAGAAGCTGATGAGAAGCGCGCCGTCGTTCATCGCCGAATGGATGAGATCGTTGCCGAGGTAGGTGACATCAAGACCGACATCGCCACGGTCACGGAACAGGTTAAGGACAGCAAGATCGTGACTGATGAGGTACGAAAGTGGAAATTGATGGGACTTGGTGCGCTTGGTGTCGTCGGCATCGGCGGCACTGCTCTAGGCGTCAGCATCGCCAACTCATTCGAGTGGGTCTCGCGTCTTTTTCACAAATAGCAATGCCTTGCCGGTCAGGGCCGCCGGGAAGGGGCCCTTGTTCAATCAAGGCCCGATGGAATCGTTGTCTCTATGTAGTCTGCCTGTTGATGAGAAAATTTCGCCCCGGTGTCCTCACGGATGCCGGGGCTTTTTATGTTTTAGAGTGTCAGCTCATTCCCTTTATCGCGGCGGGGCCGCCTAGTCGAGCGAAAGAGCCCTGGGAAGGGCACTGTCAAATCTCAAGAGCTGCAGGTTGGCGGGAATTGACATCACCCGCATTGGGCGGAGCCAATTCCACTGCCTGTATGCAGTCAACTCCGGACAAATGCGAGGAGGTCGGCGTTAACCTGGTCGGCATGCGTCGCTGTCAGACCGTGCGGCGCACCGGGGTAATAAATCTCCTTGGCCCCCTTGATTAGTTGGGCTGATTTCTTGGCCGAGTCCTTCACGGGTACGATCTGGTCATCCTCGCCATGCAGAACCAAGGTCGGCACATCGAATTTCCTCAAGTCGTCGGTAAAATCGGTTTCGGAGAATGCCTTGACGCTCTCGTACGCATTCTTCGTGCCAGCCTGCATGCTCCACAGCCAGAACTGATCAAGGATGCCTTGCGAGACCTTGGCACCGGGACGATTGGCACCGTAGAAGGCAACAGCGAGATCCTTGTAGTACTGCGACCGATCGCCTGCGACACCAGCGCGAATCTCGTCGAACACCTCGATCGGCAGCCCCTCAGGGTTTGCCGGACTCTGCAACATGATCGGCGGAACCGCCGCAACCAGCACTGCTTTTTTGACGCGCTTTGTACCGTGTCTGCCGATATAACGGGCGACCTCGCCGCCGCCCGTAGAATGGCCGATCAGCGTTGCCTCCGTGAGATCGAGCGCCTCGATGACAGCGGCGAGATCGTCAGCGTAACCATCCATGTCATTGTGTTCCGAGGCTTGGCTCGAGCGGCCGTGACCACGGCGGTCTACACCAACGCAACGATAGCCCTGCTGCACCAAGAACAGCATCTGGCCGTCCCAGGCGTCACTGTTAAGCGGCCAGCCATGGGAGAATGTAACCACCGGGCCGGAGCCCCAGTCCTTGTAATAGATTTCTGCGCCATCTTTCGTTTTTATTGTACTCATAATTCTGGTTCCTTTTGTGCGCCCGGTAGTGAGGGCCGCGAGCGCACTGTCTGTTGTAACAGCAGCGGGCAACGTCATCGCGACGGCGGCGCTCAAACTGCCCAACAGAAGGTTGCGCCGAGATGTTTCAAAAGAGGTAAGTCGGTGTTCTTTTGTCATTCCGTTCACTTGACATTGGTGGTGTCTGCCGCGGATCGCAGTCAGCGGCGGACGCCAATTGAACAGTAAAAGCGAAGCAGTCCTACATCGGTTGACTGATGTGTGAATGTTTCGGATCTAGTCGATCGCTTTCGACAATAACTGGGGAGACAAATCATCCTATCGTGCAGGGGGCGTAACGTTCTAATCAGCAGGTTTAGTCGACCCATCCCGCGGTCTAGAAACGGTGGAGATCGGTGTGGCCAACGGGCAGCCAGGCAGCCAATTTCCGCGACGTGCCACTGTGACGCTTGGATGTCATCTAAAAATATGACGGGTGTCGCACCGCACCTAATAGCACCGTTGAGATTGTCGTCCGCGGCATCTGGCGTATCCCATGACCTGTTCCCAGGGGAAGGTGAGGTCCGGCCCTTCAATCGAAATGATTTGAACGACCGGACCTCACAGCCGAGACGTGTTGGCCTCCCGACGACGGGACCCTGTTGCAATGCAAAAGATTTGTCAATCAAAAGCCCGCCAACCGGATAACCGGCGGCGGGCACTTTTTGCGTTCAAAAACTGGTGGTATTTAAACTTCCGTCGCTTGCTGGATTTTAGTATGCGTTTTGGCCCTACCTGGACGGTCGATCTCTTGCCAAGGGAACTTTGCGCTTTCCCCACCGCTCAAGCTTGCCGGTTGATGGGGTCTCGGTGCGTTCTCCAATGGATAGTCCGCCTCCCGCGCCGCACTAGCAAACGGGTGATGCTCAATCCATATCTTGCCGTTTCTCATTCCGGGAGCAGCAGCAGGATTAGAACAATCCCGATCATTGTGACAAAATCGAACGACTTCTGCTGGCCGTTCCATATTTGCGACTGCCACATGGCAAACCACTCGCCGCCAATGACAATGAAACCCACCATGTAAAGGAGAAGTCCCACAGACAATCCGACTATTGCCAAGCTCTTTGCCTGGCCGAACCTAGCGGCTTTGACTACGACAAGCATGCGGATGGCACCGACCCACAACAGAAGCGCAGTGACTGTCTCGGTCGCGATAATGAGGCAGTATCCGAGTGTCTGAACGGTCGGGTCGGTTATTGCACGCCAATGAAGAATTGAATTGGGAAATGTAGTGTCCATAGACAGTACGTGTTTCACGAACTGCCAGTTACTATCGTAGTCGGCAAAATTGCCCAACGCAACCAGCGAAAAGAATAAGGCAACAGCAGCGACCAATGCAATTTTGCACAATCTGATAATCAAAGTCTCTCTCCGTTCGCACTGGTGCGGTATGTCACTTCACGAACATCTCAGTACATGAGTGGAAACATAGGCGATGGTTGGCCAGATTCGAAAATTCATCAAACTCGTTATGGCAAAAAAGGGCTTGGGCCGAATGGAATGGCGCCAAGCTGCTTCTCGCTGGTGGTTGATGTGCTCTGTCAGCGGAACCAGCCCATGTTGATGAATAGCTCTCTCGACCTGCTAAGGTTCTTAGTTCAACAGCTACCGACGCCGCGCAGTTTTCCGTTTGCCCCATCGCTCGACCTTTCCGGTACTCGGCGGCCGCGCCTCGTTCTCAATGAAAACATTTGCCTCACGTGCGGCCTCGACAAACGCCACGCGCGCCACTGCCGGCGAGCAGCCACCCTCCAGGCATTTCAGCAATATCTCCCGCGCAAGTCTCGCCTTTGGCCCATCCTCTTCGGGCCAATCCTCCAGCATGAATTTCGCGGCATCATAGGCCGAGGTAATGCCGTTCACCTGACCAGGCTTGCGGCTCATCACGGACACAATGGGGAAGGTGCGGTAATCTTCATACATGGCGGGAATGTAGGGGAGGGTTTTCTAAAGTTCGACTCAATAAGATTCCTTATAAAATCACAAGGAACACCTCGCACGGAAGCCCGTTAAGCGAGATGGAGGAAACTAGGTTCACACCCATATGTTTACGAATTAAGGGGCGCCGGCCGCGTGTGGTCAATTCGGTGGAGCAAGCTGTGTTTTTCCTTGAGCAGCGCTGGCCCTCTGAACATTCCACGCGAATGAAAGCCTTGGCTATTTGCAAAATCGTTTTAAACGGTAAAGCAGCTTCTGCGGCAGCACGTGACGCGCTGATTTATGCTGCCAACCAGGCAGGTATATTTATCGATTTAAACACCCCCGGCGGTTAACCGCATCCTCAAAAAGCGGCGGTCGATGGATCATTCTTTGGCGCAACCGCGCTGGAACTACTCCACGACAAAGGCGTTTGCTGAGTATGAGCAATGCGTCTTTCGCTAATGTTGTAATTATGACCGAACATAACGGGCGGCTGGTAACGGTCGCGTCCGTGGATGAGGCGGTCGACTTCCTTTTGCAATCTTGGCCGACCCAGAAGAGCAGGAAGTTCAACTCGGCACGCCAAGCCTGTCTCGACGCGTTGGAAGGCAAGCAGTCCGTCAAGGCGGCTCGGTCTGCCTTCGTTGCGGCGGCTAAAGAGGCTGACATTCTTGTTAAAGAGCGAACCTTATCAGCCCCCCGTAAATCGCGATAAATCAACTTTCTCGAGGCGCGACCCCGCTGGTAGAGCTACAAATTCTTTTCCTGCTTTTCCGCCTCATGGCGTGCGACAATGCGCCCGTAGTGGGAAATAAGGCTCTTATAGTGTACCGCGGTTTCAACCGAGATTTCCTCAGCGTCTCTTCCCGTGCTGAAAATACGATCGGTTCCAGCTATGAGCCGCTCCGCCTTAGTCTGATATTCCTTAATGACACCTTTCAGCCCCTCGATAAACTCGTCGCGTTCTGTTTGGGCTGTTTTCCTCGACATTCGGCTTTGTCCTTCAGGTAGTTGGTTAAGGCGCACTTCAGACATTGGAAAATAGGCGCATTTGAAGTTTCGTCGCGGTTCAAAATGACAAGTCGCTGTCAAAAAGTGGTCTTTGCTGTTGCAGCGCTTCGTCGGCCAGCGCAACTCATGCGATACCCTGCTTGGGATATGTAGGTGTTAGTGAATGCTGCTTATGAAGGGAATTCCTACGCCGCCCTGTGCATTCAGTCTCGCTGCGGTCAGCAATGCTTCACGCTCAGATTGAGGCATGTCCTTCACCGCTCCAATTGCGGTTTTGGCTATGCGAAACTGACCGCACGTTGGGCAAAAGAACTCAACGAAATCAGCGGCTCGCGGCAACACTTCATGAACCGGTTCCTCAGAAATCGGGCAATTGTAATAGGTCTTAGGCATGACACTTGCCTGGCGTCCCATCGTGAACACAATCATCAATCCTTTCGCACGATCTGGCCTTCTCGCATTTCAAACACGCCGCGGCTCCGGCCCTGCCGAAAGAAATCCTGCTCAAGTTCTGCCCAGCTGCCGAGGTAGGGGCCGCACGAGCTACAATGGATCGGCGTGCTCCCGCTGACACCATCTGTAAGGGTCAGATAGAGGGTGCGGCATTGCGGACATTCAAGCTTGTTGTCCAAGCGTATGGTCATGAAGCGATGCATGATGGATCGCAGGGTTCCAGTTTCCATCAATGGTAACCGTTAAGGCTCTGTCCGCAACCGGACAATCGGTAGGCCCATTCCCGTTCGTTCGCGGAAGGAACGAGCGTCAGCATTTTGTTAATGGTGTACGATTTGCGGGCGCGGGCGCGTTCGGTTTGCGCAGCGATTGCGGCGATGATTGCAATGTCACGATGGCCCAAATCAAACAAACGGAAAACCTGCTTGGCCAAACGGTCGGCATAGGGATGGTTTTTGGGGGATCGGCCCAAATTCTTCGATGCGCCGTCATGCGCAGCTTGCAGCACAATCCAATCATTGGCGAGTAATAGACGCGGGCCGGTTTTCGATTTATGGGGCAGCATGTCTGTCTCCTCGCGGTAAACAGGCGGGAGCAGATACTCTCAAGCGTCAGTGGCCGTTTCATGCCTGACGACGTTCAACTAACGCGCTTAAATCTGCAGTAAGTCAATCGAATACCCTTCGCGCTTGAAGTGGGTATCGGACTGAAGTCTGTATGGCCCGTTCGCAATGTATGAGCAATTTTAATTTGCCAAACGTAATCATCAAGGCGTTGAACTCGGGGCTGTTGTTGAACGTCTCTTCTATCCAGGATAGCCTGTGCACTTTTGGCAGAAGGCTGGCCGATAAAGGATGGTCCAAAGTTTCGTGCTGCTAGCACAGCTTGTACTGGTGGATTGGCCGGTCTCGTCTCAATCAACGATGTGCGGAACGCGTTCATCAGCGCGGCAAAAGAAGCCGGTATTTATGTCTGGGAAAAACCCGGTGAGACCAACTAAGGTGCGGTAATCTTCGTACAGGTTGGAAGGTCTGACGGGCTCGCTCCAATTTCTACCCCATCGAATTCTTTGGGACCTATCGGATAGCCTGCCCAACTATTGAAGGCCTAGCCCTCACGCCACTACGGCCACTGTGTTATCCTTCGCGTGATACGGATGGACTCCCTTGCCTCTCTGGATCGAGCGCGGCTGGCGCAACAATACCCTGGCTGGCCGCGCTTCCTAACCAACTATCGTTGCGCTGAGCCCCGAAGGGCTTGCGACGTAGGGCTCAGCGTAGATAAACAGTGGGAGATTGGAGTTGTTCCATCGATCATTCAGTCTTTGCGAATGATCTGGCCCTCACTCATCTCGAATATCCCATGCTGCCCGCCTTGCATATTAAAGGACCTTTCGAGGTCGCCCCAACTGCCAAGAAACGAGCCGCAGGTCGTACAGGCAATCGGTGTATAGTCGGTGACGTCTTTGGGAATATTGAGATAGATCGTGCCGCAGTTTGGGCATTCAAGTCCGTGGTCCAACTTCCGTTCCATTTTACTCACCCCTGTAAAAAAGAAGAAGAACGGGACAAAATATATTTTTGTGTTTTTCCAGATTCAATAGGGCAGCAGGCCTGTCCATCAAAAATTGGCGGGAGGCCCAAAGCCTTGACGACTCCCCACATTGATACAGTGAGGCCCGGCGCGTGGGCAATGGACGGGGTGCGCGCCGAGCCTCTGTCGGTAAAGTTTGTGGACTCTCCGACTCTGTTCAATCCCTTGCTGCGGCAGCAGGTTCCGTCGGTAAATCGAAATGGTTAAGAGGCGAACTCAGGCATAATACATCGGGTAAGGACTTCTTTTTAGACATCCCGACGCCGCATTTTCTTCATTATTTTTCCTAGTTCTGTCTCCGTGGACAGCAGTTCGTTTTGATGCATGGCAAGCTGTGTCGTGTCCGCCACCGCGACAATGGCCGCGAACACCTCGTCTTCACTCCAGCCGGCCGCAACAGCTTCTCCGAATATTTCGAGAACACGGTCCTCGATGGCCTTTTGGCACTCGGCAAACCGGCTCGGATGGCCGGGGTGAATTTGGGGCTTTGGGATAGCGGCCATAATAGATCGATCCTTTGTCAGAGAAGCAAAGGCTCTCCTTTGCTGTGTTCGTGTCTTTCGCGCAAACGGGCGGAGATATAAACGATGATGCTGCCATCCTGGCCTGGCTCATGATGCTGCCTTGGGACTGTTCAAGAATGCGGTCACAAGGCGGGCTGAGTGGGATACGACGGCGCTGTAGGCTGCCAGTCCAGATACAGGTGAGGCCCGGCCAAAATGTGAAGTTGGAGCCCGGGCCTCTGTCTGACCTTTGGGGAGTCAGGCTTGGTTATTAAAGCATTGAGACAGCGACGTGGCAAGGATGGGATTGTGACGGGCTGTAGGCGTTGCCGAGTCCGCGGCCAAGGAGCGATCGAGACCGATTGCCGGAATTCGAATCA
The DNA here is from genome assembly GCA_900473175.1 of Hyphomicrobiales bacterium. Lineage (GTDB taxonomy): Bacteria > Pseudomonadota > Alphaproteobacteria > Rhizobiales > Rhizobiaceae > Phyllobacterium. Next base: position 44,033 of record UCKM01000019.1, on the reverse strand, counting down.
ATCGATCTGTTTTTTTGGCACTTGGATCGACAAAACCACCTGGTCTACCTCCGCCCAGGTCCGATGGCGTTTCCAAGTACTCTTCGAATATTTGTAGCAGTTGCTGTTGCGCAGCTTTGCGATTCGGAGCGACCCCATTCATAGCGCTCGTACGAAATGGTCGACGACCAAGCTGGAAGTTGAAATACCACTTGCCATGCAGAATACCGCCGCCAACGCGGTATATGCGACCAATTGATATCCCAGAGGCAACCGCGATAAATTCATCTGGTTTTTTACGATCGTCGAAATGGATCGCCTTCCAAGTTAAGCTATTTCCCGTCATTGTTTTTGCTCGCCGCAGAATTTCGCCGCACACCACCCTCAATGAATTCAACGCGCGAATCTTCGAAGGCCCTGAGGATTGCCGCGCGGTTGGTGCTGTTCGGCATTCTGCGACTTGTTTCGATATCACGCACGGTTGACAAGCTGATGCCGGCCTTTACCGCCAGCTCAGTCTGAGACCAGTTCATGAGCCCTCTCGCAGCGCGCGACTGTTCGGGCGTAATCATTTGTGTCGCGCGCACGCTCAGGTCCGGATCGATCCCCTCTCTTAGTCGCCGCATTCACCTCTCCGTCTTTCGATAGTCCGATAGCGATCGATTATGTTGTGTCTTCAATCGCTCTTTGGCAGTCACTCAATCGGTTCTTGTGACCCGCGGGCTTGCGTGGTCTTTCGATCACCATGTGAAGCGCTCCCATCATCCGCTACGGTACGGCGTCTTCTCGCACGCTGCCGGGCCAATTCCCGCTCGCGGTTTTTAGCATACCATGCGTCTTGCTGCTCCCGATATTTCTCTGGGTTTGCTAGCCGCCATTGTTTTGCTCGCTCGGCTTCCTTTGCTCTCTGCTCGGGAGAGAGAGGGTTTTTGGCGCGCCACTGCCTCATCTTCTCGGCCTTCTTGGCTTTGCGTAGAGCTTCTTTTTCTTCGGCACTTTTGCTCATGTCTTCCTGCGAATGCGCTCCAGCCTCCCGCTCTATAGATCGTCGACCTTGGTAAACGGATGGATCAGACGCCTTGAGATAGCGGAGCTGCATCGACCGCTGATCGCCCGGCCATTCCTGCGGGTCAGACTTGCCCTCCTCAGTTTCAAGAAACAGCGCAAACTTATGCTCGACCCAATCGATCGCTTCGCGCCGGGTCAGGCAGGAATCGCTTTTCCCATCCCCAATGTAAAAATTGACGCTCCAGAAATTGCGATGATCCGAATCCTCGTCCCGGAAGATTCGTGCAATTTTGATGTTCTCGACGTAGGCGCAGAAGTCGTGGTCCAACCCATTGCCGCCGATGATGGTTCTTTGCCAAATAACGTGCATTGACCAGGGCTCAGACGCTTCGCTTTTTCATTAGCCGAGCGACGTGAAGTTCAACCGACACTGCAACATCTTCCCGCCTCGCCAGCGCGAGATTATCGGCTACCTCGGTGATGGCCGAGATAACTTCATCTCTGTGCCATCCTGCATCACAGGCGCGTCCAAGGAGTTCAATCAACTCATCCTCTATCGCCAGTTGACATGCGTCAAAGCGGTCAGGATGACATCTCGTTCGTTCCGGTCTGGGTATCGTCATTGTAAAGCCCTCCCTACAACAACATTGGCTCACTTTCAGTCTCGTCGCTATTTAAAATTACAAGTCGATCGTCAGGAAGTGGTCTTTGCAACTGCAAAGCTTCTTCGGCCGGCGCATTCATCCAAACGTCGATTTCTTCGGTTGTGGTCAGAATGACCGGCATCGCCTGCGGATGGATTGGTGCCACGACGCTATTCGGCTCTGTCGTGAGGAAAGCGAAGATATCGGCCTGGACGGGTCCTTCCTTCTTTTTGCGAATGCTGTACCAGCTCGTCCAGATACCGGCGAACCAGAGCAGCGGCTTTTCCTCATTCACTGCGAACCAATGAAGGGGTTTCTTCTTGGTGACTGGATCAGCGACCTTGCCGTATTCCGAGAAGCTTGTGGCTGGCACGACACAGCGGCTCTCAGGTCTAAGCCAGCGCCGCCAGTGCGGCGACTTCACGTTGCGGATGTTGGTGACGCCGTAATCGACTTCGCCTTTGAGGAACTGCGGTGGTGTGGGCATGCCCCATCGAGCCAACGCGAGCTCGCGCTCACCATCAGCATTCTTGCGGCCGATCGGTGAGTGATAGTCGGGAAAGACATCCATCTGCGGGGTTAGACGGTTAGTCAAATCATGGATCGGCAGGAAAAGCTGCCGCATCGCTTCGAACGTGGTGGTGGCGTTGTACAAGTTGCACATGCCGCGATGATAGCTATCCGACGGGCCTTCGCAAGATCGCTTCTGCCCTCGTCAGGCCTTGACGATTTGGGAATATGTTCTCATCTTGTTCTCATGACGATGACTATCAAGAATATCGGGCAGGCCGCGCGCCACAGCATGTTTGTGCGCGTGGGCTGCCGACAATGCGACAAGGTTGCGACGTTCACAGCAATCGATTTAGCCGGTGTTCTCGGGCATGGGCGGACGTTCGAAAGCCTTACTTTCCGATGCCGGGATTGCAATTCTACAGACTGCGAAGTCATGCCTTACGAGGATGATCGCGATCGCGTCAACAAGAAGCGGGTCATCTGGCGTCCGGTACGGGAATGAGCGCCGTACAATCAGATAATTCAACCATAGGCTCGCTCATCGAGAACCGTTATGAGCTATGGACTTCTTGTTTCGCCAAGGGTTGTCACCATTGTCAGAAACTCGACCTTGAGCGGCTCGCTGCAAGGCTTGGAAGAACTCATGGCGCCATGCATGACGATCTGGTGCCAAAGCTACGATGCGCGAAGTGCGCATCTAAAGACGTTGGCCTAACCTGTATCCCGTATTACGGGCCGAGTAGTCTTTAGACCCCATAATTTGGACTTCAGTCTTCGGCATCCATGAGGCTGCCAACCGGCAACTTTGCGCCACCAGCGACTACTGGCAGGGTCGACCGCCCTCATAACCGCTCACAGGGGGTTCCGTATGTTACAGTAACGTACTTCATTGCCGGCCAATAATCTGAGACGCTTCTGCGATCGGTTCGTTAAATTTATGTCTTCCGCATTGCTACAGATTTTCATTAACCCACGGAAATAACGTTTGAGATCGTAAAAGTATCAGCCGCTTACCCGCTTTTGGTTCAGCCCAACAGGGAGCATTGAAGATGAAATTGCGCACCTACCTCGCGGTGCTCGCCGCCAGTTGTTTTTCAGTCTTTCCCGCTGCCGCACAGGGAGTCACCGGGGCACCGGGTTCGCCAAGCGCAACGTCAACGATCGATGGCCAGTCGCTCCCGGCTGCGCCGCCAACGTTCGGCGGGACCATCAACCTGGACGCCAAGGACTCAACTCCCTGGTGGCCGCCCACCGTGGTGCCGCCGAAGGGCGCACCGAACGTGCTGCTGATCATGACCGACGACGCGGGCTATGGCGTCGCGGGAACCTTTGGCGGCGTCATCCCGACACCGACGCTTGATCGGGTCGCGGCGGACGGGCTGCGCTACACACAGTTCCACTCCACCGCACTGTGTTCGCCCACCCGCGCCGCGCTGATCACTGGGCGCAACCACCATTCCGCGGGCTTTGGAGTGATCGCCGAGCAGTCCACCGGCTATCCGGGGTATGATGCGATCATCGGTCCAAACAACGGCACGATCGGGAACATCCTGAAGGATCACGGCTACGCCACCTCCTGGCTCGGCAAGAACCACAATACCCCGACCTACGCGCTGTCCACCTCGGGACCGTTCGACCAGTGGCCCTCCGGCATGGGCTTCGACTATTTCTACGGCTTCCAGGGCGGCGAGTCCAACCAATGGACGCCATGGCTGTTCCGCAACCACGATCAGATCTACCCGTGGCTCGAAAATCCCAACTACAACCTGGTCACCGGCATGGCAGACGATGCCATCGACTACCTGCGCAAGGTCAATGCCGCGACGCCGGAGAAGCCATTCTTCATGTATTATGTTCCCGGCGCAACCCACGCCCCGCACCACCCCACGAAGGAATGGATCGACAAGTTCAAAGGCAAGTTCGACATGGGTTGGAACGCCATGCGCGACGAGATATTCGCCAACCAGAAACGGCTCGGGGTGATCCCGGAGAATACCCAGTTGACGCCGTGGCCGGATGACCTTCCCAAATGGGATACGCTATCGGCTGATGACAAGAAGATGTTCGCCCGTCAGGCAGAAGTATACGCCGCCTATGTCGCCTATGCCGACTATGAGATCGGCCGGGTCATCGACGAGGTGCGCAAGCAGGGCAAGCTCGATAATACGCTGGTCATCTACATCGAGGGCGACAACGGCACCAGCGCCGAGGGTTCGACCATCGGCACTGCCTTTGACCTCGCTTCCATCCAGGGCATCAATATGCCGGTAGCGGACCAGCTGAAATATTACGACGCCTGGGGGGATCCGACGACGGAACCGCACATGTCGGTCGCCTGGTCCTGGGCCTTCGACACCCCGTTCAAGTGGACCAAGCAGATCGCCTCGCACTTCGGCGGCACAAGGCAGGGCATGGCGATGTCATGGCCGGGCCACATCACCGACAAGGGCGGCATCCGCAGCCAGTTCCACCATGTGATCGACATCGTGCCGACGATCCTCGAGGCCACGGGCATCGAAGCACCGCAAACGGTGAACGGCATCGCCCAAAAGCCGATCGAGGGCGTCAGCATGGCCTATACCTGGTCTAAGGAGGCCAAGAACGTGCCCTCCGCACGCACGACGCAGTATTTCGAGATGTTCGGTGATCGTGCGATCTATCACGATGGCTGGATTGCCTCCACCACACCGCCGGCCGGACCCTGGCTAATGGGACTCGGCAAGATGCCCGATGTGATCGACGGTTATAATTGGGAACTCTACAATCTTACCGAGGACTACTCGCAGTTCAACGATCTCGCCACCAAGGAGCCAGCCAAGCTCAAGGAGCTGCAGGACCTGTTCCTGGTGGAGGCCGCGAAGTATCAGGTGTTGCCGCTGGACAACTCCGTCGCCGCGCGCTTACTCGCACCGCGGCCAAGCGCCACCGCGGGTCGAACCGAGTTCGTCTATTCTGGCGAACTCTCGGGCTTGCCGCCCGCCTCCGCGCCCAATCCGCTGACCCGCTCCTATACGATCACCGCCGAAGTCGAGGTCCCTGAGGGTGGTGGGGAAGGCATGCTCGCCACGCTGGGCGGCCGCTTCGGCGGCTACGGCTTCTACCTGCTCAAGGGCAAGCCAGTCTTCACCTATAACCTGCTGGGGCTGGAGCGCTTCCGATGGGCCGGCGAGACGCCGCTGACGCTCGGCAAGCACAGCATCGTCTTCGACTTCACGTACGAGGGACCCGGCTACGGCAAGGGCGGCAAGGGTGTACTCAGCGTCGATGGCGCGACGGTGGCCGAGCAGTCGATCCCGCACACCATCCCGTTCCTGGTGACGGTCGACGAGTCGTTCGACGTGGGCGTCGACACCCGCAGCCCGGTCGACGACAACGACTACCAGGTGCCGTTCCGCTTCACCGGCACGCTCGACAAGCTGACGGTCAAGGTCGGGCCGCCGCAGATTTAAGTGGCCTTCGCGGTGGTGTGCGGGGATATCGCATCCCCGTCCCCGCCCGACTTAACCCAAAGGGCCGCTTGGCGATCGACATCAGCTCCGACGCCACGAACAGTTCGAGAACACCCGTGGGATTCTCCGTGGGACATTTGGTGCCGTTCGGTCCCACGAGGTGCATTTGTGTGCAGTTTGTTCTTTTTCTTCTATTTGGGGTATTGCCAAAAAAAGCCCAGTAATCTAGGGCTTTCCCCGGTTCGGAGTGTAGCGCAGCCCGGTAGCGCACTTGACTGGGGGTCAAGGGGTCGTGGGTTCGAATCCCGCCACTCCGACCAAATTCCCCAAGCGGCGGTGCGCCGCTATTTCCACACCTCGATCTTCGCGATCTTGTTGTCTTTCGTCATCGTCAGCTTGTACTGCTCGAAACGCGTCTTGTCATCGCAGGTCACCCTAACAATCGTTGGCCCCGTCGATGACAGCGCCTTGTCGATATAGGCATCGGAAACCTGGTCGCACCAGAATCCCGCGTTGCGGATCGCCCTGGCGGTCCTTCGCTCGAGCATGTTGGTCTGCATCGTTTGTGCCGCCGCCAGATCAGTGATGCATAGAACCGACAAGAGAGCGGGAAGGACAAGTCGCATATCGGTGAAAACCTCCCTTGATATCCGGCTCCAGCAGGAAGGCCGCATTTGCCGGAAAGCCTGCTATGCAACTTCGGCAATTGCAACGATGTTACTGTAACAGCTTTGACGCAGCAACGAATTTGAACCAACATTCAGCGGGCAACCAGGGTGCCTCCCTCCGATTGCCCCACCTGAGCGGGACTGGCAATTGCAGGCTGATCTCCCTTGTCGGCAAATCCGCTCCTGCGGACAATTCCGGCTCCGCTCGGGTGCAAAGCAGCATTGATTTATTCATGAGACAGAAAAGCATATTGTGGTCATAGTAAAAGAAATTTCGCCGGGGGCTGATAGATGAGAGTTGTCGTGTTTCGGGTCATTGCCGCGCGGGCTGGCCTTGTGTTTTCCCTGGGTCTGGCGGCACTCATCGCCTTCGCTGCGCTCTCGCAGGCACAAACCGTCGCACCGCCACCGCCACCGGAAAAGGTTGAGCAGCTGCTGAAGCTCCTCGATGATCCCGAGGTCAAGACGTGGATCGCCAAGAAGGGCGCGCCGCCGGCGCCGGAAATGTCGATGGGCGCTTCCGCCAGCGACTTCATGATTTGGTCGAACGCCATTCGGGCGCACCTGCGCGAGGTCGGAGAAGCTATTCCCGAAGTTCCCGAAGAGTTCGAGGATGCAAGCTCGACGATCATGACCGAGATCCATGGGCGAGGGCCGGGGGCGATCCTAGTTTTGTTCCTAGGGTTCGCGGCGCTCGGTTTCGGTGCTGAGATGGTGTTTCGGCGCATCGTCGGCCGCGCGCATCAGCGCAGCCTAGCGCATGCAACCGATGCCGACACGCCGGCACGCCATCACCTCGTCGGCCGTGCCATTTTCATGGCCATTGCGCCGCTGGTGGTGTTCGCAGCCGCCAGCGTCGGCGCCTTTCTCGCATTCACCTGGCCGCCGCTCCTTGCTTCCCTTGTCCTGACCTTGCTCGTCGCCCTCATCGGCTGGCGGGTGATCATGCAGATCACGACGATCCTGCTTGGTACGGGCCGGGGCAAAGCAAACGAGGACGGCCAACCCAAGATGCGTCTCATTCCGATGGACGATGCTAAGGCGGCGTTCTGGCACCGCCGCGTCGCCATGTTCGCCGGCATATTCTTTGTCGGCTGGGCTTTGGCCGGCCAGATGGACATCCTTCATTTCACCCCCAATGTCAGAAGCCTGGTGGTTTATGTCCTTGGGCTCGGTCTGTTGGCGATCGGCATAGAAACCGTATGGAGACGACCAGCACCACCCGCTGCGTCCAGGGTTTACTACCTCAAGGAATGGCTGCTGACCTTCTTCCTGTGCCTGCTCTGGCTCCTGTGGGTCGCGGGCATGAACCTGTTGTTGTGGGTCGGTATTTATGCCCTCGTCCTGCCCCCTGTGCTCAGGTCGACCAGTACGATCGTGAAATCATTCTTCGCCGACAATGACGACGCGGCCAAATCGCGCAATGCCATTTTCGAAGTGCTTATGGAGCGGGGAGCAAGGGCAATCGTCATCGGGCTTGCCGTGGCCTGGCTTGCCACGGTCGTCCGCTTACGGGCCAGTGGTCTGATGGGAGATGAAAGCGCCAATCGCATCGTGCGCGGCGTATTGAGCGGCGTGGTGGTCCTGCTTGCCGCTGACCTCATTTGGCAACTGGTCAAGGGTCTCATCAACCGGCGCATCGAACGCGCCCGCGTGGAAGGCGGCGATGCGGCCGAACTTGCCCGCAGCGGGCGGCTTTTGACCCTGCTGCCGATCCTGCGCAACTTCCTTGCGGCGCTGATCGCCGCCATCGCTATCATGATGGTTCTCTCCGGCCTCGGCGTTGAGATCGGTCCTTTGATCGCCGGTGCCGGCATCTTCGGCGTCGCGATCGGTTTCGGCTCGCAGTCGCTCGTGAAGGACGTCATCAGCGGCGTATTCTACATGACCGACGATGCTTTCCGCGTAGGGGAATATATCCAGAGCGGCAGCTACAAGGGCACGGTCGAATCATTCAGTATCCGTTCGGTGAAGCTGCGCCATCACCGCGGCCCCATCTTTACCGTTCCCTTCGGTTCGCTGGGTGCGGTTCAGAACATGAGCCGCGATTGGGTCATCGACAAGTTCCTGATCTCCGTGAATTACGACACCGATATCGCCAAGGTCAAAAAGCTTGTGAAGGGTGTCGGTGCGGCACTGCTCGCAGATGAAGAATTTGGCCCGCAAATCATCGAGACGGTAAAAATGAAGGGCGTGGAGGCCTTTGGTGACTATGGCATCAACCTGAGCTTCGCCATGATGACAAAGCCGGGCCACCAGTCCACGATCCGGCGGCGGGCCTACGCGATGATCCGCGAAGCCTTTGCGGAGAACGGCATCGGATTTGCTTCGCCCACGGTGCAGGTTGCCGGCAACGAGGACCATTCGGCCGGGGCCGTGGCGGCGGCCACAAGAGAAACCATGGCTCGCAAGAAGGCCGCCGATGCGGCGAAGTCGGGGGAAGGCGAAGGGTAGACGCGCATCAGCCGCCAGGAGCTTCAGGAAGCGGGGTTGTGCTTTGTGGCCGGCTGCGCCGCAAGAGGACGGCGTTCACCGCAAACTCCGCCATTGCGGCAGGATCACGATTGCCGATAATGAAGGCGGCCCTGACAAGCCGCGCCAGCCTGTCGATTTCCGGATCGGTTTCATCGGAAATCTTCAGTCTCGCCATCGCAGATTCGAAGGCTCGAAGCATCAGTTCGCCGTAACCAGCGCGAGAACAAGGTGTCGCCGTTGGTAGACGTCGATTCAGCGCAAAATTTACCGTAACGTACTTCCAGTTCGACAGGGCAAGTGGTGTCTTCCTCCCAAAAGTCGAGCCTCAACCCTGCGGTAGGTGCTCGACAATCTTGGAGAGCAAATATGGTCCAGACGACAACAGCATGGCATCGACTTAATACCTCGCGGGTTGAAGACCTTGCCGACGCTGTGCATGGTGCCGGAATGGAAGCGACCCAGATGTCTCGCGGAAAACTGGGGGGAAGCATTGTATTCGCCCAAGACGGCGACATCACCTATGCCGGCGGATTGATCGACGGCCGCGTCGCTTTGCGCGGCCCATTGTCGCCCGACACCTTGTCTCTGGGAAAGGCGCTGGACATCCCGATGTTTTTGGAGGGCTTCCGAGCGCTACACTGGCTGGCATTCACCAGCGACGACTGTCGGAAACGTGGATTTGAATTTTGGCAAAAATCGCATAGCCGCTCGCAACGACTGATCGCATAGTCCGCCCTGAAATGCGAATGAGAAGCGTCAAGATTTTACTATCTGGAGGCGAATGTCATGCATCGTATGCACAAGAATTTCCTACTGACAGCGACCGCCTTGGTCATCAGTATGGCGGGTTCCGCGCTTGCCGACCAAAGCAGGTTCGGAAACCTTGCCGATCTTCCCTTCGAACAGAACCGTCCCACAGCTGAAACAGCCCAGACCCTGAAAGATGAGATGCTGTTCCAGGAGGCGACACAGGGCTATCTCTGGGCTCTCCCGTTGGTCAACACGCTGGGCATGAAGTTCGGCTCCGAACAGGTCTTCGGAGCAGGGTACAATATCCTGCCGGTATGGAAGGAGCGACTGGATACCAAGACATTGGTCACGACGCCCAATTCCGATGTGATCTATGCGATGGGCTATGTCGACATGGGTGATACGGGGCCAATCGTGTTTGAAGCGCCGCCGAATCTGCAGGGCATTCTGCTCGATTTCTGGCAGCGGCCGATCCCGGTCGATGGCGGCAAGTTCATGGGTGACGTTGGACTGCCGGGGCCGGATGCTGGCAAGGGCGGCAAGTTTCTCGTTTTGCCTCCGGGCTACAAGGGCGAGGTGCCGAAAAGCTACTATATCTTTCGTTCGGGCACCAACAACCTCTTCATCTTCCTGCGAGCCTTCTACAAGGACCCGAGCGACCTTTCGCCTGCTGTTAAGCTGATGGAACAGGCGAAGGTCTATCCATTGAATGTCCCGGAAAGCGAGCGCAAGCCGATGGAATACCCGGATGCGTCGGGCGTTTCCGCGAACATGCTGCCGCGCTCGGATATCACCGCTTTCGAGCAGTTGAAGTGGCTGGTTGACCGGGAGGGTCGCAATCTCGCAGGTCCGGAAGGTCTCGGAATCCTCGCGAATATCGGTCTCATCGAAGGCAAGCCGTTTGCTCCTTCACCTTCCGCCAGAACGATCCTCAACTACGGGGCCAACGTGGGCTACAAAATGAGCCGGGTTGTCGGCCTCAGTGAGACGGTAGAGGGGCGCTCGCTCCTTGTCTGGCCGGACCGCCGCTGGACAAATCCAATCAATACCGCCGCCGAACCGGGTCCGGAAAAGTCCATCGACTTCCACTGGGTGGATCGGGAGCACGGATATACCGACATCGCTCGGCGCGTCTGGATGTTCACCGACTACTACTCGATTAGTCCTGGCATGGTGTCGCTGACGGCGGGACGCGGGGCGTTTTATGCTATCGCCTTCAACGATGCTGCCAACGACGCTCTTTCGGGAGACAGCAACTACAAGCTGACCTTGCCACCGAACGTCCCAGCCGAACTCTTCTGGTCGTTGACGCTCTACGAGGCGGAGAATGCGTCCGGCCTCGCAACCGAAGCTCGCCGCTTCCCATCGCTCGGATCGCGTGACAAACCGGTCAAGAACCCCGACGGCACGATCGACCTCTACATTGGGCCGAAAGCCCCGGATGGCAAGGAAGCCAATTGGCTCGCGACAGCCCCCGGCCGTGGCTTCTTCGCAATTCTTCGCCTCTATGGCCCAGGCGAACACGCCGTCGATTACAGCTGGAAGCCCGGCGACATCGAGAAGCTCAAGTAGCTTCTCGGCTCGCCTAATCTGAATTCGGTCCCATCAACGACAGGAGGATGCCATGCTTGGCAGGAAGATGCATATCGCATTATCCGCCGCTCTGCTCGTAGGAGTGAGCTTGCCCGTTTCCTATGCACGGGAGACCCCGGATACGCTCGAAACCCGCATTGGAACGTTGCATTTCGAGAGCGGCTATCCGTCCCGTGAGACGGTCGACAAGCTCTATGACGAGATGGATTTTCAACGGGCGTCACAAGCCTACATCTGGGGCCTTCCCGCCGTCGGCCTCGACGAATGGCGTCGGGCGCATTACAATGTCTTCGGTGGGAAGAATGGCGAGATGCTGACCTATTTCGATTTCGCCGAAAAGCTTTAATGACCGCTTTTGGCGGCGCGAAGCAGCCTTCCCGTCATGGCGGCAATCCTCGAAACTACCTAAAGTATCTTGGTCAGGGTGCGACCGGGACACCGCTTACAGTTCGCCATCCGCTTTGGAATAGTTGGGATTGTCGTCGTCCAGAAACGTCAAATGTCGATCCCCCGCTTAGCAAAGGCATTTCTATCTAACGATTCGTCGGTTCGCTAGCGATAAGCCTGCTTTGAAAGCGCGCTTCGAGCGCGGCGCATCCCCAAATAATGCCGATCAGCAGCCAAAAATGACGCCAATGATCAGTGTCGATGACATTGCCGACAGCGACGTGCGCGACATAAACGAGGTATGTGCAAAGCAGGTAAGGTTGCCACGGCCGTTCGCGAAAGAGAATCCGCAAACCGAGACCGAGCGTCAGCATTGTCAGCGTCAGGTAGCTGATAAACCCGATCCAGCCATAATCCAGAGCCGCCTTGAGCCAGATATTATGGGTGTCCTCGCCGAAGATCGGTCCGAATTCCAATGGGCCGATGCCGAGTGGATGGTCGATGGACATGAGCAGTCCATACCAGTGCCGGGCAAACCGTCCGAACTGCGCCTCATCATAGTCCTGCACCAATTGCGCCCGTGCATTGAAAAGATCGGCGACGCTGGGGATTTGCAGCGCGACAATAATGGCGAGCGCAACGAATATGACGGCAAGTCCGGCAAGAAGAATGATCCGCAGCCGGAAGACCCTGTCGGAGGTGCGGATGAACAGAACAAAGGCCACGCCGGCGATGATGAAGGCGGTCATGCCCCAGGCGGCGCGCGAGAAGGAAAGGAAAATGCCGAGAACGAGAATGAGGATTGGCGCAAGGCGAATGGGCAGTGCCCGCAGATCACCGACAAGCACGCCATGCACCAGCCAGGCAAGGGGCAGGAGCAGGAACGGACCGAAGACGTTGGGGTCCTGAAATGCACCCATGGCTCGCCCATAGCGCGTGAACATGTCAGCACCGGGAAACGCATCGAAATAGCCAAGGATACCGAGCAGCGACGTACAAACGGCAGCAAGAATATAGGCCTTGAAGATGACCGAAAGGATGCTGTCGTCGCTGTTGATGATTGCCGCGTAGAACACCGCAGTGAAACCAAGGAACAGCGAGACGGCGATGTACATCGGCGCAGCCTTCAGATCCGGCATTTGCCCCATCGATATGAGGCCGCCAAGATTGAAGATAACAAGGATGGCAAGCAGGACCGATGTGGTTCGCGAGAGCCTGAGGCCGAACAGCGCCCAGATGGCGATGAGCCCGGCCATATAAAGCTCATAGGGAGCGGGCTCATCGATCACGAACCCGGAAAGAAACACGCCGAAGCCAATAGCAAAGGTCGAGATCAGCTTGACCAGCGCGCGGTTCTTCGCGGCGTGACGGGCGCCGTCCGTCTCGCTTTGATCAGTGATTGCGCTCAATAGGCATTGTCCGTGTTGAGAAGGCGGATGGGTGTCAGGAACAGGATCTTGAGATCAAACCACAACGACCAGTTCTCGATATAGTAAAGATCGAACTCCGTACGCATCTTGATCTTGTCGTCCGTATCGACCTCGCCGCGCCAGCCATTGATCTGTGCCCAGCCGGTCACGCCCGGCTTGACCCGGTGCCGGGCAAAATAGCCGTCGACGACTTCGTGGTAGAGGAGATTGCGCGTATGGGCATATACCGCGTGCGGACGCGGACCGACCAGCGACAATGTACCTTTGAGCGAGTTGAAGAACTGCGGCAGTTCATCAATGGAGGTCTTGCGAATGAACCGGCCGACGCGCGTTACGCGCGGGTCATGCTTTACCACGGCATTGCGCGCCGTCGGGTCGCACATCTCAGTATACATGGAGCGGAATTTCCAGACTTCGATAAGCTCGTTGTTAAAGCCATGGCGCTGTTGCTTGAAGATGACCGGTCCCTTGCTCTCCAGCTTGATGGCAATCGCGGTGGCGATGATGATCGGGCTGAAAAGGATGATGCCGACCAGGCTGAAGAAAATATCGAATGCGCGCTTGGCGACCGAGTCCCAGTCATTGATGGGCTTGTCGAACAGGTCGATCATCGCCACCGAGCCGATATAGGAATAGGCGCGCGGACGGAATTGCAGATGGTTGTTATGGGCCGACAAGCGGATATCGACCGGCAGCACCCAGAGTTTTTTCAAGAGCGAGAGAACGCGCGCTTCCGCGGTGATCGGCAGCGAAACGATCAGCATGTCGATATGGGCAATGCGCGCGAATTCGATCAGCTCGGCGATGTTGCCGAGCTTGGGATAGCCCGCCACGATTGCAGGAGACCGCTTCGCGTCGCGATCATCGAATACGCCGCAAATACGGATATCGTTGTAGGTCTGTTGTTCGATCGATCGGATCAGGTCTTCGGCAGGCTTGCCGCCTCCGACGATGACCGCGCGCCGTTCCATTGTGCCGTTGCGGGCCCAGCGGCGGATCAGCCGTGACATGATCAGGCGAAACATCATGAAGACAATGAGCGCCGCGACGTACCAGGCGCCGAACCAGACACGTGAGAAGTCCTCGGAAATCTTCATGAAAAAGCCGATCAGTGACACCAGCGCGAATGCGCCCGATACCGCCATCAGCAGCCGTCCGAATGTGTGGAACGGATCGCGCATCACCGCGAGTTGGTAGCTGTCGGTAAATTCCAGCAGCAGGACGCTCAGCGTTGCAGTTGCGATGGCTGCCAGGAAATAATCGAGGAGAGCTCCTTGTGTCGTGCCGACATAGAAAAAGAAAACGGCAAGGCCAGCCAGCGCAACGATCATGAATTCGATGATGCGCATGATACCGCTGACCATGACCGGCGAGTTGGTATTGCGCGCATACTGCGAGGCAATTGCCTGGGCGAACGGACTAAGTTTGGCTTTTTCCTCGGCTGCCGGAACTGCAGCAGAAGTGAGCTTACGAACAGACTCGCGCGAAAGCCCGTGCTCGGCTTTAGTAGTTCTCATGATTCATCCTGAAGATAGTAACACCTCCCAATAGCACGGATCGGCTAAGAAAAGCTTCAAATAAAACCACAAGTAGAAAGCTCTAATTCCGGCCCAGAGCGGCCAAATACGCGGCCTCGAGCTGTCCCGCCATGTTCGCAACGCTGAATTTGGCGCGCAAGGACTGCAGATCGGGCAGCGACCGCCGAAAAACGCCGACATCGTCGATCACACTGACCATTCTTGCAGCAAGATCGGAGATATCGGGTTGCACAAGGGCGGGGGAGTTGTCCCCAAGTATTTCGGGAATACCGCCAACCCGAGTGGCAATGACCGGCTTCCCGGCGGCCAGCGCCTCGAGCACAATGTAGGGTAGCGCCTCGGCGCGCGACGGAATGACCACCACCTTGGTCAGCCGGAACGCATCGCGTGCCTTCATCGGCATAAGAAAGCGGATACTGGCGGTAATCCCCGCAATTCGTGCCTGCTCAATCAGGGCGGCGCGGTCCGTGCCATCGCCGACTATCACGGCGGTCAAGGCATGGCCGCGCGCCATGCTTGCCTCGGCCAGAGCGCCGATGAAGATATCCGGGCCCTTCAGCGCGCGCATTTCCCCGATGAACAGGAAATCCGCGGCATCGGCATTTGGGACAATGGGTTCGAATTCCGCGTCCGTCAGGCCATTATAGATCAGCGAATAACCGCAGCGCGGCTCGCCTACCTTCCTCGTATAAACGCCCTGCTCGAACCCTGAAACGAAGATGATCCGGTCGGTCATCCGTTCGAGAAACCGTTCGACGCGAAAGATGATACGACCCTGCGTGGTTGCCGGGTCAAAGTGCAGGCTGCCGCCGTGCGGCGAATAGAAACGGGCAACGCGTGAACCCGACAGCCGCAGCGCCGTGCCGAACAATCGCGCATAGGTGCCGCCCTTGGCGCCGTGCCCATGCAGCACGTCCGGCCGCATCGTCTTGATGATCTTGTAGGTACGCGCCGCAGCCACCGCATCGCCAGGCCCGATTTGCCGCTGCATCGCGATGCGCTGAAGTCCGAGTTCAAGCTTGTTGCGCATGGCAGCGAGCAGGGCCTCCTCGAACTCGCCCCCCGTCGAGGCATCGCAGACGATGCCAACCTTGTGCCCGGCCTTTACCTGCGCATCGATGAGGTCGCGCACGTGCCGGAATATCCCGCCAACGGGGGCGCGAAAGCAGTGGACGATGCGCAGCGAGGTCGAACTGTTCATGTCGAATTATCAGAAGAAACGTTCGCGCACGTAGATCGTGTCGCCCGGCAGCACCTGATCGGAGATCGTGACGCGGCCAGTCATGCTCTCACCGTTGAACTGCCGCGTAATATCCACATCGGCCTGGTTGGCACGTGGCGTGAAGCCGCCGGCAGCGGCAATCGCCTTCTGCGCTGTCATTGCCGGAACATAGGAGTATTGCCCGGCGGCGCCGACTTCGCCCATGACGAAAATCGGGCGGTAACGATCGACTTCGACCGCCACGTCCGGTTCGCGCAGGAAGCCTTTGCGCAGCTTGGCCGCCACGGCCGCCTCGATCTGCTGGATGGTCTTGCCACGCGCGGCGACACTGCCAATGAGGGGGACCGAGATATAACCCGCCTGGTCGACGCTATAGGTATTGGTGATGCCTTCCTGATCGAAGACAGTCAGCCGGATGCGGTCGCCTGCATCCAGCATGTAGGGCTTGTTGATGGCCGCGTTGAAAGCGGGTGGGGCCGGGCGGTAACTGGCGCATCCGCCGAGGATCATCGACAGAACGCCGACGGCTACCAGTAAGATCTGCTTGCTGAACACGTCTTGAACCCTAGCTTTAACGAGATGGCCGTAAGGAGATTTCTCGATTCTGGTCGCATTATCGGTTCATTAAGGTTAATGGCTGGTAAAATACCTGGAAACTCCAAGCAATCCTGGGTTGAGAAGGTCAACTCTTAACCCACTGGTTACCATAGGTGTTTACCATGGTGCTGTTGGTAGTGGAGTGCGTGCATGACTGACTCTGTCGGTAACGACGTGGACATTGATATAGGTGCATTGTTCGCCAGCCTTTGGCGCAGCAAGTGGTGGATTCTGCTCGGCTCGCTGGTGTTGACTGCCTTGGCCTTCGCTGCCTTATCACTGGTTTCGCCGAAATACCGCGCTGAAACCCGCATTCTTATTGAAACGCGAGAATCCATCTTTACCCGCCCGACCAGTCAGCAGGCCGATGACAGGCTTGTGGTGGATCAGGAGGGCATCAAGAGTCAGGTGGAACTCATCAACTCTTCGGACCTCTTGAAGCGCGTTATCACCAAGCTCGATCTCAGTAACAATGCCGAACTGTCCGCGGGGGCCGAGCCATCGGCGCTGGCAAGATGGTTTGGTGTCGTGGGCATTGGCAGCCACCCGGACGCGGCAACGCGGGAGGACTATATCCTCGACGCTGTCCGCGATCGGCTATTGGTTTATGCCGTACCAAATTCGCGGGTTATCGTAATCCAGTTTTCCTCGAAGGATCCGGTGCTTGCCGCCTCCGTTGCCAATGCCGTCGCCGATGAATATGTCGCCACCCAGCGGGCGTCGAAATCCCAGTCGAACGAAGATGCAACGGGATGGCTGCAGCCGGAAATCGCCGACCTCAGCAAGCGCGTGAAAGAAGCGGAAGCGAAAGTCGCCGCTTACCGTAGCTCGTCCGACCTTTTGATCGGCCAGAACAATGCGGTTCTCGCGACCCAGCAATTGTCGGAATTGTCCACCGAACTTTCCCGCGTGCGCGCAAACCGCGCGGCGGGCGAGGCGAGGGCGGAGAGCGTTCGCTCGGCCCTTGCCAAGGGCGCCGCGGTTGAAACCCTGCCCGATGTCATGGCCTCACCGCTGATCCAGCGGCTGCGCGAACGTCAGGTGCAGCTCAACAATGACATTGCCGATCAATCGGCCTCGCTGCTCAGCGGTCATCCGCGCATCAAGGCCTTGCGTTCGCAACTGTCCGATCTCAACCAGCAGATCCGGCTCGAAGCCCGCAAGGTGCTCGGAAGTCTCGAGAATGAAGTCGAGACTGCTCGCCTGCGTGAGAGCCAATTAACGCTCTCTCTCAATGAGTTGAAGCAGCAATCTTCCAAGGCAGGTGAGGAAGAGGTCGAATTGCGCGCGCTTGAGCGTGAGGCGACGGCCCAGCGCCAGTTGCTCGAATCCTATCTGACACGCTACCGCGAGGCCTCGTCGCGGACGGATCGCGAGTCCTTGCCCGCCGATGCGCGCATATTCTCGCGCGCCGACAGGCCGATCGAGCCTTATTTCCCCAAAAAGATTCCCATGACCATCGCCGCCTTCGTTGCGTCGCTGTTGTTGCTCAGCATCGGTACGCTGCTTCGCGCATTGTTCAACGGCCAAGCGCTGCGTCCGGCCTATGCGCGGAAGCCACGCCCGACTGAGACTGAAGCGCCGATCGTTGTCCGCGAGACGGTGGTGACCCCAGCGATCGCCCCGCCGGCGGATCTGCCCGAACGCGCCGCACCGGCCGTCAGCGACGCGCTCGAACCCCTTGCAGCAGCGCCGTCGATCACCGCCGATCATTCCGGCATTGCTCGTGTCGCCGATCGGTTGATGGCCAGCGGCGCGGCGCGAGCCGTTATTGTTTCGCCGGAGGGCGATGAGGCATCGGCCCTTACGATCCTGCTAGTGCGGGAACTCGCCGATCGCGGCGTGCGTGTCATTCTCATCGACATGACCGGTTCGGGTGAAATCGGCCGCTCGATGCTCGACGCCAAGGACTTGCCCGGCATCACCAATCTTCTCGTCTCCGACAAACATTTCAGCGATGTGATCCACGGTGATCATTATTCGCAAGCGGAGATCATTCCCCTCGGCAATCACGATCCCGCAAAGGCAATGCAATCCGTTGGACGCCTGCCGATGATCCTCAATGCGCTCCAGTCGGCTTATGATCTCGTCGTGGTCGATTGCGGGCCTGCGACAGTCGCGGAATTGAAGCATCTGCTCGCCGACGGCACCGAGTTGATCCTCGGTGTCGTCAATCCGGATGATCCCGATGTCGTTGCCACCGCAAAGGCGGTATATGACGCCAGACTGCTCGAGCCCGAATTGCTGACACCCTTCCGCACCGAGCACCTGCGGCTCGATGCCGGCAGGATTGTTCGCTCGGCTTAGGATCATTTCCCATCCAACCTGCGTTTTGTTACATTAATCGCTTGATCGCGCTCGGCGGAGGGAATTGATGTACTTGCAAACGATTGCCGAGGATGAAGCGACCGGCAGGGTTGCTGAAATCTACGACGTGCAGAAATCTCAGATGGGTTTCATCATGGAAACGGCGAAATCCTTCACGCCGCGGCCGGATCTGCTGCCGATCTATACGGATTTCATCGACAAGGTTCGCGGCGGATTTTCGCTGGGGATACGAGAGTGGCGGCTGATAACCCTGATTGCCGCCAAGCATGTACCGTCAACCTATTGCTCCTATGTTTACGGCAAGCAGTTGATCGGCGATCTCGGATCGAAGGAGGCGGTCGTTGCGGTTCAGGAGGATTTCCGCACCGCTGGTCTGCTGGAGAAGGATGTTGAAATGCTCGCCTATGCCGAGCAGATCACAAAGGATGCGTCCAAAATTACCCAAGGCCATATCGACAGGTTGCGCGCCGTCGGATTCTCAGACCAGCAGATCTGCGATATTGCGCTTTGCGCCTCATTCCGCTGCTTTGTCAGCCGGTTTTTCGATGCGACGGGTGCCGGTCCAGAAGCGGTCTACATCGATGACGATGCGGCATTCCGCGAACCGCTGACCGTGGGAAAATCCTATTGAGCGCTGGCACCTCAATGTTTTCCCAGCAATTGTGAACGGGCTTTTTTTACCGCCGCCCAGAGCGCCTCATTATGCTTTATCTTCCGCACGAGCTTGCCCCGTGTGGTGAGGTAGAGCGCGAACAGCCGGCCTTTCGCAGTCAGGCTGATATCCGTATCATAGGTGGGTGTTTCGATATCGCTCCAGCTGCGCTTGTAGGGCTCGTCGCCGATGCCGAAACTGTAAACGGCAAGACCCCCGCCGCAACTCTCCTCGATATCCTTGAAGAACAGGAACTCGCCGGGACTGAGGCTGGTCAAATCATCTACGGCAATGCCGATGAAGTCGATGAATGTCTGACCCCTTGCGCAGGATTTGCCGAGAACTGCCCGATATTGCCCGCCGACTTCCAGCGCTTTCAGCAGATAACGCGGCGACGGCGATCCGACTTCGTTTGCGAACAGCCGTTGGAAGAATTCCTTGATACCTTCGGGCTCATAGGTGTTCTTGATGCCGGCCTTGGCCAGCCGATCGGCTTTCCAGGCAAAATAGGCTTCGAGCATCGCCCGCGTCTCGGATGCGGAGGTTGCGGTAACCACGCGATATCCGCCCGCCTCTTCGAAACGCCTTGTGACATGCCGATGTTTTTTTGTTTTCCGCTTGGAATTGTTGCGCCCAAGCACCGCCTCGAACGGTCCGTCCAGTGTGATTGCCAGGCTGATGTTGGGGTTTTCCCGGCTTGGCAGTTGCACCAGCGGATTTCCCGTACCGGCAAGCTCACCCAGTTGGCGGGGCAGCGAAACCACATCGATATCGGGCTTTGCCCGGTGCAGGGCGTCGAACAAGGCCGCAAGGTCATCGGTTGTAATTTTGTACCCGGTTGACAGGGCGGGGAAATTGCAGTTGGCGTGCGGCCCTCCGGCGAAGCTGGCAATGCGAACGCTGCCTTTGCGTATGATCTCGAGCGGAAGCAGAAAGACCGGCTTGCTCGCGACATAAAGCGCCGCGACAAGGCAATCCGGATTGACCAAGGCTTGCCAGGACGCAAACCAGTCGGCGTTCTGCGCGGCGCCGGCGAGGAAGTCGCTGCCGAGCTCATCCCACAAAGTCTTGGCTTCGTCTGGTGACACAATTCTTGGTTCTGGCCGGGGAAAGGACATTATAGTGATCCAGGGCGGGATTTGCGGGGAGGATTCGTTGATCAACCTTATATAAACAATTAAGTTGCATGACTTGATCAACACAACTCTCAGAATATTCTTCGATAGTGCAAATTGGTGAAGGAATGGTCCACGCGGCTGACTTGATACGAAAGGCCGTGATGCGACTGGCTTGGCACAGCGGTTTCGCGTCCAGTGCCCGCACCCGCTTTGGCGGGCTGGGCTCGATCATCATGTTGCACCGTGTCCGTCCCGACTGCATCAGCCCGCTTGGCGTAACCCGCTCCCTGTCGATCACACCCAAATTTCTCGATGAGATAGTGGCCTCGCTGAAAGCCGAGGGCACTGAAATCGTGTCCATGGATGAGATGGCCGAACGGGTCAAGGCAGGCGCGCGCCATGAACGCCGCTTTGCCGCGATCACGCTCGACGACGGCTACAATGACAATCTGAACCACGCCTACCCGGTGTTTCAGAAGCACAATGTGCCGTTCACGATCTATGCCGCGCCGGGGCTCGTTGAAGGAGCGGCGGTCCTGTGGTGGGAGGTCGCGGAAAAGCTCATAGCAAAGGCCTCCATTATTCGTGTTCCGGGTGGCCCCGAATGGCGCTGCGAGACGCTGTTCCAGAAGCGCGCTGCCTTTCATGGACTGATGCGCTATTTTTCCTTCTCGCTGAGCGAGATCGAACAGCTCCCGGTCCTGCGTGACATGTGTGCTGCGGAAGGAATGGTCTGCGGCGTCGCCGCCGATCAGGACGTCATGAGCTGGAAGGAAATGCGCCGCATTGCCGCCGATCCGCTGTGCACGATCGGCGCACATACGGTTCACCACTATAATCTCAAGCGGTTGACGCCCCAAATGGTGGGGCAGGAGATGCGCCAGTCTGCCGACATGCTCGAGGATGAGCTTGGCAAGCGCCCGGCACACTTCGCCTATCCCTACGGTTCTGCAAAGGCGGCGGGCAGGCGGGAAGCCAGGATCGCGGCGGAGGAGGGTTTTGTTTCGGCGGTGACGACGCGCCACGGCACGATCCAGGTCGAGCACCGCGCCAACCTGCATGCGCTGCCGCGCATTTCGATCAATGGCCGGTTTCAGAAGCTGGTCTATGCACAAACAATGATGAGCGGCGTTACGACGCCAATTGCCAATGCGGGGCGGCGCGTCGTCCAGGCTTGATGCTAGGGCGCCTTCTTCTTCGGTGCCTTCTCCATCCAACTGATGATGAACATTGCGGGCACCACCCACAGGATGCCGGTGCCGAAGAAGTAGAGCAGGTGGATCCAGGGGCTGGCATTGGCCAAGAGCGCAACGGCGAAGATTGTCGCAACGACCGCGTAGATGCAGACCAGTGCCACAAGGAGGAATGTACCAATGAGTTTCTTCAGCCTTACGGGCATCGCACTATCCAATTGCTAAGTCAGGCTATCCTCTAGAGCCTTTCTTGCTTAAATGAAACCAGTTCTGTTTCTCGGATGGCGAGACAATCCACGCGGAAGGTGGCGAGGCCGATGTTTACCCATCGGACGACGCCGCCTGACAAAGGTGGTGGCCGCCAGCCGGAAACCCAGCCGTTGGTTTGCGTGCGCAAACCAACAAACTGCTTTCAACCCGCCGGTCGAATTATCCGCATTTNNTAAGCAAGAAAGGCTCTAACGTCTAATTACCCTGCCGGAAAGCAAAAAAAGCTGGCCACTCCAGGCGGAATGGCCAGCCACTACGCGGGATACTGGCCAGGTGCTAAAGCAGTTGGACGCTTGAGCAATAGCTTGGCTGATACTGGTACACCCACTCCGTCTTCGTCACGGTGCTGGTCGATACCCATTGCGTCAGGCCACGCGTCGTGTCGAAAAGCAGTTTCGACCGGTCCGTCACCTTGCCGGTGAAATCGCCACTGTCTGACTTGATCTTGAAGGACAATTCGGCGACGGAAGGCTTCGAAGCATTGCCGACATACCATAGTGTCAGCGAGAAATCGGCATCCTGCTGGCCAAGATCGCTTTCCGCGCCGGCATAGGTCTGTTCGGTGATGTCGAGATTGCTAACGAGGCTCAAAGGGTCCTTGTTCGGCAGGTTCAGTGATTTGGTGCCGGGAAAGAGATCGGCCACGTCGTCCAGAATGTTCAGGTTTTTTGAAGCCGACAGGGTCTCCGTCGTCGAATGCGAGAAGGTTTCCTTGAAGGGCGGCACGATGTCGTCTTCAAGCTTTGTCTTGGCGCCGGAAACGCTGCCGCTGACATCGGTGGCCGCGGCAGTGGATTGGCTGGGAGAGCGGAACTTCAGCGTGATCTCAGTGTCCTTGCCGTCGCCGCGCGTGCGCAGCATATAGCCTGCAGCCTTCAAGCGGCACGTGCCGGGGGAATCGTAAAAACGCACCGTGCGCCTCTCATCCTCGGCGAATTTACCATCGACGGTGCGGTCGAAAGTCGTGGTCTTCAATTTGGCTTTAAGATCGGTCAGGAACTGGTTGGCAACCGTCAGGGGTTGCGAGTCGAAGAGAGACGGTGTGAGCAGGATCTTGTATTCCTTGCTCGTCAATGCGTCCGCAGCCTGCGCCGCACACGTGACATAGACAAAAGCGGCAGCCGTTCCGGCTGCGATTTTCAACCAATGAAACATGATAACCTCTCTGATAAAGGGATGGTGCCGGGCGCTTAGCCAGGCGCAACATTGCTGTGGCAATATGATGGGCGAGCGATAACACCATTGTGACATTGAGGCCTTCGAACGCGACGGCGTGTCGCGCGAGCCATGCTTGTCTTGTCTGGCCTTATGCTGCACCTATCGGCGATCGACAGGAGAATTCCGCATGGCCGCCCAAACCATCTCCGCAGGCAACATTGCCTCGGTCCAGGATCGCGAAGCGCGAAATCGCCAATATATCCGTATATGGCTCTATCTCGTGCTCATCGTTCTTGCGACCATTGTCATTGTCGGCGGTGCCACGCGCATGACAGGGTCCGGCCTTTCCATCACCGAATGGAAGCCGATCCATGGCATCATCCCACCACTCGGCCATGACCAGTGGGTGGAGGAGTTCGACAAGTACCGGCAGATTCCGCAATACGAGCGGTTGAACAAGGGCATGAGCCTTGCCGAGTTCCAGCAGATATTCTGGTGGGAATGGGCGCACCGTTTCCTCGCGCGCGGCGTCGGCTTCCTCGTTGCCCTGCCGCTCGCCTTTTTCTGGCTGACCGGGCGGCTTGAGCGCCGTTTGAAGCCGCGCATGGTCGGCATTCTTGCTCTCGGCGCCCTTCAGGGCGCTGTCGGCTGGTGGATGGTGGCGTCCGGCCTCGTCGACCGCGTCGATGTCAGTCAATATCGGCTCGCAACCCACCTGACGCTGGCCTGCTTCATATTCGCGGCGGTGATGTATGTGGCGCGCGGCCTTGCCGTCTACACCGAAGCGCCCGCCAGCCGCACCATCCAGCGCTTTGCCGGCTGGTTCGTCGTCTTCGTCTTCATCCAGATCTATCTCGGTGCGCTGGTTGCCGGCCTCGACGCCGGCCTTTCCTACAACACATGGCCGCTGATGGATGGCGCGATCATTCCGGGCGATCTTTTCCCGATCCAGCCGATCTGGCACAATCTGTTCGAGAATCCGAAGACAGTGCAGTTTATCCATCGCTGCTTTGCCTATTTCGTGCTGGCGGCCGCGATGTGGCAGGCGGTCTCGGTCGGCCGCGCCGCACCCGGCACCACCCATGCACGCCGCACGGTGGTTCTCCTCCTGCTCGTGGCATTGCAGGCGACCATCGGCATCACGACGCTGCTCATGCAGGTACCGATAAGCCTCGGCCTGCTGCATCAGGGTTTCGCCATCGTCATCCTTGGATTTTCCGTCGCGCATTGGCGTGCAACCAAGGGTAGCTACCCGCTCGAAACGGAAGTCGTTCGCCAATAATCCGAGGGTTCAGCGCGCCCAAAGCTGGGGCACTTCCTTGTAATCGTGTATCGTGCTGTCAGCATGCACCAGGATCAGGCCGTCCGTTTGCGCCTGAGCGACCAGCATGCGGTCAAAAGGGTCCGGGTGTGACCAGTCGAGCCGCCCGGCAAGCTCTGCATGCGCCGTCGAAATGGAAAGCGCCTGGAAACCATTTATCTCAATCGCAGCATGGGGAGAACCGGCAAACCGAAGCTTTCCCTTTGCACTCTTGATCGAAATCTCCCAGATCGACGCGGCACTCACATAGATATTGTTTCCGGGATCAGCAATTGCAGCACGGGCGACCGATCCAAGCTCGCCGGCGCCCATATCCCACCAGAGAAGCACATGGGTGTCGATCAGCAGGTTCATGATGTGCTGTCGTTGAAAAGCGCTGCGATCTCCGCATCGCTCGCGTCGAAGTCCTCGGCGATATAGGAAATGGCCAGAGCATGTGCCGGTATGCGCGGCTGCAATTGTTTGGCCAGAGGTCCGAGTTTGGCCAAAGGGATGCCATTCTTCGCGATGACGACCTCTTCGCCTGCGGCGGCCCGGTCTACCAAACTCGAAAGATTGGTTTTTGCATCATACAGGTTGATTTGATCCATCGACGTCTCCTTGACCAACATGACCAATTTAATAGGAAAGAGTCACTTGGTCAAGTTGGTCAGAGCTTGCAAGAGCTTAGGAGAGTGCTGCCATGATCGTTCGCACGGCTTGCGCGACGGCGAGGCTGCGCTCAGCCTCGCCAGAGTTCTCGTCCTCCGTATGCCAGGATGCGGAGAGTGTGGCGTGGGCCATGGCATAGCCGAGGATGGTACGTATATCGCGATCGAATGCTCGCGAGAACGTGCGCGCCATTGAGGCGATCCGCTCCTCGTTCGCCCGCAAATCCTGACGCTCGACGGGATTATAGAACATGTTGGCGGCGTCATACATCGGATCGCCGAGGAGGCCCTTCGGATCGATCACCAGCCAGCCGCGCTCGCCAAAGAGGATATTCTCGTGGTGGACATCGCCGTGCAGGGGCTGAACGTCCACCGGATTGTTCAAAAGGTCGTCGACGATCCTTGCCGCCTCGACAAAGATGCGGGCATCACCGTTGTTCCTGTCTGCCGCGGCCTTTTTGAACAGGCTGTCGAATTGCTGGCGCAAAGGTCGAAAGTCTGGAGCAAGCGGACGGCTCTGGTGCCCAGTCATCAGCAACTTGCGCAGAACATCGACGGAGATTGCGGTTGCGTCCTCATCGCCGTGTTCGTTGAGATGATCGAGGAGCGTGCGCTGTCCGGCAGCAGGAGATTATCCTCTTGCGCCAAAAGGCGGATCGCGCCATTCCCGTCGTGCCAGTCGAGGTAATGCACGCCGCGCAGTTCCTCCTGCATGCCGATTTCCGTCAGCGCCTTGACAATGGCCGGCGTGCCATCGGGAAGCCGGACCTTGACGATCTGGCTGGTAACGGTTTCGACCAACAGTTCGGGAGAGGAGACTTTCCAGGCCCGCAGGAAAGTCTCCTCTATCGCATCAGCCATTGCCGATCATCAAATCGAGATTCTGCACTGCGGCGCCCGATGCGCCCTTGCCGAGATTGTCGAGGAGCGCGACGAGATTGACCTGGCCCAGGCCCTCGGTGCCGAACACGAAGAGCTTCATGATGTCGGTGTCGCGCAGTTCCTCCGCGTCAAGGCGCGAAAGCTGGACGCTTTCGGCAAGCGGCACCACCTGCACGATGTTTTGGCCCTCATAGTGAGCGCTCAGGGCGGCGTGGATGTCCTTCAGCGACGTGTTGGCGTTGAGATCACCGGTGAAGAGCGGCACCTGTACGATCATCCCCTGCGCAAACCGTCCGACGCTGGGTGAGAAGATCGGCCTGCGGTCGAGATGGCCGTGTATCTGAAGCTCCGGAACATGCTTGTGCTTGAGCGGCATCGCATAGAGGAAGTTGTTGGCGGTGATGTGATCGGGATTATCAGCATCTTCCATCTGCGCGATCATCTGCTTGCCACCGCCCGTATAGCCCGAAACGGCATTGACGGTAACCGGGTAGTCGCCGGGCAGGATGCCGGCATCGCGCAGCGGCCGTACCAGCGAGATCGCGCCGGTCGGATAGCAGCCGGGATTGGCGACGAGCCGCGCGTCGCTGATTTTCTGGCGCTGGGCGCGGTCGAGTTCGGCAAAGCCATAGGCCCAGTCGGGATGCACGCGATGCGCTGTCGAGGTGTCGATGATCTTCGTCGAATTATGCCCTTCGAGGATCGAGACAGCTTCCTTGGAGGCATCGTCGGGCAAACAGAGGATTGCCACATCCGCCTCTTTCAGAAAATCAGCGCGCAGGTCCCGGTTGCGCCGCTCCGCCTCCGGAATCGAGAGGACGTCGAGATCGCCGCGGCCGGCAAGCCGCGTCCTGATCTGCAGACCCGTGGTGCCATGTTCGCCGTCGATGAAGATCCTGGGTTTCATTGCCTTGCCCTTGGAAACTGTAAATTCAGATGGTTAGAAGGAAAACCGGATTCAATATATAAGCTGTTTGATCGAAAATTCAGCCCTGTCGCCTGGCTTTCTTTTCTGCCAGCATACCAAGGTAATACATCGCGATTGTGGCACCTGCGATAGCCGTCACGTCGGCATGATCATAGGCCGGTGCAACCTCGACCACATCGGCGCCGACAATGTTGAGTTGGGTCAGGTGCCGCAGCACCGACAGGATCTTTGCCGAAGAGGGGCCACCCGCTACCGGCGTCCCGGTCCCCGGCGCGAAGGCCGGATCGAGGCAATCGATGTCGAAGGTCAGGTAGACTGGCCTGCCGGCCGTCCGCTCGATGATCTGCTTGGCAATGTCAGTGGTCGACATCTCCTCGACCTCGTAGCCATAGACGATCTTCAAGCCGCAATCATCCGGCGCATGGGTGCGGATGCCGACCTGGATCGAATGGGCCGGGTCGATGACCCCGTCGCGCGCTGCCCGTCCAACGAACGAGCCATGATCGAGACGCTTGCCGTCATCGTACCAGGTGTCCTGATGTGCATCGAACTGCACCAGCGCAACCGGCCCGTGCTTGGCCGCGTGCGCCTTGAGGATCGGCCAGGTGACGAAGTGATCACCGCCGAGCGAGACAAGGAACGCGCCAGATTTGATGATCTTTGCCGCCTCGCGCTCGATCGTTGCCGGTGTCTTCTGGTGATTGCCATAGTCGAGCAGGCAGTCGCCGTAATCGATGACGGCGAGATCGGCGAAAAGATCGCGGTGGAACGGATATTGCGGGTCATTGTCGAAGATTGCCGAGGCACGCCGGATCGCCTGCGGGCCGAAGCGCGCGCCCGGCCGGTTGGAGACCGCCGCATCGAAGGGAATACCCCAGACGACAGCCTCGGCACCGTTCAAGTTCTTGGTATACCGCCTGCGCATGAAGGAGAGGGCACCCGCATGCGTCGGATCGGTCGCAGCGCCGGTCAGCGTGCGCGCGGTGAAAGCGTTGTCGATGGACTTCGATGGCATTGGAATTCTGCTCCAGGACTTGGCATCGTTGATTGTGTGTGGTTCGACAAGCTCACCATGAGGCAGGTAGGTCGACGGCAGGGAGCCAAGGATTGCAACGTTGGCGATTGCCGATGCAGCCCGCCACCGCCACCATGTGAGCCGCCACCCCGGCCATGTGGGCAAACCACGTCCCTCATGGTGAGCTTGTCGAACCACGCACGGCCGCGAAGCTACCGCAAATGCATTCATTGGCAACAAAAAAGCGGACCCGAAGGCCCGCTTTCTGTTCTTGTCCAGTGGAACGCTGATATCAGCGCTTGGAGAACTGGAATGAACGACGGGCCTTGGCCTTGCCGTACTTCTTGCGTTCGACAACGCGGCTGTCGCGCGTCAGGAAACCGCCCTTCTTCAGAACGCCGCGCAGCGCAGGTTCGAAGTAGGTGAGGGCCTTGGAGATGCCGTGACGGACGGCACCGGCCTGACCGGAAAGACCACCACCGGCAACGGTGGCAACGACGTCGTACTGGCCGGCGCGGTTGGCAGCAACGATCGGCTGCTGCAGGATCATCTGCAGAACCGGACGGGCGAAATACTTGCCATATTCCTTGTCGTTGATGATGATCTTGCCGGAACCCGGCTTGATCCAGACGCGTGCGACGGCGTCCTTGCGCTTGCCGGTAGCATAGGCGCGGCCCTTGGCGTCCAGCTTCTGGACATGGACCGGCGCTGCTGCAGGCGTGCTGGCGGCAATGGTGCCGAGAGCTTCGAGCGAATTGAGCTCAGCCATTCTTATGCGCTCCTTTTGTTCTTGCTATTCAGCGCGCCGACGTCGAGGACCTCGGGGGACTGAGCTTCATGCGGGTGGTTGGAACCGGCGTAAACGCGCAGGTTCTTCATCTGGCGACGGCCGAGCGGTCCACGGGGAACCATGCGCTCTACGGCCTTTTCAACGACGCGTTCCGGAAAACGGCCTTCGAGCAGCTGACGTGCAGTGCGCTCCTTGATGCCGCCTGGATGGCCGGTATGCCAGTAGTAAACCTTGTCGGTAAACTTCTTACCGGTGAAGGCAACCTTGTCGGCGTTGATGATGATGACATTGTCGCCATCGTCCACGTGCGGGGTGAAGGTTGCTTTGTGCTTGCCGCGCAGGATGTTGGCGACGATGGAGGCCAGACGACCGACGACGAGACCTTCGGCGTCAATCAGGATCCACTTTTTCGTCACTTCTGCCGGCTTCTGAGAGAAGGTAGCCATTGTGTTCGTCCTTGAGATCATCCTTCACAAAGGAAGGCTTTTCTTGTTGCTTGCGTTACGCGAAATGTCGAAAATCGCGCAACAATGAAAAGCGGCGGGAATTCCCACCGCAGTCGAGGGTTTCAATAGAGGGCAAAGTCGTTTGCGTCAAGCGTTGAATTTTTCGCCTATAACCAAATAACCGAGTGAAAACAAGGTATTGCAAAAAAGGTATTATATTACCTCATATTGAAGGCGCCCGTTCTCAACCTGTTCGGACGTATTTTTCCTGTTCAACCAACGGCGTCACAGTTCTGTGTCCGGCTGATCCACCGGCATATTGCCTTCCGCTTCTTCGGCAACGATCGCATATCCTTGCGCAATCAGTTGCTGCTTCAACTCTTCGAAATGCCGTTTGAAACCACTCTCGATCTGGCTTTGCGGGTAACGCCAGCCTTTCTCATAGGCCTGCAGCAGGAGGTCGGTATAAGCCCTCGCGCTGATAATCCTGACATATCGCTCCGAAATCTCGATTTTGCGGCTCGGTTCCTGCGCAAGGGCTGGCTGGGATAAAAATGCAAGGCTCAGCAACGCGGCAACGATCGATAGCGTCTTCACGGTATCCTCCCTCGATAGAACGGCCGGACCGCCACAAGCTGCAGCGTCGTCTCGTCTCACAACCAGAATAGGACGGCCGGAACAGGTGGGGCATCCTGCAAATGCAGTGTTTTTGGAGCACGAATGATGTATTTTGATATCCTGCATCAGTTACCGCCGGGTGTGGGGACAGAAATTGGCATCACTCGATGGCATGAACTGCAATCCAGCCGGTCTGTCCGCCCGGGAGCAAGCTGTTGCGGCAAAATTCGCCGCGGGCCTGACCTATCGCGAAATTGGCGAGGCACTTTTCATTTCGCCAGCGACAGTCAGAACGCATTTGTCGGTGATCTACCAAAAGCTCGGCGTGCACAACAAGGTCGCGCTCGCCAACATTCTTGTCGATCAGGCGCCGGGAGCGATAGCGGGACCAGTCGGCAATGGCGTGTCCGTCGACACGTTGGGACCGCCAATCATCGCCGTATTGCCGTTCGACAATCTTAGCGCCGACGATCGCTGGTCGCGACTTGCCGATGGCCTCTCCGTGGACCTTATTGTTGATCTTGGGCGCTATCCGGATCTGGCGGTAATTTCCCGCTATACGATGCTTGCGCTCAAGGGACGGCGCGATGATGCTCGCTCGATCGGGAGCGAGCTGAACGCGGACTATCTGATCGAGGGCAGCTTGCAGAGCGCCGCGAACGACCGCGTGCGTATCTCGGTCCAGCTCGTCGATGCCCGCAGCGGGGCGGGTCTTTGGACGGCGCGTTATGACGAGCCCACTGACGACCTGTTTGCCATACAGAATTCCGTCACTGAAAACGTCATCAACGTGCTTGCCGGCTGCTGCGGCAAACTCGCAAATCTGCGCCGCGACATTGTTCGCCGCAAGCCGCCAGCCAGCATGAGTGCCTATGATTGCCATCTGCTTGGCGTTGAACAACTTAATCTCTACAGCCGCGCTTCCAATGCCGAAGCAATCCGCTTGCTATCCCGTGCCGTAGAACTTGACCCGGGGCTCGCACGTGCATGGGCGGAACTTGGCTTTGCCTATGCGGTGCAGGGGGCGAATGGCTATGGCAGCGATCCCGCCATATCGCTTGAACGCTTCGCGTTTTGCGCGAACAAAGCGCTGGCGCTGGACCCCGGAAACAGCCATGCGCGTCAATGCGTTGGCGATCTGCTGGCCTGCGCCGGCGATTTCGATCGGGCGGTTGAAGAAAATACGCGTGCCCTCATGACGTCACCCAATGACAGCGACGTGCTGGCGCTCATTGCGGGAAGCCGAGCTCTTGCCGCCGGCGAGCCGCAGGAAGGGCGCCCGCTCATCGAGCGCGCGCTGAGTATCAATGCGCTCCCGCCTGCCTGGTATTTCAGCATGCTCGGGCGGGTGACCTTTGTGACCGGAAACTACCGTGAAGCCATCGTAGCGTTCAGGCGGGCGCCGCAGGAAATGCCATCGACCCAGATGTTTCTGGCGATGGCACATGCATTGCTGGGAGAGATGGAAGTATCCAGGACCTATGCTGGGCTGTTGCAGACGAATTATCCCGATTTCACCGCAGAAACGTTCATCAGCGGCTATCCGATCACCAACCCTCCGGCGATTGCTTCGATCCGCAATGGCGCGCGCTGTGCCGAATTGCAATGAGGTAGCCAGGACGGATGACGGGCCATACCAGGCCGGCGCTCAGTGCTCGGTCGCATGGGCATAAGCGCTCACGATCGCGTCGGCCTCCTTGCCGTACAATTCCTCGAAATGATCGAAGGTCTTCGCAAACGTGCCTATGCCTTGCGTCGCCGAGCGCAGCGCGCGCGCGAGTTCGTCAAGGGAACTACCGGGTATGAGCGCGCGGAAAATGTCCCATCCCTTTGCCTTTTCGTCCCGGTCGAAGCCCAGCACCTGGCCCTTGTAGGAGGAGACGATCGGCACGAGGCTGCCGGAATAGATCGAGGGGATGTTGATCTCGACCCGGAAGATCGGCTGCATCAGCACCGCCGAAGCCTGAGCGAGGGCATCTCTGACCCCCATCTTGCCCGCAGCGCGGAAGGCGAATTCGGAACTGTCCACCGAATGGTGCTGTCCGTCGGTCAGCGTTACGCCGACATCGATCACCCGCAGGCCGAGCGGACCTTTCTCCATCGCTTCGCGGGCGCCAGCCTCGACCGCAGGGATGAAGTTGCGCGGGACAGCACCACCTTTCACCGTTTCGGCAAAGCTGAAGCCGGCGCCGCGCCCGTTCGGATGGACGCTCAATTTCACGTCGGCGAACTGGCCGGCGCCACCAGTCTGCTTGCGATGCCGGTAGTGAACGTCCGACGATCTGGTGATCGTCTCGCGGTAGACCGGGCTCGGCGGCCGGTCGGTCACATCGACGTGGAAGACCTCGGACAGCGTCCTGGCGATATCACGCAGGTGTACCGGACCCTGTGCACTGATCAATTGGGCGCCCGTGCCTTCTTCCTGCATCACCTTGATGCCGCGATCGGTTTCCGCCAGCTTTGCCAGTGTCTCGGATAGCTTTGTCTCGTCCCGCTCGCTGTTCGGCACCAATATGCGCTCAAGCATCGGGGTCGGCGGCGTGGTCCACTCGGGAGCGTCCACGGAACGATCGGCCGAAAGCAGGGAGGGAATGATCAAATGGTCTGACTTCACAGTAGCGAACACGTCGCCGGTGGCCGCGGCGGCCGCAGTGATCGGTCTTCCTGTCGCCGGGTCCTGGACCGGACCAAGGCGGGCGCCGCCAAGCAGCGCACCCTGCTTCAAACCATCATCGAGTGCCCGCACGAGCACCGTCTTGCCGACATTCTGCCGGTGATAGGCGTGAAACGCCACGCCAACCAGGGCGCTCTCGAAAATGCTGCCCGTGGCGGAAAGCCGCTTGCGAAGCACGTCGACCTTCGGCGCGTCATGCCGCAGCGCCTTCATCAATCGCATGATGCCATTGCTGTGGCTTGCAGCACCGACAAGCACCGGAACGATCCTGTTTTCGCGCAGAACCCGCGAGGATATGGCATAGACCGCGTCGCTCGCCGGTTCGCGGTCCTCGATGAGTTCCTCGAGCAGCCAGTCGTCATATTCGGAGAGGTGCTCCAGCAGTTCGGCGCGCGCTTCATGTTCACGCTCGATCAGGTCTTTGGGGATTTCGATCAGGGCTGATGTCTGGCCTTCCCGGTAGCGCCAGGCGCGTTCCGAAATCAGGTCACAGCTGCCGACGATCTTGTCACCCTCGCGAATGGGGATCTGCCGTAGGATCAGCGTATGGTTGGAATAATCCTGAAGCGCAGCAACGACATCGCGCAGGCGACCCCTCGGTTCATCCATGCGGTTCACAAAAAGGATGCACGGCGTGCCGGAGGCTTCGATCACACGCAGATATGGCGCCGCAAGCACCGCCTCATCCGGATTGGGTGATACACACAGGATGCAGGCGTCGCTCGCCAGAAGCGCATGCTGGGCGTGCGCGAGAGCCTCGCCCGAACCCGGTGTGTCGATCGCGCACCAGGCTTCCTTGCCAAATTCGAACTCTATGAGGTTCAGTCCATACGGAGAGGCGGATTTCCTTGCAGGTCCTTCCAGCGCGCCCAGCTTTTCCACCAGCGTGGATTTTCCTGTTTGCGAAGGTCCGAGTACCGTAAAACAGCGCATGGCGATCCTCCCTGTGCCACCATCACGAAATCTCCCCATACAGGATGCCCTACAGCGGCGCGAAGCGCTAGAGGACTTATTCTCGCCGGCAGTCCCTCCGATACCTGTCCAGTCTAGTTCGAATGCACGACCTCGGGCGGTGTCCACGAGCCATCGACAACCGCCGTTTTCGGCCAGTAAGCGCGGATATAGAGCGAAAAGTTGCCCGTCTTCGGCGCCGGCAGCCAATTGTCGCGGTCTTTTTCGCCAGCAGGCGGTTCGGCCTGGACATGGATTGTCAGCGAGCCGTCCGCATTATATTTGAGCGACTTGTTCTTGGTGCCGAGCGAATAGCGCTTGATGGCATTGGGCTCGAAGAAGTGGTGCTCATTGTAGAGGGTCAATGACCAGAAGCCATTGACCGGAGGTGTCTCGCCCTTGGCAAACGTGACCGTATATTCCTTGGAGCCGTCGAGCCTGTCGCCCGCGCTGTCGAGGTCCTGGTAGAAATATTTCGTCTCGGTCGGCGCGTTGACGAAGATGTTGGATTTCGCCACTGCGGTCCGAGTGAAATAGTCGGTGCCGAACGCGGCGTTGTTGGAGGTAGTTGTCCAGCCATGGGGTAGCGGCAGCCCATAATTGCGGAACTGGAAAAGCGGTTCGACAAGCTGCGCGTCCGCCTCGGCCGCGGCTTCGTCCACGGCCTTCCTGATATTGGGATCGGCCTTGGCCGCCGCGGCGACGGCAAGTGCTTCGGCATAGCGGGCTTCTTCGCCGGGCAGAGGCGGAGCGTCGGCCAGAACCAGCGGCAGTTCGTCAAAGAATTTTCCAGGCACCACCCATTGTGTCTCGGCATCGCCGCCTGCGGCAGGCACCTTTTTCAGCAAATTCCAATCGACGGTCTTCATCGACCCGTCAAACTCGGCAAGCGGGTAAAGCGTCACCTTCTTGAGAACGTGCTGAATTGCGGCCTTGTCCTCTGGCGTATCGTCCTGGAAGACACGCGGTATGACGTTGGCGGTGTTGGTCGAGGCGCGGAAAACCTTGCTGATGCCCTTCGGCACCTCGCCCTCCCAGTCGGGGCCCACCAGCAGATAGAAGCCGGGTTGGGTGCCGTACATCTTGCCGAGCTGAGCGAAGCTGTCGGTTCGAAGATCGACGATCTGGTAGACCCAGAACCGGTTGCCGAAATCCGGAACCTGAATGACAACCGGGGATTTGTCGAGCGCCAGCAGCGACGCGCCGTAAACCACATCCTGGTTCGGGCAGGCAACCAGTCTTTCATCGGGTTCGATGTAGTCAGTCAGCATGGTCAGGCTGTTGACCGGTGCCATGGGAGCTGCGCCGGAATAGAACCGTTCTGGGATTTTTGTAAACGCCAGCCGCCGATTATAGACGTTGACCATGGGCCATGCCCAGAAATAGGCGTCGCGGGCAACGAGCTTGGCATATTCCGGCGTGATCCGCGTTCCGGCGACCGGCCCCGCTGGCATCGATGCGGCCCAATGCGGCGATAGCGGCAACGGATCGGCGACGGCAGCAACGGCGGGAACAACAACACAAGAGGCCAGCCCAAGCAGAGCCGACCGCGCAGTTCCAAGACAAATATCAACCTTGCGAATAGCCATAAAGTTCTCCCTCAAAATGATTCTTTGGCGCAATTCGGGACAGCATCGATTGTGCAATCGTGCGGGATTGGAACCCTATGTCCGGCTGATTGCCAAGTACGTTACTGTAACGTCGCCTGTAGACTGGCGCGAGTGGGGGGACGGGCCGTGCGGCAACGGACGCAACGCCACAATCAAAACCACTGTCCGCGCGCTGGATTCTGTGTAGAATATGCGCATGAGTGAAGCTCAGACTTTATTCGCAATGCTGCGCCAGTCGGTGCAGCCGGACATCGTCGATGCCCTGGAGCGGCTCGTTCGAGAAGCACCCGACCGCAAGCTCGGCCGTATCAACGCGCTCGCATTTGCCGCCAGTGAAGGGCTCGACGAAGAGAAGGTAATCAACGCCTTCCTGCACGCATCTCACCTTGGCCTGTTCGATGTGTCATGGAACGTGCTTTGCCCCGGCTGTGGCGGCGTGCTCGACGCAAATACGTCGCTAAAGACCGTACAGAGTGACGAATATACATGTGCGCTTTGCGCAGCGGGCTACGAGCCGACTCTCGATGAAATGGTCGATGTATCCTTTACCGTGAGCCCGCGTGTACGGCGCATCGCTGCCCACAATCCACACCAATTGCCCCCTTTGGAATATTTCCGTCAGGTCTATTGGGGCTCGGGCGTCGATCTGCCGGAAGGGGATTACGAAAGTAAGGTCGAGGAATTCGTTCTGGAGTCGCTTGAGCTGCCACCGGGCGAGAAGGCCGTCATCTCGCTGCAGTTGCCGGCGGCGCCCATCATCATCTTCGAACCGGTAACACACGCGGCGCAGTTTTTGAACGTGGAAGGTGAGCCGACTAAGGAGCGGCAGAATCTGTCCCTCGTGTTCGACCGCGCGCACCGGCACCACGAAACCATCAACTTGCGGCCGGGCCCGGCGCGTATCGTGGTGGAAAACCACACTGAAGTCCGCACGTTGCCGTCGGTGTGCGTGGCCAATGACGCGCTGCACGATCTGCTCGGCAACCGCCGCCCATTCCTGACCGCCAAGCGCCTGCTTTCCAATCAGACATTCCGCGACCTTTACCGCGCCGACACGATCGACGTTGATCAACGGCTGAAGATCACCAGTCTGACCTTCCTGTTCACTGACCTGCGCGGTTCCACCCAGCTATATGACAGGGTCGGTGACCTCGCGGCATTTGACCTGGTTAAGACCCACTTCAGTATCCTCAACGAGATCGTGGCGGCCGAAGCGGGTGCGGTCGTAAAGACCATTGGCGATGCGGTGATGGCAACCTTCCCGACCCCCGACCGGGCAGTGGTCGCGGCGATGCGCATGCGCGATGCCATGCTGCAGTTCAACAAGGAGCGCGGCAACGAGGACCTGCTTCTGAAGATCGGTATCCACGAGGGGCCATGTATCGCCGTCAGCCTCAACGAGCGGCAGGACTATTTCGGGCAGACGGTGAACATCGCCTCGCGCGTGCAAAATCTCGCCACATCGCATGAGATATTTGCCACAGGATCCGTCCTTGAGAATGCCAAAGCCTCCGACCTGCTGGCGCAGCGCGGCCTTAGGCCGATGCCGCAGAATGTCACGCTGCGCGGCATTACCGACCAGATCGGCATATTCACGATTCCCTGACTTTACGCCTCCCGTTTCATCGGCGGCGCTGTCCATTTGCCGTCCAGTGCCTCCTCGTTCGGCCAATAGAGACGCATGACGACAACGAACGGTCCTTTCGGCGAAGGCAGCCAGTTCGGCTCCTTCTCCTTGCCCGGCGACGCGTTCTGGAAATAGAGCGTCAGGCCGCCATCGGCGTCCTTGACGAACTGTGGGATCATCGGCGAATTCACGAGGTAACGGTTGATCGGATTGGTGACGAGCAGGCTCTTGGGCATGTCATACATCGTCATCGACCAGAAGGCGTGCACGGGAGGCAATTCCCCAGGTGCGAAATGCACACTGTAGCGATTGGAGCCGTCGAGCTTTTTGCCCTCGGAATCGACGGCATAGACCGGATACATCGCTTCCTGTTCCGAATTGCCGTAAATCCCCAGCTTGGCGCCGCCAAAGCGGTAGAGATAATTGTTCTTCAAGAACGCGCGCGTGCCAAAAAGATCGCCGGAGGTCACTTCCTTCGCATCGATCTTTTTCTCCAGATTGCCGAGATCAGCCCAGGCATCGCCGATGCCTTGCATGATGGCCTGTTTCATATCCGGCGCTAGCGCATTGGCGTCAAAGGTCTTGCCTGCGCCGATGCCGATCTTGGCGAAGCGCGACATAAGTTCAGTCTCGGAAGGGACGGTCGGGCAATATTGGAGGATGAAGTTGAGGAGATTGAAGAAATCCAATGAGGCCTTCTCCTCGTCGGGCGTCAGCGGCTTGACGAAATTGATGGCGGGCGCGGCCTTGGGTGCAGCTTGACCGGCAAACACCGATAGCGGCTCGGCCTTGTAGGCAGCCTGAATCTTCTTGACGTTGTCGAGGTCGTCGGGACTGAAAAGCTGCGTGCGGTAGCCTGCCAGCACGAATTCTGTTTCGGAGCGGATGACTTTCTTGATGCCCTTCGGCGTCTCGCCCTTCCAGCCCGGCCCCGCGATGAGAAAGCTGCCGCCATCATTGCCGGTCGCGCGGCTGCCTATATAGTCAAAGTTGAATGTATAGGCGTCGACCAGCTGGATGCTGAAATAGCGGTCTTTCTGAATCGGTGGCACGGTCAGCACCATGGGTTCAGCACGCAGGTCGAGGCCAATGAAGGAGTAGGGCGTGTCGGAATTCGGCGTCTGGATGGCCGTGTCGGCCGGCGTGTAAACGCGCGGAATGTTGACGAGCTTGTTCCACGGTCCCTTGTATTCCGGATTGCCAGTGTCAACGAAGTAGGCATATTGGATGCGGTAGTTGTCGACCATCGGGAAGCCATAGATATAGGCCTCCTTGGCGATCGCGCTGGCTTCCTCGGACGTGACCCCCGTTTGTACCTGCGCGACGCTGATACGGGCAACGGCCGGAACCAGGGCGAGCCCCACAACGAAGCTTCTGCGTGTTATCATTTTCATGGCAATGCTCTCCCCCTCGCTGAACCTGATCGACTTTCGCCAAGCCGCTTCCATTGATGACCACAATCATAACAGATGCCACCAATGGCGGCGATGGTGCTCACTCCCCCCATTTGGGCGTGATGGCATCAAGGGTGTAGCTGCGATAAGATGTCGGCGGAGTTACATTGCGCGCTCCGGGGAAGACCGGGAAATGGAACGTCACCTAGCCGCCGTACTGATTGCCGATGTCGTCGGCTATGGCCGCTTGAGCCAGATCGATGAGGAGGGGACGCGCGCGAGGTTCCAGAGCGACCTAAGGGAAGTGTTCGAACCCAAGATCGCGCGGCATCATGGCCGGCTGGTCAAGACCATGGGCGACGGGGTTCTGGTCGAGTTCCACAGCGTGGTCGATGCCCTGCGCTGCGCGGTGGAAGTGCAGCAACTCAAAGCCAGACGCAACACCGCCGAGCCCAGTGCACACCAGCTCGATTTCCGCATTGGCGTCAATCTCGGCGACATCATCGTCGAGGGTGAAGACATCCACGGCGATGGTGTCAATATCGCGGACCGTATCCAGGCTCTGGCCGAGCCGGGCGGCATCGCCATTTCCGGAACGACCTACGACCATGTGAAATCGCGGCTTCCCGTCGGCTACGTCTCGCTCGGTGAGCAGAAGGTCAAGAGTATCGCCGAGCCGGTCCGGGTCTACCGCGTCGTGCTCGATCCTTCGGCCGCTGGCAAGACGGTCGGCGTTCCGAAGAAGCTTTATCCGAAGAGGCGCATCTTTGCCGCCGCGACGGCCGCTCTCCTCCTGATTGCAGGCGCATCGCTCTGGTGGAAGCCGTGGACCCTCATCTGGCCGTCTGCGCCTGTCGAGCGGATCGCCTATCCCTTGCCCGACCGGCCTTCCGTCGCCGTCCTGCCGTTCATCAATGTCAGCGGCGATACCGAGCACGACCATCTCGCCGAGGGCCTCACCGACGATCTCATCACAGAACTTTCCAAGGTGTCGGGGCTCTTCGTCATCGCCCGGCATTCGGTCTTCGCCGTCAGCAATACGGCTGGCAAGATCCAGGACGTCGCGGCGGAACTGGGCGTCCACTATATCCTGGAGGGCACGTTGCAGCGCGCCGACACGCGGCTGCGCATCAATGTCAAGCTCATCGACGCGGTCAGTGGCCTTTCGTTATGGGCCGAGCGCTACGACCGCCAGTATGCCGACCTCTTTGCAGTCCAGGACGATGTGATCAGCAAGATCATCTCGGCGCTGGAGGTGAAGCTCAGCGAAGGCGAGCGAGACCAGCTAGCCCGTATTCCGACCGACAATCTTGAAGCCTACGACTATTACATGCGGGCCGAGCAGGAAGGGTTTTTCTATAGCGATGTCGACACTTATCGGCGTACCTTGTCCTATTACCAGAAGGCCATCGACCTCGATCCCCGCTTTGCCAACGCGCATGCGGGGATCGCGCGCGTTGCCGTCGATGTCTGGCGCAACGACTACAACTTTCTCTGGTCAGCGGCGGTGGCGCGCAAGATTGCCTATGACGCGGCAGGGGAGGCCCTGAAGATTGATCCAAATAATGCAAGGGCCCACACCGTCCTCGCCCTTCTGCAACTGGTCGATGGCCGCGAGGTCGAGGCGCGGGAATCGGCCAACCGGGCGGTCGCGGCTCAGCCCAACGATGCCGAGGCCGTCGCCAATCTCG
The DNA here is from genome assembly GCA_900473175.1 of Hyphomicrobiales bacterium. GTDB lineage: Bacteria > Pseudomonadota > Alphaproteobacteria > Rhizobiales > Rhizobiaceae > Phyllobacterium. The sequence continues at coordinate 4,464 of UCKM01000019.1, read as the reverse complement.
CATTGATCCTGGCGCAAACCGGCAGCCGCGGGCAGGCGGTCACTGAAATGGACCGGGCGCTGCGGCTTGATCCATCGCCGGAACCAAGCTTCAAATTGCTGGCAGGTATCGTTTACTACACAACGCGTGAGAACGAGCGGGCGATACCCTTGCTCGAGGCGGCGCGCGACGCCCTGCCGAAGGCGGAACCGGCACGCGAATATCTCGCTGCCGCCTATGTGGACGAGGGCGCCCTGACCAATGCCGCGGGGGAAAAGGCGAAGCTGATGGAACTCTTTCCAGACACCAATCTCACTTACTACAGTTACCTCTACGACTACTGGCAAAAGGACGACCTCAACTATCACCTTGCCGGTTTGAAGGCGGCACGCGTTCCGGAATGGCCCTTTGGTTTTGAAGGCAAGCAGGCCGATCAGCTCAGCGAAAGCGAGCTTCGCGACCTTATCAACAGCAAGAAATGGGCGGGCAAACACAGGAACGGGACCGAATTCGTGCAGTATTTCGATAGTGCCGGCAACACCGCCTATCGCAGTTCCAACACGAACATCACCGGTGCCGCGCAGATTCAGGGCAATCGTCTTTGCGAGAAATATCCAGGCTATTTCCGCGATCGCACCGTGTGCGGCTATGTCTATCGAAACGAGACCTCGGACGAGCGCGATCTCGACTACGTCCAGGTCACGCCGCAATCGCTGAAATATTTTTCGGTCGCGCCGCTATAACAGATCAACCGCATGTGGATGCAACGGTAAAGGCGGCTCCGCCTTACCCTCCCACCTGTGGGGAGGGGGCAGTGTTACAAGAAGCCTTGCTAGTTGGCGGGCGCCTGCCAGTTCTTGTCCTGTTTTTCCGAAACCAGGGTTTGCTCGACCTCGGTCCAATGCTTTTGCGAGTCGGTCAGTTTGGTCGGGCTCTTTTCGAAACCCTCGGCCGTGCCGGGGTCGTAGCTGATGTAGAGCTTGCCTTCAATGATCCGCCAGGCTTTCGGGTCGATATTCGTGGTCACCGTCCCGAAGGACACGCCGTCGGCGCAATAGCCGCCATATTGCGGGGCATATTTGGCGGGATCCGCCTTGAACAGGTCGCGGTTTTCCGCGCTGGCGAATTGCCAGGTCGCCCCCAGCCAATGATAGGAGAATTGTGCATTGCCTTGCACCGCTTCGTGCTGCGTGAAATAGGCCACCGGGTCGTAGCCCTTGATCGCAACATCACCAAAATAGCCGGTATTGACGAATTCTTCGGCCACAACGGGCTGGGCGAACGAAAGCAGGATGGCAGTGGCGCCAATGGCCGCTGCAACCCCTGTCCCGTGTTTCCGTTTATGATCTGACATTCCAATCCTCCAATATTCCGTTCTGGCAAGGCTCCTGTTGCCATCACGCGTCACTTGCGCTTGCTGCATTCATCATAGAGCCGCTGGCCGACAAGATCGGCCTTCTGGCAGACCGCACCCGCCTTGATCAGCAGATCGGCCGCATCCCAATGTTCACGCCATCCTGCCTGGCTTAACGGCGTGTAGCCATTTCTTTCGGTCGCTTCGACCTCCGCCTTCTGCGCCAGCAGAAAGGCGACGATATCCGCATGCCCTTCTTCGGCTGCCGCGTGCAGCGGCGACATGTGATAGAAGTTTTTCTGGTCGTTGATCGCCGCACCCTTTGCGACAAGCAGTTCCACCACTTCGAGGCTCCCGCCATAGGCGGCGGCGTGCAGCGCCGTCAGGCCGCCCTTGTTGCGAATCTCGATGTCGGAGCCTCGTTCCAGCAGCAGGGTGACGACATCGGCGTGACCGTTGAGCGACGCGATAAGCAATGGCGGCTCACCCGATTCATCGGGTTCAGCCACGTTGGCGCCTTGTTCGATCAATTGTTTCGCGCGAGCGACGTCACCGTCCTTGGCTGCATCGTGCAACGGACCGGCCCACGCGGCCGACATTCCAAGCATGATCCCCAGGACGGAACCATAGATAAACTTCATCGCATACCCTCCGCTCCATCCTCGGTTTCTCTTGAGCGGAATGGCCCAAATTACCATGGCGACACCATGCGGACAAGGATTAGCCATTTACCTCACCCGTCCGGGGTGGGTTCTTGCCGATGATCATCGGGCGCAGGACGCACGCAAAAATGCAAGCGAGAGCGGCCCCCGCGGTGGTTCACTCCGCCTCTGAGCAGTCGCCATTGGTTCGCCGGCAATATGATGGGCATCTATTTGTGCAAAACCGCCAAAGATTAAACTTTAGGCGAATTGTGATCGAGCGGCGTCTCTGAAACGCTTGGCTGATTTTGTTTGAAGGCCGTTTTCACACATTCATTCTATGGGACTTAAACAATGAATTATCGAAAATTATTGCTCGTTGCTGCGCTTGGTCTTTCGGCGTGCGACGGTTCCAATTCTTCATACCAACCAGACACCTCCACGTTCCCGGCAGCTGAAACCGTTCCTAGTGTTCCCACACCAATTGACGAAAGTCAGGCGCAGATTGATCGAGCACAAGCCTTGGCTCAAGCCGGCAAGCTCGAGGAGGCGGCGGATATATTCAGAAACCTGGGCATGCTTGAAGAGGCCTACAAACTCTTCACGCCCGCGGACCACATTATCAACGACCCGACTGCCTATGAGGGAGACGCTTCGACGTCACTTTCCGAAGCCGTTGATGAAACGCCTTCCGTGAAGCGCAACGCGATGCAGATTGGCGGTGAGACCGTGTGGTTTACGGCACGTGCCGGCCATCTGACGGCAACCGCCCCCAAAGATCCGAAAAATCCGGATAAGAAAGACGCCGAAGCCTCGATCTTTTATACCTATTATTCGCGCGACGATCTGCCAAAGGACAAGCGACCGGTAACATTTTTCTTCAATGGCGGGCCGGGTTCCTCGTCGGTCTGGCTGCACATGGGTTCATGGGCGCCGAAGCGCCTTAAGACTGACGAGCCGAATATTCCTCCGCAATACCAGACGAGGCGGCCGACAAAATTCCCGCAGATCGACAATGCAGAAACTCTGCTCGACCAGAGTGATCTTGTTTTCGTCGATCCAGTGGGTACAGGCCTTTCCGAAGCCATCGAACCGCACAGGAATCTCAATTTCTGGGATATGGACAAGGATGCCGAAGTCAGCAACGATTTCATCACGCGCTTCATCAATTACTACAATCGCCAAAGCTCCCCCAAATATCTCTATGGCGAATCGTACAGCGGTATTCGCGTTCCGATTATGGCGGCGAAACTGTTGGCCGCGGGCCAGGTCAATTTCGAACCTGATCCAACCGGGAAACCCCCGGTCGTTCTTTCGGGTTTGGTTCTCAATTCGCCCATTCTCAACTACCAAAGCCAGTGCAATGTGGGCGTTTCGTGTAACGGCAATCTGCCGACCTATGCGATGACCGCTGATTATTATCACCGGTCGCAGCGCGGCGATCTTTCGGTACCGGATTTTCTGAATTCGGTCAGGAAATTCGGGTCGGAAGAATACGATGTGAATTTTTGGCTGTTCCCCCAGAACACCAACATATTGGCCGTCGCGAAAAAGATGCTCGCGATGATCGACGGTGATATACCAACTCCATTTATGTTCCAAAGCGAAGTTGAGAAGCACAAAGTCGAAATTGCGAACGTACCAGAAGATCAAAGACTGTATGCTCTTAACGATATAATTGGAGGATATCAGTATTCGTATTGGGATGAATATTATCCTCTGGAAGAGGGTAGTAGTTTTTTGAAAAAGCTCTCGGGGTTCACCGGCCTGCCGGGGGACGAGCCAACAGACATACTAATACGGAGCCCGAATCTAGGCATGGAAGATTTCCGGCTTACATTCTTCCCGGGAAAAGCGGCCAACATGTACGATACGCGCATGTCCGTTCCAGGAGATGCTTTCAGAAATTTGCCCTACGACATCAGCTTCTACGAGGACCCTGCATTTACCAATGCGATCAAACCTCAATTGTCCGACCTTGCCAATTACAACAGTTCATCAATTTATCAGGTCATCCCGGATATTATTATTCAGTCATGGAAATACCAGCGCGACCCGAAGGTAAAATACTGGAAGAGCAGCATCGTCGACCTGCAAAGCGCTATCCGTGATGGTGAAGGTCTGAAAGTCTTGGTGATGGGCGGTTACACGGATCTGGTGACGCCATTCCACCAGACCGAACTTGATCTTGCCGAAGCCGGCCTGACCGACCGCGTTCCGGTCAAATGGTTCAATGGCGGGCACATGACCTACCTCACAGAAGAGTCGCGAAAGCCGATGAAGGCGGAGCTCGACAAGTTTTATGCCGCGCCGCCGGTCGACGTTGCTGTCGGGCCAATCGCTTCCAACCCGCCAGCTACGCCTTTGTCCGGCACGCCGCCCGTTGCTGTCCAGGCCCTCAATTAGGAAGAACCGTCATGATCCTATCGCGTAAACTTCCGCTGCTTACCTTGCTTCTTGGCGTTGCCACCGCCGCTCCCGCCCTTGCCG
>UCKM01000012.1 GCA_900473175.1 Hyphomicrobiales bacterium | reverse complement strand
TCGCCAAATCGTCCGAGCCCACCTCTTCCGTGATCCTCCTACCTCTCCGTCATCCTCGGGCTTGACCCGAGGATCCAAGGCTGAGACGCTCAGAGGGATCATCCCGGTGCGAGGCATTCCAGCAAGGCGCATTAAGCTGTGCCCGATATTTCGGTCGCAGTTCGCTGGATACCGTCGAAATCGCTGTCAAGTATCCTGCCACTTTGCCGTGGATCCTCGGGTCAAGCCCGAGGATGACGGAAAAGCGAAATGAGAAGTCGAATGGACCTGCAGTTCGATCTTCTACAAGACTGGAAAGTCATCCAGAAGTAGGGTGATCGAACCCAGATGAACCATAGCCTTTTGCACCAATCATGGTGCGTGGTTCGACAAGCTCACCATGAGGGAGGTGGCGGATTGCGCAAGCCTCCCCAGCGGCGCCACGTTCCACGATCGCCAATGCAAGGAACAACCTCCCTCATGGTGAGCTTGTCGAACCACGCACTACAATCGTGCAACATCAGCCCCGCAACACGCCGCCGGTCTGCTTGCCGACGCTCTCGATGATGCGCTTCGACAAAGCTTCCAGATCCTCATCGTTGAGCGTGCGTTCCAGCGGCTGGATCGCGACTTCGATCGCCACGGACTTCTTTTCGGCTCCAAGCGACGCGCCTTCGAACAGGTCAAACACCTGAACGCCGGCGATCAGCTTCTTGTCACCGGCCAGTGCCGCCCGGACAATGGTTGCGGCTTCGACCGACTTGTCGACGACGAAGGCAAAGTCACGCCGGACGGTCTGCAGGTCCGAAAGGCTGAGCGCCGGCTTGGTGCGTGTCGCCTTCTGCTTCGGTTCCGGGATCGCATCGATGAAGACTTCGAAGCCGCAAAGGCTACCGGATACATCCAGCGTTTCGAGCGTCTTCGGATGGAACTCGCCAAAGGTTGCGAGGATAACCTTGGGTCCGAGCTTGATCGTGCCCGAGCGGCCCGGATGATACCAGGCGGGACCGCCGCTTTCGATCTGGAGCTTGTCGACCGGCGCACCCGAAGCTTCCAATACCGCGAGAGCGTCGGCTTTGGCATCGAAGACGCCGACCGGAGCGGCATTACCGGACCAATGGCGGCCCGAGCCTTCGAGCCGCGCCGTGCCACGCCGCACGCCTGCGGCAACACGGCGCTGCGCCTCTGGCGCGTTGCCTTCATAGGTGCCGGACACTTCGAACAAGGCGAGATCGCTGAAGCCGCGATCGGCATTGCGCTGAGCGGCGGCAAGCAGGCCAGGGAGCAGCGAAGGACGCATGTCGGACATGTCCGAGGCAATCGGATTGGCCAGCTTCAGTTCCGGTTGGCCGCCGCCGAAAGCCTTGGCCGATTCCTCCGAAATGAACGACCAGGTGACGGCTTCCATCATGCCGCGCGCGGCAAGTGCCCGACGCGCGTTGCGCGTGCGGATCTGCAAGGTGGTGAGGATCTTGCCGTTGACGGACGCATGGCTCACCAATGGCTGCGGATCGATCCGATCGACGCCATGGATACGCATGACCTCCTCAACGAGATCGGCCTTGCCGTCGACATCCGGTCGCCAGGACGGCACCGCAACGTCAACGACCTCGCCGGCGCTCTGCGGCATGAAGCCGAGGCGCGACAGGATATCCAGGCTGGTCTCTGAGGGGACATCGATGCCCGTGAGGCGCTTGACCTCGGAAGCAGGAAACCGGACGACCTTCGGCGTATGGCCATGATAGCCCGCAACCTCGGTTTCGGAAGGGGCGCCGCCGCAGAGATCGAGAACCAATTGCGTTGCAAGCTCGATACCGGGAACCATGAACTCCGGATCAACCCCGCGCTCGAAGCGGTAGCGCGCATCGGTGATGATGCCGAGCGTGCGGCCCGTGCGGGCAACGTTCATGGCGTCCCACAGCGCCGATTCAATAACGACATTGGTCGTGTTGTCGTCACAGCCCGAATGCTCGCCGCCCATGACGCCGGCGATCGATTCAACGCCGTCCGCATCGGCGATCACCACATTGTCCGGCCCCAACCCGTAATCCTTGCCATTGAGGCCAAGAATGCTCTCGCCTTCCCGGCCCCGGCGCACGGTGAGATTGCCGCTGACCTTGTCCGCATCGAAGACATGCAGCGGGCGGCCACGATCGAAGGTCAGGTAGTTGGTGATGTCGACAAGCGCGTTGATCGGGCGCAGGCCGATGGCGAGCAAGCGCTGCTGCAACCATTGCGGGCTGTGGGCATTCCTGACCCCTTTGACGGTCCGCCAGGCAAAGCCTGGGCAAAGCTGCGGCTCGTCGCCAAGGTCGAGACCAACCCGAACCTGCGGTTCGCCCGCGCCCTTCACAGGCACGATCGGTCGCTGCTTTAGCGTGCCGATACCGGCGGCAGCCAGGTCGCGGGCGATGCCGTAGACGCTGGTGCAGTCCGGACGGTTTGGCGTCAGGTTGATCTCGATGACCGGATCATCCAGCCCCGCATAGGCCGCGAAACTGGTACCGACGGGCGCATCCTCGGGAAGATCAATGATGCCATTGTGCTCATCCGACATTTGCAATTCGCGCTCGGAGCACATCATGCCGTGGCTTTCGACGCCGCGAATCTTGCCGACCGACAGCGTCAGATCGATACCGGGGACATAGGCACCCGGCGCGGCGAAAGCGCCGATCAGGCCCGCACGCGCATTGGGAGCGCCGCAAACCACCTGCAGCGGCTTGCCGTCGCCGGTATCCACGGACAGGACCTGCAACTTGTCGGCATCGGGATGCCGCGATGCGGTCAGCACCCTGGCGATGACGAAGGGCTTCAGCGCCGACTTGTCGTCGAGCGATTCGACTTCGAGACCGATCATGGTCAGGGTCTCGACGATCTTTTCGAGCGAAGCTTCGGTCTCGAGATGATCTTTCAGCCAGGAGAGTGTGAATTTCATGATTTCACTCGTTTTCCGATTTTTGCATTTCTCAAACTGGCGCCTGCAGCGCCATTCACGCGCTGAGGCCCCCGAACAGTGTCGGCATGTCGAGCGGGCGGAAGCCGTAATGCGCCAGCCAGCGGACATCGGCGTCAAAGAATGCGCGAAGGTCCGGCATGCCATATTTCAGCATGGCGATACGGTCGATGCCCATGCCCCAGGCGAAGCCCTGATACTCATCGGGATCAAGACCACCGGCGCGCAGCACGTTGGGATGCACCATGCCGCAGCCAAGAATCTCCATCCAGTCCGTACCTTCGCCGAACTTGACTTCCTTGCCGGAGCGGTCGCACTGGATGTCGACTTCAAGCGACGGCTCGGTGAAGGGGAAATAGGACGGCCGGAAGCGCATCTGCAGCGACGGCACTTCGAAGAACGCCTTGCAGAACTCCTCGAGCACCCACTTCATGTTGGCGACGTTGGCGGTCTTGTCGATGACCAGCCCCTCCACCTGATGGAACATGGGCGAGTGCGTGGCATCCGAGTCCATCCGGTAGGTTTTGCCGGGGATGACGATTCGGATCGGCGGCTTCTGGTTTTCCATCGTGCGGATCTGCACCGGGCTCGTATGCGTGCGCAGCACGCGCCGCTCGCCGTTCTCGTCCGGATTGAAGAAGAACGTGTCGTGCATCTCGCGCGCCGGATGACCTTCCGGGAAGTTCAGTGCGGTGAAGTTATAGTAATCGGTTTCGATATCCGGACCCTCGGCAATGGCGAAGCCCATATCGGCAAAGATTGCGGTGATCTCGTCAACGACCTGGCTGATCGGATGGATACGGCCACGCTCGGCGGGCGCTGCGCGCACGGGGAGCGTAACGTCGACCTTTTCCTTCTCGAGGCGCAACGCGATCGCCACGTCCTTGAGGGCGGTTTTGCGGGCGGTGAGCGCTTCGGTGATGCGGTTCTTAAGCCCGTTGATGGCCGGACCCTGAAACTGGCGTTCTTCCGGCGACATCGATCCCAGCGATTTCAGCTTTTCCGAGATCGAGCCCTTCTTGCCAAGGGCGGCAATGCGCACGGCCTCGATAGCCGCTTCGTCATTGGCGGCCTCAATCTGCGCGGCCAGCACGCTTTCCAGTTCTACCAGATCGTCCATCGTTCTTCACCCGTTTCGCGGTTTGCGATACTTTGATCGTAAAATCGAAAAACCCGCGCCAGCCGAGCCAGCGCGGGTTTCCCAAGTCTAAATTTCCGAAAATGCTTTGGGAGCGGCGGCTGGCTTAGTGGACAGCGCCTTCAAAAGCATTCGGAGTGGTGTTCTTCAGGTACTCAAGCGCCTTCTTGGCAGAAGCCACGAGTGAACCGAATGCTTCCGGCTCGTGGATCGCGAGATCCGACAGAACCTTGCGGTCAACTTCGATGCCCGACTTCGACAGGCCGTCGATGAAACGGCTGTAGGTCAGGCCATGTTCACGCACGGCGGCGTTGATGCGCTGGGTCCAGAGAGCGCGGAACGTGCGCTTCTTGTTCTTGCGGTCGCGGTAAGCGTACTGCTTCGAACGGTCAACAGCAGCCTTGGCGGTGCGGATCGTATTCTTGCGGCGGCCACGGAAACCCTCGGCCTGCTTCAGAACTTTTTTGTGCTTGGCGTGGGACGTAACGCCCCGTTTTACACGTGCCATGATATGATCTCCTTTACTCGAGGTTCCCTGTCATTTCGATCGAAATGACCGCCTCTTGGATAAAAACGTCGCCCGGCTTAAAGGCCGTTGGGCAGGAACTTCTTCACGATCTTCGCATCGGCATCGGCGAGCACCATTGTGCCACGTGCGTCACGAATGAATTTGTTCGAACGTTTGATCATGCCATGGCGTTTGCCAGCGGCGGCGGCTTTGACTTTGCCAGTCCCGGTAATCTTGAACCGTTTCTTGGCAGCAGATTTGGTCTTCATCTTGGGCATTTTGCTACTCCATCTTCGTGAGGTCCCTGCCATTTCTGCGAAATGACGGCCTCGTGTTTTCTTGAGATCCCGCCGTGCCGAAGGCACCACGCATCTCCTGTTTTTGTTTTCAGGCCGACCAAAGCCTGAAAGCATGCAAAACCGCCACGGCATGCCCTGCCGGGCGGTTCGAACGCGGCCTTATTAGCAGAAGTCTGAAAAAGCGCAACTGCTGAATCGCCGGGAACCGGCTCCAAACGTGCCGCCTTCAAGAAAAAAGCCGCCCGAAGGCGGCTCTTTCAAAGGAAAACTGAATTCAGCGCGGGGCCAGGACCATCATCATCTGGCGGCCTTCCAGCTTCGGTTCGGCTTCCACCTTGGAAATTTCGACCGTATCTTCCTTGACCCGGTCCAAGAGACGCATGCCAAGTTCCTGGTGGGCCATTTCACGGCCACGGAACCGCAGCGTCACCTTCACCTTGTCGCCCTCTTCGAAGAACCGCTTGATCGCCTTCATCTTCACATCATAGTCATGCGTGTCGATGTTCGGGCGCATCTTGATTTCTTTGATTTCGACGGTCTTCTGCTTCTTACGCGCTTCCGCGGCCTTTTTCTGGCCCTGGTACTTCAGCTTGCCGAGGTCAACGATCTTGCAGACCGGCGGCTCGGCATTGGGGACGATCTCGACAAGATCGAGACCAGCCTCGTCGGCCATGGCCAGTGCTGCCTGAATGGTAACGATACCGTGGTTTTCACCTTCGGCATCGATGAGTTGTACCTGGGGTACCCGGATATCACGGTTTGAACGAGGTCCATCTTTCTGGACCACCTGTGCTCTAAAGGGTCGGCGAATGGCAGTAGTCTCCTTGAATTATTTCGGTCAACGCAAATAGCACCGTCGGGCCGTAGCCGCAATGCTTTGAATGCGCTGGTTGATGCCAATACCATTCTTTGCAAGATAAATCACCCGGTTCAAACGAAGGATTATTCAGCTTCGCACCCATGCTTCAGGCTTTATCGAAGTTATTGGGCATGGCAAAAGACGGTCCATCGATCGGAGGCCAGCCATGACAACACCCAAGCCAAAATTCCTTGCCGTCAATGATATCAACATCGCCCTGCGCCATCGCGCCGGGCGGACACCGGGTATCGTCTGGCTTGGCGGCTATCGCTCGGACATGCTTGGCACCAAGGCCGAGTGGCTCGATCAATGGGCGGAGAAAGAAGGCGTTGCTTTTCTCCGGCACGATTATTCCGGGCATGGCGAATCAGGCGGGGAATTTCGCGACGGTACGATCTCGCTCTGGCTGGAACAGAGCCTTGCGGTGTTCCTGCAGTTTTCGTCCGGTCCGCAAATCATCGTCGCGTCATCCATGGGTGCGTGGATTGCGCTGCGACTGCTGCAGGAATTGCAGAAGCTGGGCGAGGCCGAGAGGGTGGCGGGGCTGGTGCTGATCGCACCGGCACCTGATTTCACCTCCGAACTTGTCGAACCGCAACTGACCAACGACCAGCGACGGCAGATCGCCGACCGGGGCTATATGGAGGAAGCGTCGGACTATTCCCCCGAACCCTACATCTACACCAAGGCGCTCCTCGAGGACGGGCGGGTTAACAAGGTGCTGAAGGGCGTCATACAGACCAACTGCCCGGTTCACATCCTCCAGGGCATGGAAGACAAGGACGTACCCCACACCCACGCGCTGCGCCTGATGAACCACCTGCCTGTCGATGACGTGACGATCACGCTGGTCCGCGATGGCGATCACCGGCTTTCGCGTCCGCAAGACCTTGAACTTATCACGCGAACCGTGTCTTCAATGGTTGATCGAACAAGACCCCGCCCGCAAATCCAGTAGACCTCCCACCTCAGGTTCCCATCATGCGCTTCTCGGTGATTGCTTCCGCTGTCGTTGCTGCCGTCGTCGGGTTCGGCGGGACATTGGCCCTCATCATTGCAGCGGCGCACGCCCTCGGTGCGACACAGGCCGAAACGGCAAGTTGGGTAACCGCCATATGCCTCTCCATGTTCGCCGCAACACTGTACCTCAGCTGGCGCTACAGGATGCCCATCATCACCGCATGGTCGACCCCGGGCCTTGCCCTCATTGGCGGATCGATCGGCTTCACCATGCAGCAGGCCGTTGGCGCGTTCATTGTCACCGCGATCGCCATCATCATCACCGGTCTGGTCAAACCCGTGTCGGCATTTGTTTCGAAAATTCCGGCGTCAATCGCGTCGGGCATGCTGGCCGGCGTGCTGTTTGCCTTCCTCACCGGCGCGGCGCGCACGATTCCCGTCGATCCGCTCTTCGTCCTGCCTCTTGTGTTGCTGTTCTTCGTCATCCGCCTCTACAACCCCGCCATGGCGGTGCTTGCCGTCCTTTTCGGCGGCGTCTTCTACGCCTTCGTCAGCGGCCGCGTGGCGAGCGTTCCGACGATCGAACTTTCGACCCTGACCCTGATCATGCCGGTGTTTGACCTTCGCGCCATGATCGGCCTTGCCCTGCCGCTTTATCTCGTCACCATGGCATCGCAGAACCTGCCCGGTTTTGCAGTTCTTCGCGCAGCCGGATACGAGCCTCCGACGGCGGCCGCACTCCGGGTCACCGGGCTCGCATCGCTTGTCACTGCTCCGTTCGGCGCCCACACCAGCAATATGGCAGCCATTTCCGCCGCGATCTGCACCGGCCCGGATGCGCATCCCGATCCACAAAAGCGCTGGCTGACTGGTCCGTTCTATGCGCTGGCCTATCTGATATTTGCAATCTTTGGCGCATCACTGGTTGCGCTCTTCGCCGTGCTTCCCGCGCCCCTGATCGCGCTCGTCGCTGGCCTTGCCCTGATTGGCGCTTTCACCAACGCCTTGTCCCTCGCCCTCAAGGTCGAGCACGAGCGGCTCGCGGCAATCGTGACCTTTGCGGTGACTGCATCGGGCATCACGATCGCTGGAATTGGCGCCGCCTTCTGGGCGCTCGTCGCCGGGCTCATCGTGGTATCGTTTGATCACGTAAAGAAACGGTTCTGATTCCAATAGTTTGGCGTATTTGGAATCACGTTTGCTTGAAAAGCCCAAATTGCTTTCCCATGTCGCTATCGATCGACCAATCGGGGTCGGGCTTACGTGAGTGAGGAAGGGCTTTCAATGAACAATGCTGCTTTGATCCGGCCAGGCTGGACCCCGGCAACCATCGCTTTGATGATTATCGGTTTCATGCTGTTCTGGCCACTTGGCTTAGCCATGCTTGCCTATATCATCTGGGGCAATCGGTTTGGCGCTTTCAAACACGAAATGAGCAATGCCACCGAGAATGTCTGCGGCGCGTTCCGGCGTAACCGGGGCTCGCATCGTTTCGGCCGTGGCCCATTTGGAACTGGCAATATCGCCTTTGACGAATGGCGCGAAAAGGAACTGTCGCGTCTCGATGAAGAACGCCGCAAGCTTGAGGAAATGCGTACCGAGTTCGAGGACTACGCACGCGAACTTCGCCGCGCCAAGGACCGCGAGGAGTTCGACCGCTTCATGGCCGAACGCAATGCGTCCCCGAAAAAGCCTTCTGGCTCCGTTCCGGGCGTCAACGACACCGACAGCGAGTAACCGCTTCGCAGTCAGTTCCTCCAGTCCTGATTGTGATCGTCCCAGAGCGGCGCTGGATAGTCCAGCGCCGCTTGTGTTTTGCCTCACTGCTTTTGCTCGAATCAATTAATGTGTGTGTATGATCCTGTCCTTGTTCCGCCGTTCGCCAAAGAAGTCCGCCACGCTGAAGGCGGAGCGGAGCTATGAGGTTGCTGGGCGCGTCCTGCCGCTGCGCGTAATGGAAAATCCGCGCGCGACCCGGTTGACCCTGCGCATCGATGCCGGCGGCAAAGGCCTGCGCATGACGGTGCCGCCCGGGCTGCCGGCCCGCGAGATCGACAAATTCCTCACCCGTCACGAAGGCTGGATTGAGACGCGTATAGCCAAGATGCCGGACCAGCCAAAAGTGCGTCCCGGCGTGAAAATTCCCGTCCGGGGTGTGCCGCACATGATCGTACACGAACCTTCAAAGCGGGGCACTGTACGGCAGGAGAACGGACCCGATGGTCCGACGCTCGTCGTTTTCGGCGATCGTCCGCATCTGGCAAGGCGGGTGGGCGACTTCCTCAAACGCGAAGCGCGGCACGATCTCGACATGCTGGTGGCGCGCCACACCGCGAGTGTCGGGCGACGCGCCAAGATTGTCCGCCTCAAGGACACCAAGAGTCGCTGGGGCTCCTGCACGTCGGATGGAACGCTGTCTTTTTCCTGGCGGATCATGATGGCACCGCCGCCGATTATCAATTACCTCGTCGCGCACGAGGTCGCTCACCTCAAGGAAATGAACCACGGGCCCAAATTCTGGAAATTATGCGGCGAATTGTGCCCGGATACCGAGCGCTGCAAGGCCTGGCTGAAACGCAATGGCGGCGCGCTGCAGGCAATCGATTTCGGTTAAGGCTGCAAATGCATCCCGAGATATCCCAGAACATCCTTGACGCGGCACGGACGCTTTGGGATTACCATCTCGTTTACGACGAATTAACCGAATCTGACCTGATCATCGGTCTTGGCAGCTATGATCTGCGGGTGGCGGATCACTGCGTAAAACTGCTTCGTGATGGCCTGGCCGAGCAGATTCTGTTTACCGGCAGATCCGGCAATTGGACGGGCAATTTATATGAGGCCAGTGAGGCCGAAGCCTTTGCCGCCCGTGCCATGGCCTTGGGCGCACCCGCCGAAGCAATCCTGATCGAGCCCGACGCCACCAATATCGGGGAGAACATCCGCTTTTCGCGCGCCATGGCAGGCGATGCCACCCGCCGGATCATCATCGTGACCAAGCCGCAGACACAACGCCGCGCTCTTGCAACGGTAGGCGCGCAATGGCCGGGAGCGCATGCGTTGATAACAGCGCCGCCAACACACTTTGAAGACCAGCCGACCGAGGCCTACCGGCTGGAGAATTTCATCAATGAGATGGTGGGTGACGTACACCGGATGATGACCTACCCGGCTAAAGGCTATCAGATACCGCAATTGATCCCGGCGTCTGTCGCTGATGCGTTCGCTTTGCTTGTGAAAGCAGGTTATCACCACCATCTGTGATAGGATTACGACGCAAAATCCTCGACTTTAGCGCAGTTTCATGCGAGTGGCGGGTCATGAGCCTTGATATCAAGATATGCGGGTTGAAGACCGACGAAGCCGTTGCGGCGGCGCTGGATGGCGGCGCGTCGCATCTCGGCTTCATTTTCTTCACAAAAAGCCCACGCAACATTGATCCCATCGAAGCCGGTCGCCTGCGCAACGCCGCAGTGGGCCGGGCCAAGGCAGTGGCCGTAACCGTCGATGCAGACGATGCGACGCTCGATGCGATTGTCGCGGCGATGAACCCGGACATGCTGCAACTGCACGGTCATGAAACTGTTGCGCGCGTCAAAGAGGTCAAAGCACGTTACGGCTTGCCTGTCGTCAAGGCGTTCGCCTTGCGCGAACCGCACGATCTCGACCAGATCAAACCCTATGTCGGGGTGGCCGACCGGTTGCTTTTCGATGCCAAACCCCCAAAAGGATCAGAACTACCGGGCGGAAATGGCATTTCTTTCGACTGGCGAATGCTGAGTGCGCTTGACGCCTCCATCGATTACATGCTTTCCGGTGGCCTCAATGCGGGCAACATCAATGAGGCGCTGCAAGCGATTTTGCCACGGGGAATCGACGTTTCGTCGGGTGTCGAGTCCGCACCTGGGGTAAAGGATGTTAATCTGATCCTGGAATTTTTCCGCGCGGTGCGTGCGGCCCAAAGCGCCAATGCGGCCTGAATGTTAAGAGGCGGTCATGCCGTGCGCATAGCCGGGGCCTTGTGAATAAGAGGCGGTCTTTCGTACAAGAGACAGTGGCCTCAAGAACGGAGTGAAGCAGTGAACAAGGTGGTTGAGCCCAATTCATTCAAGACAGGTCCCGATGAAGAGGGCATGTTCGGCATTTTTGGCGGGCGCTTTGTCGCCGAGACCCTGATGCCGCTGATCCTTGAACTGCAGCAGGCCTATGACGACGCGAAGAACGATCCAGCCTTCAAGGCAGAGCTCCAGGAACTCTCGACCCATTATGCGGGGCGGCCTTCCAAGCTCTATTATGCTGAAGGCCTGACCAAGCATGTGCGAAAGCTGGCTCAGGATCAGGGTCTGGATGGCGGCGCCAAAATCTATTTCAAGCGCGAAGACCTTAACCACACCGGCAGCCACAAGATTAACAATTGCCTCGGCCAGATTCTGCTCGCCAAACGAATGGGCAAGACCCGCATCATCGCGGAAACCGGCGCAGGGCAGCATGGCGTCGCTTCGGCAACGGTATCCGCCCGCTTCGGCCTGCCTTGCGTCGTCTATATGGGCGCTACCGATGTCGAGCGGCAGAAGCCCAACGTCTTTCGCATGAAATTGCTCGGCGCCGAGGTCAAGCCGGTATCGTCCGGCCACGGCACGCTCAAGGATGCGATGAACGAGGCGTTGCGCGACTGGGTGACGAATGTCGAGGATACATACTATCTGATCGGCACGGCGGCCGGACCCCACCCCTATCCGGAACTTGTCCGGGATTTCCAGTCGGTCATCGGCACCGAGGCACGCGAACAAATCCTTGAGCGCGAAGGCCGGCTGCCAGATACGATCATCGCAGCTGTCGGCGGCGGTTCCAATGCCATCGGGCTCTTCCACCCGTTCCTCGACGACAAGAGCGTCGAGATCATCGGCATCGAAGCCGGCGGGCGCGGGCTTGACGGTGTCGAACATTGCGCCTCGATGAGCGCCGGCCGGCCGGGCGTGTTGCATGGCAACCGCACCTATCTGCTGCAGGATAAGGACGGCCAGATCCTCGACGGTCACTCGGTCTCGGCCGGGCTCGACTATCCGGGCGTCGGCCCGGAGCACTCCTGGCTGCGTGACACCGGAAGGGTGTCCTATGTGCCAATCCTCGATAACGAGGCGCTCGATGCGTTCCAGCTGACGACACGCACGGAGGGGATCATTCCCGCGCTTGAATCCGCCCATGCCATCGCGCATGCGGTGAAAATCGCGCCGAAAATGGCGCAGGACAAGATCATGATCGTCAATCTTTCAGGCCGCGGCGACAAGGATGTGCACACCGTCGGTCAACTGCTCGGAATGGAAATCTGATCATGGCAACGCGTATCGACAGAAAATTCGCAGCATTGAAGGCCGAGGGGCGCCCGGCGCTGGTGACCTATTTCATGGGCGGCGATCCCGACTTCGACACCTCGCTGCGGATCATGAAGGCCCTGCCCGGATCGGGATCGGATATTATTGAACTTGGCGTTCCCTTTTCCGATCCGATGGCCGATGGCCCGGCTATTCAGGCCGCAGGTTTGCGTGCACTCAAGAAGGGTATGTCGTTGACCAAGACCCTCGACCTTGCCGCGCAGTTCCGCACAAGTGACAACACCACGCCGATCGTCCTGATGGGATATTACAACCCGATCTATATTTACGGCGTCGACCGGTTCTTGGAGGATGCGGTTGCATCGGGCATCGATGGTCTTATCATCGTTGATCTCCCGCCGGAAATGGACGAGGAACTGTGCATTCCCGCGATCAAGGCAGGCATCAATTTCATTCGTCTTGCAACTCCGACGACGGACGAGAAGCGGCTGCCGAAGGTGCTGCAGAACACATCGGGTTTCGTCTACTACGTATCGATGACCGGCATCACCGGCTCTGCGCTTCCTGATACGACGAAGGTGGGGGCTGCCGTGGAACGCATCAAGAAGCATACCGATCTGCCAATCGTCGTGGGTTTCGGCGTCAAGACAGCCGAACAGGCAAAGGTCATTGGTGCCGCCGCCGATGGCGTCGTTGTCGGTACGGCAATCGTCAATGCCGTTGCCAATACGATCCGCCCCGATGGCTCGCTGGTGGCCGATCCGGCCGAGGCGGTAGCCACCATGGTGCAGGGACTTTCCAGCGGTGTACGGGCCGTGCGGCTTGCGGCAGCCGAGTAGAAGCCCTAAATCACTGACCTGACCTATTGATGGAAGAACAGGACCGATCATGAACTGGATCACAAACTACGTCCGGCCGAAGATCAATTCGATGCTTGGCAGACGTGAAATGCCGGAGAACCTCTGGATCAAGGATCCCGAGTCCGGCGAAATGGTCTTCCACACCGACCTGGAGAAAAACCAGTGGGTCGTGCCCTCCTCCGGCCACCATATGCGCATTCCAGCGCGGGACCGGTTGCGGTTTTTCTTTGACGACGGCGTATTCGAAACGCTGGAGCAGCCTAAGGTTGCGGTCGACCCCCTGAAATTTCGCGACGAGAAACGCTATGTCGACCGCCTGAAGGAGCACCGCTCCAAAACCGGCCAGGACGACGCGATCATCAATGCGCTCGGGACGATCGAAGGCCTGCCGATCGTCGTGACGATTCATGATTTCAGTTTCATGGGTGGTTCGCTCGGCATGGCGGCTGGCGAGGCGATTATCAAGGGCTTCGAGACCGCGATTGCCCAGAGGAAGCCGCTGGTGCTGTTCGCTGCCTCCGGTGGCGCCCGCATGCAGGAAGGCATTTTATCGCTGATGCAGCTGCCGCGCACCACCGTCGCCGTCGAGATGCTCAAGGAAGCCGGCCTTCCCTATATCGTCGTCTTGACCAATCCGACGACGGGCGGCGTATCGGCATCCTACGCGATGCTCGGTGATATTCACATTGCCGAACCTGGCGCACTCATCGGTTTTGCCGGTCAGCGTGTGATCGAGCAGACCATTCGCGAGAAATTGCCCGAAGGCTTCCAGCGCGCCGAATATCTGAAGACCCATGGCATGGTCGATATGGTCGTGCCCCGCACGGAATTGAAGACGACAATCGCACGCCTCCTGAAGATGATGGTGGGTGAGCCGGCGACCAAGGCGGATGGCGAATTGCCAAACGGTCTGGCCACCGCATTGCCAGCACCGGCGCAAGCCGAACTTTGATGGCGCTGGACCATACTGAAATCCGGATGTGCAATGTCCTCGCGTGCTGAACAAGAGATAGAGCGGCTGCTTGGCCTGCATCCAAAGGGCTTTGATCTCTCGCTTGGACGAATAACACGCCTGCTCGACACGCTTGGCAATCCGCACCTGAAAATTCCGCCGGTGATCCACGTCGCGGGGACCAATGGCAAAGGTTCCGCGGTTGCCTTTTCGCGAGCGCTGCTTGAAGCCGCCGGATACACCGTCCACGTTCACACATCTCCACATTTGGTCCGCTGGCATGAGCGCTATCGTCTCGGAGCGCCCGGTGGCGGCAAGATCGTCGAGGATGCGGTGCTTGCCGAGGCGGTCAAGCGGGTTGCCGACGCAAATGCCGGACAGGCGATCACGGTCTTCGAGATCTTGACCGCCGTTACCTTTGTGCTGTTTTCCGAACATCCCGCCGACGCGGTGATCCTCGAAGTTGGCCTTGGCGGGCGGTTCGATGCGACCAATGTGATCCCGGAGCCTGCGGTGAGCGTCATCATGCCGATCTCGCTCGATCATCAGCCCTATCTCGGCGACCGTGTCGAATTGATCGCAGCGGAGAAGGCCGGGATCATCAAGCCGCGCTGTCCCGTCGTCATTGGCGCCCAGGAAGAGGAAGCGGTGCGCATGGTGCTGATCGAAACCGCCGAACGACGCGATTGCCCCTTTGCAGTTTACGGCCAGGATTTTCTCAGCTTCGAAGAACGCGGGCGGATGATCTACCAGGACAATACCGGGCTGATGGATCTGCCATTGCCAAGCCTGCTCGGCCGCCACCAGCTCGCCAACGCTGCCGCAGCGATCCAGGCGGTGCGAACCGCCGGATTCAAGGTCCCGGAACATGCGGTGGAGAATGCGATGACGGCCGTGGAATGGCCTGCGCGCATGCAGCGCCTTATCAAGGGCAAGCTGGTCGACCTTGCTGTTCCAGGATCGGAAATCTGGCTCGACGGCGGGCATAACCCGGGCGCGGGACTGGTCATCGCAGAGGCGATCGCCACGCTTGAAGACCGCAACCAGCGGCCGCTTTTCCTGATTACCGGCATGATCAACACAAAGGATCCGGTGGGGTATTTCCAGGCCTTCACCGGTATGGCGCGCCACGTCTACACCGTGCCGATCCGTTCCAGCGGCGCGGGTATTCCGCACGAACAGCTGGCGCTGGCCGCAAACGAGGCTGGCCTGTCGGCCGAACCGGTTCATTCGGTGGAAAACGCCTTGAAAATCCTGCGCGACAGCTGGGACAAATCCGAGCACGCGCCGCGCATACTGATCGGCGGATCGCTTTATCTCGCTGGTGATGTTCTTTCAGACAACGGGACGCCGCCACAATAAAAAGTCCGGCGCAGGGCCGGACTTTTTCGTTCGATATCCGGGTTCGATCAGGCGGCCGAGTTGCGGATCCAGTCGGTCAGCTTGCTCTTGGGCGCAGCACCAACCAGATTGGCGGCAAGCTCGCCATCCTTGAACATCAGCAAGGTCGGAATGGAACGCACGCCGAACTGGGCAGCCAGTTCCGGGTTCTCATCGATATTGACCTTGGCGATCGTGACTTTGCCTTCCATCTCGGAGGCAATCTCTTCGAGTGCCGGCGCGATCATCTTACAGGGGCCGCACCATTCTGCCCAGAAATCAACGACGACAGGCTGGCCTGCCTGAATCACATCGGACTGGAAATTGCTGGTGTCGATCTTGACGGTAGCCATAGGCTTTTCCTTGTAGGTTTGTGAATGTGTTGCACATCATGTGGTGAGTCGGCTCACGCTCGTCAAGCGCGGTCTTCTCACGATTCAGTGCAAAGGTCCAGGTTGCCGCCATGATCATGCCAGTCGCAACAGCGCCCCCTGCATGTTGCCGGCGGGAATATCGACGAGGTGCGGACCTTCAGTGAAAAGCAATGCTGCCTGAACCGTCTTGCCCGGATAGAGCGGCCTCAGGAGTTCGCGATAGAGGGCAAGCTGAGCCACATAGGTATCTGGGACATCGGACAGTGTGCGTGGAGCCGGCCGGTTGGTTTTATAATCGACAATCAGAACACGGTCGTCGTTCACGGCAAGCCGGTCGATTACACCTGATACCGCATGATCCTTGCCGCGCAGGTGCAACGTTCCCATAAGCGCGACCTCCGCCAGCGATCCTGGCGCGAAGACCGGTTTGAAATTTGCATCGGCAATAACGGCGAGAACGGAATTCAGGACATCGCCGACATCCTGCCGCGTCCAATCGAAAGCAGCCCGCGACAGATAACGTTGCGCAGCGGCAAGGCGCTGTTCGGCCGCAAGATCAGGCAGCATCTGCAGCAAGGCGTGGACGACGGTGCCACGGCGGATGGCGAAGGAGGGATCGCCACGCTCGTCGCCGAGCACTGGTGAACCGGTGACGAGCGGCGCCTCATTATCGGGCTCAATCAGTACCGATACGCCTGATGGGGCAAGCGGCCGGGGCAGGCCGGCTTCCCGCGGCATGGGCACACGATAGGACGCTGGAAATGCTGCAATTTCGACGTCGGACGGCTTGCCGGGTTCGTCAATCGGCGCATGAACGGGATGACTAAGCCGGTAACGCTTGGCCATGACCCCTTCAACGGGGTGATCGAACGACTCGCTGGCTTCCGCCAAGCCCGTATCAACCAGACTGTGCCAGGTATCGGGCATCTCGCGCGCACCACGATAGCCACAGACAATCAGCTGATCTTCGGCTCGGGTCATTCCGACATAGAGCAGACGGCGGTATTCCTCCTCGGCACGGATTTTCAGCTTGTCGACAATATTTCCCGTGAACGCAGTGCCATAGGCCTTGGTCGGGACGAACAGGAAGCCTTTGCCCTGCCATCCGTCTTTCTCTTTCATGTTGAAGGAAAGCAGGTTCGGCGTGCGTCCTCCTGCTGAAGCGGCACTGCCGGAATCGATCAGGAACACCACGGCAGCTTCCAGTCCCTTCGAGGCATGGACAGTCATGATCCGCACTTCGTTGCGGCTCTGGTCAAGTTCGCGCTTGATCTCCGGCGTTGCCATATCGAGCGTTTCAAGAAATGCCTGCAGGCCCGGCAAGCCGGTCTTTTCGGTCGCGAGGGCGTAATTCTGGAACTCATCGATAACGTCGCCAGCCTCGTGGCCAAGGCGTGCCAGAAAATCACGTCTTGCACCGCCCGAGCCGAGGATATCCGCATAGAACTCGAATACGGGCACGGTATCGGCGCGATTGCGCCATTCCTGCAATCGGCGTGCAATCGCATAGAGCGTCAGGTCGTCATTGGCGCAGGCGTTGAGGCGCTGAAACAGGGTCTCGTTTTCGGCCCGGCCATGGGCAAGGACGAAAAGCTGCTCGTCGCCCAACTTGAAAAGGGGGCTTTTGAGGAGCGCCGCGAGCGACAGATCGTCCGAGGGCAACAGCATGACCCGCCCAAGTGCCATCAAATCCTTGATGGCGATGTGGTCCGTAAGCTTCAGCCGGTCCGCGCCAGCAACAGGAACATGGCGTTTTTTCAATTCACGCGACAGCGCCGGCATGAACTGATCACGCTTGCGCACGAGCACCATGATGTCGCGGGCCTCCATGCGGCGGTTTTGACCGGCAATTATTTCGCCGCGCTTGAGCCAAAGATCAATGGTCTTGGCGATCTGCTCGGCGAGCCGGACCGGAGGGGCCGGCAGGCTGTCGACGGGTGTACGCCAGTCGTCTTCCTCGGGGATCGTCTCCGGCGTCAGCATGTCCCAGATCTGCACTTCGCCCGGTTCATTGTCACGGATCGCTGTGTGAACCGTCGCACCGTGGTCAGGGCCAAAGCCGCGATTGGCCTCGGGACGAGCAAAGACCCTGTCCACGGCGGAGAGCACATCCGGTGCGGACCGGAAGGAGAAGTTGAGATTGACGCGAGCGAAGGTCAGCTCGGATTGTTTCGTATTTCTCTCTGTCGCCTTGCCGTGTTCGGCAAAATCTTCCGGGACGGCTCCCTGAAACGAATAGATGGACTGCTTTTCATCGCCCACGGCAAACAGAGTCCGGCGAATGTCGCGCGCCGTCTTCCCGGCAAAGAATTCCTCGCTGAGCAGGCGGATCACGTTCCACTGATTTGGGCTGGTGTCCTGTGCCTCGTCCACGAGGATATGGTCGATGCCCTTGTCGAGCTTATACTGCACCCATGGTCCCGCGTCCTGGCGCGCGAGCAACGTGACGGTCCTGACGATAAGATCATCGAAATCGAGCAACCCCCGCGCCCTCTTCATCTGCTGGTACCGGCCAAGCAGATCGTCAATCAGAACCATGGCGGCCAGCGTGAGGCGAATGAGGCGCAACTGCTTGAGGCGATCCAATCCCTGAAAAACCCGCTGGGCTGCTGCGTCAAAGCGCTCGGCGAAATCAGGCACGCGGTCGCGAACGGCCTTGGAGGCGAGCTTCTCGCCGCTGACCAGTTCACCGGATTTCAGGAAAAAGGCTTCGCGCAAAGCTTCTTCGCGCCTGTCGGTTTCCGCGCTGACCCGGGCAAACCGCAAGGTTAATGCAAATTCCTGCGCGCGCTTGGCGCCGTCCGATATATCGAGAATCTCGCCAATGATCGCATCGCCGAATTCCTCGACGGGCCAGAGCGTGGAAAGGATGCTGTCTTCCGTTTCATCGCCCATGAAGCCGAAGTGGGCATAGAAGGTCTGACGGCGCAGATCATCATGGCCTACCTCGCGGATGAACTGCGCCAGATCATGCCGCTTGTTCACCGCTTCATCGAGCAGGGCCTGAAGGCCAAATTCCCCGGCGGCGTCGAGTACGTCGGCAAAGGCTGCGGCGAGGGTGGCATTGCTTTCGAGGCGCGCCGATTGCAGCAGTTGCCGGCGCGCTTCCCCGACGAGGGCGACCTGCATGAGATCGTCCATCAGCTCGAAATGGCCGGCTATATTGGCTTCGAGTGGAAACTGATGGAGGATCGCCTCGCAGAACGCGTGAATGGTCTGAATCTTGAGACCACCTGGCGTTTCGAGTGCGCGGGCAAAAAGTCGCCGCGCCTGCGCAAGGCGACGGGCGGTGGGGGGTGTGCCATCGATCGCTTGAATGGTTTGCGCAAGCCCGCCTTCATCCATCGTCGCCCATTCGGAGAGGCGGTCGAAGACGCGGTTCTGCATGACCGCGGCGGCAGCTTTCGTATAGGTCAGGCAAAGAATCTTGGAGGGGTCGGTGCCGTCGAGCAGCAGACGAATGACCCGTTCTGTCAAAACGTGGGTTTTCCCCGATCCGGCATTGGCCGAAACCCATACGGAATCCATGGGGTTCGCCGCCTTGTTCTGATCGACGATGGTTTCCATGGGAATGATGCGGGGCTTTTTCATTCGGCCTCACCATTTTCGTCAGCCCCGCCTGCAGACCATTCGAGCACGCGGGCGAGGTGATCATAGTCGCCGGTCAAATCGGTCTCCTTGAACGGCAGGGCCCGCGACAGATAGCCTTTGTGCGGATCGCGGTACGTGCTCAGCAGTTCGGTAAGCCGTCGCCAGGAGAGTTCGCCAAGGTCGGGGGCCGATTTTTCGCTACCCTTGCTCTTCAGGATCGACTCCGGCACCACCCGCCCATTCGGCTTCAGGCGAACATAAAAGAGTTCCGACGCAGCGCGCTTGCCGACCTCATGAAAGGCTCCGCGCAACAGCAACGCCGCTTCGAGCGCGAGTTGCGGGGCGAGCAGCACATGCGCCTGCTTTATCGATGGCGTCGAGCCGGTTTTATAGTCGATGATCTCTACCGTACCATCGCGCCTGAGATCGACGCGATCCGCCCGACCGGAAAGCGTCACGCCTGTTGACTCGACCGGGATTTTCTTCGAGGCGATTTCCGGATAGCGCTCGGCGATGATCCCTGCACGCTCACGTTCCCACCCGATAAACTCCGGTGCAAGTGCCTGAAACCGCGGCCACCAAACCGCGTCGATCTCTTCGGGCAAGGCGATACCGTCGAAATGTTGGCGCCCGATTTCGAGTAGCCTTGCCTTGGCATGCGGATCGGTGGGATTGATCTTTCTTCCCGTGAAGTCGGCCAGAATATCGTGGAAGAGCGAGCCACGTTCCGCCACGTCGGGATCACGGATCAGCGGCTCGATCGGACGCAGGCGCAGGATACGGCGGGCAAAGATGGCATAGGGATCACGCCGCAGGGTTTCGATTTCGGTCACCGAATAGTGCTTCGGGCGCGCATCGAGCGGCGGCTTCGGTTCGGGGCGCCGGACGAATTCCTCGTCGGCCGCGTGGTCAATTTCGCGTGCCCACTGCAGATATTTGCCGCCGCGAGCGCGCAATGCCTCCGCAGCACGCTTGCCAACGACGGTTTCCAGCCTCTGGAGCCAACGCGAGGCAACTGTCGGTGCATTGGCTGCCCGTTGCGACCGGGTGAGAATGACCCGGTCCATGCCCATCGCCATCTGAAAATCGTGGGCAGCGAGGCCCGTGCGCCGCTCCGGCGGCTCCAGATTGATGATCGACTTCATCGGCCGCGACATGAAGGGATCGTTTCGCGTCTTGCCCGGCCATGACCCTTCGTTAAGGCCGCCGATGACTACGGTATCGACGCTCTGCAGGCGCGCCTCGAGAGCACCCCAGATGAACAGGCGCGGATGGGCGCCAGCCTTGGGTTTCACCACTTCGCCCGAAATCAATGCCTCGACCATTCCCGGCCATTCGGCGGGGCGAAACGCAAGCCCTGTATCAGCGGAAACCAGATTGCGCAGGAAAGCCGCAAACTGTTCACCGGCAGCGCCCGAATAGAGCGCGCCTATGTCGGCCTGGTGATCCCGCGCCAGATACTCCAGACTAATCACCGTTGCATGAACGATTTCCGGCAGTTGAACCTCTTCGTCCCGATCGGCAAAAGCAAGGAGCGGAGCCAGGCTGGCGCTGAGCGCGGTGCAGGCCAGGCGCGCCGCCTCGATGTCAGCGACCGAGATCTGCCGGACCCATGCAGGTTCGAATGGCGTGTTGCCGCCCTCGCCCAGCCGCTGGTCAAAGAACGTGGCCAGTCCGGAAAGGGTGGCGCGGCCGGTGCCGCCGCGCAGGGCGACCATCTCGACCGTCTCTGCCGCCTGACGCACCGCCGCACGTTCAAGTCCAAGCCGCGCGAGCGGATGCTTGAGCAGGGCCAAAAGCGCCACGGGATCACCCGGGTTGAAGACGGTTTCAAGCGCAAGACGCAGCAGCGTCGCGGGTTGGGTCTCGCGCAAGGCGGAACCGCCGGAATCATCGGCTGCAATGTTGAAACGGGACAGTTCCGTTGATACCCGCCGCGCGAGGTCCCGATCGGCAGTAACCAGAGCCGCGGTGCGCCCGGGCAGGTCGATCGCATCGCGCAGGGCCACCGCAACGGCGAGCGCCTCCTCCCTTTCATTGGCGGCTTCCACGAGAACGACGGGTGCAATCGCGCCGGCAAACGCGTCATCCGCGCGATCAAGTGCAGCCCAGGCATCGCTGGTTTCGGCCGGCCGCATGGCCTCGGAGAGCAGCCGCTCGCGGACGCGTTTCTGCGGGCTGGGCTTACCCAGCTGCACGACATCCTGGCGCAGGGCACCTAGTTCGCCGAGAAGCTTTCGCAGGCCATATTGCGGGTGCCCGAAGATCGACGGATTGTCCTCGACCTTGGCGAGGACATCCCAGCTCGCCGCATCCATGTCACGGTCAAGTCCGGGGAGGACTACGGCGCCTTGCGGCAGCGACGCAATAGCAGCCAGGAGCTTTGCCGTAGCGGGTATGGAGCCGGTCGAGCCCGCGGCGATCACCGGGCCAGTTGGGGGCGCGCGCAAGAGCCGTTCGGCCTCGAGCCCAATCAGGCGGTTGCGGTGTGCGGCCGGATTGGACCGGTGGCGCTCCTCGAGAATCGCCGGCCACAGGCTGGTGACGATGCCAAGGAAATCCAGCGTCACCTGCCACCAGTTGGGCAGATCGTCCGACACGATGTTGGCAAGTGTGGACCAGCCACTCGCCTCGGTCTCCACCTGGTCCATCAGGCCAGCCAGATCACGGGCGAGCCAGATGGCATCGGCGGTCGTAGCCGGAATGGCGACTTCTTCATTGCCAAAGAGGGCGCGGACATGCTCGGGCAGCCGCTCGCGCCATGGGCGCACCAGTTGCGCAAGCAGCAGCAGCCGTTCAGTCGAACCCATGGGCGGCAGGAGTTCGAAAAAAGCATCCGAGCCCATGTCGAACATCGCTGCGTCCTCGTCAACGTCGCCTAGTGGACGAATCGTTGGAAGAATGGCGGATTTGACCGGACTTTTTTCGACCAGCAGGGAGCGTAGGGTGCGGGCGGCGCGGCGTGTCGGCACGTAGATTGTCGCATGCGCCAGCGCCATCGGGTCTGTGGGATCGGCGGGATAACCCGGTATGAGCCGGCCCGACCGCAACCCATCGACCAGAGCGGGCAGGAATTCTACACCCGGCGCAATGGAGAATATCCGCGAATGTCTGCGCTCAGACATGAAGCCTTTGCTCGGCCCGGGCGATGGCGGCTTCCGCCTCGCCGATCGCGCCGGGTGTTCCGACGGTCAGCCAAAGTCCATCCATATGCAGCCCGTAGAGGCGGTCTGACGCAATCGCAGTGTCGAAATAACTGTTCAGCGACGCTTTCCCCGCCGGTGCATTGGCAAAAATGCGCGGATGGACGATCGCTGCACCCGCATAAATATGAGGGGAGGTTTCTCCGGGTGCGAGACGGCGGAGGCGGCCTTCCGGGCTGATGGCGAAATCGCCACGACCGTCATAGCCGGTAGACTGTTCCTTCGTTGCCAACATGAGGAGAATGTCCATGCGCGCATCATCCCATCCTTCGGCAAGGAGAACAAGATTCGGCGTCTGGCCATCAATCCAGAATGTGTCGGCGTTGATGACATAGAATGGCTCGGTGCCCAGCTGAGGCAGAGCCTTGACTATACCTCCGGCGGAATCCAGCAGTTCCTGTCGCTCATCGGACACAACGATCGAGGGCGAGGCCCGGCCTGCCAGATGCGCGTCCAGCTGATCGGCGAGATAATGGACATTGACAACCGCCCGCTCGACATTGACCGCCTGTAGCGCCGCCAAGCCCCAATCGATCAATGGTTTGCCGGCTACCTTTATCAGCGGCTTTGGCATTGTATTGGTGATAGGGGCCATACGCTTGCCAAGACCGGCGGCCAGAACCATCGCCGTACGGGGACGCATCATCGATCATTTCTCCGAAACAAGAACACCGGCCTTTTCGCACCATTCCTTCACTGGCGCCAGTGCCGGATGGACTAAAACACGGTTGAGATAAGCCTGTATGCGCGGAAGATGCTTCAAATAGGCTGGCTTGCCATCCCTTTCGTCGAGGCGAACGAAAATGCCGAGTATCTTGGCGTTTCGCTGAGCGGCCATGATTGCGAAGGCTTTCTGAAATGCTTCCCCGTCGAAGGCGGGATCATACAGCCGTCGCTCTTCAATATAGGCAGCGACGAGATCGTCCTGCGCCTCGCGGTTAATCGTGACGCGGGCATCAAGTACCAGCGATGCCACATCGTAAGCTGACGGGCCGATCATGGCGTCCTGAAAATCGATCAGCCCGACACGCGCGATCCCGCGTTTCTCCCCGCGCCAGAGAATGTTGGGCGAGTGGACATCGCGCAGCAGGAGACTTTGCTCACTATTGCTTAACTGGCTAAAGACGTTGTCCCAGGCCGCGACGTAATCTGCCTTTTGCGCCGAATCGAGCGGTGCACCGCGCATACGTGGTACGTACCAGTCGGACAAGAGCTCCACCTCGATCATCATCGCATCGCGGTCGAAACTGTGGATATGATGTGAATAACCTTCAGCAACGGGAATGTCCTGCGGCCATTCCCGTCGGTGTAGTCCGGCCAACAAACGCACGCTCGCCTCGTAGCGCTCGACGATCGGGGATCCGGTAGCGTCGACAATGCCTTCATTGCCAAGGTTTTCGAGAACGAGGAAGCCGTTTTCGAGATCACTCGCATGGATCTCGGGCACCGCGAAACCCCTCGATCCTAGCAACCGGTCCAGGGCCACGAACGCGGTCACCGATTGGGACAGGTGCGCTATCTGCATATATGTCTTGCCCTCCCGCAGAACTGGCCCACCGGGGTTGAAGGGCGAATTCATCAGGATCAGCGGAGGCTCCGCATCGATCGCCAGGGTCTCGTAGCCGCGGGCGGAGGCGTCGCCGAGAAGATAGCGCCTTTCGGCATTCACGTAGCCGGACTTTTCAAGAAATCTCCGGATCGCGAGGGATCGTTCCAGTCTTGCCATCATGGCGGGATCGCCGGCAATCAGCGCCTCGCGTCCGTCCCCCTCGTTCAGGAAGGTTACGCTGAGGCCCTGCTTTGGCAAGGCTTCCTCGGCCCGTTCCGGCCACTCGACGAGGACGACGCCCTCCTCCAGCGCCTCCTCAAGACCAAGTTCATCGACCTCCTCGGCATGGGACAGGCGATAAAGGTCGACATGGCTGATCGGCAGGCGCAATTCCGGATAGGATTGAACAAGCGTGAAAGTCGGGCTGGGAACTTCATAGTCAATGTCATCGGCGATCGTACGGATCAGACCGCGCGCGAGCGTGGATTTGCCGGCACCGAGATCACCCGACAATAGAACGAGGTCGCCCTTCTTCAAAGCCAGCGCCAGATCCTGACCCAGCCTTGCCGTGTCTTCGGTGGTGCCAAGCTGGATCGTAAGGGATGCCATGAGGCTCTATTCGGCAGCGATACTGAACGTCCGCGCTTCCAGCGGGAAGCGGCAGGTTACCAGCGTACCCTTTCCCGAAGCGCTGTCGATATCGACCGTGCCGCCGTGCAATTCGACGAAGCCTTTGACAATGGAGAGGCCGAGGCCCGCGCCGCGCTTGCGGCCGCCATTCGGATAGGGCTGGAAGCGCTTGAAGATGCTGTCGAGCACATAGCTCGGCATGCCAGGACCCGTATCCTGTACGCTGAACACCATCTCCGCCTGTTCCCGCCAGCAGGAAAGTGTGACCGTGCTGCCCTCGGGTGCGTAGTTGGCGGCATTGCTGAGCAGGTTCGACAAGACTTGCTTGACGCGGCTCGCATCGGCCCGGAAAGAGCCTGTCCCCGGGGCTATGCGAATATCGAGGACGATATTGTGCTCGTTGAGCCGGTCGGCGACCTTCTCCGACGCAGTCGTGATCGCATCGGCAACCGAGACGTCGCTGATGTCGAGTTCCATGATCCCAGCGTCAACCGTGGCGAGATCAAGGATGTCGTTGACGATTGTCAAAAGCACCGACGAGGAGGTGCCGATATGGTCGAGATAATCGCGCTGGCGATCATTGAGCGGACCGGTCATCGGCGTCTGCAGAAGCTCGGTAAAGCCGATGATGTTGGTGAGGGGTGAGCGCAGTTCGTAGGAAACATGCTGGACGAAATCGTTCTTCAGCTCGTCCGTGCGCTCCAGCGCTTCATTCTTTTCCTTAAGCGCGCGCTCGACCCGAACCGAGTCCGTGACGTCCACAAAGGTGAGCATCGTCTGGCCGTTGGGCAGCGGCGCGGTGGCATAGAACAGTATCTTGCCGGTCGAAAGCTCAATATGGCCGGATAGCGACTGGCGCTCGTCATCGAATCCGGTCACCGTCGTAACGAAGGTTTCCCAATGCGCCGCGTCCGACCCCGGCTCGCACAGGCGGCGGATTGCCGAGATGTGCGTGCCTTCCGCGACTTGCTCGCGCTTGAGTGACCACAGGGAAGCGAAGGCGGGATTGGACAGCCGGATCTTGCCGTCGGAACCAAATACCGCCACGCCTTCCGCCAGATGGTCGAGCGTCTGGCCCTGAACCTTGATCAGCGTGTTGTAGCGGCTCTGCAATTCGAGCTTTTCCGTCAGGTTCTCGAAGACCCAGGTAACGCCGCCCTTCGGCTGCGGATTGACGATGACGCGCAGCGTGCGGCCATCAGTCAAGTACCAGAGATGCTCCTGGGATTCCACCGAGTGGTAAGCCGACAATACCTGTTCCTTCCAGCGCCGCCAGTCGGGCTGCTCAGGCAGGGTGCCGTCACTACGGAAGCGGTCAAGCAGCATGGCATTGTCGGGATGGCTTTCGAGAAATGCGGTCTCGAGGCCCCAGAGCTTCGCGAACGCCTGATTGAAGAACTCCAGCTTGCGGTTGGCATCAAACATGGCGACAGCCGAATTCAACTGGTCGAGCGTGTCCGAATGATTGAGGACAGTGCGTTTCAGCTCTTCGCGTACCAGTTCTATCTCGCTGACATCCAACGCGATACCGGCTGAACCGCCACTACCTGCAACATCCGTCACGCGGAACACGTGCCTGTCGCCGCCTACGACCGTGGAAAGCTGGTCGTGGAAGCGGCGAGCGGCGGTCTTGTCGCGTCCGATCCGTTCGCGTGCCTGCGCACCAAAAAGTTCGCGCGCTTCGCTGACAGCCATATGAACATCGCGGACATCAACTGCCTTCGCGTAGGCCGCATTGACCCAGTTCAGGCGGCCATCGCCGTCGCGGCTCCAAGCCGGCATTTCCACCGATTCCAGAAGGCCGCGCAGAGTACCGACCGCTTCGCTGAGTTGGTAATTCTCGGTCTTGAGCAGCGCCTGCGCGGCTCTTGCCTCACCCAGATTGATAAAGCGGACAATCGCATAGCCTCCGGAGGTTCGGCCCTGAATTTCCAGCGGTGCGCCTTTCGAGGTCTCGACGGCAATATCGAACGGCCGTGCCTTTTCGCGCAGGGCGGCAATGGAACGATCGAGCAGCGTGACGGATTCCACGCGCAACCAGCGGCCAAACGCAAGAAACAGCGCCCGTGGTTCAGGAACGCCAATCTCGGGCGGCAGGCTGCCGATCAGATTGGGCGTGCTGGAATTACCCTCCCAAACGATGATGCGCTGATCCTTGAGGTTGAGCATCGCCTCATTGCGCTGCACCGTCACGTTGAGATCGGCAACCTTGTCGCGAAGCTGGCGATTTTCATTGGCGATGCGGCTGCGTTCGCGAATGAGCCAGCCGGCGGAAAGCAATGCGGCGCCCATCGCGCCGAGGAACATGGCGAACTGCACAACCTCGAACGTGCCGAACGCGACGCCAAAAGGTGTGTTGATTTTTCCAAGGGGGTCCTCGGCATGAGCTGCGAGGGGAAAGGTCGAGACGATTGCGAGTGCGGAGCCAGCGCTCTTGGCCAGGTTCCGCAGTCTGTTCAGCACCGGCCGTCCGTATGCTGCATGTCTACTGCGAACATCGCCATCACCAATCGTCATATCAACCGTCGCTGCCCCATCCAGACGAATGCCGGCTGTTCCTTTCCTCTCGATTTTTCAATCGTTTGGCCCACCGGAAACAGCGCCATCCCGAATCACTACAATAAACCTTGAGCGAATCGACGGGAAGAACTGGCGGGAAAAAAGAAAGCCGGAGAATTTGTCAATCCTCCGGCTCCCATATGTTGTGGGTATACACTGATCAGATCAATATCTGTAGTGGTCCGACTTGAATGGACCCTTTGGTGTTACACCGATATAGGCAGCCTGTTCTTCGGAAAGAACCGACAATTTCGCACCGAGCTTGTCGAGATGGAGGCGGGCCACCTTTTCATCGAGGTGTTTCGGCAAGACGTAGACCTCGTTCTTGTACTTTTCGCCGCGGCTATAAAGCTCGATCTGGGCGAGAACCTGATTGGTGAACGAAGCGGACATGACGAAGCTCGGATGCCCCGTGGCATTGCCGAGATTGAGCAGACGGCCTTCGGACAGGAGCAGAAGACGCTTGCCATCAGGGAACGCGATCATATCGACCTGCGGCTTGATATTGGTCCACTTGAGGTTGCGCAGCGCAGCGACCTGGATCTCATTGTCGAAGTGGCCGATATTGCCGACGATGACCATGTCCTTCATCTTGCGCATGTCATCGATGGTGATGACATCCTTGTTGCCGGTCGTGGTGATGATGATGTCGGCAGTCGGAGCCGCGTCTTCGAGCGTTACAACTTCAAAACCGTCCATTGCCGCCTGCAGAGCGCAGATCGGATCGACTTCCGTGACCTTGACGCGTGCGCCAGCGCCGTTCAGCGACTGTGCCGACCCCTTGCCAACGTCCCCGTAACCGCAGACGACGGCGACCTTACCGGCCATCATCACGTCGGTGGCACGGCGGATACCATCGACCAGCGACTCCTTGCAGCCATATTTGTTGTCGAACTTCGACTTGGTGACGCTGTCATTGACGTTGATCGCCGGGAACGGCAACAGGCCCTTCTTCTGCAACTGATACAGACGATTGACACCGGTCGTGGTTTCCTCGGTGACGCCCTTGATAGCTTCACGCTGTTTGGTGAAGAAGCCTGGCGTCTCCTTCATCCGCTTCTTGATCTGTGCAAAGAGGATCTCTTCTTCCTCGCTGCCCGGATTGGAAAGGACGTCTTCGCCGGCTTCGGCGCGGGCGCCAATCAGGATGTACATGGTGGCGTCGCCGCCATCATCGAGGATCATGTTGGACGGCTGACCATCCGGCCATTGAAAAATCTGATCCGTGTAGGTCCAGTATTCCTCGAGCGTTTCGCCCTTGACGGCAAAAACCGGCGTGCCGGTGGCTGCGATGGCAGCAGCAGCATGGTCCTGCGTCGAGAAGATGTTGCACGAGGCCCAGCGAACCTTGGCGCCGAGCGCCTGCAGGGTCTCGATCAGAACGGCGGTCTGAATGGTCATGTGCAGCGAGCCAGTGATGCGGGCGCCTTTCAGCGGCTGCGACGCACCAAATTCTTCGCGGCTAGCCATGAGGCCTGGCATCTCAGTCTCGGCGATTTCGATTTCCTTGCGGCCCCACGCGGCCAGTTCAAGGTCCTTGACAATGTAATCCTGCTTCTCGGCCATCTCTGTCAGCTCCATTTTGCAAATTCGGTATGGCCGCGCGCACGATCGGGGGCGGCCGGAGATGCTGTTGACTAGCAGATTAGGCAACAGCGCACAATGGGATATAAAGAAATCCTTATGCGTGCATATGTAAAGAGCCGATTGGATAGTCCAGTCGGTCTGACAGAAGGATCAAGCCTCTTCGCCGAATTTGTCGGCGATCAGTGCGCCGAGAGCCTTCATCAGTTCCCGCGCTTGCAGGCCGGAGGCGCTGACCTTGATGCAGCAGCCAGGCGACGCAGCAAGCATCATCAGGCCCATGATCGACGTGCCCCCGACGGTCATGCCGTCCTTCTCGACCCGCACATGCACATCGAAGCCATCGACCAGCTGGACGAACTTGGCGGAAGCGCGCGCATGCAGACCACGCCGGTTGACGATCTCGAATGACTCCACAAGTGCATTGTCCGGATCAAATGTGCCGGTCGTTTCCGCAGTCAGGCGCATCCATAACCTCTATTTGGCTGTCAGCACCTGGCTGGCCACGTTAATATATTTTCGTCCGGCATCCTGACCTTCACGCAGCGATGCCGCCATATCGTTCGTGACCCGCACGCTGGAGAGCTTGATCAGCATCGGCAGGTTCACCCCGGCAATGACCTCGACCTTGCCCGACTCCATCACGGAAATCGCCAGATTGGAAGGCGTTCCGCCAAACATGTCGGTCAGAATGATGACGCCCGAACCATTATCGGCGCGGGCAACCGCATCGACGATATCGCGTCGACGCTGCTCCATATCATCATCCGCACCGATCGATACGGTTTCCAAATATTCCTGCTGGCCGACAACATGCTCCACGGCATGATGAAATTCTTCAGCCAGTCTTCCGTGCGTCACAAGCACGAGTCCGATCATTCTGAAACTGCTCCTGTCGCGCCAACCCCTTGAGTACGGGCTTTTATCCGCGCATTAAATGCCCCGTTTGGCAGGTGTCGCATTCTGGCAGGACGATTCGCGAAGGCAAGTGGAAAAATGGCGCCAGCAAGACGGACAGTCATTTTATCGCAGTATAAAATATCAACCATTTGGATTACTTAGCATTTTTTTCCACGCCGGGTGCAACAGCCTTGCCTCTACGGCCCTGCAAGCTGCTTCTACTTCTCGTTTGGGTAGGAGAATGTGTTGAATTGCGACACCAAGAAGTTGCGCGGTCCGCTCTTCCGCAAATCGAACCGCCTGTTCGGCCTCGACCAGTTCCGCGACGAGATGAATGACCGCTGAGGGCTCGTAATCGACCTCATGAAGGCCGGATCCGCGCACTTCAAGACCGCCTCGCAGGGAGGAGGGGGCCGTGGAGATGATGCGGCCTGAAACCGGTAACAAGCGGCATTGGTCGTCGCTGATCAGCGCTGCAAACATGCCCCTCGCCTCAGCACGGTCAATCAGGGCACGTGCGATGGACGATTTGCCCGCGCCCGACGCGCCGAGGATGAGGATGCCACATTCACCGAGGATGACAGCCGTCGCGTGTGCAAGTTCGCCCTGTGGCTCAGCTTGACGTGCCATCAGACCTCGACAGGAAGAATGGCCGTGAACCGCGCACCGACATAATTATCGGATTCTTTCGGATCGATAATGTTTTCGGCATTTAACGTGCCGCCATGGGCTTCGACGATCTGACGGCTGATCGAAAGGCCGAGGCCGGAATTTTGCCCAAAGGCCTCGCCGGAAGGTCGATCGGTGTAGAATCGCTCGAAAATCCGGTCGATCTGGTCAACCCGGATACCGGGACCGTTATCTTCAACGACAATGCGAATGCGGTCACCCAGATGCTGGAGTGAAACAGTGATGAGCCCTCCGGCGACAGGCACGAAGGAGCGGGCGTTCTCGATCAAGTTCGATACGACCTGCCCAAGGCGAAGATCGTGGCCGACAACAAAGAAGCCCTTCCGGTTGTTGGGAAGCTTGCCGACCACGAATTCGATCTGCGTGTCTTTCTTGTTGCGGCGAACTTCGCGCGCAGCCGTGACGAGATTGCCGAGCAGATTTTTCAGATCGACGTGCTCGGAATCCTCGCGCGCCAGTTCGGCGTCGAGGCGCGAGGCATCGGAAATATCGGTAATCAAACGATCGAGGCGCTTCACGTCGTGCTGGATCACATCCATCAATCGCTTGCGCGATTCATCATTCTTGGCCAGCGGCAAAGTCTCAACAGCACTTCTGAGAGAGGTGAGCGGATTTTTCAGCTCATGACTGACATCGGCGGCGAAGCTCTCAATCGATTCAATACGGGCATACAGCGCATTGGTCATGTCGCGGATCGAAGTCGAGAGATGGCCGATCTCATCCTGACGCTCCGAAAAGTCCGGGATCTCTTCACGGTTCTTGACCCCATGTCGCACCCGGTCGGCTGCGGCAGCAAGTCGGCGCAGCGGATTGGCGATGGTCGATGCCAGAAACAGCGACAGGATCGCCATGACCAGCGCCGCGACGGTGAAGACGCGGATGATCGCGTAGCGCTCACCCTGCACGATCTTGTCGATATCGCCGCCTTCAGTGGACAGCAGCAGCACGCCGAGCACAGCGCGGAAACGTTGGATGGGCACGGCGACGGAGACGATCTGCTCGCCCTTTTCCGTCATGCGAACCACGGTTGCCGGCGACCCCGTCAGCGCCTTGACGATTTCAGGATAGGACGAACCATTGCCGCCCGGCTGTTCCTGATAAATCGGCAGGTCACTGCGGCGCAGCATCCGCGTCATGCGATTGGTCAGACGCTCGAAGAAACTCGGCTCCTCGCCGTCGATGGGCGGAAGCTCGTAGCGCAACACCTGCCCGCGCGAATAGAGGTGACGGGAATCGAGCAGGAGGTTGGAATCGCGATCGTAGATGCGGGCGCGCGTGCGGGTGGGCGAAATCAACCGGCGCAGTACCGGCGCCACGCGCTCCGGATTGATCGGAAAATCGAGATTGTCGAGGACATCCGGCGATGGAGTGATGCTCTGCCCTGCCTGCAATTCCAAAAGCTTTTCTGGGTCGATCGCAATGGAATTTGTATCCACCGTCGCCGACGAGGCGATGGCGCCGGCAATGATCTCGCCCTGGGTCATCAGGCTTTCGACGCGTGCATCGATCAGCCCGTCACGGAATTGATTGAGATACATGATGCCGGACAAAAGCACGGCAAGACCGGCAAGATTGAGAAAGAGAATGCGGCGGGTCAGGCTCGAAAACAGATAGTTGCCGAAGACGCGATTGAGGGGCTTGAAGAAGCGCCTCAAGGCAAGCGAACGCTTCCGGCGCATAACGGCGCTCTTGCGCGTAATATTGCCGCTTTGCAGCCCGGCTACCATTTCTGCCTCAGAAACCCATCAATCGCACTGTCTCATGGCACTCGTGTCACCATGAGACAAGCTTGTTCTACCGCGTATCGCTTGCCTGTGAAAGCAGGGTACAAGCTTCCGCTCCATCTATCGCTTAAGGGACCGCAATTCTATCAGGTTTCGCGGAAACGATAACCAACGCCGTAGAGCGTCTCGATCATGTCGAAGTCGTCGTCAACCACCTTGAATTTCTTGCGCAGGCGCTTGATATGGCTGTCGATGGTGCGATCGTCAACGTAGACCTGTTCGTCATAGGCCGCATCCATGAGTGCATCGCGGCTTTTGACGACACCTGGGCGCTGTGCCAGCGAATGCAGGATCAAGAATTCGGTAACCGTCAGCGTCACGGGCTCGCCCATCCATGTGCAGGTGTGGCGCTCCTGGTCCATGACCAGCTGACCGCGTTCAAGGGATTTTGCCTGGACACTGCCAGGCTTTGCCACGCCATCGCGCGCGGCAACACGGCGCAGGACCGCCTTGACCCGCTCGACCAACAGCCGCTGCGAAAATGGTTTGGTGATGAAGTCATCGGCGCCCATTTTCAAACCGAAAAGTTCGTCGATCTCGTCATCCTTCGACGTGAGGAATATTACGGGCAGGTCTGATTTCTGGCGCAGGCGGCGCAGCAGTTCCATTCCGTCCATCCGCGGCATCTTGATATCAAAAATGGCAAGGTTCGGCGGACGGGCCATCAAGCCATCGAGCGCCGAGGCACCGTCGGTGTAGGTCTCGACACGATAGCCTTCCGATTCAAGCGCAATGGATACGGAGGTCAGAATGTTGCGATCGTCATCGACGAGCGCGATAGTCTGCATTGCGGGTACTTCCCTCATGCGCTGCCTTTCCTTATGCCGTTAATTTGCCACCGCTTGTGCAGTACAAATTAGGTACAAAATGTGGCACAGATCCGGGGCTGTGTCATCTGCACCGGTTTTGCCCGCTTTGACGTATACGGAAGAGAAGCGGAATTTCCTATTATTTAAACCGATTTAAAAAAATTTAAATTCTTTAAATCGATTAAACGTTTGATAGTACTGAATATTTCTGCTTTTGACCTTAGTGACCGCAATCCCGCTGGAATATGCGAGACGCGGCATAAGTAGATTTTTACCCTTGATCTTCTCAAACAACGGCGGACACATGACAAGAGAGACCGGTACCCACAACGCGGCCATCGCGCTCGGCACCTCAGGCTTGAAGGAGCTTTCGGCGGTCTATTACAATCTGGAAGCTGCAGCGCTTTACGAAGAGGTCTTGCGGCGTGGTGAAGCGCAACTCACCAATCAGGGCGCACTGGTCGCCCGCACGGGCCAACACACGGGTCGCTCGCCCAAGGACAAATTTGTCGTTCGGGACGCTGCCACCGAGGATCATGTCTGGTGGGACAATAACGCGCCGATGTCGCCTGACGCGTTTGGGCTGCTGTATGCCGATTTCGTCGAACAGGCGAAGGGCAAGGACCTGTTCGTTCAGGATCTGATCGGCGGCGCCGATGACGAGTACAAGCTCAATACCCGCGTCATTACGGAATTCGCCTGGCACTCCTTGTTCATCCGCAACCTTTTGATCCGGCCCGACCGTCAGGCGCTTGCAAGCTTTGTGCCGCAAATGACGATCATCGATCTGCCGTCGTTCCGCGCCGATCCGGCAAGGCATGGCACGCGGACCGAAACCGTGATTGCCGTCGATCTGGAACGGTTGATCGTCCTGATTGGTGGCTCGGCCTATGCCGGCGAGATGAAGAAATCCGTATTCACGGCGCTCAACTATATTCTGCCGGCCAAGGGCGTCATGCCCATGCATTGCTCGGCCAATGAGGGCCCGGACGGCGATACTGCGGTTTTCTTCGGCCTGTCCGGCACCGGCAAGACCACGCTTTCGGCCGATCCGGCCCGCACATTGATTGGTGATGACGAACATGGCTGGGGTGAACACGGCGTCTTCAATTTCGAAGGCGGCTGCTATGCCAAGACCATCCGTCTCTCCGCCGAGGCTGAACCGGAAATCTATGCAACGACGCAGCGTTTCGGAACCGTGCTTGAGAATGTCATTCTGGACGAAAACCGGCGCCCGGACTTCAACGATGGATCGCTGACGGAGAACACCCGCTGCGCCTATCCGCTGGATTTCATCCCGAATGCATCGAAGACCGGCAAGGCGGGTCATCCGAAGAACATCATCATGCTCACCGCCGACGCGTTCGGCGTCATGCCGCCCATTGCCAAGCTCACGCCGGCACAGGCCATGTATCACTTCCTTTCCGGCTACACCGCCAAGGTGGCGGGCACCGAGCGCGGCGTGACCGAGCCCGAGGCCACGTTCTCAACCTGCTTTGGCGCACCCTTCATGCCGCGCCATCCATCGGAGTACGGCAATTTGCTGCGCGATTTGATTGCCCAGCACGACGTCGATTGCTGGCTGGTCAATACCGGCTGGACCGGAGGCGCCTATGGCACAGGAAAGCGCATGCCAATCAAGGCGACGCGCGCACTGTTGACCGCGGCACTCGACGGATCGCTGAAGAATGTCGAGTTCAGGACCGACCCGAACTTCGGCTTTGCGGTACCGGTTTCAGTTCCTGGCGTCGACCAGTCCATCCTTGACCCGCGCTCGACGTGGTCGGACAAGGCTGGCTATGACGCTCAGGCAACGAAGCTGGTCGACATGTTCATCCGCAACTTCGGGAAATTCGAGAGCCATGTCGACAGCGACATCCGGGCTGCTGCACCGCATACGCCGGTTGCTGCCGAATAATTCGATGCGTTTTTGACAACGAGGGTCCCGCTGGCAAAACCGGCGGGGCTTTTGCATGCTAATGCAATGCCTGCTGCTTTCCGCGAATCAAAGATTGGGCTACCAATCCCAATCATGGAAGAAAGTCGCAGCCGGATCAAAATCACCAACCGAATCTGGATCGACGAAAGCGATCTGGAGGAAAGTTTCATTCGCTCGGCCGGGCCCGGCGGACAGAACGTCAACAAGGTATCGACTGCGGTCCAACTGCGTTTCCTGGCGGCACGCGCCGGCCTGCCCGACGACGTATTTTCCCGCCTCGTCAAGCTCGCAGGTCAGCGCGCCACCAAGGAGGGGGACGTTCTGATTGAGGCGAGCCGCTTCCGCACCCAGGAACGCAATCGGCAGGACGCGCGGGAGCGCATGCTGGCTCTCATCGCCAAGGCTGCCGAGCCGCCACCGCCGCCGCGCAAGAAGACGAGACCAACAAAAGGCTCCATCGAACGGCGCCTCAAGGAAAAATCAGGCCGGGCCGACGTGAAAAAGATGCGCGGCAGGGTCAAAGGGGATTAGACTCGGGATCGGAATATTAACTGCAGCCGTTTTTCTTGTCTTTTCATGTGCTTCGCAGAATGCGACAACAGCATCTGTCGGTTTGAACAATCATCAAGGAGCCAGTCATGGGACTATTTGATTTCGTTAAATCCGTAGGCAAGAAAATCGGCATCGGCGATGATGAGCCAAAGGCCGAGGATCTGAAAAAGGAACTCGATTCGCACCAACTTGGCACGGAGAATGTCCAGGTGGTCGTCGAGGGCGACAAAGCGGTTCTCAAGGGCAATGTGACCAACCAGGAGATCCTGGAGAAGGCGATCATTGCGGTCGGCAATTCCCTTGGTATCTCGAAGGTCGAGACCGACAATTTGAAGGTCGACACGGTGACGACTGGCTCGGTGGCAAAGGCACCTGTCTTCTACACGGTCAAGAAGGGCGACAATCTGTGGAAGATCGCCGAATCCCAGTATGGCAAGGGTAAGGGCGCCAAGAACACGTTTATCTTCGAAGCCAACAAGCCGATGCTCTCCCATCCCGACAAAATCTATCCGGGCCAGGTCCTGCGCATCCCGGACCTTGGCTGATCCAGTCGCTATTCTTCAAAGGCCCGGCGCGGATGCAGCCGGGCCTTTATGTCTTTGACGGTTCTGGCTGACCCATGCTCCTGCTTGCACCCGGCATTCGCTACTATCCGGATCATTTCGACGCGGACCAGCAGTCTGCGCTGGTTGAGGAAATCCGGGCAGTGGTCGCGCAAGCACCGCTCTATGTTCCGGCAATGCCAAAGACCGGCAAAGAGATGAGCGTGCGCATGACCAATTGTGGTGCACTCGGTTGGGTCACCGATAAGGAGCTGGGCTACCGGTATCAAGCCCTGCATCCGGTGACACACAATCCCTGGCCGGCCATTCCGCAGCGTCTGCTTGCACTATGGGAAGAGGTGGGGAACTACCCGCAACCGCCAGAAGCCTGCCTTGTGAACTTCTATTCCGACACGGCGAAAATGGGTCAGCACCAAGATCGCGACGAGCAGAACTTTCAGGCCCCCGTCGTATCGGTCTCGCTTGGCGATGCATGCCTCTTCCGCTTCGGTGGCACCAAGCGCAACGACAAGACGCAGTCGATCAGGCTCTCAAGCGGCGACGTGATCGTGCTTGGCGGTGAAGGCCGGCTGGCCTTTCATGGGGTCGACCGCATCTATCCCGGCACCTCGACGCTGCTGAAGAGCACGGCCCGGATCAACCTGACCTTGAGGCGCGTCACAGCTTCCTGAGCGCGACTTCTTCGATGAGATGATTGTCGCCCTTGCGCAGGATCAGATCGGCGCGCGGCCGGGTCGGCAGGATGTTTTCCTTGAGGTTCTTCAGGTTGATGTTGGACCACAGGCTCTCGCCGATCGAAAGGGCCGCATCATCAGAAATCGTCGAGTAGCGATGAAAGAACGAGCTCGGATCCTTGAAAGCGGTTTCGCGCAACCGCATGAAGCGGCTGATGTACCATCTGTGGATCAGCTCTTCATCAGCATCGATATAGATCGAGAAGTCGAAGAAATCCGACACGAACGGCACCATCTTGCCGTCCTCAGGCAGATCGCGAACCTGAAGCACATTGATGCCTTCGAAAATCAGGATGTCCGGCGCATCGACGGTCTGGAACTGCCCCGGCAGCACATCATAGGTCAGGTGCGAATAGAGCGGCGCGTTGACGTTGCGCTGGCCGGCCTTGATCTGCGACAGAAAACGCAAAACCATGCCTACATCGTAACTCTCGGGAAAACCCTTGCGCTCCATCAGGCCCTTGGCGCGCAAGACTTCATTCGGATAGAGGAATCCGTCCGTCGTGACGAGATCGACTTTGGGGCTCGACGGCCAGCGGGCCAAAAGTTCCTTCAGCACGCGCGCTGTAGTGGATTTGCCGACTGCTACCGATCCGGCGATACCGATGATGAACGGCGTCTTGAACGCCTCGCTGGTGTTGAGGAACTGGCGGCGCTGGTAGAAGAGCAGCTGGCTCGCTTCCACATGCGCCGACAGAAGCCGGGACAGCGAAAGGTAAATTCGCGTCACCTCATCAAGATCGATCGGGTCGTTCAACGAGCGGAGCCGCTTCACCTCGTCATAGGTCAGTGTCATGGGCGTATCGGCGCGAAACTCGGCCCATCGCTCCGCACTGAAGAAGCGGTAGGGCGAAAACTCGCTGGGCGCCAATTGATCCATGACTTCCCCTTCCGTCTGCCGTTCGGACGCCGGTGCCTTAAACATGATCAGTCATGTCCACGCGCGGCTTTTTCTTCGAGCCCGGACTGGGCCGTACGCCGTTCAAGCTCGCCAAGCACTTCCTCGAGCTTGATGCCGGAAATGCCCAGAACGACGAGCAGATGATAGAGCAAATCGGCACTTTCCGAAACAACGCCCTGGCGGTCGCCGGAGATCGCCGCAATGACGGTTTCAACCGCCTCTTCTCCGAGTTTCTGGCTGGCCTTGCCAATGCCTCTCGCATAGAGGCTCGCCGTGTATGATTTGATATCCGCGGACGCGGCGCGCTCCGCCACGATGCGCTCGAGATCGGCAAGGGTGAATGCGGTCATCGCGTCTCCTTCAGTGAACGGACGGGATCAAGGCGCATTGGAATGCCCGCCGCCGCCATATGAGCTTTTGCCTCACTGATCGTATAGGTGCCAAAGTGGAAGATCGATGCGGCCAGCACCGCCGAAGCATGACCGTCGAGGATGCCTTCCACCATGTGATCGAGATTGCCGACGCCTCCCGATGCGATGACCGGCACACGTACCGCATCGGCGATGGCGCGAGTCACAGGGATGTCGTAGCCGATCTTGGAGCCGTCGCGGTCCATCGACGTCAGCAGAATTTCGCCGGCACCGAGGTCGACCACCTTGCGCGCGAACTCTACCACGTCGATGCCGGTTGCCTGCCTGCCGCCATGGGTGAAAATCTCCCAGCGATCAGCCTCGCCCTCGCGCGATACTTTCTTGGCATCGATCGCCACGACAATGCACTGGTTGCCGAACTTGTCGGCAGCCTCGGCGATGAATTCCGGATTCTTGACCGCCGCCGTGTTGATCGACACCTTGTCGGCCCCGGCAAGCAACAATTTGCGGATATCGGCAACGGTGCGCACACCACCGCCGACGGTCAGTGGCATGAAACACTGCTCGGCGGTGCGGGCGACAACATCGAAAATCGTCTCGCGATTGTCCGACGATGCGGTGATATCGAGAAAGCAGAGCTCGTCCGCACCCGCCGCGTCATAGGCCTTGGCAGCTTCGACGGGGTCGCCGGCGTCGATCAGATCAACGAAATTGACACCCTTGACCACGCGGCCGTCCTTGACGTCGAGGCAGGGGATGACACGGGCCTTGAGGGTCATGCGGCGCGCTCCCTTGCTTCGCGCAGGACCTGCAACGCTTCCGCCGGATCGATCCGGCCATCGTAAAGCGCGCGCCCCGAGATTGCGCCCTCGAGCTTGGCCGCATCGGGCATGGTCATGCGAACAATGTCGGCGATGGAGGCAAGGCCACCCGATGCTATGACGGGTATGGACACCGCCTCGGCCAGTTGCAGCGTCGATTCCCAATTGATGCCAGTGAGCACACCATCACGGTCGATATCCGTATAGATGATGGCGGCAACCCCGGCCCCTTCAAATTTATGCGCCAGTTCGACAACACCCAAGGCCGATGCTTCCGCCCAGCCTTCGACGGCAACCTTGCCGCCTTTGGCATCGATACCGACGGCGATCCTGCCGGGAAAGCGCTTGCACGCCTCGATGACCAGCGCCGGGTCGCGCACCGCGACTGTACCGAGTATGACGCGCTCGAGGCCCTTGGCCAGCCAGGTCTCAATGTGCTCGAGCGTACGGATGCCGCCGCCAAGCTGGACCGGATTCTTCGTCGCCTTGAGAATGGCCTCAACTGCGGCGCCATTGACCGTCTCGCCCGCAAAGGCGCCGTTGAGATCGACCACATGCAACCATTCGAATCCCTGATCTTCGAATTCTTTGGCCTGCGCTGCCGGATCGGCATTATAGACCGTTGCCTGATCCATATCGCCGAGCTTGAGGCGCACGCATTGCCCGTCCTTCAGGTCGATTGCGGGAAAGAGAATCACGGGTACCACCTCAGGAAATTGGCAATCAGGGCCAGGCCAAGCGCCTGGCTCTTTTCCGGATGAAACTGCGTGCCGGCCATATTGTCATTAGCCACGGCAGCCGTTACGGCACCGCCATAGTCGGTTACGGCGAGCACGTCGTTTTCAATCTCGGCATCGAGAAAATAGGAATGGACGAAATAGGCATGCAGACCATTCGGTCCCGTTTCGATCCCGTCGAAGAGCGGATGCGGCCGGGCAAGGCGAATGGTGTTCCAGCCGATCTGCGGGATCTTCAGCGCTGGATCGGACGGCACCATCTCTCGAACATCGCCCTTGATCCAGTCAAAGCCGTTGGTGATAGTCTTTTCCAAGCCGCGTGATGACATGAGCTGCATGCCAACGCAGATGCCGAGAAAAGGCCGCGCCCTTTCAACCACCACCTCGTTGATGGCGTCCACCATGCCGGGAACCGCATGCAAGCCGCGGTTACAGTCGGCATAGGCGCCGACGCCGGGAAGAACAATCCTGTCCGCCTTCCGCACGAGGTCCGCATCGTCGGTCAGATGGATGGTCGCGCCAATGCCGCTCTCGCGCGC
The DNA here is from genome assembly GCA_900473175.1 of Hyphomicrobiales bacterium. Lineage (GTDB taxonomy): Bacteria > Pseudomonadota > Alphaproteobacteria > Rhizobiales > Rhizobiaceae > Phyllobacterium. The sequence goes on along the minus strand of UCKM01000012.1, from coordinate 160,441 downwards.
CGCACGCTCGAAGGCCTTGGTGGCCGAACGCAAATTGCCCGAACCATAGTCGATGATGGCAACGCGCATGCTCAATTCTCTCCGCGATGGCTGACCAGCCCGACCATGCCGCCAAGCAAGGCCTTTGGTGCAGCTGGCAGGACAGCCGCTTCAGGCTTGACGCTTGCGGGTCCTGCCGGCGGTGCCGGCCGGGTCACCTTCGGTCGAAGGAACCAGATTGTTTCCGCATCGGCCGCGTTATCTGCATCCACAATGCCAAGTTGTTCGTAGCCTCGCCGCTCCAGGGCTGCAGCACGCCAACCATTGGCCTCCAGTCCCACGAGCAATGAGAGCAACATTGCGATGAACGCCGCCATGTCGTCATGACCCGTATAGTCGCCGATCAGGGAAATGATGACGGCGGCGGCAAGAATCAGCGCGGCCTCGAACCACAGGCGATGCACGAGCAGCCAAAGGAAAGGCACGATGAGAGCCACAAAGGCAAACCCATCGCGGATGAAGACAGTCCTGTCCTCATCGCGCTGGCCGTTCTCCAATCGCGGTGCCAGCACCAGAAAACTGGCCATGCTGAAGTCCTTTCGTCAGCCGTTCAACGTGCCTTTGGTGGAAGGAATGGCGTCCTTCTGGCGGAGATCGGTTTCTATCGCGTTACGTAACGTGCGCGCAACCGCCTTGAAACAGGTCTCGGCGATGTGGTGATTGTTGGCCCCATAGATGTTGGTCACGTGTAACGTGATCCCGGCATTTTGCGAGAGTGCCTGAAAGAACTCGCGCACCAGTTCGGTGTCGAACGTGCCGATTTTTGCCGCCGAGAACGCAACCTGCCAAACGAGAAACGGCCGGCCGGACACATCGAGCGCGGCACGGGTCAGCGTCTCGTCCATGGCAAGATCGAGCGAGGCATATCGATTAATGCCGCGCCGATCGCCGAGCGCCTTTGCGATCGCCTGCCCTATTGCGATCCCCGTATCTTCTACCGTGTGATGGTCGTCGATGTGGAGGTCGCCCTTGGCCTTGATGTCCATGTCGATCATGGAATGACGCGAGAGTTGCTCCAGCATGTGGTCAAAGAAACCGACGCCCGTCGAAACGTTGAACGTGCCTGTACCATCCAGATTGACGGAAACGGCGATGCTCGTTTCGTTGGTGGTGCGCTCGATCTTCGCGTTGCGTTTACTGACATTGGTCATATGCTGTTTCCCGCCACATGGGTTTTATGCTGGGTTCCAATTGTGGCCTTCTAAAACACGAATGGCGAATCTCCAAATGCTTCTTCCAGCAGGATTTGCAATTCCGCGGCAGCTTCATACATAAGTGTCACAGAAGGGGTTCGATCTGCTGCCAAATGGGGCATAATCGAACTCGCTTGAAGGAGAATCGAATGCAAGAACACAATCCCTCGACGATGTACGGGACGACGATTGTTACCGTCCGCAAGAATGGCAAAGTCGTCATTGCTGGCGATGGACAGGTCAGCCTCGGCAATACGGTGATGAAGGGCAATGCCCGCAAGGTGCGACGCATCGGCAAGGGCAATGTCATTGCCGGATTTGCCGGCGCCACCGCCGATGCCTTTACCCTGCTTGAGCGGCTCGAGAGCAAGCTCGAGCAATATCCCGACCAGCTGATGCGCGCCTGCGTCGAACTTGCCAAGGATTGGCGTACCGACCGCTATCTGCGCCGCCTCGAAGCGATGATGCTGGTTGCCGACAAATCGATCACCCTTGCCCTTACCGGCACTGGCGACGTGCTGGAACCGGAACATGGGTTGATGGCAATCGGTTCCGGCGGCAATTACGCCCTCGCCGCCGCTCGTGCTCTGGCCGATACCGACCTCAGCGCCGAGGAAATCGCCCGTCGCGCCATGCGGATCGCGGCCGATATCTGTATCTACACGAACGAGAATGTCACACTCGAGAGCCTCGATGCCGAATGAGTCTCACTACCATTACCGCTTCATTCCGGTTGAGCCACGCCACCTGAACATGATCATGGAGTGGCTGGCCGAACCGCATGTAGCGAAATGGTGGGGCGACAGTCCCGAGGAAGAGATGGCATTGATCATGGAACATCTCGACAGCGTCTCGGTGGAACCATTCATCATCATGCTTGGTGATGAAGCGATAGGCTATCTGCAGACCTACGATCCGCATCTTGAGGATGATCATCCCTACCAGGATCAGCCAACGGGAACGCTTGGACTTGATCAGTTCATCGGCGAGCCGGACCTGATCGGTCAAGGTCACGGACCACGACTGCTCGAGGAATTTGTGTCGCTGCTGTTCGAGGAAGGCGTTCCACGCATCATAGTCGATCCGGATCCGGCCAATAGCCAGGCCATCAAGGCCTACAAAAAGGCGGGTTTCGTGGCATTCGACACGCGCACATCGATTTACGGTCCCGCCCTCCTGATGGCGCGGGATAATCCTGAACTTTCGTCAGATGAAACGAGACTACAATGACAACATTTTCCCCCCGCGAGATCGTCTCTGAACTTGATCGCTACATCATCGGCCAGAAGGACGCCAAACGCGCTGTCGCCATTGCGCTGCGCAACCGCTGGCGCCGCCAGCAGCTGGAAGGCCAGATGCGCGAAGAGGTCATGCCGAAGAACATCCTCATGATCGGACCGACCGGCGTCGGCAAGACAGAAATCTCGCGCCGACTTGCCAAGCTGGCCGGTGCTCCGTTCATCAAGGTCGAGGCCACCAAGTTCACTGAAGTCGGCTATGTCGGCCGCGACGTGGAGCAGATCATCCGCGATCTCGTCGAAGTCGCCATTGGCCTCGTACGTGAAAAGAAGCGCGAGGACGTGAAGGCGAAGGCGCATCTCAACGCCGAGGAACGTGTGCTGGACGCGCTGGTCGGCAAGACTGCAAGCCCCGCGACGCGGGATTCCTTCCGCAAGAAGCTGCGTGACGGTTTGATCGACGACAAGGAGATCGAAGTCGAGATCGCCGATACCGGTTCGGGCATGCCGAATTTCGAACTTCCCGGAATGCCGGGCGCCAATATCGGCGTGCTGAATTTGAGCGACATGCTCGGAAAAGCCATGGGCGGGCGGACGAAGACGGTGAAGACTACCGTCAAGGACTCCTATTCGGTGTTGATCAACGACGAGTCGGACAAGTTGCTCGACCAGGAACAGATCACGCAGGAGGCAATGCGCTCGGCCGAGGATGACGGAATTGTCTTCCTGGATGAGATCGACAAGATCGCCGCCCGCGATGGTGGTGTCGGTGCAGGCGTGTCCCGCGAGGGCGTGCAGCGCGACCTGCTGCCGCTGGTGGAAGGCACGACGGTGGCAACCAAATACGGCCCGATCAAAACGGATCACATCCTGTTCATCGCGTCGGGTGCTTTCCATGTGGCCAAGCCCTCCGACCTTCTGCCGGAACTGCAGGGACGGCTTCCCATCCGCGTCGAGCTCAGCGCCTTGTCCCGCGATGACATGCGCCGAATCCTGACCGAGCCGGAAGCAAGTCTCCTGAAGCAATATATTGCGTTGATGGAAACGGAAGGCGTGACGCTCAACATTACCGATGATGCGATCGATGCACTGGCTGACATCGCCGTCGACCTCAATTCGACGGTGGAGAATATCGGTGCGCGGCGCCTGCAGACGGTCATGGAGCGGGTGCTCGACGATATTTCGTTCAATGCGCCGGACAAATCCGGTTCCGAACACACGATCGATGCCAAATATGTGCGCGACACGGTCGGCGACCTTGCCAAAAACAGCGATCTTTCGCGGTTTATCCTCTAGTGCGACAGCGTCGCATTTTGTGATCCGAATCAATGCCTCCTCACGCTCCGAGGGGGCATTTTTCATTTTCACCCGATATAGCAGGTCAGGTTTTACTGGCTTTCAGGCCAGCAAGGCGTTATTCGGAACGCCTATCGATAGTCCGGATTGATAATGAAACGCCATCTGATCCCCTTCGCAGCCAGCTTCATTCTTGCGCTTTCATCTGCAATGCAACCTGCATCAGCGGTGACCGTGGTGCCCGAAGGCAACCGCAATGCGAGCCAGCCCGGCGTTCCTGCCGCGTCGGCCAAGCGGACGCGCGAGCTCAACACGACCTACGAGGGGAAGTATCAGAAGATCTACAATCTGCTGAAGACGGATTCCAAGCTGCGTTCCAAGATCGTCGCCGTTGCCCGTACCTATGGTATCGATCCCGTTCACATCGCCGGCGCGCTCGTTGGTGAACACACCTATAACGTCGATGCCTATGACCGGCTGCAGACCTACTATGTCAAAGCCATCTCCTACGTCCAGCAGGGTCTGACCTTTGATTATCAGGGCGAGACCATCGGCGCGTTTGTCAAACGCCCGCAATTTGCCGCGTGCAGCCAGTTCAAGGACAGCCTGCAGTCGTGGAGCTGCCGGGAAGATATCTGGGATCAGGATTTTCGCGGCAAGACGGTTGGGGGCAAGCGCTTTCCCGACAACCGGTTCAGTGCCGTCTTTTTCCAACCCTTCTATGCCGGGCAGAGCTTTGGCCTTGGCCAGCTCAGTCCCCTCATCGCGCTGCAGATGACCGACATGGTCAATCGCTATTCCGGCCTGCCGAAGCTTGATGCCGATCATGCGACCGAGGTCTACAAAACCATCATGGACCCGGATCTGACCCTGCCTTACATGGCCGCGACATTGAGGCATTCGATCGACGTTTATCGCCGCGTTGCCGATTTCGATATTTCAAAGAACCCGGGCATTACGGCGACACTCTACAATACGGGCGGCGCCGATGCCCGCGCACGGGCGCTGGCCAATGCCAACGCGGCGCTCGTCGCCAGTGGCCAGGAACCACAACTTCCAGAAGAGAATTACTACGGCTGGCTGGTCAACGAGAAGATCGACCAGCTGCGGTCGCTGTTCTAGGTAGCGACGCAGATCCTGTCGGGTTCCATCCCTGCGTGGTTCGACAAGCTCAACATGAGGGCGCTAAGCGAAGCCATTAACGCTTCATTCCTTGTTGCTGCAAGGAGCACAACATCCCCCATGGTGAGCTTGTCGAACCACGCACCACAAGTTTTCAGCGTTGGCGTCTATCCGCCACGACTTTCAAGCGTTGAATCAATTCCTGGGCGGTATCTGCGTCAATTTCAGCGATCGTGGCGGCCAGCAGGTTGGCAAGTTCGGTTGCGGCGGGTGACAGCCCCCCAGTATCGATCGTGATCCGAGGGTCGGAGATCATCGCCAACCGCTGCAATTCTTCCGCTTCGTCCCAGATGATGTTGAAGTACTGAATAATGCGCTGCAACTTGTCCCAGGTGGGTTGACCGCGCCGGCCGTGCTCCAGCGCCGAGAGGTAAGCGGCTGACACCCCAATCGCCCCGGCCATCTCCTTCTGAGAAATGCCGCGCTCGGCGCGCAGGTCGCGCAGTTTTTCGCCAAAGGGCGTCATGGCGCCTCCGGCTGACGGCGCATGCGCACATAGATCGCGCCGGTACCGCCATGATTGCGCGCCGCATCCTCATACCCATTGACCAGGATACGAAACGACGGGGTTGAAAACCAAAGCGGCACCGCCTGACGAAGCACGCCATCACTGCCAAGTGACGAGCCCTTGCCGGTGATGACCAGCACATGCCGCAGTTTTCGCAAATGGGCGCGCTGCAGGAAACCCAGCAACAGGCCATAGGCCTCGCTTTGCGTAAGGCCATGCAGGTCGATCCGCGCCTCAATGACGACGCGGCCTTTGGCAATCTTTTTGTGCGTTGGACGATCGATTGGGTGCAGGCGATGCGCCGGGGCGGGCTTGATCTCTGTTGGCCGCGTTGATTCCAGCTTGGCACTCTCGGGCGCCGACGGGTGCAGCGATCCTTGCCCCTTTGGATCGTCCGTTAAAAAAGCTGGCTTGTCCTTGCCTTTCAGCGGCCGCGCGGTCTTGGCTACGGTTTCCCAGAGAATGCGGTCTTCCAGCGTGGCAAAGCCGTCTTGAACAGTCCTTTTCTTCATTTCTCTTCGGCCAGAAGAGCGCGTGGAACCAGCGCATAGAAATTTGCCCTGTTGCGGATGCCGCCAGCGATTTCGCCCGCTGCGTCGCCCGATCCTGCAAACAGATCGCCGCGCGCCGGACCGACGATTGCCGAACCGGTATCCTGCGCAATCATCAGACGGGCAAAGTGATCGCCTCCGAATGCGGTCAGGTCAGGCGCATGGATGTAGAAAGGCGTTCCGAACGTATGCAGCAGCCGGTCGACAGCGAGCGAGCGACCGCCCGTCAACGGCACCTTTGCCGCTGCGATCGGACCCATGCTTTCATCCTCGACATCGGCTTCACGGAAAAATATGTAGGACCGGTTGTTCCACATGAGGGCCTGCGCCTTGTCCGGGTGTTCGGCAAGCCATGCGCGGATCGACTGCATCGACATCTTCTCCGGCGGCACCTCGCCACTGTCGAGCAAGATCTTGCCAATGCCGGTAAACCGGTGCCCTGTCTTGGCCGCATAGGTGATGCGGCGCAAACGGCCATCGGTCATCTTCAGCCGGGCAGCGCCCTGGACATGGATAAAGAAGGCGTCGACCGGGCTTTCCACAAAGGCGATTTCGAGCCCCTGCCCCTCAAGCGCGCCGCTTTCGATCGCAGGCCGATCGAAATATTCGACGATGCGAGACGGTGTCAGGCGGCCGAAGGCAAAATAGGGATCGAACCCTTCGGGGCGATTGACGTCATTGACATCGACGAGATCCGCGGGCCGGCGAAGGAAGGGAACCCGGAAGCGTTCCGTCGCCACCGGCGAAGCGACGACCTCCGGCTCATAAAAGCCGGTAACAAATCCATCTCCAGTATCGGGGCTTACGATGCGCGCCGGCCGGAACCATTTTTCGAAAAAGGTCCGCGCCTGCTCGTCGGTCTCGACCAATGTTTCACGTGAATCAGCGAAAATCGGGGCCAAAGCGTCGAAACTGATGCCGAGGGAACCGGACTTGTACGGCTTTTCCAGCACATGCTGGGCCGAGCGAGCAAATGCCTGAAAGGCCAGCAATTGGTGGTCGTCTTGCCAACCGGGGCAATCAGTGAAGTCCACCGGTTCGAACAGGGGCGACAGCATGGTTCTCTCAGGCCTATCTCAAAAGCTGATCAGTCTTCGGCCTCGGTCGCGACGAGTTTCCAGTTCGGATCCTTTGATCTGGTGTCGCGGGCAAAAGTCCATACATCCTTGACTTCGGCCACGGCCTCCTTGTCACCATCGATGACGGTACCCTCCTTGTCGATGGTGGCCGAAATCAACTCGCTGATGACGCGCACCGTCACGTGGGATTCGGTGCCCTTCATCTCCGCGCCAATAATCTCGGCCTTGTTGATGCCGACGAAGGAGGACTGCACCTTTTCGCCGCGCGACTCCCGGTCGGCAATGGCAGCAACGAAGCCGTCGAACACTTCGCGCGACAAAAGGGATTTCAGTGTCTTCCGGTCGCCATCGGCAAAGGACATGACGATCATTTCATAGGCCATCTTGGAGCCGTCGAGGAATTTCACGGGTTCAAAGCCTGGATCGGCATTCTGGATCGCACGCAGACCATCGTTGAGGGGCGTTCCGGGCTTGGCGACAGCATCGACCTTTTCGAAGCTGCTCTCCTTCACCTCGCCGCGGCGCGGAAGGGAAACGACATTGTCACCGGGCTTCGTCTTCTCATCGATTTCTGCCGTCCGCGTATAGGGATTGAACGGAGGTCTTTCATTGCCGGTACGCCGGCCAAGGACCTTGCGCAGTTGGAGAAATATCACCACCGCCGCTACGAAGAAGAAGATCGTACCAAAGTCCAGATATTCCATGTTGCCTGCCATTCATCCCAACGCCCGTTGCGGACCTTCGATCTGTCGTCGAAATACCAAATTCATATAGATTGCCAACGGCAATCATACAAATGCTCATCTTGCTTGCCTATATAGGCATGAAATTGACGTCGGGTATGGATAATATCCCGATATGTGCTGTGAAAGGTAAATTAGTTTGCGATCGTCTCTCGTGCCCCTAGCTCTTCTGGCGTTGCCATTTCTGGAAATCGCCGGCTTCATTGTGGTCGGCAGCAAGATCGGCGTGCTCGCAACACTCGGTCTCATATTCCTGTCGATCTTCCTCGGCGTATTTCTGCTTCGCGTACAGGGCTTTGGCCTCATCCGCAAAATACGGGAAGAAGCGGCCGCCGGCCGAACGCCGAAGCGCGAATTGGTTCATGGCGTCATGCTTGTCTTTGCAGCATTCCTGCTGATCATCCCCGGCTTTATAACCGACGTCATCGGTTTGCTGCTTTTCATCCCTGCCGTACGGGATATCGGCTGGCGTTTCATCAGCGACCGGGTGGTTGTCGTCAGTTCACGCGGGGGCCAGGCGTCACATTCGGACCGCTCCCGCGTCCAGGACCGGGTCATTGAACTCGACCCGGAGGACTATTCCAGCAAGCCCGATCCGGACTCGCCCTGGAACCCGAAGCCTTAGCTTAACACCCGGGGATCCGTCTACTCATGGGACGATAGGATTAGAGCGCGCCGCTTGCCTCGCCAAGGCACACATGCTAGCGAGCCACATCCATTCGATAGCCGCTCAAGCGGGTGCAACAGAAGAAGGTTTCAGACAATGGCTCAAAAGCCTGAAGAAAAGGCCGAGAACGGCAACGAAGCGACCAACGGCAACGGAACTGTCCAGCAGCAGACGCTGAATATCCTGGCGCAGTACGTCAAGGACCTTTCGTTCGAAAGCCCAGGCGCGCCGATGTCCTTGCGTCCGCGCGACAAGGCGCCCGGCATCAGCATCAATGTCAACGTCAATGCCAATCCGATTGCCGAGAACGATTTCGACGTTGTCCTGACCCTTTCGGCCAAGGCCGGTGAAGGCAAGGAAGTCCTGTTCAATGCGGAACTGGTTTATGGCGGCGTGTTCCGTCTCGTTGGCTTCCCGCAGGAACATCTGCTGCCGCTGCTGTTCATCGAATGCCCGCGACTTCTCTTCCCCTTCGCCCGCCAGATCATTGCCGAGGCAACGCGCAATGGCGGCTTCCCACCACTGATGATCGACCCGATCGATTTTGCGCAGATGTTCCAGCAGCGCATGGCCGAAGAACAGGCCAAGGCGAAGGTCAGCTAAGCCAACCAATTTCTTGAATGATAAAACCCGGGTTTACCCCGGGTTTTTTATTGGAGCAGGATGGTGGTTCTGCGTTCGTGCCAGATGGCTTTTTCGCCAATCTTCTCGACCAAAGCCGCATGGGCCGATTGCTCGGCCTCGGTCAGCCTTGGTGGAAGCGGCATGGGCCTGCGCGAAATCAAGATTGGCCCTGATTGGCTGCCGGCTTGCCGGCTGTCGGCCTGCTCTGCAATTGTCAGGCCAAGCGCCGCCTGTCTGCCGCCGATCAGCTCGATATAGACTTCAGCAAGAAGCTGGGAGTCGAGCAATGCCCCGTGCATGGTGCGGTGGCTGTTGTCGATGCCGTAGCGCCGGCATAGGGCGTCGAGAGAATTCGGGCCCATTGGATGCTTGCGCCGGGCGAGCGCCAACGTATCCACCACACGATCATTGTGGATCGGGGGATGACCCAAGCGGTTCAGTTCGGCGTTAATGAAACCCATATCGAACATTGCATTGTGAGCAATCAGCTTTGCGCCATCGATAAAGTCGAGGAAGTCGTGGAGGATGCCGGCAAAAAGCGGCTTATCCGCCAGTTTATCATTGCTGATACCGTGAACAGCGAGTGCATCGGGATGCACCGCCTTGCCTTCTGGATTGATATAAACGTGGAATGTCCGCCCTGTCGGAAACCGGTTGAGCAGCTCGACCCCGCCAATCTCGATGACGCGATCATCGAGCCGGTCGAGGCCCGTTGTTTCCGTGTCAAATATGATCTCACGCATCGACTCACCTTTTTGCCTAAGTTTCACGAATCCGCCCATTTGAGCAAGTCCGGGTTGGCAGTATCCCCTAGTGAGAAGCAATGCCCCGCAGTGTCTCGATGACCCTTCGGATTGCGCCTCGTGTTTCCTCGAAACTGTGGCGGGTATCGATGACGAAGTCGGCGCGCGCCCGCTTTTCAGAATCCGGCATCTGGCGCGCAAGAATTGCATCGAGCTTTTCACTGGTCATCCCCGGACGATCGAGGACCCGCTTGCGCTGGATATCCTCCGGCACGGAGACCACGAGTATCCTGTCGACCCGTGCGTCGCCACCCGTCTCGAACAGCAACGGAATGTCGAGTACGATCAGCTTGTCGCCGCGAACCCGCGCGTCGCTTCGGAATTTTTCTTCCTCGGACCGCACCAGAGGGTGAATGATCGATTCAAGCCTTTTCAACGCTTCCGGCTGACTTATGACGGCTTCCGAAAGTCTTGCGCGATCAACCTCCCCGTCCCTGGTCGTGCCTGGGAACACGGCCTCGATGAGCGGCACGGCCTCACCAGAGTAAAGGCGGTGCACAGTCTCGTCAGCAGAATAAACCGGAATGCCTTCATCGAGAAACATTTGGGCCGCCGTTGATTTGCCCATGCCGATCGAACCCGTGAGGCCAAGCACAATCATCGCACTTGTCCGCCCGGCGCCATATCCGCGAGTACGAGGGTACGCAATTCAGGAGTGACCTCCGGTCTGACGCCGAACCAGCGTTCGAAGCCAGGCGCTGCCTGATGCAATAGCATGCCGAGGCCATCGATTGTCTTGAGTCCGTGCTCGCGAGCAGCCTTCAGCAGCGGCGTTTCCAGCGGAACGTAAACAATGTCCGTTACTAGCGCGTCCTGGCGAGCCGTCGAAAGGTCGATCGTCAGCTCATCCTTGCCCTCCATGCCGAGCGAGGTCGTATTTACAATCAGTCCCACATCCTGCAACAAATCGGGGAGCCCGCGCCAACCGTGGGACGTAACGCAGTTACCGAAACGGTCGGCCAGCTCCTGCGCCCGTGCAACCGTGCGATTGACGACATGTATCCGGCCAAATCCGCGTCGTTTAAGGGCGTAAATTACGGCACGGCTGGCACCGCCAGCACCGAGCACCAGGGCGGACTTACGCTCCTCCCAACCGGGGCTGAAAGCATCGAGGTTCGCGGCGAAACCATGGGCATCGGTGTTTCCGCCCCATAGCTCACCCGCCTCGAACCACAGCGTATTGACCGCACCTATTTCGTCGGCGGCTGCGTCCCGCCTGCCACAAAGCGCAAATGCCATTTCCTTGTGGGGTATCGTCACATTCCCACCGCTGTAACCGGTTTGTTTCAGGCCTTGCACGAACCTCGGAAAGTCCCCCGGTGAAACTTCGATTGCCTCATAAGACCCCTGCAATCCATATTTCTTCAGCCAATGGCCATGGATCAACGGCGATCGGGAATGGCGAATGGGAAAACCAGTCACGAATGCCTTTGGACGATCAGCCATCGATAGCACCCTCGCGGCGCAACTCCGCAAGCAGCGGCAAAAGCGGCAGGCCAACGATAGTGAAGTAATCGCCTTCGACCTTTTCGAACAGTTGCACGCCCTCTCCTTCAAATTGATAGGCGCCGACGCTCTGCAGCGCCACCAGACCAACGCGCGCCAGATGCCTGCCGATGAATCCGGGGTCAAGATCGCGCAGGGTCATCCGCGCCACCGCTACGTGCCGCCACGAGGTCTCGCCTCCCTTGGCGAGAACCACAGCACTATTGAGGTGATGAGTCTTACCAGACAGCTTCAGCAGCTGACGGCGCGCACCTTCCATATCTTCAGGCTTGTGCAAGACCTCGTCGCCGAGCGAGAGCGTCTGATCGGAACCGATAACCAGGGCCCCAGGATTGCGCTCGCTGACGTCGATGGCCTTGGCTTCCGCGAGCACCAAAGCGACGTCTTCCGGTGTTGCGCCGCTATTATAGAGCGGCGCCTCAACGGCGCGCTCGTCAATCCTGGCCGATTGTGTCGTGAACGAAATCCCGGCATTTTTCAACAGCGCGGCGCGAAACGGGCTTTTCGAGGCGAGAATAATGTCCATGGGGCTGCTCATTGTTTGATCGGCAAAAGCGTTACCGTCCCTCGGCACGCAGGGCAAGAACCGCAGCCGCAGTTTCCTCAATCGAACGGCGCGAGACATCGATCATCGGCCAGTTATGCCGGTGACAAATTTGCCGGGCGTAGGTGAGTTCTTCAATAATGTTTGCCCGGTCCAGATACTGATCGGCGTCAAAACCTTGCGCCGCGCCGAGCACGCGATGTTGACGTACCTGGGATATTCGCTCGGCGGACGCCACCAGCCCAACGATCAGAGGCCGCTCGGATTGTACCAGCACGTCGGGGATGGGTACCCCAATAACAATGGGGACATTGATGGTCTTGATCCCGCGATTGGCGAGATAGATGCTGGTCGGAGTTTTCGATGTGCGCGAGATTCCAATGAGAATGACGTCGGCCTCCTCGATATCGGGCGGCAACTGACCGTCATCATGCTCCATAGTGAAATTGAGTGCATCGATCCGGCGAAAATATTCTGCATTGAGCACGTGTTGGGCACCGACGCGCCGGCCGGCTGGCGCACCGAGATAGGACTGGAAAATTCCAAGGACCGGTTCGAGGACTGACACGCAAGGAACACCAATCGCTGCGCAACCATCATTGACCATGGCGGCGAGTCGCTGGTCGATAATTGTGTAAAGCACGATACCAGGCTCCGCATCGATGCTGTCCAGAACCTTCTTGATCTGCTTTTCGGTTCTAATCAGCGGATAAACATGCTCGATCGCGCGGGCATGAGCATATTGCGCCGCCGCGGCTCGCCCCGCAGCGAGGAGAGTCTCTCCGGTCGCATCAGAGATCATGTGAAGATGAAAGTAGTTTACGGGTTTCGTCACAGAAAATTCCACGTCCTGTTGATGGCTGGGGACAAATCGGCCCGCCATCCACAACTGATGGCAGCCATGTGAATTATTGGCAAGTCATCCACAGCGACCCTGCCTGTGGGCACTTTTGCGAAGCCTAACGCAAAGCTGTGGATGATCGCGACCATCCACAATTCTCCTATCGTGTTTCCACGAGTTCATCCACAGTCCACTTGATGTCAACATGTTGATTTTATTATATTTTTTGAACAACCCCCATAATATCGAACAATTTCCCTTTGGTTTTCCCCCTGCAATGGGCCAATAGTCATCTGTGGGAAAATCTTGGCAATGTGGTAATTCCCGATACAAACAGACTCTAAGAATCAGAAAATCCAAATAGATCTGTATTTCTTTTTTGTATGGACAGGCCGGAGACACCAATGATGGTTCGCAAAGTGATGAAAGTCCTTGGAGGCGAGACTGTCTTTCCGCCTCCGATCTGGATGATGCGTCAGGCAGGACGCTATCTGCCGGAATACCGTGAAGTGAGGAAAAGTGCCGGGAGCTTTCTTGACCTTTGTTACTCTCCCGATCTGGCGGTGGAAGTGACAATGCAGCCGATCCGCCGGTTTGGCTTCGACGCGGCAATCCTTTTCTCGGATATTCTGGTTGTACCCCATGCGCTTGGGCGTGATCTTCGCTTTGAAGAAGGGCGCGGCCCCTTGATGACGCCGATTGACGTCGACGGAATATTTTGGCTGAACCCCGATGGTGCTGCTGATCGACTGGAGCCGGTCTACGAGACGGTTCGGCTGTTGAGGCAACAGCTCCCTGCGGAAACAACGTTGTTGGGCTTCTGCGGAGCGCCATGGACCGTGGCGACCTATATGATCGCGGGTCATGGAACGCCTGATCAGGCTCCTGCCCGACTGTTCGCCTATCGCAACCCCGATGCGTTTCAAAAACTGCTGGATGAACTAGCGGACGTTTCGGCCGAATATCTGATCCGCCAGATCGATGCCGGCGCCGACGCGGTGCAGATTTTCGATTCCTGGGCCGGGGTGCTGGATGAGGCCTGCTTTGAGCGCTTCTGCGTTGCACCCGTGGCGAGAATCGTGAAGAAGGTTCGAACTGTTCATCCCAAAGTGCCGATTATCGGCTTTCCAAAGGGTGCCGGGGCCCTCTATGTCAATTACCGGGAGCGTACAGGCGTCAATGCCTTGGGACTGGACTGGTCTGTACCGCTTTCGATGGCATCTTCGCTGCAGGGTGGCGGTGCCGTACAAGGTAACCTCGACCCGTTGCGGGTTGTTGCGGGCGGACGTGCGCTCGATGAAGGCGTAGATGCAATTCTCGATTCGCTGGGCCAGGGTCCGTTGATATTCAATCTCGGCCACGGAATTACGCCGGACGCGCCGGTTTCCCATGTGGAACAGATGGTTTCTCGGGTACGGCAGGCTTCCGCGTGAAGCTAGTTGCGATTTGGCAAAGGAGAATCGCATGGCAGGCACTGCTTCGGATGAACCCAGTTTGAAAAACATTGCGGTTCTGCCGAGATTGATTGGGGCGGCGGTCGCGGTTGGCATCATTGCATCGGCGATCCTCTATCCAGATGATGCCTATCCTTGGGTGAAGGCGATTCATGTCATTGCGGTCATCTCATGGATGGCGGGAATGCTCTATCTGCCACGCCTTTTCATTTATCACTGCGCCGCTGAACCGGGCTCCGTCCAATCGGAGACGTTCAAGGTAATGGAGCAGCGGCTTCTCAAGGCAATCATAAACCCTGCCATGGGTGTGACCTGGCTTGCGGGATTGTGGCTGGCATGGAAAACGGCAGCCTATATGGATGGCTGGTTTCAGGTGAAGTTTCTGGCGGTCCTGGTCATGTCGGGCGTGCATGGCTATTTTTCGAAGGCGGTGAGGTTGTTCGCAGATGACCGCAATGTGAAGCCACAGCGCTTTTGGCGCATGATGAACGAGGTACCGACGGTTCTTATGGTTATTATCGTGATCATGGTCATCATAAAGCCATTTTGATCGATCAGAAAAACTTCAGTCTCCTATCAATCCCACTCATGAAACCACTTGCCCTTGACGCCATCATTGGCTAGATAAGGGCTCCTCTCTGGAAATAACGCCACAGCATCCTCAGCCATTTTTCAGTGGCACTGCATTCGGGCATCGTCATTTCCCTTCCCCATTTTAAACCATTAGAATTAAGAGTTCCGCACACATGCAGGAAATGAAACTACAAGAACTCAAGAACAAGACTGCGGTTGACCTCCTCGCCTTTGCAGAATCGCTTGAGGTGGAAAACGCCAGCGTCATGCGCAAACAGGAGCTGATGTTTGCGATCTTGAAGAAACTGGCCTCGCAAGAAGTCGAAATCATCGGCGAAGGCGTCGTCGAAATTCTTCAGGACGGATTTGGCTTCATGCGATCCGCCAACGCCAACTACCTCCCTGGTCCCGACGATATCTATATTTCACCATCGCAGATTCGGCGCTTTTCGCTGAAAACCGGCGATACGGTCGAAGGACCCATCCGCGGTCCGAAGGAAGGTGAGCGCTATTTCGCCCTTCTGAAAGTCAATACAATCAATTTCGAGGATCCCGAAAAGATCCGCCACAAGATCCACTTCGACAATCTGACGCCGCTCTATCCGAACGAGCGCTTCAAGATGGAATTGGAAAATCCGACCACCAAGGACCTTTCTGCCCGCGTCATCGATCTGGTTGCGCCGCTCGGCAAGGGCCAGCGCGGATTGATCGTTGCTCCGCCACGGACCGGTAAGACGGTTCTTTTGCAGAATATCGCCCACTCGATCACCGCCAATCATCCGGAATGCTATCTCATCGTGCTACTGATCGATGAGCGTCCGGAAGAAGTGACCGACATGCAGCGCTCGGTGAAGGGCGAAGTCGTATCGTCGACCTTTGACGAACCTGCCTCCCGGCACGTTCAGGTGGCAGAAATGGTCATCGAGAAGGCCAAGCGCCTCGTCGAGCATGGCCGCGACGTCGTGATCCTGCTCGATTCGATCACGCGTCTTGGGCGTGCCTATAACACGGTTGTTCCGTCATCCGGCAAGGTTCTGACTGGTGGCGTCGATGCCAATGCTCTGCAGCGCCCGAAGCGTTTCTTTGGTGCTGCGCGCAATATCGAGGAAGGCGGATCGCTGACCATCATCGCGACGGCGCTGATCGATACGGGCAGCCGCATGGATGAAGTCATCTTCGAAGAATTCAAGGGTACGGGTAATTCGGAAATCGTGCTCGACCGCAAGGTTGCCGATAAGCGCATCTTCCCGGCGATGGACATTCTCAAGTCTGGCACGCGTAAGGAAGACCTGCTTGTTCCGCGCCAGGACCTGCAGAAGATTTTCGTGCTTCGCCGTATTCTCGCGCCGATGGGTACGACCGACGCGATTGAATTCCTTATCGACAAGCTGAAGCAAACCAAGACCAATGGCGAGTTCTTCGACTCGATGAACACATAAAGCCTAAGGACGAGATCGCAGCAACGCTGCAAGCTCGTCGCCGGTCTCGACCGGTGCTAGACAAGCGAACCCGCGGCACAGATAGGCCGCGGGCTTTTTTATGATTATATCACCGCCGCCTGGAACAAGTTTGACCTTTTCGTCGTGGATGTATTCCTTCCATATGTCGGCGCGGCGCGGGTCGGGAGACTTAGCTGCGGCGCGTACAAGCGGATGGTTTAGGTCCGGCGTTACCAGCATGAGTTTCATCGGCTCAATCAACAGACTGGCGCTGTTCAATACACCCGCCTGACCATAATGCTGCTGCAAAACCCGGCCGAGCGCGTTTTCGGCAATCCGCTCGCCGCGTTGGCGTAGGTCCTCATTGCCGCTCACGATTGCGAGACGGGTGATTGCCTCGATGATCTGGCCGGTCGCGCTCGGAATCGCTTCATCCTGATCGCCACGCACGCGGATAATTACGTCGGCACTGTCGGTAGCGCTCAGGGCGTAGTCGCCATCCCCCGTTGCGTGCCAGGTATCGAGCACAGCGAGCCAATGGGATGCATCGGCGAGATATCTACTGTCGGAGGTGGCCTCATGGAGAGACACCGCAGCGTTGATCATGGCGGCGTAGTCGGAGGAAATGCCGGGAAACAGGCGTGAATCGCCCAGGACCGAATGGGGCAACCGGCCCTCTACCATCGATTCGGTGATCGTCCGATAGGCCGTTGTTGCGAGTTCAAGCCAATCGCTGCGGTCAAATACACGCCCTGCCTCTGCGACTGCGCGGATCATCAGGCCATTCCAGTCGGTAAGCGCTTTGGCGTCACGTCCTGGACGCACACGCTTCTCACGCAGCGCAAACAATTCGGCGCGACGCTTGGCCATATCCGCCCCGATCACATGGTCGAGCGGTTCGATCGATCGCAGACGATTGAGGATGGTTTTGCCCTCCCAATTGCCTTGCTCGGTTACGTCGTAAACCTGCCGGAACAGGTTAAATTCATCGGTGCGGGGAATTTCATCGGCCGACCAAACGTAGAACCGACCCTCCTCCCCTTCACTATCCGCATCAAGACTAGAAGCAAAACGCCCATTGACCACCATCTCGCGTTCCAGCCAGGCAATCGTCTCTTCGATTCGGATACGGAACAATTCTTCGCCGGTTTCTGCGTAAGCAAAGGTGGCATGACGAATGAATTGGGCATTATCGTAGAGCATTTTCTCGAAATGCGGCGCGAGCCATTCATCGTCGACTGAATAGCGGGAGAGTCCGCCGCCGAGATGATCGTAGATGCCGCCCTGCAGCATCCTCCGCAAGGTCAATAGAAAAGCGTCTCGATGGTCTTCAGCGCCGGTGCGCAACCAGGATAGCCAAAGCGCATCCATGAATGGCGCGTTCGGAAACTTGGGAGCGCCTTTCATTCCTCCTTTGACGGGATCCATCATTGAATGGACATTGACCGCAAACTGATCGAACAGGGCGCGGTCAATCGGAGAAGCGTCTGCCTTGCCATCAAGCCGCGACCGGACACGTGCGGTAATTGCCTCCACATTTTGTTCGACGCGTCCGCGATCTTCACGCCATACTTTGCCCATCGTCTGGAGAACGTCGAGAAAGCCGGGCCGGCCGTAGCGCGAATGCTTGGGAAAATAGGTTCCGCCCCAGAACGGCTTTGCCTCGGGAGTAAGGAACATCGTCAGGGGCCAGCCACCCTGTCCGCCCATGGCACCCAGCGATGCCATATAAATCTGATCGATATCGGGGCGCTCCTCACGATCGACCTTGACGTTGACAAAGAGGGCGTTCATGAGAACCGCTACATCGCCATCTTCAAAGCACTCGTGTGCCATGACATGGCACCAGTGGCAGGCCGCGTAGCCAACCGAGAGCAGGATGGGCTTGCCCATTTGACGTGCTTCCTCGAGTGCTGCATTACCCCACGGGCGCCAATGTACGGGATTATCGGCATGTTGGCGCAGATATGGACTGGATTCACGGCCCAGCAGGTTTGCTTGCGGGAACATCGAGACGTTTGCTGCCTTTCCGGATAGCCCCTTTGTAAGCTAGCCAATTACCATTGTAGGTGTGGATGGAGAAAAATGAAACAGACCCATGAGGAAACCATCTTCGCGCTTTCGAGCGGGCGGCTACCCGCTGGCGTGGCGGTGGTTCGAATTTCAGGCCCAAAGACTCGATTCGTTCTCGAAACGATTTGCCAAAGCGCCCTTTTCCCGCGACGGGCTGACCTGCGAACCTTTCGGGATGGGGATAACATTGCAATCGACCGCGGCCTCGTACTCTATTTTCCCGGCCCAAACAGTTTCACCGGGGAAGATTGCGGTGAGTTTCACTTGCACGGCGGCAAGGCAGTGGTCGATGCTATGCTATCCAGCCTCTATACTTTTGAAGGCTGCCGCATGGCGGAGGCGGGGGAGTTTACTCGTCGCGCCTTCGCCAATGGCAAGTTCGACCTGACGGTTGCCGAAGGACTGGCGGATTTGATTGCTGCCGAGACCGAGAGCCAGCGAAGGCTGGCCCTTCTGATATCGTCCGGAGCGCAGGCGCAACTCTATTCGTCCTGGCGAAGCGAACTTATCCGGGCCCGCGCCCTGATCGAAGCCGAACTCGACTTTGCCGATGAAGCGGACGTTCCAGGATCGGTCTCCGAGCAAGTATGGAGGGAGATGCGGGATTTGGCCGATCGTATCCGCAAGCATGTCGCAAATGGCAAGCGAGGCGCGATGGTGCGCGATGGATTTCGCGTGGTCATTGTTGGCGCCCCGAACGCCGGCAAGTCTAGCCTGCTCAATGCCTTGGCTGGAAGCGACGTGGCAATCGTCTCGGATGAACCCGGCACGACGCGTGACCTGATCGAAGTCAAACTGGACCTGGATGGCCTCCCCGTGCTGATCACAGACACTGCGGGTTTGCGCGAAACGGAAGGGAAAGTTGAGAAGATCGGGATAGGTCGGGCACTTGAACGGGCTGCTGCCGCGGATTTGGTCCTGACGCTGACCGATTTGTCCAATCCGGTTGTGCCGGTTCTCAACGGTCCGGAAGAAGGAGCGATCGTCCGTATTGGCACAAAATCCGATCTTAACTTTGCGCCGGACAATGCTGCCTTTGATTTGACGATATCCACAAGGACTGGAACAGGGCTTGATGAACTGCTGAAGACCATCGGCGAACGTGCTGTAGCGGCGGCGGCGAACCTGTCGGACCCGCTCCCGACGAGGCGTCGTCATATGGAATTATTGGCAGAGACGAGCAGAGAGATTGAGGCCGCGATTCTGGAGCACACGGCGCCGCTTGAGGTGCGGGCTGAATTCCTGCGGCGTGCGTCGCATGCCCTGGGAAGGATCACCGGCGATGTCGATGTTGAAGATATTCTTGACGTGGTGTTCTCGCAGTTTTGCATCGGCAAATGATTCACGTGAAACATTTGCCAACCATTGTCCTACATATTCGCGTTGCGCTCGAGGTGCGAATACCATTATCCAACTGGTAAATTGTTTCACGTGAAACACTGTTCATTCGCTTATACTTGACTCATAGCACGGTTTTGCCCATCAAGGCTCAGATTCGAATCTCGGAAAGCATAGGCTCGTGGAAGACGTTTTTGATGTCATCATAATCGGCGGCGGTCACGCAGGCTGTGAAGCTGCGGCAGCGTCCGCACGGTTTGGTTCCAGAACAGCTCTCATCACGCATCGGGCCGACACAATCGGAGTGATGTCTTGCAATCCGGCGATTGGTGGGTTGGGTAAGGGCCACCTTGTTCGCGAGATCGATGCGCTTGATGGCCTTATGGGCCGCGTTGCGGATGCTGCGGGCATCCAGTTTCGTCTGCTTAATCGCCGGAAAGGTCCGGCTGTGCGCGGTCCTCGCACACAGGCGGATCGCAAGCTCTACCGGCTCGCCATGCAACAAGCCATAGCCGAACAGCCAAATCTCGTGATTATCGAAGGCGGTGCCAATGATCTGCGCATAGAAGGCGGCCGGATTACCGGTGTCCAGCTGATGGATGGCCGCGTGCTTTCGTGTGCCGCTGTGGTCTTGACCACTGGCACCTTCCTGCGCGGTCTCATACATATTGGCGAGAAGCAAATTCCGGCCGGGCGCATGGGCGAGGCCCCGGCGCTTGGTCTTTCCGACACGCTGATGCGGCATGAATTTGCGCTTGGCCGGTTGAAGACCGGAACACCGCCGCGGCTCGACGGGCGCACGATTGACTGGCAAAGCCTTGACATGCAATCGGCGGATAAGGACCCTCTGCCGTTTTCGTTGATGACGGACTCGATCCAGAACCCGCAGATCGATTGTGGTATTACGCGCACGACGCCAGCCAGCCACGATGTCATTCGTACCAATCTGCATCGCTCCGCAATGTACTCCGGTTCGATTGAAGGGGTTGGTCCGCGCTATTGCCCATCGGTGGAGGACAAAATTGTCAAGTTCGGCGATCGCGATGGGCATCAGATATTCCTGGAACCAGAAGGACTTGATGATCACACGATCTACCCCAACGGTATCTCGACCTCCCTTCCCGAAGATGTCCAGCTGGAGTTGTTGAAGACGATTCCGGGCCTTGAGCGCGCTGTGATGCTGCAGCCTGGCTATGCAATTGAATATGACTATATAGATCCGCGTGAACTTGACCGGAGTTTGCAGACGCGCCGCATCGGGGGCCTGTTCCTTGCGGGCCAGATCAACGGCACGACCGGCTACGAGGAGGCCGCCGCGCAGGGCTTGCTGGCCGGATTGAATGCGGCACGGTTGGCCGGCGGTGCAGAGCCTGTGATCATACAACGGACTGAGGCCTATATCGGCGTCATGCTGGACGATTTAACCTCCCGCGGCGTGAGTGAACCATATCGGATGTTCACGTCTCGGGCCGAGTTTCGTTTGTCGCTGCGTGCCGACAATGCCGACGAGCGATTGACCCCCATGGCCGAACGTTTCGGGATATTGGGGCGTGCACGCCGCGAGCGCTTTGCGGAGCGCACACATAAGCTCGATGCCGCGCGCGCGCTGACGAAGAGCCTGATGATAACGCCGAGTGCCGCCGCGTCCCACGACCTCCACCTCAACCAGGACGGTATCCGGCGGTCAGCCTATGACCTGTTGGCCTTCCCGGACATTGATTTCTCTCGTATAACACAAGTCTGGCCCATGCTCGGCGAAGTCGACAGCGGCATTGCTGACGCTCTGGAAATCGAGGCACAATATGCCGTATACCTGGAGCGTCAGAAGGCCGACGTCGCCGCTATGGAGCGTGATGAAGCTTTGCTAATTCCCGGATCGATAGATTTTTCGGCGACTTCAGGCCTATCGAATGAGCTGAAGCAGAAGCTCAAACAAAGGCAACCGCGCACAATCGCTGAGGCACAGCGTATCGACGGGATGACCCCAGCCGCCCTTGCGCTGATCATTACGCAGATCCGTCGAACAGCGCCGACGAGAGACGTTGCGTGACCGATCGGCGTGAACAAAAAGTGCAAGACATTTTATCGGATGTTTCACGTGAAACAGTGGATAACCTGTTTGAGTTCGAGGCGTTGTTCCGAAAATGGTCCAAAGCCATCAACCTTGCCTCGCCTTCGACCCTCGATCAGTTGTGGGACCGGCATATTCTCGATAGCGCCCAGCTCTTCAATTTGGCGCCAGTCGCGAAAAACTGGCTCGATCTCGGTTCTGGCGGTGGCTTTCCCGGGGTCATCCTCGCGATTCTGCTGAAGGAACGGCCGGAAGGCAGGATCGATCTCGTCGAAAGTAATGGGAAGAAAGCGGCCTTTCTGCGTACTGCGATCGGTCAATTTTCCGCTCCTGGAACTGTTTACGCCGCCCGCATCGATGCAGTCTGGTCAAAAATCGCAACACCAGACATCATTACTGCCCGGGCGCTCGCCTCGCTGAACGATCTTTTTACGCTGGCAGAGCCGTGGTTAGCTGCCGGCGCGACCGCCCTCTTTCAAAAAGGTCGGGATTACCGCCGCGAAATTGACGAAAGCCGAGACGGGTGGACCTTTGATCTGTTAGAACACGCAAGTGTGGTCGACAAAGATTCTGTCGTGTTGCAGATCAGCAATCTGCGACGTGCCGACCCGAACTGATAGCGACTTGCATCTAACCGTCGCCGGAAAGGATGCTTTGTTCAGGAAGACAGTAATGGAAAGCCAGACTCGGATCATTACAATAGCCAACCAGAAGGGCGGAGTCGGCAAGACGACAACCGCCATCAATCTCGCCACCGCCTTGGCGGCGATTGGCGAGAACGTGCTGGTTGTCGATCTTGATCCGCAGGGTAATGCCAGCACGGGCCTCGGGATAGACCGGAAAAACCGCGAAATTTCGTCGTATGATGTGTTGATGCAGACTGCTACCGTCGATGAGGCGGCCTTATCCACAGCCGTGCCCAACCTGTCGCTCATCCCATCGACATTGGACCTTCTCGGCGTCGAGATGGAGATTTCAAACGCAGCTGATCGAGCGACCCGTTTGCGCAAGGCGTTTCGCGGCGATCCGGCGGTATCGCCCTTTACCTATATATTGATTGATTGCCCGCCTTCCCTCAACCTGTTGACCATGAATGCCATGGCGGCAGCTGATTCGGTGCTCGTGCCACTCCAGTGTGAGTTCTTCGCGCTCGAGGGTTTGAGTCAGTTGCTTGAGACCGTGAACCAGGTACGGTCCGCGCTCAATCCAAAACTCACCATCCAGGGTATCGTGCTTACGATGTATGACGGGCGTAACAATCTGGCCACTCAGGTGGTTGATGATGTGCGATCCTTTATGGGCGACAAGGTGTATCGAACCGTTATTCCCCGTAATGTGCGCGTTTCAGAAGCACCATCCTATGGCATCCCGGCCATTCTCTACGATCTGAAATGCGCCGGTAGCCAAGCATATTTGCAATTGGCGTCTGAAGTGATCCAGCGTGAGCGGCATCTGCGGGCAGCCTGATCGATTCGCATGCGAAATATTTATGAAAGACTGAGACAATGAATGAAGATCTGTCAAAAAAGCGGCTTGGACGCGGCCTTGCGGCGCTGATCGGCGAAATGGATCGCCTCCCTGACGAGACGACGCCGCCTGTCGCTACTTTGGACCGCCAGATTCCAATCGAGTTCATTTCGCGCAACCCGCGCAACCCCCGGCGCCTGTTTACCGAGGCTGATCTTGAAGATCTGACACAGTCCATACGCAAGCACGGCATTGTACAGCCGGTCGTCGTGCGCCCCGTCGAAGGTTCGCCAGATCGCTACGAACTGATTGCGGGTGAACGCCGTTGGCGTGCCGCGCAAAGGGCGGGCATAACCACTGTTCCCGTCATTATCCGCGAAGTGAATGATCGCGTGGCTCTGGAGCTCGCGATCATTGAAAACGTGCAGCGCGCCGATCTCAACCCGATCGAAGAAGGCATGGGATATCAACAGCTTATAGATGATCACGAGTATACGCAGGCGGATCTTGCGCAAGTCATCGGCAAGAGCCGGAGCCACGTCGCCAATACGCTGCGCTTGCTCAAATTGCCGGACCCGGTTCGTGACATGATTACAAACGGCGCTCTGTCGGCAGGCCATGCGCGAACACTCATCACCGCCGAGAATCCTGGGGCGCTTGCGGACAGGATCGTTCGTGACGGTCTGTCAGTACGCCAGGCGGAAGCGCTGGCGCAGAGCGGCGGCGACAAGCCCGTCGCCAAGTCAAAGCCGGAACGCGACCACGAAAAGGATGCCGACACACGGGCGCTCGAAAAGTTGCTTTCGGATGTGACTGGCATGCGCGTTACCGTCAATCATCAGAATCGCGGCGGCGACGTTCGCATCCACTATGCGACGCTGGAACAACTCGACGAAATTTGCCGGCGCCTGCAAAGTTAACGTGCCGAGCGGCCCGCCCGGGCTGCTTCAGCCGCCAAGGCAATCAGGGATTGTCGAATAATCGGAATGGCGAGGTCGGCGTTGCGCCGGCTTTCAAGAACGGTTCGTTGCAATCGTTCAATGGCCTTGGCGCAGGATTGGGTCGTCCAGCGCTGCAGCGCCGTTTCAACCAGCTTCTTGCGCGCAAAGAAAATCGGCGGACGCGCCGAGGCGACGGCTGCGCCGGCGTTGCTTCCTTGCGTCTCCATGCCGTAACGTAACGTTTGTAACGATTGAAACTGACGAATTGCGGCGCTGAGGATCAGAAAACTCGATGAACCGGTCCCGATAACCCGATCGAATGCGCGGGTGAAATCGGCCATGTTGCCGATCATCACCGCGTCGATAATCGTGTCGTATGAAATCGCGCTGACGTCGCCGATAATGTCGCGCACATCGTCAATGGTGATGCGTTCCCTGCCGTGGACGTAAAGACATATCTTTTCAAGCTCGGCGCGCGTGGCCAGACGATCGCCGCCCAGGCTCTCCTTCAAAAGATTGCGGGCATCGAGCGTAATCTGCAGTTTATTCCTGGCGAGCATGTCATCGATCGTGCTGTCAATGCCGCGTGCATCGTCGCTGTAGCATGGCAGCGCCATGGCACTGGCGCTCTGTTCGATTATGCCACGCAGGCCGGCTCCCTTCTTCAGGTCGCCCGCTTCGATCAGAATGAATGTATCGGTCGGTGGGTTCCTTGCGAGATATGTGACGGCATCGGCCAGGCCTTTTTGCCCAGCGGCGTTACGCACCCAGATGAGCCGTTCACCTCCGAACATCGAAATTGTATTTGCTTCGTCGGAAAGTCGCCCGGGCTCCGCATGGATATCATCGGCGTCAAGGCGAATGACGGCAAAGGGATCATCCTGGGCCAGTCCGGTAAGTTTGGTGAACAAACCGGCCCTTTCGCTAACCAAGCCTTTGTCTGGACCATAGAGCAGCACAATGGGATAGGCGCGATCGAGCCTTTTCAGGAAAGAATCAACCTCGTGTGCTTTTTTCTGTGCCATGACCATTGGATTTAATGGTTTGGCGGCAGATTGCAATTGTCGGCCGGTCGATTGCACTGGCAACGCCGTCGAGTGTCGATCGTTGGCGCTGAACGTAAAAAGGCGCCCCAAGAGGCGCCCTTTTTAAGTGCTTCAAATATTTAAGCAAACTGGAGCGGGAAATGGGATTCGAACCCACGACCCCAACCTTGGCAAGGTTGTGCTCTACCCCTGAGCTACTCCCGCATGTGCCAGTCTGTCTTGCGAAGCGGGGCCTATATGACCCAAGCGCCGGCTAATTGCAACAGGGAAATTTCGACTTCTGGACGATATCCTGAAAAATCAGCAAAAGAGGCTCCAGGTGCACGGCTTTTTGCTTGAGGCAGGCTTGCCGAGCCATTACGACAGGGCGGAATTCAAAACACGCAAACAGATTTCGAGAAAGCTGCCATGCCTGTTACCTTCGAAAAATTGATGCAGTATCTTGATGATATTCAGATCCGGGTGTCGACCGTTCGCCACGCACCAGTGTTCACTGTGGCCGAAGCGCAGGATTTGCGGGGCAAGATTGCCGGAGTCCATACCAAGAACCTTTTCCTGAAGGACAAGAAGGACAACTTCTTCCTTGTTACCGTTGATGAAGAGGCCGAAGTCGATTTGAAGACGATCCATGGCAAGATCGGCGCTGCCAGCCGTGTTTCGTTCGGCAAGCCGGAGAAACTGATGGAATTTCTTGGATTGATCCCGGGCGCGGTCAGCCTGTTTGGCGTAATCAATGACACGCAACATCAGGTCAAGGTCATATTGGATGAGGAACTGATGCGGCATGCCACGATAAACGCGCATCCCCTGACCAATGAAGCGACCACATCGATCGCACGCGATGATCTTTTGACATTCCTCAAAGCGACCGGCCATGATCCGCTGATCTTGAAAATAGACGGATCGACCCCAAACTGATAGCTGATTATAGTTGTGGTCTGCCACGCTTGGCGGCAGAAGACGGGAGATATGCATGAGCAATACGGATAACCCGTTCGGCGGCGGTTACGGAACGACGCCGACGACCGTATCCTACGGAACATCGGCACCGAACGGCTCGGCGCTTAGCGCAGGCGATGTGGTCAGCGACACCACAACGGCGGGCTTCTCCAAGGATGTGGTCGCCGAATCAAAGCACCAGCCTGTCCTCGTGGATTTTTGGGCCCCATGGTGCGGTCCCTGCAAACAGCTAACGCCCATCCTCGAAAAGGTTGTTCGCGCGGCAGGCGGGCGCGTCAAGCTCGTCAAGATGAATATCGACGATCATCCGGCGATTGCCGGACAGCTCGGCATTCAGTCCATTCCGGCTGTCATTGCGTTCGCTGATGGCAAGCCTGTCGATGGATTCATGGGAGCCCTTCCCGAATCGAAGGTGAAAGAATTCATCGACCGTGTGGCTTCGCCAGATGGTGGCAGGGATGTGGCGATTCAGTCGGCGCTTGATGCCGCGGCCGAAGCCGTCGAGACCGGCGATTTCGAGCAGGCCGGCCAGATCTATTCCGCCGTCCTGGCGGAAGTGCCCGACCATGCAGGTGCGCTTGCCGGCTTCGCAAATACCTTGATTGAACTTGGCGACGTCGAACAGGCGAAGGCAATTATAGAGCGTGTACCCGCCGACAAACGGCAAGACGCTGCAGTCCGTAACGTGGAAGCAAAGATCGCATTGGCAGAACAGGTGGCGAAGCTGGGTGATCCGGTCGCGCTCGAGGCGCAGCTGCAGGCAAATCCGAAGGATCATCAGGCGCGGTTTGACCTTGCCATGATCCTGAACGCCAAGGGGCAGCGCCATGAGGCAGCCGATCATCTTCTCGCCATCATGAGGGCGGACCGGACGTGGAATGACGATGGCGCCCGCAAGCAGCTGTTGCAGTTTTTTGACGCGTGGGGCCCCGCAGATGAAGCCTCCGTCACAGCGCGCCGCAAATTATCTTCCCTGCTGTTTTCCTGAAGAAAATCAGGCACTATAGCCACCGATCCCGATCTGGTCGGGATCTCGCCGGGAGCAAACGATGAAAGCAGGAAACGTCCGTTATCGGACGCTCGAAGACATTCCGGAAAGCGTGCCGATCTTTCCCCTATCCGGCGCGCTGTTGCTTCCGGGCGGCCAGCTGCCGCTCAATATTTTCGAACTCCGTTACCTCGCCATGTTGGATGCGGCGCTCGCGAGCAAACGCATCATCGGGATGATCCAGCCGCGCTTCGATCAGGAAAATGAGGATGAAGGCGCCCTATGCGAGGTAGGCTGCCTTGGCCGCATAACCTCCTTTGCCGAAACCGGCGACGGCCGCCTGCTGATAACGCTTCAGGGCATATGCCGCTTTCGGATTGTAAAGGAACTGGCGACCCGCACACCTTTTCGTCAGTGCAAGATTGCGCCACTGCGCGCCGACCTTGACGAACCTGATGATTCAGAAGTGGACCGGACCGCGCTCTTGCGCGTCTTTCGGGCCTATCTCGATGCCAACAATCTCGAGGCGGATTGGGAAGGGATTTCGCGGGCAGGCAACGAAACGCTAGTAAACGCGCTCGCCATGATGTCGCCTTTTGGCGCGGCCGAGAAGCAGGCCCTACTTGAGGCCACTGATCTGAAAACCCGGGCGGAGACCCTGATCGCCATCACCGAGATCGCGCTGGCCAAGGATCAGGACGATTTCGAAGGCAGCTTGCAGTAAGCCGGGAGAGGATCACGTCATGACCGATGAGAAACGTGAAACGGCGATCGATCGCAAGTTGCTCGATCTTTTGGTCTGTCCCCTGACCAAGGGGCCCCTCGTCTACGATCCGGAGAAATCGGAGCTGATCTCCAAATCGGCCCATCTCGCTTATCCGGTGCGAGACGGTATTCCGATCATGCTGCCATCCGAAGCACGCGCCATCGAGGATTGACCGCGGCAAGCGGCTTCTTTCCTCTTCCGACAGAACCATGATATGAGTCAGTCGTACAACTTAATCGTGGACGGCGCCATGGCGAAGCAGAATGAGAAGCGCGATATTTTGATTGCCACCGCGGCGGGTCTCTTTTGGCATCGGGGCTACAGTGTCACGAGCCTTGCCGATATAGCTGCCAGTTCGGGCGTCCCACTCGGCAACATTTACTACTACTTCAAGACCAAGACGGAACTCGCCAAAGGCGTCGCCGACATTTTTGTGACCGAGACTGAAGAGATGCTGGCGGAGATCGTTGCGCTGGATCAGGATCCGCGCCGACGACTGCAGCTTCTTGTCGACAGACTGGCGCAGTCTCTCAAAAGCCGTGTCGAGCATGGCTGTCCCATTGCACTCGGGGTTCGCGATTTTCGCAACGAATCCCCGGAAGCAGCCAATCGCGCGGCAGAGGCATTCAGCCTCCTTATTGGCTTCATTGGCAGAGAACTCGGGCGTTCGGGCATTCGCCCCTCCACCGCATTGGGTATTGCGCGCAATGCGGTAACCGAGTGGCAGGGCGGCATCATGCTGGCGCACGGTCTGCGCGACCCGGCGGTGCTGGCTGAAAGCTTTCGGAGGATCGAGCGGCTACTGGTGGTCGCGAGGCCGCGCAACTGAGCAGGGATTGTCAGGCCCTCGTAACCTTCCGCTAAACGCACTATATAGGCCGCAAATACCCTTCCAGGAGTTGTGATGGCCAGAAGTAATCAAACTGCCGACTGGGCTAATCGTCTGTCGCCATCGCTGGGCGAGATCGAATCACTGGCAATTGAAGCTTACGCGCACTTGCCGGAAACGTTTCGCAGCCTGTGCGGTGACATAACCATCCAGATATCAGAATTTCCCGATGATCAGATCGTCGAAGATATGGGGTTGGAATCGCCCTTCGATCTGCTTGGGCTTTTCGAAGGCACCGGGATCGGCGAGCGCTTCACCCTACAGACCGGTCAGCAAACCAATCGTATTACCATCTACCGCCGCGCCGTTCTCGACTATTGGGCCGAATATGAGGAGGCGCTGGGCGACATCGTCACCCATGTGCTCATCCATGAGATCGGCCACCACTTCGGTCTTTCGGACGAAGACATGGAACGGATAGAGGCAACCGTCGAATAGGTGAAGGCGCCTGAGCAGATCCATCAAGCGTTTAGACGCCAGTCGGCCGACTTGCCTCAGTAATCGCTCAGCTTGATCCCCGGGTCGTAATCGACGCCGTCCACGTCCTTGACCACGGCCTGGCCGCATTGCATTAGCCCGGTCGCCGAATTGAACGCATAAGTTGGCGATCCATAAATGTGCCACCCTTTGTTGATCGCTGCCGTCACCTTGTGACAGAAGCTCGCGTCATCGGGGCCTGTCAGGAAGCGGTATAATTTCATGATCGTCTTTCCCAGTTTGGACCGACGTCGGCCGATCCCGTTTGTCCTATGTTTCAGCCAATGGTCCCGATTTTTGCCAGTATTTTCCGTGCAGCGTCGAGATGCAGGCGCTCTACCATTTTGCCGGAAAGCGCGATGACGCCCTTGTCGCTGTTTTCGGGACGGTCGAATGCGGCCACGATCGCGCGCGCCTCTGTGACAGAACTTGCATCGGGGAGAAAGGCCGCGTTTGCCGTCTCGATCTGCGATGGGTGGATCAGCGTCTTGCCGTCAAAGCCCATCTGCAACGCCTCCAAACATTCGGCTGCAAAGCCGTCAAGATCGGCAAAGTCATTGTAGACTCCGTCAATGACGTCAAGCTGACCGGCCTTGGCGCACAGTACAATCTGCATCAGCCAGGTCATAATCACCGCGCGGCCCTTGGTTAATTTTGTCCCGGTCTCCTTGGCGATATCGTTGGTACCCACGACGAGACAATCGAGCCGCGCGGTTGATCGCAAACCGAGTTCGGCGATTGCCTCGCCATTGAGAATGCCGCGCGGCGTCTCGATCATCGCCCAGAGGCGAATGTTCTCCGAAGCATCGGTATCCTCGAGAACCTCAGCGACATTCATGACATCCTTCGGCGTCTGGACTTTCGGAAGCAGGATCGCATCCGGCCTGCAAGCCCGCGCAGCGAGGAGATCTTCGGCGCCCCATTCGCTTGCGAGAGCATTTATGCGGATGATCCGTTCGGTGGTGCTGGTCGGATGTTCCAGAAAATAGTTTCGCAATAGCTCGCGCGCATCATCCTTGACGTCGGGCGCGACGGCATCTTCCAGATCGAAGATGACGCTATCGGCGGCAAGCGAGGCGACCTTGGCCAGTGCCTTGCTATTCGAGGCCGGGACATAGAGGACCGAGCGGCGAGGGCGGTAAGGTTTGCTCATATTGGTTTTTTGCCTTGATCGCCTCCTCAAGACAAGTGCAATCATCCGTGATCGCTCCGTCAGCCTAAAGTGCCACAGGCGAAACCCTTTGATTCGCGGCAAAGCTGGTGTAAAGCGAACCATACAGCCATTACCCACGATCCACAGGCAGATATCATGGACAAGTTCACCAAGCTCACCGGCGTTGCCGCTCCGCTGCCAATCATCAATGTTGACACGGACATGATCATTCCGAAGGACTACCTGAAGACGATCAAGCGTACCGGCCTTGGCACGGGTCTTTTTGCTGAGATGCGCTACAATGACGACGGTAGCGAGAATCCGGATTTCGTTCTGAACAAGCCCGCCTATCGCAAGGCGCAAATCCTTGTCGCCGGTGACAATTTCGGTTGCGGATCAAGCCGGGAGCATGCGCCTTGGGCGCTTCTCGATTTCGGCATTCGCTGTGTGATCTCGACGAGCTTTGCCGACATTTTCTATAACAACTGCTTCAAGAACGGCATATTGCCGATCCGCGTCAGCCACGACGATCTCGACAAGCTCATGGATGACGCACAGCGCGGCGCCAATGCTACACTCTCAATCGATCTCGAAGAGCGGACGATCAAGGGACCCGATGGCGGCACGATCAATTTCGAACTCGATGAGTTTCGCCGTTACTGCATGCTCAATGGCCTCGATGATATCGGCCTGACCATGGAAAAGGCGGCCAAGATCGATACATTCGAATCCGCCAATGCGCAAAAGCACCCTTGGGCCTGAGTTAAAGCCAAGAGTTCAAAAGGCCCGGTCGTCCGGGCCTTTTTCATGTTGCGTCTTTGCCACCCACCATTTGGCCTTGCACGTTACAGAAAATTACGCAGAAAGCTTTCCATCTTTGCGCAACTTGCGCTAAGGAACCGCCATCCCATTCAACCGCTCCCAGAGGTTTTCCCGCATGGCATCGAAAAAGCTCCTTCTTCTTCCCGGTGATGGCATTGGGCCAGAAGCTATGGCCGAAGTCCGCAAGATCATTGGCTACATGAACGCCGAATTGGCGAGCAGCTTTGAACTGGACGAGGGGCTCGTTGGCGGCAGCGCCTATGATGCGCATGGCAAGGCCATCTCTGAAACCGACATGGAAAAAGCGCTGGCCGCTGATGCGGTGCTCTTCGGCGCCGTGGGCGGTCCGAAATGGGACAGCGTTCCATACGACGTTCGCCCGGAAGCGGGTCTCTTGCGCCTGCGCAAGGACATGGAGCTCTTTGCCAATCTGCGGCCGGCAATCTGCTATCCGGCACTTGCGGATTCATCGTCGCTAAAGAAAGAGGTCGTCGAGGGCCTCGACATCCTGATCGTTCGCGAGCTCACCGGCGGCGTTTATTTCGGCGAACCGAAAGAAATCCGTGACCTTGGCAACGGCCAGAAGCGTGGTATCGATACGCAGGTTTATGACACCTACGAGATCGAGCGCATTTCCGGCGTTGCTTTCGAACTGGCGCGCACCCGCGCCAACAAGGTGACGTCGATGGAGAAGCGCAACGTCATGAAATCAGGCGTCTTGTGGAACGAGGTCGTTACCGCAACCCACAAGGCCAAATTTCCGGACGTCAAGCTTGAGCATATGCTGGCGGACGCCGGCGGCATGCAGCTCGTTCGCTGGCCCAAGCAGTTCGATGTGATCGTTACGGATAACCTCTTTGGCGACATGCTTTCTGATATTGCGGCGATGCTGACAGGCTCACTCGGCATGCTTCCCTCTGCGTCTCTGGGCGCCCCTGATGCCAAGACCGGCAGCCGCAAGGCGCTTTACGAACCGGTGCATGGCTCGGCTCCGGACATCGCCGGAACGGGCGTGGCCAATCCTATCGCCATGATCGCCTCGTTCGCGATGTGCCTGCGCTATTCGTTCAACATGATCGCCGAGGCCGACAGGCTGGAAGCAGCGATTGCCGGCGTTCTCGATGATGGCATTCGCACGGCCGATATCATGTCGGATGGCAAGACCAAGGTAGGAACCACCGAAATGGGCGACGCGATCCTGGCGAAATTCAAGGCGTTCGCTGCCTGAGCAATCGGTTGCCGAAAACAAAAAGTCCGGCGCGAGTGTTCGCGCCGGACTTTTTCATACGCGTTGCCTTACGTCACGTATTCACATTGTGCAGGTCGGTGCCCCTGGTGTCACGGACGAACAGCAATCCGATCACCAGTGTCATCGCAGCGATGACGATCGGGTACCAGAGGCCATAGTAAATATCGCCCTTGGCAGCACTCATTGCAAAGACCGTTGCCGGCAGCAGACCGCCAAACCAGCCATTACCGATATGGTAGGGTAGGGACATGCCTGTATAGCGGATGCGGGTCGGGAACATCTCGACCAGGATCGCCGCAATCGGCCCGTACACCATCGTCACGTAAAGGACGAGGATGAACAGGATACCGATAACCTTAGGCCAGCTGACGGCCGCAGGATCGGCCACCATCCGGAACGCCCCGGCACCCGACACGGTGAAGACAGCAACTTCCGTGGCGCCTGCTGCGTCCTGCGCGGTGATCAGCTTGTCCTTGATTGCCTGTTCGACCGGAACCATTGTTTTGTTCCCGGCACGGATGGCTGCGGCGTCGAGCGCGAGTTTCGGATTTGCAGCAACCAGTGCGTCCAGTTTTGCATCTACGACCTTTGCAGGATCGCGGACAAGCGGATAGCCGCCGTCCTGGAGGGCGGTATTGATGCCTTTCGCAAAGGCAGCTGCCTTTGCCGCAGCGTCTGCCCCTGCCGTTGCAGCGTTATACGACTCGACCGTCTCGTTGCCGATCTTCACCGTTGCCGCCGTTCCTGCCGGAGCGGTGGCGACAATGTCATAGGGGATCGAAAGTTTGGCAAGGAAGTCGGTCGCGATATCGCAAGAGGTAACAGGTTTACGGGTTCCCACCGGATTGAACTGGAAGTTACAGTCTCCGGGCGCAGCCGTCACGGTTGCCCGTACCGATGCCTGTGCCTGCGCCAATGCGGGATTAGCTGCCCAGGTAAGGGCCTTGAACAGCGGGAAATAGGTCAGGATTGCCAAAGCGAGGCCGGCCATGATGATCGGTTTCCGGCCGATCTTGTCCGACAACCAGCCGAAGAACACGAAGAACCCGGTGCCGAGCAGGAGCGCGATTGCAATCATGATATTGACCGACTGCCCGTCGACCTTCAACACGTTCTGCAGGAAGAACAGGGCGTAGAACTGTCCGGAATACCAAACGACAGCCTGACCCGCGGTGAGACCGAACAGGGCGAGCAGGGCGATTTTTGCGTTTTTCCACTGACCGAAGGCTTCCGAAAGCGGTGCCTTCGACCCCTTGCCCTCGTCCTTCATGCGCTGGAATGTCGGCGACTCATTCAGGGAGAGCCGGATCCAGACGGAAATGCCGAGAAGAACGAACGACAGAATGAACGGTACACGCCAGCCCCAGGCAGCAAAGGCTTCCTTGCCCAGCCAGTTCTGAACGATCAGGATGACGATGAGCGAAAGGAACAGGCCGAGCGTTGCGGTCGTCTGGATCCAGGATGTGTAGTAGCCACGCCTGTTGTCCGGAGCATGCTCGGCGACATAGGTCGCGGCGCCGCCATACTCACCGCCGAGTGCCAATCCCTGCAGCATGCGCAGGCCGATCAGGATGACCGGTGCCACAATGCCCCAGCTGGCCGAACCCGGAAGAACACCGACGAGAAATGTCGACAGACCCATGATCGTGATGGTGACAAGGAATGTATATTTGCGGCCGACGAGATCGCCGATGCGGCCGAATACCAGCGCACCGAACGGGCGGACGAGGAAGCCTGCCGCAAAGGCGAGCAGGGCGAAAATGTTGCGCGTTGCTTCCGGGTATTCACTGAAGAAGGTGGCGCCGATGAAAGCTGCCAAGGATCCGTAAAGATAAAAGTCGTACCATTCAAAGACTGTCCCGAGCGAAGAAGCGAAGATGACCTTCTTTTCTTCTCTCGTCATACCCCGGCTGGATGAGCCGGCCACAGAAGTGGTTGCCATTTGTATTCCTCCCAGAAAACGGCAGTTGAACCAAGAACACGAATACTAACCCCGATGTCGTGCTCTTCACTGTCGACACTGCGCATGGTCATTTTGTCGATGCACGTGGCTCGCCTTGACGATGCGCCGGTGGATGTCCTCCGGAATTTTCTCCCCCCAAAGGTCATGCACCTGATGCACAGGCGAATTGTTGACTAAATATTGAAGAAAGCAAAGCCCGCACCTTACGTAAATTGTCCAAACTTGTGTGTAACGCGACATATTCTTGTCATTTAAAGAGACAATTGACTCTTTTAGGAAAGTGCGTACAAGCACAGGCGGACAAGGAGACCACCTCGCGTGACAAGCGAATCACCAGCACTGCGTTTGATGGATGCTTCCGGCATGGTTGCCGGTTGCGTTGGTGCGCGTGCTTGCGTCCTTGATGTTTCGGCCAAACAGACTGCGAAAACGACCACCAAAACGGTCTGATTTCCCTTGGCCTGCTCGCCCCCTCCCGGGTCCGGCCCGGGGGACGAGACCCGCGATGGCCAGCGGGTCTTTTCACGAGCCAGAGAGGGACAGGAGATTGCAAGAATGAGTTTCAAGGTTGCGGTTGTAGGCGCCACAGGCAATGTGGGCCGCGAAATGCTTACTATCCTGGAAGAGCGCGGGTTCCCGGTCAGCGAAGTTGTCGCCCTGGCCTCGCGCCGGTCGCAGGGAACCGAAGTGTCCTTCGGCGACAGGACGCTGAAGGTCAAGGCGCTCGATACGTACGATTTTTCCGACATCGATATCTGCCTGATGTCGGCGGGCGGTAATGTCTCCAAGGAATGGTCGCCGAAGATCGGCGCCCAGGGCTGTGTCGTCATCGATAACTCCTCCGCCTGGCGCTACGATTCCAACGTGCCGCTTATCGTGCCGGAAGTTAATCCCGATGCGATTTCCGGTTTCACCAAGAAGAATATCATCGCCAACCCCAACTGCTCGACAGCCCAGCTCGTCGTTGCGCTAAAGCCGCTGCACGATAAGGCCAGGATCAAGCGTGTCGTTGTTTCCACCTATCAGTCGGTGTCTGGCGCCGGCAAGGAAGGCATGGACGAGCTGTTCGAACAGTCCCGCGCCGTATTTGTGGCAGATCCGGTCACCGCCAAGAAGTTCACCAAGCGCATCGCCTTCAACGTCATTCCCCACATCGATGTCTTCATGGAAGACGGCTACACCAAGGAAGAGTGGAAGATGGTGGCCGAGACCAAGAAGATGCTCGACCCGAAGATCAAGCTCACGGCGACATGCGTGCGCGTTCCGGTCTTCATCGGTCATTCGGAAGCGGTCAATATCGAGTTTGAAAGCCCGATGAGTGCGGAGGAAGCCCGCGAAATCCTGAGCGACGCGCCGGGTTGCCTGGTCATCGATCGCCATGAAGACGGCGGCTATATCACGCCCTATGAGGCCGCGGGCGAGGATGCGACCTACATTTCGCGTATTCGCGAAGACATCACGGTCGAGAACGGCCTATCGCTCTGGGTTGTTTCGGACAATCTGCGCAAGGGCGCTGCACTCAACACGATTCAGATCGCCGAGCTGCTGGTTGCCCGCGGCTTGATTCAGCCGAAGAAGATTGCAGCCTGATCGATCAGGCCTTTTAGGCATGCGAGGGCGCGGGTAACCGCGCCCTTTTATTTTATGTCGTTGATGCTGGACACAAGATTATCTCGCAGCTGCATGAGCTCTGACCGAAGGGCTTTGGCTTCCGGCATGGTACAGCCGAAGGCTTTCCCGATGGCGACGGGGACGGCCTCTGCACGCTGCTTCATATCTCGACCATCGTCTGTGAGCGCGATAAGAACCTGGCGCTCATCCACCGTGTCACGTCGTCTGGTGATCAACCCGGCAGTCTCAAGCCGTTTCAAGAGTGGTGTCAGCGTGCCCGAATCGAGGCTGAGCTTTTCACCGATCGCCTTGACTGTCTGATTCTCCGCTTCCCACAAAACCACCATCACGAGATATTGCGGGTAGGTCAGTCCCAGCGCGGCCAGACGCGGTTGGTAGGCGCGCGTGACGGCATTCGCCGTTGAATAGATCGCGAAGCACAGGAAATTTTCCAGCTTCAATAATGATTCCTGCCGGCCATCTGCAGCCTTGTTCATGTCCCAACTCCTTGCCCGAGCCACCACATTGCGTACAATTAAATTGTGTGCAATTTAATATGCATCGATCACACCCAGACGGAAAGGAAATATCGATGAGCATTCTCTACACAACCAAGGCAACGGCGACCGGTGGACGCGATGGGCGCGCTTCGAGCGAGGATGGACGCCTCGCTGTTTCGCTTTCAACCCCGAAGGAATTGGGCGGCAATGGCGCAGGGGGAACGAACCCCGAGCAGTTGTTCGCCGCCGGTTACTCCGCCTGTTTCCTTGGAGCGATCAAATTTGTAGCGTCGCAGAAGAAGGTCAAAATCACCGAGGATACAGCGGTAACCGCTACAGTTGGCATTGGCCCCCGCGAGGATGGCAAGGGCTTCGGGCTCGACGTTGCGCTCGCCGTCAACCTTCCGGGCATGGAAGCAGGGCAGGCCCGCGAAATCGTCGAAGCTGCGCACATCGTTTGCCCCTATTCCGAGGCGACCCGCAGCAATCTCGACGTCAGAATTACAATCAATTGACACCCGGATCGTTGCACTAGTTTCATCAACGGGAGCTATCGAATGAATAGTACCCCATCTTACATGACTTCCCGCCGAGCGTTTCTGGCTGCAGGTGCTGGCCTTGCGGCCGCAGCCAGCCTGCCGGCGGGAGTCGCCGCTGACGCCTCAACTTCCAGGAAGCCAAACTCCAGCCAACCGGTGAAAGGACATCATGCCATGACCACAATCACGACCAAGGACGGAACCGAGATCTATTACAAGGATTGGGGCAGGGGACAGCCCGTTGTGTTCAGCCATGGCTGGCCGCTTTCGGCCGATGCCTGGGAAGACCAGATGTTTTTCCTTGCGTCGAATGGCTACCGCGTTATAGCCCATGACCGCCGAGGCCATGGGCGTTCCAGCCAGCCTTGGGACGGCAACAACATGGATCAGTATGCCGACGACCTGGCGGAAATGTTCGAAAAGCTTGATCTCAAGGATGCCATCATGGTCGGCCATTCGACCGGCGGCGGCGAGGTAGCCCGCTATATCGGTAGGCATGGCACGAAACGTGTCGCCAAGGCGGTTCTCGTCGGCGCCGTTCCGCCGCTGATGTTGAAGACGGATGCCAACCCCGAGGGCTTGCCGATCGATGTCTTCAACGGCATTCGCGATGGCGTCATTGCCGACCGCTCGCAGTTCTTCAAGGACCTGACGCTGCCATTCTACAGCTACAACCGCCCCGGCGCCAAAATCTCCGAGGGTGTGCGCGAGTCCTTCTGGCTGCAGGGCATGATGGCAGGCATGCCTGCCTCCTATTTCTGCATCAAGGCATTTTCGGAAACCGACTTCACAGAAGACCTGAAAAAGATCGATGTGCCGACGCTGATCATCCATGGCGATGACGATCAGATCGTGCCGATCGATGACGCTGCCCGTAAATCGGTGAAACTGGTCAAGAACGCCATCTTGAAGGTCTATCCCGGCGCGCCGCATGGTCTGGCGACGACGCACAAGGATCAGCTCAACAAGGACCTGCTCGAGTTCGCCAAGGCCTGAGCCCGGATTCTGACCTAAGCAAGCCCACGCTTTTCGATCATGGCATCGGGCGTGGGCATCTTGCCACGGAAAGCCTTGTAGAGTTCCTCCGGATCGCGGCTGCCACCTGCCGAATAGATGTACTGCTTGAGCTTGGCCGCGAGATCGGCATTGAACACATCGCCGGTTTCCTCGAACGCTTTGAAAGCGTCGGCGTCAAGCACCTCCGACCACATGTAGGAATAGTAACCCGCGGAATACCCGTCGCCGGAGAAGACGTGGGTAAAATGCGGTGTGCGGTGACGCATGATGATGGCGTCGGGCATCTCCAGCCGTTTCAGCGTGGCGGCCTCGAACTTCAGAGGATCGGTGGGCGGTATCCCGTCGGCATGAAAGGCCATGTCGACCAAGGCCGACGAGGTGAATTCGACCGTATTGAAACCTGCATTGAATGTGTTTGCCGCCAGCACCTTGTCAAGCAGCGCCTTGGGCATGGCTTCGCCGGTACGATAATGAATGGCAAATTTCTCGAGGATTGCCGGTACCGTCAGCCAATGCTCGTAGAGCTGCGAGGGCAGTTCGACGAAATCGCGCGATACCGAAGTGCCGGACACTGCGGGCCAGGTAACGTCCGAGAGCAGACCGTGCAGCGCATGGCCGAACTCATGGAACAGCGTCCGCGCGCCATCGAGCGAGAGCAGGGCGGGCTCACCCTTGGGCGGCTTGGCGAAATTCATGACGTTATAGATGATCGGCTTGTGCTCGCCATCGAGCTTGTGCTGGGATTGCAATGCGCTCATCCAGGCTCCCGATCGCTTCGATTGGCGGTTGAAATAGTCGCCGAGAAACAGGCCGCGCTTGCTGCCATCGGGATTGATGACTTCCCAGACTCGCACGTCGGGATGCCATGTGGGGATGCCGGTCTTTTCTTCGAAGCGGATGCCGAACAGTCGGGTGGCCACGTCGAAGCAGGCCTCGATGATTTTTTCAAGTTGCAGATAGGGTTTCAGTTCTGTCTCATCGAAAGCAAACCGCTCATTGCGCAGCTTTTCTGCATAATAGCGCCAATCCCAGGGTTCGACCGTGTGGTTGCGGCCTTCGCCGGCAATGAGCCGCTGCAAGTCGGTTTCTTCCTCTGCCGCGCGCGCCTTGGCCTTCTCCCACACGGGCTCGAGCAGGTCCATCACCGCCTTTGGCGTCTTGGCCATGGTATTGTCGAGTTTGTAGGCGGCAAAGCTGTCGTAGCCCAAAAGTTGGGCTTTCTCGGCCCGCAGCTTCACCATTTCGGCGACGATGCCGGTGTTGTCCGTCGCGCCGCCATTCTCGCCGCGCGTGGCCCAGGCGCGAAATGCCTTTTCGCGCAGTGCCCGGTTATCGGAGAATGACAGGAACGGCTCGATGATCGAGCGCGAGAGCGTCACCGCCCAGGCATCGGGATGATCGCGCTCCTCCGCTGCACCGCGCATGGCGTCACGCACGAAATCCGGCAGGCCGCCGAGGTCCGCTTCATCGGTAATGAACAGTGCCCAGTCCGCTTCGTCCTTCAGCACGTTCTGACCGAATTGCGCGCCGAGACTTGCAAGCCGTTCATTGATGTCGGCGAGGCGGGCCTTGCCCTGTTCGTCGAGCTTGGCGCCACTGCGCACAAAGCCCTTCCAGGTCTTGTCGAGGACCCGATCGGTTTCCGCATCAAGACCCAAGAGATCGCGCTGTTCGTAAAGGGAATCGATGCGCGCAAAGAGGTGCGGGTTCATCATGATCGACGAGGAATGCCGCGACATCTTCGGCGCAATGACGCGCTCCAGCGCCTGTATGCTGTCGTTGGTATGGGCACCGGCGCGCAGCCAGAAAATTGCAGAGACGCGGTCGAGGGCCTTGCCCGAAAGCTGCAATGCCTTGAGCGTGTTGTCGATCGTGGGCGCTTCCTGATGGCTAGCGATCGCATCGATATCAGCAAGATCGGATTCGAGCGCAGCGTCAAAGCTGGCGCCGAAATCATCGTCCTTGAATGCTGTGAAATCGGGCAGGCCAAGTGGCCCGGTCCATTCAGTCAGTGCGGGATTGATGGCCGTCTTCTGTATGGACATGGGAACTCCGTCATATGCGAAAGATATCGCTTTAACATTTAGGACGGAGGAGCGGAGGTCACAAGCCGGACAATCGACAAAGTGGGCTGGCGTGCAAACAAAAAAGCGGGGCAGGGCCCCGCTTTCGAAATCGAGATACCCTGATCAGCTGTTGCGCTTGCGGGCGGCGAGCGTGCGCAGGCGCAACGCATTGAGGCGGATAAAGCCGGCCGCGTCCTTCTGGTCGTAGGCACCGCGATCGTCCTCGAAGGTTACGAGCGCGTCGGAATAGAGGGATTTCTTCGACTTGCGGCCGGAAACCATGACGTTGCCCTTGTAGAGCTTCAATCGCACCGTGCCTTCGACGTCTTCCTGGCTCTTGTCGATCATCGCCTGCAGCATTTCGCGTTCGGGTGAGTACCAGAAGCCGTTGTAGATAAGTTCGGCGTAGCGCGGCATGAACTCGTCCTTTAGATGAGCCGCGCCCCGGTCGAGCGTGATCGATTCCATGGCGCGGTGGGCCGCGAGGAGGATTGTGCCGCCCGGCGTTTCATAGACGCCGCGCGATTTCATGCCGACGAAGCGATTCTCCACGAGATCGAGACGGCCGATGCCATTATCACGGCCAAGGTCGTTGAGCGCCTTGAGCAGCGTTGCCGGGGAGAGCGGCTTGCCGTCGATGGCGACGGCGTCACCCTTTTCGAAGGCAATCTCAATTTCGGTTACCTGGTCGGGCGCTTCCATCGGCGAGATGGTGCGCTGATGCACGTATTCTGGAGCTTCCTGCCACGGGTCTTCCAGAACCTTGCCTTCAGAGGAAGAGTGGAGAAGGTTGGCGTCGACGGAGAACGGCGCTTCGCCAAGCTTGTCCCTGGCAATCGGGATCTGATGTTCGCGGGCAAATTCCAGAAGATCGGTACGCGATTTGAAGGTCCAGTCGCGCCATGGGGCGATGACCTTGATGTCGGGGTTCAAGGCGTAGGCGGAAAGCTCGAAGCGGACTTGATCGTTGCCCTTGCCGGTTGCGCCATGGGCGATGGCATCGGCGCCTGTCTTGGCTGCGATTTCGACCAGATGCTTGGAAATCAACGGGCGAGCGATCGAGGTGCCCAGAAGATAAACACCCTCATAGACAGCATTGGCGCGGAACATGGGGAAGACGAAGTCACGGACGAATTCTTCGCGCACGTCCTCGATATAGATCTCCTTGATGCCGAGCATCTCGGCCTTCTTGCGCGCCGGTTCCAGCTCTTCGCCTTGACCAAGGTCGGCGGTGAAGGTGACGACCTCGGCACCAAGTTCCGTCTGCAGCCACTTCAGGATGATGGATGTATCGAGACCGCCTGAATAGGCCAGCACGACTTTCTTGACGTCTTTCCACTTGTTCATTGTGTTTCCCTAAAGTCCCGACCGGTATCGCGATCGCTAAGCTGTGTGCGTTGCCGGTGTTTTAACAGTTGCCGCAAGGTTGGCAAGCTTTGGCTGCAACGAAGGCGGAATTGCCTATTTGCGGATCGCGATCCATCCGCGCTGGCCATATTGATCCCTTGCCTCAAGCAGCTGGCGGGATTGCAGCGCATCAAAGAATGGCTGCCACTCGACGCGCCTCCAGCCGCCTACGACTTCTTCAATTGAAAAGCCTTGGGAAGACAGCATATCGGCCACCGGCTTCTCATTGGTCATGACCATTTTGATCTCCGGCACGATGCCTTCCTGCGGAAAATGGCGCATCTGTCTGAACGGCATGTCGCGGTCCATGTACAAACGCACCTTGGCCGCATCGAGATGCGAGCCAATGAACAGTACCTTGTATTCCGGCAGATGCAGCGGCTTTGCCTTTGCCGCGATCACTTCGCCGATATCGGGCAACAGGAGACCACTCAGGACCGGCGTGCTGATAAAGGCGGCTCCAAGCACCAATAGGGCAAATGACACGGCCAACCGGTCTGTTCCAGCGTTCCGGCTATAGATCCAGAGCGCAATCAGTCCCACAAAGACGGCGAGCGAGAGGCCAATGATGACGATTGGCGCCAGAAGCAGCAAGCCCATGATCAGGAGAACGGCCAGTGCGCCCGCCGTCAGGATCATCGACACGCGCAGAATTACGCGAAGAACATTATCGGCCTTCTGATCCATAACGGTTTG
This sequence comes from Hyphomicrobiales bacterium, assembly GCA_900473175.1. Lineage (GTDB taxonomy): Bacteria > Pseudomonadota > Alphaproteobacteria > Rhizobiales > Rhizobiaceae > Phyllobacterium. The sequence continues at coordinate 118,122 of UCKM01000012.1, read as the reverse complement.
CAAAGCGCATGCCAAAAGCACGCAGAGAAGCGGCACGACCGGCATGACATAGCGATGCGATGAGACTCGCGACAGGGCGAAGATGACGGCGACGGTTGCCACCCACCCGGCAATGAACGGGGCGGCCGACCCAATGGCCTGCCAGTTCGGGCGTTTGCCGCTGGTGCGCGACCCGACGACAAGCATGACAAGCCACAACAGCACAGGCAAGAAAAGCCCGGCAATGTTGGTGCTGATTCCATCAAGAAAGGTACCTACGCCGATGGCGACCTTCTCGGAAAGCTGATCGCCGACGAAATCTGAAGCGAGTTCGCCTGATGCATGCAGCGACTGGTAAAGGAACCATGCGCCGAAGAGGGCGATCGCCGGCAGGATGATCGCCGGCACCCAGAGTCGCCACATGCGCGGGCGTACCGAGGGTACAGCGAGGCCGTAGGCAAGGACGTATGCGACCATTGCGAGGGGCAGCAATCCCTTGGTGAGCACGGCAAAACCGGTGCCGCCATAGGCAAGCAGACCATAGAGCCGTTGCCGGTCCTCACGAAAGAGAAGCCCGGTAAAGCCGATAGACCCAAAGAGCATGAACAGCGTCAGGGGCAAATCCGGAATGGCGTTGATGCTGGCGCGCAGGAAGATGAGGTTGCTGGCAAGCAACGCCGCGGCAAGCAGCGCCGTCTGGTCATTGCGCGTGAGAATGCGGGTAAACTGAAACGTCGCCAGGAGGATGCCGGCGGCGCCAATCAGCCAGAAGAAGCGCGAACCGATGACGGAGATGCCAAAAAGCTCCATACCGGCAAGGCTCATCCAGTATGTGAAAGGCGGCTTCTTCAAGCGGACATCGCCTTCCGCAGTGTGCGGGGTCAGATAATCGCCACTCTGCATCATGATCACCGCGCCGTTCGAATAGTAGCGCTCGTCGGGGAAATGCTGGATGAGGCTCGATCCGAGCGGCAGCAGACCTACGATCAGGGCCAAAGCCAGAAAGATGGCGATCTTGGTTCGCGATATCACACTGTTTGAGGACCCCGGAATGTCTGCGGCTGCCATGCTGGTTACGTCTTGAGGCATTGTTCTTCTACGGCATATTTCACTGTTATCGGAGCTTCATATCGCTTTAGGGGACGCTCGCCAACGTAAACATGCGATTGTGTCGATAGGAAAGGGCTTGGGGGTCTCAGGTTCGGTTGTTTGGGCTGGGGGAGAATCGGACGGTGAGGATTTCGCACATCCAGGCAATGGCGGCAAAGACAACCAATGTCGACAGAGAACCGAGCACGACGTCTGAAAGGTAATGCCGCCCGAATGCGACGCGCAGCGTGTCGGTCAGGACGACAAGCGCCAGCATGAGCCAGAACAGCTTCCGGCGGTCATGTCGCGGCCAGAGAGGCAGGAGGCAGATGATCCAGGCTATGCCGGCAGCCTCACCGGATATGAATGAACAATTGTGGTAACAGGCGTTGGACCATTCGGCCGCAGCAACGAAAGGCTGGTCTCCGCCGAACAGGACAGAATCGCCCGGGCGCGGCCTGCCAACGAAATCCTTTAGGTAAGCGTTGACCAGCAGTCCGGGACCAAGCGCGAGCGTAATCAGGGCAACGGTCGAGATACGGATACGTTCGTGGTTCCAGCGAAGTCCTGAAGCAAGGTCGCGAAGCGCAATAGCAACGACAATGCTGGCCGCCACCATTGGTAGCGCATAGAGAACGCGGCGAAGTGTCTTAAGCAACTTTATGGACGCAGCTGGAAAGTCGCCGCATATCGTACGGACGGGCGCGCCTCCACATTCCATCGCAACAAAGAAGTATGATGAGACGGCCTTGTCGACCTGTGGGGCGCTATTGAACAGGATCGCCAAAGCGAACCAGACGATTGCGAGGCCGATGACACAGGAAGGCTCGCTCCAGGTGCCAAATCCGTAAGCTGCTGTGCCGCATGGTCGTGACGTTGTTCGACAATAAGCCATGGGCTCTCTGAGGCTGACGCTGCAGCCCGTTGTGAAGCCTGCATATTGCAGGCTGATTACGGCGCGATCAGGAATTTTTCATGGCGATGCAATCGCGAACAAATTTTTGAGTAAATGACGTCCTCAGGTGAGAACCGGATAGCCAAACTTCCTCTTTCACGTTAGTTATCGCCACTTTGAGCAGGAGCTTGCCTATGACCTTTGTTCCAGAATGGACAATTATTCTGCAGTTCGCCATCGCGACCTTCGTACTATCCATTACGCCGGGTCCGGACATGACGCTGTTCGTCGGGCGGGCCCTGTCGGAAGGCAAGGCTGCCGGGTTTGCATGTCTCGCCGGTGCCAGCAGCGGCATTGTCGTGCACACCACCATGGTCGCCATCGGGCTTTCGGCCCTGATTGTGGCTTCGCCGACTGCGTTCTTTGCCCTCAAGATCGTTGGGGCCGGCTACCTGGTGTGGCTAGCATATCAGGCGATCCGCAATGGATCGGCATTCTCTCCGGAAAAGAAGGAGGGCCAATCGCACACGCTCTTTCAAAATTGGCTGACCGGCTTCGGCATCAACCTGCTCAATCCGAAGATCATTCTCTTCTTCATGACATTTCTTCCGCAATTCGTCTCGGCAAGCGATCCCCACGCCCCTGGAAAGCTCTTCTTCCTCGGCGTGCTGTTCATTCCCTTGGCGTTGCCCGTGGTTGCGCCGATGATCATCGCCGCCGACACATTTTCAAAACTGCTGAAGAAAAATCCCACCGTGACCCGCGTCACAGACTGGCTGTTTGCCGGCGTGTTCTCGGCCTTTGCGGCAAAGATTTTGATGGCGCAGGCGAAGTAACTGTTTTCACTAGCGCTGCCGGTCTCCAGGCTGCTGTGCAAAACCACCGGCGCTGCGCCCCGAAATCAGCCAGTAGACGCAGCCGCCGACGACCCCCGTCGCAAGAATCGCAGCAAACGTGCTGACATCTTCCGACTGCGGCCGCCATTTCCATACGATGACAAACAGCGCCGTTCCCGCGCCGCCCAAGGCATAGAACAGCCAGTCGCGCCAGCCGGTCAGTTCAGCATAAAGGATCAGGATCGCCGCCGGGAAGAACACGCTATAGCCAATGACCACCGCGAATGCCGGAACCGTCATGTAAAGGAAGGGCCCCTCGGAGCCGATCCATTCCGAGCCGCCGATAAGCAGCAAGTTCAGAAAGATGGACGCGACGGTGATTGCGCAGATGAAACCGAAGACGATCAGCGCGAAGCGATAAACATAGTGCAGGACCTGGCTCAATCCTCGCCGTGCCCGGCGATCATGGCCGCTTCGAATGCCAGCCGCTCCGTCTTCTTCATCCGTTCCGATTCAGACTTCAACTGACCGCAAGCGGCCAGAATATCGCGGCCGCGCGGCGTGCGGATCGGCGAAGCATACCCGGCATTGTTGACATAGTCGGCAAATTTTTCGATCTGCTCCCAATCGGAACATTGATAGTTCACGCCGGGCCATGGGTTGAACGGGATGAGATTGATCTTGGCGGGAATACCCTTCAGCAAACGAACGAGTTCCTTTGCATCGTCAAGCGAGTCGTTGACGCCTTTGAGCATCACATATTCGAAGGTGATGCGCTTCGAATTGGACAGGCTCGGATAGGCGCGGCAGGCGTCGAGCAGTTCCTTCAGCGGATACTTCTTGTTGATCGGAACCAGCATGTCGCGCAGATCGTCCTTCACGGCGTGTAGCGAGATCGCCAGCATGACGCCGATCTCTTCGCCAGTGCGATAAATCTCCGGCACGACGCCGGATGTCGATAGTGTAATCCTGCGCTTGGAGAGAGACAGCCCATCGCCATCCGAGGCGATCAGCAATGCCTTCTTCACGTTCTCGAAATTATAGAGCGGCTCGCCCATGCCCATCATGACAATGTTGGAAACCTTGCGGCCTTCGGCCGGTACGATGGCGCCGTCGGGCGTATTGCGGTCGGGGAAGTCGCCGAGACGATCCCGCGCGATGAGCAATTGGGCGAGGATTTCTTCCGCCGTCAGGTTGCGGACCAGCTTTTGGGTGCCGGTGTGGCAGAAGGAGCAGGTAAGGGTACACCCGACCTGGCTCGAAATGCACAGCGTGCCGCGCCCTTCTTCGGGAATATAGACGGTCTCGATCTCGACCGGACGTCCGGCGCCACGCGGGGGAAACCGGAACAGCCACTTGCGCGTACCGTCATTGGAAATCTGCTCCTCGACGATCTCCGGACGGGCAATGATAAAATGGCGAGCGAGCAATTCGCGCATGTCTCGGGAAATGTTCAGCATATCGGCGAAATCGGAAACGCCGCGCACATAGAGCCAATGCCAAAGCTGCGCGACCCGCATTTTTACCTGCCGCTCGGGAACGCCAATCGCGACCAGCGCCGCCCCCATCTCTTCACGTGACAAGCCAATAAGGGAGGGCATTTCTGCCGGCGAAGAGAGAAGGGCGTCACGGGATTTATCCCGGGCAACAGAGTGTGTCAGGTCAAGGGCTACGGACATGGAATTTTCTAACGTTCTTTCGTGAAGCGGGGCTCATATCACGTTCCGGAGCGCCCGTCACCTCCACAAGCAAGAAGGCCGGACTGCGCGAGGCCGGCCTTCTTGCATAATGGGAAGCCGAGAACGGCTATTTGCAGGTCGCGATTGCTTTCAAGGCTGCGGAAACACCCTTGAGCGAGTAGCCATAGGTTGTCTTCGTGCCTTTCTTCGATACAGCGTTGATCGTCATCTTGTGGCCGGTGCGGAGCGCGGCAACGAGCTGCGGCTCTTCTGCCGCGTTTTCCATCCAGCCATGGCTGCCATTGGTGAACATGGAAAAGGTGCGGCCGTCGATCGTTACCGTGACTTTGGAATTTGCCTGCAGGTCATAGCCCGCCTTGAATTGCGGTTCATAGCTGACGTTCTGACCCGGCTTCTGGCTTACCATGAAGAAATTGTCGCCGTGATCGATCTTCGCCGGCTGCTTGTCGACCGGAACGGAAAGGACATAGCAAACCTTACCGTTGCCCTGCTGGTAACTATACGCACCCCAAGCATTAAACTGGCTGATCTGACTCGGAGTTTGGGCAAGAGCTGCTCCTGTCAGTCCAAGCATGAGGACAGACGTCGCTACGATTGATTTTCCAAACATTTTACCTACCAGTTTCTGTCGTTCGCTTCATAACTCGTGCGCCCGCAATAGCCAGGATAAGAATCCAGGCTGCATTGTCCGGTTCGCTTCTCTTAATTTGACTTAATCTGGGTTACCAAACGGTGAAGACAGGGTCAAAAAAGCGATTTTACGAGCCAAGAAGGTCACATCCTTGTCAAAGTCCCACGTGCAAGACGAGCCAAAGAAAAGCGGCGAGACTTTGACGAATTGCGCCATCACGGGGTTGTGATATTTGGTCCCGGCATATCACCAACCGTTACCTGCAACAGAGCCGCCATCAATTGCGGTCGAAATCGTCGAGCGCCTTCCTGGCCGCGGCGCGATGGGCGGGTGTAATGTGACTGCGAACTGCGCTCAGCGCCGCCATCAACACGGCAACGTCATCGGTGAATCCGAGGCCGAGAATGAGGTCTGGAATGAAATCGAAAGGCAAGACGAAGTAAGCCAGCGATGCAAGAAGAATGCCGCGTACTTTCGTCGGGGTGTTGGGATCGAGCGCGCAATAATAGGCGGCGATCACCTCATCCAGAAACGGAATGGATTTGGCCGCCTTGCGCACGGTTTTCCAGAACTGGGCGCGAACGCGCTCCTCGCGGGAGCGCCGGCGATCATCGCTACCCGGTTCAAGAATTTCACCGATCTTTACCTCGTCCATTCCTTTTCCTTCAAAAACTTGCCCTGACAACATGGGAAGAGCGTCCCCGGGGTACAAGCCTCGTCATCAAATTGTTGTGAGATTGTCCATGTCAGATTGATTGCATAGGATTGCCTCTTTTCGCCAAGTCGGGTCGTCATCCCATCAAAAAGCTCAATCCCATGAAAAGCCAAGCATACCAGTCGGTTCTTTTTGTTTGCCTCGGCAATATCTGCCGCTCGCCGCTCGCAGAGGGGGTCTTCAGATCGATCATTGCGACGGCAGGACGAGGCGGGAATTTGCTTGTAGATTCTGCGGGCACCAATGGATACCACACGGGCGAAGCACCCGACCCTCGCTCAATTCGTGTCGCCCATGAACATAATATCGACATTTCGGAGCAACGCTGCAGACAATTGGCGCCGGGCGATTTCGCGCGGTTTGATCTGATCCTTGGCATGGATCGCAGCAATGTCGCTGCCATCGAAGCGCGCCGTCCGAAGGGAGCCGAGACCACAACGGGGCTGTTCTACGAGATCGCGCTTGGTGAGCCCAAGCAGATTCCCGACCCTTATTACGGCACGGACGCCGACTTCGAGCGCGTTTATCGAATGATTCTGGCCGCTTCCACGGGGCTTTCGAAATTGTTCTTGTAAGCGGAGCGTGGCGCTTCGAGCGGCCATGCTTCCTCGACGATATAGGGCCCGCCGCCGATGGAATCGCGCGACGACATCAGGACGAAGCGTCCGATCGTGAAGGGCGCCGTCGAGAAATTACCGCGCGACGACAGGTAGTGCGCGACCTCTTCATTGCGAACATTGCGCAGTCTTGCCAAGGTCACGTGCGGGGTGAATTTGCGGGGATCAGCCGGCAGCATCAGGCGCTGGCAGATCCGCTCGATTTCGGCCTGCAAAGCCTGGATGTCCGGTGACGGCGAGACCGCGGCAAAGACACTGTGCGGCTTCTTCGAGCCAAAGGCGTTGACGCCGGCGAGCCGGAGCGTGAACTCGGGCCGCCGGATCCGGTCGAGCGCATTGGCGACCTCGTCGGCGACATGGCCTTCGACATCACCGATAAAGCGCAATGTAATGTGATAGTTTTCGACATCAATCCATCGGGCACCTGGTAATCCACCGCGCAAGAGCGACAGTGAAAGGGCGGCGTCCCTCGGGATTTCGAGGGCAGTAAAGAGACGCGGCATAAGGCATCCTCCCCGAATCGAGTTGTCCTTCTAGAGAATCATCGAATGAGTCCGGGAGCAAGGCCCAACTTCAGATTATCCGGCAACGCGACAAATTAGACACGCGTAATCCCCAAGAGGTAGAAAGCGGTTGTAAAAGCGCATTGGCGTTGTTCAGGGTGTCCTATTGTGTACCGGCCGTGGCGCTGTTCTCATCGATGGTTTTTTCCATGACGGGCATGAAACCTTCGACCATCCTTGCGACGCCCTTGGCGTTCGGGTGCATCCCATCATCGAGCTGAAGGGATTTCTCCGTGGCGACACCGTCCATGAAGAAAGGATAAAGCGGCACGTCGTATCTCTGCGCCAGGCGCGGGAATATTGCGTTGAACTTGCTCTCGTAATCGCTCCCCATGTTCGGTGGCGCAAGCATGCCGGCAAGGATGACCTGAACGTTACGCTGTTTCAGCTTTTGGATAATGTCGGAAAGGTTCTTTTCGCTGATTTCCGGCGAGATGCCGCGCAGGGCATCATTCGCGCCAAATTCGAGGATAACCATGTCGGTACCATCGGGCACCGACCAGTCGAGCCGTGAAAGGCCATCCGTTGTTGTTTCGCCGGCAACGCCGGCATTGGCGATGGTGACGTTCACGCCCTTGTCCTTGAGTGCCCTTTCGAGCTGGGCGGTGAAGGAGTCCTGCACGGGCAATTCGAAACCGGACATCAGACTGTCGCCAAAGCCAACCACGGACAAGGGCCGATCAGACACGGCATTTTGATTCGCCCATGCAAAGGATGGCAGGGCAACGAGACCCAAAAAAACCCCGATTTGTATCAATGGTTTGAATCTCATTTTCGACTACCCATATCTGACCAGCTACGCCTCAACTCGTGCCGACCATATCGCAAAGGAAGTCGTTTCGTGACTAAATCTGTTATCGCGCTCAATCACATTGAGTTGACACTGGGCAGCGGGCCCTCCTCGGTGCATGTGCTGAAGGGCGTTTCACTCACGATCAATTCCGGGCAATCCGTCGGCATCGTCGGTCCATCCGGTTCGGGTAAATCCACCCTGTTGATGGTCCTTGCCGGTTTGGAGCGGGTAGATTCCGGCTCGGTTCTGATCGCTGGGCAGCGGCTCGAGACGATGAATGAGGACGAAACCGCGGCGTTTCGCGGCAAGAACATCGGCATCGTCTTTCAGTCCTTCCATCTCATCCCTAATATGACTGCGCTCGAAAATGTCGCCGTGCCACTGGAACTGGCGGGGGACCGGGATGCCTTCATGATTGCCGAGCGTATGCTTGCGGCGGTTGGCCTTGCCGATCGGGTCACCCATTATCCGGGCGAGCTCTCCGGCGGCGAACAGCAACGCGTAGCGATTGCTCGTGCCCTGGCACCTTCGCCAAAAATACTCATTGCCGACGAACCGACCGGAAATCTCGATACGGCAACTGGCAAGCAGATCGCCGATCTGCTGTTCGAGAAGCAGAAGGAGCTCGGCCTCACCCTGGTCCTTGTGACGCATGACGCTGCCTTGGCATCCCGCTGCGATCGCGAAATCCGCGTCAGGTCTGGCCGTATTGAGGCCGATGCGGATGCACCGGAGCTGGCGAAGAGCGCATGAGCAAGACCCCGGCTACGCTCGCATCGCCGTCGCTTAAACTTGCCCTGCGATTTGCCTTGCGCGAAATGCGCAGTGGGCTGTCGGGCTTTTATATATTCCTTGCCTGCATTGCACTTGGCGTTGCGGCCATCGGCGGAGTGAATTCGGTCGCCAATTCGGTCACCGCAGGCATTTCCGCGCAGGGACAAAGCATTCTGGGCGGTGATCTGCGCTTCCAATTGAACCAGCGCGAGGTCAATCCCGAAGAGCTGAGATTCCTCGAAAGCAAGGGCCGCGTTGCGGTCAGCGCCAACATGCGGTCGATGGCGCGGCTTACCGATGGATCCGACCAATCACTGGTTGAGGTGAAGGCCGTCGACGATGCCTATCCGCTCTACGGGACGCTGGAGACAGCCCCGGCAAGGGATCATAACGCCCTTTTCGCCGAAAGGGATGGGGCATTTGGTGCGGCGGTTGCACAGGTTCTACTCGACAGGCTCAATCTGAAGCCGGGCGATCGCGTACTCCTCGGCTCGGCGACATTTGAGCTGCGTTCGGTCATCACCAACGAGCCCGATCTGCTTTCAGACGGATTCGGCTTTGCACCGCGCTTCATGGTGTCCCTGGAGGGGCTTGCGGCCGCGGGCCTCGTCCAGCCTGGCAGCCTTGTCGACCATAGCTACAAGATCGCCCTGCCTTCGAAGACGAGTGAGGCCGCCATCACGGCCATACGCGACGAGGCAAAGCAAGAATTCCCGCAGGCCGGCTGGACCATACGCAGCCGCACCAATGCGGCGCCGTCGCTTAGCGCCAATATTGAACGCTTCTCGCAATTCCTGACACTTGTGGGATTGACGGCGCTCATCGTCGGCGGCGTCGGCGTTGCCAATGCGGTTCGAGCTTATCTCGACGGCAAGCGTGGGGTCATTGCGACGTTCAAGTCACTGGGCGCGCCGGGCTGGTTCATCATTGCGGTCTATCTTTTCCAGATTTTGATTATCGCGCTTGCCGGCATTCTCGTTGGCCTCGTCATCGCTGCCATCATTCCCTATGCGGCAGGCTACGCCTTGCAGGGGGTGCTGCCCATAGCAGCACAGGGTGGTTTCTATCCAGGCGCCTTGCTGTGGGCTGCCCTGTTTGGACTGCTCACCACGCTGGCCTTTGCCATTCTACCGCTCGGGCGCGCCCGAGATGTTCCAGCGACCGCGCTTTTCCGCGAACAGGGGTTCGAGCAGCGCGGCTGGCCCAAACCCGCCTACATTGTCGCTGCGGTCGCGCTCATCGCCATCTTGAGCGGACTAGCGGTGTTTTTCGCCTATGACCGGCGGATCGCCATTGTCTTTGTCGGAGCGGTGGTGTTCTCGTTCATGGTCTTGCGTGCGGTATCGATCCTGGTGCAGTGGCTGGCGCGGCGGGCACCGAGAGTTCGCTCCACCCCATTGCGGCTTGCCATCGGTAATATCCACCGGCCGGGCGCCTTGACACCCTCTGTCGTTTTATCCTTGGGGCTTGGCCTCACGCTTCTGGTTACGCTGGGGCTGATCGATGGCAGCCTGCGCCAGCAGCTGGCGGGGAACCTGCCCGAACGTGCGCCGAATTTTTTCTTTGTCGATATCCAGAGCAAGCAGGTGGATCAGTTCACGGAACTTCTGCAAAGGGCGGCGCCCAATGGCAAGATCATCAGTGCGCCGATGCTGCGCGGCCGCATCGTTGCGCTCAACGGCACCGATGTTACGAAATTGACGATTCCCCCAGAAGGCGCTTGGGTGCTCCGCGGCGACCGCGGCATCACCTATGCCCGGAACGTGCCGGAAAACTCAGCCTTGACCAAGGGTGACTGGTGGCCGGCAGCCTATTCCGGCGAACCTTTGGTGTCGTTCTCGGCGGAAGAAGCCACCAATCTCGGCCTGAAGCTCGGCGATACGGTGACGGTCAACGTACTTGGCCGCAATGTCACGGCGCGCATCGCCAATCTGCGGCAGGTGCAATGGGAGTCGCTTGCCATCAACTTTGTCATGGTGTTCTCCCCCAATACTTTTGCCGGAGCACCGCATGCCTGGCTTGCAACGCTCACAGACCCTCATTCGACACCGCAGGAAGAAGCCGCAGTGATGCGCGATGTGACACGCGCTTTCCCGGCCGTGACAACGGTTCGCGTCAAGGATGCAATCACCATTGCCAATGAGCTTGTCGGTCAGTTGGCTGTCGCCATCCGTGCCGCAGCATCGGTCGCGCTGATTGCTTCAATCCTGGTGCTTGGTGGAGCTCTCGCCGCCGGCAATCGGGCCCGGGTTCATGACGCAGTGGTCCTGAAAACGCTCGGGGCAACGCGCCGAACGCTCATAAAGGCGTTCACGTTCGAATATTTGCTTCTGGGGCTTTCGACGGCAATTTTCGCCCTCGCGGCCGGGGGTGCGGCGGCATGGTATGTGGTGGTCCGCGTCATGAACCTGCCAGCCTATTTCCAGCCTGAAGTCGCGGTCATGACGGTGGTGATCGCACTGGTTCTGACTGTCGGCTTCGGGCTCGCCGGCACTTGGCGAATTCTTGGCCAAAAAGCGGCTCCCATCCTGCGAAGCCTCTGAAATCGTTAAAAAAGGGTAATTTTCGTGCGATTCATCGGCATTTGGCGCTATTACACGCAATCTTGAGCGAATCGGGTCTTGTTATAGGGCCTGCGAATCCCCATAATTCGTCACAAGGCATGCTGGGGTCCCGCCAGCGGCGCCTGGGGATTAACCCGACACCCGACGGGACGAAGCAAATGAGGAAAACCATGGCTGACTATCGCAATATCCAGGCCCGCACATCGGCCGGAGTGCGTGTGGACGCGGGGATCGATCAGGGTCTGCGCAGCTACATGCTGAAGGTCTACAACTTAATGGGGATCGGTCTCGCAGTGACCGGTCTTGCTGCGCTTGCCACTGTTTACCTTGCGACTACCAACGATCCATCCCTCGCCGCCGCGCAGTTGCCAAATGGCAAGATGCTGACGAGCCTCGGCGTGGCACTTTACGGCTCTCCGCTACGTTGGGTTGTAATGCTTGCTCCGCTTGCCGCAGTGTTCTTCCTGAGCTTCCGCGTTGAGAAGATGAGCGTATCTGCTGCCCAGACCACATTCTGGGTTTATGCTGCTCTCGTTGGCCTGTCGCTTTCGTCGATCTTCCTGATCTACACGACCGGAAGCATCGTCCAGACCTTCTTTATCACGGCCGCCTCGTTTGGCGCACTGTCGCTCTACGGCTACACCACCAAGCGTGATCTGTCGGCAATGGGCTCGTTCCTGTTCATGGGCCTGATCGGCATCGTGCTGGCCTCGCTGGTCAATATCTTCCTTGCATCGAGCGCATTGCAGTTCGCAATCTCTGCCATCGGCGTGTTGGTCTTTGCCGGCCTGACAGCGTTCGACACGCAGCAGATCAAGGAAATGTATTACGAGGGCGACGCTTCGGACACCTATGGCCGCAAGGCAATCATGGGCGCGCTGCGGCTCTATCTCGACTTCATCAACATGTTCATGTTCCTGCTGCAGTTCCTGGGCAACCGTAACTAAGCGTCAGGATATGAATTGACGATCGGGGCAGCGGAAACGCTGCCCTTTTCATTTCAACGCCACTCGGATGCGAAACCGAAAGTTTTCGACGCTCCGCCCCTTCAAATTCGCCTCAAACACGTGCAAGAAACTGGCAAGATTATTCCTTGCCTGTGAAACGCAATGTCCCAGATCCATATCCGCCCGGCGCGGCCCGCCGATCTTGCCTCAATTACCGAAATCTATCGCGATGCGGTTCTCCACGGAACTGCCACCTATGAGATCGACCCGCCTGACCGTGAAGAGATGACGTGGCGCTTCCACGCGATCACCACCGACGGTTTCCCCTATATCGTGGCCGAACAGGGTGGCGCGGTGATCGGCTATGCTTATGCCAGCTACTTCCGGACGCGGCCCGCCTACTGGTGGTCAGCAGAGGATTCGATTTACATTATGCCAGAGGCCAAGGGAAAGGGCCTGGGCAAAATACTCCTGAACCAGTTGATCAAGGACTGTACGTCTCTCGGCTTTCGCCAGTTTATCGCAGTCATCGGCGATGGCCATGACGCATCCGCATCCGTACGCCTGCATACAAGCGCCGGCTTTACCTATTCAGGCACAATCAAGGCGTCAGGTTTCAAGCACGGGCGCTGGCTCGATACGGTGCTGATGCAGCTTGAGATGAACGGAGGATCGCAGACGCTTCCCGACAGGCCGCCATTGAGGAGTTGAGAAGCTTTCTAGCCGCGAACGAGGCTCAAGCCCTTGTCAAAGACCCTGAGCACGCGGTCAAGCTCGTGACCGCGCTTGAGAATGAGGCCGCTGGCGGCGATGACGCTATAGGCGCCTTGTTTGCGCGCCAGTTTCGGGTTCTTCTCGACCCGGAACATCGGAACTTCGCTGGTTCGGCGAAAGATCGAAAATACCGCACGATCCATCAAGTGATCGATGGCGTAATCGCGCCATTCGCCTGCGGAAACCATGAAGCCATAAATTCGAAGAATCTGATCAAGCTCACGCCGGTTGAAGGTAACTGGCAATTCGCTGCTGCGTTCGAGGGAGATTAATTTTGCCTGCTGTTGCGATTCGTCGCCACCTGCACTGCTGTCCATCAATCATCCGCCTTTGAAATTTTGCCGTGTGACACCTGGATGACATGAAGGTGACCTTTTCTGCACCGATTTACAAGCCCGGACCGATTTTCGCCGCTGCCGCTCTCCAGTTACGAACCGGATTTTGTGCCACCTCACGAAGCAATACGCCCTGTCTCCAATGGTGATGAGTTGACACATTCTCGCCATTTTCTGTTCGCATTGCCGCCCGATTCGGCAACCAACATCCTCGCATGTTGTCTGAGACGGTTCGGTCTTGACAGTCCGATACCCCAAGCCCCCCGCCCAACGGGTTGTTTGGGCCGAACCAACCAGTCTCCCTGAAAGGCAACATGCCCCAATATCTCAGGCCGGATTTATCCGGCCTGTTTTTGTTTGGACCGGACCACCTACATAATCGACGCGCCGATAATGGGACCCGGTTTGCCTTCTCCAAGCATTTCCTGCAACAGAACCGCGCATCCGGTGGCCTTTTTGCTCGCGAGTTCGCTCAGCGGGATCTCGATCTTCTGCGCCGTGCCGTCCCACATACCGACGGTTTCCATCGCCCGCACGCTGTTGGCGTAGCTCACCCTGCGTCCGCCGTTCTCGCCATCGGGAATGTCGATGATCGATTCACGAATGAAATAGGCAAGCAGAACGCGGACGGGATTGGCAGTGACAGCGCCTGCACTGATGTCGATCAAGAGACGGTCGGGTGCGGTCTTTTCGATCGAAACGGGGACTGTAAGGCCCGTAGGTGTATTGCGCATTTCTGCGATCCGGCGGCGAATCTTCTGACCGTCCTGCCCGTTGACGTGTTCGCGGCCATTGATGATGACCTGTGGCGTGTAGACACCGTTCAGGCCGAGCGCTGTACGGTAGGCATTCTGGCGTTCGGTGTTTTCAGGCAAGGCGAGGTTGTCCGTCCAGCCGCGATAGTCCCAATAGTCAACGTGGAAAGAAAGAGCGACGATCTTTCCTTCCGTCGCGAGCTGTTTCAATACCGCATCGGCGGGCGGGCAGGAGCCACAGCCCTGCGATGTATAGAGTTCCACGACACCGTCTGGCTTCTTGTTGACGTCTTCCGCAAAGACGGGAAGCACGTATGCGACCGCGGCAAGCAGCGGCGCGCCAATCAGAAGACGTCTGGACAGGGTGTGCTGAAACACAGGCTCATTCTCTTCCCAATTGAATGGGATGGTTGTCGGATAAAAAGGATTGCGAGAAGATTGATAAGAGGCCAACGTTTCAAGAGGAAGTCACTTTGAGGTGAATTCGATCACGATTGTAAATCATGCTCAATCGAAAGGCCGCCGGGGTTTCCAGCGGCCTTTCAACATCATGAAAACCCGGATGATCAGGCGGCGAGATCGCGCAGCACGTACTGCAGGATACCGCCGTTCTTCAGATACTCGAGTTCGTCGATCGTATCGATGCGGCAGATCAGCGGCACCTGTTTGATGCTGCCATCGGCATAGGCGATCGTCGCAAACGTCTTCTGGCGCGGCTGGATCGCAGCAAGGCCCTCGATGGAGACGATCTCGTCGCCCTTCAAGCCAAGTGACTGCCAGCTCGTGTCTTCTTCGAGCACGAATGGGACAATGCCCATGCCGACCAAGTTCGAGCGGTGGATACGCTCGAATGATTGCGAAACCACCGCACGCACACCCAGCAGATTGGTGCCCTTGGCCGCCCAGTCGCGTGACGAGCCATTGCCGTATTCCACGCCGGCGAAGATCACCAGCGGCACGTTCTCGGCACGGTACTGCATGGCCGCGTCATAGATCGGCATCTCCTCTTTCGAGGGATAATGGATCGTGTAGCCGCCCTCGCGGCCGTTTTCGCCGAGCATGTGGTTGCGGATGCGTATATTGGCGAAGGTGCCGCGCATCATCACTTCGTGATTGCCGCGCCGCGTGCCGTACTGGTTGAAGTCCAGCGGAGCAACGCCGTGGTCGGTGAGATACTTGCCGGCGGGAGAGGCGGCCTTAATCGAACCGGCCGGCGAAATATGGTCGGTCGTGATCTTGTCGCCGAAGAGGCCAAGGATGCGAGCGCCCTTGATGTCATTGACCTTGCCGGGCGTCTTGCCCATGCCGACGAAGTAAGGCGGATTCTGCACGTAGGTCGACTGATCGTCCCAAGCATAGGTCTGACCGGCCGGTGCCTGCACCGCCTGCCAGTTTTCGTCGCCCTTGAACACATCCGCATACTTCGAAGCGAACAGCTTGCGCGTAACGTTCCTGGTAATGAACTCCTGGATCTCATGCGAGGACGGCCAGATATCCTTGAGGAAGACCGGATTGCCGTCCTGATCCTCGCCGAGCGGCTCGGTCGTCAGATCCTTGGTCACGGTACCAGCCAGCGCGTAAGCGACGACGAGCGGCGGCGAGGCAAGGTAGTTCGCCTGCACGTCTGGCGACACACGGCCTTCGAAGTTGCGGTTGCCGGAAAGGACAGCCGCCGCGATGAGACCCTTGTCATTGATGGTCTTGGAGATCGGGGCCGGCAATGGGCCCGAGTTTCCGATGCAGGTGGTGCAGCCAAAGCCGACAAGATTGAACCCAAGCTTGTCAAGTTCCTTCTGCAGACCTGCGCTTTCAAGATAGGCGGCAACGACCTGTGAGCCAGGCGCAAGCGATGTCTTGACCCAGGGCTTCGACTTCAGGCCTTTGGCCGCAGCATTGCGGGCGAGCAGACCGGCGGCGATCAGAACGCTCGGGTTCGAGGTGTTGGTGCAGGAGGTAATGGCGGCAATGGCAACATCGCCATGGCCCAGATCATAGTCCTCACCTTCGACCGCGTAGCGGGCGTCAAGCTGCGTGGTCTTCTTGTATTCCTTCTGCAAGGATTCATGAAAGCCCGCAGCAATGCCCTCAAGCGCAATGCGGCCTTCGGGACGCTTCGGTCCGGCCATGGATGGCACGACGGTGCCGAGATCGAGTTCCAGCGTATCGGTAAAGACCGGATCGGCTGAATTCGGCTCGCGCCACATGCCCTGCGCCCTGGAATAGGCCTCGACGAGGGCGAGGCGTTCTTCATCGCGACCTGACATGTGCATATAGTTGATGGTTTCGCGGTCGATCGGGAAGAAACCGCAGGTCGCGCCATACTCCGGACCCATATTGCCGATGGTGGCGCGGTCAGCCAGTGTCATGCTTTCGAGGCCGGGGCCGAAGAATTCGACAAATTTGCCGACGACACCCTTCTTGCGCAGCATCTGGACAACGGTGAGCACGAGATCGGTTGCGGTCACGCCTTCCTTGACCTTGCCGGTCAGGCGGAAGCCGATGACTTCCGGCAGGAGCATGGACACGGGCTGACCGAGCATGGAGGCTTCCGCCTCAATACCGCCGACGCCCCATCCAAGGACGCCGAGACCATTGACCATGGTCGTGTGCGAATCGGTGCCGACGCACGTATCAGGATAGGCTACGGTGACGCCGCCTTCTTCCTTGGTCCAGACGGCCTGTGCAAGATATTCGAGGTTGACCTGATGGCAGATGCCGGTGCCGGGCGGGACGACTCGGAAATTCTTGAACGCCTGCTGCCCCCACTTCAGGAAGCGGTAACGTTCACCATTGCGTTCGTATTCGAGATCGACATTACGCTTGAATGCCTGCGGATTGCCGAACTCATCGACGATGACTGAGTGATCGATGACGAGGTCGACAGGCACCAGCGGATTGATCTTCTCCGGATCGCCGCCAAGATTGACCATGGCGTCGCGCATTGCCGCAAGATCGACGACTGCCGGAACACCGGTGAAGTCCTGCATCAGGACACGTGCCGGGCGATAGGCGATTTCCGCGCCGGCGCTGCCGCGGTCGACAAGCCATTTGGCGACGTTTTCAATGTCTTTCTTGAAAACCGAGCGGTTATCTTCGAAGCGAAGCAGGTTTTCGAGAAGGACCTTCATCGAGAACGGAAGTTTGGAAATGCCTTCCAGCCCATTCTTTTCGGCTTCGGTCAGGCTGTAATAGACATATTCTTTGTCCCCTACGGTGAGGGTTTTACGAGATTTGAAACTGTCAATCTGAGACATTCTGCGTTCGTCCTTATGCTGAGGCCTAACCCGGGACGAACGCCTTTGCCGCGTTTCAAGGACGCGCTAAGGTGCGGGTGCAGTCATTTCCGCTGTCCGTCCCGACACGGGTCCAAAACTTGTCCGCGTATTCGAGATCGGCCAAAAATTGTTTCCACACCGACCGCTGGCATGGTTGAGGCCTATATAGAGTTTTTCGCCGATCTGTGCCAGACCGACATTAGTCAAAAATGCATGCTGCGTCGAAAATGATCACGCGGCAATTGGGGACGTACGGAGAGCGGGTCGTTCATGCGGTTAATCGCCGAAAATCTGGCCGGGGAGCGAGGCGGTGACCTGTTGTTCGAGGGCCTCGATTTCACCGTTCCATCAGGCGAAGCCCTGCTGGTGACGGGCCCCAACGGGGCTGGCAAATCGACGCTCCTGCGAATCATCGCGGGACTGCTGGCAAAGGCTGCCGGGCAGGTTCGGCTTGAGCAGATTTCGGGCGGGTTTGAAAGCCTCACCGCCGCATCCCACTATCTCGGTCACCTCAATGCGATGAAACCGGTGCTCAGCGTCGAGGAAAATCTGCGGTTCTGGGGATCTTTCAACGGACAGGGCAAGCTTTCCATTGCGGATGCACTTGAACGTGTCGGTCTCGGCGATATCGGCTACCTGCCGTTTGGCTATCTCTCCACCGGGCAAAAGCGCAGGGCGAGCATCGCCCGCCTGCTGGTCAGCAATCGGCCGGTGTGGCTCCTGGACGAACCTACAGCGGGATTGGACAAGGCGTCAGAGCGCCAGTTCGCCGCGTTGATGCAGGACCACCTGCGTGGCGGCGGTATCATCGTTGCCGCAACGCATCTGCCGCTTGGGCTGGGCAATACGAGAGAACTCGCTTTGGGGGCCGCTGCGTAATGGGAGCCTTGTTCATTCGCGATATCCGCTTGGGGTTGCGGGCAGGTGGCGGCGTGCTGATCGGCATACTGTTCTTTCTGGCGGTGATCACGGTTGTCCCGTTTGGTGTCGGCCCGGATTTAAAGCTGCTTGCCCGCATCGGAGCGGCCATGCTGTGGATTGGGGCGCTGCTTGCGACCTTGCTCGGTCTCGACCGCCTGTTTCAGGCCGATCGCGACGACGGTTCTCTCGATCTCCTGATCATGGCATCGGAGCGGCACATGCTGGCGCTGACGGTGCTGATCAAATGTCTGGCGCATTGGACGGTCAGTGTGCTGCCGCTGGTCGTTGCATCGCCGCTGCTAGGCTTGTTCATGAACATGGAGCCGGCAGCGATCGGGGCGACAACGCTGACCCTCCTTGTCGGCACTCCGGCCATTACGTTGATCGGGGCTGTCGGTGCCGCTGTCGCGGTGTCGCTGCCGCGGGGCGGGCTTCTTGTTTCGGTGATCATCCTGCCATTGACCGTGCCGGTGCTGATTTTCGGCGTGTCTGCGTCCTATGGCGCAGTTGAAGACCCGGCACCGTTTCTGGCACCCTTCCTTATTCTCGCTGCGATTACGCTGTTCTTTGCAGTCCTTGGACCGCTCGCAGCGGCAGCGGCGCTGAAATCGTCAGCCGACTGACAGAGAGGTGAATTGCGCAACGGGCACCGGAAAGCTAAGAGACGATCATGAGTGAGACTGTTTCCAAGACCGCACGTTGGATCGACTGGGCCAATCCAACACGGTTCATGACCTTTGCCGCTGCGTTCCTGCCGTGGCTCGGCGGATTGACGACGCTTGTGCTGGCGGTCGGTTTCTGGATGTCGATGCAGGCTCCCGACGATTACCAGCAGGGTGCAACGGTCAAGATCATGTTCATTCACGTGCCTTTCGCCTGGCTGTCGATGATGTGCTACACGATCATGACCCTTGCGGCGCTCGGGACGCTGGTCTGGCGACATCCGCTGGCCGATGTTTCGGCCAAGGCGGCGGCGCCGATCGGCGCAGTTTTCACGGCCCTCGCACTTGTCACCGGTTCGCTCTGGGGCAAGCCGATGTGGGGCACCTGGTGGGTCTGGGACGCGCGGCTCACCTCTGTCTTCGTGCTATTCCTGATGTATCTCGGCATCATCGCGCTCACCCGTGCGATCGACGATCCGGCAAAGTCGGCAAAGGCCACCGCGATCCTCACCCTTGTCGGTTTTATCAATATTCCGATCATCAAGTTTTCCGTCGACTGGTGGAACACATTGCACCAACCGGCGTCGGTGCTCCGCATGGGCGGGTCGACCATCGATCCTTCCCTGCTCTGGCCGCTCCTGGTCATGGCGATCGGATTCACACTCCTGTTCTTTACGTTGCACATGCAGGCCATGCGCAACGAAATCTGGCGGCGCCGGGTTGTTGCCATGCGCCGTGTTGCGGCCCGCAGCGCGGAAAGGAGAACCGTGCAATGAGCAATCACGCTGGCTTCATCCTCGCCGCCTACGGCGTCTCGTTCATTGCCCTTGCCATTCTGATCGGCTGGATATTCGTGGATCAGCGCACGCAGCGCCAGGCACTCCAGGAGCTCGAATTGCGCGGTGTCCGGCGTCGGTCCGAGGCGAAAACGGACGGCGCATCGTGAGCGGACAGAACGGCTTGGATCAGGCGCCCAGAAAACGCACCTCGCTGTTTGTCTTTCTGCCGCTGATCCTCTTTGCGGTCCTTGCCGCTATTTTTGCTTTCCAGCTCGCCTCCGGACGCGATGAATCGGTCATTCCCTCGGCCCTCATCGGCAAGCCCGCGCCGAACCTGACGCTTCCCGCGGTGAGTGGCTTGCAAAGGGACGGGCAACCCGTTCCCGGTCTCGACCCAGCGGGCTTCAAAGGGCAGATCACGCTTCTCAACGTGTTTGGCTCCTGGTGCGTGCCTTGCCGCGTGGAGCATCCGCTGCTCATGCAGCTGGCCCAAGACAAGCGCTTCCGGCTCGCCGGGCTGAACTACAAGGACAAAAACGAGAACGCGCTAGGCTTTCTCAGCGATCTTGGCAACCCCTATGCCACGGTTGGAGCAGATACGAATGGCCGGGCCGCTATCGAATGGGGCGTTTATGGCGTGCCCGAAACCTTCCTGATCGGGCGCGACGGCATCGTCGCCTACAAGCATGTCGGGCCTCTTACCACGGAATCGATCCGCAATGATCTGATGCCCGCCGTCGAGGCAGCGCTGCAAGCCAATTGACTTCAGTTCTCGAGCATGGCGTAGCGCCGTACCCAGCCAGCTGCCCGGGTCGCGGCGGTCGCCGTGCTGTCATAGGCGTGCGTCAAGGGAACGGTGATCATCCGATAGCCGAAGCTCGTCTTCGTCGCCACAGTCACCGGCGCATCGATCGGCGTACCGAGAGCCAGCGTTTCGATTGGACGATCCCCGGCGGGGGCGGGTACCGTGAACGACTTGGCAACGGTTGTGCCTGGCGCGGATTTCATCGTGCAGGTGGCGGTGATCAACGGATAGTCGACCTTGGTGTTCTGGCGGATCTGGCTTTCGAGATCGGCGCGGCAGGTCTCGATACTGGTCCAACCTGCATCCGCGGTCTTGATATATTCGCAGACTTTCGCATCACAGTCGCAACCCATCAGGGTCATCACGATGAGGGCCGTTTTCATTGAAAGCGCTTTCCGAACACTGATTGCCGTTGCAGCAATTCTTGAGCGCGGATCGCGGCGGGATTTCGTCGCGATCAGGCGGAAATTATGACCGTTTTCCGCCCGATTATGGCAGGCTACTTGTCGTTGACGGCCTTTTCAGGTGCTGGCTGCTCGATCGAATGTTTCATCACCAACGGCATCTGCGCAAAAGTGAAGAGCAGCGTGATCGGCATTGTGCCCCAGACCTTGAACGCCACCCAGAAATCGGTCGAAAAACTGCGCCAGACGACTTCGTTGAGCACCGCGAGAAACAGGAAGAAGACACCCCAACGCAGGGTGAGCTTGCGCCAGCCTTCCGCATTCAGCTTGAAGGCGCTGTCGAATACATAGCCGAGCAGCGATTTTCCGAAGTAGAGCCCGCCAAGCAGGATCACGCCAAACAGCGTATTGATAATTGTCGGCTTGATCTTGATGAATGTTTCGTTGTGTAGCCACAAGGTGAGTGCGCCGAAGACGAAGACAACGATCCCCGAGACAAGCGGCATGATCGGCAGGCTGCGGAGCAGGATCCACGATGCGCCAAGCGCCACGGCGGTTGCCACCATGAACAGCGCCGTGGCGATGAAGATCGGCCCGCCAATCCCGGCCAGAAACGGAAAGCGCTCGATCAGCCATTCGCCGCGCGCATTGGCGAAGAAGAAGACCATGAGAGGTCCGAGCTCCAACGCCAGCTTCAGCAGCGGATTGACTTCCTTATGTGCCGGATCGGACGGATCGCGTTCGAATACCGATTGTTCCATCAAGCGACTCCCGCAATGGCTTTGGCAAAATCTCTCGCGGCGAAGGGCTCAAGGTCATCGACCTGTTCGCCCACACCGATGAAATAGACTGGCAGTTTGTGTTTGGCCGAAATGGCGACAAGAATGCCACCACGCGCGGTCCCGTCAAGTTTGGTCATGACCAGGCCGTTGACGCCGGCAATATTCTTGAAGATTTCGACCTGGTTAAGGGCATTCTGGCCGGTCGTGGCATCCAGCGTCTGAAGCACCGTATGCGGCGCTTCCGGATCGTTCTTGCCGAGAACGCGAACGATCTTGGCAAGTTCCTCCATCAGTTCCGCCCGGTTCTGCAACCGGCCGGCGGTATCGATGATGAGAACGTCACTGCCGGCTTCCTTCGCATGTTTCCAGGCGTCGAACGCAAGCCCGGCAGCATCGGCGCCGAGCTTGGACGAGATAACGGGAGCGCCGGTGCGCTTGCCCCAGATGTGCAACTGCTCGATCGCTGCGGCGCGGAAGGTGTCGCCGGCGGCGAGCATGACATTGAGGCCGCCAGCGGTGAGTTTGG
Organism: Hyphomicrobiales bacterium; assembly: GCA_900473175.1. Classification (GTDB taxonomy): domain Bacteria; phylum Pseudomonadota; class Alphaproteobacteria; order Rhizobiales; family Rhizobiaceae; genus Phyllobacterium. Next base: position 96,001 of record UCKM01000012.1, on the reverse strand, counting down.
CAGCAAGCTTGCCGATGGTCGTGGTCTTGCCCGTCCCGTTGACGCCGACGACCAGGATCACGTGCGGCTTGTGCGACAGGTCGAGTTCCAGCGGCTTTGCCACCGGCCCCAGCACCTTCTCGATTTCCGACGCCATGATCGTGCGGACTTCGTCCGTACTGATATCCTTGCCATAGCGGGTGGCGCTCAGGGCATCGGTAATGCGAATGGCCGTTTCCATGCCGAGATCGGCCTGTATCAGCACGTCTTCCAGATCCTGCAGCGTGTCTTCATCAAGCTTGCGCTTGGTGAAAATGCCGCCAATGGAATCGCCAAGCTGCTGCGAGGAACGCGACAGGCCCTTGCGCAAACGCTCGAACCAGGAGAGCCGTTTCTCCGGTGGGGCGGCAACCGGCTCTTCCGGTAGCTTTGCCTCTACCGCCTTGCTGACGATTACCTTGGTGGCTGAAGAGTTCGCGGCCGGGACAACAGGTTCCTCAGGCAAGGCATCAGCGTCGGCAAGATCGGCGGTGGGCGCTTCCGGCGCTGGTATGGCCACTGGCTCGATGACCGCATCGACCATGGGTGATTCAACGATATCGGCGACGGCCGCAGATACATCTTCCGAGCCTGGAACCTCTGCGCGCGCTTCAAAAGCCGCAACCTCGGTTTCGACAGGTCCGTCGGCCGTCTCGATGCTTGATGCAGCTTCAACCTCGTCAGGTTCAAGCCGTTCTTCAATTTCAACCTTCTCGACGACCACCGGCTCGGTTGCCGGCAATATCTCCGGTTCCGACGCCAGTTCGTCGCCTACGGCCTCCACCTCGGCTGAGGCCCGGTCGTCAACCCACTCCGCCTCAAGTGGTTCGGCTCCTTCCGGGACAGGCAAGGCTTCTTGCGCAGCGGTATCCTCGTATGTCTCTTCGACTGTCGGAGGTGCCTCTTGCGTGATCAGGAATTCCTCGGCCGGAACCTCCTCGACCTCCTTCTTGCCGAAGGAAAATATCTTCTTGATGAAACCCAGAGCCATGAATGCTGCTTTGCTTGTTATGCGGCGCGACGATCGCGACCAGCGGCCAGCAGCTTGTCGCCGTCGTGCCCGCTAATCGTGCGCTCGATGATATGGCCCGCTGACCCGCCGTCAACGCCGACAAGGGTGAAGCCCTCGGTGCGGCCAAGGCCGTCGCGCTCAATGAGAATCTTCTGCGTTGTGCCGACGAGACCCTGCAGATGGGCGCGATATGCTGCGTCTCCGGCGGCCCGCAACCGGGCGGCGCGCCCCTTGATCACCTGGCGATTGAGTTGCGGCATGCGCGCGGCGGGCGTTCCTTCACGCGGGCTGAAGGGAAACACATGCAGATGGGTCAAGCCGCACTCCTCGACAATCCGGATCGAGTTCTCGAACATCTCGTCGGTTTCGGTCGGAAAACCGGCGATGATATCCGCACCAAAGACAATGTCGGGGCGAATTTTGCGCACTTCCGCACAAAACTCGATCGAATTCTCGCGGGCATGGCGACGCTTCATGCGCTTCAGGATCATGTTGTCACCGGATTGCAGCGACAAATGCAGATGCGGCATGAGGCGGCTTTCATTCGCCAATGCTTCCATCAGGTCCTCGTCGGCCTCGATCGAATCGATCGAGGAGAGACGCAACCGTTGCAGGCCCGACACTTCCTTCAGAACCGTTTTGACCAACTTGCCGAGGCGCAGGTTTCCCGGCAGGTCCGGACCGTAGCTGGTCATGTCGACGCCGGTGAGAACCACTTCATGATAGCCGTTGCCGACCAGACGCTTGACCTGTTCAACGACGCCGCCCATCGGCACGGAACGCGAATTGCCGCGGCCGTAGGGGATGATGCAGAAGGTGCAGCGATGGTCGCAGCCGTTCTGCACCTGGACGAAGGCACGGGCACGGCCCTCGATGGCATCGACCATATGCGATGCCGTCTCGCGCACTTCCATAATGTCGTTGACGCGCACCTTTTCGAACTGGTTCACGCCGAAGTCGGGCAACATGCGATAGGAGTTGGATTTAAGCTTTTCCTCGTTGCCAAGAACGAGATCTACCTCGTCCATGGCGGCGAATTCGTCGGCACCGGTCTGGGCAGCACATCCCGTTACGATGATGCGCGCATCGGGATTGTCGCGGCGCGCCTTGCGGATCGCCTGCCGCGCCTGCCGTACGGCCTCGCTGGTGACGGCGCAGGTATTGAAGATGATCGCCCCATTCTCAAGCGCGCCGAGTCCCGCTGCATCGGCTTCGCGCTTCATCACTTCCGACTCGTATGTGTTGAGCCGGCAGCCGAACGTGACAACATCAACAGCCATCAGGCGACTCCCTGCGACGGCGTGGCCTCATCACGTTGCCATGCGCCGGTCTCGGGATCGAGGTTACCCGAAAACTCCCACTCGGCCGGGCCCGTCATGATTACATGGTCATTGGCGAGCCATTCGATCAGCAGCGGGCCACCGGGCACGGTGACGGTAACCGTGCGTTCGGTGCGGCCAGTCCGGGCGGCAGAAACCGCAGCGGCACAGGCAGCCGACCCGCAGGCGCGGGTGAGGCCAGCGCCACGTTCCCAGGTTCGCAGCGTGATGGCATTGCGGCTGGTCACATGCGCGATCGAGATATTGGCGCGTTGCGGAAAGATCGGGTGGTTTTCGAGCAACGGGCCGAAGCGCTCGAGGTCGTAGGTCCAGACATCCTGGTCGACCCAGAAAATGGCATGTGGATTGCCCATGCTGGCGACGGATGGCGAATGCAGCACCGGCGCATCAATAGGCCCGATCTGCAGTTCGATCCGGCGGGTATCGTGGAACGGCTCGGCTAGCGGAATGTCCTGCCAATCAAAGCGCGGCACGCCCATATCCACCGAAATCTGCCCGTCCGGGTGCTCATGCGCAGTCAAAATTCCGGCGATCGTCTCGAAGGTGAATTCGCGCTTGCCGGTTTCGGCGCTCAGCGCCTGCACAACGCAGCGCATGCCGTTGCCGCAGGCCTGCGCCTGGCTGCCATCCGAATTGATGATCTCGATAAAGGCTTCAGTGCCTGGCGTTTTGGCCGTGTGAATGGCCATGATCTGGTCGAACTTGGTGGCTGGCTCGCGGTCAAGTGCAATGGCAGCTTCAGGCGTAACCCGGTCCGCACGCCCGCGCATATCGGCGACGATAATTTCGTTGCCGAGCCCGTTCATCTTCGCGAATTGCGCGCGTGTTGCCATGCTTGCCATCAGCCTGTTGTTGCCGTGCCCTGGTTGTAGAGGGCTTATATGGCGGAATTGGCGGAGAAATGCCAGTACCGGCAACAATCAATGGTGCCGCACCGCTCCTGGCCCTGTGTTGGGTTTACCATTGCAATCAGGCAACCCGCACGACAAGCTTGCCAAAATTGCGTCCCTTGAGCAGACCCATGAATGCCTCTGGCGCATTCGCAAGCCCCTCGACTATGTCTTCCCGGTACTTGACTTGCCCCGTGCGCAACCATTCCGACATGGCCAGCAGGAATGCCGGGCGTTGATCGGCAAATTCCCGGTAGATGAAGCCACGGATCGTCAGGCTCTTGACGAGAATGCTGCGCATGAGCCGCGGCAGCCGGTCGGAATCCGAGGGTCCGCTACCATCATACTGGGAGATCAGGCCGCATACGGGTACCCGCGCAAATGTGTTGAGCAGCGGAAAGACCGCATCCCAAACCGCTCCGCCAACATTCTCGAAATAGACGTCAACGCCATCTGGACACGCCCGTTGCAATTGCTCCGGAAAATCGGGAGCGCGATGATCGACCGCGGCATCGAAACCAAGCTCATCCCTGATGAACGCACATTTCTCCGCGCCCCCTGCAATGCCAACAGCGCGGGCGCCTTTGATCCTGGCGATCTGTCCTACAGCCGAACCGACCGGACCGCTGGCTGCCGCGACGACGACCGTTTCGCCGGGTTGCGGCCGGCCGACGGTCAGAAGGCCGGTATAGGCAGTCAGTCCGGGCATGCCTAGAACACCGAGCGCTGTCGAAACCGGCGCGATTTTCGGATCGAGTTTTGTCAGGCCCTTGCCATCTGAGATCGCATGGCTCTGCCATCCCGAATGCGCGAGGACAATGTCACCGACGGCATAATCCGGATTGTTGCTCGCAATAACCTCGGCGATGGTTCCGCCTTCCATCACATGCCCGACTTCGACTGGCGCTGCATAGGATTTCGCATCGTCCATGCGACCGCGCATATAGGGATCGAGCGACAGGAAAAGGATCTTGAGCAGAACCTCGCCCACCCCGGGCGAAGGAATCGTCGCTTGTTCGATGCGAAAATTTTCGGCGGTCACGGCGCCTTTCGGACGCGATGCAAGAACGATGCGGGTGTTTTTGCTTTGGGACATGCCGACACTCCTTGACCTAGAGAGTATGCGAGCCTAGCGCACGCCTTGCCGGTTCCGCAACGGCTGAATACCGATCGCCCCGTTGCACCAGGGCCATCGCGGAAATAAGACTTTATTCACCTTGAAATGATTGAATTGTTAATGTCGTCGATATTCTTGGACGAGACATAGTCAATAGACTGTGGCGATATTGTCAGTTCCGTCATTTTTTGACGGTTCCGGCAGACGAAATAGCACCAAACGCGCCGGATTCTTGCGTGTGCGGGTTGAAATTTCGCCGGGATCGCCATTGTATCGTGGTTAATAACGCCAAATGGAATCGCATTCCCGCGTTCGGATGCGCAGTATGGAGAGCTGAGTTATGGGGTCTTTGAAAGTCAATCTGCTGACTATTGCCGCTGTCGGTATGGTGGTGGCGGGATGCCAGAGCTCGCGCCTTGACAGTGTATCGTCGGGCCCCGCACCGCTTCAGCCCGCGCCATCGGGAAGCGTTAGCCAGAGCCAGTTGCCACCGCCCGGCGCAAACCAGTTCCCAACCGCGCCGACCACCGGCACCAGCGCAGCGGGGACACAAGGCAATACGCAGGTCGCCTCGCTGCCGCCGGAAAATGCGCCCGACCTAACCGCGGGCAGTGTCGCTGGCGTCTGGAATGCATCGATGGGCGGCCAGAGCTGCAAGATTGCAACGCCGCAGACGAAATTCGGCCAGGGCTACCGCGCCGGTCCGCTCCGCTGCCCCGGTGAACTGGCCAATCTTTCCTCATGGGCGGTCAGCGGCAAGCAGTTGACCCTCTATGATGCAGCAGGCGGCACCGTGGCAAAGCTCTATTCTTCCGGCCAGGCGCGATTCGATGGCCAGACATCCGGTGGTCAGAGCCTCAGTCTGACACGCTAAACCTGGAAGGTGCGCCGAAGCTCAGGGCGCACCCGGAGACTGCACCGCGCATGTCGCACGACAATCTGAAAGTGTTTCCCTCCGTCCGCGAGCGCTATGAGGCGCTCGCGGCGGCCGGGGATATCGACGCTGATCCGGCACAGCAGCGCCTTGCTGATCGTTTTGACCGGCTGATCCAGGAACTTGCGACAACGCGGCTTGCGACCAAATCCAGTGCGCTCGGCTGGCTGTTCAGCCGCAAGGCTCCCCGGCGGGAGATCATCAAGGGCCTTTACATTCACGGAGATGTCGGGCGCGGCAAGACCATGATCATGGATATGTTCCATGATCTTGTGCCGGTGAAACGCAAGCGGCGGGCACATTTTCACGATTTCATGGCTGATGTGCACGAACGCATCAATGCGCATCGGCAAGCCTTGAAGAATGGCGAGACCAAGCAGGACGATCCGATTCCGCCCGTCGCCGACGCGCTCGCCGAACAGGCCTGGGTTCTGTGTTTTGACGAGTTCACAGTCACCGATATCGCCGATGCGATGATTTTGTCGCGGCTGTTTCGTGCATTGTTCGAGCGCGGGGTCGTCCTCGTTGCCACCTCGAATGTCGAGCCGGACAATCTCTATCGCGAGGGACTGAACCGGCAGTTGTTTCTGCCGTTTGTCGAACTGCTCAAGGCCCATGTGGATGTAGTCAACCTCGACGCCCGCACGGATTATCGCCTCGAAAAGTTGAACCACCTGCCGGTCTACCTGTCGCCACTCAGTGAAGAGACCAAGCGGTGCATGGACGATGCCTGGCACGCGGCCACTGACGGAGCGATTGTCGTGCCGCAAAGCATGAAGGTGAAAGGCCATACCGTCACCATACCGCACGCGGCCCGCAGCGCCGCCCGGTTCAGCTTTGCCGATCTTTGTTCGAAACCGCTCGGAGCAGCGGATTACACGGCGATAATTCGGCGATACAAGACGATTTTCATCGATGATGTGCCGATCCTCGACCATCCAAGGCGCAACGAAGCCAAGCGCTTCATCATCCTGATTGACGTCCTGTATGACCACCATGTGCACCTGGTGATCTCCGCGGCCGCATCGCCAGACAAGCTCTATGAAGCGAAATTGGGTACCGAAGCGTTTGAGTTCGACCGCACAGCATCGCGTCTCTTCGAGATGCAGAGCGAGGACTATCTCGCGGCAGTCGATGGCGACCAGGCAAGATCGGCCGAAGTTTGAGGGTGATCGTTGGCCTTGAACCGGCCGTCTTTCTTCATCAATTTGATATATTGCGTGTGGTAAAACAGTCGGCAGGACGCATCACAAGCACAAATTAATTGACGTTTACGTAAGCCAAATCAAATCTAAACGATTGAATTTATTGAGGTGAAAATTTTTGGTTGAGTTATTTTCCAAAGGGGAATATTCGAACGTCCCAGCGCAAGGGCATGTTGTCATAGGTTTGCCGTCTGGCGGCTTGACTATCGAAATGTGTTCTTTGGCGTCCGTCAAGACTTCAGATCAGGGAAGTAACCAGCATGGCACGTAATAAAATCGCCCTCATCGGTTCAGGCATGATCGGTGGAACGCTTGCACATCTGATCGGGCTCAAGGAGCTCGGTGATATCGTGCTCTTCGACATCGCAGAAGGCATGCCGCAGGGTAAGGGGCTGGATATTGCCCAGTCGTCGCCAGTCGATGATTTCGACGTCAAACTATCCGGCGCCAATGACTACGCGGCCATCGAAGGCGCAGACGTCGTCATCGTCACAGCTGGCGTGCCGCGCAAGCCGGGCATGAGCCGCGACGATCTTCTCGGCATCAACCTCAAGGTTATGGAGCAGGTAGGCGCCGGCCTTAGGAAATATGCTCCGAACGCTTTCGTTATCTGCATCACCAACCCGCTCGACGCCATGGTCTGGGCCCTGCAGAAATTCTCCGGCCTGCCGAAGAACATGGTGGTCGGCATGGCTGGCGTTCTCGACAGCGCGCGTTTCCGCTATTTCCTTGCCGAAGAGTTCAAGGTTTCGGTCGAAGACGTGACCGCCTTCGTGCTTGGCGGCCACGGCGATTCGATGGTACCGCTCGCCCGTTACTCGACGGTTGCCGGCATTCCGCTGCCGGACCTCGTCAAGATGGGCTGGACCAGCCAGGAAAAGCTTGATCAGATCATCCAGCGCACCCGCGATGGCGGCGCCGAAATCGTCGGTCTGCTGAAGACCGGTTCTGCCTATTATGCGCCGGCTGCTTCTGCCGTGCAGATGGCTGAGGCTTTCCTCAAGGACAAGAAGCGGGTTCTGCCGGTGGCGGCTCACCTTTCCGGCCAGTATGGCGTCAAGGACATGTATGTCGGCGTTCCGGTCGTGATCGGCGCCGGCGGCGTCGAACGTGTCATCGAGATCGACCTCAACAAAGCCGAAGAAAAAGCATTCGAAAATTCCGTCGCATCCGTTGCCGGCCTCTGCGAGGCTTGCATCGGTATCGCTCCGAACCTCAAGTAACCCGGCCCCGGTCTGAAACGATCCTGGTGCTTGTGCAACGGGATTTTTCATAGAGGAAACAGCTTATGAATATTCACGAATACCAGGCTAAGCGTCTGCTGCACACGTTTGGCGCGCCGATTGCCAACGGCGTTGCCGTCTATTCCGTCGAGCAGGCGGAAGAGTGGGCAAAGACGCTGCCGGGTCCGCTTTATGTGGTAAAGAGCCAGATCCATGCGGGCGGTCGCGGCAAGGGGAAGTTCAAGGAACTTGGCCCGGACGCGAAGGGCGGCGTGCGCCTGTCGCGCTCGGTCGAGGAAGTTGTCGCCAATGCCAAGGAAATGCTCGGCAATACGCTGGTGACGAAACAGACCGGTCCTGCCGGCAAGCAGGTCAACCGCCTCTACATCGAGGACGGCGCCGATATCGAGCGCGAGCTTTACCTGTCGATCCTGGTCGACCGTTCGGTTGGCCGCCCCGCCTTCGTCGTTTCGACCGAGGGTGGGATGGACATCGAAGCGGTGGCGCACGACACGCCCGAAAAGATCATCACCGTTGCCATTGACCCCGAAAAGGGCGTGACGGCGGACGATATCGCGACGATCAGCGACGCTTACGTTTTGACCGGCGATGCGCGCAAGGACGGCGAGACATTGTTCCCCGCGCTCTATAAAGCCTTCACCGAGAAGGATATGAGTCTGCTCGAAGTCAATCCGCTCATCGTCATGAAGGACGGCCATTTGCGGGTTCTTGATGCCAAGGTATCTTTTGACGGCAATGCGTTGTTCCGGCATCCCGACGTCGTGGAACTTCGCGACGTGACCGAAGAAGACGACAAGGAAATCGAGGCATCCAAGTATGACCTCGCCTATGTTGCGCTCGACGGCAATATTGGTTGCATGGTCAATGGCGCCGGCCTCGCCATGGCGACGATGGACATCATCAAGCTCTATGGCGCCGAGCCGGCAAACTTCCTCGACGTTGGCGGCGGCGCCAGCAAGGAGAAGGTAACGGCAGCTTTCAAGATCATCACCGCCGATCCGGCGGTTGAAGGCATCCTCATCAATATCTTCGGCGGCATCATGAAGTGCGATGTCATCGCCGAGGGCGTGATTGCAGCGGTCAAGGAAGTCGGCCTCAAGGTTCCGCTGGTCGTGCGTCTTGAAGGCACCAATGCCGAGCTCGGCAAGAAGATCATCAACGAGAGCGGCCTCAATGTAACGTCGGCCGACGACCTCGACGATGCCGCGCAGAAAATCGTCAAGGCCGTGAAGGGGAACTAAGGTATGTCCATTCTCGTCAACAAAGACACCAAGGTTCTCGTTCAGGGCCTGACCGGCAAGACCGGTACGTTCCACACCGAACAGGCTCTCGCCTACTACGGCACCCAGATGGTCGGCGGCATTCATCCGAAAAAGGGTGGCGAGACCTGGGAAGGCAAGCTGCCAACCGGTTCCAGCGCCCAGCTGCCGATCTTTGCATCCGTTGCCGATGGCAAGGATCGTACAGGCGCCAATGCGTCCGTGATCTATGTACCGCCGGCAGGCGCTGCGGAAGCCATCATTGAAGCCATCGACGCGGAAATCCCGCTGATTATCTGCATCACCGAGGGCATCCCGGTCATGGACATGGTTCGGGTCAAGGCTCGCCTCGACCGCTCGACGTCGCGCCTGATCGGCCCGAACTGCCCGGGCGTGCTGACACCCGAGGAATGCAAGATCGGCATCATGCCCGGTAACATCTTCAAGAAGGGTTCGGTGGGTGTTGTATCCCGCTCGGGGACGCTTACTTATGAAGCAGTGTTCCAGACGACAAATGAGGGCCTTGGCCAGACGACCGCTGTCGGTATCGGTGGCGATCCGGTGAAGGGCACCGAGTTCATCGACGTTTTGGAGATGTTCCTGGCCGACGAAGCGACGAAATCGATCATCATGATCGGTGAAATCGGCGGCTCGGCCGAGGAAGATGCAGCGCAGTTCCTTGCCGACGAAGCAAAGCGCGGCCGCAAGAAGCCGATGGCCGGTTTCATTGCGGGACGTACGGCTCCGCCCGGACGCACAATGGGTCACGCCGGTGCCGTGATATCCGGCGGCAAGGGCGGTGCAGAAGACAAGATCGCTGCCATGGAAGCTGCCGGCATCCGCGTATCGCCATCGCCGGCGCAGCTTGGCAAGACGTTGGTCGAGGTCCTCAAGGGCTAAGATCGACAGGAAGGCGCAAGTCCGCCTTCCGCTGTTGTAGAATGAATGCATCGGGACGAATCCTCGCCCCGATCAATCCGCGGGGCCAAGCGGGCCCCAACCCAGAGGTCGCCGGTCTTCAATCAGGCGGGCGAACTCTCATCAAGGGAGACGGAGCGGGGCTCCGGTCACGAACATGGCACGTCAAGAACAGGCCAACGACATTTTCGCGCTTACCTCATTTCTCTATGGCGGGAACGCCCACTATATGGAGGAGCTGCACGCGCAGTACGAGAAGGACCCGGCATCCGTCGATCCCGAGTGGCAGGAATTCTTCGCCGATCTCAACGATCCGAAGGATGATGTTCTCAAGAACGCCGAGGGCGCGTCGTGGGAAAAGCCGAACTGGCCGATCGCCGGTAATGGGGAGCTTGTCTCCGCGCTCGACGGCAACTGGGGCGAGGTCGAAAAGCACATCACCGACAAGCTGAAGGCGAAGTCCGCCAATGGAGCGGCCGCCGCAGCCAATGGCGTTGCCGCCACTCTCGCGCCAGCGTCGGATTCGGACATCATTCACGCAGCACGCGATTCCGTCCGCGCCATCATGATGATCCGCGCCTATCGCATGCGTGGCCACCTGCACGCCAAGCTCGATCCGCTCGGCCTTGCCGAAGTCAAGGAAGACTACAACGAGCTGTCACCTGAGAGCTACGGTTTCTCTCCGGCCGATTACGACCGCAAGATTTTCATCGATAATGTGCTGGGTCTCGAATATGCGACGATCCCGCAGATGCTCGACATCCTCAAGCGCACCTATTGCTCGACGATCGGCGTCGAGTTCATGCATATTTCCGATCCCGTCGAAAAAGCCTGGATCCAGGAACGCATCGAAGGTCCGGACAAGGGCGTGGCGTTCACCGCTGAAGGCAAGAAGGCTATCCTGTCGAAGCTGATCGAGGCCGAGGGCTTCGAGCAGTTCATCGACGTGAAGTACAAGGGCACCAAGCGCTTCGGCCTCGATGGCGGCGAGTCGCTGATCCCGGCGCTCGAGCAGATCGTCAAGCGCGGCGGTTCGATGGGCCTGAAGGAGATCGTCCTCGGCATGGCGCATCGCGGCCGGCTCAATGTGCTGAGCCAATTCATGCGCAAGCCGCACCGCGCGATCTTCCATGAGTTCAAGGGTGGTTCCTATACGCCGGACGATGTCGAAGGTTCCGGCGACGTGAAGTACCACCTCGGCGCCTCGTCGGACCGCGAATTCGATGGCAACAAGGTGCACCTGTCGCTGACCGCCAACCCGTCCCACCTCGAAATCGTCAATCCCGTGGTCATGGGCAAGGCGCGCGCCAAGCAGGATATCCTGGCCGGACGTGAACGCGACGAGATCGTACCGCTATCCGAGCGTTCGAAGGTGATGCCGCTGCTTCTGCACGGCGATGCCGCCTTTGCCGGCCAAGGCGTCGTTGCCGAATGTTTTGGTCTTTCCGGACTGCGCGGACACCGCGTTGCCGGCACGGTCCACTTCATCATCAACAACCAGATCGGCTTTACCACCAATCCGCGGTTCTCGCGTTCCTCGCCATATCCTTCCGATGTGGCCAAGATGATCGAAGCGCCAATCTTCCACGTCAATGGCGACGATCCCGAAGCCGTGGTCTACGTGGCGAAGATCGCTACCGAATACCGCATGACCTTCCACAAGCCTGTCGTCATCGACATGTTCTGCTACCGCCGCTTCGGTCACAATGAAGGTGACGAGCCTGCATTCACGCAGCCGATCATGTACAAGATGATCCGCAGCCAAAAGACGACGGTTCAAATCTATTCCAGCAAGCTGATCGAAGAAGGCCTCATCACAGAGGCGGACGTCGACAAGATGCGCGCCGCGTGGCGTGAGAACCTGGAGCAGGAATTCGAGTCTGGTCAGGCCTACAAACCGAACAAGGCGGATTGGCTCGATGGCGCGTGGAGTGGTCTGCGCACCGCCGACAATGCCGATGAGCAGCGCCGCGGCAAGACCGGGCTTCCGGTCAAGACACTGAAGGAAATCGGCAAGAAGCTTGCGGAGGTACCGGCAGGCCTCAACGTGCACCGCACGATCCAGCGTTTCCAGGACAACCGCGCCAAGATGATCGAGACCGGCGAGGGGTTCGATTGGGCGACGGCTGAGGCCCTGGCATTCGGCTCGCTGGTCACGGAAGGTCACCCGGTGCGCCTCTCCGGCCAGGATGTCGAGCGCGGAACGTTCAGCCAGCGTCATTCGGTTCTCTACGATCAGGACACCGAACAGCGCTACATTCCACTCAACAATCTGCAAAAGGGCCAGGCGCTCTACGAAGTCATCAATTCGATGCTGTCGGAAGAGGCGGTGCTGGGCTTCGAGTATGGTTACTCTTTGGCGGATCCGCGCGCACTCACGCTTTGGGAAGCGCAGTTCGGCGACTTCGCCAATGGTGCGCAGGTCATTTTCGACCAGTTCATCTCGTCGGGCGAGCGCAAGTGGCTGCGCATGTCCGGTCTTGTCTGCCTGTTGCCGCATGGCTACGAAGGGCAAGGCCCCGAGCATTCATCGGCGCGTCTGGAACGCTATTTGCAGCTTTGTGCGGAAGACAACATGCAGGTTGCAAGCTGCACTACGCCTGCCAATTACTTCCACATCCTGCGCCGCCAGATGAAGCGCGATTTCCGCAAACCGCTCATCCTGATGACGCCGAAGTCTCTACTGCGTCACAAGCGGGCGGTTTCGTCGATCGGTGAATTCACCGGCGATTCCTCGTTCCACCGCCTGCTTTGGGATGACGCGCAACTTCTGAAGGACCAGCCGATCAAGCTGCAGAAGGATTCGAAGATCCGCCGCGTCGTCTTGTGCTCGGGCAAGGTCTACTACGACCTCTACGAAGAGCGCGAAAAGCGCGGCATCGATGATGTCTATCTGCTGCGGGTCGAACAGCTTTACCCGTTCCCGGCGAAAGCCTTGATTACCGAACTTTCCCGTTTCCGCAATGCGGAAATGGTCTGGTGTCAGGAAGAGCCGAAGAACATGGGTGCCTGGGCCTTCATTGATCCCTATCTCGAATGGGTCCTCGCGCATATCGATGCCAAGCATCAGCGCGTCCGCTATACCGGGCGTCCCGCTGCTGCCTCGACGGCAACGGGCCTCATGTCCAAACACCTTGCACAGCTCGAAGCATTGCTCGAAGATGCTCTGGGTTCTTAATTAAACTGAAGATCAACGGAAGAGCGAACACATGGCAACCGAAATCCGCGTCCCAACGCTGGGCGAATCCGTCTCCGAAGCGACCATTGGCAAATGGTTCAAGAAAGTCGGCGATGCGATTGCCGTTGACGAGCCCCTGGTCGAACTCGAAACCGACAAGGTGACGATCGAAGTTCCGGCAGCCTCCGCCGGTGCGCTTGCCGAAATCGCCGCCAAAGAAGGCGAGACAGTGGAAGTCGGCGCCTTGCTCGGCATGATCGGCGCTGCCGATGGTACTGCGCCGGCGCCTGCCAAGAAGGAAGAGGCCAAGCCGCAAGCCGTGGCACAGGCATCTGGCGCCGCCGCTGCGGCAACGACTGCCGAGGCGGTAGCGAAGACCGCAGAAGTGGCTGGAGAGCCGCCGATTGCCGAGCGCCGTCCAAGCGAAATGCCCGCCTCTCCGGCCGCGTCCAAGCTCCTTGCGGAAAAGGGCGTGCCGGTTTCGCAGGTTGAAGGTTCGGGCAAACGCGGTCAGGTCCTGAAGGGTGACGTGCTTGAAGCTGTTGCCAAGGGCATCTCCACCCCTCCAGCCGCAGAAGCGCCGAAGGTGGTTGCTCGTCCGGCATCGCCGGCGGATGATGCGTCGCGCGAAGAGCGGGTCAAGATGACCCGTCTGCGCCAGACGATTGCCAAGCGCCTCAAGGATGCGCAGAACTCGGCCGCCATGCTGACCACCTACAACGAGGTGGACATGTCGGCGGTCATGGACCTGCGCAACCGCTACAAGGACATTTTCGAGAAGAAGCATGGTGTAAAGCTTGGCTTCATGGGCTTCTTCACCAAGGCCGTGACCCATGCGCTGAAGGAGATTCCGGCAGTCAACGCCGAGATCGACGGCACGGACATCATCTACAAGAACTTTGCCCACGTTGGCGTTGCCGTGGGAACGGATAAGGGCCTTGTGGTTCCGGTCGTGCGCAATGCCGACCAGATGTCGATCGCAGAAATCGAGAAAGAGATCGGCCGTCTCGGCAAGGCAGCGCGCGATGGCGCCTTGTCCATGGCCGATATGCAGGGCGGCACCTTCACCATCTCGAACGGTGGTGTGTACGGCTCGCTCATGTCGTCGCCGATCCTCAATGCGCCGCAGTCTGGTATCCTCGGCATGCACAAGATCCAGGAACGTCCGGTCGTGGTCGGCGGCCAGATCGTCATCCGCCCGATGATGTATCTTGCACTCAGCTACGATCACCGCATCGTAGACGGCAAGGAAGCTGTTACGTTCCTTGTTCGCGTCAAGGAAAGCCTTGAAGATCCGGAACGCCTCGTTCTCGACCTTTGATATGGTCACACAATAGGGTAGGGCATGTCGCACTATTTCTACGAGCTTCTCGGCCTGATGGCTGTGTTTTCGATCATGGCGATCTCGCCAGGGGCCGACTTTGCGCTCGTCGTGCGGCAGAGCATTGTGCACGGACGGCGCGCGGCCATCATTACCAGTTTCGGCATTGGTGCATCGCTTCTGTTCCACATCAGCTATACGGTGCTCGGTCTCGGCCTGATCGTTTCGAAATCCTTGCTGCTGTTCGGCATTATAAAATGGGCAGGCGCGGCGTACCTCTTCTATCTTGGCGTCAAGGCCTTGCGGGCGTCGGCGCCGGACGCTCCGGCTGAAGTTGTTCAAAGTGAAACTCCCCGGCAGTTATCAGCGCTGCGCTGCTTTCTGATGGGGTTTGTTACCAACGCGCTGAACCCAAAGGCGGTACTGTTCTTCCTGTCGCTGTTCTCGGTGCTGGTCAGCCACGAAACGCCTATTGTGATTCAGGCTGGTTACGGACTGGTCATGTCCACGGCGCTGATTTCCTGGTTCATTGCCGTTTCCGTGTTTTTCACCATGCAGTCGGTTCGCGACCGCTTTGTTGCCTGGGGCCGCTGGTTCAATCGCGTCACCGGCGTCGTGTTCATCGGGCTTGGCATCAGGCTCGCAACCAGCCAAGCGAGCTAGACCGATTGATGGTTTCCTGCGCCCGTTCCCGTTCTGCATATATCGCAGCCGCCTTCGTGGCAGCCGCATCGGTGCTGGCGACGCCGACATTCGCCGCATGCACGCAGGACCGCGCCATCTACACGGACAGGGACGACGCCTATACTCTGACGTTCAAGCGTGCTCCCGAGGACCGGCCGGTCATGACCTCGAACGAGTTCTCGATTGAGATGAATGACAGCGATCTCAAACTGGATGGCGTGGTCATGTGGAATGAAGCTGCTGCCCGGCCCAATGGCATCGTCATGTTCAAATGTCCAAGTGGCGATGTCACGGGCGAAGAACTCAAGGCGTGCACGGTGTGGCAGGGCGTGATCTATGCCTTGACCGAAGGAGCCGATGCCGACCTTCTGCCGAAGGCCGATGAGCCCGCCGCGCAGGCCCTGCTGCTTCCGAATTTTTCGAGCGCCATGAGCGACTTCAATTTCAAGCTCGACAAACCCATCGAGACTTTTCCCTGGGAAGTCTTCCGTTTCAAAGAATGCGTGCCCGAGCAGTAATCCTGCGGTAGCGGCAATAGCGCGTTGCGTCACAAGAGAAGGAATCAATCATGGCATATGATGTCGTCGTCATCGGAACAGGTCCTGGTGGCTATGTCTGCGCGATCAAGGCCGCGCAGCTCGGCCTGAAGACCGCCGTGGTCGAGAAGCGGGCGACTTTTGGCGGGACATGTCTCAACATTGGCTGCATTCCCTCAAAGGCACTCCTGCACGCATCGGAAGTGTTCCACGAGGCCGGCCACAGCCATGCCACGCTGGGTGTCGATGTCGGAACGCCCAAGCTGAACCTGCCGGCGATGCTGGCGCACAAGGATGCGACTGTCGAAGCGAACGTCAATGGCGTCGCCTTCCTCTTCAAGAAGAACAAGATCGACGCATTCATGGGCACCGGCAAGGTTGTCGGCGCCGGCAAGGTTTCCGTCACGGCCGATGACGGTTCGGTTCAGGAAATCGAGACAAAGAGTATCGTCATCGCCACGGGTTCGGATGTGGCCGGGATTCCGGGTGTCAATGTCGAGTTCGATGAGAAGGTCATAGTCTCTTCAACTGGCGCGCTTGAATTTCAGACAGTCCCGGAAAATCTCGTCGTCGTTGGCGGCGGGGTGATCGGGCTCGAGCTCGGCTCGGTCTGGAGTCGCCTTGGATCCAAGGTGACGGTCGTCGAATTCCTCGACAAGATCCTCGGACCGATGGACGGTGAAGTATCCAGGCAGTTCCAGCGCATGCTGGAGAAGCAGGGCATCGCGTTCAAGATGGGCGCCAAGGTTACCGGCGTCGAAAAGACAGACAAGGGCGCCAAGGTCACGTTTGAACCGGTCAAGGGTGGCGACGCCCAAACGATCGATGCTGACGTGGTGCTCGTTTCAACGGGAAGACGGCCCTACACGGACGCCCTTGGTCTCAAGGAAGCGGGTGTTGCGGTGGATGATCGCGGCCGGGTCGCGATCGATGAACATTGGCAGACCAACGTTCCTGGCATTTACGCGATCGGTGACGTCGTTGACGGCCCGATGTTGGCGCACAAGGCGGAAGATGAGGGCATTGCTGTTGCGGAAATTCTTGCGGGACAGGCGGGGCATGTCAATTATGACGCCATTCCCAACGTGGTCTACACGCAGCCGGAGGTAGCCTCGGTCGGCAAGAGCGAGGAAGAGCTGAAGGCTGCCGGTATCGACTATAAGGTTGGCAAGTTCCCGTTCACGGCCAACGGGCGCGCTCGCGCCATGTTGCACACGGATGGTTTCGTCAAAATCCTTGCCGACAAGGCCAGCGACCGGGTGCTTGGCGTGCATATTCTCGGCTTTGGCGCGGGTGAAATGATTCACGAGGCAACCGTCCTGATGGAGTTTGGCGGTTCCTCGGAGGACCTGGCGCGCACCACGCATGCTCATCCGACCATGGCGGAAGCGGTGCGGGAAGCCGCGCTGGCGACATTCGCCAAGCCGATACATATGTAAAAATCCGCAATCACTTTCAAACATGATAAAGGCCCGNNCGGGCCTTTATCATGTTTGGCTTGGCGTTACGAATTACTGTGCCGGAGCCGGGGTTGCTGGTGCCGGGGTTGCGGGCTCTGCAGGCTTGGCTGGTGCCATCGCAGCCGGCGCCTCAGGCTTTGCCGGTGCCATTGCTGCAGGCGCCTCAGGCTTGGCTGGTTCTGGCGCTGTGGTGGTCGCTGCAGGCGGTGTTGGCGGCGCACTGACGTCGCTGGAACCCCTGTTGAGATAGAAGTAACCGCCGACGATCAGGGCGGCAATGAGAATGCCGGCGATCAGAAAACCGCCGCCGCCTCCGGTTTTGACGGTCGTGGTAGGTGTCGCCAAAGGATCGGAAGCTATCGGCCGTTGCTGTACGTTTGGATCATAGGTCATATCGTGTCCTCCATGACATTCCATTGAATTCAGATGCAGGGAAAACGGCTATTCTTTCATTTAGTTCCGAATCATCCAGATTTTGTCAAACATTACATCTGTTCGTGGCGCGAGTGGCCGATCGGAATACTATATAAAACCATCATTCGAGCGTGATGGTATAGCCCCTGCTTTCGAGGAGTGAAACAAGACCTTCCTTGCCCGGAAGATGCAGCGCACCCACGGCGATGAAAGCATTGCCCGTATCGATGATTGGCGCGGCGCGTTCCGCCATGACGCGATTACGGGCATTGACCATTTTCTCTTCGAACGCTGCGTAATTGTCGCCACTTTCAACGCCATCCGGGGAAACGGAACGCATCAGCGGGAAGATCATGCCGATGTCGCCCTGGGTATAAAGAACCGTCATCGTTTCGAAAACGTCGGGCAGTTTCGGGCCCAGTGTTAGAGTTTCGATAAGACCGTCGATATGAAACTGCGTAGGCAGTGAAGCCATGGCGCTGAGCTGGTCCTTGATCGTCTCAAGCCCAGCAATCTTCTTGCCTTCAGCCTTCGCCTCCTGAGCCAGCTTGATGTCGAGGAAGGCCGTTCCCCCCTTCGCGCGCGCCAACTCACAGGCAGGCATGGCGAGCATGCTGGTCAGCATCCACGGCTGCATGCGGTTGACCGCCGCGAGCGTTACGCCCCGCTCGGAAAGCGCCGCCTTGACGGTTTCGATCTTGCCTTTCGGAATAAGCTTGTCGAGGGTCCTGCCATCTCCAAGCATCATCAAATCAGGCGATTCCGCCAGGACCTTCATCGGGGCTTTCGGGTCGAGCACTTCATCCGTTTCGATGACGACAGTATCTGCCCCCTTGTAGGCGGCCTCAGCTGCATCGGGAAGCTTCAACACGCGCGGATCGGTGAGATGCATGGTCCCGAACAGGAACGAGGGTTTCACACCGGCTTTCTCGATCTTCCACAGAAGTCCCTTGCCATTTTCGGTGGCAGCCGCCTCCGCGCGAAGCGCGGCGAGCTTTGCAGGCTCCGTCTTGGCCATCTCGGCAATCAGATCGTGACCACCACAAGTTGCTTCTTCGGCGCGTACGCGGCTTGTGCTGAGCGCGACTGCCAGAAACGAGGCAAGAAGCAGCCAACTGAGGGCAAGACACAGCTTCAGAACATAATCGGCAACACGGTCGAATGGAGAGAAGATATCGTTATCGTTCATGCCAGCAATCTACCCATACCCCTGCATAGAAAGTGTTAATCTCTGCCTGGAAATTGTCGCGAGTATGAAATTGGAGGCGATTCAGGCGCGCGGATGCGCGCTATCGTAGATTTCCAATAATCGCTCCGTGTCGACCCCCGTGTAGACCTGCGTAGTCGACAGGCTGGCGTGACCGAGGAGTTCCTGAATAGTGCGCAGATCACCGCCGCGACCAAGCAAATGGGTGGCGAAGGAATGGCGCAGCGCGTGCGGCGTTGCCGTATCCGGCAGGCCGAGCGCCCCGCGCATCTTCTGCATGTCGCGCTGGATGATGGCCGGATGCAGTTCGCCGCCACGCGCGCCGCGAAACAGCGGTTTGCCTGCTTCGAGCGTGTAGGGGCAAAGCTTGCGATACTCCGCAACGGCGCGGTGCACGACCGGCAGCAGCGGCACCATGCGCGTCTTTCCGCCCTTACCGGTGATGGGGATGGAGCGCGCTTCCACGTCGGTCAATGCGTCACCATCAAGACCGAGCGCTTCGGAAATGCGCAGGCCGCAGCCATAGAGGAGAGTCAGTACAGCAGCATTGCGCGCAGCGATCCACGGTTCTTCGTTGAGCTGCTCGCCCTTTTCGACGACGCGCCGTGCATCCACCATGCTGAGAGGCTTCGGCAACGAATTCGGCTGACGCGGCGCGCGCATGGCAATTGAAGCTGCGGCATTGGCCATGCCCTGCTTCTCCAGATGACGGAGAAAGGAGCGGATGCCGGCGAGGCCACGGCCGAGCGTGCGTGCGCCGGCGCCGTCATTGCGGCGCCGGGCCAGGAATGAGCGCAGATCGGCGATGCGCAACGTCGCTACATCCTTCAGCGCGGGGGGCTCGCCCAGATGACCGGTAAGGAACTGGAAGAACTGGCGCGTGTCGCGCTCATAGGCCTCGAGCGTGTTTGCGGCCAGCCGGCGCGTGTTCTTCAGCGACTTCAGCCAGTTTTCGCGCGCATCGACGAGGTCGGGTCGCGCCGAGACAAGAAACTCGGCAGGTTGCGGCTGGGCGCCCATGGCATCGCTCCTCAAGTTAATCGCCACGAGAGTGCCACAGGACTCCTTAACAGAGTCGTTTCCGGTTTTGCTTGGCGTTTGGCCCCAGAAAGGCTAATCCGTCGAATTCGGAACATGAGTACGGAAAAGGCCAATGGCAAAATTGAATGACCCGGTGCAGTTGGCAGTGATTGGCGCTGCCCATGGGACACGCGGCGAACTGAGGGTGAAGACCTTCACCGGCGATCCCCTGGCGATCGGCGACTATGGCATGCTTTACGACGAAACCGGGCGCCCGTTCGAAATCCTCGACATTCGCCCGGCGAAGACGGTTGTTGTGGTGCGCTTCCGCGGCGTGAATGATCGCAACATGGCAGAAGCGCTGAACGGGACGACCCTGTTCATCGACCGCTCGCAATTGCCGCAGGATCTCGACGAGGACGAATATTACCATTCCGATCTGATCGGCCTTGACGTCATCGATGCGCAAGGCAACAGACACGGCAAGGTTTCGGCGATGTTCGACTTCGGCGGTGGAGACCTTATCGAGCTGACCATACCCGGCAAACGGCCATTGCTGATCCCCTTCACGCAGGCAGCTGTCCCCCATGTCGATGTGAAAGCGGGTCATATCGTCATCGATCCCAAGGCGGCGGGTCTTATCCCCGATGTCGACGAGGAGGAGGACCGCCGCCGGCAGCTTGGCGGCGAAGGCGGTGGAAAGAAGCAGCCATGAGCACGGTGGGCAGCTTTCGCGCCACCGTTCTGACACTGTATCCCGAGATGTTTCCTGGGCCGCTCGGCGTGTCGCTTGCCGGAAAGGCCCTGCAGGATGGCGCCTGGTCGCTGGAACCAGTGCAAATCCGCGATTTTGCCACCGACAAGCACCGGATGGTCGACGACACCCCGGCTGGCGGCGGCGCCGGCATGGTCATGAAACCCGACGTATTGGGCCGGGCAGTTGATCATGTGGCGGACGGGCGGCCCAGACTTTTCATGAGCCCGCGTGGCAAACCGCTGAGCCAGGCACGCGTGCGCGAGCTTGCCGCTGGCCCCGGCGCGATTATCCTGTGCGGCCGCTTCGAGGGCGTCGATGAGCGTCTCATCGAGGCCCGGCAGTTCGAGGAAGTGTCGATCGGCGACTACATTCTCTCAGGTGGCGAAACCGCAGCCATCGTCGTTCTGGATGCGATCGTCCGTCTTCTGCCTGGCGTCATGGGCAATGTCCTCTCTGGCGAAACGGAAAGCTTCGAGACTGGTTTGCTTGAACATCCGCACTATACCAGGCCGCAGCAATGGGAAGGCCGCAGCATTCCGGATGTGCTTCTGTCCGGCAACCATGGTGCCATCGAAAAATGGCGCAGGTCGCAGGCCGAACGCCTCACCCGCGAACGGCGACCCGATCTTTGGCAAGCGCATAAAGCGGCGTCGGAGAAATAGGCAGGCAAAAAATTGGCTGCCGGAGGTGACAAAGCGGCTTTTATGGTGTATCTGCCCGCCAACTCCGGAAAAATCCGGTCCATTAATCAATGAATGGTGAATTCGCTCCTGCCTCGTCAGAGGCATAGAAATGCGGCCGAATGTGCTGCATGCCAAGTGTCGAGCGCTCTGACTGTTCGAGAAGAACGAAAAGGATGAAGACGATGGATATTATTCGTCAGCTCGATGCAGAACAAAGAGCAAAGATCGAAGAAAAGCGCACGCTTCCGGATTTCAAGCCAGGTGACACGGTTCGCGTCAATGTTCGCGTGACGGAAGGTACCCGTACCCGCGTTCAGGCCTATGAAGGCGTCTGCATCGCCCGTAACGGCGCCGGCATCAACGAGAATTTCACGGTTCGCAAGATTTCCTATGGTGAAGGCGTCGAGCGCGTATTCCCGATCATCTCCCCGCTGGTTGAAGGCGTAGAAATCATTCGCCGCGGCAAGGTTCGTCGTGCGAAGCTCTACTACCTGCGCGGCCTGACTGGTAAGGCTGCCCGCATTGCCGAGAAGAAGGACAATCGCAAGAGCAAGACAGTCGTTCCTGCCACCGGCGCAGCCGAAACGGTAACGGAAGCAACTGTTGCCAAGGCACCTGCCGCTGAATAAGCGCAATTGCTTGGATGTATTCGAAAAGGCGGTCTTCGGGCCGCCTTTTTTCGTTTATGGCGAGAAAATCTTCTTCGAGTACACGCATGAGGGGTACGGGCGTCCTTGCGGGGATTGACCCGCCGATGGCAAGGTGAAATCAGTTGCGCAAGACCAGCTACAGGGGGTTACAATGAATTTGCGATCCATATTTTTGGCAGGGCTGATGCTCGCCGCGGCGCCGTTTGCCGCTTTTGCCGCTGATTTGCCCGACCTTGCCGGCAAGAAGGTCACTGTCGTGACAGAGAATGCCTATCCGCCATTGCAGTTCGTAGACCCGAAGACCGGCAAGGCGGTTGGCTGGGAATATGACGCGATGAACGAGATTGCCAAGCGTTTGAACTTCAAGGTCGAATATCTCAATACCAGCTGGGATGCGATGATCCAGGCGGTGTCCGACAATCAGTATCAGATCGGTATGACCGGAATCACCATCAATGACGAACGCAAGCAGAAAGTGGATTTCTCCGAACCCTATATGCGCTCCGAACAGTTCATGCTGGTGCGCAGCGACGAGAAGCGCTTCACCGATCCCAAGAGCTTTTCCGATACCAAGGACGCGCTTGTCGGTGCTCAGCCGGGTACGACCAATTTCTACGTCGCGGTCTATAATGTCCTCGACGGCAATGAGCAGAACCCGCGCATCAAGCTGTTCGAAACCTTTGGCGCGACGATCCAGGCGTTAAAAACAGGCGATGTCGACCTCGTGCTCACCGACAGTACGGCCGGCAAGGGCTATGTCGATGCCTCGGGCGGAGCGTTGAAACTGATCGGTGGACCGCTGGGCGCTGAAGATTTCGGCTTCATTTTCCCCAAGGGTTCGGACCTCGTCACGCCGGTCAATGCGGCAATCGCGGCGTTGAAAGCCGACGGCACATTCGACGCTCTCAACAAGAAGTGGTTCCTCGATTACAAGCTCGGCCAGTAGGCTGATTGCTTTGTCGGGCACAATCCAAAGTCGGAGGAGTTCCGACAAGAAGGATTTTCCATGGTGGCTGGTCGTGGCAGCGGCAATCGCGGTTGCGCTCGGCATAGCTATCCTTGTCAGCCCGATTTACGGACAGGTCTTTTCCACGGTTTCGCAAGGCATCTGGATCACGGTCTGGGTGTCGCTGCTCGCGTTCTTCCTGGCATCGGCATTCGGATTGTTGCTGGCGGTCATGAGCCTGTCGGAACATGTGGCGATAAGGCAGACTGCCCGCTTCTACGTCGAGATCGTGCGCGGCATACCGTTGTTGGTGCTCCTGTTCTACATCGCCTTTGTCGGCGCCCCGGCCGTTGTGGCGCTATGGAACTTCATTGCGCAGCCACTGCAGGCGGCCGGAATTGGAGAGCAGCTGCAGGTGCGGGATTTTTCGCTGCTCTGGCGCGCCATTATCGCACTCATGCTTGCTTATGCTGCCTTCCTCGCCGAAATTTTTCGGGCCGGCATCCAGGCCGTCGACAAGGGCCAGATCGAGGCCGCGAAGGCGCTTGGCCTGAAGCGGTTCCAGCGCTTCCGGCTGATCGTCATGCCGCAGGCCATCCGCACCATCCTTCCACCCTATGGCAATGACTTCATTTCGATGGTGAAGGATTCATCGCTCGTCTCTGTGCTGGGCGTGGTTGACGTCACGCAAATGGGCAAGGTTTATGCCTCCGGTTCTTTTCGTTTCTTCGAAACCTATTCGGTTGTCGCCTATGTCTACTTGATCCTGACGATCAGCCTGTCGCTCGCCCTGCGCTGGCTGGAGCGGCGCTTGAACCGAACGCGGCGCAATTGATCGCGAAAGAGCGGCGCATTGTCGCCGGATTATTACTTTTTTCGCTTGTTTCTTGACGTAACTGGACCTCGAGTGCATATGTCCACGAAATAATTGACAAGCACCAAACGGTGCCGAGGATATAGCTATGACCGCGCCACGCACACTCTATGACAAGATATGGGATGACCATCTGGTCGATCAGCAGGAAGACGGAACGTGTCTCCTCTATATTGATCGCCACCTTGTGCATGAAGTGACGAGCCCGCAGGCTTTCGAGGGCCTGCGTTTGACCGGCCGCAAAGTGCGGCATCCGGAAAAGACGCTTGCTGTCGTCGATCATAATGTTCCGACGTCGCCAGACCGTGTCAACGGTATCAAGAATGAAGAAAGTCGCATCCAGGTCGAGGCGCTTGCCAAGAACGCTGCGGATTTTGGCGTCGAGTATTATTCCGAGAAAGATATCCGTCAGGGCATCGTTCATATCATCGGCCCGGAACAGGGCTTCACGCTGCCGGGCATGACCATCGTCTGCGGCGACAGCCATACTTCGACTCATGGCGCCTTCGGCGCGCTTGCCCATGGCATCGGCACATCGGAAGTCGAGCACGTTCTCGCCACCCAGACCCTGATCCAGTCGAAGGCCAAGAACATGCTGGTACGCGTCGATGGCGTACTGCCAGCCGGGGTGACAGCCAAGGACATCATCCTCGCCATCATCGGCGAGATCGGCACCGCTGGCGGGACCGGCTATGTCATCGAATATGCCGGCGAAGCCATTCGCGCGCTATCGATGGAAGGCCGCATGACCATCTGCAACATGTCGATCGAAGGCGGGGCCCGTGCCGGCCTGATCGCACCCGACGAGACGACATTCGCCTATGTCAAGGACAAGCCGCGTGCCCCGAAGGGCGAGGCCTGGGACATGGCCTTGGAATACTGGAAGACGCTGCACACCGATGAGGGCGCGCATTTCGACAAGGTCGTGGTCCTCAATGCCGCAGACCTGCCTCCAATCGTCTCCTGGGGTTCTTCCCCGGAAGATGTGATATCCGTTACCGGAGCCGTGCCCAATCCGGACGAAATCCCCGATGAGACCAAGCGCAGCTCGAAATGGCGCGCGCTCGACTATATGGGCCTGAAGCCCGGGACGCCGATTACCGACATCAAGCTTGATCGCGTCTTCATCGGTTCGTGTACCAATGGCCGTATCGAGGATCTGCGGGAGGTCGCCAAGGTAGTCGAAGGGCGGACGGTGAGCGAACACGTCGATGCGATGATCGTTCCAGGTTCTGGCATCGTCAAGCAGCAGGCGGAAGCGGAAGGTCTCGACAAGATTTTCAAGGCAGCCGGATTCGACTGGCGCGAGCCGGGTTGCTCCATGTGCCTTGCCATGAACGATGATCGCCTGAAGCCTGGCGAGCGCTGCGCTTCGACGTCAAACCGCAATTTCGAAGGTCGCCAGGGCTTCAAGGGCCGGACGCACCTCGTTTCGCCAGCAATGGCGGCGGCTGCGGCGATCGCTGGCCACTTCGTCGATATCCGCGAGTGGAAATAGGCATCAAGGTTAGCGTAGTTTCCCTCCCCCTTGTGGGGAGGGATGGACCGCAGGTCCTGGCAGGGGTAAGTAGCGCTCGCGCTCACCTCGCTGAACAGAGGATTATGGCTAGAAGCCCCTCCCTGCTGCTTCGCAGCCTCCCTCCCCACAAGGGGGAGGGAAAGACCGGCGCACCTTCACCTCACATTCACCCGCGGCCGCGATAGGGCTGTACCCCCTGATCGGGCAGCCATAGGCCTTCCGGTGCCGGTCCAGACTGCCAGAATACGTCGATCGGAATGCCGCCGCGCGGATACCAGTAGCCGCCGATGCGCAGCCATTTTGGTCTGATCGCCTCAACGATCCGTTTGCCGATGCCGACGGTACAATCTTCGTGGAAGGCGCCGTGATTGCGGAAGCTGAAGAGGAACAGCTTCAGCGACTTGGATTCAAGCAAGAACTGGTCCGGCGCATAATCAATCACCAGGTGACCAAAATCCGGCTGGCCCGTAACAGGGCAGAGCGACGTGAATTCCGGACAGGCGAAGCGCGCCAGAAAAAGCGTGCCGGCTTGCGGATTGGGAACGGCGTCAAGCGTAGCTTCATCGGGATGCTGGGGTATTTTGACGTCCTTGCCGAGCATCGATGCCTGATCTGCATAGTGGCTCATGTTGCAACCTTTCGTGTCTCGAATTCGCCATTGTACTCGCAGCCCTCGCCGCAGCTGTCGCGGTAGATGCCGACCTGCGCCAACGCCGGCAGTTCCGGCGCGATGCGCCGCCACAGCCACGTGGCAATGGTTTCAAGCGTTGGCAATTCAAGCCCCGGTATCTCGTTGAGGTAGCGATGGTCGAGTGCTTCACGGGCACTGTCGGCACTTGCCTTGACTGCGCCGAGATCGGTGATCAATCCCGTCTTCGGGTCGGGTCGCCCCTCAAGGGTGATGCGGACACGGAAACTGTGACCATGCAGCCGCTGGTTGACATGCCCATCCGGAAAGGAATGCGGCAAATGGTGCGCCGCTTCAAAATTGAAGTCGATAAAGATTCTCATGGTTTCCTCGGTCAGCTTTGGCGCAATACAGGCGCCCGCCAAAAGCCTGCCGCTACGGCAAGCCGATCAATTTATGTGTCTGCGTGCTCAGCCGCCAAAGCGGATGGGCGAGGCAATAGGCCGCTGCAGATGCCACATGGGATGCGGTTTGCTCCGGATCCCCGATAACGTCAAGAGGCTGTAAGTAGAAATGCTCGAAGGATAGCTGTTCGAACCGCGCAGGGTCCGTCTCGGCTTGCTTCTGCGGATAGACAAGCTTGAGTTCATTGCCGCTGGTCTGAACAAGTGGCGCATCGGCCTTGGGCGATACGCAAATCCAGTCGAGGCCAGCGGGAGCCGCAATCGTCCCGTTGGTCTCGACACCGACTTCGAAGCCACGCGCGTGGAAAGCGTCGATCAAAGGCGCATCGAGTTGCAGCAGCGGTTCGCCGCCGGTGCAAATGACGTAGGGCCTGCCGCCCTTGGGCCATTTTGCCGCCACTGCATCGGCCAGCGCTTCGGCGGTCTTGAATTTGCCGCCGCCCGGCCCGTCGACACCGATGAAATCCGTATCGCAGAACTGGCAGACGGCTTCCTCCCGGTCTCGTTCGAGGCCGGACCAGAGATTGCAGCCGGCAAAGCGCATGAAAACCGCGGCGCGGCCGGTATGATTGCCCTCACCCTGCAGGGTCAGATAGATTTCCTTGACGGCGTAGGTCATGCCGCCTCCGCTTTAAACTTCTGCCACCCTGCTGACCGCAACTGGCATGCCGGACAGCCGCCGCAACCATAGCCCCAATCGTGGCGCGTGGAGCGGTCGCCAAGGTAGCACGTGTGGGTGTTTTCGATGATCAGGTCGAGCAGCGGCTCGCCGCCAAGATCGCGGGCCAGCGCGAAGGTCTCCGCCTTGTCCAGCCACATCAAGGGCGTCTCGATCGTCACCCGGCGATCAAGGCCGAGGGAAAGCGCCACCTGCTGCGCTTTCAACGTGTCGTCGCGGCAATCTGGATAGCCGGAATAGTCCGTTTCGCACATGCCACCCACGAGGACGCGTAGCCCGCGGCGATAGGCGAGCGCACCCGCAAGCGTAAAGAATAGAAGATTGCGTCCGGGCACGAACGTGTTGGGCAGGCCGTTATCCGCCATCTCGATGGCGATGTCCGCCGTCATGGCCGTGGCGCCGAGCTCACCCACAATCGATGCGTCCAGCATATGGTCGTCGCCAAGCCGCTCGCCCCATTCTGGAAACTGCTTTGTGAGCGCCTCGCGAAACGTGCCACGTACTTCGAGTTCGACATGGTGGCGCTGTCCATAGTCGAAGCCCACCGTCTCGACCCGGTCAAAGCGCGATAGCGCCCATGCGAGGCACGTGGCGGAATCCTGTCCGCCTGAGAACAGGACGAGTGCGCCGTCGAAGCTGCGAGCCATATTTGTTACCTTACCAATGAAGCGGCCCCCATTACAGGGCGCGCGTCGCCGAGGCAAATCAAATCTTGGCGTGATGAACCCTACTCGCAGCCGGGATGGCCGATGACTGGTGTTTCGTTCCAGTCGACGCCATACATGTAGCCGCGTCCCTGGATGACGATCGGGCTGTCGCACCCCGTATTGGGTGCAGGAACCACGCCGACGACGCGCGGATCACTTACCGGAGAAATCACCGATGGGCCTTTGCCGCGCTTATAGACCGGAACCCGCCGGCGGATATCCCGTCCAAGCGTATCGGATTTTGCGGCCGATGCCCCGATGAAGATGATCTTTGGACCGCCAGCCTCATGCAGCACGACATTGCCATACTCGTCGCCGTAGGTATTGCCGACGTTGATATCGTTCGCAGCCGCGATTTGCGGAGCAGCGAACGACAGCACGAGGGCGACGGAAGCGGCTATTGGACGCGTGAGCCACATCATTTGCTTAAAGGACATTGCGAATCCCTCTCCGGCGAACTCTCATGCGTGACAGCATTAATCCTTTATTAACAAATGTCATCTGTCCCGGACTAATCAAATCGATTTTCATCCGCAGCGCCGGTTGACGGGCACGGCAAATCAACCAATCCTCAAGCAAAACAACGACTGGTCCGGCCAGACAGGACAAAGGGATGAAAGCGATGATGACCAAGACAACCGCCCATGAGCATGCCATCGACATTTCCCTGCTCCACCTCAGTGATGCCCACGAGTTTGCGCCTCTGCTTGCCAGCTACGCTCAAGCCTTGAAGCGCGGCGCCCCGCGACGTCCCGATGATTATTATGCGGAGAATCTGCTGCGCGATCGCGCCGCCGAGATTGCCGGGGCGCGGCTTGATGGGCATCTGGTGGGCTTTGTCATCTTCTATGACCTCCCTGAGCCGGTATCCGGCATGCGTGCTGGCCAGGTCGATCATATCTATGTCCACCACGATCATCGCGGCAAAGGCATTGCCAAGGCGCTCATCGATGTGCTTGCCGACAAGGCCGAAGAGCGCGGCTGGACCAAACTGTCGCTCAATGCGCCGCGTGTGCCCGAGGATGGCCGCAAACTCTATGAGCAGGTCGCTGCACCTGCCGACTGGACCAGCTTTATCATACGCTTCGGCAATCAATGAAGCCGCCATCAACGCAGGGTTGATGCGTGACCTGAGCGTCGCGCGAACGACGGCCCGTGTCGTCCATAAAACAATACACACGCGCCCTAGCAGACATGAACCGGACAGACTCACTCAAGTATTTTTTGCACTGAACAATGCCGCCCTTTCGGGGCTTTCGCCGACGATTTTGGCCGTTTAAACGATTGAATTTTAAGAGGAAACCATAAGTGCTTGCTATTGTCGTCATTTAGCATCATGAGGGTGCTGAAAGGGCTTTGACGCAGTGCAAAAACCGGATTAAAACCCTTCTAAATTGCCTCTCGCCAGCCTTTCGGCCCTGCCCGCCATTCGAGGCGCGGCGCTCAATTTGGAAACGCCATGAGCAAGACATCAATTCATGCAAACAGGCCATTGTCGCCACATTTGCAAATCTACAAGCCGATCCCAACCATGGTCATGTCGATCGTCCACCGCATCACCGGATCGGCACTCTATGTCGGCACGCTGCTGGTCGCCTGGTGGCTGATTGCAGCCGCGACGAACGAAGAATATTTCAACTTCGTCAATTCGATTTATGGTTCCTGGATCGGCCGTCTCGTTCTCCTCGGCTATACCTGGGCGCTAATCCATCACATGATCGGCGGCATACGCCACCTGATCTGGGATACGGGCAGGGGGCTTGAAAAAGAGACCACGACCAAGATGGCCTGGGGCTCGCTCATCCTTTCAGTCGCGCTGACGATCCTCATCTGGGTCGCCGCATTCACAATAGCCTAGAACAAGGAGGCGGAACGATGGGCGATATGCGCACGCCGCTCGGCAAGGTTCGCGGATTGGGTTCTGCGAAGGAAGGCACCGATCATTTCTGGCGGCAGCGGCTTACTGCCGTCGCCAATGTGCCGCTGCTTCTGTTCTTTATCGGGCTGATCCTGTCGCTGCACGGCGCGGGTTATGCCGAGACAAAAGCAGCCCTCTCGCACCCGCTGACCGCATTGGTTCTGTTGATGGTGATCATTTCCGGTCTCTATCACATGCGTCTTGGCATGCAGGTGATCATCGAAGACTATGTACACGGCGAAGGCACGAAGATCGTGCTCCTGATGCTCAATACCTTCTTTGCCCTGGCGGTCGGTATCGTTTGTATATTTGCGATCCTCA
Source organism: Hyphomicrobiales bacterium (assembly GCA_900473175.1). Classification (GTDB taxonomy): domain Bacteria; phylum Pseudomonadota; class Alphaproteobacteria; order Rhizobiales; family Rhizobiaceae; genus Phyllobacterium. The sequence goes on along the minus strand of UCKM01000012.1, from coordinate 66,098 downwards.
AGCTGAGCTTCGGAGGCTGACCTTGGCAGCGACAGACAACAAGGCCGGCAAGGCCTACACATTCGTCGACCACAAGTTCGATGTGGTCGTGGTGGGTGCGGGCGGTGCGGGCTTGCGTGCGACGCTCGGCATGGCCGAACAGGGATTGAAGACGGCCTGCATTACCAAGGTCTTCCCGACCCGCTCGCATACGGTCGCCGCGCAGGGCGGCATTGCCGCCTCGCTCAGCAATATGGGCCCGGATTCGTGGCAGTGGCATATGTATGACACGGTCAAGGGCTCGGACTGGCTCGGCGATACCGACGCCATGGAATATCTGGCGCGCGAAGCGCCCGCTGCCGTCTACGAGCTCGAGCATTACGGCGTGCCGTTCTCGCGTACGGAAGAAGGCAAGATCTATCAGCGCCCATTTGGCGGCCACATGATGAACTATGGTGACGGTCCGCCCGTGCAACGCACCTGCGCCGCCGCCGATCGCACTGGCCATGCCATCCTGCACACGCTGTATGGCCAGTCCTTGCGCAATAATGCGCAGTTCTTCATTGAATATTTCGCCCTCGACCTCATTCAGGATGAGGACGGGACCATTACCGGCGTCGTTGCCTGGAACCTCGATGATGGCACGATCCACCGCTTTGCCGCCAAGATGGTCGTGATGGCGACCGGCGGTTATGGCCGGTCCTATTTTTCCGCCACCTCGGCCCACACCTGTACCGGTGATGGCGGCGGCATGGTGGCCCGTGCCGGCCTGCCGCTGCAGGACATGGAGTTCGTCCAGTTTCATCCGACCGGCATATATGGCGCCGGCTGCCTGATCACCGAAGGCGCGCGCGGCGAGGGTGGCTACCTCGTCAACTCCGAAGGCGAGCGCTTCATGGAACGCTATGCACCCTCGGCCAAGGATTTGGCGTCGCGCGACGTGGTCTCACGTTGCATGACGCTGGAGATTCGCGAAGGGCGCGGCGTTGGCAAGAACAAGGATCATATTTTCCTCCATCTCGACCACCTCGATCCGGCTGTTTTGCACGAGCGCCTGCCCGGCATTTCGGAATCGGCAAAGATTTTTGCGGGTGTCGATCTGACGCGCGAGCCGATCCCGGTTCTGCCGACGGTTCACTATAATATGGGCGGCATTCCCACCAATTATTGGGGCGAAGCGCTCAATCCTACACCCGAAAACCCCGACCGTATCCAGCCTGGGCTGATGGCCGTCGGCGAAGCCGGCTGTGCCTCGGTCCATGGGGCAAACCGCCTCGGCTCGAATTCGCTGATCGATCTGGTCGTATTCGGACGTGCTGCGGCAATCCGTGCCGGACAGGTCGTCGACCGCAATGCAAAGATCCCCGAGATCAACGAAGCGTCGGTGACGAAGACCATGGATCGTTTTGATCGGTTGCGTCATGCAAATGGCACGACGCCGACAGCAGTCCTGCGCGAGAAGATGCAGCGCACCATGCAAGAGGACGCGGCCGTCTTCCGTACCTCCGAGTCGCTGAAATCCGGGGTGATCCGCATGGAGAAGATCTGGAGCGAACTTCCGGACATCAAGGTCACCGACCGTTCGATGATCTGGAACTCCGATCTCGTCGAAACGCTGGAACTTGAAAACCTGATGGCGAACGCCTTGACCACCGTCGTTGCCGCCGAAGCGCGCAAGGAAAGCCGCGGCGCCCATGCGCATGAGGATTTCCCCAGCCGCGATGACGTCAACTGGCGCAAGCACAGCCTTGCCTGGCTCGCTCCGGATGGCAAGGTCACACTCGGCTATCGTCCTGTTCACCTCGACCCGCTGGTCAGGGAAGAGGATGGCGGCATCAGCCTCGCCAAGATCGCGCCGAAAGCGCGCGTTTATTGATCAAGGGATCAGACCATTATGGTTGAACTTGCACTTCCCAAGAATTCGCAGATGCGTCCCGGCAAGACATGGGACCGCCCGCAAGGCGCGAACAATCTGCGCGAATACCGTATCTACCGCTGGTCGCCGGACGATGGCGAAAATCCGCGCATCGACACCTATTATGTCGACCTCGACGATTGTGGACCGATGGTTCTCGACGGCCTCTTGTGGATCAAGAACAAGATCGATCCGACACTGACGCTGCGCCGTTCCTGCCGCGAGGGCATTTGCGGCTCCTGCGCGATGAATATCGACGGGACCAACACGCTCGCCTGCACCAAGGGTATGGACGAGATCAAGGGCCCGGTGAAGATCTATCCCTTGCCGCATCTGCCTGTGGTCAAGGATCTGGTCCCGGACCTGTCAAATTTTTATGCCCAGCACCGCTCCATCGAGCCATGGCTGAAAACCGTTTCGCCGGAGCCGGCAAAGGAATGGCTGCAAAGCCATGAAGACCGCGCCAAGCTCGACGGGCTCTATGAGTGCATTCTTTGCGCCTGCTGTTCCACGTCCTGCCCGAGCTACTGGTGGAATGGCGACCGCTATCTCGGCCCCGCCGTGCTCCTGCAGGCCTATCGTTGGCTGATCGACAGTCGCGACGAGGCGACGGGCGAGCGCCTCGACAATCTCGAAGATCCTTTCCGGCTCTATCGCTGCCACACGATCATGAACTGCGCGCAGACCTGCCCGAAAGGCCTTAACCCGGCCAAGGCAATCGCCGAAATCAAAAAGATGATGGTGGAACGCCGGGTTTGATTTAGCCGGCTGGCAGTAGTGTCGTGCGTGGTTCGACAGGCTCACCATGGGGGAGGTGAGTGCTTTGCAAGATAACGACCGACCTTGCGGTTCTTGGCTCGCTGCAACCGCCCAACCTCCCTCATGGTGAGCCTGTCGAACCGCGCACAAAAACGATGCAATCTGAGTAATATAGAACGGGCGCCACAAGCGCCCGTTCTTTGTTTGCGGTTCAAATCACGCGAGCCTGGCGTCCAGCGTTACCTCAATCGCCCCGAGCGCTTTGGATACCGGGCAATTGGCTTTGGCACGGGCGGCGAGCTCACCAAAAGTCTTTTCGTCGATACCCGGCACGTCGCCAACCAGGGTCAGCGCGCTTTTGGTGATTGCGCCTGCCCCCGGATCGAGGGTCACGACGGCCTTGGCTTCGAGCTTTGCTGCGGGCGTGCCGTTCTCAGCGAGGAAATGCGACAGCTGCATGGCAAAGCAGCCGGCATGCGCCGCGCCGAGCAGTTCTTCGGGATTGGTGCCTGAGGTGCCGCTGGCATCTTCGAAGCGTGCCTTGAAATTGTAGGGAAGACCCTTGAGCGCACCGCTTTGCGTGTCGAGCGTGCCGGTACCGTCCTTAAGTGCGCCTTTCCAGATTGCAGTTGCTTGTCTGTCCATGGGTATCTCCCTCTTTGACGGATTGAGAGCCATCGGGCTCGCATCAGATAGTGACGCCGCGAGCATAGTGCAGTTCTGACACAGATGCATGTCGGGAATCATACTTGGGTCCGGTCACCCATTGATGATGCTTGCGCCCTCGGCTAGAAATTGAGTCTACAGTGGCCGTGTCGTCGCGGCCTGACGCCTGTCCCCAACAATCCCATCGCCAGAACTGGAACCTCCCCGTGAAACTCAAGAAGCTTGGCCGTACCGATATCGACGTCACGGAAATTTGCCTCGGCACCATGACCTGGGGTGTGCAGAACACAGAAGAGGATGCACACCGGCAGATAGACTATGCGCTGGATAGCGGCATCAATTTCATGGACACGGCGGAAGTCTATGCCATTCCGGCAAGCGCCGAGACCTACGGCAAGACCGAGAACTACATAGGCACCTGGTTCAAGAAATCCGGCAAACGCGACCGGTTCATCCTCGCGACCAAAGTCTCCGGCGGTGGCAACAGCTGGATTCGAGATGGATCGCGCCCGAGCAGGCGGTCGGTGCGCGAGGCGGTCGAAGGGAGCCTGAAGCGGCTGCAGACCGACTATATCGATCTTTATCAGGTTCACTATGCCACGCGCGGCCACTACCATTTCGGATCAGGTTGGACATATGCGCCGCACAATCAGGACAAGCATCAGGTCCCGGTCCAGATCGAGGATGCGCTTCAAGGCCTTGGCGACATGGTCAGGGAGGGCAAGATCCGCCATATCGGCCTATCCAATGAGACAGCGTGGGGCATCGGCCAATGGCTGAAGCTTGCCGACCAACATGATTTGCCGCGTGTGGCCTCGGTGCAGAACGAATACAGTCTACTACAGCGCGTATTCGATCTCGACCTTGCCGAACTCAGCCATCACGAGGATGTCGGGCTGCTGGCCTATTCGTCGCTGGCCTCGGGTGTGATCACCGGCAAGTATCTTGGCGGCAAAGTGCCTGCAGGCACGCGCGGCGCGATCCAGCCGGGTGGCCTTTGGCGCAACAACGACCATTCAGCGCCGGCGGTGAGATCCTATATCGACCTTGCCAGGAAGTATGATCTCGATGTGGCGCAACTCGCCATCGCCTTTGCATTGACGCGGCCATTCATGACCTCGGTGATCATTGGTGCGACCACGATGGATCAGCTGAGAACGGATATAGGTGCGGCTAATGTCGGACTGTCGCCGCAGATCCTCAGCGAGATCGAGGCGATACACCGTCAATACCCCAGGCCGCTATAGTTTAATCCGCGACCTAGATCGGCTGGCCCTGCAGCAATTTTGGCTGTGGTTGATAGTCCCGCGGCCTGGCGGATGAAGAATCCCTTGAGCCGCGGCATCCGTTCAACAAGGCCGAGGCCAAAATCACGCAAGGCGCGCACCGGCACGCTGTCATTTGAGAACAGGCGGTTCAGGACATCGGTGGTCACGCCCATTTGCACCGTGTCGAAACGGCGCCACGTCTGATAGCGTTCGAGCACGGCGATTGATCCGATGTCGAGGCCGAGGCGATCTGCATCGACAATTGTCTCCGCCAGGGCTGCCGCGTCCTTGAAGCCCAGGTTGAGACCTTGGCCGGCGATCGGATGAATGCCATGCGCCGCATCGCCTGCCAGCGCAAAGCGCGGCTTGACGAAGTCGCGCGCGAGCGTCAGCCCCAGCGGGAATGACTTGCGGGCGCCTTCGACGCGCAGTTCGCCAAGCTTCAGGCCGAAACGCTGTTCAAGTTCGGCATCGAACAGGAAATCATCCTCGTTGATCAATCGTTCGGCATCGGCGGTTCGCTCGGTCCACACCAGCGAAGACCGATTGCCCGTGAGTGGCAGGATCGCAAAGGGACCGGCGGGCAGGAAATGCTCCTCGGCGCGGCCATGGTGCGGCCGCTCGTGCGCCACGGTGCATACGATACCCGATTGCCCGTATTCCCAGTTTACCGTCTTTATGCCCGCCATGTCGCGCAGGCGCGACTTCACACCATCGGCGGCGATCAACAGACGGGTGGCGAGGCTCTTGCCGTCCGCGTAGTTCACGATGAGATGCGCCTCGCCGTGCTCGAAACCATCGACAGGCGCGCCTTCGATGAACGTGACGCCGAGCGCATCCGCCTTCGCGCGCAGCGAGGCATTGAGGATGCGGTTCTCCACCATATGCGCGAAAGGTTCACCCGGCTCTATTTCTCCGTTGAATGTCAGGAACACTGGACGGACGGGATCGGAGGTGCGTGAATCGGTGACGATCATTTCATTGATCGGCTGGGCTTCCGGAAGAATCGAATCCCAGCAGCCGAGCCTGTCGAGCATACGGCTTGCGGCCGCGGCTATCGCCGACGCGCGCGTATCGTTGCGCCAGACACCCGTGGGCGCAGCATCGATGACGGTGACGCTGAGGTGCGGGGCCGATGCCTTGAGCGCCACTGCGGTCGCGAGGCCGACATAGCCCGCGCCGGCGATGACGACATCCGTGCTTCGAGGTTCAACCATGGCTGTCTCCTTGTACCCGCTATGCAACGCTTGACTTGTCGGCCCGTTCCTGTTGCAAGCGTGGAAAAACGCGCCAACGGGAGGTGCCTGTCATGTCCAACGCCATGAAAGAGCTTTTGTCCATACTCGATCTTGAGACGCTCGAACACAACCTGTTTCGAGGTCGCAGCCCGCAAGTCGGCTGGCAGCGCGTCTTTGGCGGACAGGTGATCGGCCAGGCTCTGGTCGCCGGCCAGCGAACCGTTGATCCATCGCGGCACGTGCACTCCTTGCATGGCTATTTCATGCGCGCCGGCGATCCCAAGGTTCCTATCATCTATGAGGTGGACCGCATTCGGGATGGCTCGAGTTTCACCACACGGCGCGTGGTCGCAATCCAGCATGGTCATGCGATCTTTTCGCTTGAAGCCTCCTTCCAGATCGAAGAGTCCGGTCTCGAGCATCAAAAGCCGCGGCCACTTGATATCACCGCGCCGGAACAGCTCATCAGCGACAAGGACCTGAAAGAGCAGTACCTGCAAAACGCGCCCGCGAATATCAGGCGGTATTGGGAGCAGGAGCGGCCGATCGAGCTGAAGCCGCTGTCACTGACCCATTACTTCTCCAGGGAGAAATTGGCGCCGGAGCAGAATGTCTGGATCAAGACCACGGGACCGGTGCCTGCCGACCGGGCTGTGCAGGCGGCCGTACTTGCCTATCTTTCAGACATGACCTTGCTCGATACGTCGCTCTATGCTCATGGCCGCTCGATCTTCGACCGTGACCTGCAGGTGGCAAGCCTTGATCATGCCATGTGGTTTCATCGCCCATGCAGTTTTGATGACTGGATGCTTTACACCGCAGACAGTCCCAGCAGCTCTGGCGCCCGCGGGTTTACCCGAGGCGCGCTCTACAGCCGCGACGGCACTCTTATTGCCTCTACGGCGCAAGAGGGCCTAATTCGTGTGCATCCGCAGGAGTGAGATCTAACCTTTCACTTACATTTGCATAATTTTTAGGCATGCTGCCGCATAATCGATTGCTTTGTCATCACCGAATAAAAATACACCTTTATTATCAATGTGTTAGTTTCAAGTTTCGAGTTTGGCACGGAACTTGAATACTCCTGACCAGTCACCAATGGCCACGCGGCTTTAGGAGATGGGTTCAACGCGGGTTGCTGCTTGTCGGGTAATACCACCTGACGGGTACCGCGCTAGCGCAGGGGTATAGTGAATGAAAATTGTGATGGCCATCATCAAGCCGTTCAAGCTGGACGAGGTGCGTGAAGCCCTTACCGCTGTCGGCATCCAGGGCCTGACCGTCACCGAGGTGAAGGGTTATGGCCGCCAGAAAGGGCACACCGAGATTTATCGCGGTGCTGAGTATGCGGTGAGCTTTCTTCCCAAACTGAAAGTGGAAGTTGCTGTCGCGTCCGAACTCGTCGACACCGCCGTTGAAGCCATCACCACGGCCGCCAAGACCGGCCAGATCGGTGACGGCAAGATATTCGTCCTCAGCATCGAGCAGGCCGTCCGTATCCGCACGGGCGAAACCAATACCGACGCGCTGTGAATTATTTGGGGTTCAAGGAGACAATAATGAAAATTCCGACAAGTTACATATCTGCGGCGCGCAGCACCCTTCTGGGTTCGCTGGTGCTGACCGCATTCGGCTCGCTGGCCGCGTTCGCTCAGGAAGCCGCGCCAGCCGCAGCGGATGCGGCTGCCGCTGCGGCGCCCGCATTTACGGTCAACAAGGGTGACACCACCTGGATGATGATCTCGACCGTCCTCGTTCTCTTGATGACGATCCCCGGCCTTGCGCTTTTCTATGGCGGTCTCGTACGGTCCAAGAACATGCTTTCAGTGCTCATGCAGGTTTTCACGATCACGGCAGTGGTTATGCTGATCTGGGTGTTCTACGGCTACAGCCTGGCCTTCACGCCCGGCAACGTGTTCGTCGGCGGGCTTTCCAAGGCGTTTCTGCACGGCGTCGACGTGACAACGATGTCAGAGACCTTCTCGAAGGGTGTGGCTATTCCTGAACTGGTCTATGTCTGCTTCCAGATGACCTTCGCCTGCATCACGCCGGCGCTGATCGTCGGCGCCTTCGCCGAACGCGTCAAGTTCTCTGCAGTCATCCTGTTCGTCATTCTCTGGGTTACGTTCGTCTACTTCCCGATCGCACACATGGTCTGGTTCTGGGGCGGTCCGAGCGCCTACTCCGATCCGTCCGGCCTCATCTTTGGCTTTGGCGCGATTGACTTTGCCGGCGGCACGGTCGTCCACATCAATGCCGGTATTGCCGGTTTTGTCGGCGCCCTGATGATCGGCAAGCGTGTCGGTTACAAGCGGGACATCATGGCTCCGCACTCCATGACGATGACCATGATCGGCGCCTCGCTGCTCTGGGTCGGCTGGTTCGGCTTCAATGCTGGTTCGAACCTCGAAGCCAATGCCTATGCCGGTCTTGCAATGATCAACACCTTCGTGGCAACCGCGGCCGCAGCCGTCATGTGGATTATCCTTGAAGGCTTCCTGCGCGGCAAAGCTTCAATGCTCGGTGGTGCTTCAGGCGCCGTTGCTGGTCTCGTTGCGGTTACCCCTGCCGCCGGCTTCATCGGTCCAATGGGCGCGATCGTCCTCGGCGCGGTCGTTACGTTCGTCTGCTACTTCTTCGTCGCGGTGGTGAAGAACAAGTTCGACTATGATGACAGCCTGGACGTCTTTGGCATCCATTGCGTTGGCGGCGTCATCGGTGCTCTTGGCACGGGTATTCTGGTCAATCCTGCCCTCGGTGGCGCTGGTATCGTCGATTACTCGACAGCCGACTTCGCCGCGACCTATGCCGGCACGACAGTCCAGCTCTGGGCGCAGTTCAAGGGCGTGATTGTCACGCTCCTATGGTCAGGTATCGGCAGCGCGATCCTTTACAAGATCGTCGATCTGATCATCGGCCTGCGTGCGTCGCCAGAAGCCGAGCGTGAAGGTCTCGACCTCACCTCGCATGGCGAAGCAGCTTACCATAGCTGATAGTGAGCGACGGCGGTTTGCCGCCGTTTCCGAAACAAATCGAGGCGGGTCCGGGAATTCCGGGCCCGCCTTTTATTCATCCCGGCACTGCCCGCCGACTTCACAGTTGCGATTTCGTACCTGTCCGTTCCCATGGTTAATGCCCCCTTAACCATCCGCATCTTAACGTGAGAATCAAATCTGCGGCTGGCCACAGCCGCTGGGCATGCGTTCACGTGGGGCAAGCTTTCATGCGTCAAGGATATTCGGCCTCTTATGCCATCGACGACGAGCGGCACGGTCTGACAACCATTTTCCGCAAGCAAATTCTCATGCTGTGGGGATTGGCGCTGTTCTGCCTCGTTGCCTTTGCGATCGGAAGTCTGGCGACGTGGAACGTGCTCGACCCGAGCTTCAGCCACGCGACGTCGAACCCTGTACAAAATGCGCTCGGTTACCCGGGCGCGGTTTTCGCAGACTTCGGCATGCAGTTTTTCGGACTTTCCATGGTCGTCGCCTTGATGCCGGCGCTCTTCTGGGGCGGATTCATGGTCACCGGCCGGCGTGTCGATCGCATGCCAAGGCGCGCGTTTGCCTGGTTTTGTGCATCCCTCCTGGCCGCGGCCATGGCTGGTTGTTTCGCGATTCCATCGAGTTGGCCGATGCCGATCGGGCTTGGCGGTGTATTCGGTGACATGGTGCTCAAAATTCCGGCAATCTTCATCGGCACATTCCCGCGCGGTGGCCTTGCGATGATCCTCGTTGCGGTGCTCGCACTGCCGACACTGTGGATCTTCGGCTTTGCAAGCGGCATTACCTATCGCGATCTTGAGCCCGCGGTCGCCAAGAAAGCGGCAAGGCACGTGGCGGAAGAGGACGATGATGAGGACAATGAGGATGACGAGGACGACCGCGAAGGCAGTGGACTTCTGGCGCTTGGTGCACTGACCCATTGGTTCCTGAGCATGCGGGCGCTCTTTCGGCGCATCTTCGGCCAAGGATCGGGCCTCCATGGCAGTGCTCGTGCCATCGGCAAAAGCCGGGGACATGACGACTATCTCGATAGTGTTCCGAGCTCCAGCCGAAAGAATGCTCAGGGCGTCCGGCGCGAACCCGGTTTTGACGATGGCACCCCACGCATCGAGGCGCCGTCCATCGACATCGGCAATGACGGATTCGGCGCCCGGCCGGCGCGATTCGATCCTGTCGCGTTCAGCGATGAGGATGACGACATCGATGATTGGGCGCCGCAGCAGACGCCCAATCGACCCGGGGGCATCCCGGCTGGACGCCCGACGGCGGCGCGTATCGATACGCCTGCACCAGCGCCCAGAGCCGGAGCGCGGGTGCAGCGTGAGGCGCAGACATCGCTGATCAAGTCCGATGAATTCGAGATGCCGTCGCTGCATTTCCTGAGCGAACCAAAGAATGTGGTGCGCAATCCAAGTCTTTCGAAGGAGGCGCTGGAGCAGAATGCGCGGCTGCTGGAAGGCGTGCTTGAAGATTTCGGCGTGCGCGGCGAGATCATCCACGTTCGCCCGGGTCCGGTCGTCACGCTCTATGAGCTCGAGCCCGCACCCGGCATCAAATCTTCTCGCGTTATCACGCTCGCCGACGATATTGCCCGCTCGATGAGCGCTATTGCCGCGCGCGTCGCTGTCGTGCCCGGACGCAACGCCATAGGTATCGAATTGCCGAACCAGACGCGCGAGATGGTGTATCTGCGCGAACTCCTCGCGAGCCGCGACTTCGAGCAGACCAAGACCAAGCTTGCTCTCGCCCTTGGCAAGACAATCAATGGTGAGGCGGTTATCGCAGATCTTGCGAAGATGCCGCACCTTCTGGTGGCGGGTACCACAGGCTCGGGCAAATCGGTCGCCATCAACACCATGATCCTGTCGCTGCTCTATCGCATGACGCCGGAGCAGTGCCGCCTGATCATGATCGACCCGAAGATGCTGGAATTGTCGATCTATGATGGCATCCCGCATCTATTGACGCCTGTCGTCACCGATCCGAAAAAAGCCGTCGTCGCATTGAAGTGGACGGTCAAGGAGATGGAGGATCGCTACCGCAAGATGTCGAAGGTCGGTGTGCGCAATATCGACGGCTTCAACCAGCGTGTCGAACAGGCGACCAAGAAGGGCGAGCGCATTGCCCGCACCGTGCAGACTGGCTTCGACCGGGCGACAGGTGAGGCCGTCTATGAAACGGAAGAACTCGACCTGAAGCCAATGCCCTATATCGTCGTCATCATCGATGAAATGGCCGATCTGATGATGGTTGCCGGCAAGGATATTGAAGGCGCAGTGCAGCGCCTCGCACAGATGGCGCGTGCAGCCGGCATTCATGTGATCATGGCGACGCAACGTCCTTCGGTCGATGTCATCACCGGCACAATCAAGGCGAATTTCCCGACTCGCATTTCCTTCCAGGTTACCTCGAAGATCGATTCGCGCACGATTCTCGGAGAGCAGGGCGGCGAACAGCTACTTGGCATGGGCGACATGCTCTACATGGCCGGCGGCGGACGAATCCAGCGTGTGCACGGACCCTTTGTCGGCGATGACGAAGTGGAGAAAATCGTCCAGCATCTGAAATTGCAGGGCGTCCCTGAATATCTCGATTCGATTACCGAAGAGGATGACGAGGACGAGGGTGGCGGTGGCCCGTCCGGCACCTCCAATCTCGAGGATTCCGACGATCCGTACGATCAGGCCGTGGCCGTGGTCCTGCGCGACAAAAAGGCCTCGACGAGTTATATTCAGCGTAGGCTTGGCATTGGCTACAACCGCGCCGCCTCGATCATCGAACGCATGGAGCAGGAAGGCCTCGTCGGCCCCGCCAATCACGCCGGCAAGCGCGACATTCTCGTGCCGACACAGGATGACGAGTTCTAGTATCCTGTGCCGTAACGGCACAATTTTACGCCTGTCGTGGAATAGTGAGCTGAGGATGATTACTTACTGGAAATAAGGCGGTTACGTAACGGCTTTCAGGAACAAGAAACGCTTCTCGCCGTTACTTAGCCATAGTGCAGCCAAACTGGCTTTCTATACAGGGACATGACGACAGGAGACACGACCATGACCAATACAAGCAAACCGTTTCATGCACTTGGCGCACTCGCCAGGGCCTCCGCGGTTGCGTCCATGGTCGGCATGGGCGTCGTTGCTGGAGCCTGCCTTGCGCTTGCGACACCCGCGTTGGCGCAGGCCGCCCCTGGCGGCGTCAGCGCTGCGCAGGAAATCGCCAACAAGTTCTCCAGTGTCAAAACGCTGACGGGCGATTTCGTTCAATTCGGGCCACGTGGCGAACAAACCGAGGGCACGTTCTATATCGAGCGCCCGGGTAAGATACGCTTCAACTACAACAAGCCGTCGCCAATCAGGGTGATATCGGATGGGCAGTCGGTTGTGATCAACAATCGCAAGCTTGACACGTGGGACCTCTATCCCCTGTCAAAGACGCCGCTGAAGCTGCTGCTCAGCGATCAGATCGATCTTTCCGGGGGCAAGGTGAAGTCGGTCAAGCAAGAGCCGGACATGACGACGATCGTGCTTGGTGACAAGTCGATCTTCGGCAATTCTACGATCAGCATGATGTTTGATCCCAAAACCTCCGATTTGCGTCAGTGGACCATCACAGATGCGCAGGGCCTCGATACGACGGTCATGATCACAAACGTGCGGACCGGTGTCCGCTTCGCCAACGACATGTTCGCAATTGACTATACCCGCATCGCCATGAAGAAGTAGCCGGTTGCGGTTGTCCTGATCTTTTGGCATGAGCAACGCGCACGGTGTGTTGAACCAGCCGTGCGTTTGCAAGTTGGTCCACTCCGCGAGATTCCATGCCTTTTTCCGTTGCCACCTGGAACATCAATTCGGTGCGCCTTCGCCTGCCGTTGGTCCTGCAGTTTCTTCGCGATTATCAGCCGGATGTGCTGTGCCTGCAGGAGACGAAATGTCCGGATGACCTTTTCCCGCATGAAGCCTTTCACCAGGCGGGATACAGCCATATCGAGATAAGCGGCCAGAAGGGCTATCACGGCGTGGCGACGCTATCACGCCGCCCCTTGAGCGAACCGGCGCGGGTCGGTTTTTGCGACATTGCCGATTGCCGCCACCTCAGCACAGTCATTACCGCCGGATCGAAACGGTTACGCATTCACAATTTCTATGTGCCGGCGGGTGGGGATGAGCCGGATCCCGAGATCAACCCGAAATTCGCGCATAAGCTCGGCTTTCTGGATGAGATGAAGGCGATGAATGCCGTCTACGGCGATGGCCATGCGTCGCTGCTCGTGGGAGACCTGAACATCGCGCCGCTCGAGACTGACGTCTGGTCGCACAAGCAGTTGCTCAAGGTCGTCAGCCACACGCCCATCGAGACCGAGGGCCTTGAGGCCCTGCGCAAGAATGGCGGCTGGAGCGATCTGATGCGCCACCACATTCCGGCGCATGAGAAAATCTATACCTGGTGGAGTTATCGCGCCGCCGACTGGGCGGCCGCTGATCGCGGAAGACGGCTCGATCACATCTGGGGATCGCCAGATCTCGAAAACGACCTTACCGACATCACCATCTTGCGCGAAGCGCGGGGATGGGAGCGCCCGTCAGACCATGTGCCGGTCATAGCACGGTTCAACCTGGATTAGCCAAGACCTCAGCGTTCGCCGAACAGGCCCTCATAGCTGGCGATCGCCTTGATCATCTCATCGAGGTCGGCGACGATCTTGTCATGCAGTGCGGCGGCAATTTCGGGATATTCTTCCAGTATGCGGCGAAAAAGCGAGCGATTGAGCCGGATGACCTCGGTCTCTGTCTCCGCCATGGCGCTGGTGAGGCGTTTCGTCTGGGCAATGATCGCCATTTCACCCAGGACGGCGCCAGGACCCACGGTCTTCAGGATCAACCGGCCTGAAGGACCTTCGCGAAACAGCGAAATCTCGCCGCGATCAATGACATAGGCGCAATCGGCAGACTGACCCTCGCGGTAGAGTTCGCGCCCTTCCCTCAGGATGAGCCGTTCCGTTCCAAAGGCAAGCAGACGCAACTGATCGCGCGTAAACGTTTCGAACAGCCCCACCGTCTCCAGAATGCGAATGTCATCTTCAATTGCCATGCAATAACAGACATATACCTAGATTGGCCCGATCGGCATCAAGGAATGAGCTTGTATCCCCCGCTTTCCGTGACGAGTATGGTTGAATTCGATGGGTCGTGTTCGATTTTCTGCCGCAACCGGTAGACGTGTGTTTCCAGCGTATGTGTCGTAACCCCGGAGTTGTATCCCCAGACCTCTTCCAGCAGCACATCACGGGTGATGACCTTGCCTCCGGCGCGGTAAAGATACTTGATGATCGCGACTTCCTTTTCGGTCAGCCGAATTTTGCCGCCCTTGGCGTCGATCAGCATCTTTTGCCCGGGCTTGAACGTGTAGGGGCCCACAATGAAGGTCGCGTCCTCGCTCTGCTCGTGCTGGCGCAACTGCGCGCGGATGCGTGCGAGAAGGACCGCAAAGCGAAATGGCTTGGTCACGTAGTCATTGGCGCCCGACTCAAGTCCGAGAATCGTGTCCGAATCGGTGTCATGGCCGGTCAGCATGATGACCGGGGCCTTGAAGCCGCCCTTGCGCAAAAGCTTGATCGCCTCGCGGCCATCCATGTCCGGCAGGCCAACATCCATGATCAGAAGGTCGACGACACCGTTTCTTGCCGCCTGAACGCCCTTGGTGGCGTTGTCTTCCTCGATGATCTGGAATTCTTCGTATAGGCTCAACTGCTCGACCAGAATGGCCCGCAAGTCCGCGTCGTCATCGACGATGAGAATAGTACGCGCTGTCATCAGATCTCCCGCAAGTGGAAAGAAGTTGTTGGAATTTAAGTCGAATTACGGAGGAAAGAAAGGGGATCGACTTGATATTGGTTGCGTGGCGCACCAGTCTGACACAAAAAGGCTTTTTATGAGGCAGGCATGAGCCGAAAGTCGCTGAAAATAATCGATGTTCGCGCCCGGCCGGGCCACGCCAGCCAAGGGCAGCTGATGGCGGGCAACATGACCCTGCGCTGCGCACTCGGCAAAGGTGGGATAACTGCATTCAAGCGCGAGGGCGACGGCGCCACCCCGCTGACGCGCATGCGACTGCTCTATGGCTTCAAACGTCCAGACAAGAACATCAAGGGGGCGAGTAGTCTGCAGCTTCACCCACTTCGCACCAATGACGGTTGGTGCGAAGTGAGCAATGACCGCAACTACAACCGGAAGGTCCGCATTCCCTATGGCGCGAGCCACGAGACCATGTGGCGCAAGGATGATCTCTACGATATCTGCATCGTCATGGACTGGAACATACGGCCGCGCCGCCGCGCGCGCGGCAGCGCCATCTTCTTTCATCTGGCGCGGCCAGGCCACACGCCGACGGAAGGCTGCATTGCGCTCAGCCGGCGGGACATGGACCGGCTGCTGCCGTATCTGTCCAATCGGACGACGATCAGGGTGCTGCGCTAGGGCCGGAAGCGCCAGACTGTCGTTTGCTTGACCTCGGCGTCCTCAAGGACGCGCGTGACGGGAACTGCGTAAGCAGCGAGCTTTTCCAGAAGTCGTTCGGGAAAATAGGACCGCCCGGGATCGCCAACGATAACGGTCGCCCCGCGCGCGGCGAGCGCCTCGAACCACGGAATCAGCTGGCTGGCCAGCGTTTGGTCGTAAAAGACGTCACCGGCGAGAACAAGGTCCCAGCCATCGTCGCTGCCAATTAGATCTTCTATCCTCACGTCGATCGACACCGCGTTTGCCTCGCTATTGAGCGCAATCGCCGGCCGGGCGAATGCGTCGATATCGCAGGCTGTGACCTTGGCCGCGCCCGCCATGGCGGCTGCGATGCCGACAAGTCCAGAGCCCGAGGCAAAGTCCAGCACGACCGATCCGGCAGCGATTTCAGGATTATCAAGAACGTAGCGTGCTACACCTTGGCCACCGGCCCATGCGAAAGCCCAGAACGGGGGCGGCAGGCCTAAGGTCGCCAGCTCCTCTTCCGTTCGGTGCCACAGATCATGGGCCTCATCGGCGAGATGAAGCCTGATCTCCGGCACATGCGGCGGCGACTGAAGGGTCGTATTGGCGCGAACGAACCGGCGATATCGGTCGCTCTCCGGATCAAGGGCTGGTTCGCTCGCCAAAACGGTCATTCGGGCGCGGGGACGAGACCGCCCATGCGGCAGACTTCTGCCCATTCATCCGGCATCACGGGCTGAACCGAGAGCCGCATCGAGGTCACCAGAGCCATGTCGGCGAGTTTTGGGTTTGCCTTGACATCCTTGAGAGTAACGGGGTTTGGCACGTCCATGACGGCGCGGATGTCGACGCATTCCCAGCGCGGATCATCGGTCGTGGAATCGTGGTGGACGAGCGCGCAAACCTCCACGATACCGACGACGTCCAGTCCATCATTCGAATGGTAGAAAAAGCCCTTGTCGCCGATCTGCATTGCCCGCATGTTGTTGCGGGCCTGGTAGTTGCGCACGCCGGTCCACTCGGTGCCCTTGGGCCCCGCTGCCTTCTGTTTGTCCCAAGACCATGCGTTAGGTTCGGATTTGAATAGCCAGAATGCCATGTCTGGAGCCTTTCCTAGCCTATTTGTTTTCTGGATTCTTGATTGCCCAGTTCCATGGGCGGATATCGACCGAGGCGAAGAGGCCTGCCTTGGCGTAGGGGTCGTTGGCAGCGATTTCTTTCGCTTCGGCAAGATCGCTGGCTGCGATCACGACCATACTGCCGTTCGGCTTTGAATCGTCGCCCAGAAAGGGGCCTGCAAACTTCAGCAGATCGCCGAGGCTACTCAGATAGTCGAGATGCGCAGAACGCGTATCGAGGCGCACCTGCAAATGATCAGGCTTGTCGTTGCATAAAAGTGCGTAGAGCATTCAGTATCTCCCAATCAAAAGGTTCAATCTTCGTTTTTCAGGGGCCGGGAAAGCAGAGCCTCCATGGCCTCGTCGATGGTGATGTGGCGACCGAGTATCTGCGCCACAGCGGCGATAATTGGTGCTTCGACCGCGTGGCGGGCGGCGAGCTGGGCGGCAATCGCAGCCGTCGCAACGCCCTCTGCCAGCGGCCGTCCCGTGAGATCTTCGCCGCGGCCGAGCGCCAGCCCATAGGAATAGTTGCGCGATTGCGGGGTCGAACAGGTGAGCATGAGGTCGCCAAGGCCAGACAGACCCATGATCGTTTCCGGACGCGCCCCAAGCGCCTGACCAATGCGGCGCAATTCTACAAAGCCGCGCGTGACAAGCGCAGCCTGGGCGCTGGCGCCATAGCCGCGTCCAATCGCGGCGCCAGCAGCAATTGCCAGCACGTTCTTCAACGCTCCGCCAATCTCAACACCAATGAGATCGTCGGTCGAATAGCAGCGGAAGGTCGGACCAGACAGGGCAAGGGCTATACGATCCGCCAATGCCTGGCTGCCCGCCGCCACCGTCACGGCAGTCGGCAATCCTTTCGCGACGTCGGTGGCAAAGCTTGGTCCGGAGAGGGCTCCCAGCAGTTGATCCGGCAAGATGCCGGCAACTACCTCCGACATGAGCAAGCCGCTTGACCGTTCAATACCCTTGGCGCAGATGACAAGCGGAACATTGGCCGGGATCAGGTCCTTCAGTTCGCGCAACGCACCGGCCAGTGCCTGAGCCGGGATGACGCAAAGGATGAGATCGCTGCTGCTGAGGACGTCTTCGGCATCGGCACTTGCGATGAGCGACGGATCAAGGTCGATCCCCGGAAGATAGCGCTCGCTGCGATGATGGGTGTTGATCGATTCCACGACGGCCTTGTCGCGCGCATAAAGGCACACCGCATTGCCGCTGCGCGCCGCCATCGTTCCCAGCGCCGCGCCCCACGCGCCGCCGCCAAGTACGGAAATGTTGACTTTGCCGGTCATGCCTTGGCGCCTCGTCTGCCAGCTCCGATCAGCGGTGCCGATTGCATGTCGAGCGGCCAGCGCGAGCGCGGCGCGATATCGAGTGTGTCGGCAGGTTCAGTGTCGGCGCGTTCTGCGCCGGCCCAGGCGATCATCGCGGCGTTGTCGGTGCATAGTGCCATGGGTGGTGCGATGAACCGGAAGCCGCTGTCGGAACAGAGGCGCTGCAATCCGGCACGCAATACCTTGTTCGCGGCCACGCCGCCAGCAACGACAAGCGCCGGAGCCTGGACATCCGGAAAGGTTTGGCGGAACCGCTTCAATGAGCGTGACACGCGGTCGTCCAGTGTGTCGGCGACGGCGGTCTGAAATGCTGCGCAGATATCGTTCACGTCCGTCTCCGATAGCGGCTCCAGCGTGCCGGCCAGCTGGCGCACGGCGGTCTTCAGGCCGGAGAAGGAAAAGTCGAGCCTTTCCTCCCCCTTCAGCGGACGTGGCAGCACAAAGCGGTTCGGATCGCCGAGGAGCGCGGCCTTTTCAACCTCAGGGCCGCCCGGATAGGGAAGGCCGAGCAGTTTTGCCGTCTTGTCGAAGGCCTCGCCGAGTGCGTCATCAATGGTGGTGCCAAGGCGCTCATAATCGCCCAGGCCCTTTACCAGAACCATCTGTGTATGGCCGCCGGATACGAGGAGGAGCAGATAGGGAAAATCAATGCGGTCGGTAAGGCGGGGCGTCAGCGCATGGCCTTCGAGGTGGTTGATTGCATAGAAGGGTTTTTGCCCCGCCATGGCGATGGCCTTGCCGGTCATCAGTCCGACGATGAGCCCGCCGATCAGCCCGGGCCCTGCAGTGGCGGCAACGGCATCTATATCATCGAGCGACATCTGCGCTTCATGCAGCGCCTGACCAATCAGCCGGTCGAGTACCTCGACATGGGCCCGCGCGGCAATTTCCGGCACCACACCGCCATAGGGTGCGTGATCATCGATCTGGCTCAAAACAACGTTCGACAGGATGCGGCCGTGGCCGTGACCGTCGCGTTCGACGATCGCCGCTGCCGTCTCGTCACAACTTGTTTCAATACCTAGAACACGCATCGATAAACCTGATATCCTTCGCCGCATTGCCGGTCGAATAAAACTTCGCTAGGCAGAGGCTTCAACTCAAACTTCGCGTAACACGGACAGCAGCCAATGCAAACAAAATCGCTCAAGATCGGTACACGTGGGAGCGCGCTCGCGCTTGCACAAGCCCGTGAAACGCGCGATCGGCTGATGAAGCACCATGGGCTACGCGAAGAGGATATCGAGATTGTCGTCATATCAACCAGTGGCGACCGGATTCAGGACCGGCCACTGACGGAAGTCGGCGGCAAGGGGCTATTCACGCTCGAGATCGAAGAGCAATTGGCCGATGGGCGTATTGACCTTGCGGTCCACTCATCGAAGGACATGCCAACCTTCCTGCCGGAAGGCCTGCATCTGTCGATCTTCCTGGAACGGGAAGATCCGCGCGATGCGTTCATCGGTCGCGACGTGAAAACGCTGCTCGATCTGCCGCGCGGCGCGGTGGTGGGCTCGTCATCGTTGCGCCGGCAAGCTCTGATCTTGCGGGCTCGTCCCGATCTCAAGGTTGTGACGTTCCGTGGCAATGTCGAGACACGGCTGCGCAAGCTTGCGGAGGGTGAAGTCGATGCGACGTTCCTTGCCTATGCGGGCCTGCGGCGGCTTGGGCTCGGCGATGTCGTTACGGAACTGATGGATGTCAGGACATTCCCGCCGGCGCCGGGCCAGGGCGCGATCACTGTTGAAACCCGCATCGGCGACGACCGGGTTGATGGTTTGCTTGCGCCGATCAATCATCTGCCGACATCGACTGCCCTTGCCTGTGAGCGGGCATTCCTTGGTGCCCTTGACGGATCCTGCCGCACGCCGATTGCGGGATTGGCGACAGTGTCGGGTGATCTTGTTCAGTTCCACGGCATGATCCTGTTGCCTAACGGCAATGAGGCGCATGAGGTTTCCGGCGAGGGAAAACTCGCCGATGCAGCCGAGATCGGCCGGGATGCGGCCTTGCGCATACGGGAACGGGCGGGTTCCCACTTCTTCACGGACTGGCTCTGATGAAAACGGTCCTGGTCACGCGGCCCCAGCCCGGAGCGACCAGAACCTGTGAGCGCCTGCTTTGCAGTGGTTTTTTGCCGCTTGTGCTGCCGCTGACTAAGATCGTCCCGCTTCAAGCCGTCAAACCCAAGGTCAGGTTTGCTGCGATTGCGGTGACGAGCGCCAGTGCGCTCCGCGAGGCGTCTGCCCAGACGCTGGAACCGCTGCTGAAGCTACCCTGTTTCGTCGTCGGCGAAGCCACCGCTGCGGCCGCCCGCGCGCGCGGATTTGAGACCGTCACGACGGGTGGTGGAGACGGCGCATCGCTGGCGCAGACCGTAATCGAAGAACTGCCGACGGGCGGGCACATCCTTTATCTGACCGGACAGGTGCGAGCACCGGATTTTGAGCAAGCGCTGCGAAAATCTGGCGTTCACTACAGGTGCATGCTGACCTACGATACAATTTCAGTCAGTTATACAACTGATTTTCTGGCTGATTTTTTTGCGCAGAAGCGCATTGATTGCTGCCCCCTCTATTCCCGCTGGGGCGCGGAGGAATTTCTACGTTTGGCAAGTCGCCCTGAGATCGCGCATCATTTTGATAATGCAGCGATTTTCTGCCTTTCTTCCCGGATTGCGGAGGTGTTGGCGGGACGGGATCGAAACGTGATCCATATCGCGAACAGGCCTGATGAGGACGCTCTCCTTGAACTCATGCGGACCGTATAAATCGTCTTGTGCTGCAGTCTCGTCGCATTTGGGATTTCGCAGGGGGCACTTCCTTGCTAGCTTCGAAATTCACGCAAAACCTCAAGACCAGAGAGACTGCTCATGGCCAAACCGTCCGTCCCGCGGCATTCGAAATCTGCCCGCAAGCCAGTCACGATCGAACTTGAGCCATCGGCCGTAAGCAAGCCGGCAAAGACCACTCCAGCGGCGGAGCCCGTGGGCTTCGATCCCGTGGCACCAAGGCAGGAACAGTTTCGACCGGCGGAATCGTTCGTATCTGCGACACCGCAGGTCGCGGCGCAACCAGCAACGACGACTCCGGAACCCAATCGGGAATATGGACGGACGCAAACGTCGGAAGGGCCTGCAACAAGCGCCTCGGTGACGCCCCCACGCCGATCCAGCGATCAGTTTGGCCGCCTGGCGTCGGGGCTAGTCGGAGCTCTGGTGGCTCTCGTCGGTGCCGCGGCCTTGCAGTGGGTGGGGCTATTGCCGTCGCCAAAAGCCGATCTATCGGCGGTAGAGCAGCAGATCGCCGCATTGCAAAAGGCGCCTGCCCAGGCGCTCGACGAAGGCGCTCAGATGGCGCTCAACGGTGCTGTGGAAAATGCCAAGCAGGCTTCCGAACAGGTATCGACGCTTTCACACGATGTCGTTTTGATCAAGCAAAGTGTCGAGGCTTTGAAGCAAAATGGCGGATCGGGTCAGGCGGAAAATGGCGCCCTGGAGTCGCGCATAGCAGAGCTGGAAACGAAGTTGAACAGCAGCCAGCAGCAAGCCGGCGCAGTTGCGGGCGCTACGGAAAGGCTCAATGCGCTCGAAGCGAAGGTCAATGACACATCGGGCCAAACGAACATGGCACTTGCCATGGCCGCCACCAGCCTCAAGGCGGCCTTGGACCGTGGTTACCCATTTGGTGCCGAGCTTGACACCTATGCCGCCGTCGCCCCCGCCTCACCGGATATTGAAAGTCTTCGGCCTTTAGCGGCCAAAGGTGTGCCGACAACCGGCACCCTGGCAAAGCAGTTCGGCGACGTGGCGACAAAGATCATAGCGGCCAGCCGCGGCGCCGATCCCAATGCCAGCCTGCTGGACCGGTTATGGGCGAGCGCGGAGGGCCTGGTGCAAGTACGTCCTGTCGGGATGGTGGAAGGTGAGGGGGTTGATGCAGTAACGGCCCGCATCGAGGCGCAACTGAATGCAGGCGATCTTGGCGCCGCCATTGCCGAATGGGAAAAGCTGCCGGACAACGCCAAAGCCATTTCCGCCGATTTTGCCAATGCAATGAAAGCGTGCCAGAAGGCAGATGAGGTCGTGTCAAAGGCGCTTTCGAATGCCCTGACCGGCGTCAAGGCACCGGCAGTATCCAACTGAGGGAACGATCATGACGCGCTTACTCACTTTCTTCCTGGTCGTTCTCCTCCTGGGTGTCGGTTTCGCCTGGCTAGCCGACCGCCCGGGCGACCTCGTCGTCACTTTGGCCGGCATGCAGTACAAAGTCACGCTCATGGTCGCCGCCTCGGCCATCGTCGCGATTGTCGCACTCGTCATGCTGACATGGTGGGTGATCAAGAGCCTCGTAGCATCGCCCTATGCGCTGCGCCGCCATTTTCGTGCGCGCAAGCGCGACCGCGGTTACCAGTCGCTCTCGACAGGGTTGATCGCGGCCGGTGCCGGCGACGGTCAGACCGCGCTGCGCATGATCAAGCAGGCCGAGAAGTTGTTGAACGTCGACCAGGAGCCGTTGATCAAGCTTCTTGATGCCCAGGCCGCCATGCTCGAAGGCCGAGGCGAAGATGCCCGGGCCAAGTTTGAAGCCATGCTGGACGATCCGGAGACCAAGCTTCTCGGATTGCGGGGGCTCTACCTCGAGGCGCAGCGCCTTGGCGCCCGCGACGCCTCTCGCCATTATGCCGAGGAGGCTGCTTTACTTGCGCCCAATGTTGAGTGGGCGGCCTCAGCGGCACTCGGCCAGAAAACCACCCATGGCGACTGGGATGGCGCCTTGGCGCTCCTGGAAAAGCAAAAGGCGGGCAAGCAGATCGACAGGGAGAAGGCCAGGCGGGAGCGCGCGGTGCTGCTGACCGCCAAAGCCATCGAGACGTTCGACGCTGACCCTGTCAGCGCAAGGCCCATTGCGATTGAAGCCAACAAGCTCGCGCCCGATCTGGTGCCCGCAGCGGTCATCGCCGCGAAAGTGCTGTTCCAGCAAAGCGATCTGCGCAAGGGATCGAAAATTCTCGAACATGTCTGGAAAAAGGAGCCCAACCCGGAGGTCGCCGAGACTTATGTCCATGCGCGGCTTGGGGATTCGGCGATCGACCGGCTGAAGCGCGCCCGTCATCTGGCTGCGCTCTATCCGCACCATCCGGAGTCGGGTCTGGCGATTGCTGGCGCTGCGCTCGCGGCCGGTGAACTGAAGGAAGCGCGGGAAGCCGCCGAAGGAGTGCTCCGCCGGGCGCCGCGCGAGAGTGCCTACCTTTTGCTGGCCGACATTGAGGAGGCGCAAACCGGCGATCAGGGCCGCGTCCGCCAATGGCTGTCGCGCGCGGTCAAGGCGCCGCGCGATCCGGCCTGGACAGCGGATGGCTACGTCTCTGACCGCTGGGCGCCGGCCTCGCCAGTGACCGGCAAGCTCGATGCGTTCGAGTGGAAGGTCCCGGTCGAGCAGATCGGACCTGTCATTGACTACCGTGAGGATTTTGACAGCGCTCTTGCCGAAGAACCGGCCCGGCAGAACCCACCTCGCGAAGATGTGAAGCCGATGCTCCCGGCTAAATTGCGCGTCGTTGACGAGGACGAAGCGGCGGCTGCAGGCTACCGCGGCGACGCTGACATCGTTGACGCCGAAATCGTGCAACTCGAACCGAAACTGGTGGCGAAAAAGCCCAAAGAGGCAGAAAACAGCGACAAAACCGCCTCGGTTTTGCAAAAACCAAAGGAATCGCAGCAAAAGGATGCGGAACTCGTCATACCGGTTCCGGATGATCCGGGGGTGCGGCCCGAGTATCAGGTGGAGCGTCCGGCCAAGAAATTCCGGCTGTTCTGATTGCAGGTTCGGGCTTGCCCGCCATTTGCGGCAAGATGAACAGTAGCGGTATTGAACCGGGCAAGCTATCTGTGGGTTATGTCCAAGACCGGTAGACCCTCTTCCATGTTCGATAACCTCGTGACGTTTTTCAAATCCCTCCCGTCGAGCGACAGCGGGAAGGAGCACTTCTCCAAGAGCGATCCGCGACTGGCCGCGGCCGCGCTGCTTTTTCACGTGATGGACGCGGACGGCGAACGGCGAACGGTCGAACGCAAACGGGTCGCGCAGCTCATTTCAGAAGCCTATGGCCTCAAGGGCGAAGCATTGAAACGCCTGCTCGATGATAGCGAGCAGGCGGACCAGGAAGCAGTCGATCTCTACAGTTTCACCAGCATTATCAAACGCAACCTTGACGAAGCAGCGCGCATCCGATTCATTGAACTCATGTGGGATGTCGTCTTTGCCGATGGAACCGCGCATGAGCTCGAAGACAATGTCGTCTGGCGGGTGGCCGAACTGATCGGCGTATCAACGCGCGATCGTGTGACCATGAAGCAGCAGGCGGCACTTCGCGCCAAGCAAACGGTGCAAGAGGAATAGGATCGAGGCGAATGTTCCAGACCGACTGGATGGAAAGCCGGCAGCCGCGACGCCCGAAAATCCTGACGGTGCTACACCAGGAACACTCAAGCCCCGGACGGGTCGGCCATTTGCTGATCGAAGCCGGGTTCGCGCTCGATATGCGCCGCCCGCCGCTCGGCGATCCCCTCCCGAAAACGCTGGAAGATCACGCCGGAGCAATCATCTTCGGCGGACCAATGAGCGCCAACGATCCTGACGATTTTGTTCGCAATGAAACAGACTGGCTGGCGGTACCTCTTGCCGAAGACAAGCCGTTCCTCGGCATTTGCCTCGGTGCACAGATGCTTGCCAATCATCTCGGCGGAAGGGTCGGGCCTCATCCGGGTGGGCTTGTCGAAATCGGCTGGTATCCGCTCGAGCCGACGAAGGCCGGAAGCGAACTCATGGATTGGCCTTCAATGGTCTATCATTTCCATCGCGAAGGCTTTGAGCTGCCGCAGACCGCAACCCTGCTTGCCACCGGTGAAAACTACCCCAATCAGGCGTTCCGCTATGGCAAAAACGCCTGGGGCGTGCAATTTCACGCGGAGCTGACGCGCGCCATGATGCAGCGCTGGGTCGTTCGTGGCTCTGAGCGCTTTGCGCTGTGCGGCGCGCAGCAGGGCAAAGCCCACCTCGAAGGGCGCATGATCCACGATGCCGTGCTCAAGGCCTGGCTGCAGCGGTTTCTTGCTACGATCTTTGGAGTCCCGGCAATCGCCTGATTGCGAGCGAGAAAGGGTCTAGGTCCTGCCCTGCAGATTGCGCGCCTTGCGCAGCTGCGGGAACCAATAGGCCCACAGGCCGGCAACCGCGACTGTCCCAATTCCGCCAAATACCACCGCAGGGATCGTGCCGATCAGCGATGCCATGATCCCGGCGCGGAATTCACCGAGCTCGTTGGAAGCACCTACGAAGACCATGTTGACCGCATTGACACGGCCGCGAACATGGTCAGGCGTCCACAATTGCAAGAGCGTCTCGCGGATATAGACGCTGATCATGTCGGCCGCGCCCATAAGCACCAGCACGACGATCGACAGCCAGGCAATATTTGAAACGCCGAACATGATCGTGAGGAGGCCAAACAGGGCGACGAAGGCGAACATGATCAACCCTGCATGATCGCGGATGGGATGCCCGGTCAGCCAGACGGCAGTCAGAATGGCGCCGATACCGGGCGCAGCACGCAGCATGCCGAGGCCCCACGGCCCAAGCTCAAGAATATCGCGCGCATAGACTGGCAGCAGCGCAACCGCCCCGCCGAGCAACACGGCGAAGAGATCGAGGGAGATCGCACCAAGCACCACTTTTTCCTTCCAGATGTAATGGAAGCCGGCAAGGAGCGTCTGCAGCGATCGCGCCTCGTGCAGCGTGTGCTGGGCAGGCTTCGGGATCGAAAAGGTACAGATCGCGGCAATCGCAATCATGATGGTGGCAATACTGTAGGCCGCGATGGGCGATAGCCCGTACAGCAGGCCGCCAGCAACTGGGCCGACGATCGTGGCAATCTGCCAGGCCGAAGAATTCCACGACACCGCGTTGGAAAACGTCTCCGTCGGAACGAGATTTATCACGAGCGACGCGGATGCGGGGCCGAGGAAAGCGCGTCCGATACCAAACCCGACAAGAATAACAAAAACCAGCCCCGGTGTGAAAAGATGCGTGGCTGTCAGGATAAGCAGCAGGGCAGCGCAGATAACCTCGACACAGAGCGACAATCCCATGATCAGGCGGCGGCCGAACCGGTCCGATGCCGCGCCGGTAATAAGCACCAGCAGCAGCGATGGCGCGAACTGCACGAGGCCGACTATGCCCAAATAGAAGGGATCGCGGGTCTGATCGTAAATCTGCCAGCCAACAGACACGCTGATGATCTGGATGGCAAACGATCCAAAGAAGCGCGCCAGCCAATAGAGCGTGAACGACGAATGGCGGAATGCGGCATAGCGGTCATGCGCCGCTATCGTGTCGGGGGAGGACATTTGCTTTGAAGGGCTCCGGAGGCTGGAGACCTCTTCTAGACCAGTTTGGCGCCAATGGGGATAATGAAAATGAGAAAAATGGGCCAGCTGGGTAGCCGGCCCATTTATGTGGATGTTCAGTCCTTGCCGAGCAGCGCTTTCCAGATGATCGCCCCGAGCGCCGCGCCGATCAACGGTGCGATCCAGAACAGCCAGAGCTGGCCCAAGGCGGCCGTGTCCGCAAAGAGCGCGACACCCGTCGAGCGCGCCGGATTGACCGACGTGTTGGTCACCGGAATTGAAGCGAGGTGGATGAGGGTCAAGCCAAGGCCAATGGGGATGGGCGCAAAGCCTGCCGGGACGGAAGCGGATGTCGCGCCAAGGATGATTATGAGGAAGAATGCCGTAAAAACGATTTCGGCGATGAGTGCCGCAGTCGTTCCATACTTGCCGGGCGAAAGATCACCGTAGCCGTTTGAAGCGAAACCTCCGGCGGTGAAATCCGCCTTACCGGAAGCAATAAGAAAAAGCACGGCCGCTGCGACGATGGCGCCTGCGACCTGAGCGATCCAGTAGGGGATCAGATCCTTGAACCCGAAGCGGCCGGCAACGGCAAGACCAAGCGAGACGGCAGGATTGAAGTGACCACCGGATATACTTCCGACCGCGTAAGCCATGGTAAGAACCGTAAGACCAAAGGCAAAGGCAACGCCCAGCAGACCAATTCCGACATCCGGAAATGCGGCGGCTATAACGGCACTGCCGCAGCCGCCAAGAACCAGCCAGAATGTGCCGAAGAATTCGGCGGATAGTTTGTTGATCATGAGAACTCCCTCAATGAAAGAGCGGGCCAGGATAGCCCGAATCACACGAGCAAATTATTCATGTTTTCGAAATTCAACAATATCTATCAATATAGATCGTATTTTTTAACTTGTTTCGCGCGGAATTTACGGATTAAAAACCAAAGTATACCACCAAAGTATCATTCAAAAATGCCAGAGGCCGCCTCCCGCAACTGCTACCTCTTGCCCGTAAGCCAGGCAATCGCTACATGTCGCGTGACTGTTAGGAGAAAAATATGCTCGCCCTTATCCGCACCATAGATTTGGCCCTCGACATCTATACCTGGATCATTATAGCCAGCGCGATCTTCTCGTGGCTTTTTGCCTTCAATGTAATCAATTCGAGCAACCGCTTTGTCGCTTCGGTTGGGGATTTCCTCTATCGTGTTACCGAACCGGCCCTGCGACCGATCCGCCGCTTTCTGCCAGACCTCGGTGGCATCGACGTTTCGCCAATC
The DNA here is from genome assembly GCA_900473175.1 of Hyphomicrobiales bacterium. GTDB lineage: Bacteria > Pseudomonadota > Alphaproteobacteria > Rhizobiales > Rhizobiaceae > Phyllobacterium. Next base: position 38,633 of record UCKM01000012.1, on the reverse strand, counting down.
GTGCTTCTGCTGATCATTTTCTTCCTGCGCCAGCTTCTGTGGACCACGATCGCGCCCTTACTGGTCTGATTGGTCGGGCTAATGTATTTTCGCAAAGAGCGTGACGGCGTCACGCTCTTTGTGCGTCTGACGCCGAAATCCGCAAAAGATGCGATTGAAGGGGTGGAGGTCACTGCCGACGGGCGGGCCCACGTCAGGATGCGGGTACGCGCGGTACCTGAAGATGGAAAAGCCAATGCCGCTCTACAAAAACTGCTGGCAAAAGCGTTGGGGCTCGCGCCGCGCGATGTAGTGATAACGTCGGGTGCGACGTCGCGGCTGAAGCAGGTGAAAATTTCGGGCGATCCGGAAACCTTGGCTTTGAAGCTGTCGGATATCGGCTCGCCCGAAGTCCGGTATTGAATCAGGCCTTTTTGGCCTTGTGGCGCTCGATTGCCTCGGTGATCAGCTGACGGGCCGCATCTTCATCGCCCCAGTCGCCGATCTTCACCCATTTGCCCGGCTCCAGATCCTTGTAGTGCTCAAAGAAATGCTGGATCTGCTTGAGCGTGATGTCCGGCAGATCGGTATAGTTGTGCACCTTCTCATAGCGCAGGGTGAGGTGCGGCGATGGGACGGCTATGATCTTCTCATCCTGGCCCTTGTTGTCTTCCATGACGAGAACGCCGATCGGACGCACATTGATAACGCTCGTGGGCATCAGGGCGCGCGTGTTGCAGATCAGAACGTCGATCGGATCGCCGTCGTCCGACAAGGTGTGCGGGACGAAGCCGTAATTGCCCGGATAGGTCATCGGCGTGTGCAGGAAGCGGTCGACGAAGAGGGCGCCGGAATCCTTGTCGAGTTCATACTTGATCGGTTGACCGCCGACCGGGACCTCGATGATCACGTTGACATCTTCAGGGGGATTGTTGCCGACAGAAATGGCATCGATGCGCATGTTGTGGAGTCCTTATTGCTTTGGGAGTGCTGTACTGATTTTTACGAGGCGGCGCAACAATAGCGTCGTCGGTGACGAGCCGGGATTGCTCTTGAAGGGCCAATTGGCCGGAAATGACGGGAAACAGCCATCATTTCGGAACGGAATTCAAGGAGGCTATCAGCAAAGCGTTGCGGACAGAGATGATTTCGGGTTGGCCGGCATGCATTGCAAAGGATGTCAATTCCAGACAAAGGCCAGTTTCTTGAGGGTCTTGCCGTCGAAGCACTCGACACCCTCTGCGACATCGCGGCCACCGGCGCTTTCGTAGAACGAAACGGCGAGGTCATTGTCCTCCAGCGCCCACACGACCAGTCCCTTCATGCCCTGATCGATCAGGCTGCGCCGGGCCGCGCCCAGAAGTCGCGTACCGAGGCCGAAGCCCTGGTATTCCGGCCGGATGTAGAGCTCGTAGACTTCGCCTTTTTGCGGCAGCTGGCGCGCACGATTGGGGCCGAGCGTCGCGTAGCCAGCGACAACGCCGCCAATATCGGCAACCAGAATCTGGGTCGAGCGCTGGATTGCGCGGCTCCACCAGGAGGCGCCGCGGCGTTCAAGCATCGTGTTGAGCGCCTTATGCGGAATGATTCCGGTATAGGCTCCCTCCCACGCAGCCAGATGAATCGCCGAAATCGCTTCGGCGTCGGCCAGTTCAGCGCGTCTTATCTCGGTCACATGGGTGTTCATGGTTTCTTAACCATAGACCCGCAACCGGATATTTCGCAACTGTCCTTGAAAGCGATTTTTGCGCGTGTGCACGAAAAAGAAAGGCGGCGAAAATCGCCGCCTTTGCAAATGTCGAAAAACGTCGACGCCTTATGCCGCGCCGGCCTTGCTGCCCTTTTCAAAACGCTTGCGTTCGTTTGAATCGAGATAGAGCTTGCGCAGGCGGATGGATTTTGGCGTCACCTCGACGAGTTCATCGTCCTGGATCCACGATAGAGCACGCTCCAGCGTCATGCGGATTGGCGGCGTCAGCTTGACGGCTTCATCCTTGCCGGCAGCGCGGATATTGGTCAGCTTCTTGCCCTTGAGCACATTCACCTCGAGATCGTTGTCGCGCGAGTGAATGCCGATAATCATGCCGGCATAGACCTTGACGCCTGCGTCGATGACCATCGGGCCGCGATCTTCGAGGTTCCACATCGCGAAGGCGACGGACTCGCCCTGGTCGTTGGAGATGAGTACGCCATTGTTGCGGCCGGCGATCTCGCCCTTATAGGGCTCGTAGGCGCGGAACAGACGGTTCATGATCGCGGTGCCGCGTGTGTCGGTCAAAAGCTCCGACTGGTAGCCGATCAGGCCACGGGTCGGGGCGTAGAATACCATGCGCACGCGATTGCCACCGGATGGCCGCAACTCGACCATCTCGGCCTTGCGTTCGGACATCTTCTGTACGACCGTGCCGGAATATTCCTCGTCGACGTCGATCAGCACTTCCTCGATCGGCTCGAGCATGTTGCCGTCTTCATCCTTCTGCATGACGACGCGCGGGCGCGAGACGCCAAGCTCGAAGCCTTCGCGGCGCATGTTTTCGATGAGAACGGCAAGCTGCAATTCACCGCGTCCGGAAACGAAGAACGAATCCTTGTCGCCGGATTCTTCCACCTTCAACGCGACGTTGCCCTCGGCTTCCTTGAACAGGCGATCACGGATGACACGGCTCGTGACCTTGTCGCCCTCTGTGCCTGCCAGCGGGGAATCGTTGACGATGAAGGACATGGTGACGGTCGGCGGATCGATCGGCTGGGCGTGCAGCGGCTCGGTTACTTCGGTCGCGCAGAACGTGTCGGCAACCGTGCCTTTCTGCAGACCGGCAATGGCGACGATGTCACCCGCATGGGCTTCCTCGATCGGCTGGCGCTCAAGGCCGCGGAAAGCCAGAATCTTGGAGATGCGGCCGGTTTCAAGCTGGGTGCCGTCGCCGTGCAGGACCTTGACTTGCTGGTTGGACTTGACCGTGCCCGAGTGAATGCGGCCGGTGATGATGCGGCCAAGGAATGGATCGGCCTCAAGGATGGTACCGATCATCTTGAACGCGCCTTCGCCGACGGTCGGCGCCGGAACGTGATCGATAACCATGTCGAACAGCGCGGCCAAACCCTGGTCCTGCGGGCCTTCCGGGGCCTTCGCCATCCAGCCATTGCGACCCGAGCCGTAAAGGATCGGAAAATCAAGCTGTTCGTCGGTCGCGTCGAGCGCGGCAAAAAGATCGAAGACCTCGTTGACGACTTCCTCGTGGCGCGCATCCGGACGGTCGATCTTGTTGATCGCGACGATCGGGCGGAGGCCGACCTTCAACGCCTTGCCAACGACGAATTTCGTCTGCGGCATCGGGCCTTCGGCAGCGTCGACCAGAACGATGGCGCCATCGACCATGCTCAGGATGCGCTCGACTTCACCGCCGAAGTCGGCGTGGCCGGGCGTGTCGACGATGTTGATGCGCGTGTCCTTCCAGACGACCGAGGTGGCCTTGGCGAGAATGGTGATCCCGCGTTCTTTTTCGATGTCGTTGGAATCCATCATGCGTTCGGCAACGCGCTGGTTGTCGCGGAAGTTGCCGGACTGTTTCAGAAGTTCGTCAACAAGGGTGGTCTTGCCATGGTCAACGTGTGCGATGATCGCGATGTTGCGCAGTTTCATAAGGTTCTCTTTGGAGGATTGTGGACGCCACATATGATGCGCCGCTTTACATTTGCGCGCTCCATACATGTTTTTTCGCAATTGCGAAAGGGGGCAAAGCGTTTTGACCGGCTTGGCCCGGCATGGCAGCCATGCAAACAGATTGCCCCTCGCAGGGCCGAAAGGCGGCAAATCCTGACGAATTTGCCGCCTTTCGTCTAAAGCAGCGTGCCTGAGAGGATCACAAGGGCAATGCTGAAATAGATCACCAACCCGGTGACATCGACCAGCGTCGCGACAAAGGGCGCCGACGCGCTCGCAGGATCAAAGCCGGTTTTCTGCAGAATGAACGGCAGCATCGAACCGACCAGCGAGCCGAAGGTCACGATGCCGACGAGCGCCGTGCCGACGGTCGCGGCGATCAGCGGCCAATGCGGGCCGTAGTCGAAAAGGCCGAGCATCTGCCACGTGGTGATGCGGACAACGCCGATCAGACCCAGGAAGGAGCCGAGCACGAGACCGGTCGGTATTTCGCGCAAGGCAACACGCCACCAGTCTTTCAGGCGCAGTTCCTGCAGGGCAAGCGCACGGATCAGGAGCGATGTCGCCTGCGATCCGGAATTGCCGCCCGAGCTCATGATCAGTGGAATGAACAAGGTCAGGACGACTGCCCTCTCCAATTCCCCCTCGAAATGCTGCATGGCGCTGGCGGTGAGCATTTCGCTCAGGAAAAGCACGCCGAGCCAGCCGGCACGCTTGCGGATCATGTGCAGGAATCCGATCTGCATATAGGGCTTGTTCAAAGCCTCCATGCCGCCGAACTTCAAGGTATCCTCGGTCATTTCCTGGGTCATGGCGTCGATCACATCATCGACTGTAACGATGCCGATGATCTGGTTGCCGTCATTGACCACGGGAACGGCCAAAAGATCATGCTTGCGGAAGAGGCGTGCAACGTCCTCCTGATCGGTGAGCGGTGCGACCGTCACGGGGGCGACATCGCGGCCGACGCTCATGATGGAAACGTCGGGTTCACTCGTGATCAGCCGCCGCAGGGCGACAGCCCGCAGCAGGCTTTTCGTTGCAGGATCAGTGACATAGATGGCATAAACCGTCTCGCGGGAACGCTCGACCTCGCGGATGTATTGCAACGTCTGGGCAACGCTCCAGTTCGCCGGCACGCTGACAAACTCGGTGGTCATCAGGCTACCCGCCGTATGGGGTGGATAGCGCAGCAGCTTGCGCAAGGCCGCCTGCGTCTCGCGGCCAAGCCCGGGAAACAGCCGGTCGCGAACCTTTTCATCAAGCTCGTGAAAGATGTCGGTGACGCGGTCGGCCGACATGGCATCAAGCAGCGCGCAGGCGGCCGCATCGGGAAGCGCCTCAATGATCGTGGCAGCCGAATGCAACTCCGGTTGATCGAGTATGAGCACCGCGTGATCGCGCGGCATTTCGGCAATAATGCCAATGGTATCGTCAAGTTCGAGCTCGTTCAGAAGCTCGACGGCATCTGCCGCCTGCATCGTTGCAAGCTGGTCGGCAAGGGTCATGGCTGATGCAAGTCCGGCATCAACCACATCCTTGGTAAAGCGAAGGTCGTTCATTTTAGCTCGCCTTTCTGTCGATCCGCCGTCATGGGGATCGAGGCGAGCTGATCTTACAAATCAGGCCACGATCGCCGATGACGGCGCAAACAATCGACTATGACTGTCGTCGTTGGGCATGAGAGATAAACTCCGGTTGAAAGATGCACAGGCTTGCAAATGCGAGGACCCGCGCGCTGTCATTTGGTCTTGTCCAGAAGCAAAGTCAAGCCCTTGGGTCGGGTTTGCGAAAACACAACTTCGTGCACTTCAAGCCCGGATCAGAAGTTGAAAAATGCGAGCTAAAACTGGCGATTTTCGCACACATTTCGGGAATTGTTGCGCAAGAGTCAGCAGTTTCCTTTCAACAGCATCGCGTTTCTCAAGGAGAAAGCTGCAAAAGCCGTCTCAGTCCTTCACCCGATCGTTGCCGGGGTCGTAAAGCGGCCTCATATGAAGCTCGGCGGCGAAGCGTTCATTGGCGACGATCAGTTCATAATTGCCTTCGGCAAGGAACGCGTCGCTGACACCTTCGGCGTTACGCACATAGCCGAAGCCGATCGGGCGATCGACGGTGTAGCCATAGCCGCCGCTGGTAAGGTAGCCCACCTGTTTGCCGTTGCGCAGGATCGTTTCGCGGCCGAGGAGCACCACCTCCTTATCCATGACCGTGAACCCGGCCAGCCGTTTTTTCAACGGTGCGGCATGAATGGCGTCAACCGCCGTGCGGCCGATGAAATCGACGTTCTTCGTGAGCTTGACGGCCCAGCCGAGCCCCGCTTCGAAGGGCGAGTCGTTCGGCGTGATGTCGGAGCCCCAGGCGCGGTAACCTTTTTCCAGCCGCAGCGACTCTAGGGCGCGATAGCCGACCGGCCTGATGCCGAACGCCTCGCCGGCCTGCATGAGGGCGTCGAAGACCGCGCCGGTAGCATCGATCGGCACATGCAACTCCCAGCCGAGTTCACCGACATAGGTGACGCGCAGTGCCCGCACCATCGTTCCGGCGATCTCGATCTCGCGCACATGGCCAAACGGAAAGGCGGCTTGGCCAACGTCGGCACTGGTGACCTTAGCCAGGACGTCGCGGGCTCTCGGTCCCATCAGGGAGAGGGTGCCAAACGCTTCGGTGATGTCGGTGAGCCTGGCATCGAGGCCGTCGCCGATATGGTCCCTTATCCAGGCAAAGTCATGGGTGCGGAAGCCTGTTCCGGTGACGATGTAGAATCTGTCCTCGGCAAGGCGCGCGACGGTCAGGTCGCATTCGATGCCGCCGCGAGTGTTGAGCAATTGCGTGTAGGTCAACCGGCCAGCCGGTTTCGACACGTCATTGGCGCAAATATGGTCGAGCGCCTTGCCAGCATCCTTGCCGGCAAGCTCGAACTTGGCGAAGGACGACTGATCGAAGATGCCGACTTTTTCACGCACGTGGCGGTGTTCGCCGCCCACGGCGGCAAACCAGTTCTGGCGGCCCATCGAATAGACGTCTTCCACAGCCACGCCTTGCGGCGCGAACCAGTTCGGACGTTCCCAGCCAAGCTTGGAGCCGAAGACGGCGCGGTGTTTTTTCAGGCGTTCATAGAGCGGTGACACAATGGCCGGGCGACCGGATGCATATTCCTCATGCGGAAAGCCGACGGTGTAGTGCTTGCCGTAGGCTTCGAGCGTACGGTCGAGAACCCATTGACGATCGCGGTGCAGATTGGAGAAGCGCCTTATATCGACCGTCCACAAATCGAGCGGCGCTTCCCCATCGATGGCCCACTGCGCCAGCACCCAGCCGGCGCCACCGCCCGATGCGATGCCGAAGGCGTTGAAACCCGCGCCGACGAACATGTTGGAGCATTCCGGCGCGACCCCGAGGATGAAATTGCCATCGGGCGTGAAGCTTTCGGGACCGTTGATCATCTGCTTGACGCCGGCGTCTTCGAGCGCCGGGATGCGCTCGATCGCCTGAACCATATGCTGTTCGAAATGGTCGAAATCGTCGTCGAACAGGCGGAACTGCCAGTCGTTGGGCACGTCGCCGGTCATCCAGGCTTGTGGGTTTGGCTCATAGCCGCCCATTACCAGACCGCCGACTTCCTCCTTGAAATAGGTGCGGCGGTCCGGGTCCCGAATGGTCGGTGCATTGGAAGACAGGCCCTCGATCTTCTCGGTAATGACGTACTGATGCTTGATGGGTTGCAGCGGCACATTGATGCCAGCCATCTCACCGACTTGCCGCGCCCACTGACCCGCGCAGTTGACCACCTTTTCGCAGGCAATATCACCCTTGTCGGTCTTGACCTTGACGACGCGCTCGCCCTCCATGTCAAAACCGGTAACGCGGATATTCTCGATGAGCTTCGCCCCGTGCATCCGGGCGCCGCGCGCCAGCGACTGGGTGATGTCCGAGGGGCTGGCCTGGCCGTCCGTGGGCAGCCAGCTTGCGCCAATAAGGTCGTCGACCCGCATCAGCGGAAACATTGCCTTTACCTCCTGCGGTGAAAGCAGGTGCATCTCCATGCCGAAGCTTCCTGCCGTGGTCGCCAGCCGGCGGAATTCCGTCCAGCGGTCCTGATTGGTCGCAAGGCGCAGGCATCCTGTCATCTTCCAGCCGGTGGCAAGACCGGTCTCGGCGTCAAGCCGCTTGTAGAGGTCGACCGAATATTTCAGCACGCGGGTGATCGAAGCGGATGAGCGCAGCTGGCCGACAAGACCCGCCGCATGCCAGGTGGAACCCGAAGTCAGCTGGCCCATTTCGAGGAGAACCACGTCCGCCTTGTGGTCCCTCGCAAGATGATAGGCTGTGGAGCAGCCGATGATTCCGCCGCCTATGACGACGATCTGGGCATGGGTGGGCAATGTCATCGTGCAATTCTTCCAACTGATCGCGGCAAGCGGATAAAGGGTTGTCTATAGGGGCCACCCCCCTCTGTCCTGCCGGACATCTCCCCCGCAAGGGGGGAGATCAGCTTGCAATACGCTTCCGTACAGGCTTCGATCGGGGCGATTGGCGGCCACGCGTTCCAATTCGATCTCCCCCCTTGCGGGGGAGATGGGCGGCAGCCCAGAGGGGGACGGAACATGCGCATCAATGTCTCACAATTCATGTGTAGGTCGTTCTGTAATGGTCGAGCGCCTGCTCCAGCCGCTGCAAATTATCGGTGGTGTAGGCGACATAATCGACGCCCGGGGCGCTGAGGTAGAGTTCGGAGACCATGCTCCACATGGCTTCGCGCAAGAGCGAGGCGCATTGCATGGCCGCATGAGCGCGCTTGAGTGCAGCGTCCGCCGGTGCCTGGAAATAGGCCTCAAGCAGGGCTTCGGACTCTTGCTGGTTAAATCCCGCATTGGAGGCCAGCCCCGCAAGATCGAACATGGCGGTGGAGAAGCCGGCATATTCGAAATCGATCAGCCAGAGGCGGCTTCCGTCATCGAGGATATTGGCGGGCAAAAGATCATTGTGGCTGAAGATGATCGGCAGAGGCTTCTGCGCAGCCTCCATTTCCGCGGCGACGGCAAGGTAGTTGGCGAGATGCGGCGCCATGCGGCTCTTGCCGGCTTGCAGGGTGCGGGCATAGTCGCGAATGACGTGGAAGACCCAGAACATGAAGCCCGGACCCTGGATGTGTTCCGGCATCTCAAGGTGGAATTGGCGGATGAGTTGGGCGATGCGCGGAATATTGGCCCGGAGATCCGCTGCGTCATAGGTCTTTGCACCGAGGAATGCGGTGACCATGACGCCATCGCCCGCATGGAATAGTTCGGGGGCAAAACCGGCGCGGTGCGCCGCCTCGGCCGTCATCGCCTCCCTGTTGCGAAACACATGATGGAACGGGTAGTCCTTGCCAAAGCGCACCACGTATCTGCGCCGCGCGTCCTCGACCACATAGCTTTCATTGCTGATGCCGCCCTTGAGCAACGCAATCTTTATTTCTCCTTGCCAAAGTGGCAAGGCGGCAATGCGTTGTGCCACGGAACTATCGGGAGAAAGATTGTCGTCAGGGGTCATAAGCGGTGCTCACCCCATCAGGTATTTGCATGTGCCGGGACATCGGCAGATGCGTACGTGGTTCGACAGACTCACCATGTGAAAGGTGTCCTGTCGCATGAAGGTTGTGGACTCTCCGCGAACAGGAAATCGGTCTATGGCAAAGACTTCCACCTCGTATCCCCGCGGCATCTTGGGTACCTGCAAGGATGTGCCCCCTCATGGTGAGCCTGTCGAACCACGCACTACCATTAATCCCATGCGTTGAGGTTCCTCCATCTTAGGCCTTCTGTCAACAATTTTTTGTGGCTATTTGTGGTTTTATTGCCCGTTGATGCTATTATTTGTGGTATTAATGACTGATTAACAATCAAATCTGAGGTTTTGACGTGAGTTCAAAGCGGCGTGGTGAAATCAGGCGGCTGTTGCAGGAGGAGGGCACAATCTCGATTGCCGACTTGGCGCAGAAGCTCGGCGTCTCACTGGAGACGATCCGGCGCGATGTGAAGCCAATGACCGACGAGGGGGCGATCACCCGCGTCCATGGCGCCGTTGGTCTGCCGCAACACCTGGGCGAAGCGCCGTTCGAACTGCGCATGCGCGAGAACGCGGGTGCCAAGCGCCTCATCGCACAATGGGTGGCCGGGACAATCCGCAACGGCGAATCCATCATGCTCGACACTGGAACGACCACAAGCTTTCTTGCCCGCGAGTTGCTGCAACACCGCAATCTGACCGTTGTCACCAACTCATCCGATATCGCCCGTACGCTCGCCACGGTCAACGGCAACAGGGTTTTCATGGCGGGCGGCGAATTGCGCAGTGATAGCGGCGCGGCTTTCGGTGTCTCGGCGATCGAGTTCGTCAGCCGCTTCAGCGTTGCCCATTCCGTCATTTCGGTGGGCGCACTCGACGCACCCGGCGGGGTCACCGATTACGACCTCGCCGAGGCAGAGTTTGCCCGCACGGTTTTGTCGCGCGGGGCGCGGGCAATTGCGATCACCGACGCATCGAAATTCGGGCGGCGCGGGCTGGTGCAAGTCTGCGATCTCAGCGGTTTTGACGAGCTTGTAACCGATCGTGACCCGCCGGACGATATTCTCCAGGCGCTGCACGCGGCCGGCACGACAGTTACGGTCGCGTCCAGGGCCTGACATCATCGGTTAGCCGGCGTTCATTCCGGAATCGGGTGGGCGACCTGTCCCAGCGCGGTAAAGTCGCGGGATCTTCTCAATCATCGGGTAATGACGTGACAAAACTGCTGCTGCACAAAACGATCGAGACACCAGTCGGCCCGATGATGGCAATGGCAAGCGACGACGCACTGTCGTTGCTAGAGTTTGACGACAGGCCGGCCTTGCCTGCGGAAATTGAGGAGTTGCAACAACGCTCGGCCACACGATCAAGCCTGGGTGCAACCGTATCCTCGATCAGATTGAAACGGAACTTCGGGCTTATTTTGCCGGAACGCTCACGGTGTTCAACACGCAGCTGGCTTTGCCGGGCAATTCCTTCCAGTGCCACGTGTGGTCAAGGCTGCAGCAAATTCCCTACGGCGAGACGCGATCCTATGGCGACATGGCGCGAGGCATTGGCAAGCCGGGGTCCAGTCGCGCCGTCGGTGCGGCCAATGGGCAGAATCGCGTTGCCATCGTCGTTCCCTGTCACAGGGTGATCGGGTCGGATGGCGCGCTGACCGGCTATGGCGGCGGCCAGCGGCGCAAGCGGTTCCTGCTCGATCTGGAGCATCGGGTGCTGGCAGGTATGGCCGGCCGGCCGGTATTCCATCCGATCACCGCACAGGGCAGTTTCTTCTAGAACGTTCGCTGTGCATCGACGATGAGGATCATTGGCCGCTCCCGTTCCTCGGCGAGATCGGGGTTCCTTTTGATCTGATCATCGTCCGGCTGCCATTCCTCCACGTGCTGGATTGAAAAGCCGTTGTCGATGAGCGTGTTCAAGGTGGTGCCCAAGGTGCGGTGGTATTTTACGACGCCCTTGGCAAGCCAGTCGGTGATGCGGCGCCCTTCGACGGAATATTGATTGACCGGCCATAGCTTGCCCCCCTCCGTGGCCTGCCATCCCGGCCTGGTCGGCGCCATATAGATCGGGTGCTCAATCGTAAAAAGGAGGTGCGCTCCCGGCAGGAGGCCCTCATGGATCGTGGCGATCAGTCGCTTGAAGTCGCTGATATAATGAAAGGCCAGTGAACTATAGGCGAAATCGAACGCATGTTTCGGCAACTCGTAATGGTCGAGATTAGCGATCTCGTATTCGATCCCCTGGTCGTTGGTATCGGCTTTCGCGCGTGCGATCATGTTCTCGGAGAGGTCGACACCGAGCACATGCGCCGCCTCTTGCTCCTGGGCCCAGCGCGAAAACCAGCCAAAGCCACAGCCAAGATCGATGACCCGCTTGCCCTTGAGGTCGGGCATTCGGGCGCGGATGGCGGGCCATTCCGCAGCACCGCCGAGCCCTTCAACCGAACGCTGCAGCGCGCTGTAGCCCGCGAAGAACTCCGGTTTGTCGTAGATGTTCTGTGCCATTTCGTTCTCAATTCCAATGCCGATGCAGGGTGCATTGGTCCGATCAAAGCCCCGTCTTGCCGGCATGGTCAAGGCCTTCCGAAGCCGGATCAGACAGGTGGGCCAGGCGCCATGGTCCTACAAAGACAAGTTGGCATGCCGACTAAACAAGAATGTTGCAGTATATATTTTGTGTGACACTCGCGCGCGTCTGAAATAATTCATACCTTCTGTTAAGTTTACAGTAGCGGCAACGCCTTTTATATTTGCAATACCGAGAGGTTGGGGAAATCTCAAATGAAGACCGTCGTTGCCGCTCTTTCTTGCATGGGCCTTCTGGCAGTTTTAGGTGTCTCATCCAGCGCCTTCGCAGATCAGGCGGTCGAACACATTTCGAAGATTGCCGAAAAATCAACATGTGCCTCCGTGAACTGGTCCCACAGGCGCGGAATCGCACCCAAGGCGTTCATCCGCGGGGTTGCGCTGGTCTACGCCAAGGCGGTGTGTCACCCTGACCGGCCCGATGTGAAGGTGGTCTCGTCGGCGATGGGTGTGGGCGGCGCTTCCGAGCGCAAGGACGGACTTGCCTGGTACAAGGATGAGTTTTCGAAAAGCGGCCTCAGCAACAGCCAAAGCGGCGTAGACACGCTGCGCCACAGCTATACGCTGCTGTTTGGCCTGGGCATGATGGAAAGCTCCGGCCAATACTGCGTTGGCAGGGACAAAAGTGCAGATTTCAGCACGGCAGATAGCGCCGAAGCAGGTCTGTTCCAAACATCCTGGGGTGCGAGGGTCGCGAGTCCCGAGATGGCCCGTTTGTTTGAATTTTATCAATCCGACACGAAAGGGTGTCTGCTGGATGTGTTCAAGTCCAGGGTCGCGTGCAAGGAATGGGATGCGAAGACATGGGGCGAGGGTCAAGGTGCCGAATGGCAAAAATTGACAAAGGCATGCCCCGCCTTCGCGACGGAATACGCTGCCGTCCTCATGCGCACGAGTGGTGGCAGCAAGGGCGAATTCGGCCCAATAAGAAAGAAGCAGGCCGAGGTCAGATTGGAATGCGATTCAATGCTGTCGGAGGTTCAAAAATATGTTCAATCGGATCCGGGTGTTTGCGCACAGTTGCAGTGACCGAAGTGAAGGTTTGGCTCTAGACGATCATCCCCGGACTGAACGTGGCCTCGCGCAGCAGCCTGTCGAGGAGCGCCAGACCTTCGCCGAGGCTTGCCCTATCGGGCGCCGCGCCCAGTGAGACACGGACAGCTTCGATCCCGGATGGTCCGGTGCTGAATGCGGATGCCGGCACAATGCCGAGGCCGGACCGGCGGGCCAGCGCGGCAAACTCGCTGGCGTGCCACTGTTCGGGAAGCGTCAGCCACAGATGGTGCCCGGCCGGTTCGGCGGCATAGGTCCAGTCATGAAGAATGGTAGCGGCAAGGCCCTGGCGCGCCCGGCTTTCGGCCCGGATCGCCAACGCGATCTGTTGCAACGTGCCGTCCTCGATCCAACTGGTGGCAAGCGCGGCAAGCAGAGGCGAGGCGCCGGGATTGCTGGCGCGAAGGCTTGCGGCAAGCTTAAGCACATCGAGCGGCGAAGGGCAGGCGACATAGGCGACCCGCAGCGCCGGGCTCGCGCATTTTGAAAGGGTAGCGATGTGCCAGGTAAGGTCAGGAGCGAACGTTGCCAGCGCCGGGAGTGGCTGATCGAGAAGCTCCGCATAGGGGTCGTCCTCGATGATGGCGACGCGGTAGCGGTTGGCGATTGCCGCAATGTCCTGCCGCCGCTCAAGGGGCATGGTTGCCGTCGTCGGGTTGTCGATGGATGGGATGACATAGAGGGCGCTTGGGGCAGCGCGCCGGCAGCATTCCTCGAACGCCGCGGGGACGATGCCGTGCTTGTCCATGGCCAGAGGGTGGATGGTCAGCCCGAGGGCCGCGGCGATCGATTTCAGGCCAGGATAGGTCATGGCTCCGGCGCAGATGGCGCCGCGATTGGCAAGAAGATTGCAGATCGCAAAGAGGGCACTCTGGGCGCCGCCCGCGACAAGCAGGCGCTCGAAGGCCGGCGCAGCGCCGTAGCGTGGCGTGAGCCACGCTGCCCCCGCTTGGCGAGCAGGCCCAGTTCCGGCCGTCTCCTGATAGGAGAGAAAGCGGGCCGTTTCGCCGGCCAGAAGGGCGCCAACGCCATTGGCGATCCGTCCCGGCAGATCGGCCCCGACTGGCTGCGGCGGTATGTTCATGCTAAGGTCGAGCTCGGTGGCCGGCGTCGCCGCTGCCCGTTGGCCGGATCGCATCTTCACGAAGGTGCCGGAGCCCGTGCGCGCCTCGATGAGGTCCAGACGGCGAACCTCATTCAATGCACGGGTCACTGTGGTAAGATCAACGCCGAGCGCGCGGGCGATGTCGCGCTGCGGCGGGAGCGCGTCGCCGGATTTGATGAGTCCGCGCGTTATGTCGGCCTTAAGCGCATCGGCAATGCCCTGATGCTTGTATCTGGCGTGGGCTTCGATGCGGGGCTTCCAAAGAGACATAGGGTATCCATTGTATGGTTATTGTCCATACAATTAGGGGAAGAACGAAGCGTTTGCAAGTCAAATTGTCGCTGATTGATGAATTATTCTTTATTTTAATCCATACAAGGCGTATAGTGCCGCAGATAAGGTCTCAATTGTATGTGCACAATAACCATACAATGAGACGGGCATTGAAAGGCGATTGCCATGTCAAACGTTCACTACCACGCGACGAAAAACCCGATGCAAACCGGCATTCTGGGACGTTGCCCGCAATGCCAGCAGGGCCATTTGTTCAACGGCTTCCTGAGGCTGGCCCCGTCATGCGAGGTATGCGGGTTGGATTATTCATTTGCGGATCCGGCGGACGGCCCGGCTTTCTTCGCCATGACAATCGTTGCCGTGCCTGCCATGCTGTTCGCGCTGTGGCTGCAGACAACCTATGAAGTGTCGATCTGGGTGCATCTTGTCACGACGTTGCCGCTAACCCTGCTCGGGAGCCTGATCCTGTTGCGGCCGCTGAAGGGTTGGCTCGTCTGCTCGCAATATTTTCACAAGGCCGAAGAGGGCAAGCTGGTGCGCAAGGGCGACCGCTGAGGTGGCGTTTGCGCACCGGCCCGTTGTCATCAAGCGTTGGCGCCGCCATCGATGGTGAGCGATGCGCCGGTTATGAAACGGCCTTCCTCGCCGGCTAGAAAAGCGACGAGCCCGGCAATGTCCTTTGCCTGGCCGAAACGCGGAATCGCCATGCGGGCGCGCTGGCCGTCCGCGTGATCGCCGTTGGCTGGATTCATGTCCGTATCGGTTGATCCCGGCTGGACTATATTCGCGGTGATTTCCCGTGAACCGAGATCGCGGGCGAGTGCTTTGGTGAGGCCGGTAAGCGCGGCCTTGCTGGTTGCGTAGGCGACGAGCCCCGGGAAGGGCACGATCTCGCCGAGATTGCTGCCAATCGAAATTACGCGCCCGCCTGGACCCATGAGTGCCGCAGCCGCCTTTGCCGCAACAAAGCTTGCCCGGACATGGATGAACATTACCCGGTCAAACTCCTCGAGCGTCAACGTATCAACCGTATCCATCGAGTAGACCCCGGCACTGTTGACCAGAATATCCAATCGGCCGAGCTTGTGATGGGCTTCATTGACAGCGGCTTCGAGAGCGGCCGCGTCAAGATTGTCCACCTTGATGGCGATGGCCCGCCGCCCCAGCCTTTCGACAGCACCAACGATTTCCGCCGCCTTGCCGGCCGCGCTGGTAAAGGTGATAGCAATGTCTGCACCATCCTCGGCCAATTTGAGTGCGATGGCGGCACCGATGCCGCGGCTTCCGCCGGTTATGAAAGCTACCTTGTTGTCCAGACGTGACATGCAAGTTCCTTTTATGTAGTGAACGATACAAAATATCTGTCATGCTTGCCAAAAGGCGTCAAGCATTTTATGTATTGATCACTACAGAAAGGAAGCAGCCATGTCTCAACGCGGCCGCCCACGCGCATTCAACCGGGATGAGGCTCTGGCCTGCGCCATGCAGGTTTTCTGGAAGAAAGGCTATGAGGGAGCTTCACTGGCCGATTTGACGGACGCCATGGCGATCAATGCGCCGAGCCTTTACGCGGCATTCGGCAGCAAGGCCGAGCTCTTCAAACAGGCAGTGGAAGTCTACCAAGCCAATGTCGGTGTGCAGATCTGGGAAGCGCTTCCCCAAGCCGCGACGGCGCGCGAGGGCTTCACCAATTTTCTGAAGGAGACAGCACTGGCCTATTCGCAGGTGGACCAGCCGCACGGCTGTCTCATCGTACTTGGGGCTCTCCACGGCGAACAGGGATCGGAATCAGTGTGTACGCTGTTACGCGAACAACGCCTCGCTAACGTGACAAAGTTGCGCGAGAGGCTTGAACAGGGCGTCCGCGACGGCGAGCTACCGACGACAGTTGATTGCCAGCAGGTCGCCGAATTCTATGCGACCGTGCAGCACGGCATGTCGATTACGGCCCGCGATGGAGCGTCGTTGGAAGCGTTGATGAACACGGCCAATGCCGCCATGGCCGGGTGGGACACCTTGACCTCACAGGGCACCTGACAGCAAGACGGGCGGCAGCGCCACCCGTCTGGCAATTGTATAGGCTGGCTCAACCCTGGCGAACCGGATCCAATGTCACCTTGTAGAGCTCGGCATTGTCGCGGTCCATCAGCCGCACGGTCATCTGTTCGCTCGCTCCGTCAATATCGACCAGGCCGAAGAACTGGAGGCCCGCTGACGGCGGCAAGTTCTGCCCTTGCTCGGCTGTCGGGGCCTTGATGAATTTAAGCTCCGGCCCGAATGTCTGGTCGAGATCGTTCGGCCCGAAGGTTCCCGCATGAATCGGACCCGAAACGAATTCCCAGAACGGTTCAAAATCCTGAAACTGTGCCTTGTCCGGATTGTAATAATGCGCTGCCGTGTAGTGGACGTCGGCGGTGAACCATGTGGTGTTCCTGATACCGGCGGTCTTGATAAAGCGCAGCAGATCGGCGATCTCAAGTTCCCGGCCCTTTGCCGGACCGTTGTCTCCATTGGAAACGGCCTCCGCGCCCTTCTTGTCCTTGCCATTGTCCCAGACAACCAGTCCGAGCGGCATGTCCGAAGCGATGACCTTCCAGGTGGCTCTGGAATTCAGAAGTTCGCGTTTGAGCCACTTTACCTGCCGTTCGCCGACGATGGCGGACTGCGGCGAGATCGTCTCTTCCATATCCGGACCATTCGGGCCGCGATAGGAGCGCAAGTCGAGGAAGAAAACGTCGAGCAGGGGACCATAGGCGATCTTGCGATAAACGCGGCCGGGTTCCGCCGGGGTGTAACGGATCGGCGTCATCTCGTGAAAGGCGCGGCCAGCGCGGGCGGAGAGAAGCGCAATGGATTTTTCCGTGTAGCGATCATCGGCGCTGAGGTTCTTCGAGGAAGACCAGTTGTTGGTTACCTCATGATCGTCCCATTGAAAGAAGGTCGGGCAGACCGCATTCAGCGTCCGCACATGATCGTCGAGCATGTTGTATTTCCACTGCCCGCGATACTCGTCCAGTGTCTCGGCGACCTTGCGTTTCTCGTCAGTGATGATGCGGTTCTTCCATTTGGTGCCGTCCTTCAGGTCGACTTCCTCAAGCAGGGGGCCGTCGGCATAGATTGTGTCGCCCGAGTGCAGGAAGAAGTCCGGCGTGTGGCTGGCGATGGTGGCATAGGTCTTCATGCCGGTTTGATCGATGCCCCAACCCTGACCAACCGTGTCACCGGACCAGGCAAAGCGGATATTGCGCCGTGACGTTGGAGCGGTCCTGAAACGACCGATGATCGGTTCTGAAACGGCATTGAGATCGCTCAGATCCACCGCAGTCAGGCGGTAGAAGACGTCCTGGTCTGAAGCGAGATCCGTCAGCAATTGCTTCACGGCAAAGTCGCTTTCGGGAAAAGCATTGAGCGGCGGCAGCCTTACCGGGTTCGCAAAGCTCTCGGTGGTGGCAACCTCGATATTGACGCGTGCCGGCCGGTCGGTCCGTGTCCAGATCATTCCCGCTGCCGAATCGACATCGCCCGACTGGACGCCATGGGTGAAGACGGGGCGGGAAGCGGCACGAGAGTAGGATGGGAGGGCGAGGCCCGATGCGGTGAGCCCAACGGCTCCGGTTGAAACGAGAAAGTTGCGGCGCGTGAATGAAGCCGATTTCGTCATGAAATTGTTTCTCCTGGCTGGTGGTGGCTGGTTGCTCCTTCTTGCGCCGGGAATGTTTCGGTTTTTTTGCAGGCCCGTGACAATTTGTTGGGTTCAAGAGATTGCCTGGTCTAAATGAAAAACGGGCGGCAAAGCCACCCGTTTCCAAATGCAATCAAGAGTGCCTGACAGCTTACTCGCTGGCAGCAGCTTCCTCGGCCGGAGCTTCCGCAGCGGCCTTGGCAGCTTCAGCGGCAGCCTTGGCGGCTTCTGCTTCAGCGGCAATCTTGGCCTTCGCATCTTCTTCAGCCTGCTTGGCAAGGGCAACGCGCTCCTGCGCCTTCTTGCCCGGGAGAGCCTTCTCAGGATTGTTACGGGCATCGCGCTTGACAACGCCAGCCTGATCGAGGAAGCGCAGAACACGGTCGGTCGGCTGTGCGCCGTGACCGATCCAGTACTGGATGCGCTCGGCGTCGAGCTTGACGCGGTCGCCATCCTTGGGAAGCATCGGGTTCCATGCGCCAACGGTTTCGATGAAACGGCCGTCGCGCGGTGCGCGAACGTCTGCAACGACGACGTGGTAGTAAGGACGCTTCTTCGACCCTGCGCGGGCCAGACGGATTTTCAGTGACATGGTTATTTCTCCTTAAGAGTTGAGTTAGACGCCGTTTTCCTTGGCGGCTGTTGTTTCGTGATGCCTGATCACTTCCTTGACGATGAAGTTCAGGAACTTCTCGGCAAAATCGGGGTCGAGGTCGGCGTCTTGCGCCAATGAGCGCAGACGTTCGACC
This sequence comes from Hyphomicrobiales bacterium, assembly GCA_900473175.1. Classification (GTDB taxonomy): domain Bacteria; phylum Pseudomonadota; class Alphaproteobacteria; order Rhizobiales; family Rhizobiaceae; genus Phyllobacterium. The sequence goes on along the minus strand of UCKM01000012.1, from coordinate 19,966 downwards.
TGTCGTTTTTCTCTGGCCGGATCGGCCGCGGCGAGGCCATTCTTTGCCTTCAGCACGCCCACTGCCTTTGTGCAGCGGAAACGCTCGGCGAGCATGTGGATCAGCGCCGCATCGATATTGTCGATTGAAGCGCGCAGTTCGATGAGTTCCTTTGGAAGCGATGACGAGGACATGATCACCCTTTCTTCTTTGGCAGGCCCGGAAGACCACCACCAAGTCCGGGCAGGCGCGGCATGCCGCCGCCCAAACCACCGAGACCGCCGGGCAAGCCACCAAGGCCGCCAGGCATCCCGCCGCCCTTGCCAAAGCCGGCAGCTTCCGCCTGCTTCTGCAGAGCCTCAAGCTGCTTGGGGTCCATTTTCGACAGGTCGGGCATGCCGCCCATACCGCCGAGGCCACCCAAGCCCATCTTGGCGCCGAGGCCGCCCATCATCTGCTTCATGATGCCGCCTTTGCCCTTGCCGCCCATCGCCTTCATCATGTCCGCCATCTGGCGGTGCATTTTCAGAAGCTTGTTGATGTCGGCGGCATTGGTGCCCGAGCCCTTGGCGATGCGCTGCTTGCGCGAATGCTTGAGCAGGTCGGGATTGCCGCGTTCGGCAGCCGTCATCGACGAGATGATGGCGAGCTGGCGCTTGAAAATGGAATCGTCGAGGCCGGCGGCAGCCATCTGATCCTTCATCTTGCCCATGCCGGGCATCATGCCCATGATGCCGCCCATGCCGCCCATCTTCTGCATCTGGCCGATCTGGTCGGCCAGATCATTGAGATCGAACTTGCCGGACTGCATTTTCTTGGCCATCGCTGCGGCTTTTTCCGCATCGATGTTTTCGGCTGCCTTTTCGACCAGCGAAACGATGTCGCCCATGCCGAGAATACGGTCGGCGATGCGGCGAGGATAAAACTCCTCGAGCGCATCCATTTTTTCGCCGGTGGCAATCAGCTTGATCGGCTTGCCGGTAACGGCCCGCATCGAAAGGGCAGCACCGCCACGGCCATCGCCGTCCATGCGCGTCAGTACAAGACCGGTGATGCCAACGCGCTCATCAAAGGAGCGGGCAAGATTGACAGCGTCCTGGCCGGTCAGAGCATCGGCGACCAACAGGATTTCATGCGGATTGGCCTTCTTCTTGATGTCCGCCATCTCGACCATCAAAGGCTCGTCGATATGGGTGCGGCCAGCGGTGTCGAGAATGACGACGTCATGGCCACCGAGCTTGGCGGCCTGTACGGCGCGAGCGGCAATCTCGACCGGCGACTGGCCGGCAATGATCGGAAGGGTATCGACGCCGGTTTGGACGCCGAGCTGGCGCAGCTGTTCCTGGGCGGCGGGGCGGCGCGTGTCGAGCGAGGCCAACAGCACCTTTTTGCGCGACCGTTCGGTCAGCCGCTTGCCGATCTTGCCGGTGGTCGTGGTCTTGCCGGAGCCCTGCAGGCCCACCGTCATGATGACAACGGGTGCGGGTGCATTGAGGTCGATGGTGACCCCTTCCTCGCCGAGCATGCTGACCAGCTCGTCGTGGACGATCTTGACCACCATCTGCCCGGGCTTGATGCTCTTCAGGACTTCGGCGCCTACGGCCTTGGTGCGAACCTTGTCGGTAAAGGAACGGACGACATCGAGCGCGACGTCGGCTTCGAGCAAGGCCCGGCGCACTTCGCGCAATGCCGCGGCGACGTCGGCTTCCGACAGCGCGCCGCGACCGGTCAGGCCATTCAAAATCGAACCTAATCGTTCCTGTAAGCTCTCAAACATCCAGTTTTCCTTCTTCCTTCCAGGGACCTGTTTCCGTGGAAGGTAAGCACAATCCGCGCCAGGGCCAATGGCTCAAAGCAAAATGACACCCGAGGGCGCATCGCGCTGTCGGGTGTTGACCTCCGGGATCGATTCAACCCTTTCGGGGTCCCGGTCGGCTGCTCGGAGTTTCAAACTCGTCGCGGATTGATGCCCGGCTTAAACAGGAAAGTGCGCGACGAGTCAAGACCGGCGCGGTGCCAGCGTGGCGCTACGCGCGCTTCTTGAGGCCGGCTGCCTTGCGCAATGCATCATCGATGCGGCTTTGCCAGCCTGGACCGCCGGATCGAAAATGCTCCAGCACATCCGGACTGAGCCGGATCGAGACGGCCTTCTTGGTCGCTTCGCCGAAGGGGCGACCGGGGCGTCGCTTGGTAAGTACGCCTGCCAACGCGGTGTCTGGATCCTCCAATGCGGCCTTGGTCAGCTTGGCATCTTCTTCATCTGTCAAAGAAGCGCGATAGGCCAAAGCGAGCGCAGTGGCCTCTTCGCGTGTCCAGATTTTATGTTTAGGCTCCGACATATTCATCAATCTCGCTTCTGTTGGCCTTCCGCAACGATATGACCCGGATTGTATCGGTACGCGTGGTATAAATAAGCACGTACAATGTCGTACCGATAAAGCCCGTCGCTCTTATCCGTTCCTCGCCATAGTCCGCCCTGTCATCCAGCCATTCCTTCGCAGTTTCAAACTGAAAGGTGTGCGCTTTTGCAAACGATACCCCGTGCTTGCGGAGATTGCTTTTCGCCTTGTCAGGATCCCACTCAAATGTATTCATGAAAATCGCTTTGGTCAATAATTATTGTATATACGATAAATACGCAGAAGCTTAGCGGAAAGCTCGCGTTCTTGCCAGAGATAGACGACGTGCGCAATCCAACGCGACATCTTGGGTCTGGCTGAAAAAGCCATGCTCAAACTACCCAAATATCAACTGAAGGTTGTGTAGAAGGCGAGCAGGCCAAGCTGCGGTCCGCGCATACGCAAAACGCGTGTTTTGCCGCAAATCGAACAAAATTGCCGCAAAATGCCGGAAAGTTGAGACCTTTTGACCGGCGGATGGGCGATTCAGCCAGATGACAGGGTTGCAGAAAAATGGCAGATAGGGCCACGACGATTCAACTTTTAAGGAGATTTTCATGGCATCCGTTGCCAACGGCAGATTTTTGGCGGCCACCGCCACCGCCCTTCTCATGACTGCAGGCGTGGCTGTCGCCGCCCCTTCATGTGGCAACAATTCCGCTGGATTTCAGGATTGGGTCGCGCAATACAAGCAGCAGGCACAGGCGCAGGGCATTGGCAGCCGCGGCGTCAGCGCACTCGATACCGTGAGCTATGCGTCAAAGACCATCAATGCCGATCGCAACCAGAAGAGCTTCAAATATTCGCTCGACAAGTTCATGCAGGTCCGTGGCGGGCAGACCATCATCTCGCGCGGCCGGTCGCAGAAGGCGCAAAATGCTGCGCTGTTCGCCAGTATCGAGCGTCGGTTCGGTGTTCCGGCCGGCCCGTTGATCGCCATCTGGGGCATGGAGACCGGTTTCGGCAGCTTCATGGGCAACCAGAATACACTTTCCGCCGTCACGACCCTTGCGTTCGACTGCCGCCGTCCGGAGTATTTCCGCGAGCAATTGAACGCGGCGCTGAAGCTGGTTGACCAGGGAACGCTTTCCGCAAATTCCATCGGTGCGATGCACGGCGAGATCGGACAGACCCAGTTCCTGCCGCTCAACGTCCTTCGCTACGGTGTGGACGGTGACGGCAACGGCCACATCGATCTGCGTTCCAAGGCCGACGCGCTTGCTTCGACGGCGAATTTCCTGCGCGGCCATGGCTGGCAGGCGGGAGCCGGTTATCAGCCCGGTCAGGCGAATTTCGCGGCCATCCAGGGCTGGAATGCGGCCAGCGTCTATCAGCAGGCCATTGCGATCATCGGTTCGAAGATCGACGGCGAGTAATCACGATCGACATGAACAAGAAGAGCCGGTGCATTGCGCCGGCTCTTTCTGTTTCAAAAACCCTCGCACGCCTCGCCAATTGAGCTCTGCGCACTTTCGATAATTTTCGCATCACGAAAGCTGAAGATCTCGCGGGTGTAGGTGGAATTGCTCGGGAACTGATAGCAGACGAAAACGGTGATCGTGTTATCCGCGGTGCTGCCAATCCGGTGGCGGACGGTGGCGCCTAGTACGGCATTCTTCCATTCATCGAGGCTCGCGAGAAATTCATCCTTGGTCTGGATCGCGTCGATGTCTTCGAGGATGACTTTCGCGTCTTCCGCCAGGATTTCGTTGAAAACGGCGCGGTCGGCGGTGGCAAGACCGGTGTACCAGCGCTCGACAAGCTTTTCATGGGCGGGGTCCGCTTGGGCAGCGAATGCCAGGGAGAGGATGACGACGATGGCATAGAACAACCGCGTCATCGCCGTGTTCCTACTCCAGCGTAGCGGCGCTGACCGTTTCAGGGTCAGGACGAAGGAAGTCACCGGTTTCGGGATTCATGATCCAGAGTTCGCCGGTGGAAATATCGAACCACGCGCCATGCAGGGTCAGGCGACCCTTCTTTTCGAGAATATCGATACAGGGGAAACTGCGAAGGTTCCTGATCGAGTAGCGGATCGAGATGCGCTCAAGCGCCGTCTGCCGCTCGAAGGGTGTCATCAATTCATTAGCGGATACGGCCTCGGCAGCGGGGCCGACGAGGCTCATCCACTTGCCGATGAAATCGCCGGGCGATAGCGGCTCGCTGGTGGGATCGAGCGCCGCCTTGATGCCGCCGCAGCGGCCGTGGCCGAGCACCACGATATTCTTGACCTTGAGGCTTTGCACAGCAAATTCGAGCGCAGCGGAGGTGGCATGGTATTCGCCATCCGGAGCGTATGGCGGGACCAGGTTGGCGACGTTGCGCACGACGAAGATTTCGCCCGGCGCCGTGTCGAAGATGATCTCGGGCGCCGAACGGGAATCACAGCAGGCAATGACCAGCGTTTCAGGAGTCTGGCCCTGGTCGGCGAGCTGCTTGTAGCGCAACGTCTCGTTGGCATAACGATGCGCCATGAAGTTGCGATAGCCGGTAAGGAGTTTCTCAGGAAGCAGGGTCATGACTTTGCTGTAATCCCGATCATGCGGAAGATCAATTGGTCTTCAGTAGGGGTATCCTGGAACGCTTGTCCCTCACGCCCGGATGTTCTTGCTCGGATGCACCAGACGGCGCATCTGCGTCATGGCCATGGGGTTCGACAGACTTGGCGCGTCGGCCTCCAGCATCAGTTCGTCGGCGCCGCGTTTGGCCGAACGGGCCATGATCTCAAAGACCGATGCGGTGGTCCGCTGCAGCGCCTGTTCGAGTTCGAGACCGGCAAGGATGCGTGCCAGGAACAACGCCGAGGTCAGATCGCCAAGTCCGTTGGTCGGGCCGGTGACAAGCCGGTGTTCTGCGAGCAGCGCCAGCGAATGCGTGACGAGCAGGTTGCCGGTGCCGCCGGCCAGCATTGGATGCGCCGAGGTGACGAGCATGGTGCCGGGGCCGGCATGGAGCGCTGCCTGCATGATCGCCTTGTTATCTGGAAGATCGGCGCCTGCCAGCCAAACGAGCTCGAAACGGTTGGGCGTTGCAATGTCGGCTAGCGGCATCAGTTGATCGCGTATGGCGATGGCCGTTGCTTCGGGAACGTAGAGCCCCTTTTCGTCGCCGATCACCGGATCGCACAGGTAAAGCACCTGCCGGTTGCGGGCTTTTACCGTCTTGACCAGGCGCGCGACGCTTGCCGCCTGCGCTGCATTGCCGAGATAGCCGCTCATGATGGCTGTGACTTCGCCAAGCCATGGCGCGCGTTCGAGATCTGCGATCAGATCGTCGAATTGTTGCGGCTCCGGAACGATGCGCTTGGCGGGGCCGTGACCGGGATGCCAGGGCAGGATGACCGTCGGAACGGCCCAGACCGGATGGCCCAGCGTTTCAAGCGCAAATACGGCGCCACGATTGCCGACGGAGCCGCGCACAACATGGCTGGAGATGACGATGACGGCATTGGAAGAAACAGCAGCGGTCATAAAGGGCACTCATGCAGGAGTTCGGAGGGCTCGACACAATCGGTCGGGACTCAGCCCTTGCTGAAAATGGAGCTGAGCAACCAGATAAACATGGCGATCAGCACAAGCAATCCCAGAAACCTGCCAATGCGCGTACCCCAGACTTCGATCGGATCGGTCGCGTCGGCATCCTCGGCGGCGAAATGTCCCTTGGCGCGGGTAACAATGGTGTTTCCGGCGCCAGCGGTTTCTCGCTCGATGCGGTCCAGAATGCGCCTGGATTCGGTATCCGGCGGTCGCTTGTCATTGTGTTGAGACATAACGATTCCATATGATTGGGCCAAGCATGACCATAGCGCTTTGCCAGTTCCTTTTGCAGAAAAAAATGACTAGGCTCGACACTGCTTCGTTTGGAAGGCCGTCCGGCCGGTGAATCTGAACTTGGGGAGAGGATTCCGATGCAATATTTGACGTCGTTTGCCGTGCCGCGCCGTGCGCTTTCCGTTCTTGCGCTCGCGCTTCTGGTGCCGCTTTTGTCCGCCTGCGGGTTCAATACCATTCCGACCAACGAGGAACGGGCCAAGGCGGCCTGGAGCGAGGTGCTCAACCAGTATCAGCGCCGCGCCGATCTCATTCCGAACCTGGTCGAGACCGTCAAGGGTTATGCGGCGCAGGAGAAGGATGTGCTGACTTCCGTGGTCGAGGCACGGGCCAAGGCGACGCAGGTGCAGGTCACGCCCGAAACGCTGACCGATCCCAATGCGTTCAAGGCCTTCCAGGACAATCAGGCGAACCTCACCGGCGCGTTGTCGCGGCTGCTTGCCGTGGTCGAGAACTATCCGGATCTGAAGTCGAACCAGAACTTCCTTGCCCTGCAGTCGCAGCTGGAAGGTACGGAAAACCGTATTGCCGTCTCGCGCCGCGATTATATCGAAGCTGTACGCGTCTATAACACCTCGCTGAGGACGATGCCGACGATGATATGGAAATGGATCTGGTTTACCGGCAATGAGCCGTTCCAGACCTTCACGATCGACGATGCAGCCAAACAGACGCCGCAAGTGAAGTTCTAGCGGTTTTCCAGGAAAAGAATTTGCATGCTTTTGGCACCCCCCTCTGCCCTGCCGGGCATCTCCCCCGCAAGGGGGGAGATCGGCTTTCAGTATCGGCGGTGCTAATCGCAGCTGTTGCGTGGCGAACAAGCAGGCAATGTTATCTGATCTCCCCCCATGCGGGGGAGATGCCCGGCAGGGCAGAGGGGGGTAAGAGTTTTTCCTGTCTCGTAAAATACGTGACTGCAATCCTTCTATTCCTGATTTTCTCTGTCAGCGCCTTTGCCGCCGAACTCCCAGCCCTGACCGGACGAATTGTCGACGGGGCCAACGTCATCGACGCGGCGACGCGCGAGGCGATTACCCAAAAGCTCGCGGCATACGAGGCGAAATCATCCGACCAGGTCGTGGTGGTGACAGTGCCGAGCCTCGGCGGCGAGGAGATCGAGCCATATGCCAATCGCCTATATCGCTCTTGGGCGCTCGGTCAGAAACAGGAAAACAATGGCGTGCTCCTGGTCGTCGCGCCGAACGACCGCAAGGTGCGCATAGAAGTGGGCTATGGGCTCGAAGGCACGCTGACCGATCTTCTGTCAAAGCTCATCATTGAGAACATGATCATTCCGCAGTTCCGTTCAGGCGATTATCCAGGCGGAATTTCGCGGGGTGTGGACGGCATTTTGACCGTCCTCTCCGGCGATGCGGCAGAACTCGAAGCCCGGGCGAAGCGGAACATCCAGGAGCCCTCATCCGACGTCGACTGGGTAATGATCCTCTTTATAGCGTTCTGGGTACTGATCTTCTTCAGCGGTATGATTTTGCCGGCGATGGTGACGTCGTTCGGACGCAAGATCGGGCCCGGTCGCTACGAATGGCTGGGCATGGTCTTCAACATCGGCTCATCGAGCAACCGCGGAGGCGGCTGGTCCGGTGGTGGCGGTGGATGGTCGGGTGGAGGCGGCGGCTGGTCATCGGGCGGCGGCGGAGGCGGCTTTTCCGGCGGGGGCGGATCGTCCGGCGGCGGCGGCGCGTCAGGGGGCTGGTAGCATGAGACTGATGGACGAGGCCGAGCACGCAAGCATAGCCGCCGCAATCCGCGATGCAGAAAGCCGCACAAGCGGCGAAATCTATGCGGTGCTGGCGCGGCGTAGCGACAGCTATTTCTTCGTCGCGGGCTTCATGGTTGCCTGCGGCATTCTCCTGGCTGCGGTCTTCGTCGCGCTAGCCGCACACTGGTATTGGTATACTGTGCCGCTTCCGGTTTTCGGCCTCGCAATCCTCGCCGCCTTCCTGACAGCGGTGCTGGCACTCTGGCTGTTTCCGGGGCTTATCATGTGGCTCGTGCCAAAGCGCATCCGCTACCAGCGCGCGCATCTCAATGCCGTCCAGCAATTTCTGGCCCGCAATGTCCACCTCACGACGCAGCGCACTGGCGTTCTACTGTTCGTCTCGGTAGAAGAACGCTATGCCGAAGTGGTTGCGGATGCCGGCATCAATGCCAAGGTTGGCCAGGAAGAATGGAACAATATTGTTGCGATTTTGATCGCCCATGCCAGGCGCGATGAATTGACGGCAGGGTTCCTGAAAGCCATCGAAAAAGCTGGTTTGTTGCTGCAAGAACATTTCCCCGTCGGCCCTGACGACGTCAACGAACTGGATGACCATCTCATCGAATTGTAATTTTGTTGCGTGTCACACGATTTTCACCCCCGCGATGCAGTTTGGGGTCGAAAATGCCTTCCGAATGGCTATGATCGGGCAAAACACGCAATGAGGGGGAATATTTTATGGCTTCACAGACAAAAACGGCTCCGAAGACAGCCACGAAGCCAACTCCGCCCAAGGCTGTGAAAGACAGGAAGGCCGAGGCCGGATTGTTTGAGGACCTGCTGTTCGCCCGCGCTCCCGACGAAGACCTCGCAGTCTATGACGCGGACGAAATCAGCACCTCCGCGAAGCTCGCGGAGAATGCGCTGGCGCAGTTCAGCACAGGCAAGTCCGTCGTCGACATCAGCGACAGCAACCTGGTCTATCGCGATGGCCGCCCGGTCACGATCATCACCCTGATCAATGACAATATGCCGTTCCTGCTCGATTCCGTCCTTGGGGAAATCAGCGAACGCGCAAGCGCCATCTATCTCGTCCTGCATCCGGTCATGGATATCGATGCAAGGACGAACAAGGTCATTGGCGCTGCTGGGCCCGATAAGCCAGGCGAGAATATCGTGCGTGTCAGCGTCATGCAGATTCACATCCCTGCACTCGATGCGACTTCACGCGAGATCATGGCTGCGGCGCTTACGACCGTCCTTAAGCAGGTGCGCGAGGCGGTGCGGGACTGGAAGCCCATGCTGGCGCGTCTCGGTGATGCGATCACGGCCTACAAGACCGGAAAGGTGCCGATGAAGAAAGCCGCCGCCGAAGAGGCAGTGGCGTTTCTCGAATGGCTGCTCGACGACAATTTTACCTTCCTTGGCGTGCGCGAGTACGACTATCAGGGCGATGACAGCCAGGGCGAACTCGAGCGTTCCGGCAAGCCGGGCCTTGGCATTCTGGGCGATCCCGACGTGCGTGTGCTGAAGCGCGGTAGTCAGGGCGTCACCACGACACCCCAGATCATCGCATTCCTGACCGGGCCCGAACCGCTTATCGTAACCAAGGCAAACACCAAATCGCTGGTGCACCGCCGCGGCTACATGGACTATATCGGCGTCAAGACCTTCGATGCCGATGGCAAGGTCAGCGGCGAGCTGCGTTTCGTCGGGCTCTTCACCTCCAGTGCCTATACCCGTTCGGTTTTGAAGATCCCCTACCTGCGCTCAAAGACTGAGGCCGTTATAAGTCGCCTTGGCTTCAACCGCGAAGACCATTCGGGCAAAGCGCTTCTCAACGTACTCGAGGGCTATCCGCGTGACGATCTTTTCCAGATCGACGTGAAGACGCTGACCCGCTACGCCGAGATCATCCTGGCACTTGGCGAGCGTCCGCGCGTCCGCGTCCTGCCGCGTGTCGATCCGTTCGGCCGCTTTGCCTCGATCATCGTCTTCGTTCCGCGTGAACGCTACGATTCCGTCGTGCGCGAGAAGATGGGCTCATACTTCGCATCCGTCTATGAGGGCCACGTATCCGCCTATTATCCGGCGTTCCCGGAAGGCAATCTCGCCCGGGTACATTTCATCATCGGCCACGGCGAGGACGATTTCCCGAAGGTCAAGCGCGAGACGCTTGAAGAGGCAGTCCGCGCCATCGTGCGCACCTGGGAGGATGCCGTCGCCGAAGTCGGTGACCGGACGGGAATGTCCGAGTTTACGCCCCTTGCCGCCGTCTTTCCCGACTCCTACCGCGAGAATTTTTCTGCCGACGAGGCGCTGGTCGATGCCAGCCGCATCGCCGGCCTGTCGCGCAACAACCCGCTCTTCGTCGATTTCTACCGTCACAGGACCGATGGGCCCAATGCCGCCTCGCTGAAGATCTACCATTACGGCTCGGCTGTCGCGCTCTCGCAGCGCGTTCCGCTGCTTGAAAACATGGGCTTCCGCGTGATCAGCGAACAGACGTTCGCCCTCCCGGCAGCCGATGGCAGCGCGCTTTATGTTCACGACATGGAGCTGACTAGCGCCTCCGGCGCACCGATTGATCTTGCCGACAATGGCGACCTGTTCGAGGATGTCTTCCGCACGATCTGGAGCGGCGGTTCCGACAATGACGGTTATAATGGGCTTGCCCTGAGCGGCCAGTTGACCGCACGGCAGATCATCATCCTGCGCGCCTATGGCCGCTATCTGCAACAGGCGGGTATTCCATATTCGCAGGATTTCATTGCGATAACCCTCAATCGCTATCCGGGCATCGCGAAACTGATCTTCGACCTGTTCGAGCAGCGGCTAAACCCGGCAAAGGCCAAGGAAATCCAATCTGAACGCAAGCAGGCCTCAATCAGGGCCGCCATCGAGGCGGCGCTGCAAGGCGTTCCCAGTCTCGACGACGACCGGATCCTGCGGCGCTATCTCAACCTCGTCGAATCGACGCTGCGCACCAATGCCTTTTCGCCGGAAGACGATGGCAGCGAGCGCGTATCGCTGGCCTTCAAGCTCGACCCGCGCGCACTCGACGAGCTGCCGGAGCCACGGCCATACCGCGAAATCTTCGTGTATGGACCGGAGGTCGAAGGCGTGCACCTGCGTTTCGGACCCGTTGCCCGCGGCGGCCTGCGCTGGTCGGACCGCGCCCAGGACTACCGCACGGAAGTGCTGGGTCTCGTCAAGGCACAGCAGGTGAAGAATGCCGTCATCGTGCCGGTTGGCGCGAAGGGTGGTTTCTATCCGAAACATCTGCCCACGAGCGGCGACCGCAATGTCATCTTTGAAGCCGGTCGCGCCGCCTATATCACCTTCATATCGACGCTGCTGTCGGTAACCGACAATCTCCAGGGAGAGACCGTTGTGCCGCCGGCCAACCTCATCCGGGTTGATGGCGATGATCCCTATTTCGTCGTCGCCGCCGACAAGGGCACGGCGACATTCTCCGATACGGCCAATGCAATCAGCCAGGCGCATGATTTCTGGCTAGACGATGCCTTCGCTTCGGGGGGATCGGCGGGCTATGACCACAAGAAGATGGGCATTACCGCGCGTGGCGCCTGGGAAGCGGTTAAGCGCCACTTCCGCGAGATCGGCACTGATATCCAGAAGACCCCGTTCACCGTCGTCGGTGTCGGCGACATGTCGGGCGACGTGTTCGGCAACGGCATGCTCCTGTCGCCGCAGACCAGGCTGGTCGCGGCCTTCGACCACCGCGATATCTTCATCGATCCCGAACCGGACGTGAAGGCGACCCTCAAGGAGCGCCAGCGCCTGTTCAATCTGCCGCGCTCGAGCTGGCAGGACTTCGACAAATCCAAGATCTCGGCGGGTGGCGGCGTGTTCTCCCGTTCGCTGAAATCGATCACACTGTCGAAGGAAGCCGCGCGGGTCATCGGCCTCGCCAAGACCACGGCAACCCCGTATGAAATCATGACAGCCATCCTCAAGGCGCCGGTCGATCTTCTCTGGTTTGGCGGTATCGGTACCTATATCCGCTCGTCACTGGAAAGCGACGCGGAAGCAGGCGACCGCGCAAATGACGCCATCCGCATCACCGGCAGCGATGTGCGGGCCAAGGTGATCGGCGAGGGTGCCAATCTCGGCGTGACACAGAAAGGCCGTATCGAGTTCGGTCTGCTCGGAGGGCGCTGCAACTCCGATGCGATCGACAATTCGGCCGGCGTTAATACCTCGGACGTCGAGGTCAATATCAAGATCGCGCTGGCGCAGGCCATGCGCGCCGGGAAGCTCAAACGCGAGCAGCGCGACAAGATCCTGGAATCGATGACCGGCGAGGTTGCCGATCTCGTGCTGCGCAACAACTACCTGCAGACGCTGGCACTGTCGCTGGCGCAGCGGCGCGGCCTTGCCGATCTCGCCTACCAGGCGAGGTTCATCAGCGACCTGGAAACGAAGAAGCTTCTCAACCGCAAGGTCGAGACCTTGCCGGACGACAAGGCGCTGTCGGAACGGCAGGTGGACGGCATTCCGCTGACCCGCGCCGAACTCGGCGTGCTGCTTGCCTATGCCAAGATTGTGCTTTCCGACCAGCTGCTGGCGAGCGACCTGCCGGACGATCCCTATCTCGAGCACGAGCTGATGGAATATTTCCCACGGCAGATGAAGGAGGGCTTCGGCGAGGAGATCCGCACGCATCGCCTGCGCCGTGAAATCATCGCGACGCAACTTGCCAACGACGTGATCAATCGCGGCGGTCCGACCTTCGTCAGCCGCCTTGCCGACCTGACTGGCCGGTCGGGACCCGAGATCGTGCGTGCCTATGTGATCGTACGGGACGGCTTCGAACTCGACAGCGTGTTTGCGGCGATTGACGAGCTGGACAATGCGGTGCCCGGCGACACGCAGAACGGTTTCTATGCCAAGGTGGCACAGATGCTCAACTGGACGACTGCCTGGGTCTTGCGCAACGGCACGAGTGCGGACAGCCTCACGGCGGCGATCGAAGAGATCAAGAACGCCCGCAATGCGCTGCAGCCGCGACTCGACAAACTGTTGCCCGTCTCGATGACCGGGCTCATCCGCGAGGACACGGCCAGCAATACGGCGCTGGGTGCCCCTGCGGGGCTTGCGGCACAATTGGCGCGGCTCTCCGTTGCGCCCATCATCCCGGATATCGCTGCGGTGGCGCAGCGCGCCAATATCGACATAGCTAAGGCCGGCAGGGCCTATTTCGAAATCTCCGAAGCCTTCCGCATCGGGCGCATCGAGGATGCGGCGCGTGGCGTTTCCGTTGCCGACTACTATGACGGGCTGGCGCTTGCGCGGGCGACCGACCTGATCTCGCAGGCGCGGCGCGGCATCGCGGTCGCGGCGCTCAGCCAATATGGCAACCAGGCTGATCCGGCAAAAGATTGGCTGACAAACCGGGGCGCGCGGGTGGACGAGGTGCGCCAGCGCATGGCCAATATCGTGGAAACAGGCGATCTCACCGTCTCGCGGCTAGCTGTCGCCGCCGGGCTGCTTTCGGATCTGTCCTAGAACTGGTCCTTTTTCCCTCCCCCTTGCGGGGAGGGTCAGACCGGGTCCAGAGAGGGCCCGGTTTGGGGTGACCAATCTTCACAGGCTGCGCACGATATTTCTTTAATGGTTCCTGTTACCGTTGAGTCGCAGCGTCCCTCCCCACAAGGGGAGGGAAAGAGGCGGCAACGTTCGGCGAATGGACTTGGAGACGATATGAACCAGCTGGATGTGCCGAAAACAGCCAAAAGCGGAATCTGGGGATGGATGCTGTTCGACTGGGCGGCCCAGCCATTCTTCACGGTCGTCACCACCTTCATCTTCGGGCCCTATTTCGTCTCGCGCATGGCGAGCGACCCCGCTGTCGGCCAGGCGGCGTGGGGCTATGCGATCGCCGTTTCGGGACTGTTCATTGCCGTGCTGTCGCCGGTGCTCGGATCGATCGCCGACCAGACCGGGCGGCGCAAACCGTGGATCGGCTTCTTTGCCGTCATCAAAATCGCCTCGCTGATCATGCTGTGGTTCGCGGCGCCAGGTTCAGACGTGATCGCGCCGCTGGTGTTCTTCTCGCTGGCGTCGATCGCAGCGGAGTTTTCGATCGTGTTCAACGATTCGATGATGCCGCGGCTGGTTGCGCCGAAGGATATCGGGCGGATTTCCAACGTGGCCTGGGGCCTCGGCTATCTCGGCGGCATGATCGCGCTCATCTTTGTCGTCGCCTTCATGGCGGGCTCGCCTGAGACAGGAAAGACCATGCTGGGCCTCACGCCGATCTTCGGGCTCGATCCGGCTGCCGGCGAGGGCGACCGCGCCACCGGCCCGCTTGCAGCACTGTGGTATCTGGTGTTCGTGCTGCCGATGTTCTTCTTCACGCCTGACGGAAAGCGCGGCCTGCCTGCCGGTAAGGCGGTGCGCGCCGGGCTCGCCGAACTGCGATCGACGTTGAACGAAGCCCGGCAGCGCCCCGGAATTGTCCGCTTTCTCATCGGGCGCATGATCTATCAGGACGGGGTCAATGCGCTGCTGGCGCTCGGCGGCGCCTTCGCCGCCACCATGTTCGGCTGGGCGACCGCCGAGATTGGAATTTTCGGCATCATCCTCAACGTCGTTGCCATCTTCGGCTGTCTTGCGGCGAGCAGGCTCGATACGATGCTCGGCTCGAAGGTGGTCGTCGTGATATCGCTGGTCCTGCTCACCATCGCGACGATCGGCATCGTCTCGACCGGGCCGGGCTATACTTTGTTTGGTATCGTGCAGATGCCCGGCGCAGACAGCGGCGGCCTGTTCGGCACGCCGGCGGAGAAAGCCTATATCGGCTTCGGTCTGTTGATCGGCATTGCCTTCGGGCCGGTGCAGGCTTCGTCGCGCTCTTATATGGCGCGCAGCGTCTCGGCCGATGAGGCGGGCCGCTATTTCGGCATCTATGCCCTGTCCGGGCGGGCAACGAGCTTTCTTGCGCCATTCCTGGTGGCGACAGTGACGGCGCTGACCGGATCGCCACGCCTCGGCATGGCGACCATCATCGCGTTCCTGCTGGCCGGCTTGGCGGTCCTTTTCAGGACGCCCTATCCGGCCGCGATGCCTGGCTCTAATGCCGGAAGTGCCGCATCCCGGTAAAGACCATGGCGATGCCATGTTCGTCGGCGGCGGCAATGACTTCTTCGTCGCGCATCGATCCGCCCGGCTGGATTACCGCTGTCGCGCCGGCGGCTACGGCTGACAGAAGTCCATCGGCGAAGGGGAAGAATGCGTCGGACGCAACGACCGAACCCTTGGTGAGCGGCGTTGCCATCCCTGCGGCCTCGGCGGCATCCTCCGCCTTGCGCGCTGCAATGCGAGCGCTGTCGATCCGGCTCATCTGCCCGGCGCCGATACCGACGGCCGCGCCGTCCTTGACATAGACGATTGCGTTGGACTTCACGTGTTTGGCGATGCGGAAGGCGAGCTTCAGATCGGACATTTCCGCTTGCGTGGGTGCCCGCTTGGTGACGACCTTCAAGTCGAGATCATCGACAACGCCGCTGTCGCGCGACTGCACCAGGATGCCGCCGGCAACGGTCTTGGCGCTGATGCCGGAGGCGCGCGGATCAGGCAGACCGCCGGTCACCAGCAGGCGCAGGTTCTTCTTCGCGGCGACGATGGCCTGGGCTTCCGGGGTGGCATCGGGCGCGATGATGACCTCGGTGAAAATCTTGACGATTTCCTCGGCGGCCTCGGCGTCGAGGGTCTTGTTGAGCGCGACGATGCCGCCAAAGGCCGAGACCGGATCGCAGGCGAATGCCTTCAGATAGGCCTCCTTCAGCGTCGCTCCCTCGGCAACGCCGCAGGGATTGGCGTGTTTGATGATGGCGACCGCCGCGGTGCGGGCGGGGTCGAACTCGGCGACGAGTTCGAAGGCCGCGTCCGTATCGTTGATGTTGTTGTAGGAAAGCTGCTTGCCTTGAAGCTGAGTCGCGGTGGCGACGCCGGGGCGCTTCTCGCCGGTGAGATAGAAGCCTGCCGACTGGTGCGGGTTCTCGCCATAGCGCATGACCGAATGCAGGTGCCCGCCAATGGCGCGACGCGACGGTGTTTCCGTCATCAAAGCCTCGGCAAACCAGCCGGAGATTGCGGCGTCATAGGTGGCGGTGCGCGCATAGGCCTTGGCGGCGAGGCTCTGGCGGAACGAATAGGGCAGCGACCCCTCATGCTTGTCGAGCATGGCGATGACCATGTCGTAATCGCCCGTATCGGTGACGACCCCGACATAGGCATGGTTCTTGGCCGAGGCGCGGATCATGGCGGGACCGCCAATGTCGATGTTCTCGACGATATTGGCATAGTCGGCGCCGGAGTGGCGGACTTCCTCGAACGGATAAAGGTTGATGACGACGAGATCAATGCCGGCAATGCCGTGCGTCTTCATTGCTTCAACGTGTTCGGGGTCGTCGCGCACGGCAAGGAGGCCACCATGAACCTTGGGATGCAGCGTCTTGACGCGGCCATCCATGATCTCGGGAAAACCGGTGATGTCGGAAACGTCGCGAACCGGAATGCCCTCAGCTGCAATCGCCTTCGAGGTTCCGCCCGTGGACAGGATCTCGATGCCGTGGCGATGCAGGGCATGGGCGAGCGCACTCAGCCCTGTCTTATCAGAGACTGAAAGCAACGCCCGACGGACTGGGTAGAGGTTCGGCGGGGTAAATGATTTTGCGGCGACGGCCATGGGAGTTCGTCCTTAGCAGAATGATGAATGCGGGATTTTGCCAGCCGGTTAGCACAGGCAACCAAAGATTCCTATGTCCGATGGGCCATTTGTCCGGAATAATGCCGCTACCAATCGCGAAATTAGGTCAGATATATTGACATATTCTGCCGCTTGGAGTGATATCCGCACGGCTTATGCGCGTCCGGGAGGAAGTTTCGGGCGAGGAGTGCTTAAGCAGGTTCTAGATCGAACGAGTGCAAAATGAGCAACTGGGAAGCCAGATACGCAACGCGTGCAAACCGGATGCGCGCTTCGGAAATCCGTGAACTTCTGAAGCTGTTGGACCAGCCGGACATTATTTCATTCGCAGGAGGCATTCCCGACCCCGCGCTTTTTCCTGCCGAGGCTTTCCGCAAGGCCTATGAGCGTGCGCTCTCCGATGGCCAGGCTGGACCGGCGCTGCAGTATTCGGTCAGCGAGGGTTATGCGCCGTTGCGGGAATGGATTGCGGAGAGGCTGAACGACCTTGGCATCACCTGCGGCATCGACAATATTGTCATAACGTCCGGCTCGCAGCAGGCGCTCGATTATCTGGGCAAGCTGTTTCTGTCGCCATCGGACACGGCGCTCGTGACAAGCCCGACCTATCTTGGTGCGCTTCAGGCCTTCAACGCCTACGAGCCGAACTATGACCGGTTGGCGGTCGACCAGGGCAACATGACGCCAGCGGCCTATCACGATGCGGCCGCACGTTCGGGTGGCAGGGCAAAGTTTGCCTATATCAACCCCGATTTCTCCAACCCGGCAGGCGAGACCCTCAGTCTCGCTGCCCGCGAACAGCTGCTCGATCTGGCGGAGGAGATGGACATCCCCATCATCGAGGACGCGGCCTATCAGGGACTTCGCTATGATGGCGATGCCGTGCCGCCGATCCTTGCCCTCGACATCGCGCGAAACGGTGACATCGACGCGACCCGGACCATATATTGCGGCACGTTCTCCAAGACGCTTTCGCCGGGCCTTCGCCTTGGCTGGGTCTGCGCGGCCAAGCCGGTTATCCGCAAGCTGGTGTTGATGAAGCAGGCGGCGGACCTCCACAGCCCGACCATCAACCAGATGGCCATGTATCATGCCGCCGTCGACATCTATGACGAGCAGATCGAACGCTTGCGGAGCGTCTACGGGCGCCGCCGCGACAATGTTCTGGCCGCTCTCGAAAAATACATGCCGGAAGGTGTGTCCTGGACCAGACCGGAAGGCGGCATGTTCATCTGGGTGACCTTGCCGGAGGACATCGACGGGGCGAAGCTGCTCGCCCGTTCCATCGAGACCGAGCGCGTCGCCTTTGTGCCGGGTCAGGCATTTCACGCCGATGGCAGCGGGACCAACACGATCCGTCTCAGCTTTTCCCTGGCATCCGATGAGATCGCCGACACGGGTATTGCCCGCCTTGGCCGATTGATACGACAGGTCATGAGCGAGGCGATATAGGGCTTACGGTCTACCCGTAAACCCCGAGCGTCGTACGCGTAAACTGCCACTCAACCTCGGGCCGATGGGCAGCGTTGACTGACAGCGTGATCTGGCGTGTCCTTACCGGGCCGCGGAACCCGGCAAAAAACAGCGAGTCCTCGACGAAGGGCTGGACCGTCGCCGAAAACATCCAGATATCGTCATTTTCCGCCTGCAGGATGATCAGGCCATTTTCATCGACGGAGACGTTGACCGCGGGATGGAGATGAAAACGGATAACAACGTCTTCGGCGCCGGTATCGCGCAGCGGATTGCGCCCGGCTGCAAAGAAACTGTCGATACCCTCGATGACGCTGCCATTGTGGGACAGGACAATCTGGCGTTCGTGATAGATGCCGAAAGGGCGCACGTAGCCATTATGGTTGGCGACGAAACCGACCGCGCCTTCACGTTCGATCCGCTCGATATTCACCTTGGTCGGACCAGCGATGATCGGCGTTCCGATCATGGTCGACAGGCCGGAGGTCGAGCTGAACCGGCAGGAGGATGTGTCGTTGATGGTGGCGGTGGAATGGGCGGCGGTCGAGCGCGCAAGGGGGCGGAACTCGGGCGGGCCGTAGCGATCAACACCGGCATTGACGATATAGCGGTTGCGGCCGGAGGACATTTCGAAGGAGAGACAACCGGCATGCGCGTCGCGTGACGCCGTTACGGGCGGCGCGAGCCCCGTATCGGCAATGATGGTGGTCGAATCCATCGACAGGCGTTCATAGCCGGAATGCGGCGCATGGATCAGCGGCAGGCCGCCAATGTCGTCGTGGCGCAGCACGGCAATGACCCGTTCCGGCATGGTGGCGCCGACGCCGTTGAAGAGGGCGAGACTGCCGTCGTGATGGCGAAAGAAGCGCAATGCCGGCAACATGCGTTCGATCGCTTCGATCAGCGCCTTCGGGGGCGCTTCCTGACCGCTCGCATAGGTTTGACGAAGTGGCAGAAGATCTGCGAGGAGTTCGAGGATCGCCAGGGGATTGCGGGATATATGGCCGCCGTCAGGCAGGATTTGCCGAACGAGTTCCATTTCCAGATTGCGACGGGCCGAACGGCTGGTGCTGGAGGCGACCGGCAAGGCCAGCGCCGCAAGCGCGAGGGCGATGCGGGCGCGAAGCTTTTCCTCGCCGTCGTCCATGACCGCCGCCATGGTGCGCAGGTAGCGCACCTGCATGGCGAGCGAACGCATGAACTGGCGGTAAGCACGCAGGTCAGCACCGGCGAGAATGAGGCTCGAATGCTGCAGCCAGGCGATGATGCGCTGCGCCGTCACCTCCGGCACCCATGCCGGCCCGCCGATCGAGCGGCCATGGCTGGTGATCCAGTCGCTGAGGAGTGCCCGCGCATTGGCGGTGGCAAGTTCGGTACCCGCAGCGCGCAAATTGCGCAGCCAGCCGAAATTATGCAGGGCGGCCTGCCATGCGGCGTTGGGCGGTTCGACGAGGAATGGCGAGCGCCCGCCAGTCTCGACGACCTTGCCGGCAAGGGCGAAGCGCCCGTGGTAGAAGTCTTCGGCAAGCTGCGGATCGGCGGGGCGCAGATCCTGCGGCGCGATGAGGACGCGTTCCGGGGTGAAGCCGGTGAAGCGCCAGCGATACAAGGGCCCCATACGTACGCGCCTGCGGAAGCGGCGCCACAATTGCGCTGTTGCAAGTCCCCACAATTGCGGTGTTTCGCTGAGCGCGACCATATTGTTGTTGCTTCGAATCGTCGTCGACAGCCTAGACTATCTAATCAAACAGTTAAAATTTTAGGCCGTAAATTTATAGATAGGATCGAAATGGCGCCTGAAACGGCAAGAAGATGCGAGGAGAAGCGC
>UCKM01000025.1 GCA_900473175.1 Hyphomicrobiales bacterium | reverse complement strand
GGTTGGGTCAATCCCAAAAGCCGAAGTAACCCAAGCATCGAATAACCTGAGCGCTGGTCTTTTGCCCACGTTTCGAACGCACATATGACATTCAACAACCAAAGGATAACGACAATGAAGTCAGCTTTGTTAACGCTGTTCGTGTCAGCTTCAGTTTGCCTTCTTGGCACTTTGCCGGTTGCCGCTGCTGAAAACACTGCAAAGGTCACGTCGCTCATGAGCAAGGACCTTCCCAACTATCCGGGCAAGGAGGGCCTGATGATTTCAGTCGAGTATGGGCCAGGAGGTTCCGATCCCATCCACAAACACGACGCAAATGCATTCGTCTATGTTCTCGAGGGTTCGATCGTGATGCAGGTCAAGGGAGAAAAGGAAGTCACCTTGTCGCCGGGAGAGACCTTCTACGAAGGTCCTTCCGACATCCACCTGGTCAGCCGCAATGCGAGCACGACCGAACCAGCGAAATTCATCGTTGTGCTGCTCAAGAACAAGGACGCTCCGGTCGTCCTGCCGGTGGAGTGACATTCCGCACCATGGCGAAAAATGGGTATGGGGCGAGGCTCATTGATCGTCGCTTTCGGATTTGGGGTGCCGGTCGGACGCCACGTGCGGCATCGCTCTGACCACGGACGATACCAGCGAACGACCCCACAAACTACGAGATAAGGAGGGCTTCCGCCCCTCCCGAACAAAAACTGGAGATCGACATGAACGCAACCGACAGCCGTATGCTTGCAGGAATTTCGGTTCCCGACACGCCGATTGTGACCCAAGCAATAGAGTATGCCCGGGAACGATGTGAACCGTATCTATTCAACCACGTTGTCCGCTCCTGGCTCTTTGCGGCACGGTTGGGACAAATTCAGTCCATCGAACACGACGTGGAGGTCGTCGCCGTCGGGACGCTGCTCCACGACATCACGCTGAACGAGCGCTTCAACGGTCCGAGGCGCTTCGAAGTTGAAGCCGCCGATATTGCCAGGACCTTTGCAAGGGAATCGGGCTTCGACGAACGCCGGGCACAGCTGATCTGGGACAGTGTCGCACTGAACTCGACGGCCTCAATCGGCCTCTTTAAGGAGGCCGAGGTTGCGCTCTGCACAGCCGGTATCTGCCTTGATGTGATCGGCTGGCAATACGATCTGCTGCCTCCGAACGAAATCGCGAACGTTGTCGAGGAATTTCCTCGCCTACACATGAAACGCCGCATGTCGAAATGCTTCTGTCATATCGCGGAGGTCAGGCCCGAGACAACTTATGACAACTTTGCTCGCGATTTCGGTACCCGTTTCGTCAAAGGCTACGCGGCCGTTTCAGCTGTCGATCTTGTGATGGACGCTCCTTTTACAGAATAAAATCCAGCGGCGGACAATGGTCTCGAATAACGTACGTAACTCGCAGAAGCGGCCATGGGAGCGTGTCGAAGATACGGCACATCGCGCGCGAGCCGAAGCCGACGGATAGCCTTGACGACGGGAAGGTTCGCCCGTTGATCCCAGCGAGCTCCTGTGCCGGTGATTTTCATTTGATTTGGCGTGTTTGCTACAGGAGGCCTTTCATTTGCAATGGGGTAACAGCACTCCATGTGTTCGGGCAGTTTAGCATCCACCTTCGTGGTGTCGGACCGGATCTGCTTGCAATGCGTTCTGGCGGATCGTCCCCGTTAAGGTGACGTTGCTCTGCGGCTTTATTGCAAAAGAGGCCAAGCACTTCGATACGGCAGCCAGTGCCAAGACAGATAGCCAAATGTCACCGATAAAAGATATGTGAGGATTGATCTATCTGCCGGCCGCAAGCCAAGCTCCGGAGAAATCTTGCAACTTTGCGAGGTTCGGAACATCGTCTGGCTTAGGTCGCGGGGATTCTTGTGACCGATGTGCATGACGTTGTTCTTACGCAGCTTTTCAAATCACAAAGGACCCCCCTCATGTCGAACAATCTTAAAGATGGCCTCGATCGCCGTGATTTCATAATCGCATCCATTGCCACGGTCGGCGCGCCGGCTGCCCTCGCCGCTAACGCTGGCGCTGCGAATGCCCAGGACGCAGCGACACCCTCTCCGGTATCAGGGACGGCCTATACGGGCGATGTTATCCATGGGAAAAAGGTCATCAGCGCGCTTGACATCAACGACCTGGAGCCGGGCCGGAAGCACCTTTTGTATTTTAAGGGTGTTCAAATGCCCACGGGGCAGCACTGGTACGTGTCTGTGATTGTCGCCAAGGGCGCAAGGCCGGGCAAGCGCGCCGTTCTGGTTAGTGGCGTGCATGGCGACGAGATGAGTTCTGTGCATACGGTCCAGACCGTGATCAACCAACTCGATCCGGCTGAGATGTCCGGCACGGTGATGGCAGTCACGGACGTGTCGGGCCCAGCCATGGAAGCCATGCAGCGCAGATGGCCCAACTCGGGCAGGGGCATTGATCTGATCGACATGAATCGGGTATGGCCCGGGAACGAGAACGGTGCCACCGCGACCAGCCGACACGCCGGGCTCCTGTTCAATCGGCTCCTCCGGCCAAACGCCGACGTCGCGATCGACTTCCATACCGGGACAACTGGATTCGATGTCTCCGCATTCAATATTGCCAGCATGGATGTGCCCGAGATCAAGGCGATGGTGGAACTTTACCCCATCGGCCAGATCTTCGACAATCATACATATCCCGGTGTCCTGCATAACGCGTTTATCGACGCGGGCATCCCGTCATTTTGCCCAGAAATCGGCGCAGCGCGCGTCCTGGACCTAGAGATGATCTCCCTGTTCGTGGAAGGCACGATGAACGTTCTCAAGCATCATGGCATCCTTGCCGGGCCTATGGGACGCACAAGCAAGGACGTGGGTGTTTTTGTCGGCAACAGTGCGGTCCCGATCCTGGCAACGGAGGGCGGGTTCGTTGAGCAGTTGGTCAAGCTCAACGACAAGGTCGAACCCGGACAGAAAGTGGCCATCCAGCGCAATAGCTTCGGGGAGGTGGTTGCAGAGTACACCAGCAGCGTGGCTGGACAGGTGGCGGGCCTGCGCAGCGATGTAACGTCCGAGCCCGGCATCCCCTTGGCGTTTATCCTTTACCACAAGGCGGCGCCGGATGGTGCTGAGTCCTATCCCGAGTAATCACCGGGTGAGCGATCTTTGCTTACCTTAGCGATCCTTCGTTTGCGACAAGCTTGCGGGCACGCCGAAGGCAAGCCGGCACCGTATTCTCACATGGCTTCAACTCCACCTGGGAGCGGACATGTAGGCTGATGCTGCAAGTGGGTATCGCTCAACCCCTGCTGTTCGACAAACTGGCCAAGGACTTCATACTGATCGAGAGAGACGACGGAATAGCTTCAACATTCAAACTGCTCATAAGTGTCGATGGCATTGCGGGACACTTTGGTAAGAGCCCTGCCCCTGATGAAAACGACCTTACCGTCGCTCGCTCAGTGTGGATTTTCGCTGGCAAAATTCGCGATGTGCCGCCAAACTCATTGAGAAATCGTCAGAACGCCGTGCTGAACCACGTGTTTTAACCAACAGCGAAAGCATCCGACAGCATTTCGCAGAGGTCGGCAAGCC
The DNA here is from genome assembly GCA_900473175.1 of Hyphomicrobiales bacterium. Taxonomy (GTDB): domain Bacteria; phylum Pseudomonadota; class Alphaproteobacteria; order Rhizobiales; family Rhizobiaceae; genus Phyllobacterium. The sequence goes on along the minus strand of UCKM01000025.1, from coordinate 189,878 downwards.
GCCGTCTGGTAAGCATTGGTGCCTTCACGTAACGACAACAGCGCGAAACGCCTTGCGGATTCTCAATCTCAGTGGCAGCACGATTTCCGGAACAATTCTTGTCGAACAGATGGGGGACAGCGCAGTAAGCCCTGAACCTAACGGCTCTGTGGTTCGGTACGCGCCGATCGACTATTACAGTCTACGACCGGACACGTATCCCTTTAAGGCTCGAAGGGGTGCCGTCGCTCGCCATGCCCTGCTGTTCAAGATTTCTGCATTGAGCGCTTTCAACTTATCGACCTCGCGCACAAGCTTCTGGTTGTGCTCCTGAAGCATCGCGTCCCGCTCCTGCATTGCCTGGATGATCCGGAGGCGCTCTCGGGAGATTTCGACATCGGACGTAATATCGGACGACAGATAGAGTTCGCGAGCTTCAGCAGCGCGTGCTCTCGGTCCCCACAGGCCGTCTGCCGGCGGGTGAGAATGCTTTTGCAAGATCAAGATGCACTCATTCATCGCGCCGCGGTCATAGGAAAGGTCTTCTACGCTGAAATGCGCATCAGCGTGATCTGCCAGATACGTCAAGCCTGCACGAAAAACGTCGATGTCAAATGCATGCTGATGGAGTTCAAGATCAACTTTCTCCAGCAGTTCTTCAACTTTTGCTCGGCTTTCGTTCAAGAAACTCCATGCAGTTTCGTCCATCTCCCACAGGTCGTTGGCCCAAAGGTACCGCAATACTTTCTCGACTTCGCCAGGATTTGGGAAGTGGTGCGGAATCCAAGACCAATAGAAGGCCAGCAAGTGTTCGCCGGCATTCGTCCGGCGCGCCACCTCGAAATCCTGGACGAGATGCTCGACCGTCACGATTCGTCTGGGGGCGTCAGGGCAGAACTTGGGAATAGGATAGGCCATGAAGACTATCCCACCGTCCTTCAATGCTCGATGCCATTCCTTTATCGCTCCTAGAGGGTCAACGATGTGCTCGATAACGTGGTTGCCGATAATGAAGTCCTGAGACCCATCAGCAACGGGCAGCTTGTCATCCTTCACAACGAAATCGACATCCCTTATCCCCGCTGCCAGCGTCGGGTACTCCCTTTTTAGTTCCTCAGTGGTCATGCGGTCGGCGTAGCGGACCTCAGCCTGGTTGTGCGCAATTGTAAGCGAACCATCCAGCGCACCGATTTCTATGCCTTTGCCAATTAGGAAGTGAGACAGGGTTGTTCTGTTCTGCAAGATGCTGAGCATGGCGGCGGCGTCGACTCCCCATAATTCGATCCGGAAGCATTAGTCCATGAAGCGTGTCGCTGCAATCGCTGTGGTCGCTACCAAACGGACGGCCGTCCACCTACAGCGAAGAAAAGGCAGCGCTGATATGTGTCGGGCTGGCGTCGGGTCGATCCTTGCGTGACGTTTATAGGGATGGGATATGCCGGCATAGAGCACGGTGTTCCTTTGGCTCTCGAAGCATCCCGGCTTCTCGGAGCAGTACGCGCGCACAATGGAAGCCATGACTAACGCCCTGGCTGAAGAAATCCTTGAAATAGCCGACATAGACAGGGCGACAGCTACGTGGCTCCCCGAACAAGGTCAGCACACTCTTGAAAGACGCTGTCCTCAAGGCCGCTACCGAGGCTGGTGGAGGCGATATTGTCGCTTACCTCACGAAACAGGCCATTGAGAATCCGGGTCCCTTTCTAACACTCCTTGGCAAAGTTCTGCCGATGCAAGTGACGGGTGATCCGGAAATGCCACTAGTTACGCGGATCGAACTCGTCGCGCCGGACACCAAGATGAGTGAAAAGCGAACGCCAAGTCGAAGTGTACCGACTCTGACGCGTGCTAGGATATGTCCGCATCAATCAGGCGAAAGCCACATGCACCGCACGGGTGTGCAGCACCACCTGTCGCTCGGATATTTTAACGATCGGACGTCCAGCGTCCCGGATGGCATTCAAAAAGCCATCGAGACCATAGCGATTCGTGTTGAATATCGGCTCGCCGGGGCCGTCCTTACCCATGCTTAGTTCATCGGCGCCGCTGTCGCTGAACCACGTGGCAACATAAAGTTGTTTCTTGGCGAAGCGTATAAGCTGGCTGAGGGCATCTTGATAGTGCGGCAGATGCTGAAGCACGTGCAGGCAGATGACATTATCCCGTTGCGGGAGAGCAGCCAGGTTGAAGATGTCGAGATCAATAAGATGGCACTCAGGCAGCCGTTTTCTAGCTATTTCCAACATGGTCTTGCTGATATCACCGCCACTGTAGCGATCAGATGTGGTTACACCCTGGTTGATCAGTTCCTGACCGATCATCCCGGAACCGCAGCCTACCTCGAATATCTGGGCGCCTGTGCCAAAGCTTTCCGCAATACCCTTTGTCAGTGCGATCCGGTTTTCCAGTTCAAGACTGCTGGAGACCCAATACTCGTCGATGCGGGCAGAAGTGTCGCCAACATCCCAATTCTGCCAAGGACGTCCCCCGTCTGACATTGCATTCCTCTCCTTGATGTAGTCATGAGTATACTATCCATCTGGATATACTCAATAACGCCTCTCATTTCGAGCCACAACGACCGGTCATAACGCTATCTAAGCTTAAAAGCCCCGGAGCGTGAACCGAGTGCTGTTGAATCCGCGAATCACTGTTATCGGAAACGAGACGACAAGAAAACTATTCAACTTCGTCCATCGCCAGAAGATCGATGACTATTGGCAGGAAATGCTCTTCCGATGTCAGGCACGATTTGTACGTGCCAGCCTGGACACGCTCACGGCCGATCGTTTCCCACGTGGGGGTGGTTTGCTTAGACCAATTGGTACTTTGCTTGATCAGGTATTCCCGGTCGATTGCCGATGAATCCTGCTCAAGGATTCGCCGCGCTTCTTCCGCCAACGGCGTATAGCCTTCGATCGCTTTGAGCTTTCTTGCCCTTGCGGCCTCGTCCAGGTGGAGTAGAGCAACCAAGTCGCCGGATGCACTCGGGACCGCTGCCGAGAAAGCCAAGGTCGCCTTTCGACCGGCAGCAATTAGCCTTCTCTGCAGTGCGACACCCATTGCGGATGCCAGGTCGTGTACTGGATTGTATCCATCAACCGCATCAGCGATAATGTCGAAGCTTTCGCCATCGGCCAGATCGGCCTCGATCCGCGCCAGGACAGAGTGGAAAAACGTAAAGTTCTTGTCAGCCAGTGCGGCATACCAGGTCTTGTCAGAAAGCTCGCCGAAGACAGACCCGCAAATACTGCCTGTTTCCTCAACGATTTTCCGCGAAAAGTGTGTACGTGACGTCCCTTTTCCGCCCGAACCGTCGGTCAACAGATAGACGCGCGGTCTGTTCAGTTCCAGCCAGTGATGTATTCGGAGTTCGTGACCGGGATGAGCAAGGATGAGGATATTTTGCGTTTGTATATTTGCCATGGTCTGAATAGATCATGCCTTCGCAGAAAAAGCATCGGGGTAAGGTAGAGTGCGTGTCCTCATCACAAATTTTGTTTTCGGAACACGCTCTGGAACCGAGAGCGTCGTTGAACTTCTAGCCGACGCACTTCGAATTGCAGGCCACGACGTTATGATTTTTGCTCCGACCTTGCGCGGCGAAGCGAGAGCGATGATACACAAGGGGCACTTAATCTATAATGAAATAGATCAGATCCCCTATCGACCAGACGTCATTCACGCCCATCATGTTTCCCCGTGCTTTATCGCCATGGTCCGGTTCCCAGACGTCCCCGTCGTCTACACCTGCCACAGTTCTGTATTCGAACTTGAAGCACCGATGTTGCATCCTCAGATCAAACACTATGTGGCGGTGGACCAAGCTTGCAGGGATAAGTGCCTTTCCTGCGGTATTCCGGCTGATCAGTTGAGCGTTATCGAAAATGCCGTCGATCCAATGCGTTATGTTGCTGGACCGAAGCTACCGGATCGTCCAAGAAGCGCGCTTTTGCTCACCAAGTACGGTTATAACGCCGAGCCCGTAAGAGCTGTTTGCTCAGAAAAAAAACTTCACCTTGACGAGCTTGGTGGGGGAACAAACAAGTTTTCCAACCAACTCGAAAAGGAGCTGCCCAAGTACGATCTGGTCTTTGCAACAGCACGAATGGCGCTGGAAGCTGCCTTCGTGGGATGCTCGGTGATCGTCTGCGACGCCCGCGGGTTCGCGGGACTACTCACTCCCCGCAATATGAAAAAGTGGCGCAAGAACAATTTCGGGGTCCGACTGTTGACGCGCCCGACTACCGTCGACCTGTTGAGGGAGGCTATCGAACAATACAATGCCGGCGATGCCGCAATCGTGACTCAATATTTGCGCGAGCAAGCGGCGGCGGATGGATATGTTTCCAAATATGAGAAGCTCTATCGCTCCGTGATCAAGGCTGGATCGGCGGAAGTAGACGAGGCTGGGCTCGCCAATGGTCGGTGGGCACAAGAGCTGGTCGCGACGGCCGAAAAACGGCTCTGGTATCGAGTTGCATCCGAGATGCAATGGATGCCCGAACATAAAACCGTCGGCGACATGCTGAATCAAACAAAGTCGGAAATTCTCGCTGAACTGAATTCGATGGCGGCAGGTCATCAGTCCAACGCAGTATCCATCGAAAGAAATGCCTTGCTGTTGAAAGCCGAGGTGGAGCAACTTCAACAGAAGACATCCACATCCACCGAAATTCTCGTTAGTTTAAGAGCAATGTATCAAGCGCTAGTACCCCCGTCATTCCGGCGATTGGGAGCGGTGTTGCGGTCTCGGTCAGCCAAGAGAACTGAGCCATGAATCCACTTCCGTGGGTAGCGCTCGAGGCTGTTCGTCGCCTACTCACGATAAGCAATCTGTCCGTGAATAATTTTGACACGGTCTCTACCGTGAGGCGCTCGAAGATATCCCCTGACAGCAAAATCACAAACGAGATTGCGGTTCGGCACTTCATAGCTTATTGCTGCCGTCGGTCAACGGGGACAGTAATCAGTGGAGCGACGCAACAACGGCATTCAGGCTTTACGTGCCGTTGCCTGCTTTCTGGTGCTAGTCCAGCGTGTAACTTATTACACCTGTTTCGCTAAGGGGACTTGATTACAAGTCATATCTCCCGATTGATTTCGGGCAGATGGGTGTTGGTCTTTTCTTCTTCATTTCCGGTTATGTGATGGGCAAGTGTGCCTGGATCAAGGAAATCGATTCTCGGCGATTTGGATAATACTCGCTGCGACGGCGACGACGGGCGGACTGCAGTTCGGTTGGTTCGAGCACCAATTGCACGCGCGACGCCTAAAGCATTTCTTTCGAGGTCCACCTGCTAGCCAGAAGCACCACGCGCTGGGATAATCTGGATTCGGCGATGCAGGTTCGGCCATTCTGCCAACGGAAGCGACAAGCGCATTTTTCGACCGGGGGAAGCCTACGGCGCCGTCCTCTGTATCGGTAGGTTTGGGCGTCATGCTCGTCGTTTGTCCGTCATTGCCCGTAGACATGCGCGTGTATCCACAGCCTCCGCCGGGGCTAGAGCCGGGGAAACCGCATCTTCAAATCAAAAAATACAACAAAATCAATAGGTAATGGCGGAGAAGAAGGGATTCGAACCCTCGAGAGCCTTTTGAGCCCTACTCCCTTAGCAGGGGAGCGCCGCATAAAAATAAGCCTAGTGATTTCAAGTCCTTGCTAGTGGTTTGGGAATGACTGCACGGATTATGCACATTTATAGGTTGACCTAACACGCAGATGAACGGCATGGCAGAAAGCTTCGAAATCGTAAACGCCTACATCAGTGTAGTCGGCAAGAACAATGGTCATCTCGACCTTCTCAAGAAGTGCAATGTCTGGTTGTCATCGTTCACTGAGTCTGCCCTTCGCGACGAGTATAAAGGTTCGCGTATGTTAGCCACACAGCTCGACCTTTTGGACAAAGCTCGCTATCGGGTTTGCGCAGTTCGTAGGCACTGCATACGAGAGGTCAGCGCGGTAGAAGCGCTAGCAGCATAATCAACTAACAACCCCTCCCACAACTCAGCCCGCCTCGTGCGGGCTTTTTCTTTGGCTGCCCTTCGGCTACCCTCACCGAACTCAAACAGGAGGCTCGTCATGGCCACGTGGTCAATCGTCGAGGCCAGCGAGAAATTCTTTGATGTTCTCGCTGCGACAGAAACTGAGGGCGAACAAATCATCGAGTCTGGCGGCCATCGCTACGTCTTGGTTGCGGTAAAGCGCGATAAGGGTGTCTCTGTCACCGCCGTCCAAGATTTCTTACGCAAGGGCGGGCCGCTAGGCGACGACGAGGAATTCCCGTAGCCATTATGCAAATCACTTGGAAGCGAACCAAAATAGGCGGTGACGAACTGCGGCATGACTTCTGCGCTCACGTCGACGGCAACATCACGATCGCGCGCATCTATCGCACAACGGATGCGGACAATCAGGACGTCTGGTCTGTCAACATGCAGGTAGGAAGCGCCGCCACTGATACCTGCCTGACGCGCCTCGATGCCATTCAGATGGTCGAGCACCGCTTGGCCCATTTCTTGACGACCGAGGCCGGCAAGCGCGATCCGCAGGAGTGGCCGCATGACCAGCGGACCATGGAGCTCCGATCGATGAGGCAACATAATCCCGGCGAATATGCCATCCTTGTCGGGGAACTTCGCAGCGGCCGGATAGAACGGATACCGCGCAGAAAATAAGAAAAATGATTGATTCGGAATCCTGAAAAACCGACCCTATATTTCGCCCCATGGATTACGAGGATTACAGAACATTCAAGGTGGTGCGGGTGTTTGGGCGGCAGCCTGGCCAACTCGTCGCGATCACGTCTGCCTACGATGCCGCCAAGTTTGTGCTCGAGGAGTGGCCGAGCGAAGAGGCAGGCAATAAGCATGTCATGGCGCGCCAAATCCTGCTGAAGTGCCTTGAGGGTAATTGCTCGCCGGCAGTCGCACGCGTCGCATTCATCGAGGCTGCGAAGGAGGCTGGCATCTTCATGGAGACTGAACCGCTGCGCCCAGCGTACACAGGCAAGCCGGATCCGAAATTCGGCAGGCGCAAGACGCTGGCGAGGGATAGAAGGCCCAAATAAAAAAGCCGCCCACTGAAGGGCGGCTGTTGTTTGGTGTGGGATGTTAAGCTCGCTCGGCTCTCTGCCTCTTACAATACTCGACACGCTCTTGCGCCTGCGCTAGCTGAGCATCCCAATGCCTTTGCTCGTCAACTATGCGGCGCGCCTTCTCCTTCTCATTCTCCGGACGCTCGTAGGTGATCTGCATACGCGCATAGTGCTCCCCGAATTCATAGGATGGCTCGCAATCTACCTCGATCGAGCCACGATATTCGGCAGGCACCTCAAGGCGAGCATCGTTCAGCGCAGATAAGAGTTCGTCAAGTTTGTAGGGAATTGATCCGCCCTGACCAGTCCCCATGCTGCGCACGATGACCGTTACTGTAATATCGTTCACGCAGCCCACCCCATCAACGTTTCGTCAAGCAGCGCGTGAAGCTGCGCGATGCTGCCAGAGTTATCAATGACCGTATCGGCGATCGCTGGGCGGACCTCGGAAACGTGACCACCAGGCAATGGGCCAACTCCTGGTCGTGTAATCTCCAGGATGATGCCACCACGCTTCCGGATGGCCACAGCCTCGTTAGGGAAGCGTACGCTCTCCTGCACAACACCCTTGCCCTCCGACAAGATGCCATCAGCCTTTCGCTCCCAAAGGTTAAGCCAGAGGTTCTCGTCGCAGAAGTCGCGGCCGAACTCGGTCCCGAGGAATTGCTGAATCTCCGTGCTTGTTCGATGCCCCAAGGCTGGAATTTCAACGCGCTTCAAATCGCCGTCGATGTAGCGTTCGATATCCTCCTCAGCGGTGCCTGCGTCGCGCAATAGCGATCGAACCATATTGGCCAGCGGAATCTTTATGTGCGGCCCTTCAAAACCTCGGTGCTCGACTAAGTATTTCTTCACCTCCGACTTGCCGGCGCCACCGTATCCCATCAGGCCCACCACGCGCGGATAGTTATCGTTGGCGGGAATGAAGCGCTCGAACTCGCCGAACGTCGTGGCGGCCAAATGCGCGGCATACTTGCCCATCGATGAACGGTTGAACTCGTCCGCCTTCTGTCCGTAATAGGTCATGTGTTTGCCTTCCTGAGAATAGAATCTCCATGGCATCGACGCGGCGCACAAAAACAAACCAAATCCTTGCCGCGGAGCGCAGATACGTCGAGAGTTGGAAGAACAATGTCCTCGAACTTATCGCAAACCTCGTCGCGGTTGCCATCCCTACCTACTACAAACGGGTTGCCGTAGGGTGAGCCTCGTCCGATGTATACGGCGCCGGAGGGTGGGCAATGGTGCTTATTGTAGACCTTCATGCCCTCTCCTCAATCTTCTTACTGGTCTTCGTGGCAACAACCTGTCGAAACCTTGAAGCGCGAAAAGGCATGTCGCCAGGATCGTACTGCGCGGGGTCGTCGCCGCGGTCTATCTCTTGCAGGCGGACGCCATAGAAGTCGCCGTCTATGTAGTGCCGATAAGCGCCGCACCATCGAACCGTGTAAACGGCGCCCTCAACGAGCCCCGTCTCTAACGTTGTGGTCTTGGCCTTGGCCGCGTCGATACAAACGATCTTGTCGCCGACCTTCATGAATCACCTTTATTGATTGCGATGATAGATCGCCCCAATGCGCGGCGCGTTTCTCCGTTGGATACATATTCCGAAATAGTATCCATGCTGGATGGCTGATAGAATTCCTTCTCCTTCAGCAACACATCCGCGCAACGCTGGCGCTCTGTAAGGATGGCGCGGGCAATCGCCTCTAGCTGACCTTCGCTTGACCACGCCAGAAGTGCGGCATTTTTAATGTCATCCGGTATATCAGTCACGCTGCTGCCCTCCTGTCGCGAGCCTCTTCGACCATCGCCAAACGCTTGTGACCGTACACCACCCGCTCGGGATTGCCCGAAGCAATAGCGAGCCTTGCAGTGTGCTCTAGAGGTCCAAACCTATCCGTTTCGATCGCGCCTAGTTTGACGGCCAGGGCTCGCTTGCTCTTGGCGATGTCGAAGTGAACCCAACTCGCATTGCGATGCTTGCCGAAGGATAGCTCCTGATGCCCCTGTATCCACTTGCGCTGCACTCCGATCTTGTCCGCCATCGCGAGCAATTCTTCATCGGTATCCGCCCACATATGGCACATGAGCATGTTTCCAAACGGCGCGACCATGTCGTCGACATAAACACTCATGCCGCAGCCCTCCGCACATCATATAATTGATTGAACATATGAAGGAACCAGCGTTCCGCTTGGTCGGGTGTCCAGTACTCAAGCCAAATTCCCAATGGCTCCCCAGTCGCGTACCATTCGGCAACACATGGAGCCATGTTGGCGCGTTCGTCGCCAATGATGCGCCCGTCTACCTCATGCACCTCTTTCGGCATTGCTCGAGGCAGATTGAAGCGATCGCACACGGCCGCCATAACGCGTGCCTCTGCATCCTTGTAGCCTGCAAGGTAGGGCTTCACAGGGCGCGGAACGTCGACAAGGTAAGCCTCACTTGCATCGTGAAGAAGTCCCCATAGGGCCACCTCACGCCCGTACAGCGGGAGGAGATACTGCGCAATCATGCAGCTATGTTCCGCCACGCTGTAGAAACGTATAGAATGGCCGGCATAGCGACACTGCATTGAAAGCGAGTGGGCAATATCCTCGATGAAGATTTCCTCCGGTCGCGGATCCAATGGCCAGAACTGATGGCCGGTAAAGGTCTGCATCCAATTGCCTTTGCGTGGCTTGTTGTCGTTGGTGCCCTCGACTGCTTTGCGCGCGGTGCGATCTTCCAATCCTGCATCAGGGTCGCGATCGACCCAATATCTATGAGTTTTCATGTGGTTCTCTCCTCGTGGTGTGTGGTGGTTACTTAAGTCGAATGGCGCCAGCTAACTTGCCGCCACCCCAATGTTTGGTGCACGCCTCGTAGTTATGATCCCTGCCGCCGCAATAGGTGCATCGCAAGTTCCTCGCCGATCCATTCGCAGGGCAGCAGGTGTATGGATGGCCTGCCTTCCCGCAGTATGAGCAGCGCATTAGGTGTCCCAGCCCATGAATTTCTTAAGAGTGTCGCCAATGCGAGCAGCAACGCCGCAATGATCAATGGTGCGTCCGTAGGTTGTCATGTGCTCGCCGTGTGGTTCTGGCGAGTCATGACACCGGCGTGCATAAATAATCACCTGATCATAGCCGTAGTCTTCGGCTATTTGCTTGGCCGCAGCGATCGGGATGCCTTTCACGCCGCCACCTCTCGCTCCTGGTTGTCGTTGGCAGCCAGAGGCAAGCGAGATGCTCCAGCAACCATTTCTGGCCGCAACGTATCGCGGCCAACCTCGCCGAAGTCCTTGTGATACGTGATGCGCTTTGCCGATCGACCAGAGAGCCACCCACCGCCCGCAGCGTATGCATCTGGCGCGGCAAGGGTCTCATGTCTCTCAATGTACATCAGGCCAGACTTCTTGCCTTCGTCGCTGTGCAGGTGGCCGATGTGGCAATAGGCATAGTTGCTCTGCCCGTACCATTCCTTGAACATGCCGACTATAGTTGCGTCCACGTTGTTGACGTTGCGCTTGTGACCGTGATGCCAGGCCAGCAGGGTCTTGCCCCACATATATGCGTAGTAAAGCTTGGGGCTGGTATCGACCGTGATGCGCGGCTCATTCTCGTAAAGAACGGCAAGCATCTCACGCAGCCATACAGAGGAAGCTGGGTCATGGTTGCCAGAAGCCATGACAACATGCACATGCTGGTGCTTATCCAAAAGCATATCAATGATGCGTCGCATGGTGCGGATACCCACAGTGTCAAACTGCTTGGTAATTCTTGTGCTTGCCGAGCCTACATCGCCAACAAGTTTATTAAGAGAGCGTTGTATCGTAGACGTGTCAGTGCTGACGCTAATAATCAGGTCGTCATTCTTGCCAGTCATGCGTCAGCACCTTATAAAAACGGAAATGGAGAAATTGTTGAAAGCGCTGATAGGCTTGGCCTGCCTCGTAGTGATCGGAGGCGGCGCCTACTTTGGGGTGACTGAGTATACGTCACGCCAAACTGACAAAGACTCAGCGCAGGAGGCCGCGATAATCAGCGGGTGTCAGTCCGCTTTGCTACGCAAGAATTCCTCAGACAAGATCGTAAGCGAATCCTGCCTGAGGACTGGTCGTATTACCCAGAAAGAATTCGACGCAGCCTGGAACTAGCCATATCGCGCCACAAGTGCGTCGAGCTCTTCATTGGTTGGACCGCTGTCCGCAGCCTCACTACCGCCCTGCGCTTCATTGAAGCCGTCAATGGCATGCATGTATTCTGTCAACGTGGATTTCCAGAACGTGTCCGGAGTCCACTGAAGGGCGCCGAATGCGCCCCTCATCCAAGTCTTCCAAGGGAATGGTTCGTTTACGCCGCGTTGGTCTGTTCCGCCGCGGCGCTTTCGTTTCCCGAGTCGGCCTCAAAGTGGTGGCCAAGGGCTTTTTCGAAGGCGGGAGCGATGTTCGCGAAGTCTTTTAGCTTCATTGCCGCAAGCGCCTTTGCTGTATCACCGCGCACAGTCAGGAGTCGGATTGGCTGAGCGCCGCATGGCACGCATTAACGGCAACACGGTTTCTTCATGGGGTGCGGTGCTATGAGGCAAGTAATCCATAAATACAAACTTCAAGTCACCGATCAGCAGGATGTGGATATGCCACTAAATGCAACCATCCTTTCGGCTCAAGCGCAGGGCAGCGACTTAGTGTTATGGGCAAGCCACGCCCCTCATCAGCCTATAGGACAGCGCCGAATAAATATCGTCGGCACAGGTCACGCCTTCATACCCGAGCTCGCAGGCGAGTTCATAGGCACAGTTCAGCAAGGCTTATTTGTCTGGCACCTTTTCGACCAGGGGTATTGCGCATGAACGGCTGGACAGATTCCGACATTGTTGTCGGCGCCATGCTCGGCTCCATCGCCTTCTTCTGGGTGGCTGGCCTGCCTTGGTATGCGGCCATTCCAGTAGGCGCGGTCTTGGCACTGCCGATGCTCATGTGCGCCTGGCTGGCCTTCGTGCTGCTGTCGGCCCTCATCGCGCGGGCTACAGGGTGGTTCGCATGAGCGCGCTCGGGCCGATGCTCGAGGCGTTCGGGCTTTGTTACCTCATGCTCTGGGCTGGTGTGAGGTGGCTGGCATGATTTTCTCGCTGTTGTTTTACACATGCTTGGCCACTGTCGGCGCGGATGGCCTCGGCCATTCGACGGGAAAGAATTGCCGAGTTCACCAGGTGAATGTCGAGCGAATGCCGCTGGGCACTTGCTTTATGGCCGGCCCGATCGAAGCAGCGAAATACTGGGAGGACAACCTGCACACGAGGGTCGTCGTCGGCTGGAAATGCACCGATCGGCCGCAGAAATTCCTTCACGCGAATGAGGCTTGATATGAAAATCACAGAAACAAACCTTGAGGGTGCTCTCAAAGAACTTCAGTTGAAAGCCGGTGACATTGTCGAGCGCGTTTCGGAGCATGACGGATGGACGCATAAGGACATTGGAAGCACATACCGCGTCGAAGAAAAAAGCCCATATTTTTCATCTGGCTTGCACCTTGTAAAACAAACTTCAAACGGTTGGACAACCATGAACGACCATGGCCGCTTCCGCGTAATATCCCGTACGCCCTCCACCGTTGAACAACGACTTGCGGCCCTGGAAGCACACTCACATGAACCATTCGATTTCACTCACATGATCGAACGAATCGAAAGGCTTGAAGCCTCTCTTGTTGAAACTCCGGTGTCGCCAGAGCCGGTGGAAATCCTGTCCGATACCCCTACACAGGGTTTCGCATACCTCAATAGCGCTGAGATGGTTGCACTCGCTTCTCCAAAGGCACCCGTTGAGGCTCCGTTTGGAACATACATCGAGCGCAACGATGGTGTCTGCGAGTTTCGTCGCACAGGTGAACCTCATACACCAGCAGCATCCGGATATAAGTTCTGGACGCTCTATGCCTCTCCGATCGAGGCTCCGGTGTCGAAGGAAGCTCTGGACGATTGTTTCAGCCATCGTGGGGTGTGGCGTAGCGCAATTTCTTCTGCTCGAGACCGTGCAGTAGACGACGACAGGTCTTATTGGCAGCACGAGCTAAAAGCATTTGATCGAACGATGGATATCCTTGCCGCCCTTTCACGCGGGCAAGCGCCCACCCCTGTCGCCTCCCCATCACGGGAAAGCGTGGTGCTGGAGTGCATCGCGGTGGTTGAGGGTATGAATGAAATCAACAAGCGCCGTGTTGCCAACGCCCTTCGCTCTCTCATTTCGGAGCCTCAATCATGAACAGGTATCGATTTAAAGCGGACGGTGATGACTATCGCCCAATGCTTTTCCCGCCAGACGGCCCGTACTGGTGCAGCGGGCACGCCATCAACGACGAGTATTCAATTGTCGTGGCATATGCGCCTGATGAGGCATCCATTCTCAAGCACTGGCCAGAGGCACAAGACATTACCATGCAGGAAGACGTTGAAATAACGTTCACTGACCGGTTTCCTAAGCCTGATTGGTGGGAGCCTCAATCATGAGCAACGATCATGCCATGACCGATATCAACGAACTCGTTAAGCGGTTAGAAAGTCGTTTCCATATTTGGTTGTCTACCAGTGGTGGAGCATCCGTTAAGACCATGCGTCCATTACTAGCAGAAGCAGCCACTGCTTTGCGGGAGTTGCAGAACCGCGTCGGCGTGCTTGAATACAAATTGGATCAGGCAGTCAACTTTGCCCAACCTGCACTCATCCAGCGAGCCGAAGCAGCCGAGAAGCGCGTCAGGGAATTGGAGGCGGAAAGGGACGCAAACATTCAGGCGCGGAACGACTTTGCGAAGGATTGGGATGCGGCACACAAAAGAGCCGAAGCCGCCGAAGCCATGGTAGAGCAGCTGGAAGAGGAGCGTGACATGAACAAGAAACTATCCCTCTACCGATTGGGCGAGTGGAGTGCCGCCGTTACTCAACGCGATGAGTTGGTGGCTGCGCTGAAGCACATAGCTAACCACAGTTCCATGCTGGACGACTTAGAGAACTGCATGGAAATGCGTCGGATGGCCAAGACGACACTCGCCAAGGTTGGTGCGCTATGAGCCACACCCCGACACCTTGGAAGGTAGTGAGCGAGCCGAACTACGACAACGGTTTGGTCTATACGTCAATTCAACCTGTCAACGTTGATGAGGACGCAATGAAGCCTCTAGCAATGGTAAGCGGCGAGTATCACATCTGCCGCATGAGCCATACAGCAGCGTCTTGGCGGTTTCACTATCACCGAGCCAACGCAACCTTCATCGTCAAAGCCGTTAACGCTTATGATGAGTTGGTGGAGGCGCTCAAGGCCATAGCTGACGGCGAGGGTCATGCAGATGAGATCGCTCGCCAAACGCTCGAAAGTATAGGTGCGCTATGAGCAACAACCCGATTGAAGCAGCCTACCGCGAAGGCTGGCATGCCAGCTTGTGCGACATCGAGATTGATGACGGTTGGCAGAACTCGGATGCTAAAGCCAATCTAGGGGGCGTCTCGCCCACCATGGGCCAGATATTCTGCGATGAGAACGGCAAGAAGGTTCTGATCGGGTTTGAGCATTCAGCACAAAAGGAAATCGAACGCCTGAACGACGAGTTGACTTGCGGATCAGAAGCATTCGAAGCGGTTTCGCGAGAACGCGACGAGGCTTTAGAACGGTTAAATGAACTTGACCATTGCATGTGTGGCGGCCGGATGGACGGCCATGACATCGGCAGCGGACATTCGCCTGTTTCGATGTACGAATACCACCAGGATCAGCTCATAGAGGAAGTGGAGCGCCTGCGCGAGCAATTGCAGGAGGTGCGGGAGTACATAAATGAACGAGAGCGGAGGGGCGATTAATGACGCGCCTTACAATCTACGCTGAGTGGACGGCTTTCATTCTGCAACAAATAGCAATGCTGTTTGCCTTCCTTCAGGCTTCGGGAGTTTTTCCGCTGGTATCGGATCCGGTCGCACTCGGTGTCGTCTCGGGCGTGCTGGCCCTTAACACTTACCTGCCTACGCTTGCCAAGAATGCGCAAGAGTTTGCTGCGAGGTTGGAAGTTCTCAAAGGTGCGAGGGGATGAGTGAGCGCGCTATGACCCCAGCAAACGACAACGGGCCTCTCGGGCGTGTTTACACGCTTGCGGAGGCGTCGGACTATCTCCGCATGAAACCTCGTTCTGTGGCCAAGGTGGCGAGAAGACAGGGGCTTTGCTCTATCAACGGCCGAGACTTATTATTCAGTGACAGCGATCTGCTGGAAATTTGGGATACAATGCGATGCCCCTCAAACTTATCAGGCGGAAAGGAACAGACAACTGGTACATCCGCGGTACTGTCAAACGCACGTCTGTTTTCGAAAGCGCGGGAACTGACGACAAAGAAACGGCGGAGGCAGTCCGCGTAAAGCTTGAGGCGCGCCTTCACCACGAGAGCGTCTATGGCAAGTCGGCAACCGTGACATTCTTTGAGGCCGCAGTCGCTTACATGGCGGCTGGCGGCTCTCCGCGTTTTCTAGGCGAAGAGAAGGACGGCAAGTGGACTGGCCTTATGGGTCACTTCATGATGACCAAGCTGCACAAGATAGGTCAGGACGAACTCGACGCTGCCGCTGCCGTGCTCTACCCCAACGCAGGGCCAGACACGCGCAACCGCCAGTGCTATACGCCATTCATTGCTGTATGGAATTTCGCGGCAAAGCCTGGCCGCAAGTGGGCAGAGCAACGAACCTGGAGCCGTCCCAAGAAGCCAAAGAAGGGCACGGCAATTCGCCTCAAGCCGCAGCGCGCTGGTACGTTCCCTGTGGCATACGATAGGGCTGCGCGCTTCGTCGCGGCAATGTCGCCTGCCCCCGCGATGGTGATGACTGCCCTCTTCTATACAGGAATGCGCCCTATCGAACTATTTGCGCTACAAGCTCTTGACGTCGACGTTGTCGGCCGCTGGCTGGTTGTGCAGAACAGCAAGACAGGCGAGCGCCGAGGCGTGCCAATGCACGAGTTTCTCGTGCCGCTGTTTTCCGCGATCGTAGAAGCGCGCAAGGCTGATGCCTTCCTTAATATGCTTGGGGAGCCTTATCCATTAACGGACGAGCATGGCGGCCAGATTGCCACGCCAGTGAACAGCGCGCGTAAGGTGACAGGCATCAAGGATATTGCGCCGTATACTGGCAGGCACTCGGCGAGCACGCAGCTTGTGTTGAATGGCATCCATCCTCACATCAAGGACCAGATACTAGGCCATGCCGTTACAGACATGAGCCGGCACTATACGAACATCCCCCAGGCTCCATTGATTGAGGCTATCAACACCTTGCCGGTGCCCGACGTGTGGCGCTCATGTGCATGGTGGGCTGATCCAATTGCCTGGTCGCAGAGGGTTTACCGACCAAAGAAGTACGAGAAGACGAACAAACATGAAGGGACAGGAACATGACGACTTATGTGGTTATCAAAAAAGACGAAGGTATGCTGAAGGATTGCGATCTATCCCAACCTGGAATGCCGATCAGCAACACCGTCATGACAACAAAGGTGAGTGAAGCTTGGATTCTCCAGTCTGATGCAGCCGTGACATTGGCTGGCACCTTGGTGCCCCACGGTTTCGATTTTATGCCAGAGTCAATTGCGCGAGAGGTCTACGATAACTGATCCGCAGCGTTGCGCTCCGAAAGCCAGCCCGCCTCGCCAGCGGGCTTTTTCTTTGCCCAGAACAAATCAAGAAAACGACTGCACGGATTTTGCACACTTTTACCTGTGCAATTCACGCTATGTTCTGTGCAGTTGCGCAAAAACGAGAAATCGAGCCGCCATTGCTGCTCAATCAACGCGCCAAATTATCCAATTAAATCAAGTAGATGGCGGAGAAGAAGGGATTCGAACCCTCGAGAGCCTTTTGAGCCCTACTCCCTTAGCAGGGGAGCGCCTTCGACCACTCGGCCACCTCTCCGAGGACGCTGACTAAAGATGAAACCCCTTGTTTGCAAGGACTTTGTTGGGTTCTGTAGAAAAAATGCGATATGCCATGTCGCGTCCATTCCAAGCTATAATTGCGCGTACAACGCATGCCTGGCGCCGGCAATTCGCGTTGCAATTGTCGATTTGCCGGTGCCCGGGTGGGCATTTACGGGGTAATCTTGCCATTATCTGATTGTTACACTTGGAGCGCCCTCTCGACATGGGTGTGACGGTTGAATAGCGTGCCGGTATCGATCGGGGGGAACAATGCGGTTTTCAGTTTTCGGGATTGCTTTGCTGGCTTCCGTTTTGTCCGCCTGCACAACAACAGGCGGCACGGGCGCCAGCGAGGACCAGCTGGTCGCGGACGCCAAAAATCTCGTGACCGCTTCTTATCAATGTCAGGACGCGCTTGGACGGGAACCCCATTATTCCGCCATCGACAGCAGCGAGACGATCCTCAAGGCGCTTGGCAGGTCGCCGGCCGAAGCCGATCGGACTGTGCGTGGCTGGCTGAAAGATGTGATAGCGGGGCCGAAACAACCAAGCGATCTCAACGCCAAAACCTGCAAGGACAAGTTGCTGACATTGGCCGAAAAGGTTCGGGTCGGCTATGAAGCGTTGAAGCCAAAATAGCGGTCCGAATCCTGCAGGACGTGAAAAGGGCGGCTCCGAGGAACCGCCCTCCAAATCATTGCGGAATTAGGAACTGTTACTGATGGCTTCGCCCACTACCGCCCAAGTAGGGATCGGGCCTCCAGTAGCGATGCCCGTTCCAGCGCCTGTCGTAATAGCGGCGGTTATCCCAATGCGTCCTTCGCCAGTCGCGGTGACTGCGGTAGTAGGGCCTGCGCCAATCGTCGCGGCGATGCTGCCAACTGCGGTAGTGCGGCCGGTAGTCATCCCTGTATTGAACCTGTTCGATACTTGAATTCACCTGCACTGCTTGGGGGGAGACCGGTGCAGCGGATGACGAAACAGCTGACCCCAGCAACATAGCCAGTCCCAAGACGGCTGCTGATATGGCGGACAACGTTCTTTGCATAAATGCCTCCTATAAAACTCGGTGCAACTCTAGATGCACCTCTGTAGATGAACTTGCCATGAACGAATAAGTTCCCCGATCACGCAATCGCTACACGTGAGACCGCAGAGGCAGATCGAGCCATTTGAAGTCTGTAAATGGCGGTTGCAAATCTTGAATGGAACAACCGGAACTGGCGCCCTATTTCATCATTATCGAGTCCGCAACACCCGTGGCACGGGGTCAACGGAATCATATTTGGAGGATTGAGAATGCCCACACCGACCGTTCCGCAAGAAGTCTATCAGCGCCATGAAAGAGAATGGCAGATGCTGCGGGAGGCGATCGCCAAGTCACAACAAATGGACAAGGGCGTGAAAGATGATCCCGAAATCGCCGAGGACAGGAATGGGTGGCCATCCAAAGACATGCATCAGTGATCTTTTGAGCGCAGAGCCTTGGCCGTCGCATCAAGGCCTGCCATGGCAAACCGCTGAAAATGTTCGACGATTGCATCCTGTGCGCCGGATTCGGCCGGGTTGAGCCCCGGCAGAACCTGTGTGAATATCTGCTTGTTGCCGACAATAAGCATTGCGAACGGCGAGATGATGTTGAGGGCACAGCGGGTTACAGCCGGATCATCATGCTTCAGACCCAGAATCTCGCCGACGATCGTGGTGACGACCAGCTTCTTCGGTAGGATTTCCTTGTCGAGAAGAACGGCGAAAGCCGGGGATGGGGACAAGATTTCCCGGCCGAGAACGCCCAGCGCCCATGAGGATGTCGCTGGGCCGGTAATCGTGCGTGCTATGAGCCCGATGAGGGTCTTCAGTTTGTGTCTCGGGTCCCCTGGTCCTTTCGCTAGAGCGACGAGCCTGTCATAAGCCAACAGACTCCGGTGCGCCTCTACCAACACCTCAGCATAGAGCCCTTCGATTCCCCCATAGTAATAATTGACCGCAGCGGAATTGCTCCCTGCCCGCTCGGCAATTTCCTTGCCCGTCGCGCGGTCAAAGCCCTTTTCGGCAAAGACAGCCCCCGCGGCCTCCAAAATCTGGGCCTTTGTCGTTGCGCCATCCTCGCGTCGGCCAGGAAGTTTTCTCGGTGTTTTGCGTGCCATGAGAATCATACTACACGAGGTCGACATGATTTGAAAGTTAAAATTTAAATTCTAATTTGACATAATACGCCAGGTTGTTTATGGTGACTGCATGAGCAAGCTACTTCGACTATTCCTCCTCATTCTTGTCCTCGCGGCCGTTGGCGGCGGCGCCTGGTGGTATATCCACCGGCAATCGTCCAGCGACCCACTGACCCTTTTTGGCAATGTCGATCTGCGCCAGGCCTCGCTCGCGTTCGAAGGATCGGAACGTATCGCACAGGTCCTGGTCGAAGAGGGTGACGTGGTGAAAAAGGGCCAGGTACTGGCCCGCCTCGACACCGACCGCCTGGACCCTTTGGTAAGGGAGGCAGATGCAACCGTCGCCTCGCAACGAGCTATGGTGCTGAAGCTACGCAACGGCAGCCGTCCGGAGGAAATTGCCCAGGCGCGAGCCAATCTCAGTTCTGCCGAAGCGGATGCGGCCAATGCCAACCTTCAATTGGAGCGGCGCACAACCCTGACGATGAATTCAACCATCAGCAAGCAGGAGCTCGACACCACCAGAGCCGCGGCTGCTGTTGCCGACGCAAAGGTCGAAGTAGCAAAGAGCGCACTCGAACTCGCCATCGCCGGGCCCCGGGCCGAAGACCTTCTCCAGGCGGAAGCGCAGCTGCGCGGCAGTGAGGCACAGCTCGCCTTGATGCGCCAGCAACTGCAGGATGCCGAACTTATCGCTCCGTTTGATGCAGTTGTTCGCTCCCGCCTGATGGAGCCCGGCGAAATGGCGGCGCCAACAAAGCCCGTGTTCTCATTGGCCACGACGCACATCAAGTGGGTGCGCGCCTATGTGTCCGAAGCCAATCTCGGCCATGTCCGCTCCGGCATGCGGGCCAAGGTGACTACCGACAGTTTCCCGGATCGCCCGCAGGACGGATGGGTCGGCTTCATCTCGCCGGTGGCCGAGTTCACGCCGAAGACAGTCGAAACGGAGGACCTGCGCTCCAGCCTTGTTTATGAGGTCCGGGTCTTCGTCGAAGACAAGGATGATCTGCTTCGCCTCGGCATGCCGGCCACGGTCAAGCTCCTGCCGAATGAAACGCCAAAACCCCTGCCGAAGGGTACGCCTGAGTCCCTGCCAAAGGATCTCACCGGCGCGGGTGCCAAGGCAAAATCATGAGCAGCTCCGCGCCTCTCCCCCGCGTTGCGGCGCGCACTATTCACAAGAGCTTCCGGCGTGAGACTGGTGAAATCGTCAAGGCGCTGGATGATGTATCCTTCCAGGCCACGCAGGGAACTTTGACGGCACTGGTCGGTCCTGATGGCGCGGGGAAGACTACGCTTCTACGCCTGATTGCCGGATTGATGGCCCCTGACAGCGGCAAACTTGAAGTGCTTGGGCTCGATGTCGCTGCTGACCCACAGATCATCCAAAACCGTATTGGCTACATGCCGCAGAAGTTCGGTCTCTATGAAGACCTGAGCGTCCAGCAAAACCTCGACCTTTATGCGGATCTGCACGGCATCACCCGCGATCAGCGCCAGGAAATCTATCCACGCCTGATGGAAATGACCGATCTCGGGCGCTTTACCCAACGTCTCGCCGGCAAACTCTCGGGCGGTATGAAGCAGAAACTCGGTCTCGCCTGCACGCTCGTCCGCTCGCCGGAACTGCTTTTGCTGGACGAGCCGACCGTCGGCGTCGATCCGCTGTCGCGGCGCGAACTCTGGGATATCGTCACCAAACTCGTGCGGGAGGATGGGCTCACGGTCGTCGTCAGCACCTCCTATCTCGATGAGGCTGAACTGTGCGGCCATGCCGTGGTCATGCATCTGGGGAGGGTTCTGGCCCAGGGCAAGCCCGAGCAGATCACCGCCAAGGCGAAGGACAATGTATTCATCGTCGCCCCTGACAAGGGTATGACAGCCCGGTCATTGCAGGCGCGGCTGTTCCGACAGGAGGGTGTCGCTGATGCGGTGCCGGAAGCCGGAAAGGTGCGGCTGGTGAAACAGCCGGATCACACCGACGATATCCGCATCGACGATCAGCCCGTGAAGCTACAGCCGGTGACGGCAAGGTTCGAGGATGGGTTCATGGTGCTGTTCAGCGCCGTTGCGACGAAGAGCCAGTCGAGCAATGTCGCGCTGGACCGACCGAAGGCGGCAGGCGGTGGCGAGATTTCCGTGGAAGTCAACGATCTCGTCCGCACGTTCGGCGACTTCACCGCGGTGGACCACGTCACGTTCCAGGTGAAACGCGGGGAGATTTATGGATTGCTCGGACCCAACGGTGCCGGCAAGAGCACAACCTTCCGTATGCTGTGTGGCTTGCTCCCAGCGACAAGCGGAACTTTGCGGGTGGCGGGTGCGGATTTGCGGACGTCGCGAGCCGAGGCACGCGAGAAGCTCGGCTATGTGGCGCAGAAATTCTCGCTCTATGGCGACCTATCGGTCGACGAAAATCTCGATTTCTTCGCCAGCGCCTATGGATTGCGCGGCGCAAAGAAGCGCGAACGAATTGATTGGTCAAAGGAGCAATTCGAGCTCGGCAGTCTCTCGACGCTGCCAAGCGGCCAATTGCCGGGCGGCTTCAAGCAGCGCCTCGCCATGGCTGCCGCGCTTTTGCACGAACCGGACATTCTGTTTCTGGACGAGGCAACCAGCGGCGCCGATCCGCTGGCCCGGCGCGAGTTCTGGGGGCGCATCACTGCCCTGTCCGAACAGGGCGTGACAGTGATCGTCACCACGCACTTCATGGAAGAAGCGGAATATTGCGACCGGATCATCATCCTTGATGCCGGGCGCAATCTCGCGGAAGGCACACCCGCCGAGATTCGCAGCCATGCCAAGTCCAAGAATGGCGAAGAGCCCAACATGGAAGATGCGTTCATCGCCATTGTCGAAGAATCGCGCCTTGAACGAAGGAAGGCAGCATGACAGCCTCCTCCTCCCGGCTCGGCCAAGGAAGCTTGCGCAGAATTCTGGCGTTGGTGCGCAAGGAATCCTGGCAGGTGGTGCGTGACCCGAGCAGCATAGCCGTCGGCATCGTCATGCCAATGATTCTCCTTGTACTATTCGGCTATGGCCTGTCATTCGACCTCAAAAATCTTCCCGTGGCGCTCGTGATGGAAGAATCTTCGGCGTCGGCGCGCAGTGCGGTTTCGGGCTTTGAACTGTCGGACTATTTCGAGACGCATCAGGTCAAGACCATGGCCGAGGCCGAGCGGATGCTGATGAACAAGACGGTCAACGGCATTGTGCGCATACCAATGCAGTTTGCCCGCGACATGGAGGCCGGGACCCCAGAAATCCAATTCGTCGTTAACGGCAGCGATGCGAATACGGCACGAATTGCACTTGGCTACGCGCAGGGCGCCATCGGTGCTGCGATGGCGCGTCAGGCGGCTGAAGGAAAGGCCGTGAGCACCGGCGCATCGATCGATCTGCAGACGCGCCTATGGTTCAACGAAGCCAATGACAGCACCTATTTCCTCGTCCCAGGCCTTATCGTCCTGGTAATGACTCTGATCGGCGCCTTGCTAACGGCGCTAGTGATGGCGCGCGAATGGGAGCGCGGCACGTTCGAGGCGCTGTTCGTCACCCCTGCCCGGCCTGGCGAAATCCTCCTTGGCAAGACCGTACCCTATTTTGTGCTCGGCATGCTCGGCCTTGGCCTGTCGGTCATCGGCAGCCAGGTTCTATTCGGCGTGCCGCTGCGCGGTTCGCTATGGATTCTGGTTGTCGTATCGATGCTCTATCTGCTGGTGGCGCTGGGTATCGGCCTTTTGATTTCCTCCGCAACGAAGAATCAGTTCGTTGCCAGCCAGATCACCCTGGTCGTCACTTTTCTTCCGGCAATGATGCTGTCCGGCTTCATGTTCGACATCAGAAGCATGCCGTATGCGATCCAGATCATCACGCATATCTTTCCAGCGCGCTACTTCGTCAGCGTCCTGCAAACGCTCTTTCTCGCTGGGGACATATGGCCGATCATCCTGCCGAATGCGGCCGTGCTTGCGGTTATGGCCACGGGGCTGATGACGGCCTCAGTTTTTGCAACCCGCAAGAAGCTCGATTGAGGCGACCATGAAAGAATCACTTTTCCGCATCGTCGCACTGATACGCAAGGAATTGCTGGCGATGTTCAAGGACCCGAAAAGCCGCATCGTCCTCGTCTTGCCACCGATCCTGCAATGCCTGATATTCGGCTATGCGGCGAGCTACGATCTCAACAATGTTCCCTACTCCGTTCTCGATCACGATCACAGTGCGGCCTCCATCGAGCTCATCTCGAAACTGGACGGCTCGGGCACTTTCACGCGGGTGGCAACGCTGCAGCGCACCTCTGACATTGCGAAGTACATCAATGAAGCGCGCGCGTTGCTGGTCGTCGTCATTGACAAGGATTTCGAGAAGCGATTGATGGCAGGACTGCCGGCCAAGCTCCAGATTATTGCCGACGGGCGCAATTCCAATACGGCGGGAACGGCGCAGAGCTATCTCAGCACGATCGCAGCCGATTTCACCACGCGCTGGCGCTCAGAGAACGGCCAGGATGCTGCTGGCGGTATGAAGCTGACGACGCGCGCCTGGTATAACCCAAGCCTCGAGACCCGCTGGTACATGATCCCCTCGCTGATCGGTACCATCACCATGATGATGACCCTGATGCTGACAGCCATGTCGGTCGCACGCGAGCGCGAGGCCGGGACATTCGATCAACTGCTGGTCACGCCATTCAGGCCCTCTGAAATCATGGTGGGAAAGGCGCTGCCCTCCATGATGGTCGGCCTCAGCCAATCGACGACCATCCTGCTTGTCGCGCAGCTATGGTTCCAAATCCCGTTTACCGGCTCTTATTTCATCCTCTATCTCGGGATGGTGCTTTTTCTGGCGGCAGCGGTGGGTATCGGCCTGTTCGTCTCGTCGCTGGCCGCGAACATGCAGCAGGCAATGATCTATTCATTCGTGCTGCTGATGCCATTCATGCTCCTGTCGGGCCTGACGGCGCCAATCGGCAATATGCCCGATATCCTGCAATATCTGACGCTGATCAATCCACTGCGTTATGCGATTAGCATCACGCATCAGGTCTATCTGGAGAATGCGGGCGTAGAACAGCTGCTGCCGGAAATGCTGGCGTTGGTCGCA
The DNA here is from genome assembly GCA_900473175.1 of Hyphomicrobiales bacterium. Taxonomy (GTDB): domain Bacteria; phylum Pseudomonadota; class Alphaproteobacteria; order Rhizobiales; family Rhizobiaceae; genus Phyllobacterium. The sequence continues at coordinate 165,596 of UCKM01000025.1, read as the reverse complement.
ATCGCTGCCATTACCTTGCCGTTTTCGGCATGGCTCTTTCGGAATCGGCTGACGTGACCAGTCTAGCGCGGGTTCTGTGACTCAAGCCGCATAGCCCACCACGTTCAACTTGCGCCGGGGAACGATTTCATCGCGATATCGACGAGCCTGTAGACCTCTTCGCGGCTTGCACCGCTCGAAGCCTGGACGGCAGTGCCTTGTGCAACGGTCAGGATAAAACGGGCGAGATCTTCCGGATCGCTATCCGCAGGCAGGTCCCCTTCGCGCTTGGCCCGTTCAAAACGGCGGGCGAGCGCCTTTTGACCTACCTCAATCCGTTCAACGATGGTCTTGTGTATCTCCAGCGCGGCATCGCTGCAGGCGCGTGCCGCGTTGACGACGAGACAGCCACCCGGATTGCACTCCTCCGTCTGCGCATTGACAAAGCCGCGCAAAATGTCGAAAGCCACGGTCCGTGCTTTCGGCTGCTCAAGGGCACTCCAGAAGAAAGCCATGTAGTTTTGTTCGTAACGCTGCAGCGCCATCCGGAAGAGGACTTCCTTGTTGCCGAAAGTGCCGTAGAGACTGGGTTTCGTTATGCCCATGCCGTCCGTCAGGTCAGTGATGGACGTGCCTTCATAACCCTTTCGCCAGAACAGCTCCAAAGCCGTCTGCAAGGCGTCGTCCGCATCAAACTCCCTGGGCCTTCCCATGGACAAGACTCCCTAAAAGAATTATACCGCTCGGTATAAAATCGGTTGACAGCTGCTGTGCCGCAGCCTTATATCGCCGTTCTATACCGATCGGTATGGAACGTCAACGATCGAGTTCCCGATCTGCCATCCTCCCAATGGCACATATTTCCAGAGCAGGTGACCACGATGTCAATCAGCACTTTCAAGAAGAGTCTCTTCATCAGCGGTATTGTTCTAACGCTTGCAACCCTGGGTGGCGCCCAAGTCTTTGAACTTCCGAAGAGCCGCGCCGAGGGCGAAAAGCAGCAGCCAGCTGCCGCGCAGGCCATGCCGGTATCGGTCGCCGTCGTCCAGGCAAAGCTTGTCAACCAGTGGAATGAATTCTCGGGCCGTCTCGAAGCGGTTGACTCGGTTGAAGTGCGATCCCGCGTCGCAGGTGCCATCCAGTCTGTGCATTTCAAGGAAGGCGCGATCGTCAAGCAGGGCGATCTTCTCGTCAAGCTCGATCCGGCTCCCTACGAAGCCGAAGTCGCCCGGGCCCGCGCGCAGGTCAGCGCGGCAGAGGCAAAACTGGCATTCGCCAAGAACGAGCTTGAGCGCGGCAAGCGTCTGATCGATAGCCGCACCGTTTCGCAAAGCGATTACGACCAGCGCATCAATGTGCAGACGGGCGCACAAGCCGATCTCGAAGCAGCGCAGGCGGTTCTCCAGACTGCAATGCTCAACCTCGATTACACCGATATTCGCGCGCCCATCACCGGCCGTGTCGGCCGGATCGAAATCACCCCCGGCAATCTGATTGCCGCTGGGCCAAGCTCGCCACTTCTGACCTCGCTCGTTTCGATCAGCCCCATCTATGCGAGCTTCGAGGCTGATGAAAATGTCGTAGCCAAAGCGCTCGCCGAGCTTCCCGAAGGCCTGAACAGCCGCGATTTCGTCGACCGTATCCCGGTTCAAATGGACGTGCAGGGTTCGAACGACGTCGGCGGCAAGCTGCAGTTGATCAATAACAGCGTCGATGTGTCGAGCGGCACAGTCAAGGTACGCGCGGTGTTCGACAATGCTGACGGTCGGCTTATGCCGGGCCAGTTCGCCAAGGTCCGCATGGGCCAAGCCAACGAGCGGCAGGAACTGCTGGTCGACGAAAAGGCCGTTGGTACCGACCAGAACAAGAAGTTTGTGATGGTCGTCAATCCGCAGAACATCGTCGAGTATCGTGAGATCACGCTTGGGGCCAGAGCCGACGGGTTGCGGATCGTAACGGCCGGACTGCAGGCTGACGAGAAGATCGTCGTCAATGGGCTTCAGCGTGTCCGCCCCGGCTCGCTTGTCGCGCCTCAGATGGTGGCGATGAGTGCGACCGCCGCCGCGAACCAGCAAGCGCTGGCCGATCAGGCTCAAGCAAAGCAATAATCCAAAGCCCCGTTCCGGGCAGGTGGGATTGAAATGAATATCTCCAATTTCTTCATTGATCGCCCGATTTTTGCGGGCGTTCTTTCTTTCGTCATCTTCCTTGGTGGCCTGATCGCCCTGACGGCAATGCCCGTCTCGGAATATCCCGATGTGGTGCCGCCATCGATCGTCGTGCGCGCGCAATATCCTGGCGCCAATCCGAAGGTCATTGCCGAGACAGTTTCGACGCCGATCGAGGAATCGATCAACGGCGTCGAAGGCATGCTCTATATGGGCAGCCAGGCGACGGCTGACGGCCAGATGACGCTGACAGTGACATTTGCCCTCGGAACGGACCCAGACAAGGCGCAGCAGCTGGTGCAGAACCGCGTATCGCAGGCCGAGCCCCGCCTGCCGGAGGAGGTGCGCAGCCTCGGCATCACGACAGTGAAGAGCTCACCCGACCTGATGCTGGTGGTCAACCTCATCTCGCCCAACAACCGCTATGACATTACCTATCTGCGCAATTATGCCCTTATCAACATCAAGGACCGGCTCGCACGCATCAAAGGAGTCGGTGATGTGCAGCTCTTCGGTTCGGGCGACTATTCGATGCGCATCTGGCTTGACCCGCAAAAGACGGCGGAGTTGGGACTGTCCGCAACGGATGTCCTTAGTGAAATCCGCGCGCAGAACGTGCAGGCCGCGGCCGGCGTTATCGGTGCCTCCCCGAGCCCTAACGACGTCAATCTGCAATTGTCGGTGAATGCGCAAGGCAGGTTGCAGACCGAGGAGGAATTCGGCCAGATCATCGTAAAGACAGCTGCAAATGGGGCAATTACCCATCTGCGCGACATTGCCCGGATCGAACTTGGCGCCGCCCAATATTCGCTGCGCTCGCTCCTCGACAACAAGCCGGCGGTAGCGATCCCCGTATTCCAGGCACCTGGCTCGAACGCGATCCAGATCGCCGACCAGGTGCGCGCGGTCATGAACGAGATGAAGCTCACCATGCCGGAAGGTGTGGACTACGAGATCGTCTACGACACGACGCAGTTCGTGCGCGCCTCGATCGAGGCAGTTGTGCATACCCTGCTAGAAGCCGTGGTGCTGGTGGTCCTTGTCGTGATCCTGTTCCTGCAAACCTGGCGCGCGTCGATCATTCCACTGATCGCCGTACCGATCTCGATCATCGGCACGTTTGCGGTGATGCATCTTTTCGGCTTTTCGGTGAACGCGCTCAGTCTGTTCGGACTGGTTCTTGCGATCGGTATCGTCGTGGATGACGCCATCGTCGTTGTGGAAAATGTCGAACGCAATATCGAGAATGGACTTGCGCCGAGGCAGGCGACGATCCAGGCCATGCGCGAAGTTTCGGGACCGATCATCGCGATCGCACTGGTTCTCGTCGCTGTGTTCGTGCCGCTTGCCTTCATTTCCGGCCTGACCGGACAATTCTATCGTCAGTTCGCGCTGACGATTGCGATCTCGACCGTCATCTCCGCGTTCAACTCGCTGACCCTGTCGCCCGCCCTCGCCGCGCTTCTTCTCAAGGGGCACGACGCGCCAAAGGACGCTTTGACACGGTTCATGGACAAGACGCTGGGCTGGCTGTTCCGCGGATTCAACGCCGTGTTCTCGCGCGGTGCCAACGGTTACAGCAAGGGCGTGCGGGGCGTCATTTCCCGCAAGACTGTGATGATGGGTATCTATCTGCTGCTCATCGGCGCGACGGCCTTCATGTTCAAGAGCGTACCGGGTGGTTTCGTTCCGCCTCAGGACAAGCAATATCTGGTGGGCTTCACCCAGCTGCCGGATGGTGCGACACTTGATCGGACCGAAGCAGTGGTGCGCCGCATCGGTGACATCGCCCTGAAGATTCCGGGCGTCCAGAGCACGATCGCCTTCCCCGGGCTCTCGATCAACGGTTTTACCAACAGTGCCAATGCCGGCATCGTTTTCGTCTCGCTCAAGCCTTTCGAGGAACGAAAGAGCCCGGAACTCAGCGCTGGTGCAATTGCCATGCAGCTCAACAAGCAGCTCTTTGGCATCCAGGAATCGTTCAGCGCCGTGTTCCCGCCTCCGCCCGTCCAGGGACTTGGCGCGATTGGCGGCTTCAAGCTGCAGATCGAGGACCGCAACGGTCTGGGTTATCAGGCATTGGACGATGCGGCCAAGGCGTTCCTTGGCAAGGCGGCAAAGGCACCCGAGTTGACAGGACTGTTCTCGAGCTACCAGATCAACGTGCCGCAGCTCTATGCGGACGTCGACCGCGCGAAGGCGCGCCAGCTCAATGTATCGCTGCCGGAAATTTTCAATACGCTGCAGATCTATCTCGGCTCGGTCTACGTGAATGACTTCAATAAGTTCGGCCGTACCTATTCCGTCCGTATGCAGGCGGAATCGAACTTCCGGGCAAAGGCTGAAGACATTGGCGACCTGAAAGTGCGCTCCGGGTCCGGAGAGATGATCCCGCTTTCCGCCCTGTTGAAGGTCGATTCAAGTGCCGGACCGGACCGGGTGATGCGTTACAACGGCTTCCTTGCGGCCGACGTGAATGGCAACGCGGCACCAGGCTTCTCGTCCGGACAGGCGCGCGCTGCCGTGGAGAAGATTGCTGCCGAAACTCTTCCCTCCGGCATCGGTTTCGAGTGGACGGAGCTGACCTACCAGGAGATCATCGCCGGCAATTCCGCGTATCTCATCTTCCCGCTGTCGATCCTCCTGGTCTTCCTCGTCCTCGCCGCGCAATATGAAAGTCTGGCTCTACCGCTGTCTATCATCATGATCGTGCCCCTTGGCCTGCTCGCCGCCCTCACCGGCGTCTGGCTTACTGCGGGTGACAACAACGTCTTCACGCAAATCGGCTTGATTGTGCTTGTCGGCCTTTCCGCCAAAAACGCGATCCTGATCGTCGAATTTGCGCGGGAGCTGGAGTTCGCGGGCGCGACGCCGTTCAAGGCGGTTGTCGAAGCGAGCCGCCTGCGGCTGCGGCCGATCCTGATGACCTCCCTCGCCTTCATCATGGGCGTGGTGCCGCTGGTGACATCCACGGGCGCCGGCGCCGAGATGCGCAGCGCCATGGGTGTGGCGGTGTTTGCCGGTATGATCGGCGTAACACTGTTCGGGCTGTTCATGACGCCGGTTTTCTATGTGCTTGTGCGAGCGCTCACGGGCAACCGCGCCTTGCGCCATGCCACCCACGGAAGTCATTTCGAAGGCGAATCCGGCCACAATTCCGGCCAAATTCTCCCCGCCGCGACACCGGCAGAGTGACAAAAATCCAGGCGGTGCATTTTTTTCCAGCATGCACCGCCTGGACCAAACCACTGAAGCGAAAAAGTTTTCCTTTGATCCAGCCGGAATACCCGAACACGTTGACCGGCGACTAGAAACTTTTGGGGTGACAAAAGATTTCAAACTGTTACAGTTGTGTGACTAAGCCGAATTCGGCACTGACGATCATGACCTGTCTCGCTTGGTGCGAGGGTCGTTAAATCGGGAGCAGCCTTTAATGAGCGTTGCAGCAGCCAATGACAATCGGAAGGTCAGCGATGGATTTATTCCATTCGTCGTCTTTGTCGTATTTACAGAAATAGCAGCGACCGTTCTGCTGACGTTGCCAAATTGGTATTAAGATCCCGAACCACGTCTTCAGGCTTTTCAATCCTGCCGATCCTGGCAGGCGCCGTTGTTCTCTTGATGATTGTCGGCCCCTTCCTCATGTGACCTGACGTCACTGCTACTTGCAGCATTTTCGTATGACGAAAGTCTCACTGTTCATTGCAGCGGGCAGTTGCGATAATGGGTGTTCCTACATGATCGGCCAGATCCAGGAGGAACTTATGAGACCAGTGATGTTCTTCGCAGTCGTGCTGACACTTTTTGTTGCCGCGTGCCAAACCATAACACCCGAAGAACAACGGGCGATCGACGCCCACACCTGCTCCTCCTTTGGATTCAAGCGCGGAACTACCCCTTTCTCGAACTGTTTGCTCAGGCTAGATCTGGACCGGCGCGCCGACCGGCGTGCGCAGATGGTGGCCGACCAGGGCATGCTCTATGGCCCGCCCTACTATCGCTATGGCTGGTGGTAGGCCTAGCGCAGTTCTATTTATGACACTGTTTGGAGGCGATGCCGCGGAGTTTGTGTCGCTCGTTCAGACTGACGCTGATCGTACGTCACTAATGTCATAAAACCGTTAGCTGCCTGAGACGCCATTGTCATCCGGAGAGCTTAATAACACCGCGCTGCTAATCAATAGCGCGGAGCGAATGCCACATTTTCGGTGATGTTCATGTTCCTCGCGACATTTCATATCGAGCGAGAATACGACCGTGCGGATCATCCAGATAACGGATACTCACCTTAGTCCGGCAAAAACCCATTTTAACGGCAACTGGCGGCCTTTGGCGGAGTGGATCGAGGCTCAGCAACCGGACCTTGTCATTCATACTGGCGATCTTGCTCTCGACGGAGCCGATATTGAGAACGATCTCGTATTCTCGATGCAGCTCATGACCGAACTTCGGTTCCCTCTGCTCATTGTTCCGGGCAACCACGATGTCGGCCACATGCCCGGCAGCGCACAGCCAATGAACGCCGAGCGCCTGCAACGCTGGCGCCGGCTGGTCGGTCCCGATGAGTGGGTTCATGATACGAAAAATTGGCGCTTCATCGGAATCAATAGTCTTACGCTCGGCAGCAACCCAGAAGCGGAACTACAACAGTTCGACTGGTCGAAGAATGCGTTGGCAGGTGCGGGGACGCGCCGCATCGCGATGTTTGCTCACAAGCCGCTCTTTGTCGACGAACCGAATGAAGGCGATACCGGGTATTGGAGTGTGCGCCCTTCCGCGCGCCAGCATCTGCGCGATCTTATCGCGGCGCACGATGTGGCCTTGTTCGCGAGCGGCCATCTCCATCGTGCCTGGATCGGCAAACTGGGCAGTACGAAGTTGGCGTGGGCACCCGCGGCAGCGTTCATCGTGGGTCCGATGGAACGCGACATGCCCGGGGAGCGCATCGTCGGCGCCATGGTACACACCCTAGGCGATGACGTTCATACCGAGATTGTCCAGATCAAGGGAATGACGCCCTTTTTGCTCGATGATGTAATGGATGAAGTTTATCCCCGCGCCAAGCCAGCTGTAGACAAGGCCGTTTCATGAGCGCTTTTGCCCTGAGAAACATCTCCAAATCATACGGCGCTACGCCCATCCTCAACGACGTCACGATCGAGGCCGAGGATGGCGAGTTCATCGCACTGGTCGGGCCGTCTGGTTGCGGAAAGACAACTTTGCTGCGCATTGCCGCCGGTCTCGACCATGGTGACAATGGCGGCGTATGGATGGGGCACCGGGACATTACCGCTGACCATCCTGCAGACCGCAACGTCGCAATGGTGTTCCAGTCCTACGCCCTCTACCCGCACCTTACGGCCGCGCAAAACATCGCCGTGCCACTGGCAATGCGCAACCTGTCGAAACTCGAACGCATGCCATTCTTCGGTCGGCTCATTGCTGGACGCTCCGCAAAACAGGCCCTTATACATGAACAGGTGACGACCACCGCCGCCAGCCTCAAGATCGATCATCTTCTGGATCGAAAGCCGGGCCAGATGTCGGGTGGTCAGAGGCAGCGTGTGGCACTGGCGCGAGCGCTCGTGCGCCAGCCAGGCGTCTTCCTCATGGATGAGCCCCTCTCAAATCTTGACGCAAATCTGCGCGTCCATACGCGCGCCGAAATTGTCGACCTGCACCGGCGTGCTGGTGTGCCGACGCTTTACGTCACTCACGATCAGGCTGAAGCCCTCAGTATGGCCGACCGGGTGGCGGTGATGCTGGGTGGCAGGCTCCTGCAATTCGATGAGCCATCGCGGATCTATGATGACCCGCGCCATATTGAAGTGGCCAAGTTCATCGGCAGTCCTCGCATCAATGTGCTCGACGCGCTGACCTCCGAGAATGGTACAGTCAGCTTCGCCGGGAAAACCCTGGTTGAGGGCGTTAGTGGCCCGGTCGGAACGCCTGTCCAGATCGGGATCAGGCCGGAGCGGGTCACTATGCGTGGCCCAAAGGCTGAAGGTATTCCGGCGGTCGTATCGCGGCTGGAGTTCCTCGGCTCCGAAGTCATAGTTTTCGCACAGGTCGCGGGCTGTGCCCCGGGAATTACGGTAAAGGCAGCGCCGTCGGATGTCAGGCATATTACATCTGGCGCACCCGTCCGCCTGCACGTCGAGCCTGACGCCTGCCTCGTCTTTGGCGGCGATGGGACACGGATACCGCTGCGCGCGCCGGCGAAAATCGCGGAGCATGCCTGACATGACGGCAGCAACTGCGCAGAATCTGCCCGGGCATTCGCTGGCAAGGCTAGCAGCCGAACGGGCCGCCAAACAGGAAGCACTGACAGCTTGGAAACTGGCTGCGCCCGCCGTTGTGCTTATTGTAGGGCTGGTTTTGCTACCGACTGTTGCAGTCGTGGTCTTCAGCATGACCAATTTTGAACTCGGTTATGATGATTTTCAGTTCATCGGCTTCGACAATTATGTCGAGCTCTTCGGTGATCGGACCTTTTTGATCTCGCTTAAGAACACCGCGATTTATACGGCAATCGTAACGCCGTTGTCGGTACTGATCGGACTTGGGATTGCGCTGCTCATCGAAAGCGAAACCCGAGGCCGTGCCTTCTTCCGCACTGTCTACTTTCTCCCGGTCGCATCGCTTCTCGTCGCCATGGCGACCGTTTTCCAATATCTGCTGCATCCGACGCTGGGACCGGTCAATGCCCTCCTCGCCCTCGTCGGTATCCCTGGGCCAAATTGGCTCGGCAGCAGCCAGACCGTCCTTATCAGCCTGGCCATTATCGGCGTCTGGCAGTCGGTCGGCTTCAACATGGTGCTGTTTCTCGCTGGCCTCACCGCGATCCCGCGCGAGCTTTATGCTGCTGCCGAGGTCGATGGCGCCAAGAGCGGCTTCGAGCGTTTCCGCCTTGTTACATGGCCCATGCTCGGCCCGACGACGCTCTTTGTCACCACCATCAGCATCATCAATGCGGTGAAGGTATTCGAGACCGTGAAATTCCTGACCGAAGGCGGTCCGAACAAGAGTTCCGAGGTGTTGCTCTGGACCATCTACCAGGAAGGGTTCGTCTACCTTCGGGTCGGCTATGCCTCGGCGATGACCGTCATTTTCCTTGGCGTCCTCATCGTCCTGATGTTCCTCCAGTATCGGGTGCTCGATCGCAGGGTGCACTACACATGAGACCCGCACCTCTGTTCTCACTTCGGAACCTGCGTCTCGCCGTGCTGTCTGCGGGAGCGCTTCTATTTCTGGCACCCTATATCTGGATGCTCTCCACGGCGGCAAAGTCACGCGAGGAGATTTTTTCCTCGTCATTGTCGCTATGGCCGCAACACTGGGCTTTGTGGGAAAATCTTGCCAAGACCTTTTCGAGGGTTCCCATGCTGCAACTGCTGCTCAATGGGGTCATCGTCTGCGCGCTGATCCTCGCCGCTCAGGTAATCGTCGCCATTCCCTGTGCCTATGCGATGGCGAAGCTCAAATTTCGTGCCGCGCAGATCATGATGACGATGGTCATGCTCGGTCTGCTCATTCCCGTTCATACGACGGCATTGCCGATTTATGTGGTCCTGACCAAGGCCGGATTGCTCAACAGCTATTTCGCCCTGTCGGCCCCGTTCTTCATCTCGGTCTTCGGTATTTTCCTGTTCCTGCAATTCTTCCGCGCCATGCCCGATGACCTGATATCCGCCGCCCGTCTCGACGGTATGTCGGAAACGTCGATCATTGCCCGGGTCATCGTGCCGAACGCATGGCCCGCGATAACCGCCTTCGCGATCTTCTCGGTCGTTGCGCACTGGAACGATCTGTTCTGGCCGTTGATCGTCATTACGGCCCCGGACAAGGCAACGCCGCCGCTAGGACTACTTTTCTTTCGCGCCGCCGAGGCCGGCGATGATTATGGGGCACTGATGGCCGCGACCCTCGTTATCACCCTGCCCCTCGTCCTGGCATTTCTGCTGGCCCAGCGACGTTTCATCGAAGGCATTACCCTAACAGGCCTGAAGGGCTGACAATCCACCCCATTTCGCAACGAACAAAGGAGTGAATTATGCATTTCCTGACGAGAACCATAGCTACCGCGGCCATCGCCACAGGCCTATGCGCCCCGGCCTTTGCCGACACGACCCTCAACGTTCACTACCCTATGCCGGGATTCTTCAAGGACGTGATGGACGTAATATCCAAGAAGTTCATGGAAGAGCACCCCGATATTCATATCAATTTCGTCAGCCCTTCGGCGACGTATGAAGAAGGCATCCAAACCATATTGCGTCAGGCCGGCACGTCCGAGATGCCCGACGTAACTTTCGTTGGCCTCAACCGCCTGCGCATGATCGCTGAACGTGGCGTCAATGTTGATATGAAACCCCTTATCGCCAAGGAAGGCGATATGGAAAAGCAGGGCTTCACCGATCACATCCTCAAGCTAGCTCAGGTTGGCGACCAGCAGGTAGGACTGGCCTTCGCCACCTCCAACCCGATCATGTACTACAATGCCGACCTGGTTCGCGCCGCGGGTGGCAACCCCGACCAGCCACCGAAGACCTGGGACGAAGTCATCACCCTTGGCGGCAAGATCAAGGCCCTCGGCAACGGCAACGATGGTATCGATTTCCGCTGGCAAGGCGACGAAGGGATGTTCTCGGCGCTGCTATTCGGTGCAGGCGGCGCGATGCTTTCCCCCGATGAGAAGAAAGTCGCCTTCAACGGTCCGGAAGGCAAGGCCGCAGTCGACCTGATCAGCCGCATGGTGAAGGAGGGCGGCATGCCGGTTCTGACCAAACCCGCTGGCGAACAGGCCTTCGTTGCGGGCAAGGTCGGTTTCGCGTTCCAGACGACAGGTGCGCTGCGCAATACGATCAAGAATGTCGGCGGCAAGTTCGACCTGCGTACCGGTCCGATCCCGCTACTCAACCCTGAGAAGGGCCATCTGCCGACCGGCGGCAATGCTGTTGTGATTCTTACCAAGGATGCCGCAAAACTGGACGCTGCGTGGACGTTTGCGAAATTCGCCGCGGGTCCCTATGGCGCTTCAGTGGTCGTGCCCGGAACAGGTTATGTGCCCAACAATGAACTGGCAGCCAAATCCTCGGAATATCTGGCTGATTTCTACGACAAGAATCCCTTGTTCAAGACCGGTCTCAATCAGATGAATCTGATGATCCCATGGTATGCATTTCCGGGCGCGAATGGCGTGAAAGTCACCCAGACCATCGTCGACAATTTGTCCCGTATCGTCGAGCAGTCGGCGACCCCGGATGTTGCGCTCAACGATGCGGCGGATGAGGTGCAAAAGCTGCTACCGCGCCATTGACCCCACCACCAGTACAATTCATAGGCCGGCCGCAACTCGCGGCCGGCCCCTTTTTATGCGCACGCACAGCGTTCGGCCGCACGCGGATCAATCGCGCTTCACGATCTTATGACCATGCCGCGTGGTTGTGCCTGCATGAAGCTGCGCCTACCTTGGCTGTTGCTCGCGCCCGCGATAACGTACAGCCTCCAGAAGAGTTTTCACCCTGCCAAGGAGAATTGAGATGCAGATCGGCATGATTGGACTGGGGCGCATGGGCAACAACATGACGCAGCGCCTGCTGAAGGGCGGTCACGACTGCGTTGTCTACGATACCCGCGCGGAAAGCATGATTGATTTGCAACGCCTCGGTGCCAAAGGAACCACCTCACTAGAACAATTTGTTTCAATGCTGGCGCAGCCGCGGGCCGTCTGGCTCATGCTCCCGGCCGCGGTCGTAGATGCGGTTCTCGCCAAACTCGTCCCCCTGCTCGACAAGGACGATATCGTCATCGATGGCGGCAACTCCTATTATCACGACGATATTCGGCGCAGCGGCGAACTCAAAAAGCAGGGCATTCACTATGTCGACGTCGGCACCAGCGGCGGTGTATTCGGGCTGGAGCGCGGTTATTGCCTCATGATTGGCGGCGAGTCGGAGACCGTGCAGCATCTGTCGTCGATCTTCGCAACGCTTGCCCCCGGCAAAGGCAATGTGCCGGAAACGCAAAGCCGCCGGGAAAAGGCGGGCGGGGCCAGCACCGCAGATCAAGGCTATCTCCATTGCGGCCTGCATGGCGCCGGACATTTCGTCAAGATGGTTCACAACGGCATCGAATATGGCCTGATGGCGGCTTATTCCGAAGGCCTCAATATCCTGCGCAATGCCGATATCGGCCTGCGCTCGCACGAGATCGACGCCGAAACGACGCCGCTCCAGCACCCGGAGCACTATCAATACCAATTCAACCTGCCCGATATCGCCGAGGTATGGCGCCGAGGTAGCGTGATCAGCTCGTGGCTGCTCGATCTGACCGCCGATGCCCTTTACGAGGATCCCGGCCTTGAGAAATTTGCCGGCCGCGTATCGGATTCAGGCGAAGGCCGCTGGACGCTGATCGCGGCTATCGATGAGGCGGTGCCCGCGCCGGTGCTCGGCGCAGCACTGTTGGAAAGATTCAGTTCACGCGGCAATGCCGAGTTCGCCAACAAGATCCTGTCTGCCATGCGCAGCGAATTTGGCGGACACGTGGAAAAGCAGGCGCCGAAAACCGCCGGACAATAGGGCCCGACGGTCGCCTGTAGTTACAGGAGAACGACCATGACGACTAAAATGTTGAAGCTGAGCTTCCAGGCACTCGCGCTTGGGGCAATGGTGGCGGTTGCACTGCCCGCACATGCCGATGGCATGATGAAGCAGGCGAGCAGCACGCAGGCTTCAAATCGTGTCAATGTTCGCGGAACCATCGAGAGCATCACTGATAAGTCAATTGTGATCAAGACACGTGAAGGACCCGTTGCTACGGTGGCCTTAAGCGATGGCTGGGTGGTCGGTGGCGTCGCCAAAGCATCGATAGATGATATCAAGAAGGGAGACTTCGTCGGTATCACCAATGTGCCGAAGAGCGCTGACGTGAGCAGCGCCGTGGAAGTCGTGATCTTTCCCGCCGCTCTGAAAGGAACGGGCGAAGGCGACCGGCCCTGGGATCTGAAGCCGAACAGCAGCATGACCAATGCCACGGTCGCAGATGCGGTGAAAGGCGTCGATGGCCGCACCGTCACCGTGGTTTATCACGGCACGGAAAAAAAGATCGCCATACCGGATGGCACGCCGATCGTCACGCTGGCACAAGCGACCAAGGACGACTTGAAGCCGGGGGCGACGGTTTTCGTCGCCGCCGAGCACGACCCAGGTGACAGCCTTACCACCAAACGCGTCGTCGTCGGCACCAACGGGGTCGTTCCGCCGATGTGAGCAACGAAGCCGCGCGCTGTTTTCAGCGCGCGGAGCCGGCCGGCGCAAACTTAATGACCGGTCTCGCTGTCGAGATGCGCCATCTGTACGGCGGCGTAGCGGTCTCCCGCAGCAGCGCCCTTTGGCACCGCCGCTTCGATGGCCGCCAGATCGTCGCGCGTCAAGACAACGGCAATTGCGCCCATTGCCTCGGTCAACCGGTCGCGGCTGCGTGCGCCGATAAGCGGGATAATGTCATCGCCCTGCGCCGCGACCCAGGCAATGGCGATCTGCGCAACTGTAACGCCCTTTGCCGCGGCGACCTGTTCGAGAGCGTCGACCAGAGCCAGGTTCTTGTCGACATTCTCGGGCTGGAAGCGCGGGCTGTGTGCCCGGAAATCTCCTGGCCCCGCCCGCTCCTTGGTCCAATGCCCACTGATCAGGCCGCGCGACAGAACTCCATAGGCGGTAATGTCGACTCCTAGCTCGCGGCAGGTCTCCAGAATTCCATCCTCGATCCCGCGCGAAATCAGCGAATATTCAATTTGTAGGTCAACGATGGGATGGACGGCCGCGGCACGTCTGATGGTCTCCGATCCGACTTCCGAAAGGCCGATATGCTTGACGTATCCAGCCTTGACCAGATCGGCGATGGCGCCGATCGTCTCTTCGATCGGCACATTGGGATCGATCCGCGCCGGACGGTAGATATCGAGGTAGTCGACGCCAAGCCGCTGCAGGGAATAGGCAACGAAGTTCTTGACCGCTTGCGGCCGCGCATCGAAGCCTGTCCATCCGCCAGCAGGATCGCGCAAGCCGCCAAACTTGACGCTCAGCACGGCATTGTCGCGCCTGCTGCCTTTCAACGCCTCGCAGATCAGCATTTCATTGTGTCCGGAACCGTAGAAGTCTCCGGTGTCGAGCAGATTGATGCCCGTTTCAAGAGCGGCGTGGATGGTGGCAATGCTCTCCGCTCGATCGGAAGGCCCGTATATGCCGGACATGCCCATGCAGCCGAGGCCGATTTCAGAGACACGTGGTCCGGTCGCACCAAGTTGACGATATTGCATTCTTGAACTCCTGGAACTGGTTCATTTGAAACATGATCGCAATATAAGGGGTAAACTGTTGTGCGATAATCGTGTATATTGAGCACAGCTTGTTCGGAATCATGCACAATGATTGAGCCTGATCTTTCAGACTTGAGTGCCTTGGTGGCAGTGGCACGGGCCCGCAGCTTTCGAGCCGCGGCAACGCTTCGCGGCGTCTCCGCGTCGTCCTTGAGTGAAGCCATACGCCGACTTGAGGCGCGGCTCGGCATGCGGATGCTCAACAGGACGACGCGCAGCGTCACCCCTACCGAGGCAGGTGCCTTGCTCATAGGACGACTTTCACCAGCACTGGGCGAAATAGCCACCGCTCTCGACACGCTGAACAGTCTTCGCGACAGCCCGGCCGGAACGCTTAAACTCAATGTGCCGACGATTGCCGCACAAAAGATATTGTCGCCCATCGTCAATCGCTTTCTGGCGACATATCCGGGCATCAACTTGGAGATCTCGGCCACGGATACGTTCATCGATGTGCTCGCGGCCGGGTTCGATGCCGGTATCCGCTATGACGAAAGCATCGAGCGCGACATGATTGCCATCCCGATTGGACCGCGCAGCCAGCGGTTTGTAGCGGCTGGAGCGCCATCCTACCTTGCGGCGCACGGCAAGCCGGAGCACCCGCACGACCTCGTTCATCACGCCTGCATCCGGCATCGTTTCGCCAGCGGCTATGTTCCGCCGTGGGAATTCGAGCGCAACGGCAAACTGGTCAAGATCGCACCCAACGGGCCGCTGATTGCCACCACCGCCGAATTGCAACTCGGCGCTGCGATCGCCGGTCTCGGGCTGATCTACACCTTCGAGGAGCTCTTGCAGGACGCATTGGAGCGCGGCGCACTGGCGCCGATCCTGGTTCCGTGGTGGCAGAGCTTCACCGGACCAAGGCTCTATTATCCAAGCCGCAAACATATGCCGGCACCGCTACGCGCGTTCGTAGACTTCATCAAAAGTTCGGAAAAGAACGACCAGGGATGACTGCCCGCGCTTGCATGTCCGCCTCACTTGTGCCATGACGCGCGTCCCTTGCCGGGTACGCATTGTGCTGCCCCGGTTACTATATCGATCTCATTAAAATCACCGAATACAGGGAGCGCTGCGATGGCTCAGGCGCTGGGTTTTGACTTTGGCACGACCAACACCGTCATGGCACTGGCCGATGGCGTGACAACGCATTCCATGGCCTTTACCAGCGCGGCGGGCACCGCTGACAGTATGCGCACTGCCCTGTCTTTCATGAAAGACCCGGTCGTCGGTGCTTCCGCCTTGAAGGTGGAGGCAGGACATGCCGCCATCCGCCAATTCATCGACCATCCCGGCGAATGCCGATTCCTACAGTCGATCAAGACCTTTGCAGCAAGCGCGCTCTTCCAGGGAACCTTGATATTCGCCAAACGGCAAACGTTCGAAGACCTGATGGAAATTTTTCTGCGGCGCCTCAAGATCTATGCGGGTGACAACTGGCCGTCGGAAATATCGCGAATTGTTACGGGTCGCCCGGTTCACTTCGCCGGCGCCAACCCCGATCCGCAGTTAGCCACCGATCGTTACAACGAGGCCTTGACACGTTTTGGCTTTCCGGAAATCCATTTCGTCTACGAGCCTGTGGCCGCCGCGTTCTATTTCGCTCAGAATCTCAAATCGGATGCCACCGTCCTCGTCGCCGATTTCGGCGGTGGCACGACCGACTACTCCATTATTCGCTTCGAAACGTCGGGCGGCAGGCTCAGCGCCACACCGATCGGCCATTCCGGCGTCGGGATAGCCGGCGATCACTTCGACTATCGCATGATCGATCAGATCGTCGCCCCGCAGATCGGCAAAGGCAGTTATTTCAAGAGTTTCGACAAAACCCTTGAAGTTCCCGCCTCCTGGTACGCCAATTTCGGCCGCTGGAATCAGCTTTCAATCTTCAAGACCTCCAAGGAGTTCGTTGCGCTGAAGAAGCTCGTGCGCGACAGCCTCGACCCTGAGCGGCTGGAACTGTTCGTCGATCTGGTGGATCACGACGAAGGCTACCCGCTGTACCAGGCTGTCTCTGCCACCAAGATCGCGCTTTCTTCAGCGGAGGAAGCGGAGTTCGACTTTGCTCCTTTGGGACGTGGCGGCCGCAAGACGATCCGCCGTGCCGATTTCGAGGCCTGGATCGAAGGGGATCTGGCGCGCATCGAAGGCGCTTTGGATCAAGTCCTGGAGAAAACGCGCACCCATCCCGGAGACATCGACAAGATATTCCTCACCGGCGGCACCTCGTTTGTGCCCGCGGTTCGCCGCATCTTCAATGAGCGCTTCGACCAAGGACGCATAGAGACTGGCGGCGAACTCCTGTCCATTGCCCACGGGCTCGCCCTGATCGGAGAGCGCGATGATATCGCTCAATGGGCGGCCTGACCCTAGGTCCGCTTGAAACGCTCGGTCGCAAAGATCAGCAGCACTGCAAGGCCAAGGCCAGCACCTGACGCTGCCGTCGTCCACCAGCCACCGTAGAAATAGGTCGCCGCTGCAAGTGCCGAGCCAGCCGACCCAAGCAGGAAGACGATGGTCATATAGACGGCGTTGAGTCTTCCCCTGGCATTCTCGTTCAATGAAAAGATGATGCGCTGGCTGAGGATCTGGTTCGTCTGGACAGCGCTGTCGATGAAGATTGCGGCAAGAACCAGTGCCGAAATGGAAATGGCGGCCCCTGCCCAGCCGGCGATAAGGAACCAGACAGTCAGCGTCACCATTGCAACAGCCGTGCCGCGTTGGGTGTAGCCGCGATCGGCCAAACGCCCGGCGATGGGCGCTGCCGCCGCGCCTGCCGCCCCTGCGAGGGCAAACAAGGCGATCTGCCGTTGACTGTAGCCGAACCTGTCGGTCAGCAGCAGTGGCATCGCCGTCCAGAACAGGTTGAAGCAGGCGAAGATGATGCCCTGGTAAATCGCCCTGCGTTGCAGCGCGGGCGTGGTGACAAGCAGATGCCACATCGACTTCAGGATGTCGCCGTAGCGCATCGAACCCTGTGGCTGGCGCTGGGGTAATGCTGCGCGCAGGAGCAAGAGCACAACGAGCATGGCGGCGGCAGAAATCCAGAAGATCGCCCGCCAACCGAATTCCGAGGCAACAAGATTGGCGAGCGGACGAGCCAGCATTATGCCGGTCAGCAGCCCGGCCATGACGTTGCCGATGGTGCGCCCGCGCGAGGCGGCGGGCACGAGATGCGAGGCGAAGGGCACCAGTACTTGCGCGCCGCAGGCGAAGAAGCCGATAGCGAAGGAGCACACGAGGAATGCCGTCGCTGATCCCGACAATGCCGCTCCGGCGAGGCCGATTGCGGTGCCGGCTAGCGTCAGCAGGACCAGCTTGCGATTTTCGATGAGGTCGGCGAGCGAGACAAGGAACAGCAGTCCCGCACCGTAGCCAAGCTGCGTGACGGTGACAATGAACCCCGCCATACCGCCATGCATGTCGAGATCGGTGCTGATCAGCCCGATCAGCGCTTGTGCATAATAGATGTTGCCGACCATGGCCCCGCAGGCAAAGGCGAAGAGGAACGTCAAGGCGGGAGAAATCCCGGGCAGTTCCGGCTTTGCAACTGCGGCGGAGACAGATTCCGGCGTCGTCCTGTCTGAAGAATATGGCATGTCGTCTATCCCGCGATCCTCCCTTCGCGGCCTTTCTAAAGGTGAGGTTCGATTAGAGAAAGATCGGCAGGCGAGAGGCGGTCGGAAGCGGTCCGGGCTTGATGCCAATAGGGGTAAATCAGCGGCAGCAGGCTGACCTTGTCGAGCTTTTCGCGTTCTTCCGCAGTCAGAACAACATCCGCCACCTTTAGATTGTCAGCTAGTTGCGTGTCCGTCCGCGCGCCAATGATGACGGATGTCACCCCCTGGCGCCCAAGAAGCCAGGCGAGCGCGATCTGCGCTGCAGAGACATTGCGCTCTTCGGCGATAGCGACGAGAACGTCGATAATATCATGGAGCCGATCCTCATCGCGAATTGGCGGTTCGCCCCAATTGGCGAGCTGCCGCGTGCCTTCGGGCGCAGCCTTGTCGCGGCGATGTTTGCCGGAAAGAAGACCGCCGGCGAGCGGGCTCCAGACGAGCACGCCGAGTTGCTGATCGAGCGTCGCTGGAATCAGCTCATATTCGGCTTCGCGCGCTTCGAGACTGTAATGGATCTGCTGGCTCACTGGAGCGACGTAATTCCTCATCGCTGCGGTTCCCATCGCCTTCATCAAATGCCATGCCGAGAAATTCGATACGCCGGCATAGCGCACCTTGCCGGAACGGATCAGCGTATCCAGCGCTTCGAGCGTTTCATCAAGGGGCGTCAGGCCGTCCCATTCGTGCAGTTGGTAAAGATCGATATGATCCGTGCCGAGGCGCTTGAGGCTTGCCTCCGCTGCACGGATGAGATGGTAGCGCGACAGGCCTGCATCGTTGATTTCCGCGCCCATGCGGAACCGGGCTTTGGTCGCAATAAGCACGCTGTCACGCTTGCCCTTGAGGGCCTGCCCGAGAATTTCCTCCGACGCTCCCGTTGAATAGATATCCGCTGTATCGAAAAGATTGATCCCGGCATCGAGCGCCATGTCCACCTGACGCTTGGCGCCTTCGAGGTCGGTGTCTCCGGTCTTGGCAAAATTGCCTTTTCCCCCAAAAGTCATCGTGCCGAGACTAAGGGCTGATACGATGAGACCGGAGCGGCCAAGTTGACGATACTCCATGATTCCAACTCCCTGACGGATGCGGTGTGATTGAAAGTTGTTTGGGGAGCCATCGAATTGGCCGAGGCACCATCTATAGTTGCCGAACAAGCAAATGTCGCCCCCGTTTGAGACTGATGACACGATTGTGCGGACTTCCAGGAGGATTAGTATGGATTGTCATCAGGGAGGACATTAGATGATAAAATCACCTCTTGTTGCCGCGCTTGCGGTTTTGGCTGGCCTCCCCCTTCCTGCGGCGCATGCACAGGAGTCGGGAGCAAAGAGGCCTTGTGACCAAGCACTGGCTGCATATGACGATGCGTCGCATAACTACGAGGCGGCAAAGTTTGCGATTGATCGCGCAACGCAGCTGTTGGCGTCGGCCCGCTATTCCAGCCGCGTGGGAAAGATGAACATCGATCTCCTCGGGCGCGAAAACGATGTGACGACGGCGCTGCATCCGTATGTCGCTGCTATTGGCCCCGCCTATGCTGCCATTGCATCATTGCGGGAAACCTGCGGGGCCGACGCCGCCCTCAAGCAGATGAGCCGGCTGCAGCGCAGTGCGCAGTTCAAGCTAAAGGTGGATGACGACATATCAGAGCTATTGCGGATCGGCATCGACAGGTTGGCGGACGATCAGATGGCCGACATCAAGAAAATGTTCGACAGTATGAAAGTGGACGCGAAATGAAAAGATCGCCGCGGGCCTGCCCTAGCCAGCAAAATCCGCCAGCGAACCGGAAATGACATAGCGTCCCGAAGTATCGGTGAGGGCGCAACGCTTCAAGGTGTCGATAATTGTGGGAATGCCTATCGATCTCGCCAGATCGCGGGGTCCCTGCTTGAAGTTGAGACCTAGCTTGACGGCAGTGTTGATCGCCTCGGCCGATGCAAGTTTCTCTTCAAAAGCGAAAGCAGCTTCATTGACCAGCATCGCCCCTACGCGCTGGAAAATCTCTGGATTGCAGTCGTTTATCGCGATTTGCTCAACCGGGCCGCGTGGATAGACGAAAAACCCCGTGCCGGATTTACGCCCTAGCCTGCCCTCGGCGACCAGCTGTTCCAAGATTGCCGAGGGCTTGAAACGCGGGGGCCGCCCAAAAGCGCGCCAGATCGAACGGGTGGCATTCAAATTGATATCGACGCCGACGAGATCGATCAATTCGAAGGGGCCAAGCGGAAAGCCACCCATCGATTTCAGGCAGGCATCAATCGTCGCGGCGGCGGCGACGCCCTCCTCCAACATTCTCAATGCTTCGCCGTAAAATGGCCTGGCGCAGCGATTGACGAGGAATCCCGGACTGTCGCGCACTTCCACCGGAGTTTTTCCGAGATCGGTGGCGAGGGTATCGAGCCGTGCCCGGGTTGCATCCGCCGTCGCGGAACCGGAGACAACCTCTACCAATTTCATCACCGTTGCCGGGTTGAAAAAGTGCAGACCGGCGAACCGCTCGCGATATTGCAGAGCGTCGGCGATCTCGGTAACCGAAAGCGATGAGGTGTTGGTTGCAAGGATACATGTCGCACTGCAAATCGTCTCAAGATTGCGAAACAGGTCTGTCTTTGCATCGCGTGTTTCGATGATGGCTTCAATAACGAGCTCGCATTGCGCGAACTCTGCGAGATCCCCAACAACGACTATGTTCTCACCACAGGTTTTCAGTTCTGTAATTTCTGCTTTGCCGCGAGCCACACGTTGTTCGAGTTCAGCGAGGATCGTCGCCTTGGCTTTTGCGGCCATCCCCGGCATCATGTCGAACAGGAAAGTCTGCCTGCCGCCACGGGCCATAAGATGGGCAATGCCCCGCCCCATTACGCCGGCGCCAACGACGCCAATGATCCTGATCGGTTCAGCCATTCAGCGCCCCTTGAACTCTGGCCGCCGCTTCTCGCGAAAGGCGGCAATGCCTTCCGCCTTGTCCTCGGTCGAAAGCAGCAACTCGAAGGATCGGCGTTCCAGGTCGAAACCTTCTTGCTTGTCCAGCGCAGCCAACACTGCCTGCTTGGCAAATTGCTGGGCGAGCGGTGCGCCCTTTGCAAGTTTTTCGGCGATATCCATAGCCAACCGCAGCGCCTCGCCGGCTGCTGTCTTATGCGAGGCGAGCCCCCAATCAAAGGCTTGTGCCCCCGTGATCGTCTCTCCCGTTAGAACCAGTCGCATGGCCCGCGGCTTGCCTATGCTTGTGGCGAGGCGCTGGATTCCCCCAGCGCCTGGGATGAGGCCAAGTCTGATCTCCGGCTGGCCGAATACTGCATCTTCAGCTGCGACGATCAGGTCACAACGTTGGGTAAGTTCAAATCCGCCGCCGAGGCAATAACCTTCAACGGCGGCGACCAGCGGTTTGCGAATCCCGGCGATTGCTTCCCAGGCGTGAAGACGAAGATCATGAACACCGTCGACCGCAGTCTTTTCGGCAATTTCTCCAATATCGGCACCCGAGGCAAAGTTGCCCTCCGCACCGGTAAGGACGAGCGCGCGAATTTTGGGATCCCGATCGAAACCAACAAGGGCAGCGGCCAGCTGGGCGAGCATGATCGTGTTGAGGGCATTGCGCGCCTCAGGGCGGTCAAGCGTCACGACGGCAAAGCCATCCAGCATTTCGGTCCGGATAGGATTTTCCATGACGTGACTCCCTTTGGCTCGTCTCAATAATTCCCGCAATCGAATAATTATTCAAGCATGAAATTTCATACTTGAAATTATTTTCGCTCGGTGACACGATGGACGCAGGCTAAAGGGAGTTATGCCGATGAAGATCGCTTGTCTTGGAGGAGGACCTGCTGGTCTCTATTTCGCGATCAGCATGAAACTGCGCAATCCTGTCCACGACATTACCGTGATCGAGCGCAACAAAGCCGACGATACATTCGGCTGGGGAGTCGTGCTTTCCAACGAGACACTCGCCAATCTTGCGGTGAATGACCCGGTAAGCGCCGAGGCGATCCGCGCCCACTTCGCCTATTGGGACGACATAGCTGTGCATATCAAGGGTACCGAAACCGTGTCGACCGGACACGGATTCTGCGGTATCGGGCGCAAGACACTTCTCTTGCTGTTGCAGGAGCGCGCACGCGAGCTTGGCGTTCATCTCCATTTCGAAACGCCTGTCGAAGATGTCGCCGCGCTTGCAAACGAATATGATCTGGTCATCGGGGCGGATGGGCTGAACTCGCGTACGCGAAGCACATTCAACGATCATTTCAAGCCTGAAATCGACGTGCGCAAATGCAAGTTCGTCTGGCTCGGTACCCATCAAAAATTCGACAATGCCTTTACCTTCATATTCGAAGAGACCGAGCACGGCCGGGTATGGGCCCATGCGTACCAGTTCGACGCGGATACCGCGACGTTCATCGTCGAATGCAACCAGGAGACGTGGGAGAAGTTTGGCTTCGGCGACATGAGCCAGCAGGAATCCATCGCCGTATGCGAGCGGATCTTTGCCAAATATCTCGGCGGCCATGCGCTGATGACCAATGCCAATCATATTCGCGGCTCGGCCTGGATCAGTTTTCCGCGCGTCCTCTGCAAAAAATGGTCGTACAAGCATGTCGTTCTTCTTGGAGATGCGGCAGCGACCGCACATTTTTCCATCGGATCGGGCACGAAACTTGCGCTTGAGAGTGCAATCGCCCTTGCCGATTGTGTTCACAAGGAGAACACCCTCGCCGCAGCCTTCGGCAAGTACGAGGACGAGCGGCGGCTACAGGTCCTGCGCTTGCAATCGGCCGCCCGCAACTCGCTCGAATGGTTCGAAGATGTGGAGCGTTATTTCCATCTCGACCCAGTCCAGTTCAACTATTCGCTGCTGACGCGCTCGCAGCGCATCAGCCACGAAAACCTGCGCCTGCGCGACCCCAACTGGCTGGCAAGCGCCGAGAGTTGGTTTCAGGAAAAGGCCGGAGCGAAGCACAGTACCCGGCGTGCTCCGATGTTCGCGCCGTTCCGGCTGCGCGGCATGGAACTGAAAAACCGCATCGTCGTCTCACCCATGGCGCAGTACAAGGCTGTGGACGGCACACCCAATGACTGGCATCTCGTCCATTATGGCGAGCGCGCCAAGGGTGGCGCCGGCCTGGTGATGATCGAAATGACCTGTGTCAGTCCACAGGGGCGGATCAGTCCCGGATGCGCGGGCATGTATGCGCCGGAGCATGAGGCGGCCTGGAAGCGCATAGTCGATTTCGTTCACATGGAGACTGACGCCAAGATCGGCTGTCAACTCGGCCATTCCGGCGCCAAGGGATCAACGTGTGTCGGCTGGGAGGGCAATGATGTTCCGCTGCCCGACGGCAATTGGCCGGTTCTCTCAGCCTCCGACGTGCCCTGGTCGAAGCACAATCAAACGCCACAGGCCATGACCCGGGCCGATATGGACCGGGTACGCGATGAGTTCGTCGCGGCGGCAGAGATGGCGAACCGCGCCGGTTTCGACCTGTTGGAACTTCATGCGGCCCACGGCTATCTGCTTTCATCCTTCATCACGCCGGTGATGAACAACCGTACCGACGAATATGGCGGATCTCTGGAAAACCGTTTGCGATTCCCGCTTGAGGTCTTCCGCATGGTGCGCCTCATATGGCCGAGCGAAAAACCGATCTCAATGCGCATTTCCGCCAATGACTGGGTCGGGGCGCATGGCGTAACGCCGCGCGAAGCGGTCGACATCGCCCGCATGTTGCAAGAGGCAGGCGTCGATATCTGCAACGTCTCTGCCGGCCAGACATCGATTGAGGCCAAGCCGGTTTATGGCCGCATGTTTCAGACGCCATTTTCCGACCGCATCCGCAACGAGACCGGCATGGCGACCATGGCCGTCGGCAATATCTACGAGCCGGACCATGTGAATTCGATCCTGCTTGCCGGGCGTGCGGACCTCGTCTGTCTTGCGCGCCCGCATCTTGCTGATCCCTACTGGACGCTCCATGCCGCAGTGGCACTTCGCGACAAGATCGAGGCTTGGCCGAAGCCCTATTATCCAGGCCGTGATCAGATGGTCCGGCTGGCCGAGCGGGCCGAGGTCGTCACACCGATAGAGGGGGCCTAGATGACAGTATCCCTTGACGGCAAGGTTGCACTCGTTACCGGCGGTGGCTCGGGGGTCGGTGCCGCGATTGCACTGAAATTGGCAGAGCAAGGCGCCCGCGTCGTGATATCGGGGCGGCGGGCCAATGTCCTCGACGAGACGGCCGCAAAATCGGAGCGCATCCTGCCGATCGTCGCCGATGTGACCGACGAGGCCTCATCGCAAAATCTGTTCGACCGCATCAGCTCCGAGATCGGCGAACTCGATATTGCTGTTGCCAATGCGGGCGCTGCGGAAAGTATGCCGTTCCGAAGTCTCGACGTTAAATCATGGCGGAGCCAGATTGATCTCAATCTCAATGGCGTGTTCATGACCTATCACCACGCCCTACCCGGGATGTTGAAACGCAACAATGGCCGCCTCATCGCGATCGCCTCGACGGCGGGTCTGAAGGGTTATGCTTACGTCACCGCTTACACAGCGGCGAAACATGGCGTCGTCGGCCTTACGCGTGCCCTCGCCCTCGAACTTGCCAAGACCCGCATTACGGTCAATGCGATCTGCCCCGGTTTTACCGAAACGCCGCTGCTCGAGCGCTCTCTCGAAACCATCATGCAAAAGACCGGCAAAAGCCGTGACGAGGCTGTGGCGGCCGTCGCCGCTTCCAATCCGCAAAAGCGGCTGATCCAGCCGGATGAAATTGCACAAATCGTGCTGTGGTTGTGCGGCCCCCATTCAGGGTCCTTCACAGGACAGGCCATTTCCATATCAGGAGGCGAAGTATGAGCGATCCGGACCAGCGTTCGTCCGCTGCGACCAACACATCCCCTGCCCTTATCAAGCAAAGCCTGCGCCTCTGGCTTAAAATGCTTAAGACGACAAAGCACGTCGAGGCGACAATCCGGGAGAAGCTGCGCATCGAATTCGATACTACGCTGCCGCGCTTTGACGTCATGGCCGCCCTCTATCGATTCGAAGAAGGTCTCAAGATGAGCGAATTGTCGTCGGCGCTGCGGGTTTCCAATGGCAATGTGACCGGCATCATCGAACGGCTCGTCGCCGACGGTGCCGTGCTGCGCGTGCCTGTCGCCGGCGACAAGCGCGCAATGCTGGTACGTTTGACCCACAAGGGTCGCGAAGAATTTTCCAGGATGGCTGCGGCACATGAGCTCTGGATCAACGCCATATTCGGATGTCTCACCCCGGATGCCACAGCACGGCTCATCTCCATTCTCGATACGATTGAACATTCACAAGGGCTCGTCACCGGGGAGGAAAACGATGCGTGAAATGGCGAACTACCAGGCAACCCATTTCAGATGGCGCGTGGAAAATGGCATTGCGCTGATCTCGCTCGATCGCCCGGAGCGCAAAAATCCGCTGACCTTCGACAGCTATGCCGAACTGCGTGATTGCTTCCGCGCCCTCGCCTTTGCGGACGATATCAAGGCGGTCGTCTTCGGGTCGAACGGCGGCAATTTCTGCTCCGGCGGCGACGTTCACGATATCATCGGTCCGCTGCTGAAGATGGACATGAAGAGCCTGCTTGATTTCACCCGCATGACCGGCGATCTTGTCAAGGCGATCGTGCATTGCGGCAAACCCGTTATCGCGGCAGTCGACGGTGTGTGCGTCGGCGCTGGTGCTATCATCGCCATGGCATCAGATCTGCGGCTTGCGACATCAAATGCGAAGACTGCGTTCCTATTCACCCGCGTTGGACTCGCCGGATGCGATATGGGCGCCTGCGCCATATTGCCGAGGATCATCGGCCAGGGCCGTGCCGCGGAACTGCTCTATACCGGTCGCACCATGTCGGCGGAAGAGGGCGAGCGCTGGGGCTTTTATAATCGCATCATCGCGGCGGAAGAACTCGATTTGGAAGCGATGAAGCTGGCGCGCCGCCTCGCCGAAGGACCGACATTCGGCCATATGATGACCAAGACCATGCTTAACCAGGAATGGTCCATGTCCATCGATCAAGCCATCGAGGCGGAAGCCCAGGCGCAGGCGATCTGCATGCAGACGCAGGATTTCGAACGCGCCTACAATGCTTTCGTCGCGCACCAGACGCCAGCCTTCGAGGGAAATTGACATGACTGACCGGTCATTTCTCGCTTGGCCGTTTTTCGAGGATCATCATCGGCAGCTGGCTGACGACGTCGAGGAATGGGCCTGCAGCAATCTCGACGGCATTAACCACGAGAATGTCGACTCAGCCTGCCGCGACCTTGTTGCGAGACTCGGTGAGGGCGGATGGCTGTTGCACACCGCTATCGACCCTGACAACGCTGCCAGCAGGCTCGACGTCCGCAGCCTCTGTCTGATCCGCGAAACCTTGGCACGGCATGACGGCCTCGCCGACTTTGCCTTCGCCATGCAGGGTCTTGGCACCGGGGCTCTATCACTGTTCGGAACGGAGTCGCAGCGCCGGGCCTGGCTGGGCGAGACACGCCAAGGCAACGCCGTTTCCGCATTCGCGCTCAGTGAGCCGAAATCGGGCTCCGACGTCGCCAACCTCGAACTGTCAGCCACACCGGACGGAGACAGCTACCTCCTCAATGGCGAAAAGACCTGGATCTCGAATGGCGGCATCGCCGATGTCTATACGCTCTTCGCGCGTACTGGCGAAGGTCCCGGCGCCAAAGGTATTTCCGCCTTCATCGTGCCGGCGAATACAAAAGGGCTGCTGATTGCCGAGCGCCTGGAGGTCATTGCGCCCCATCCTCTCGCCCGCCTCGTCTTCGACAGCTGCCGCATTCCCGCTTCCGCCATGATCGGTATGCCCGGCCAAGGTTTTCGCATAGCGATGTCGGTGCTGGATGTTTTCCGTTCCACCGTCGCAGCCGCCGCCCTCGGGTTTGCCCGCAAGGCGCTGGATGAATCTGTTGCGCGTGCCAATAGCCGCCATCTCTTCGGCGCCCCGATGTCAGACCTGCAGATGGTACAAGGTCATATTGCCGATATGGCGCTCGATATTGACGCTGCTGCGCTCCTCGTCTACCGCGCCGCCTGGTTGAAGGATAGCGGCGCCGAACGGGTCAGCCGCGAGGCAGCCATGGCAAAGCTCTTTGCCACCGATCACGCGCAGAGCGTAATCGACAAGGCGGTTCAGATTCACGGCGGTGAGGGTGTGCGCAAGGGAAGCGCTGTCGAACGGCTTTACCGCGAGATCCGGGCATTGCGCATCTATGAGGGTGCATCAGACGTTCAAAAAATAATCATCGCAAGGCAGGAACTTGCAAGGGGATAGTCATGCTATTGGGACCCACCGCACATACGGACCATTTCGCCAGGGATAATCTTCCGCCGGTCGAGGATTGGCCGGATCTGTTGCTGGATAATTTTCAGTATCCGGAACAGTTGAACGCAGCCGTCGAGCTGACCGATGTCATGGTCCAAAAGGGTTTCGGCGATAATACAGCGTTAATCGGCAATGGTCGCCGGCGCACCTACAAGGAGCTGACGGACTGGACCAACCGCATTGCCCATACGCTTGTCGAACATTATGGCGTCGAGCCAGGCAATCGCATCTTGATCCGCTCCGCCAACAATCCTGCCATGGTCGCTTGCTGGCTCGCAGCCACGAAGGTCGGCGCTGTTGTCGTCAATACCATGCCGATGCTGCGCGCCGGCGAATTGGCGCAGATCGTCGATAAAGCGGAAATCGGCCTTGCATTGTGCGACACGCGTCTGATGGAAGACATGGTGGCTTGCGCCAAGGAAAGCAGGTTCCTGAAGCGGGTCATCGGCTTCGATGGCACGGCAAACCATGATGCTGAGCTCGACCGGATCGCGCTCGACAAGCCGGTACGCTTCGAGGCGGTCAAGACCGGGCGTGACGACGTCGCCTTGCTGGGTTTCACCTCCGGCACCACGGGCGAACCGAAAGCGACGATGCATTTCCACCGCGATCTTCTCATCATCGCCGATGCCTATGCAAAAGAGGTGCTGAACGTCCAGCCCGATGACGTGTTCGTCGGCTCACCACCGATAGCCTTCACTTTCGGGCTCGGCGGCCTTGCAATCTTCCCGCTCCGGTTCGGTGCTGCGGCAACCCTTCTCGAACAGGCAACGCCGCCAAAGATGGTCGAGATCATCGAAACCTACAAGGCAACGATCAGCTTTACGGCACCGACAGCTTACCGCGTCATGTTGCAAGCGATGGATGAAGGCGCGGACTTGTCATCCCTGCGCGTTGCCGTATCGGCTGGCGAGACGCTGCCCGCGCCGATCTACGAAGCCTGGATCGCAAAGACCGGCAAGCCGCTGCTCGATGGGATCGGCGCCACCGAGATGCTGCATATATTCATCAGCAATCGGCTCGATGATTCTCGCCCCGGTCGCACGGGAAAACCAGTTACGGGTTATGAGGCGATTATCGTCGATGACCATATGCGTGAGCTTCCGCGCGGTGAGATCGGCAAGCTTGCGGTACGCGGCCCGACCGGCTGCCGCTACATGGCGGACGACCGCCAGAAGAAATATGTGCGTGACGGCTGGAACCTGACCGGCGATACTTTTGTGCAGGACGAAGACGGCTATTTCCATTTCGCCGCACGCTCCGACGACATGATCATTTCATCGGGCTACAACATCGCCGGACCTGAAGTCGAAGCAGCATTGCTTGCCCACCCAGACGTCAGCGAATGTGCCGTGATCGGTGCGGCTGACGAAGCGCGCGGCCAGATCGTTCAGGCCCATATCGTGCTTTGTGCCGGCATTGCGCCGGATGAAGCGACGATCAGGCGGCTGCAGGATCACGTCAAGCAGATTATCGCGCCTTACAAATATCCGCGCTCGATCAAATTCGTCGATGCCTTGCCGAAGACGGCGACCGGCAAGATACAGCGGTTTCAGCTGCGACGCGCCAACCAGAATTAATAGGAAAGACAGGAAAACCCGCATGGTAGAGATTGTGCATCCTGATGGATGGCCGCCAGCCAAGGGCTATTCGAACGGCATGGTCGGCGAGGGCAAGACGCTGTTTATCGGCGGTCAGATCGGCTGGACCAAGGATCAGACGTTCGAGACGGACGATTTCGTGGAGCAGGCCGAACAGGCGATGCGCAATATTGCCGACATTCTGAGAAGCGCCGGCGCCACTCCGGAGCACTTGGTGCGATTGACCTGGTACATCACTGACAAGAGGGCCTATGTCGCCGAACAGAGGCGCCTGGGCGAAGCCTATAGGCGCGTGTTTGGTCGTCACTTTCCGGCCATGACATTGGTGCAGGTTGTTGCTCTGCTCGAAGATCGTGCGCTTGTCGAAATCGAAGCGACCGCCCTTATTCCGAATTAGACGATTAGTCTGACCGCTTGAAAACGGTCAGACTGCAATCGGTATGAAATCAACGCACCCAGACGACCCGGCGCGTCCCCGTGTCGATAAGAGCCGGCCTCTGATCCACGTAAACATAGGAATAGCGCGGCTGGTCAGGAATCTCGACTAATGGAATGTCATCCGGAATGACCATTCCCCTGGAAATCGGGCCGTCAATCATGATTGTATCAACGGGATTGCGCTCGATAAAGGTGATGGCATCGTCGGGAATTGCATCAGAGCTGTCCGGAAGATAGACGACCTGACGGTTTTCCATGGAGACGATCACCGGGCGGCCATCCACGTAGATGTAGCCGTAACCGGGGCTTTCTGGAATTGGGTGCACCACGATCCGCTGCGGCACAACATAGCCTTGCGAGACATCGCCGTCCACCACCACAGGATCTGAGGGATGCGCGATGACGTAATCGCGTGCTCGTTGAGGTACTTCGACGACGACGCTGTCCTGCGCCAATGCAATACCGGAGGTTGCGAAGAACGCCGCTGCGGTAAGTGTAAGAACCTTGTTCATGATGTGCCTCTCTATGTGCTTTTTGTCCGCTCAATGTTTAGGAAACCCAAGGGCTGGCTATTGGTTCCGGGTAAAATGCACGGGAGGGCACACATGTTACGCTGCGCTGAAACATCGGGAATGGCGCAAACTCAAACCCCTATCGGCCAAATGACGCCTGAAGTTTTGCTTTTCACCGACGTAAAAACTGCTATCGCTTGCCTATGGAACCGCTTTTCACCTCACTCGTCGACTCGCTCCCATCCACAGTGCCTTTCGTCGGACCAGAAGCACTCGAACGCAAGCGAGGGCGGCCGTTCCGGGCAAGACTTGGTGCCAATGAAAACGGCTTCGGCCCTGCGCCTTCCGTCATCGCAGCCATGAAGGACAGTGCCGCTGAGGCTTGGAAATATGCCGATCCGGAGAATTTCGATCTGAAACAGGCGCTTGCCGCCCAACTTGGCGTTGCTCCGTCCAATGTCGTCGTTGGCGAGGGCGTTGACGCTTTGCTGGGGCTCGCGGTGCGGCAGTATGTGGGCGAAGGCACGCCGGTGATCACGTCGCTCGGCGCGTATCCGACGTTCAATTTTCATGTGGCAGGATTTGGTGGGCGACTGGTGACAGTGCCGTATCGCGACGACAGGGAAGACCTTGAGGCGCTCCTTGCTGCGGTTAAACGCGAGCAGGCGCCACTGGTCTATTTCTCCAATCCCGACAATCCCATGGGCACATGGTGGGGCGCTGCCGATATCGAGCAATTCATCGAAGCACTGCCGTCAACCACCATGCTCATTCTCGATGAGGCCTATGGCGAAACTGCGCCAGAGACGGCCCTTCCCCGCATTGATGTATCGCGGCCAAACGTGTTGCGCATGCGCACCTTTTCCAAGGCCTATGGGCTTGCCGGCATGCGTTGCGGTTATGCCTTCGGCGCAGAAAAGCAAATCAGCGCCTTCGACAAAATCCGCAACCATTTCGGCATGAACCGGCTGACCCAGATTGCCGCG
Source organism: Hyphomicrobiales bacterium (assembly GCA_900473175.1). Lineage (GTDB taxonomy): Bacteria > Pseudomonadota > Alphaproteobacteria > Rhizobiales > Rhizobiaceae > Phyllobacterium. Next base: position 134,527 of record UCKM01000025.1, on the reverse strand, counting down.
CTTGCCGCGCTTAAGGATCAAGACTATCTCAAGGCGGTGATTGCCAGAATTATTGCAGGGCGCGATCGCATCTCCCGGATTGCGGCGGCCAACGGATTGAAGGCCATCCCTTCGGCCACCAATTTTGTCACAATCGACTGCGGAAACGACGGACCCTATGCGCTTGCCGTACTCAACGCCCTGATTGAGCGCGACGTTTTCGTGCGCAAGCCGATGGCACCGATGCTCGACCGCTGCATCAGGGTCAGCGTTGGATCAGAGGAAGAGCTCGACTATTTCGAGCAACAACTCCCCCAAGCCCTGACCTCACTCAAATAGGCTGAAGATACAACGGAGATTGCCTTGGAAATCAATCGGTTATTTGCGGGTCTCGGCGGCCTGTTCGGCGCCGCGGGCATTGCCGCCTACGCTGCCGCCGCCCATAGCACCAGCGGCCATACGGCGACAATCGCGCCGATGCTGTTTATCCATGCGCCGGCCTTTCTGGCCCTATCACTTCTAGCAAGGATCAACAGGGCAGCCTATTTCGGTGGTCTGGTGTTGATATTGGGACTGCTGTTCTTCATTGGCGATCTGGCATCGCGCGATTATGCAGGCGACAGGCTCTTTGCTTTTGCTGCCCCGCTTGGTGGCTCATTGCTTATCCTCGGCTGGATCATCGTTGCCGGTACAGCGTTTCGCCGGCTGGATTTCAGGAACCAAAGATAAAGGATTTTACCAGCGGCCAGTTGTTGATGATGCCGATTGCGGCGACCGCAAGACCGAGCAAGCTGGCGAGCTTGGCAGTCGTCGGTAAGCTATCCACTCGACCACGAAGCTCTCCGAACGACTCAGCCGAAGGGAGGGTCTTGACGTGTCCGACAAATTGTCCAAGTGCTTCAACAGTCGCGGTACCTTCAATTCTGCCTTTGAGATAAGACATATCTTCTCTTGCGCCTAAGAAGTCTTTTGAAATATCGGCCCGCAACTGCGAAATGTCCCTCGATGCATCCGCCCTCAATTCGGGCATGCTCTCCTTTATACGCATGACCTCACCAATCAGGAGGTCAAGCTTGGCATCCATTTTCTCAAACGATTTTTCCAGAAAGGCGACGCGGTGCCCCATGGACGCAAATGTGCCACCGCCATCGCCGGATTTCAAGGATGGCAAGCGTATCGGTTTTCAGCCATCGCGCCGCTCAGCCTTCGCCTTTCAGCTTGGCATTGCAAAGGCTGAAATAACCACCGCCCTTCTCGATCCAGCGCATGCCGCCGAGTGTACCCCTGTCCTTGTTGGCGTGATATTGCTCAAGGCAGGTATGCATGCGGGCTTTCGCTGGCGTTTCAGTGGAAAATTTAGCCGCGGTCGACGATGGGAACGTTGTCTTGCCTGACAGCGCCTTGGATTCGGCTTCGGTTTTCTTTGGCTGCTTTTCCGGCTTGCTGTCGGCCTTCGCCGCCGCCTTCGCATCCTTGGTTACCGGGTCAGCAGCATCTTCTGCGGTATCTTCCGCCGCTTTTGCGGAACACTCGGCCTTGCGGAAATCACTCCACGACATGCCTGCGGCATCGCCCGAGGCCTGCGCTGCCTTGTACTTTATACTGCATTCTTTCATGCTGAGCGCCTGCGCCGGCAGGGTGAGCATAAGGGGCGTGGCTAGAATTGCAAAAACAGCGGTACCTAGATGAAAAACTTGTTTGATCGTCATGAAATCAGCTCTCAAAATGAATCATCAAAAGGGTGTAATAGGCTGATGCTACATGGTTACGTCTGCTCCCACCATGCAACCTTCGTATAGTGGGTTTTCGCCTTGAATTAATTGATCGTGCGTTTTATTAGAGCGCCTATGGCACGAACAATTGGCTCTGATGGCGAGAAGACACGCACCACTATCGAGGCGACAGCAAAGCGGCTGATCGCGCGCCTCGGTTATGAAGCGATGTCCATGCGCCTGCTTGCGGATGAGGTCGGCGTGCAATCTGCCGCCTTCTACCACTACTACCCCAACAAACAGGAACTCCTGTTCTCTTTGATGCGCGATCATATGGAGCGTCTTCTCGATGCTTGGGACTATGAGAGCCGGAAAGCCCATTCGCCGCTTGAGCGATTGTCCGCTTTCATACGATTTCACATCCATTATCATGTGGAACGGCGCGACGATGTGCACATAGGCAATATGGAACTGCGCAGCCTTGGTCCGGAGAACCGGGCAACGATCGTGGAACTGCGGGCGCGCTACGAAAATGGACTGCGCGAGATTCTGGACGACGGCCTCGACGCGCGGGAATTCGTTATCGACGACATTGCCCTGACGACACGCGCGATCATTGCAATGACGACCGGTATCAATCTTTGGTTCCGCGCGGATGACAGGCTGACTGTCGCCGAGATCGCGGAAAAATATGTCCAGATGGGACTGCGCCTTGTTGGTGCCAAGAAGATCGAGACAGTGAAGACGGGAGGACGGAATGTACCAGTCGGGCCTAAGATTCGGAGTTTCTGAAGAGATCGAGGCGCTACGCGAAACCGTGCAGCGCTTTGCGCAAGACAAGATCGCGCCGCTAGCGGCGGAAATTGACAAGACAAACCAGTTCCCCATGCATCTGTGGCAGGAGATGGGTGCACTTGGCCTGCTTGGAATGACGGCTAACCCGGAATTTGGCGGGTCAGGTCTCGGCTATCTTCCCCATGTCGTGGCGATGGAGGAAATATCGCGAGCGTCGGCATCGGTCGCCCTCTCCTACGGTGCCCATTCAAATTTGTGCGTCAACCAGATCAATCGCTGGGGTACGGACGAACAGAAGGCGAGATATTTGCGGAAGCTCTGTTCGGGTGAAAATGTCGGGGCCCTGGCGATGTCTGAGCCGGGCTCCGGATCGGATGTCGTATCCATGAAGCTGCGCGCCGACAAGAAGAACGACCGCTATGTTCTCAACGGCAACAAGATGTGGATCACCAACGGCCCGGACGCCAATACGCTGGTCGTCTATGCCAAGACCGACGCGGCCGCTGGCTCCCGTGGGATGACGGCATTCCTGATCGAGAAGGAATTCAAGGGATTTACGACGGCGCAGAAGCTCGACAAGCTCGGCATGCGCGGCTCCAATACGTGTGAACTGGTGTTCGAGGATTGCGAAGTGCCGTTCGAAAATGTGCTTGGCGAGGAAGGCAAGGGCGTCAAGATCCTGATGTCGGGGCTCGACTATGAGCGCGTCGTACTCGCCGGCGGGCCCCTCGGTATCATGGCCGCATGCCTCGATGTCGTCGTTCCTTACGTGCACGAGCGCAAGCAGTTCGGCCAACCGATCGGCGAATTCCAGCTGATGCAGGGCAAGCTCGCCGACATGTACACGACGATGAATGCCTGCCGTGCCTATGTCTATGCAGTGGCCGCGGCCTGCGACCGTGGCGAGACCACTCGCAAGGATGCCGCGGGATGCATTCTCTATGCAGCCGAGAAAGCCACCTGGTGCGCCCTCGAAGCAATCCAGGCGCTGGGCGGCAATGGCTATATCAACGACTATCCGACGGGGCGTTTGCTGCGCGATGCCAAGCTCTATGAGATCGGCGCGGGCACGAGCGAGATCCGGCGTATGTTGATCGGCCGGGAGATGTTCGCGGAGACCCAATAACGTCAGCGGCTGCTGATCCTCTATAGTCAATCCAAATATCGTCATACGCGTGTGCCGACCACGGGGCAAAACCTGGGTACAGGACCGCAAGATTGAAGTGATCCGACAGGAGACCGCATGACCATCCTCACATCTCAGATCAGCACCACATCGGAAGCCTTTGCCGCCAACGCGCAGCGGATGCGGACGCTTGTCGGCGATATCGAGGCCAAAGCCGCACTGGTCATCAAGGGTGGTACGGACGACGCGCGCAAGCGCCATACATCGCGCGGCAAGCTCCTTCCCCGCGACCGGCTGGTGCAGTTGCTCGATCCGGGCTCGCCTTTCCTTGAGATTGGACAATTTGCAGCCTGGGGAATGTATGACGACGACATCTCCTCCGCCGGTCTGATCGCCGGAATCGGACGCGTATCCGGCAAGGAAGTAATGATCGTCGTCAATGATGCGACGGTGAAGGGCGGCACCTACTACCCGCTTACCGTGAAGAAGCATCTGCGTGCGCAGGAGGTCGCGCTTCAGAACAACCTGCCCTGCATTTATCTGGTCGATTCCGGGGGTGCGAACCTGCCGAACCAGGACGAGGTTTTTCCGGATCGCGAACATTTCGGCCGCATCTTCTACAATCAAGCCAATATGTCCGCGGCAGGAATTCCGCAGATAGCAGTGGTCATGGGGTCGTGCACGGCCGGCGGCGCTTATGTGCCCGCCATGTCGGAGGAAACCATCATGGTGAAAGGGCAGGCAACGATCTTCCTCGGCGGCCCGCCATTGGTCAAGGCGGCAACCGGCGAGGACGTTTCAGCTGAAGATCTTGGCGGGGCCGATCTTCATACGCGCGAGTCCGGTGTTGCGGATCACTACGCGATGGATGATGCTCACGCGCTCGCCATTGCAAGGCGCATTGTCGCAAACCTCAATCGGAAGAAGACGGTAGGGCTCGACCTTCGTAAAGTGATTCCGCCGCTTTACGATCAGAATGAACTCTACGGCATCGTCCCAACCGACCTGCGCCAGCCCTATGACGTGCGCGAGGTGATTGCGCGCATCGCCGACGGTTCGGAGTTCGATGAGTTCAAGCAAAACTACGGCGCGACGCTTGTCACCGGCTTTGCTCATCTCTACGGCATGCCCGTTGGCATTATTGCCAATAATGGCGTGCTGTTCTCCGAAAGCGCACTCAAGGGCACGCACTTCATCGAACTGTGCACGCAACGCGGCATCCCGCTGGTCTTCCTGCAGAATATCACCGGTTTCATGGTAGGACGTTCCTACGAGGCACGCGGCATTGCCAAGGACGGGGCAAAGCTGGTGACGGCTGTCGCGACGGCACGGGTACCGAAGGTCACCATGATCGTTGGCGGTTCGTTTGGCGCGGGCAATTATGGCATGTGCGGCCGCGCCTTCTCGCCGCGTTTCCTGTGGATGTGGCCGAACGCGCGCATTTCCGTCATGGGCGGTGAGCAGGCGGCCACTGTCCTCGCGCTTGTCAAACGCGAAGGCATCGAGCGTAAGGGCGGCGAATGGTCGGCTTCCGAGGAAGCCGCATTCCGTGCGCCGATCCTCGAAAAATATGAACGTGAAGGTCACCCGCTCTATTCGTCGGCGCGGCTATGGGATGACGGGATCATTGACCCGGCGAAAAGCCGTGAAGTACTGGCGCTTTCCCTCTCCGCTGCGCTGAACGCGCCGGTCGAGGAGACGCGCTTTGGCATGTTCAGGATGTAGGGGGCGATGGCCGTGACAAAGATGTTCTCCAGAATCCTCGTCGCCAATCGCGGTGAAATCGCTTGCCGCGTCATGCGTACAGCGCAAAAGATGGGTATCAGCACAGTTGCTGTCTATTCCGATGCTGACGCCCATGCCCTGCACGTCGCCATGGCCGATGAAGCCGTCCACATCGGCCCCGCCCCGGTAACCGACAGTTATCTTCGTGCCGATCACATTATAGCCGCTGCACTCGAAACCGGCGCCGAAGCCATTCACCCGGGCTATGGTTTCCTCTCGGAAAACCCGGGCTTTGTTGACGCGGTGGTGAAGGCAGGGCTGGTGTTCATCGGACCGTCAGCCGATTCTATCCGGGCCATGGGTCTGAAAGATGCGGCAAAGCGCCTGATGGAGAAGGCTGGCGTGCCCGTTGTTCCGGGCTATCACGGCGAGGCCCAGGAACTTGTGGTGCTCGCATCCAAGGCGCGCGAAATTGGCTACCCGGTGCTGATCAAGGCGCGTGCCGGCGGCGGCGGCAAGGGCATGCGCAAGGTCGACGATCCCGCCGAATTCGCCGAAGCGCTTGGCAGTGCGCGGCGCGAGGCCAAGAGCGCCTTTGGAGACGACAGGGTGCTGGTGGAGAAGTACATCGCCAAGCCGCGACATATCGAGGTGCAGGTATTCGGCGACAATCACGGCAATGTCGTGCATCTCTATGAGCGGGACTGCTCCTTGCAGCGCCGCCACCAGAAAGTGATCGAGGAAGCCCCTGCCCCTGGCATCACACCAGAAATGCGCGCCGCCATGACCAATGCGGCGGTGAAAGCCGCACAGGCGATCAATTATTCCGGCGCAGGCACGATCGAATTCATCGTCGATGCGACAGAAGGGCTGAAGCCCGACCGCTTCTGGTTCATGGAAATGAATACACGCCTCCAGGTCGAACATCCTGTGACTGAGATGATCACCGGGCTTGATCTTGTCGAATGGCAAATACGCGTCGCTGCCGGAGGGAAGCTGCCGCTGACGCAAAAGCAAATTCCGCTCATCGGGCACGCAATGGAAGCGCGCCTTTACGCGGAAGACCCGGCGAAAAGTTTCCTTCCCGCGACCGGAACGCTGCACCATCTGGCGTTTCCAGCTGCCGTGAAGCACGGGACGGTTCGCATCGAGACCGGCGTCAGGACCGGCGATACGATATCTCCTTATTATGATCCGATGATCGCCAAAGTCGTTGTCCATGCCGCGGACAGGCCTGCCGCCCTCCGGGCAATGGAAAATGCTCTGGCCGAGACCGAGATCGCTGGAACCGTTACCAATACGGCCTTTCTGGCCGCATTGGCCCGCCATGAGGGATTTGCGGCTGGCGATGTCGATACAGGATTGATCGATCGCGATCTTGCCCGACTGACTGTACCCATTGCGATGGAAGCGGGCGCGAAGGAACTCGCCATTCTGGTCGCAAGCGGCCTGCTGAAAAGGCCGGGCCTCGCCGACCCCTGGACCGCCTTGCGCGGTTACAGCCACCACAGCGCACTGGCCTATCCGGTCATGCTTGAGGAATCGGGAAATTCGGTCCGCTATGGCGTATCCGTCCTTGGGGAGGAACGCTATGCGATCACCGGTTCGGGCGCGCCGATTGAATTGCGCGTACGGCATGAGCCGGCAGCTTGGCACATTACCGGCAAGGGCATCAATCTTAGAGCGAAGAGCGTTGCGATCCCTCACGGCGTCGCCATACTTGCAAACGGATCGGTCGCGACATTCGCTATTGCGGATCCGTTCCTGCTCGCTGAAGCGGCGGGCAACGCGGGTGACCGGCTCGCAGCACCGATGCCCGGGCTCGTGAAATCCGTACGCGTTGCGGCGGGTGATCTCGTCAAGAAGGGGCAGATCCTGCTTGTACTCGAAGCCATGAAAATGGAACATTCGATCACCGCCCCCCACGACGGCAAGATCGCCGAGATTGCAAGCGAAGGAATGCAGGTGAAGGAGAATTTTTCGCTGGTGCGATTCGAGGAGCCGGCATCGGCCGAGCCAACGAAGATTTGAAGCGGAAAAGTCGGCCAGGGCATGGTAGGAATACACCGCTCACCCCACTGAGCACCCAAGCCGAAGCGTTTCCCAATCAATCGAGGAGTTCGACCATGGCAACAAAATCCCTGCAGACCATCAAGCGCGCGCCGACGGCCACCCCCACCGACCTTGGAGAAAAGGCCCAACGCGACATTGCCGCGGCCGTCAACGCGCTGCTTGCCGATACGTTCGCGCTCTACATGAAGACCAAGAATTTCCACTGGCATATGAGCGGACCGCATTTTCGCGATTTCCATCTGCTGCTCGACGAACAGGCTGCGCAAATTTTCGACATGACCGACGTGCTCGCCGAGCGGGTGCGCAAGATTGGGGGCACGACGTTGAAGTCGATCGGGCAAATCTCTGCCCAGCAGCGCATTCTCGACAACGACGCCAATTTCGTCACGCCGGAGGACATGCTGGCGGAACTTCGTGACGATACAAAGAGCTATATAGGCTATCTGCGCCAGGTGCATGAATTGTGCAGCGAGTATCGCGATAGCGCGACGACCAGCATCATTGAAAACTATATCGACGAGTCGGAACGCCGGCACTGGTTCCTGTTCGAGGCGACACGCGTGGGGCCAGCCAGCGTTTAAGCGTCTGGAATTGAACTCCGGCCGCCAGGCGGCTGGGGTTCACTACTCAGTCGTTGGCATTGGCAATCCTGGCCCTTTGCGTCTGGTCTTGTGTGCTGGTGATGAGGGCCTCGACGGAGGATATATTGAGAGCGAGCGTAGCGATTTTCTGCAATGTATTGTTGTCCGGAAATGTCTTGGACTTTGCAGATGACAGGATCAGCTGCTTTTGCGCAGCCGTTAGCCTCGATAACAGATATTCCAATTCGTCGAGCATCTGTTTTCCGTTTTCGGGATAACACTTCTAGTTGTATCTGTCAGAATAGCTCGTCAGAATTGCAACTACAATCCCTTAGGATGGCCAACGGCAGCGAAGACCGTCAGTGCGTTGTCATCCATTCGCGTGCTTCGCGCAATGCGGTCGCAAGATCGGACTTCGACATCGACTTTGACAATTCCGCCCGCAATTCCGCGGCTCGGTCGCTGCCTTTGATCGCAGCGATATTGAACCACTTGTGTGCTGCAACAACATCGACAGCACAATCGCGGCCAGTGGCGTACATGATGCCCATCTCGAACAATATATCCGTTTGCGCGGAGCCTCCGGCGTGACCTGTATCGATATGCTGAAGATCAAAGCGTGCCATCTTAGTCAAACCCCTTGTTGAACCAGATTTTCGTCTTGCGAAAAGCCCTGTTAGACTTCTGAGAACCGCCGATTGTTTGTTTTGGCGTGCTCTTTTGATGCTTTCGAGAATGCCTGAGAGGCTTGAAATTGCTGTTAAGGGGCATGATTAATCGGACCCAAACAAAACAAAAACAACTCGTAAACTTCGGAATTCATTAAATATAATGCCCCAGCAATTGCGGGCATTTGGTGATAATTCGCCTAAAAAGCCCGAAGCACTTTTCAAGTCTTTGATAACCACATTCAGGGTTTACCGGCTTGAGGATCCTCGCAAAGCCGCATTGGCCCGGCAAATTATCACTCGCGCGATTCAGCACAGGCGCCCTCTTTCAATCACGAATCACTTGAATTACGTTTACGTTTGCGTAAGAGAAGATGATGATCGGAGAGATCGCCTTTATTTTGGGAGGAAATAAATGAAAAGCAAAATACTGTTGGCCTGCGCCGGCTCTATCCTCATGGCTGGCCCTGCCCTGGCAGAGGAGCCGATCGTGGGTTCCTGGAAGCGGCCGAGCGGCACCATCATCCAGTATTCATCCTGTGGTGGGAACACCTATTGCGGCACGGTAATGACCGGCGAATACAAGGGTAAATCCATCGGCTCTATGTCTGGCAAGGACGGGGCCTACAAAGGGACCGTCAACAAGCTGGATGAAGGCAAGACCTATAACGGCAAGGCGAGTGTGAGCGGCACCACGCTGTCGCTGTCGGGCTGCGTGATGGGCGGCCTCATCTGCAAGAGCGAGAGCCTGACACGGCAGTAGTCAATCGCTCGCTGCATCGAGCATGGACGAGGTGAGCCCGGGCAACGGCACGTCCGGGTTCATGCATTTAGCGATCAGCTCATAGGTTCTCGACCACTAGTTTTGCGACCTTCTGGTGGATCTCATTGCGGCTATCAGGGGTTCCCTTCGGGTCATAAAGATAGACCGCCAGAAGGATCGGTTTGCGCTCCGGTGGCCAGATGACTGCTATGTCATTGGCCATGCCGCTGTCGCTCGTACCCGTCTTGTCGCCAACGCTCCAGTCCTTGGGCAAACCGGCGCGCAGACGCTTGTCGCCTGTCTTGCTGCCAAGCAGCCATTCGATCAGCTGATCGCGGGATGACTTGCCGAGCGCATCACCAATTGCTGTCTTCTGCAGATCCTTCAAAATGGCAATTGGTGTAATCGTGTCGCGTGGATCGCCAGGTTTGGCTTCATTGAGATCCGTTTCCCGCCGGTCCAGGCGAAATGTCGCGTCGCCGAGACGGCGTGCATATTCCGTCAAGCCCTTCGGCCCGCCAATATTGTCGAGCATGAGATTGCCCGCCGTATTGTCACTCATCGTGACGGCGGCTTCGCAGATTGCCGCAAGCGACATGCCAGAATCGAGATGTTTTTCCGTAACCGGCGAGTAATCTACGAGGTCGCTTTTCTTGAATTTGACGATCCGGTTGAGTTCCTCCTCCTCGCGGTCGACCCGTGCAAGGACTGCGGCTGCAGCCAGGAACTTGAAGGTACTGCACATGGCAAACCGCTCGTCTTCCCGATAGCCGATTCGATTATCGCTGCCGGTATCGTGTGCCGCAACTCCAAGGCGGGCACCAGTTCTCTCTTCCAACGTCTTGAAGGCGGCTGCGAGATCCACCCTGCCCGATGGCGCGGCTTGCGTTGATCTCGTCGCCAATGACAGTGCCGGCATGGCGAACATCGATCCAATCAGTGCCCCGCGGCGCGTGATACGACCACCCATTTCTCATCTCCATCTCCGAGGATTGAACAGCGAGAATTCTCGCCGGGCACCAAGCTGATATCCGAAGTGGCAATTTCCATGGAGAATTTGTGACCAAAAAAGAACGTCACGACAACTTGACGTAATCTCGACAATAATACTAAACCATTCAGTTATTTAACCTTATAGTTATTAACAAAACTTCACATTCTGGGAAGGAGCAAGGAATGCAAAAGACCTATCACGGTAGTTGCCATTGTAACGCGGTCCGCTTTGAGGCGGATATCGATCTCGGTCAGGGAACAAGCAAATGCAACTGTTCGTCCTGCGCCAAGGGCCGTTTCTGGAAAGCATTTGTTGGCAGCGATGCGTTGCGCGTTCTTGCTGGGAACGAATCTTTGACGGAATACCGATTCGGCAGCAAGACCATTGCACACTTCTTTTGCCGGACCTGCGGAGTAAAGCCATTTGGCCGCGGCGAAATGGAAGGAACAGGCCCATTTTACGCGATTAATCTCGCCTGCCTGGATGATTTGCCGGTGGATGAACTATTGGCAGCACCCCTGGAATATCAGGACGGAAGGGACGATCAGTGGGATAGAAAGCCGGGCGAAGTCCGCCATCTCTGAACCGCCAAACCCTTGAAAGACTGGGCTTCCTGCAGAAAAATGGCTTTCTTTACAGCATATTAGACTAAGGTCTAATTGTTTGGAACAATCTCTTCATCTATAAAGATATTGATTTTAGCGTGAAGTTGTTTTCGAAATGCCCTGTTATTCTAAGCCTTTATCCTGCGGTTGTTGAAGTCTGTTCGGTATCCAGTCGTTTGTATGCGAACCCTCCCTGCATACAAAAGCGAAGTTTTGGGAGGCCAGAAATAGAATGGTTGATAAGCCATTTTGTTTTTGAGACTTGGCCCGGTTCGATGTTGCCTGGGCTAGGCATACGCAGGACTAATGTGCCCGGACAGATCCTTCGCTGGTTGCGGGCAAAAAAAGAGGCAGTCATGGTTGTCCCCCCATGGCTGCCTTATTTATTGACGGCGCCGATGCAGGGCTGTGGCTTTCCAAGAACCCCAGGTCAGCCTATCCGTGGAGGATGTCGCGAGCGCCCGCCCCCCAAGCGACAATTTGGTTGTTGCATTTCACGAATTTCGTTCAGAGGAACCTGGCATCGTTCTTGGCTCACTTGACATATCTTGCGTTCGTGCCAATCATATGGCCATGGGGATTGCGATCTCCCCACGAGGCGTCATGCCCAAGTATCGCGTCCAGAAAACCGACTTTTAACGGAGGGACGCGAAATGTCTTCGACCACGACAATATCACTCGACAAATTATCACGGTTGGTTGGAACACCGGCCTGTCCTGCGCTCATCGATGTCCGAACCGACGAGGATTTCGCTTTGGATCCGCGATTAATTCCCGGTTCACGCCGACGTTCGCACAAGAATATTGAATCCTGGGTCCACCAGCTCGATAGCAAGCGCGCCGCCATTATCTGCCAGCAGGGCAAAAAGCTGAGCGAAGGAACTGCGGCGCTGTTGCGTTGCAATGGCATAGCTGCAGAGGCTCTCGAAGGCGGCTACGAAGCCTGGAGCGCGGCGGGATTTTCTTTGGTTCCCGTGTCGCGGCTGCCGGCTTTCGATCAGAATGGGCGGACTGTGTGGGTGACGCGGGCCCGCCCGAAGATCGACAGGATTGCCTGCCCGTGGCTTATCCGTCGCTTCGTTGATCCCGGTGCTGCGATCCTGTTCGTAGCACCTGCGGAAGTTGAGGCCGTGGCGGACCGTTTCAATGCTGCACCCTTCGATATCGAGAATGTGTTCTGGAGCCATCGTGGTGAACTTTGCACATTCGATGTGATGGTTGAAGAGTTTGGCCTGACTTCGGAACCGCTTTCGAGGCTTGCCACCATCGTGCGAGGCGCGGATACAGCCCGGCCCGACCTTGCCCCCGAGGCCCCGGGGTTGCTGGCTGCGTCACTCGGTCTGTCACGCATGTATTCTGATGACCTTGAGCAGTTGGATGCAGGCATGATGCTGTATGACGCATTCTATCGATGGTGCCGTGATGCCACGGGCGAAACGCACAATTGGCCCAACCGAAAGCTTGGTGCGTGAGATGTCCGATCTTGCAAGCAATGGAGTTGAAATCTCGCCGGGAACCCGTGAGGGTCATGGTATTTCCTTTGGGGAAGCGGTGCGCGTCTGGGTGCGGATCGCTGCATTGAGTTTTGGCGGCCCGGCAGGCCAGATCGCCGTCATGCACCGCATCCTCGTTGACGAGAAACGCTGGATTGGCGAGAGAAGATTTCTGCATGCGCTCAATTATTGCATGCTTTTGCCCGGTCCCGAGGCGCAGCAACTCGCAATCTATATCGGATGGCTCTTGCACAGAACCAAGGGTGGTCTCGTAGCGGGGACGCTTTTCGTCCTACCCGGCTTCCTGTCGATACTCGTTTTGAGTACGATTTACGTTCTCTATGGCAGCGTCGGACTTGTTCAAGGGCTGTTCTTCGGGTTGAAAGCCGCTGTTCTTGCGATCGTTCTGCAGGCAGTCTTGCGGATCGGCAAGCGCGCCCTGAAGAACAGCACAATGGTTCTGATCGCTGTTGCGGCGTTTCTCGCAATCTTCGCCTTTCATATGCCGTTCCCTTTCATCATACTGACCGCAGCAGTCATCGGTTACATCGGCGGACGCGCTGGATCGCCGCTGTTTCAAATGGGCGGAGGTCATGGCAGCGCAGGACCGGGTCTTCTCGACGGCGATTCGGCGCTTGGCGAAGCAACACCAGATCATGCACGGCCGAATCTCGCCTGGTCACTGAAGATATCCGCTATTTTGCTTCTCCTATGGCTGGTCCCGGTCGCGGCGATCATCGTCTGGATGGGGCAAGAAAGCGTGTTTAGCCAGATCGGCATATTTTTCAGCAAGATGGCGATGGTCACATTCGGTGGTGCCTATGCAGTGTTGTCCTATGTCGCGCAGCAGGCCGTCCAGCAGTATGGGTGGCTGCGGCCCGGCGAGATGCTCGATGGGCTTGGCATGGCAGAGACAACGCCCGGACCATTGATCATGGTCGTGCAGTTCGTCGGGTTCCTGGGCGCATATCGCGCACCCGGTTCGCTGTCGCCGCTGACAGCTGCCGTGTTCGCCTCGATCCTGACCACATGGGTCACGTTCGTGCCGTGCTTTCTCTGGATTTTTCTCGGTGCACCCTACATTGAGCGGCTTCGCAACAACCGGGCATTGACCGGCATGATGACCGCCATAACCGCGGCAGTGGTCGGCGTGATCGCAAACCTCGCCGCGTGGTTTGCCCTTCACGTGATGTTTGGCGAGGTCGTTCGCTGGCAAGCTCCCGGGGTCACCCTCGATCTGCCGGTGCTATCCTCGATCAACCTGCCGTCGGTCTTGCTGACACTCGGCGCAGTCGCAGCCATTTTCTGGTTGAAAGCCGGCATGCTCCAGACACTCCTTGCTGCATCACTCGCCGGCATGCTCTGGTACCTGGCACATGGATTGAGCTGAAACCCCGCGCTGCCGCAGGGGTTCAGTATCTTACTGCAGCGTTCGATGGTCCATGCCTCAGCGCGCCCGTTGGCCGAACAGAATTTTCTTCGCTTCCTCGTCATCGGCGATGCTGCGCCGTTCTGCCTTGCCGAGCTCCACGCCGCGTTCAACGGCGGGCCGTGCACCCACAGCTTCGAACCAGCGTTTCAGATTGAGAAAATCATTCAAATCCTGGCCCTGATTGGCATAGGAAATGACCCATCCATAGGAGGCCATGTCGGCGATCGAATAATCTCCTGCCAGATAGTCGCGGCCTTCGAGACGGCGATTCATTACGCCATAGAGGCGATTGACCTCGTTCGTATAGCGGGTAATGCCGTATTCGATTTGCTCCGGCGCGTAATGGCGGAAATGGTTGGCCTGCCCGGCCATGGGCCCCAGTCCGCCGACCTGCCAGAACAGCCATTCCTCAACCTCGACGCGTGCACGCTCGTCCTGCGGATAGAACCTGCCGAACTTGCGGCCGAGATACTGCAATATTGCACCGGATTCGAACACCGAAATCGGGTTTCCATCCGGGCCTTCCGGATCGACGATCGCAGGCATGCGATTATTGGGAGCAATCTTCAGGAATGACGGCTCGAACTGGTCGCCCTTGCCGATATTGACCAGCTTCAAATCATAGGGAACGCCGAGTTCCTCGAGCATGATGGAAGTCTGGGTGGTCATAGCAGTCTCCGTAAGGGGGGATGTCACCAAGAACATAGGGCTCCGACAACCGATCACAAGGTGTGGCCGGGCAATTCCGATTGAACGGCAGATGAACGACGATCTCAGCTTTCGTTCAGCCCGTGACGCCTATTTTCCTCGCATCAACGGCGCGGCACCCCGAAACGGGGGGCGAAAAGGAGAAGCGAGACCATGATGCAATCGACAGCAAACTTATCGCTGCTCTTCCTGCGGGCGCTGATCTTTTCGGCCATTCTCGTCGGCCCTGTCCTGGCATTTGCCGCAAGCTACGAAAGCCGCTCGCCATCCAATGGCGGCATCGGTCTTGTCCTCCTCGTTGCTCTTCAAAGAGTTTAAAGCCCGGGTGCTTTTCAACCGTCATACGAAATCACTATATTGGGAGTACAGTAAAAAAAGCCAAAATTCCCTTTATTTTCAAAGCGTTTAGCTGATTGAAAACGGCTTGTGCCAATACACCCGGAGTGTGGCGGGTGCCAAAGCGCATACCGGCGGCAGTGCCAAGCAATACTAGAGTTCAGTGCCTGCAACGGCAGCTGAGCAATTGCGCGGCGCGGCTTGAAAGCGTTGCTATTGCAGGAGCAGATCGCCCATCTGTCGCCACGGAGTTGAGGCTGGATCGCACCAACCCGGTAAAACCGAACGATTCAGTGCCCGTTGGCAAAGCCCTCGTCGCGCGCCCTGTTGCTGGAGCGCAGGCTGCAATCATAATAGCCGGATGCACAGGATCGGGCCGGATTCATGAAATAGGCTTCCACACGGGACCACTGATTATATGTGCTGGTACTGGTGCAGCCTACAAGCATGGATATGGCCACAAGTGCGGTAGCGGTTTTGACAATTTCCATATCTGTCTCCTCTTGTGCGGCTCTGATACGCCATCCACTCGAGTTGCCAATAGTCAGGTGGGTGCAGAAGAAACAGGGCGCAGAACAATCCGATCATTATCGCCGCGCGGGTCGTGAACAAGCTGCCAGGTCGCAGATAGAGAACACTGTTATGTTCGATTTGCCAAGGCGACTGCTTTCGTTTCGGGCGCACGGAGCTGACGCGCCGCGAGGCGATCATGTGCGTCAGGGATCAATTCGCACGGTTTCTTGAAACCGAAGACGTGAGAACTGATCCGCATGAATGGCCGCATGATCAGCGTTCGATGCCGTTGCGAACAATGCGCGAAGCCGATCCCGCACGCGTTACCGAACTGGCCGAGCAGCTTCGCCAAGCGGATTAACTGTAGCGGTCTGCGTACATTCCCCATTGGCAACGAGGGCAAGTCCTGATTGTGACGCCAGCACGGCGCCGCTATCCTGACAACCCAAGCTTGAGACCCCTGGCCCGCCGCTGTGTTTGAACCCCTCTCCAGCGGCGGGCCTTGCGCTGCACCGCAGCGCTTTTGGCCCGGCGGCACGAGTCCACTAAATCCATGCGCGCCGGGCCATTTTCGATCCTTTAACGGCTGGCACGATTTACTTCAGCATTCGACGCAGCCAAGTTCATATTGGAGCAATGGCCATTGAGCGATATCGATAGCGCCAAGCTGCAGCGCACGGGAGGCCAAGGTCTTTGCCGGGCAAGACAAGTTGGCCAAAAAAAATCTGAATAAGATTGGTAACGGGCTGTCAATGCCGGTTTCATTTTCTTAGCTAATTTAAAAAAAGGCTGGAAAAACAAGGGGAAAGGCACCGTAATTTGCAATAGTTTTCCAAAGTTCACACAGACCTATTATATTGAGAGGATGGATAAACGAGTCGGAACCAAGAAACCTGTAACAGTCAGCATGCCCCCGCATGTTGAGCCGGAAGAATTCAACGAAGCGAAAGCGGCCGTGCAGGCGCTTGGCAGGCTTTACGAGCGCAATACCCAGTTCCTGCGCGATGCCTTTGACAGGGTTGCAAGGGGCGAAGCCAGAGAGACCACGCATTTCCGCGCCTTCTATCCGGAAGTGCGGCTTTCGACATCCAGCTATGCCCAGATCGATTCCCGCCTTGCCTTCGGCCACGTGTCGTCGCCGGGCCAGTATTCGGCGACCATCACACGGCCAGACCTTTTCGACCACTATCTCGAAGAGCAGATAAGGCTTTTAATCCGCAATCATGGCGGGCCGGTCACGGTGCAGGAGTCGACGACGCCCATCCCGATCCACTTTGCGTTTCTCGAAGGGACATATGTTGAATCGTCGGTCGCCGACGCGTTCACACGTCCCTTGCGCGATCTGTTCGACGTGCCTGATCTCAACGCCACGGATGATCGTATCGTCAACGGCGAATACGAGGCCGATGATATTGACAGCGTCATGCCGCTATCGCCCTTCACCGCACAGCGCGTCGACTATTCCTTGCACCGGCTCTCGCATTACACCGCAACCCGGCCTGCCCATTTCCAGAACTATGTTCTCTTCACGAACTACCAGTTCTACATCGACGAATTCTGCGCTCTGGCCCGCAATTTGATGGCAGGCGGTGGTGGGGGCTACGAACATTTCATCGAACCCGGCAATCTGATCACCGAGGCTGGCAAGGCAAGCCCGTCCTCAGGTGTGCCCGTCGGCCGGTTGCCGCAAATGCCTGCCTACCACCTTGCACGCAGTGACGGCTCCGGCATCACAATGGTCAATATCGGCGTTGGCCCTTCCAACGCCAAGACAATCACGGATCATATCGCGGTGCTGAGACCCCATGCCTGGCTGATGCTTGGCCATTGCGCCGGGCTGCGCAATACGCAGGCGCTCGGCGACTACGTGCTAGCCCACGCCTACGTGCGCGAAGACCATGTGCTCGATGACGATCTGCCGGTTTGGGTGCCAATCCCGGCCCTTGCCGAAGTGCAGGTGGCGCTCGAACAGGCTGTAGCAGAGATTACCGGGCTTGAAGGCTATGATCTGAAGCGCATCATGCGCACCGGCACCGTTGCAACGATCGACAATCGCAACTGGGAACTGCGCGACCAGCGTGGCCCGGTAAAGCGGCTTTCACAGTCGCGGGCCATCGCGCTCGACATGGAGTCGGCGACGATAGCCGCGAACGGTTTTCGCTTCCGCGTACCCTATGGCACGCTGCTTTGCGTCTCGGACAAGCCGCTGCACGGTGAATTGAAGCTGCCGGGTATGGCGACAGAATTCTACAAGCGGCAGGTCGCACAGCATCTGCAGATCGGTATCCGCGCCTTGGAGAAGCTCGCCGAAATGCCACCCGAGAAGCTGCACTCACGCAAGTTGCGCAGCTTCTACGAGATGGCCTTTCAATAAGCCCCACCTTCATGCGGGGCCTGGATCAGTCCTTTCAGCTGCGCATGCCAACCAGACAGAACATCGCGCCTTGCGGATCCAGGCATTGCAAAATCCAGGCACCGCCCGGTACTTCCTGCGGGCCAAAGAGGATCTTGCCGCCGTTGCTCTTCACGCGCTGTTCGGCAGCATCAATATTGTCGACGCAGATGTAGAAGTTCCATTTGGGCGGATTCGACGGATCGGTGCGATTCATCATGCCGCCAATCGCCTCGTCTCCTCCAGCTTTGAACAGCTGGTACGTGCCCATCGGGCCCATATCCATCGCCTGATCCTTGGTCCAGCCGAACAGCGCCGAATAGAAGGCAAATGCGCTTTCCCAGTTATCGGCATCGAGTTCGTGCCAGCCGATCGTGCCCGGTGTCGGCGGCTTCGGCATATCGCCACGATCAGTCATCGTCGGCGCAAACAATTGGAACGCTACGCCCTGCGGGTCGGCAACGACGGCAAAGCGACCGACATTGGGGATATCTGCCGGCTCACGAAAGACTTTGCCGCCTAGTTCCTTGACTTCCGCCGCTTTCGCATCGACATCTTCCGCCCAGATGTAGCCGGTCCATGCCGGTTTCATGTCCGGCCCGCAATCTTCCGGGATCGCCATGAGGCCCGCAATCGGCGCAGCGCCGACGTTGAGCAATGTGTATCGCATCTCTGGATGCCCGGAATCCTTGGGGTCCCAGCCAACTACTTCGCTATAAAAGCGCTCGGCCGCCTGAGCATCGCTCGTCAACAGCTCGTACCAAATGAAATTACCGGGTTTGGTCATGATAGTTCCTCCTCCATGATGGCCGGACTATATAGAACACTCGTGATTGAATATTGACAATTACGTTGATATCAACATATATAGGCCATGTCAAAGTCGATTTCTGTTCCTTTCGAAACCACGCTTCACGTTCGCGACAACTGTATGTGTCTCAGCGTTCAGCGCGCCGCGCGTGCGCTCGGACGGCGCTTCGACGAGGTCATGCGGCCATTCGGTCTGACCAACGGCCAGTTTTCGCTATTGATGTCATTAAACCGGCCGCAGCCCGCCAATTTGAGTTCCGTGGCATCGCTTCTTGCAATGGATCGCACGACACTGACCGCAGCGCTGAAGCCGCTGGAGCGCCGGGGCCTGGTGAAAATTGAGACAGACCCGGCGGACAAGCGCAGCCGCCTGATGACATTGACGCCAACGGGAATGACACTTTTGTCTGACGTTCTGCCCATATGGAAGACTACGCACAAAGAACTCGAAGCGTTGCTTGGCGGCGACGAGCATGACCGCCTGTTGCAGAATTTGAAGAAAGTCCTGTGACTACTTGGCGTGGGCGAGGATATTCACGATCCTGCCCGACGGATCGCGCACATAAAAACGCCGCACACCCCAAGGCTCATCGGCAATGCCGTAGACGATCTCACACCCCGAGGCCTTGGCTCGCTCATAGATCATGTCAACATCATCCACTTCGATGGAAAGGTCGGGAACCGGCGTTCCTGAGCCGCCTTCGCTTGCCACGCTGAGTTCGGGCTTTGCCATCGCGTCGGACGCGAAGGTCAATATCCAGCCGTGGTCCATTACCACTTTCAGATCAAGGAGGCGTTCGTAAAAATCCCGAACGCTGGCGGGATCGGCAACGGCGAGATTGGCGACGATGCGTCTGACGGTCATGTGATCTCCGGACAGGATGTTGGGTAGTGCCTTTCTAGCGTTCCATTCCCGGCCACACTAGAGCATTCAGCCGGTATGGGTCTAAAGTTTGCATGCAACGCGTCCAGGAAACAGAAGCGATCGTGTCCAAAATCATCATCTTGATTGTGTCGCAATTGCCGGTTTAATGCGGCCATGACCAGCAATCCAAAGCGCTCCAGGTTGACGCTCGCCGCCGTACTCCTGCCGATCGTGTTTTCGGTACCGCTGGTACTCGGATTCTTCGGTGAACTTCACCCGATCTTTGATGCATTCGCACATTTCCGCATACATCTTGCCGTGCTGACGGGAGTTTCAGCCATTCCGGCGCTTTTGCTCGGGCTTTGGCGCGAAGGCTTGATGGCAATCGTGCTTGCACTCACCGCGCTGGCAACGGTTCTCGTGCCTGCCAAGGCGCCCGCTGCAACTAAACCGGCTGCGGCACCCGCCGACACCGCCGGTCAACCGCAATACAAGCTGATGCAGATGAACCTGCGATACGACAATAAGGATCAAGCTGACGTCATTCGGCTGATCGCGCGCGAAACGCCCGACGTCATCACCTTGCAGGAAGTCTCAAACGATTGGCGCTCGAAGCTCAAGGCCATAGAAGCCCGGTATCCCTATAATCTGTTTTGCCGTAGCACCAAGCGAATTGGCGGGGTTGCGATCCTTTCGCGGCGGCCATTTGCGCTAGGCACCACGCCGCAATGCGTCGGCAATAGCTTGATGGCATTGGCGCGCATTGACTTCGGCGGTCGCAGTGCACTTGTCGCGGCGCTGCATCTTGGCTGGCCATGGCCCTTCGAACAAGCCGAGAATGTCGAGGAGATGCAGCCATACCTGGTTCGGCTAGGCGGCCCCATGATCCTTGCGGGAGATTTCAATGCCGTCCCGTGGAGTGAGACGCTGAAGAGCGTGACCGGGTACAGCAACACACGCCTGGTCGAAGGACTGCGCCCGAGTTGGCTGATCAATGGCACGTTCGCACACGCGGCGCGGTGGATTGGTCTTCCGATCGACCACATCCTTGTTTCAGAACGAATATCGCCGGAGGGCATCGAAACACTTCAGCCGGTTGGCTCCGACCATCTCCCGCTATTGCTGCACTTCTCGATCAGCGGCGTAGCCGATAACGGGCCTGCCGAGCAGACGGTGATGCTGACGAAATCAGAAACCCGGCACATTGGCCGGGCTCTTGATTACATGTTCGTATAGACCGGCCCCTCGCCGCCTTGCGGCGGCACCCAGTTGATGTTCTGGTTCGGATCCTTGATGTCGCACGTCTTGCAGTGGACGCAGTTCTGCGCGTTGATCACGAATTTCGGGCCAGAACCCTCGTCAACCCATTCGTAGACACCGGCCGGACAATAGCGGGTCGATGGGCCGGCATAGACATCGTGTTCGGAGGATTTCTGTAGCGCTTGATCCTTGACGATCAGGTGAACCGGCTCGTTTTCCTCATGGTTGGTGTTTGACAGGAACACCGAGGACAGGCGATCGAACGTCAGGACGCCGTCGGGTTTCGGATAGGCGATCGGGGAATATTTGCTGGCAGGCTGCAGCGAAGCCGCATCGGTCTTGCCATGCTTCCACGTGCCGAAGGGCGACCAGCCGCCAAAGATGGTGTTGAGCCACATGTCGAGGCCCCCGAGCATGACACCGCCAATGGTGCCAAGCTTGGACCACATCGGCTTGACATTGCGGACGCGCTTCAGGTCCTTGCCGATCTCGCTGGACCGCCAGGCGTTTTCATAACCGATCAGTTCGTCGTTGTTCCGCCCGTCCGCAACTGCCTTGGCCACATGCTCGGCTGCCAACATGCCGGACAGCATGGCATTGTGCGAACCCTTGATGCGCGGCACATTGACGAAGCCGGCCGAGCAGCCAATCAGCGCACCGCCGGGGAATGAAAGCTTCGGCACCGACTGCCAGCCGCCCTCAGTGATGGCACGCGCTCCGTAGGAAAGACGCTTGCCGCCTTCGAATGTACCGCGGATGGCGGGATGGGTCTTGAAGCGCTGGAATTCCTCGAATGGTGAGAGGTACGGGTTCTTGTAGTTGAGGTGCATCACGAAGCCGACGGCAACAGTGTTGTCCTCAAGGTGATAGAGGAACGATCCGCCGCCGGTCTTCATGTCCAAAGGCCAGCCGAACGAATGTTGCACGAGGCCGAGCTTGTGCTTGGCAGGGTCGATCTGCCAAAGCTCCTTGAGGCCGATGCCGTATTTCGCCGGTTCCTTGCCTTCGTCGAGCTTGAACCTGTTGATCAACTGCTTGGCCAGCGAGCCGCGCGCGCCTTCGGCGATCAACACATATTTGCCGAGGAGTGCCATGCCGCGCGTATAGGCGGGTCCGGGCGTTCCATCTTTCTCGATACCCATGTCGCCGGTGGCGACGCCGATCACAGCGCCCTTGTCGTCGTAGAGCATTTCTGAACCGGCAAAGCCCGGATAGATCTCAACACCAAGTTCCTCGGCCTTGGTTCCGAGCCAACGGCAGACATTGCCAAGCGAGACAATGAAATTGCCATGATTGTTCATCAGTGGCGGCATGGCGAAATTCGGCAACCGTATCGAGCCGGAATGTCCAAGCACAAGGAAATGATCGGCGGTCACTGGCGTCTTGAAGGGATGACCCTCCTCGTCGCGCCAGCCCGGGAGCAGTTTATCAACGCCGATCGGATCGACCACAGCTCCAGAGAGAATGTGCGCCCCGATTTCACCGCCCTTTTCAAGCACGACGATGGAGAGTTCAGGATTGATCTGCTTGAGCCTGATGGCTGCGGACAGGCCCGATGGCCCTCCCCCGACGATCACGACATCAAACTCCATGCTCTCGCGCTCTGGAAGTTCGGTTGTCTCGCTCATGGTTTCCTCCTGAATGCCTTGCCCCTTAACACGATTCAAAATCCGTGTTTTTCCGATTTGTAGCGCAACAATAGCCGTAAGACAGTGGGTAGTACGCATTCCAGATGCGGCCAATTGCCCTCATCCGACGACGATTGCACGAATTCTCATAATTTACCTTGACGTAAACGTCAATATCGAGAGCGGACGACAAGGGGCAGTTGCGCCATGCGGCATTTCGTTCATACTCAAGGACAAACACATAACCGACTGCTGGTGGCCATCATTTGGCGATTGGAGACCGGATGAAACTGTCCCGAGCGATTTGGGTGCTGTATGGCTTCCTTGCCATCGGTATGTGTTCATCTGGCTATGTTGCAGACGGGTTGGCTGCGGAAGAGTCGGAGTTGTGGAGGGCTGGCCCCTACTCTTTTTCAGATGAGCTCGGCGGTTTTACCATCCGGGGAATAAGCGGATCGGGGACACTCAAGGATCCAATCGTGCTGACCGAAGAATTTCATTCCGCGTCGCCGACGACACTCGTCATTCGGACGGACAACGTCACGTTGACAGATCCGAGCCAGGACGCTGGAATTCTCTTCTATTTGCAGGTTCAGGCGATCAATGGCAGCGGTCGTCCCTGGATCGAGTTCGAATTCGAGTTGCAGGAGCATATCAATGTACCCAGCGACTATGGTGACGGGCTTTCCTTCTATCAGCCCGGTGACAAGACGGGCCTGATCCACTCGAAGGGGTTCGCCCATTACAGCGACGATTTCGAGCCATATGATCGTCTTTTATTTGGAAGCGGCAAGGTCGATCCGGGCGAGAATGCCACATTTGAGTTTCCGATCGCCGATTTTACACCGAAGCGGGTCTTCTATCTGGTGCAGGACCCGCGCATTCCCTCCTCTTGAACTTGCAATCAAGCGCACAATTTGCGACGTCAGTAGGAAAAGGATCATCGATTGCCCCACCTGCGTGAATTGCTGCACTTCTATGCCGAAGCGGGCGTCGACACGCCGCTCGAGGAAGCGCCCGTTGACAGGTTTTCGCAGAGCGAGGTGAAGCGTGCGGCGGCGCCGGCGCCACGCGTTGCCGCCCCGCAGCAACAGTCAGAACGGCAGCAGGCAAGTCCGCCTGCCCAAACGCCGCTCCACAAGGCGTCGGTGCCCGATGATGCCAAGATCGCCATGGCGCGCCAACTTGCCTCAAGCGCCGCAACGCTCCAAGAACTGCGCGCGCAGCTCACCGCCTTCGACGGCTGTAACCTGAAGTTCACCGCCAAGAACCTGGTCTTCGCCGATGGCAACCCCGATGCCTCGATCATGTTCATCGGCGAAGCGCCGGGTCGTGAGGAGGATCTCGAGGGCATTCCCTTCATTGGACGTTCGGGGCAATTGCTTGACCGCATGTTCGCCGCCATCGGCCTTGATCGCACGAGCGTCTATATTGCCAATACGATCCCGTGGCGTCCGCCGGGCAACCGCACGCCGACACCGCTTGAGACCGAGATTTGCCGCCCCTTCTTCGAGCGTCAGATCGAGCTTGCCAATCCGAAACTGCTGGTCGCACTCGGCGGTCCCGCCGCCAAGGCGCTGACCAATGCGAGCGAGGGAATTTTGCGCCTGCGCGGCAACTGGAAAAGCCATCTCACCGCTTCCGGCACGGAAATACCCGTCATGCCGACGCTGCATCCCGCCTATCTCCTACGCAATCCGGCGCAGAAGCGTTTTGCCTGGCGCGATTTCATCAGCGTCAAAATCCGGTTGCGCGCATTGATGGAATAATCCATTCGCTTGGCGCAAAACTGGAATGGCAGTGTCGTAATCTCTGGCTTGCGGGCCGATTGAAACCTGTAGTTTCCAACATTGAAACGCAGGATCACACATGTTTCGCCAGCTCTTGCCGATCACGGCACTATTGACCAGCACGTTCCTGATGCTGACGGCAGGTGGCCTGGCAGGCATCCTTTTGCCATTGCGCGCCGGCATGGAAGGCTGGTCGCCGACGACAATCGGCTGGCTCGGCACCGGTTACGCACTCGCCTTCACCGGCGGGTGCATCATCGTACCCCGTCTCGTCCGGCGTGTCGGCCATGTACGCGTCTTTGCTGTTCTCCTGACGCTGCTTAGCATGTCGATGCTGATGCACGGATTGATCATCAACCCCTGGGCCTGGACACTCTTTCGCGCGCTCGCGGGGTTTTCGCTTGCCGGCAGCTATATGGTCATCGAAAGCTGGCTCAACGAGCGGGTGACCAATGCGACGCGCGGCATGGTGTTCTCGATCTACATGATCGTTTCGATGATCGGGCTTCTTGTTGGACAGTACATCCTGCCATTTGGCAACCCGGCAACGCAGGCATTGTTCATGATCGGGGCGCTGATTTACGCTGCTGCTCTCGTGCCCACGGGCCTGTCCAATGCGCAGTCGCCCCGCCCCTTGACGCAAGTCTCGCTCGATCTTCCCGACCTCTACCGTAAATCGCCGGCCGCCTTGATCGGCTCGCTTCTCGCCGGAATTATCGCCGGCGCATGGAACTTCCTCTCCGCCGTCTATGGACGCGACATCGGCCTTTCGACCTTCGGTATCGCAACGATGATCGCTACTTCGATGATAGGCGGCGCGATCTTTCAATATCCGATCGGCCGTATCTCGGATTTCGTCGACCGGCGCTATGTAATGGTCGTGGCCGGTATGGGCGGTGTCGCAATTTCGTTGACGATGATCATGGTCGAGCCCACAACGCCGTGGGTGATCTACACGCTGATGTTTGCTTTCGGGACGGTGCTGTTTCCGATCTATTCTCTCAACGTCGCGCACGCGAACGACTTCGCCGAGCCAAGCGAATTCGTCAAGATTTCCAGTGGCTTGCTGATCGTCTATGGCATAGGCAGCATGATCGGGCCGCAGATTGCCGGCCGCCTGATGGATTTGAACGGCCCCTCGGGCTTCTTCGTCACGATGGCAATCAGCTATGCCGCATACGGATCCTATGCATTCTGGCGCAGCCTGCGCCGCGCGTCGCAGGCGCCTTCGGCGCGACCCGATTTTGCCATTCGTCCGCATGATCGGCCGCAAACACCGGAAACTTTGCAGTTGCACCCTTTGAGCGAGGCAGCCCAGGGCGAGCAGTGATCAGCCCTGCGGTGTCGATGCCTTGCGCGCCCTCGCCCGGGCCAATCCCAGCCTGTGCTCCCGGTAGATGATGAAGATGCCGGCGCTGATTACGATAACCGCGCCTGTGATCATCTCCGTTGTCGGAATATCGCCGAAGAGCAGGTAACCGATGGCAAGCCCCAGCAGCATGGACGTGTATTCGAATGGAGCAATGGCCGACATGTCTGCGTGCCGGTAGCTTTCCGTCAAAAGGATCTGCGCCACGCCCCCGGCAATGCCGGCCATGACGAGATAAGTGGCCTGTAATCCCGTCGGCCATACCCAGCCGAAGGGGAAACTCACCAAGGCGATCAGACTTGAGGCGATCGAAAAGTAGACGACGATCGTCGGCGTGCGTTCGGTCTGCACCAGCTTGCGCACCAGCAGCATCGCGATGGCAGCAAGTCCGGCGCCGCCGAGCGTTGCCAGCGCGCCGATCGCCTGATCACCGCCAAATTCGGTCTCGCCGGTGAAAAAGGACATGCGCGGCCACAGGATGATCAGTACGCCGACCAGACCGAAACACACAGCCGACCAGCGATAGAGCCGCACGGTCTCGCGCAGGAAGATGGCGCTGCACACAACGGTCAGCAGCGGCGTCGCATAGCTGATGGCGATCGACTCCGGCAGCGGCAGCTTGGTAAGCCCGTAAAAACTCAGGCTCATCGCGCTGACGCCGACGAAGCCCCGCCAGAAATGGCTGAATGGTTCGCTCGTCTTGAAGGCAACGCTCATCTGCCCCTGCCAGGCGATGAAGGTGATGACCGGGAAGATCGCGAAAAACGAGCGGAAGAAGACAAGTTGACCTGCCGGGATCCCATCCGATGCCTTGAGCAGACTCGACATGCAGACAAAGACACAGACCGAAGCGACCTTGAGACCAATTCCAAGCATCACATTGGTGGTGCGCAGCTTCTCTGCGACAGGGGGTTCACCGTCTCGCTGGTGAACAATAGTGGTCACGACTGGGATTCCTTGAGGAGAAGACGACGGCTGGCCGCAATTGGACTGGAAACTGATATATCTATATGCATGTTTGAACTGACAAGCCAGATGCAAAGCCGATCACGTTGCATTTGTGACGCAAACATTCGGGTGATCGGGTCTACGCCCCCTCGGCTCCAGTTGTATGCAATTCAAAAGGCGGATAGGTTCCGGCACCACATAAAGGACAGTTATACGATGCGTACCGATACCGGCCAAGTTTTTCATCTGGATGATTACAAGCCAACCGATTTTCTCATTCCCCAAACGCATCTGGATTTTGCCCTTCATCCCGAACGCACCACCGTCAAGTCCACATTGCAGATAGAGCGCAGGCAGGGCACTGCCGCTGACGCACCGCTCATCCTCGACGGCGATGAACTCAAGCTCATTGATATCCGGATCGATGGCGCCCCTCTTGGGGACAATGCCTATGTGGCGACCCCGGACCGCCTTGAAATTCGCGGCCTGCCGGTCAGCGGCAGATTCACGCTCGAAATTACCACTGAGGTCAATCCGACGACCAACAGGCAACTGACCGGTCTCTATCGTTCAAGTGGGGTCTATTGCACCCAGTGCGAAGCCGAAGGTTTCCGGCGCATCACCTATTTCCTAGATCGGCCCGACCTGCTCTCCGTCTATACCGTCCGGGTGGAAGCAGAGCGCAAGGAAGCGCCGCTGCTTCTGTCGAACGGCAATCCAAAAGATAAGGGTGCGCTTACCGATGGACGCCATTTCGCCGTTTGGCACGATCCACATCCAAAGCCCGCCTATCTGTTTGCGCTGGTCGCCGGTGATCTGGGCGTCATCACCGACACCTTCACCACTGGCTCGGGCCGCCACGTCGATCTTGGCATCTATGTCGAACATGGCAAGGAGCCGCGCGCGCGGTACGCCATGGATGCGCTGAAGCGTTCAATGAAATGGGACGAGGACACATTCGGCCGCGAATACGATCTCGATGTGTTCAACGTCGTTGCGGTGTCCGATTTCAACATGGGGGCGATGGAGAACAAGGGCCTCAATGTCTTCAACGACAAGTACGTGCTCGCCGACCCCGAGACGGCGACCGATACCGATTATGCCGGAATCGAGGGCGTGATCGCCCACGAATATTTCCACAATTGGACAGGCAATAGAATCACTTGCCGGGACTGGTTCCAGCTTTGCTTGAAGGAAGGTCTTACCGTCTATCGCGACCACGAGTTCTCGGCCGACATGCGCTCACGCCCGGTCAAGCGCATCGCTGAAGTGAAGGGCCTCAAGGCACATCAGTTTCCGGAAGATGCTGGCCCCCTCGCCCACCCGGTCCGTCCGCGGCAGTTCCGCGAGATCAACAATTTCTATACCTCCACTGTCTACGAAAAAGGCTCCGAGGTCGTGCGCATGATCCGCACGATTCTCGGTCCCGATCTCTTCCGCAAAGGCATGGACCTTTATTTCGAACGCCATGACGGCGACGCCGCGACGATCGAGGATTTCATCAAGGTATTCGAAGACGCCTCCGGCGAGGATCTCAGCCAGTTTGCGCTGTGGTATGATCAGGCAGGCACGCCCAATCTTGCCATTACTTACGACTACGATCAGGCGACGAAGACATTCGAGATTGAAATCGAACAGTCACTCAAGCCGACGCCTGGACAGCCCTCGAAGAAGCCGATGCATATCCCGGTGAAGTTCGGGCTCATCGGTGCAAAGGGCCGTGAACTCAAGCCACGCTCGGCCAAAGGCGGATTGGTCAAGGGCGACGTCATCCACCTGCGCAAGCGCAAGGAGCGCTTCAGTTTTTCGGGCATTGCCGAACGCCCGGTGCCATCGTTGCTGCGCGGGTTCTCGGCACCGGTCACGCTGACCAGCGAACTGACGCGCTCCGACCTCATCTTCCTTGCCCGCAATGACGCTGACGAGGTGACGCGCTGGCAGGCTCTCACGGAACTTCTCAACACCAAGCTCACCAGCAATTCGAAGCGCATTCGCGGCGGCAAACCGGCGACGGTTGAAAACTCATCGATCAAACTACTTGGCGAGATCGCCTTCAACGTTACCCTGGACGAGGCGTTCCGGGCGCTTTGCCTCAGCATTCCTTCCGAGAGCGATATCGCGCGTGAACTTGGTGCCAATATCGACCCCGACGCCATTCTCGGCAGTCGTGAGGCCTTGATCAAGGCTGTCGCCGAAACACATGCGGAGAAATTCGCGCAGCTCTACAACGATCTCGATCAGCAAGGGGCTTTCCAGCCCGATGCGGCCAGTGCCGGCCGCCGCGCGTTGCGCAATGTGCTGCTCGATTACCTCAGCGCCGCAGAGGCCAATCCGCAGCGCGCCACCAGTCAGTTCCGGCATGCGGACAACATGACCGACCGCGCCGCCGCGCTCGGCGTGCTCGTCCAGCGCTTCAGCGGCAGCGACGCCACGGTCCAGGCGTTGAAAGCCTTCGAAGAGCGCTTCGGCAACGATCCGCTCGTCATGGACAAATGGTTCATCGTGCAGGCGATGCAGCCCGGGAGCGAGGCGCTCGACAAGGTGCAGGGCCTCATGACGCACAAACTGTTCTCGCTCGACAATCCGAATCGGACCCGCGCCTTGATCGGGGCATTTTCAAGCGGCAACCAGACCGGCTTCAACCGGGCCGACGGCGGCGGCTACCGGTTCTTCGCCGAGACGATCCTGACGATCGAAAAGAAGAACCCACAGCTCGCCGCGCGGCTGCTGACGGCAATGCGGTCATGGCGCTCCTTCGAACCCGTGCGCCGCGAGCACGCGCGCGAAGCGCTCGCAACCATTGCCACGGTTACCGGCCTTTCGGCGGATGTTCGCGATATCGTCGAGCGAACGCTGGCTTAATACTGAGCTGTCGTCTCGTATTGCCGGCTCTAAAAACCGGCCCGAATATGCAACCTCAGGATGTACCGGCGTGTGACAGGCGCTGAGCCGGCGGGCTCACACCCCCCTCTTGCATACCGTATCCTTATCGTTTACAGCATCGATCGTATTTTTTATTGCTACCGTTGCGAGCATCCCTCTTTTGCAACGGCGTTTTTTTGATGCCAGCCATTTTTGTGGCTCATACCATCGCACCCCAAAACCGGTGCGGCGTTGAAAATTGTAAGCGCCATTCAACAGGACGGTTCTGAACAATTTCTCGACGATGGCTGCGGCTCAAATGCACGTGGCCGACGTAGTGCATGCAAGTAATTAAAAAAAATCAATTTTGGAGAATAGATCGTGAGACCTTCCCTTCTTGCCATTCTGGCAACGACAACCGCTATCTTTGTTTCTGGCTGCGACGGCTCAAATACCCCGGCCTCCAACGTCTCAAATTCGGGCACATTCGCTCCGGTTTCAACGGCTAGCAAAGATGCACCTGCAGGCACCACTGTCATTGGTGATCCTAAATGGAGCTTCGATCCCGCCGCAGCGCCAAACGCTAATCCCGGCACCAGCCTTGCCGGCATCGCTGAGACGAAGTGGAGCTTTGATCCCGCCGCAGCGCCAGACGCCAATCCGGGCACCAGCCTTACCGGCACCGTCGACAAGAAGTGGAGCTTCGATCCTGCACCAGCGCCAGGCAAAAATCCGGGCATGAACCTTGCCGGCACCGCTGAAAAGAAATGGAGCTTTGATCCGGCCGCAGCGCCAGACGCTAACCCCGGCACCAGCCTTGCCGGCACAGCCGAAAAGAATTGGAGCTTTGATCCAGCCGCAGCGCCAGGCAAAAATCCGGGCGTGAACCTTGCCGGCACAGCTGAAAAGAAATGGAGCTTTGATTCAGCCGCAGCGCCAGACGCCAATCCGGGCGCCAGCCTTGCCGGCGCAGCCGAAAAGAAATGGAGCTTCGATCCTGCCGCAGCGCCAGACGCCAATCCGGGCGCCAGCCTTGCCGGCGCAGCCGAAAAGAAATGGAGCTTTGATCCCGCCGCAGCGCCAGACGCCAATCCCGGCACCAGCCTTGCCGGCACCGCTGAGACCAAGTGGAGCTTTGATCCAGCCGCAGCGCCAGACGCTAATCCCGGCACCAGCCCTGCCGGCGTGCCTGAAGCAGTCCTGAAGAAAGCTGCTGTCGCGGCGGTGGATGCAGCACTTGGCTTGGCAAAAGCGACAGATCAGGCCGCGAAGGACGCATTGAATATAGCAAAGCAGAATGCGGCGAATGCACAAACAGCTGCGGATACAGCAGCGGGCAATCTGGCGAAAGCAACAACGGACCCGGCATTCATTGATGCGGACCAAACAGCAAAAGCAGCGAAAGTAGCAGCTGACGAGGCCTTGGCGATAGCGACGGCCGATGCGGCAAGAGCGGCGACAGCATTGGCGGCAATACAAACAGCAGCGAACAATGCAGCAATTGCGCCATCAGCCCAGGAGGCGCAAGCAGCTGTCGATGCTGCAATGGGTGCGGCAAAAGCGGCGGAGGTCGCGGCGGCAAACGCGGCGGTCGATGCCGCCAATGCGGCAGCTCAGACCGTGATGGATACAAAGGCAAAAACCGCAGCCGCAGTTGAGGTAACCGCCGCAGCGGCAAAGGCAGCAGCGACCGACTTGGTAAATGCACCAACGGACCCGGTACTGCAGGCAACGGCAAAGGCGGCACAAGACGCACTAGCGGCAGCGAACGAAGCCTTGAAAACGGCAACGGACAATGCGGCAAATGCAAAGGCGGCCGCTGCTGCTGCAAAGATGGCAGCGGACAACGCGGCCAATGCGCCATCGGCTGAAGCGGCCAAAGCAGCCGCCGATGCGGCAAAGACGGCGGCAACAGCGGCACAAACATTGGCCAAATCGACACCAACCCTCCTGGCACAAGCGCAAGCGTCAGCGGCGCAAGCGGGGAAAGCAATCCGCGCGCCGAGCGTAACCAGCTATGACAAAAGCAGGTTTGGCATGATGATCACCTGGGGTATTTTCAGTGCCACCGGGAAGAGTGAATGGGCCATCAACAACCCACCCTACAATGTCGGCACGCAAGCCGGTCTCGACTTATATAATTCCTTTGCATCCCAGTTTCTCCCCAACGCAACGAACGTAGCGTCCATGGTCAAGCTCGCCAAAGATACCGGCATGGGCTATATCGTCCTTTCGGTGCAGAACATGGACGGTTACTCGCTATGGGATACGAAGGCCGACGAATTTTCCAAAGGATACAATTCCAACACGTTCGGTCCGCATCAGGATGTTCTGAAGCTTTTTGCCGACGAATGTAAAAAGCAGGGGGTCAGGTTTGTCCTGTTGTATTCACTGATTAACCAACTTAATCTGGACTATCCAGGTAGCGGATTCACGCTTTACTCCGAGCGTAAAGGAGACTGGGTTAAATATCGCGCCTTCCTGAACAAGCAGATGACGGAACTGTTTACTAATTACGGGGATATGGCCCAGATCTGGTTTGCCGGCGGTTGGGCAAAAAAGCAGTCGGATTGGGAGTTTGGAACTCTGTACAGCACGATTCGCAAGGCCCAGCCCAAGGTCCTGATCGGTACCGAGAACGGCACTGGCGACCCTGAAATGAAAGATCCCGACGATTTCACCATCCATGAACTTCCCGTATTGGCCCCAGATGTCGTCAATACGCCCGGGGAAATCGTCGCTACCAGTATGCTTCCCGATCTTGCCGATTGTTGTGGAGGAAACAGATGGGGCTATACGGATACCCAAGGCATCCAGAAGCGGGAATGGATCTTTCAGCTGCTTTTGACCACCATTTCCAATGGCAAGAATTTCGTACTGAATATCGGCCCGCGTGGTGATGGTACACTGCCGGACGATGTCGGAATTGAATTCGGTGCGGTCGGTAAGTGGGTTAAAGATAACGCCGAGGCCATCTATGGCACCAAGGCGGGCATTCCAGGATTTGATTCCACGCAAGGCACCGGCGCGGATGGCAACCACTATGTCTATCTTTTCATCCGCGACCAAAACCAGAAGACGATCGACCTGCCTACTGCTTTTGTCGATGTCACCAGCGCCACTCCACTCGTCACCGGTGGCGCGACCCTGCCCCCGGAGGTCAAGATCACGAAGAATGTTACCACAGGCATGACCACACTCGACTTTTCAGCGGTATCGCGTACGGCCAGGGAGCCTTTGACGCTGAAGCTCGTCGCCGACACCCATGACAACGTCTATGCCTTCGGCACGGCAACAGCATCGAATATATTCGCCAATGCTCGTATATACGCCCCTAGCATGGCAGCGGACAGCGATCCGACGTCAAGGTGGGCCACTGATGATCTCACCAAGAGCGCGACCTTGACGCAGACCTATGCCAAACCCGTCAAAATCAAGGGCATACAGATGGCCGAGGGTGGCTTTGCCGGTCGCACAACCAGCTATACGATCGAGGCAAACATTGGAGGGAAATGGACACAGATCGCCAGCGGAACCGAAACGCCTTCGTTGCCCGGAAAACCATCCATTCCGGCAATTGGCGCTTCCAAATTCATTGTTTTGGATACACCTGTCGTGGCATCGGCCATGAGGTTCACGGCCAACAGTCAGACATTCGGTCCTTCCCTGTATACGGTCCTGGCTATTGTGGACGGTACTTACAAGTAACATCGAAATGCGAGGCGGCGGACATCAGGCGCCGCCTCCATTTTGCCCACTCTCGCCCGTTCGAGAGACCCGATTTTCGCCCGGCACCTCGGCCACATGATCCGCCAATTTTCCTACTCTCAAGTCCCGCCACAATGATTGATAAATATTTAACAAAGGGACTAGACACGCAGAATCACTTTTGATTCACTACAGCTGCTTCGGATGTGCGGCGTGCCGAAGCAAATCACTGATTACAAAGACAATTGAGGGGGCCATTCAATGGCAAATGCGGACGCGTATCGCGCGCCGACGGGGAAGGTTTACGCCAACGACCGGGCCAGTGCGCGGGGGCGCAACCGGCTCTCCGGCCACGTCAAGCTTCTCGCCGATCCCGCCTATGGCAAGCTCCTCGCCGCCGAGCCCTATCTGCGCCGCGCCATCCCGCCGCTCATCATTACCTTCCTGGTGGTGCTCGCCATCGTGCGCTCGATGTCGTTTCTCACCTGGCGGGACGATACGGAGCGGACTGCCCGCGCAACGCTGTCCATGGCCGCGACCCATGTGGCGAGCATCATCGACAACCGCATGAATGGCGGTCAGAAGCTCGGCACCGGCGATCTGCAGAACATCATCAGCGAGGTGCGCTCAAACGATCTCATCCCGGCGGGCATGTGGTTCGCCGTAGCCAATTCCGAAGCGCGCATCGTCGCCTCGTCCGAGGGCGGCGACCACTGGCGCGATCGCAATCTCGAAACCTTCGTCACCGAGGGCCAACCGCTGTTTCTCTTCGGCGAGCGCGCGGGGACCATGCCGGTCAAGGTCGAGGGAACGCCCGCCTTCGCCGCCTTCAGCCGGTCGGCCAACGCTGCATACGCGGTCTTCGTCATGCAGCCGGTCGAGGATATATTTGCCGATTGGCGCCGTACGGTCTCCGTGAACGTGACGATGTTCGCGGGAACAGCGACAATCATGCTGATTGTGCTCTACGCCTACTTCAGCCAGGCGGCACGGGCGCAGGACGCCGACGAACTCTACCAGCACACGCAGGCCCGGGTGGATACCGCACTGGCGCGCGGGCGCTGCGGCCTGTGGGATTGGGACATGGCGCGCGGCCGGGTCTACTGGTCGCGTTCAATGTATGAGATGCTCGGGTACGAGGCGCATGACGCGATCCTCTCGCTTGGCGATATTTCCTCGATCATCCACCCCGACGACGACAAACTCTATGGCGTGGCCGCGCAGGTCGCCGCCGGCGATATCAGTCAGATGGACCGGGTCTTCCGCATGCGGCACGCCGAAGGGCATTGGGTCTGGATGCGCGTGCGCGCGCAGGTGGCTGGAGCCAATGCCGGCGATCTCCATCTCGTCGGCGTCGCGGTCGACGTCAGCGAACAGCATCGCTTTGCCCAGGCGACGGCGCAGGCCGACCAGCGCATCCGCGAGGCAATCGAAAGCATTTCCGAGACCTTCGTTCTTTGGGACGCGGATAATCGTCTCGTCATGTCGAACAGCAAGTTCAATGAATATTCCGGCCTCGCCAATGAGTGCCTTCTGCCTGGCATCAGCCGCGACGAACTCGAACCCCGTATCCGCGCCGTCGCGTTCGAGAAGCGCATGGCCAATGAGAACGGCCGCAATGGCGCGCTAACCTTCGAGCGGCAACTGGCCGATGGCCGCTGGCTGCAGGTCAATGAGCGCCGCACCCAGGATGGCGGTCTCGTTTCGGTCGGCACCGACATCACCCAGTTGAAGGTGCACGAAGAGCGGCTGGTCGATAGCGAGCGCCGCCTGATGGCGACCATTCACGATCTTAGCCTTGCCCGCAAATCCGAAGTCGAGCGGACGCTGGAGCTTACCGAGCTCAACAGCAAATATGTGGTGGAGAAAGAGCGCGCCGAGGCGGCCAACCGGGCCAAGTCGGAGTTCCTCGCCAATATGTCGCACGAGTTGCGCACCCCGCTGAACGCGATTATCGGCTTTTCCGAGATCATGCATTCGGCGACGTTCGGCGCGCTTGGTTCCGACCGCTATGTCGAATATGTCCACGACATCCACACCAGTGGTAATTATCTCCTCAACGTCATCAATGACATTCTCGACATGTCGAAGATCGAGGCCGGTCATTTCTCGCTGGACCGCGAGGAAATCGATCTTTGCCCGCTGATCCACGAGACCGTGCGTGTCGTCTCCCTGCAGGCGCAGGAGAAGGACATCAAGGTCGAGACACGCATCGCCGATAGCGTGACGCTCGATGCCGACCGCCGCGCCATCAAGCAGGTATTGCTCAACCTTCTATCCAACGCGGTGAAATTTACCGATACGGGCGGGCGCATTTCAGTGCGGGCCCGCAAGGTTTCGGGCGCGCTGGTCTGCACCATCGAAGACACTGGCTGCGGTATTCCAAAATCAGCCTTGAAAAAGATCGGCCAGCCATTCGAACAGGTGGAGAACCAGTTTACAAAATCCCATGCGGGTTCTGGGCTTGGCCTTGCGATCTCCCGTTCGCTGACGGAACTGCATGGCGGAGCACTGAAAATCCGCTCCACCGAAGGTGTCGGCACAATCGTTTCGGTGCGCATCCCAACGCGGTCGACCGGGATGATTTAGGGTTTGACGCTTATTTCTTGCGCGCTTCGCGCAGCAGACGATCAAAGGTCTTGCGCACCACCTCGGCCGTTTCGCGCAATTGCGCTTCGACATGATCGAGATCGGGCAGGTCACAGGCGTCACAGAGCAAATCGCCGAGCCCGGGGGGAAAGTCTTCCCTCTTGGTATCTCCATCGAGGCAAAGGCGGATGATCTGGGTGACGCCCGTATAGAGATGCGCCGCCTCGACAAGATTGTCAGTCGTCGCCGGATCGATCCAGTCTGGCCTCAGCCTTTTCAATACCTCAGCGGTCGATTGAGCGGTAACAGGTCCATCGACCTTGCCCGTCAGCGCAGCGAACTGCGCGATGAATTCGAGATCGATGATGCCGCCTGCCACAAGTTTCAGATCCCATGCGTCGCTTGGGGGCTTTTCCGCCTCGATCAACGCGCGCATTTCAGCGACATCCTTGGCAATCTTTGCCGTATCGCGCGGCAAGGCCAGGATTTCGGTGACGTCCTGCTCGATCTCGGGAAAGAAGGCGGTGTCACCGGCAACCGGCCGGGCGCGAGTAAGCGCCAAGTGCTCCCACGTCCAGGCTTCGGTGCGCTGGTACTTGCGGAACGCTTCAATATGCGTGGCCACCGGGCCTTTGTTGCCTGAAGGCCGCAACCGGAAGTCCACTTCGTAAAGCACACCTTCCGCCGTGGGCGCCGATAGCGCCGCTATCAGCCGCTGCGTGAGCCGCATATAATATTGCGAGGGTGCCAAGCCCTTGTCGCCGTCCGATTCTTCGGCGTGTTCGTCGTGATCGTAGAGCAGGATGAGGTCGATGTCGGAGCCAGCGGTCAGTTCACGGCTGCCAAGTTTGCCCATGCCGAGAATGGCAATGCGTCCGCCGCTGATCTTGCCGTGCTTGCCGGCAAACTCGTCGATGACGGCCTGCAGCGCGCGGTCGATGACAAGGTCGGCGAGATCAGAAAAAGCCTTGCCGGCGCGTGCTCCATCGATCGCGCCGGTCAATAGCCTGATGCCGATGAGGAAACGATGTTCGGCAGCGAAGATGCGCAGGCGATCGAGAATATCCTCATAGACCTTCGATGGTCCAAGAAAGCTGTCCAGCCGCTCGGCGAGATAGGCGCGCGTCGGCACATCGGCGAAGATAGCGGGATCGAGCATGCCATCGAAAATGTGCGGCTTGCGGGTGATAATCCCCGCGAGGCGCGGGGCGGCGCCCATGATCAGCACCAGGAGGTCAAGCAGCCGCGGGTTGGACTGCAAGAGGCTGAAAAGTTGTATCCCGGCGGGCAGCCCCTTGATCATCTCGTCGAAGCGCATCAGTGCTTCATCCGCCCGGCTCGTCGCACCGAAGGCCTTGAGCAGGACGGGTGTCAACTCGGTCAGGCGCTCGCGCGATTCAGCCGACTGCGTTGCACGATAGCGGCCAAAATGCCAGGTGCGGATCACGCGGCAAATATCGCTCGGCCGCTCGAACCCGAATTCTGCGAGGGTCTTGAGCGTGTCCGGATCATCGACGTCGCCGGTGAAAACCAGATTTCCCGCCTCACCCGTCAGTTCCTGCGCCTGTTCGAACAGAGCGGCGTAATGGGTTTCGACCGTCTTTAAGGCTTCGCGAAAATCATTGGCAAAGGCCTCGCCGTCCTCATAGCCCATCATATGGGCGACGCGGAGGAAGTTTTCGTCGTCTTCGGGCAGCATATGGGTCTGCTCGTCGGCGATCATCTGGATACGGTGCTCCACATCGCGCAAGAACCCGTATTTCTGCACAAGCGTGTCGCGCGCTTCCTGGCTGATCCAGCCAAGACCGTGCAACGCACCAAGCATATCGACAGTGCGCGATCCGCGCAGTTGCGGAAAACGTCCGCCTGCAATCAGTTGCTGGGTCTGGACAAAAAATTCGATCTCGCGAATACCGCCACGGCCGAGCTTCACATTGTGACCACGCACAGCAATTTCACCATGGCCCTTGTGCGCATGGATCTGCCGCTTGATTGAATGGACGTCAGCAATGGCAGCATAATCGAGATATTTTCGCCAGACATAGGGCGCGAGTTCCGCGACCACGCGCTTACCGGCGGCAATGTCACCTGCCACCGGCCGGGCCTTGATCATGGCGGCACGTTCCCAGTTCTGCCCACGACCTTCATAATAATTGAGGGCCGCGCCAACCGGGATCGCCAGCGGTGTTGATCCCGGGTCCGGGCGGAGACGCAAATCGGTGCGAAAGACGTAACCGTCGGCGGTCCGGTCCTGCAGAATACGAACAAGCCTGCGCGTCAGACGCGAGAATGTCTCAACGCACTCATAAGGGTCGATGATCGCCGGGCTGTGCTCGTCTATGAAAACGATCAGGTCGATGTCGGAAGAATAATTCAGCTCGAAGGCGCCAAACTTGCCCATCGCAAGAATGATCCAACCGCTCTCCTTTTCAGGATGCGACGGATCGGGAAGCTTGAGCTTGCCTGCCGCATGTGCGTCACGCAACAGGAACCGTATCGCAGCGCCGACGCATTCTTCTGCAAGCCTCGAAAGCCAGAACGTTGTGTCGTTTGTGGTGAAGCAGCCAGACAGATCGCCCAGCGCAATCACGACATGGCCTTCAAGCTTGAGCTGCCGCAGCGCGGTCATCAAGCCCGCTTCGGTGACATTGTCGGTTTCTGTGGTGCCGGCGATTTCCAGCATCAGCGCTTCGAGACGCTTTTGCAGTGGCAGGCGGAACAGGGGAGCGACGATTTCAGGACGGCGCAACAGGACGTTACGCAGGTACGGTGAAAGATCGAGAACGCTGGCGATAAAGGCAGAAACAGCCTTGTTTTCCTTCAGCGTGCCGTAGCCGGCACATTCCTTTGCGGCAGCGTTGGCAAGGAGTTCGCGCAGAAGGGTCGCGGCGTTCTTCTTGTCCAGAGGCGTCAGATCGCGCAAGGCCTGTGCAAAGAAGGGCCCGTCAGCGCTTGTCGCCCCGATTTTGCGGTTCATCCACTGTCCTCCCCACCGGAAACACGAGCACCGCTCGCAACCCCGGCGCATTATCCGCCAGTTCCAGTGTACCACCGTGCAATTTCATGACGGCCTTGGCAAGGCTGAGGCCAAGGCCCGAACCCGGCTGCGATCTGCTATCTTCCAGCCGCACGAAGCGCTCTGTTGCGCGCTCCATCTGATCTTGCGGTATGCCCGGTCCATTGTCTGCGACAATGACCTTGATCTTATCGTCCTGCCTTGCGACTGAAAGCGTTACTTCGACCGGATTTTCGCTGCCACGCGCATATTTGATCGCATTGTCGACGAGATTGGAAATCGTCTGGCCGATGAGTTCGCGATTGGCCTTTACGGGCGCGGTATCGAGTGGACCCAACATGAATTTGACACCCGCTTCCTCGGCGGAAGGCTCATAAAGCTCGAACACGTCCTCCGCAATCGCTGACAGGGCAATTTGCTCCATCGCTTCCGTTGAATAGCCGGATTCCAGCCGCGAGATCATCAGGATTGCATTGAAGGTACGGATGAGCTGATCGGAGTCGCTGATCATGCCCTCCATGGCTACACGCCATGCCTTCGTCGATTTGGCGTTGGCGAGGGCCGACTCGGCGCGATTGTGCATCCGGGTCAGCGGGGTCTTCAGATCGTGCGCTATGTTATCGGAGACGTGCCTGACGCCCTCGTTCAATTCCTGTATGCGCGCAAGCATACCGTTGAGGTTCTCGGACAGGCGATCGAACTCGTCGCCGGAGCCGCTCACCGGCAGCCGCCCCGCCAAGTCACCTCCCATGATCCGCTGCGATGCGACCGAAACTTCATCAATCCGGTGCAGGGCCCTTCGCCCGACGAAGAACCAGATGAGGAAGGCGCCCACGCCCATGATGCCGAGGGCGGCCATAAGAGCACGGCGTACGACGAGACGGACCTGTTCCGGCTCCCCGAGGTCACGGCCGACCATGACCCGGATGCCATTAGGCATGACGATTACCCGTGCGATCGCGGTGTGCACTTTCGGATCATTGCCCTCCCCGTACCGCTCGTAGGTGATTGGCCGCTCGATCCAGCCTTCATTCTGCAGAACGCCGATCTCGATGCTTTGCACATTGCCAGCAACAATCCGGCCGGCAGGATCGGTCACGAGGTAAAGATAGGCCCCTGGCTGGCTGCCGCGCCGGTCGATAGAGCGAACAAGGCCGGCAATGCCACCACGCTCATAGGATTGCCCGATACTTTCAATCTCCTCGTTGACCGCCGTTTCGGTCTGAGCCGTTAACAGGCGCACAGAAAGGCT
This sequence comes from Hyphomicrobiales bacterium, assembly GCA_900473175.1. Classification (GTDB taxonomy): domain Bacteria; phylum Pseudomonadota; class Alphaproteobacteria; order Rhizobiales; family Rhizobiaceae; genus Phyllobacterium. The sequence continues at coordinate 94,535 of UCKM01000025.1, read as the reverse complement.
GGTCATATAGAAAACGAGCACCAGCGCACATATCGTAAAGAGGATCAGATAAAGTGCGGACAGGCGTACGGCCGTCATCTTCATCATGGCAGAGAAACGACTCATGCAACGGTTCCGGCCGCCTTGAGCATGTAACCGGCACCGCGCACCGTGTGCAGCAGCGGCGTATCGAAGTCCTTCTCGATCTTGCCGCGCAGACGCGAAACATGGACATCGATGACATTGGTCTGGGGATCGAAATGATAATCCCAGACATGTTCAAGCAGCATCGTGCGGGTCACGACCTGGCCCGCATGGCGCATCAGATATTCAAGCAGGCGGAATTCGCGCGGCTGCAAGATGATGACCTGCCCTGCCCGCTTGGCGGAATGGGAAAGTCGGTCGAGTTCAAGATCGCCGACGCGGTAGACGGTTTCCGCCTCTTTCGGGCTCGAGCGCCGTTGCAGCACTTCGATCCTGGCAAGAAGCTCGGAAAAAGCATAGGGCTTGGTCAGATAATCATCGCCCCCGGCGCGCAGGCCAGTAACCCGGTCGTCGACCTGGCCGAGGGCCGAGAGGATCAATGCGGGCGTGTCGTTACCCTGAGCGCGCAGCGCAGCCACTACGGAAAGGCCATCACGGCGTGGCAGCATGCGGTCCACTACCAGCGCGTCGTAAGTACCCTGCTCAGCCAATGTGTATCCGGTCTCGCCGTCACCGGCGACGTCCGCCGAATGCCCGGCTTCCGCGAAGGCCTTCTCAAGATAGCGTGCCGCTTCGCGGTCATCTTCAATAACGAGAATCTTCATGGCATCACATTAAGCCGGTTTGGGTGAGCGAGTTAAGTGCAAAGCACAGCAGAAAAGGGCGGGCGGCAGATTAATCGAAGGAGATCTGCCGCCCTTGTTGCAGTGGCGCTAGCGGGGGTGGGGGATGTGCAGCGCCGCCGCAATCCTCAGTTCAAGGTTCAGCCCTGATTGATCGGCAGAGCCACGAACCTGGACTGGTCGTTCGTCTGCACCTGCAGAAGGACTGCCTTGCGGCCGGACTTCGTTGCAGAGGCAATCGCTCCCTCGATGTCAGCACCACTCTTCACCGGCTGATTGTTGACCGACACGATAATGTCGCCCGTCGTGATGCCCTTGTCCGCGGCGTCGCCCTGACGGTCGACATCGGTGACCACGACACCCTTGCCGTCGTCGGAAGGCATGACCGTCAGGCCGTAATCGTCAAGCGCCGAAGGCTTGGCCGTGTCTTCATTCTGCTGCGTGCCCTTCGTGGCTTGCTGGTCATCGCCGGGCATGGCCTTAATCGCAACATTGATCGACTTCGCCTCGCCCTTGCGCCAAACGGAGAGTTCCACATCCTTGCCGGGATTGACGGCCGCAATCTTCTTGGCCAGATCGCGCGGGTCGGCAACTGTGTCACCATTGACGGCGGTGATCACGTCGCCTGCCGTGATGCCGGCCTTGGCAGCAGGACCATCGGGCTGCGGTTCAGCAACGAGTGCGCCTTTTTCCTCGGCAAGGCCAAGGGATTCAGCTATTTCCTTGCTGACCGGCTGAATCTGAACTCCGATCCAACCGCGGGAAACCGAGCCGGTCTTTATCAACTGGTCCACGACCGCCTTGGCAGTCGTTGCTGGGATCGCAAAGGCGATACCCACGCTGCCGCCCGACGGCGAGAAGATCGCCGTATTGATGCCAACGACCTCGCCGTTCAGATTGAAGGCGGGACCACCGGAATTGCCGCGGTTGACGGCTGCGTCAATCTGCAGGAAATCGTCATAGGGGCCCGCACCAATATCGCGGCCGCGCGCCGATACGATACCAGCAGTTACAGTGCCGCCAAGGCCGAACGGATTGCCAACGGCGACCACCCACTGACCAACGCGGATCTTGTTGTCGTCACCGAACGAAACATAGGTGAACTTTCGCTTGTCATCGACCTTGAGGACGGCGAGATCCGTGCGCTTGTCCTTGCCAATCAGCTTGGCGTCAAGCTCGGTGCCGTCGTTCAGCACGACAGTGTAGGCGCTGCCGTCTTCAACGACGTGATCGTTGGTGACGAGATAGCCATCCTCAGAGATAAAGAAGCCTGACCCCTGTGCGGTCGGACGCACGCGGTCTGGCCGGTGCTGGTCGCGGGGGGACTTGCGGTCCATCCCGCGCTCGTTCGGGCGCTGGCCCGGACCACCGAATTCATAGAAGAAGCGCTTGAATTGCTCTGGCAGTTGGTCGCCGCCCGGGAAATCCGAGCCGTCATCGGCGGTCTGATGGATAGCGCTCTTGACGCGGACGCTGACCACGGCCGGGCTTACCTTTTCCACAACGTCGGCAAAGCCAGGCTGCTGAGGTGCATCAACGCGTACGGCGTCGGCCTGCGCCGGGGCAATGATCGAAAGCGGCCCCGTAGCCAGGAAGCCCCCGACCAATGCCGAGGACAACAAGGCTGCTGCGATGCCCTTGCGGAAATGTGAGGACTTTGGACTGTTCAACATGAATATATCTCCTTGGACTTCGATCGACAGGCCGATCGCTTTATACCCATAGTGATACAGATAGGAAGGTTACCTCGGCATTTCCGCAACATGACAAATTTGTAAGGTTGCGGCAGGCGAGCAAGCCATTGCACCTTTGTGCGATGATTTGGATGGAACACAAACGTTGGACGCAGCATACGAAAGCTGGTTTCATGCGCCGGCTCTCGTACCGCCTGACAGAATGGAGACCTCTCATGCCGCCGCTCGGATCAACCATGCGCATTCATACCCCTTATCCGGGTGTCTACGCCTTCTATGACGGCAGGATCGATGGGGTACGCGCTTATTCGACAAAGCCCAACTGGCTGGACGACGGCGCCTATTCGCTCGGTCTTTGTTCCTATGCGATCATGTCCGGCGACCAGGCGCTCGTTTATGATACCAGCATATCTCTTGCGCATGCCCGCATAATCCGCAAGACGCTCGAAGATGCAGGCGCACGGCATATCCGTGTCGTGCTCAGCCACTGGCATGTCGACCACGTCGCCGGAAACGAGGTGTTTGCCGATTGCGAGATCATAGCCAACCACCTGACCGCTCGAGCCTTGGTCAACAATCGTGACAATCTGGAGAACAGGGATCCGCCGATCCGCCCGTTGATCATGCCAAACCGGACGTTCGAGGACGAGATGCGGTTGAAGGTGGGCGACATCGACGTCGACCTGCGCCACGTCGACATTCACAGCCATGACGGGACGATGATAATCCTGCCGCACCTCAACTTGCTGTTTGCGGGCGACGCACTGGAGGATCCGATTACCTACGTTGCCGAGCCCACCCGGCTGACCCAGCACTTGCGCGATCTGGAGCGGATGGCAACGTGGGATATAAACAAGATATTTCCAAACCACGGCGCCGAGGAAATAATCGTCGCGGGCGGTTATGGACCCGAGCTCATTACCGCTACGCGGAACTATGTGGAAAAACTGCTGCACCTGCGACAAGAGCGCAAATTGGCCGAGCAAGACCTCAAGACCTTTGCAGCCGACGATTTTCGCTCGGGCGCCATCGGCTATTTCGCTCCATACGAAGCCGTGCATCGGGAGAACATCAAGGCGGTGCTGTCAGGTCACGCAGAAGACTGAAGCCTCATTCCTTTGGTGCGGCGAAGAGCTTCTTGAGCTGTTTCTTTTCGCTTTCCGAAAGCGGCGCCACGTCCGCACCTGTCGCCCGTCGCCTGCGGACCGACAGGACGATCGCGATGGCCCCCGCGATCAGTGCTCCCATGGGGAATCCCCAGAGCAGCAACGTACTTGTCTGCAATCGCGGCTTGAGAAGAACGAACTCACCGTAGCGCGCAACGAGAAAATCACGCACCTGTTGGTCGGTGTCGCCTGCCACCAGCCTCTCGCGCACCAGAAGGCGCAGGTCCTTGGCAAGATCGGCATTGGAATCGTCGATCGACTCGTTCTGGCAAACCATGCAGCGCAATTCCGACGAAATCGTGCGGGCGCGCTTTTCCAGCACCGGATTGGCCAGCATTTCGTCGGGAGCCACTGCTTGTGCCGCGCCTGCCAGGCAAAGCGACAGGGCAAGAACGATCGAGGCGAGTACGCGCGTCATGCGGCCACTCGGGCTTTCAGGGTCCTGGCTTTTGCCGGCGCGCCGATGCGCAGCCTGCGATCGAGCAGCGAAAGACCGCCACCCACCATCATCACCACGGCGCCAAGCCAGATCAATGTCACCCACGGCTTCCACCAGACCCTGACGACGACCCCGCCATCCTTGCCTGGATCACCGAGCGAAACATAGAGCTGGCTGAAGAGGAATGTCTTGATGCCCGCCTCGGTGGTTTGCATCTTGCGAACCGGGAAGTAGCGCTTGGAGGAAAGCAAATCGGTCACTTCCCGCCCGGCGCTGTTGAGAATGGTGAACCGGCCCTGATCCTCATTATAGTTCGAGGCCTTCACCGGATCGATGCGATCGAAACGCAGCGTATAGCCGCCTGCAGCCACGGTATCACCCGGCTTCATGACCAACACGCTCTCGGTTGCAAACGTCGAGGTGCAAACGATACCCATCAGCGTGACCCCGAGACCGAAATGGGCGAAGGTCGTTCCGAACGCCGATCGCGGCAGGCCGACAACGCGTTGCAACATGACATGGACAGATGTCTTGCCGATCCCCGCCTTTAGCGCGAGATCGGTCAGTGCGCCGAGCATCAGCCAAACAGCGAGGCCGATGCCGAACGCCGCGAGCACGCCGGATGCCGACGTCTGATAGAGCACGACGGCGACGGCAAGGAGCGCAATGAAGAAGGCCAGCATAAGCCGCTGCGCGACGGCGAGAATGTCGCCCCGCTTCCAGGCCAGCAGTGGACCGAAAGGTACCGCCGCAAGCAGCGGGATCATCAGCGGACCAAAGGTCAAATTGAAGAACGGTGCGCCGACGGAGATCTTCTCGCCTGTCAGTGATTCCAGCAGCAATGGATAGAGCGTTCCGATCAGCACGGTTGCTGCCGCCGTCGTCAGGAACAGATTGTTGAAGACCAGCGCCCCTTCGCGCGATATTGGCTGGAACAGACCACCGGGCTCCAATGTCTGGGCGCGCCAAGCGAAAAGCGCCAGTGATCCGCCGATGAACAGCACAAGAATGGCAAGGATGAAGAGGCCGCGACCGGGATCGGTCGCAAAGGTATGGACGGATGTGAGGACGCCGGAGCGTACAAGGAATGTTCCGAGCAACGACAGCGAGAATGTCAGAATGGCAAGGAGGATGGTCCAGATCTTCAGCGCCGAACGCTTTTCCATGACAAGGGCCGAATGCAAGAGGGCGGTGCCCGCGAGCCACGGCATGAACGATGCGTTTTCGACCGGGTCCCAGAACCACCAGCCGCCCCAGCCAAGCTCGTAATAGGCCCAGTATGAGCCCATGGCGATACCGCCGGTCAGGAACAGCCAAGCCGCTAAGGTCCAGGGACGCACCCAGCGAGCCCATGCGGCGTCGATGCGGCCATCGATCAGCGCTGCCACCGCAAAGGAAAAGCAGACGGAGAAACCGACATAGCCGAGATAGAGCATTGGCGGATGGATGGCGAGGCCAATATCCTGCAGGATCGGGTTCAAATCCCGCCCTTCGATGGGCGCCGGGTTGATCCGTGCAAAGGGGTTGGATGTGGCGACAATAAAAAGAAGAAAGGCAGTGCCGATCCAGGCCTGGACGCCCAGCACGTTGGCTTTCAACGCCGGTGGCAGATTATTGCCAAAGAAGGCGACAAGCGCGCTGAAAAAGCTGAGGATCAATACCCAAAGCAGCATCGAACCTTCATGATTGCCCCACACGCCAGTAAACTTGTAGAGCAACGGCTTTTGCGAGTGCGAATTCTCGAACACGTTCTGGACCGAAAAGTCGGATAAAACATAGGCGCTCGTCAGGACGGCGAACGACAGCGCGATCAGGGCAAAGACGGTGAAGGCTGCCGGGGTTGCAACGGCCATCATCCGGTCGTCGTTGCGGCGGGCGCCGAGCACCGGCAGGACTGCCTGTACCATCGAAAGGGCGAGCGCAAGTACCAGAGCAAAATGTCCAAGTTCAACGGTCATTGCGGCTTGCTCTCCCCTTGCCATACGCCCTTGGCCTTCAGACTGTCCGCCACTTCCTTGGGCATGTAGTTTTCGTCATGCTTGGCGAGCACGCTATCGGCAACGAATGCACCACCTTGCATGAACCTGCCCTCGATAACGACCCCCTGATCCTCGCGGAAAAGGTCAGGCAATATGCCATCATAGGTGACGGGAACGCTCTTTATATGGTCGGTAACGGAAAAACTGACTTTCGTTCCATTACCTCGCACCACGGTGCCCTTTTCGACAAGGCCACCAAGGCGAAAGCGGGATTCCGATTGGATGTCGGAGGTTTGAATATCAGATGGCATGCGGAAAAAAGCGATCTTCTGCTGCAGGGCAAACAGGACAAGCGCCGTCGCCACTGCCAGAACCAGCAGGCCGCCACCGATCACCGAAAGCCGCTTCTGTTTGCGCGTCATCAATCTTTCTCCGGATCGCCGAGTTCGCCCTTCAGCCCAAGGTCCTCGGCGACGCCATCAAGCCTTGCGATCTTGTCAGCGCTCAACACCTTCTTCGCACGTGCAAGCGCTTCAATCGCATCGTTGGGCCGGTTGAGAACTACATAGGAACGGACCAGACGTTCCCAGCCTTCGACATCATCAGGAGATTGTTTCAATTTTTCGGCAAGCCCGGCCACCATGTTTTCGATCATCTGCGCACGGTCCTGGCTGCTCATGCCGGCTGCGGCCTCGACCTGCGAAGCATCAGGCCCGGCCTTTTCGACATCGCTGACGTCGGGAGCATCGCCAGAGATCTCCTGGTCGAGCCGGGTCAGCGCTGCCTGCGCCTGCTCGCGCCAGGGAACATCCGCCGGTGCTTCCACAAGCAATTTGCGGATCAAGTCGCGCGCCTCCGTGAGCTTTCCCTGTTGCATCCAGCCATCGATGATGAAGAATTGCGCCCGCATGTCTTTCGGATCAAGTTGGAGCGCATGCTTGAACACCGCTTCGGCTTCGGGCGTTACCTTGCCATCGGCAGCTGCAGTCATCGCCTCGCCCAGTCCAAGCTGGCGTTGCACGCTGTCGCCGTTGAGACGGATCGCGTTCTGATACGCCGTGACTGCGTCAGCCGGTCTGCCGATGCGCAAATAGATCGGGGCCAGCACTTCCCAGCCCTGACCATCGTCCGGATTGAGCGTCAGGTGCGCTTCGGCACGGGCAATCAGTTCGGCGGGGGTGTTCTGGTCAGGCGGGCGAGAAAGCCTTTCCGCCAGCGGCTGCGCAGGCAGATCGGGCGATCCGATCTTTGTGTAAATTCCCCACGAAATCAGCGGGATAGCAAGAACTGTTGCAAGCGTCAGCCATTCGCGCATTGCGCTCTTTTGAGGCCGAACCACGGCCTTGTCGGCTTCGGCGGCCTTGGCCGACTTGAGCAAGCGGCGGCCGATCTCGGCGCGAGCCTGCTCGCCGCTGATGTGATCGATAAGGCCGCGCTGCTCGTCCGCGTCCAGTTCAAGCAACTGATCGCGGTAAACCTCGACGTCATACTGATTATCCGACACCGGTTCCCTGACGCGCCGCGTCAATGGCAAAAGCACAAGCAGCGTCGCGCCAACAGTTAGAAGTGCAGCGGATATCCAGAAAACCATGCTGTGAGACATAGACTCCCAAATGTCCAAAATCCAAGGGATTTCTCAGATAGGGCAATTCGCCGCAAATCGTTTGGTCGACAAGAAACGGATCAGGTCAGCGGTGTCCAGGTTCCGTCTTCATTGCGGCAAGCGGTGCCGCGCGCAGTTTGCGGTGTGCCGTCGATACGAACCGTGTGCGTGTACTGGCGGCAGTTTTGCGAGCCGACCTGATAGGGCTGCGCTGCAACCACTTCGCCCGAGCGGCTACCGCTGCTGTTCTTCCATTCCACGATCTTGCCGGCCGGGGAATATTCCAGCGCCTGATACTCCGCCTGCAGCGCGCGCTTGCGGTCCGATGCATCTAGCGATGCGTTGCCGATGAGACCATTGCCGAGGGCGGCAAGCACACCCGTCGTCGCGGGCTTCGACCCGGTCAGGCTGCCCAGGGTGCTCCCGCCCCCTTTGGAACCTGACATGGTCGAACAACCGGAGAGTACAGCGATGGCAACAAGGGGAATGGCAATATTAAACTTCATGATTTGTCCGTCTTTTCAACGCTTTCAATACAAGGCGGCATCAACGATCTTTATGGCCCGACTGAACGCCTCGTTGCAAGCATCCATTCAGTTCCCGGCGACAGGCAATGTCAGCCGCGCGCTTAATCCGCCCAGATCAGCACTTGGTTCCAATCGCAGCGTTCCTCCATATTCCCGAACAGTGTCGTAGACGATGGAAAGACCAAGGCCGGTACCGGGCTTGCTTTCATCCAGCCGTTTTCCGCGGGTCAGCGCGTCCTTGATCTGTTCGGAAGCGAGCCCCGCCCCATCATCTTCGACGTTGATTTCAAAGCCGCTATCGACCTTGGCCAGCGTGAGGCTGATGATACTCCTGCCCCATTTGCCTGCGTTCTCCAGGAGATTGCCGACTATTTCCTCAAGGTCTTCCTGCTCGCCGGCAAAGATGGCGTCGTCCATATAGTTGTTAAAGCGAACATCCATGTCGGGATTGAGTTTTGCGGTGACACGCATCAGCCGCGTAAGAATGGGCGTGACCGGCGCCCGGAACACAACGCTGTCGCGCTGTGCTGCAACGCGTGCGCGTTGCAGGTAATGTTGCACCTGTACCTGCATCGCCGCGCTTTGTTCGGCCACAATGCGGCCCTCGGTGCCACCAATGGTCCGGCTTTCATTGACCAGCACCGACAAGGGCGTCTTAAGGGAGTGGGCGAGATTGCCAACCTGGGTTCGCGAACGCTCCATGATCCGGCGATTGTTCTCGATCAGCGCATTCATCTCACGGGCAAGCGGCGCGATCTCGTCGGGCAGGTTCTCGTTGAGACGCGATACCTTGCCTTCCCTGATGTCGGCAAGGGTCCGCCGGACACGATCGAGCGGGCGCAAACCGAACAGGATGACAGCGGCGTTGATAAGCGTGCCCCCGAGCCCGAATATTCCGAGGTAAAAGTAAAGGGTGTGGCGAAAATCGGCGATCTCGCCTTCGACTTCGCTTAGATTCCCCATCACCCTGAAGCGCGCGACACGATTTTCCGCGTCGAGGACGACTTCGGTCTCGACAACCGACAATTGCTGCCCGTTAGGTCCGGTCTCGGTGTAGGAACGTTGAAAGGAGGTATCGAAGGGAACCATCAGCGTGGACGGCGAGTCGATGTTGTTGGTGCCGAGCGATATCGAGCGCAGCGATCCCTTAAGATTGTCACCGACCGGATCCACCGACCAATACCAGCCCGAAAGCGGGCTGGAGTAACGCACTTCGCCGGGATCGGGCCTGCCTGCCAGAGTACCGTCATTGACGCTCACCGAAGCAATCACGCTGAAGAGGTGGGCCGACAGGAGTTGTTTGAAACTTTGCAGCCGCGCCTCACCGTAGAGCGCGGAGATGATTGTGGCGATGGCAAAGAAGGAAATGATGGTCCAAAGCGTCGACAGCGTGATGACGCGCAAGGACAGGGAACGTAAGCTCGGAAGATAGCGGCTCAGCCGGATTTTCACGCGTTGCCCTTTACCTCTATCGCCACGCCCTTGATCGTGGTGCGACTAAGCCTTGCTGTCGATGGATTTGATCCGGTATCCCATGCCACGGATGGTTTCGATCAAATCCATACCCATTTTCTTGCGCAGGCGGCCGACAAAGACCTCGATCGTATTGGAATCCCGGTCGAAGTCCTGATCGTAAAGATGTTCCACAAGCTCAGTACGGGATACGACCTGGTCCATGTGGTGCATCAGATAGGACAGCAGGCGAAATTCATGCGACGTCAGTTTCAAGGCGGTGCCGTTTACCGTTGCCTTTGATGTCTTGGTATCGAGCCGCAAAGGGCCGCAACTGATTTCCGAGGAGGCGAGACCCGCAGCACGGCGAATGAGGGCTCGGAGGCGTGCGAGGACTTCTTCGATATGAAACGGCTTGGCGACGTAGTCGTCGGCGCCGGCATCGATGCCGGCGACCTTGTCGCTCCAGCGATCGCGCGCTGTGAGCAGCAGCACTGGCATGATCCGGTTGTCGCGCCGCCATTTTTCGAGAACGGTCAGTCCGTCCATCTGCGGCAGGCCGATATCAAGCACCACCGCGTCATAGGGCTCGGTGTCGCCGAGAAAATGCCCCTCCTCACCGTCGAACGCTTTGTCGACCACATAGCCGGCATCGGTCAGTGCGTCGACCAATTGCCGATTGAGGTCACGATCATCTTCGACGACGAGTATTCTCATGCAGGATTTTCCCTTGCGAGGATCAATTGGCGGGGACAGCCACTTCGACGCGGCGCGGACGCTCGCCGTCCTTGCCGGGAATGAGCACCACAACCACGCAGACTTCCTTGCCGTTCTGCACAACAGATGTGGCGCGTGCAAGCGTTCCGCCTTGCGAGTCGGCCACCTGCTGTCCGACAGACGAGCAATCCGCGGCCAGGGCTGCGCCGGCGCTGAAAACGCCGGCCGCTGAGATGAGGCCCGCAAGGGGCAGGGAGAAAATCAGGTGTTTCATCATGGCGTCATTAATATCGCTTGCTGTCTGAACGATGCATGAACAATTGGGATGTGACAGACCGGATTGCCACAGGGTTCACGCCTTTCTAACATCATATTTCTTTACGTGAAATGAGCGACGTTGCACTGACGCGTCCAAAAAGCGCAACGATTCCGCTGAGCGCCGTCATGAACTGAATGATCGTATCCGTAAGTGCGGCTTGATCGATGTGTTCGAGCGAACTGTTGAAAAAGCCCGAGCAGGAAAGGAAGATCGTCACAATGGATGCCCAAATGGTTTTGGACAGGTACCAAGGCTTTTGCTCGTCCATGATAAATTCCTTTTTTAAAAATGCGTTATTTTTCAATTGGTTTTGGCCGAATTGTCAAGCCGGCGCTGCGCCCGGGTCCAGTCACGGCTGACATCATGGCGACGCTGATATCAAATGCCGAATTCATGCCAAGATCATCGCTGCGCTGCGAAAGCGGGTAGATCCAGCTGGCGCTGCTGACGTCAAACGAACGAACCAGCTGTCCATCCGCCCTGAGCTCGATCCGATAGGTCTCGCTTTCCTCGCCAAGGGGTATATCGGCCGCCAGCCAACTGTCTGCATCGATTCGTCCGCGTCTGATCCAGCTGAACAGGATATCGCCGCTCACTTCGGTCTGCGCTCTGAGGTGGACCGGTTCGAGCGGTTGCAGGGCGCGAAGGCCGCCAGCCTTCGTTACAGTAACAAAATACTGGTCTGAAAAATCCTCGCCGGCGGTACCGATGCGCCAGTTGAGCTCCAGACCTGCCTCCTGCACCTTAAGCCCCATCGGAAGAACCGCCGTGTCGAGCAAGACAAACGGTGTTTCCTCCGGCTTCACCTGGTTGGCCTCGTACTCGGTGCCGCATTGGCCTCGCAGGAGGCGGGTCAACCGCCAGCGGTCACCTGCAATCTCTTCGGCCTCAAGGAATTGCAGGATTTCCCAATTGCCGTCCGGCGTCCCGAGCAGCGCCGTATTGGCGCCGCTCAACAGCTGCGACAATGATACTGTGCTGAGCTCGCCGTAATAGAGTTCGACTTCGAGGGCTTGATCGTTCAACAGCCGCCCGCCCACGCCAGGGCCGAGTGGCGCGGTCAGCGCACCGGTCACGGCCTGATTGCCAAGCGTTGCTCTCGGCTCGAACCCCGACATTTCGGGCGAAACATAGACCCCGACGCCGCTCCATGGCTTGGCAAAGGCCGCGACGCGAAACTGGTCGGATGGTTTTTCAACCCCCGGCCACATCGGCAAATCGAAAATCTGGAAATAGGGCCGGCCGCGGATTTGCGAGTTTCCGCCATTGGCAGGCGCAGGTAACCCTGCCCGATCCGGATAGCGGATATGGTGCGGCATCGCCCGTGCCTCGACCCGGCGCGTCGCGCCATCCTCGATCGAGGTAACGACGAAATCCGACGTGGAAGCCGTGCCGGCAAGTCTGATCTTGTCTCCGGGCTTCAGTGCCGCGTTTTTCCACGGAAGCTCGAATGTGGCCGAGCGCCGCGCCGCGTGGCGCTCCTGTAACCACTCCTCCGCCAGCGTCTTGGCCTGGCCGCTGTCGATCATGCCGGGAATTGCGATATTTTCGGTCCCCTTGCCGTCAAGTCGCTCCGCCACGGCCATCGCCGCCTGGTAGTCGAGCATCGGATCGCGATAGGCGATTTCAAAGCGGGCGGGCTGGTCGGTCAATTCCTGCAGGCGAAGGGTGACGGGTCCATTCTCCTGCGGCTCGACGAATTCCGTGATCAGCGACGCTTCGCGATCGATATGGCCGGCACCGCGAAAGACCAGCCGGTCACCATCTTCGAAGGCATCGATACCGAACAGGGCGAGGATCGGCTCCAGCACCGATCGCGCGCTCGTCGCATCCTCGATCACATAGCCGCTGACGAAGCCATCGACCTGGCTCGTATCGGCATTGGTCACGCCGAAATCAGCGAGAATGGCGAAGAGGAGTTCGTCAAGCGCTACCCCTGCCAATCGTCCATTGAGCCAATGACCCGACGTCCAATTGCTGCCATCGGACCACAATGAACGATTGAGCGGAAATTCGGGAAACGGCCGCGTATCCCAGGCCCAGACGTAGAGGCGGTCCGTATCGAGCATGGCGCCGCCATTGCCGGCTTTCCAATAGCCGAAATGCGCGCGCAAATATCGGTTCTGGGCGAGATCACAGCGGCCATGGTCCGAAAAATACGGGAAAGCCCCTTCGGATGATCGCATATCCGGAAAGACATTAGGCTGGTTCGGCCCCTTGTCTGCGGCCGGGCATCCGAGTTCCGTGAACCATACGGGCTTTGCCATCGGCTGCCAGGCGGTGGGCGATGTGCTTTCGACGCCACCAATGCGGTTGTAGTGCCGGTTTTGCCACCAGCTTGCAATATCCTTGTAGCGATAAACCCATGGCTTTCCCGATCCGTCGGTGACCGGCGTTCTTTTCCGCATTGTCCGGTCGTCAGCTGTTGCATAGTACCAGTCGAACCCCTCGCCGGAGGTTATTTGTTTTTGCAATGCCGCAAGATCATAGGGCGCTGCAAAGCCATCAGGATTTGGAACGCCGTAATCCTCCTCGCGCCAGTCGCTGAGCGGCATGTAATTGTCGATGCCGACCGCATTGATCGCCGGATGCGACCACAGCTGATCGAGATGAAAGTAGACATCGCCTGAGCCATCCTGCGGGTGATGACCGAAATACTCCGTCCAGTCGGCGCCGTAGGTCAACTTGCAGTTAGCTCCAAGCATGCCCCGCAGGTCGGAAGCAAGATCGCAAAGGGCGCCAACGAACGGAAAGTTGCCGGCCTGATCCCTGACGATGCTGAGGCCGCAGAGTTCCGATCCGAGCAGGAACGTATCGACGCCGCCGGCGATGATGGCCAGTTGCGCCATGTGCTGAACCATCCTGCGATAGCCCCAATCGCCTTTTCCTCCCTTGAATGAAATCTGCTCCTTCTTGACAGTAAAATCTCCCGGCTTTGCGCTGCCGAGGAAGGCCGCGATTTGCGCGGCCGCGGCGGCGGACCGATTGACGCTGCCGGAATGATAGGGCGCCGGATCGCAGGTTATCCGCCCACGCCAGGGGAATGTCGCCTGCCGTGCGGAACCATACGGGTCAGGCAACTGGTTGCTGTCTGGAATATCGAGCATGACGAACGGATAGAGCGTAACGCCAAGGCCCCTTGCCTTCGCGTCACGAATGGCGGCAATCACACTGGCGTCAGACGGCGTGCCGCCATAGACGGCGCCATCCGCAGCGCGGGAAATCAGATGCGCGTCCGACCGACCGACGCCGCCGGCGCGCCAGGTCTGGGTCTCGCCATAGCCCTTTCGCTCCATCGCGCCTGGCAGGAGCTTGCATTGCGCTGCCCGCAAATCCGTCCCGAACCAGGGCACGACGATCGCCACATGTTTCAGACCAGGAGCAAGCGATTGCAGCTCGTCCATGGACGCCTGCCAGTCGGTCTGGCCACGCAGGCAATTGCGATTGAGCGCCCTTGTCACACCCTTGCTCGGTTCATTGGTGACAAGCTGCGGCGACAGTCCGAACTCTGTCGCGCCGGGAATCAAGGCGACAGCGCGCAGATCGCGCGCGGCTGCGCCAATTGCACGTACGACTTCGAACTGGAATTGGGGAATGCGGTTGCCGAAATCATCGAGCGGGAATCGTTCGAAGACCACATAGGCGGTGCCGCGATAGGCGGGCGCGTTGCCGCGACCCTGCTTGGCTTCGATCAGTGGATCGGCCTGCTGCGATTCATTACCCTTGTACACCCGGATCGTGCACTTCGTCTGGTCGAACTCCTTGCCGTCGGCCCACATGCGGCGGACGAGACTGATCTCCTTGTCTGCAACCGCGATGGCGAAATTGGCGAAGTAGGAATATTCCGTGACCTTGGGACCACCCTTTGCACCCTGCCGCTTGGTTTTGACTTCCTCGAAGCGCGTCGCCCAGATCAACGCTCCGGAGAGTCGCGCCGTGCCGTAGATACGCGGCAAGGCAGCTCCCTCTTCAGCGACGGTCGGGCGCATAGAGGACATGCGGCCGCTTTCGACGCGCTGGCCGAATAGCGCCTGGTCGATGAGGTATCCGCCAAGCGATGCAGCAGCAGTGCCGATGGCAGCCGCCACCGTGCCGGTTGTGAAGAGATAACCCGCTGCCGCTGTAAGAACGAGTGTCGCCATGCGATTGAATTCTTTCTGGAATTGATTTTAGCCGGACCAAGACTTAGCTGTGCGTGGTTCGACAAGCTCACCATGAGGGAGGGTTGCGGCAGGCCGCTCCGGCGCGAATGTTTGAGCGATTGAAGCGAAACACTTACCTCATGGTGAGCTTGTCGAACCACGCACTTGCACCGTCTCCGGAAATGCGAACCTGCCAGCGATGCGGCGGCGCCATTGCGGCACGAGCGCGGATTCAACGACGCTGTGCCCCTCATAGGCATGAATGAACGTTGCGGCTCCGGTCAGAATGCCGAGGTGTTTGGCAGCGGCGCCATCGCGCCAACGGAACAGGACGAGATTACCAGCCTTCACGTCGCCAGGATCAAGCTCGCGCATGTAGCGTCTTGCTGAGTCCAGCAACGGGTCGCAATCACCACGGGCCTCCGCCCAATCGGCCGAATAGGGCTCCACGCGCTGCGGCTCGCGGCCATAGAGCGCACGCCATATTCCCCGCACCAGCCCGAGGCAATCGCAGCCGACCTGACACTTCGATCCCGCGTGCCGGTACGGTGTGCCGAGCCACCGCCTCGCCTCGTCGAGCACCTGATCCTCAATCATGGTACCAACGGTCCGCCGTCGAAATTGCCTTTGCCGTCGGCGTAGTTGTATGCTGCGTCATTGCCGGGCAGATGCGGAAACCCGCGAAAATTCACCGCATTGCCAAACTTCCCCTTGCATTGTCCGAAGCTCTTGTCACATCCCGGAAGCAGCTGAAACCCGTCGCCGGCCTTGATCTCGGGAAATTGCACGTCGCGCAGGCTGAGGCGGATACCGCCGCCATAGGGTGAATGGTCGAGAACCACGTTCTGGCCACCTGTCGCGAAGGCCAGGACGCCATTGTCGAACCAATCGGCGCCTGGCGGCTGCAGGCCGGAAACAACGATTTCGCGGTCCGAAAGGGTCGTGACAACCGTCCCGGCCTGTGCCCCGCCGCTATAGCCGCAGCGGCTGTCGCCGAGCTGCGCGTCGCAACGGCGCGTAACACGGCGGCCGCTGATCTTGTCGAGATCGACGGTACTGCTCTTGAGTTCGGCGACAAACCTGCCGCCGGACCGGGAGATCGAACCAATGCGGGAACTGCGCAGCAGGCTGCGTTGGTCTGGCGACCCCCAGTTGACCAGCCACGCCTCCACACGCGCCTGATCGAATGCGCCTCGTTCGATATCGCTGTCGGTGATGCTGAGTGACGACAGCGCGCCTTCGACTTCGGCGGTGTCAACGCTCAGACCGAGCGCGCTTGTCGCCTCGCTGCCGCTCAGGCCCGATTGCGGTTCGCAGACAACGCCGCTGATCAAAAGCGGCGCGTCATGGTCGGTAAATCCGTGAACGGCACCATCCTTCCGCCGGATAATCCAGCAGAAACAATGCGTTGTGACCTCACCTGCAAGATGTGATTCAAGCGTTTGAGAAATCTGGGTCATGCCTTCACCTCGATGATCGGAACGGAGGGAATTTCGCCGGCTTTGAAGGATTTGATGCTGACGGCCAATCTGTCCGTATCAAAGCGGGCGGGCACGTCGAAGCCGAATCCTGCAGTCACGCTGGCCCCGGCCGCCGGCAGCTTGCCTGGCTGGAACATTACCTTGCCGGTCGCCAGTTCAACGACAAAATCGATCGTTTCGGTTCGTTCAACGCCATTGACCGCAACGCGCACGCTGCCGCCCTGCGCCTTGGTAATGGGCCGCACATGGTCGCCATAGCGCTTGACCATCTGAAACACACTGTTGGCGCCGTCGCCGCTGCCAAGCCACTGGTCGGAGGGCGCAGGGAGCCGTCCTGGTTTGCACGACAGATGATCGAATGGATCGCGAAACCGGAACGCATAAAGGGAACCGCGCCGCGCCTCGAAGAACGCGAGTACGTCATCCAGATCGGCGAGCGAGCGCAGGCCGGTGCCGGCATCATAGTGCCGGCGCGATTGCGACCAGCGCGCGTTGCGCTGTTCGAAACCGGAGGTCAAAGGAACGATCTCGTTACGCCATTCCGGTCCACCGGTTGCGCCAAAAGAGACGGCTGGCGGAAACAGAACGTCATGAAATGCAGTCATGTAAAAACGTCCTTACAATGTGCGGGCGCCGCGGCGCACCGCTCGCGCCAACATGCCGGTCACCTGTGCTTCCGACTTTCGGAAGGCGGCAACATCGGGCGTCGTGACGTTGAAGGTGACGTGTACGGGCGTACCGCCGCCCTGTGCAGCAACGCCAAGCCGGCCATCGGCGCCACGTGTCAGCGGCATGATGGCTTCGGCGCCCGCCTCTCCCATCAGCCCAAGCGAGCCGCCGTCGTTGAAATAGGTCGGGCTGTTGACCACGCCGCCCAAGGCGTGCGGCTTGGCCGCGCCTTGCAGATTTTTGAATAAACCTTCAAACCAGCCCGATGCTGCCTTTTGCAGCGGCTGCATGCCAGCGCTCAAGGCCATGTTTGCGATGCTCATGCCAAGCTGCCGCAGCACATCGTCGAGCGACTGGCCGCCCACGGCAGCTCCCTTGAGCGCGCTGGTCAGTGACCGGCCAAACTGTTCCGATTTCTTTTGCAACCTGTCGAGCGCAGACTCGAATTCACCGGTATCGGCTGTCACCTTTATAGGAGTGTCTGGGGGCATTTATCTTCCTGTCGTTGATCGGGGAATTTGCGCATCAATTGCTCGATCTCGGAGCGCGACGGCGCGTTTAGCGCCCTCGGGCGTGCAAATGCCGCGTTGAGCTCGCGCAAGGTCATGCTCCAGAATTCAGATGAGGAAAGCCGCAGCAGACCGAAGCCTGCCGCCATCATGGCCGGCCATGGAAAAGGCACGGCTGGATCTGCCGCGGCTTTCAAGGGTTTGGCGGAGCTTGCTCCGCTTTTGATTCACCAAAGGTGGCGCTCAGGAGTTCGCTTACCAGGGCAGCAAACCCCGTTGCCCCGCCCTCGGTGTGCATGGTCGCAACTTCTTGCCGCGAAACGTCATGGCCCCCGCCGCGCAATCCAGCCGCGATGATCTTGATGATATCTCCGGCCGACAGCGCGCCGCTGGCAAAACGTTGGAGCAAGGCGCCCATGTCCTGCGCGCCGAAGGCGTGTTCCAGTTCCGCCAAGGCACCGAGCGTCAGGCAAAGGGTTCGCTCCTGTCCGTCGAGGACGGCGCTGATTTCACCGCGATGGCGGTTGACCATCATGCAATCTCCGTGAATTTGACGGGCCCAGCCGACTCGAGCGCGATCTCGAAGGTCACCTCGCCATCATGAGCGCCGCCATATTCCAGCGCGGTGATCTGGAACAGCCCGTCCAGCATGCCGAAATCCGGCAAGACGATCTGCCAATCGGGAATGTCGCCGTCAAAGAAGGCCTGGCGTATCAATGCGTCCGAGGCCGCGTCCTTGAACAGACCCGAGCCGCTGACCGAAGCGCGTTGTACGCCGCTGCCGCCGAGAAGCTCGCGCCAGCGCCCGACCGCATCCGCGTCGGTCACGTCGACCGCCTCGGCATTGAAGGCGACGCGCTTGGAGCGCAAACCCGCGCATGTCACAAAGGCGCCGCCGGTATCGGCGACCTTCAACAGGATGTCCTTGCCTCTTTGGGCACTCATGTTCTTTCCTTCCAAATCAATGGTCCGTTGAGCTCAGGATGAGGGTGAAACGATTTCTTCCGTTACCACCCGGTACCGGAGTACGCCGAGATAACCGTCGCGGCTGTCCTCGGCACGCGCCTGCGATGATTGCGGCACGAGATTGATCAGCCGGTGCCCGTCGAGGCGCAGTTGCGCCGCCGCCAAAAGCTGCTCGATCGCATGCATGATCCGAAGAACGGATTTCCTGCCATCCGCCCGGTTCCAGATGTTGAGCGTAAACAGATGCTCGCTGCCCCGTTCAGTCGCTGTGCTCCAGTCGTAGGTGTTCGACGAGCCCAAAGTCACATAGGGGTATGTAGCCTTGGGGGGCACGCGATCGTAGATCCGGCCTTCGATCAATCCTTCCAGGGATGTATCCGCCTTCAAGGCCGCGAGCATCGCCTTTTGCAATTCGAGCCCCGCACTTGTCATCGCTTCATCTCGTTGTTCGGCGCGCGATTCGGAGCCTTCTCGCTCCGGTCAACTTTGGCCTGCGTGTCGGCTGCCTGCTCCGCCAGTTCGATCGCCTGCCAGCGCAAGGTCCGGATCAGATCGGCGACCGTCAACTCCATGGTGATCTTCATCGGCCCTCCTCGCGCACCCGGCAAACGAGATAGCGGCCGCTCTCGTCCGGGTCGTGCAACGTCAAAATCTGAAAGATGCGCGTGCCCTTGCGCAGCCGCATGGCGCTGGTGATGTCATTGCGCATCCGCAGTGTGATGCGATGTGTCGTCTCGGTCAGCGCCTGATCGGCGAACAGGCGCAAGCCTGCGTCAACGGGTTCGACCTGCGCCCAAACAGAGCCAATCTCCGCCCAGCTTCGGATCACGCCGCCAGTATCGTCCTCGCCGAACATTGGCGCCTCCAGCAGCAATTCCTGCGAAAGCTGTCCTGGGTCGATGAACAAGGTCGGCATCAGAGCGATACCCTGCGCCACAGGCCGATCATGCGCTCGAAGGCTGGCGGGTAGGAAACCGGCTGCTGCGCGGCAACATAAACACCGCGAAACTCATACCAATGCGCAACCAGAGTCATGATGGCATGCCGCAGGGCATCGGGCACATCGGTGCCGGTCTCTCCAAAGCCGGCAACGAAATCGACCTCGAGACCGGAAAGAGGATTGGTGCTCTGCGCAGCGAGATAAAGCCGTGCCGGACGCGCGGCTTCATCCAGACGCACATCCTGCGCCGCGACCACTACCGGCGTTCCATCCTCAGCATATGCAGTTGCGGAAACGATGGAGCGCACAGGATATTTGCAGATCGTGATGAGCCCGTGCCTTGGCCAATGGTCGGCGTATAGCCGCCAGGTCTGATTGATGAGCGCAAGGCCGGCCTGCTGTTCCAGCGTTTCCCGCGCAGCCTTGATGAGACCGGTCAGGAGCGAATCCTCGCGGTCAGAGTCAAGGCGCAGGAACTGGCGCATGTCAGCCAGCGTCACCGGCTCAAGCGCCGGCGGCGTCAATAGAGTTATGGTCATGTGGGATTCCTGTTCAGGAAGGAATTTCAAACGTGCAAGAACGCAGGCGGCGGCGATCGCCACCTGCGGGAAACAGCGCTACTCCCAGGGAAAGTTGGTGTCAGAAGAGCCTAAGCGCCGAACTTCAGGAGCTTGATTGCATCGAAATCCTGCACACCGCCGCCGACCCGCTTGGTCGTATAGAAAAGCACATAGGGCTTGGCGGAATAGGGATCGCGCAGAACACGCACGCCGGTGCGGTCGACGACGAGGTAGCCGCGGGCGAAATCGCCAAAGACAATCGCCAGACCATTATTGGCGATGTCCGGCATGTCCTCCGCTTCCGTCAAGCCGAAGCCAAGCAGCGAAGCCTGCTGGCCGGGCGCTGCGGGCGGCGTCCACAGGTAGTTGCCGTCATTGTCCTTGAGCTTGCGCACCTCGGCCTGCGTCTTGCGGTTCATCACCCAGATCGCATTCTGGCGATACCCGGCCTTGAGCGCGTAGATCGTATCGAGGAGGATGTCGGAAGCCGCCGTTGCGGGAAACTTGCCGGCAACTCCGGTCGTCAGATAGCCGAGCTTGCCCCAGGCCCAGGCGCTCTCGGCAATGGTCTCGTAGTTAAGGAAGCCACGCGGCTTGTTGACGCCGTCACCGCTGATGAAGGCTTTGCCTTCCTGTTCGGCAAAGGCTGTCTCCACTTCGCCCGATATCCATTGCTCGACATCGACCGCCCCATCATCGAGCAGTGACGCGGTTGCCGCCGGCATGGCGTAGAGCTCCATGGTCGGGAATTGCAGTTCGGCCAGTTTTGAGGCTTCTGTCTGCGGACGGACATCGGTTTCGCCAACCCAGCCGACAGCCGGTCCAGTGACCGAGAACGGCTTCTTCAGCACCGAGCCGGAGACTTGACGTACCGTGGCGAGCGAACGGATCGGCGATATCCGCGCCAGTCGTGTGCCGATCTCGCGCTCGAGTTCGGGCGGCACCAGATAGCCGCCATCAGGCGCGGAGCCAATCGACAGTGCCTTGGCTTCTATCGACCGCACGCCGTTTTCATCGCCGCGCCGCACATAACTGTCAAAAGCGGCCTTGTGTTCGAGGGAGGCGTATGAGCTACCGCGCCCGTCCAGAGTAGGCCGCGCCTTGCGCAATTCCAGGCGGTCCATTGCCTTTTGCTGCAGGTCCAGCGCATCGCTCAAACGTTGCAGTTTCTCGTTGGTCAAAGCGTCGACGCTAATCCCCTTCTCGAGCCTCTCCAGCCGATGATCGTTGGTGTCTCTGAATTCCTGGAAGGTGCGGGCGAAATCGCCCAACGTCTCGGGAGTGCTCAACGTCTTGGTTTCAAGTATTGCCTTACTCATCACATTTCCTTCTGTGGGGATTGAAACAAATGAAAAAGTTGTGCGCACGCCATCGCGCGTTCGCCAATGCTGGCGGCGGTTCGAATCTGGTGGCGGGGTACGTCAGTCGTTATTGTGTCGTCGAATCAGGCCTGATGGCTTGCACAGGATCGCCAGCCAGTTGCATCCTTAATCAGGTCAATATCCTGAAACCGATTCCACTATCTCCCTATCGGTTCCATTGACCGCCGTCGGGGTACCCCGGCGGGAGCGCGCCTAGTCGGATCGGTATTTCAGAGACAGGGTGGTTTGTATGAAAGAGGCCGCCGCTTTCAGAGTGGCGTTTTCGTACGCAAGCCGTGGCAAGCCCGACGTTTATTGTCTTCATTTGGTGTGGCACCGCTCAAAGCGAGGGAGCCTCCCGTTGGTTCAAGAGGTCAGGATGCTGCTTGGCAATCACCCTTATAACCTCCTCAATTGGGCTGCCATGAGTGGTTAAGTCGCTCTGTTGCTATCCGGGTCATGATATCCGGATGTTGTTTGGCGACGATCCTCAATATTTCAAAATATTGCGCCGCCATGAGTCTGCCCACCATATTCCGCAGAACATCAAACGCCTCAGCGTTTCTAGTGCCTTGACGTTCAATCAAGTAACCGTTGAGACCTCTCGAGTGTTCGAGAATCATATCGACGATTGCATTGGCGTCTTCCCTACTTATCGTGTTTTTCATGTAACGTTGATCCTAAAAACCATAGATTGCCAAACGTTCGGAGATGCATTTATGAAATGGTGCCCCGTCCAGTGTATAAGTTGGCAAAAGCTTTGTGCACTGCTCAATGCATATTTTCTGCGCCGATCTAAAAGACATTCCTCCTGTGCGTCAAAAAGACCGTTTCGACAAATTAACAATGTTATCAATTTTACGTCGATCCTCCTCCCGCCCCCGCTGCATAGCTTCTGCCGTGCGGTCCTCGTCGTTCACGTCAAAATTTCCCTCGCCAAAATGCCACGTAGAACGGATGCAACCCGCGTTGCCCCATCGCCACCACCTCCCTCGCCCGTCCATTGTCCACCGTCGGGCTCTCCAGCGGGAATGCGCGCCTGATCGGAGCGGTATTTCAGAGACAGCGTGGTTGGCATGAAAGAGGCCGCCGCTTTCAAAGCCGCATTCTCGTCGCTCAAATGTGTGGACCAGCGCTTGTTCGCCAGGCCCGGTCCTGCGAGCCTCAATGCCGCGAGCAGAACCTCGTTGGCCTTGACCAGCCAAAGCCTCCGGATGGGGTCGTTGCCCGCAGATGGCCCAGGTGACGAAGAGTTGGCCCGCGTAGCCGCCTTGACCTGCCCCACCCGCGCGGAGGGCAACATGGGGAAGGTCACGACCGAGATTTCCCACAGGTCCGCTTCATGAATATGCCTCACCCCGGCCTTGCCGGCTTTGGCCCTGACGGTGCGGAACCCGATCGACAATCCGTCGATCGCCCCAGTGCGCATCAGTTCCAGCACCTCGCGGGCCCGGTTAACGCCCTTGGTCAGCCTGCCCTCGACATAGAGGCCGCGGCGGTCTTCGCGGATGTGCGTCCAGACCCCGATCGGCTCGTTCGGATCGTGTTGCCACAACATGCGTATTCCGGCCGCGCCACGTTCGCGGACCGATTTGGCGAAGGCGCCGGGTTCAATGGCGTCCTTGCCGAGATCCACCTCGCCAAACAGACTGGCATAGCCGGAAAAACTGCCATCGGCATCGACGTTCTCGATCGACAGGCCGGCGAACTTTTTCTCGATGCGCGGCGGTGTCGCTTCAGTTCGCATTGGCGATATCCTTTTTATTCCTGTGCCTTGCGTGACAATGCGTAGGTTTTGATTCACCCACGCGCGACGCCAACCGGGCGAAGAGCCCGAGCGCCGTCCAGGCGGCAAGGCTTGCGGCAGTCGCCCCCATCAGCATTAGTTCTCCGTCACCGAGTTGGCCGCGAATATCGAGTTCGGCCGCGATCTTGACGCCGGCCAAGCCACCGAAGGCGAGGCCGCAGACGATGCCGACGATAAAGCGGATTGCCGCCTCGCTCTTGTCGCGGGGCAACATGTAGGCGAGAGATACCGCAGAGCCTGCGACCGCACCCGCGGCTTTGGCCGCGAGTATCCAGGCGGCATCGGACCATTGTGTCATATCATTCTCCTGGGGTTTTCTGCGTATAGCCCACCGCCTCCCGCTTCTCCTCGTCGCTGAGGAAGGGCGCTGATGCGATACGCTGCCAAAGCGCATCGCGTTCCTGCGAAAGCCCGTCGACGCGGTCGAGATCGGGCTCGAACCGCAGCTCCCGGCCATAGGCGGGACCGAGCCAGTTACCGATCGCCTTGGCGGTTCGCGTTACCATCGGGATCACGGTGAGGCGGTAGAACGCGCGGTTTGCCTCGGCATAATTGGCGTAGGTGTTGTCGCCTGGAATACCGAGCAGCATCGGCGGAATGCCGAAGGCGAGCGCGATATCGCGGCTCGCATTGTTCTTGGCGGCGACGAAGTCCATATCGAGCGGCGACAACCCCATGGATTTCCAGTCGAGCCCGCCCTCGAGCAGCAATGGCCGTCCCGCCTTCGCCGCGCCGGAATAACCCTCTTCAAGTTCGCTTTTGAGCCGCTCGAATTGCTCTTCGGTCAGATGGCTGGTCTCCCCCGGCGCGTAGACCAGCGCTCCCGATGGGCGGGCCGAATTGTCGAGAAGTGCCTTGTTCCAGGTGCCGGAGGCATTGTGGATGTCGAGCGCCATCAAGGCCGCCTCGAGCGGTGCAAATCCGTAATGGTCGTCGAGCGGATGAAACAGTTTCAGGTGCAGGCCCGCGCCATCGTCGAGGGCAACCGTGCGCTTTTGCGCTCCAACGCCATAGGTCAGCGCCACCGGCCAGCCTCGGTCGTCGGCGATGACCCGGACGCGGTCCGGGCGAAGCAGGTAGAGTTCGCTCGCGCCACTGCCGCCTTGCACGCGCTCCAGATAGGCATTGCCGGAAAGGAGCAGGTGTCCGTACAGCTCTTCGAAAAAGCTCGCCCCGTCGGTGCCGCGATGCGGGTGCGCCAAAAGGTTCAGCAATGGATGCTGACTGTCCTCCTTCTCGTTTTCGTAGAGCAGCCAGGGTATGGAGCTTGCCGCTTCGGCCAGATGACGCACGCAGCGATAAACGACTGCATTGCGCATGAAACCCTGCCGCGACAGGCCAACATAGCCGCTTTGCGACCAGCGCGCTTCCCGGTCAAACTGCAAGGCGACAAAACCCTGCGCCGACTTGTTTTGCAGATGCGGATTTTCGTTCGCGGCGCGTCGGCGCCACGGCCAGTGAAGTGCCATGCGATTCATACTCTCTATTGTAGGAGTGACTTCAAACGGTTAGCGCCAATCGCTAACCAACCACACGGATTCGCGGACTGCCGTCGCGGTGGCGAAACACATCGCTCAGCGCCCAGACCAGCGCATCGACCCGGTCGGGCGAGCGGCCATTCGAAAGTCCCGATGGCGAAAAATCGCACATCTCGTCTTCGAGCGCGGGAAACCGTGCGGCGTGGCGCACTCTCCCCTGCTCGTAAAGCGCGGCGATGGGCTCCGCCCGCAAGGCCTTGCCGCGATTGGCCCGCACGGAGCGTACCGGCACGTTGCCGTCTTCGGCTGCAATTACGGCGGCGACCATATCGCCGCCCTGGTTCACCTCGGCGATGATCAGGTCGGCCTCGAGCTTGTGGAACAAGCCTATTGCACGCCTCGCCCATTCGTGCGGCTTGGCGGGGGCGAGACTTTCATCGGCAAGGACCCAGGCAATCCCCGTGAAATCAAGCCCGGCGGCAACGATACCGCAGGCATCGGATTTATGCGTCGCGCTGGCAGGCGGATCGATGGCGACCACGATGCGCTTGAGGTCGGGTATGTCAGCGCAGAATATGTTTTCCATCATCAGGCGAGACCAGAGGGCGTCAGGGCTCTCCTCGATCAGTTCACCGTCGAGTTCCTGACGTCCGAGCCGCGTGCCGCCATAGAGTCCGTTGACGTGATTGACGAAACCGGATGCGAGGTTGGCTGCATTCTCCTGCGTCTTCATGCGCCAAACCGGTATGGCTTCGTCCGCCAGGAGTTTCTTCAAAAGTGGCAATGGTCTTGGTGTCGTCGTCACCACCTGCCGTGGGCCGACACCCAGGCGCAACCCGAATTGCAGCATGTCCCATGTCTCCTGCACATTCTTCCATTTCGCCAGTTCATCACACCAGGCCGCGTCGAATTGCGGTCCGCGCAAACTGTCCGGATCTTCCGACGAAAACATCGCCGCCGTCGCGCCACTCGGCCAGACAAGCCGGCGCCGGGTGGTTTCGTAGCGGGGACGCTCGGCGCGCGACACCGCCATGATGCCGGACGGTCCGTCGATCATGATCTCGCGCACGTCCGCCAATGTTTCCCCCACAAGCGCGATGTTGAGCGAGCCAGCTGTCGCAAAGGGCGCAAGGGCATGCACCACACCGTTGACCCACTCTGCGCCCATGCGGGTCTTGCCGGACCCGCGCCCGCCAAGGACCAGCCAGGTCTGCCAGTCACCCCGCGGCGGCTGCTGCGCCACCCTTCCTTCGAACATCCATTCACGGGCGACCGCCCTTGATTCCCGCTCGCTCAAATTCTTTCCGGACCAGCTCTCGTGCACGGTTGTCGGCAAGTTCATCGATCCTTTCGTCAATGCGCTTGAGGACAGCGCGCAATTCGTCGGCGTTCAGTCCGCCCACATTTTGCGAGCGCTCGGCGGCGAAGCGCTCCTGCAGGTCGCCGACCCGCTCGATGGTGCGGGCAAGCAGCACCATGGCATCGAGCCGCGCCTTGCTGAACGTGTCCTCACTCAAGGAAGACAGGGTTTCGATCTCGCGCTGCAAGAGGCCCATGATCTTCTGCGCAATACGCAGTTGCCTGCTGCCCTGCTGCATTTCAATGAACGACAGGCCGTCACGATGGAGCCCGCGCAGGAATTGCTCTTCTGTAACGTTCAGTATGGGAGCGATCTCATTGGCCGAAATCCCGTAATCGCGGCACAACGCGAAAGCGCAGCGCCGGCGCATGGCGCTTGCGGTCTGAGTTGTCATGGAATGTCCTGGGCGGGAAGCGGAAACGCCTCACGACGTCTCGGCCCGAACGGGCCGCGAACCACTGAAGTCACATTTCCGACGATGACTAAAACCTACAGCAAGACCGTCACGTAGTCAAGGACTATTTTCCTAGATATGAAACTTTTCTTATTCGCAAGCAGCGACCGACAGCGTGCACTTTCGCAACACATGGCGATCAAATCTCGCGACGCGAGCTTCAGCGCCTTGTCGTATTACTCATAAAAGCGGTATTCTTTTCCCGCGTAGAATGACCATATAATAAGCCAGACAGCCATCCTAAGAAGCTGTTAAGCGTAATCGGCTACACCATATCCATTCAGGACGATATGGCTGAGCGTAGGGCAGGCTAGAGTTTCTATGGAAGAGCCCAGGCAAGGCAAGGAACGCAAGCGATTCAAGGTCTCGCCGCTTCTCGGACTTGATGCCTGGATTGATTCTTCCCTCTATGAATTGCGTTTTCGTCTGGCCGAATTCTGGGAAGACACCACCATTTTCTTCCGCCGTTTCCATGTAACCGGCTGGCGGCGCGCAGTTTTCGAAGTTCTCGGCGAGGCATTCACCTGGGGTACGGCGGGTTCCGTCGTGATGCTGATGCTGGCGATCCCTGCCTTCCACGAAACCGAGAAGAACTGGCGCACGCGCGACGATTTTGCCGTGACCTTCCTCGATCGCTACGGCAACGAGATCGGCCAGCGCGGCATCCTGCATCGCAGCGCCGTACCGATCGATGAACTGCCGGATCATGTCATCAAGGCAGTTCTCGCCACCGAAGACCGCCGCTTCTTTGACCATTTCGGCATTGATTTCCTTGGCCTTTCGCGCGCCATGACAGAAAACCTGCGGGCCAACTCGGTCGTTCAGGGCGGCTCGACCATCACCCAGCAGCTGGCGAAAAACCTTTTCCTTACCAATGAGCGCAGCCTCGACCGAAAGATCAAGGAAGCCTTCCTTGCGCTCTGGCTCGAATCCAATCTGACCAAGAAGGAAATCCTTCAGACCTATCTCGACCGCGCCTATATGGGCGGGGGTACGTTCGGCATCGCCGCCGCTGCGCAATTTTACTTCGGCAAGAGCATCAAGGACGTCAATCTGGCCGAGGCGGCGATGCTGGCGGGCCTGTTCAAGGCGCCGGCCAAATATGCGCCGCATGTCAACCTGCCGGCGGCCCGTGCCCGCGCGAATGTCGTGCTCACCAATCTTGTGCAAGGTGGATTAATGACCGAGGGCCAGGTTGTGGGCGCCCGGCGCAATCCTGCGAGCGTCGTTGATCGCGGACGGTCGGAGAGTCCGGACTATTTCCTGGATTGGGCTTTCGATGAAGTGCGCAAAGTGGCGCAGAAACTGCCGAGCCATACGCTCGTTGTCCGTACCACGCTCGACACCGGTATCCAGAAGGCGGCGGAAGAGTCCGCCGAGTATCACCTGCGTCAATATGGCAAGGAATACAACGTAACCCAGGCGGCCATCGTGGTGCTTGAAAATAACGGCGCCGTGCGGGCGATCGTCGGCGGACGCGATTACGGTGAGAGCCAATTCAACCGCGCCACCGTCGCGCAGCGGCAGGCCGGCTCGTCATTCAAACCCTATGTCTATGCCGCAGCCATGGAAAAGGGCATGACCCCGAAGACCATGATTTCCGGCGGGGCGGTCTCATGGGGCAACTGGTCGCCGCAGAACTATTCGCGTCAGTACCTCGGAAAGATCGATCTCACCACGGCGCTGGTCAAATCCATCAATACGGTGCCGGTGCGCCTTGCCAAGGATTATTTGACGACTGCTCCCATCGTTGCCTTGACGAAGGCGATGGGCGTTGAATCGCCGATCAGCTCGCACAAAACCATGGTGCTTGGCACATCCGGAATGACGGTAATGGACCAGGCAACGGGTTATAACGTTTTTGCGACCGGTGGCATCGCCGGCATGCGCCATGCCTTCAACCAGATCCTGAACCAGAACGGCGACGTTTTGTGGGACTGGAAAAAAGACGGCGTGAAGCCGCACCGCGTCCTTTCCGAGACGGCTGCAAACAATATGAACTTCATGCTGGCGCAGGTTCCCGAATGGGGTACAGGCCGGCGCGCCGCCCTGCCCATGACACGGGTAGCCGGCAAGACCGGCACCACACAGAGTTATCGGGACGCGTGGTTCGTCGGCTTCACTGGCAACTACACCGCCGCGGTCTGGTTCGGTAATGACAACTTCACACCGACCAAGGAACTGACGGGAGGGATTCTTCCAGCAATGACCTGGCAGCGATTCATGAACTACGTGCATCAGAACATCGACCTGAAAGCCATTCCCGGCATCGATCCGACCATGCCGAAGCAGGAGAAAGTCGCCGCAGCCAAGCCCGCGACCGGCGAGGACGAGGATGCGCTGAAGGTGGACGAGCGACCGCGCGTCCTTTCCAATGCCACCGCGACGGCCGTGCGCGAGATCGGCCAGGCCTTGAAGGCCGCGCCGCAGCTGAAACTGCCGATCCTGCCTGCAAAAGTCTCCGCGCTTTGATTGCGCGCCGCTATCGTCCCGTGTAGTCATCGTCTTCATGCTTCGAAATGTCTTCCTTGCACTCATTGCGCTTGTGGTTGCCATCGGCGGTGGCACGCTGAGCGCATGGTATGCGGTGAATCGCTTCGAAGGTTTTGGCGCCCTCACGATTGGTCAGTGGACCGCACATCCGGATGCGGGCACGCCCCTTGCCGATCCTTACGCAAAAGCCCGCGCCGCCCGTGAAGGTTCATTTCCGCTCGGCAGCACCGAGGGCCTTGCTTTCTACGCCTATAGCGACGATCAGGGAAAAGCGCTTGACCGGCGCTGCACCTACACGATCGAGGGCAATACACCGAATTCGCGCTTCTGGACCCTTTACGCGGCTGATCAGGCTCTGGTCGCGCTCGACCCTGGGAAGGACCGGCTTCCTGCGATCCACTCGCGGGAAATATTCCGTAAGGAAGATGGCGCTTTCATAGTCAATGTTTCGCCAAAGGCGCAGCCGGGAAACTGGCTAGCCACCTCCGGCAATGGACGCATGGTGCTGGTCATGACACTTTACGACACCCCTGTCGCCAGCAATTCCGGCCTCGTCAACATGACGTTCCCCGCTGTGACAAGGGGAAGCTGTAATGGGTAACATCATTCGAACGCTGCTTTTGGGCCTGATCGGCGCCGGCCTCATTCACATCGCGGTTGTCCTGCTCGTTCCCTATTACTCGGATCGCAACAGCTGGTCGCGCATATCCGCCTACGGCGACGACTGGCAGTTCCATCCCGTCACGCGCGAAGGCGCTCCGGGTACGGTTCCCCTCGCCTTTGATCCGCTGTTCAAGGCGACGGCCTGCCGCTTCGACATAACGGACCTTCCCGCCCACATTACCGGTGTCGGCACCACACCCTACTGGTCGATCTCTGTCTATAACCGCCAGGGGGAGAATCTTTATTCCATCAATGACCGGACGGCGATTGCAGATCAGCTCGATCTCGTCGTAGCCACCCCCCTGCAGATGATCGAGCTCAACAAGACCAAGCCCGAAGACGCCGAAAATGCGGTTCTGATCGAGGCGGATATGGACGAAGGTTTTGTTGTGGTGCGCAGCGTCGTGCCGGACGAATCCTGGCAATCCCAGGTCGACGCTTTTCTCAAGAGCACCAGTTGCACGCCCTTGCTCTAGCACAGATGCGCGTTTCAAGCCTGTGGGCCACACGCCGCTAACTCGGTTGAGGCAAGGTGTCGAGAAAGATGCGGTGTGATTTTGGCTCGGTGCGCTTCGGCGCTTCGGCGGGGTAGCGCTCGTAGCGCACGCCCGGAAAGATGGTTATCTCGGCTTGTATCGGCCGGTCGCTTTTTGCGTTGGGCCGGCGTCTCATTGTGCTGCCTGGAAATGCAATGACAAACCCCATTTTCCCCATCCGTGTCGGTTCGTTGTTCTCCTCGAATACTCAGATGCGTACGCGCGCGTGATTTGCGCCATATTTTCATTAGACATGCCGATGGTTAACGCGTTGCTAACGCTTGGCGGCTAATTTTAGCCATTGTTTAACCGCGTCGTGCGTCGAGTGGAGTGTGTTCGTGAAGTATCCTGAGTTTCGGGCGCTTGAAGACCGCAATGGCGGCAGCAAGGCTGACGATCTCCTGACGGCGTCGATAACCGCATTCTGCTGCGTCGCAAGGCCGGCCAGAAGCGATGCGCAGCAGCTCGAGGATCTCGCGGTTCCGCTTCTGGCTCTGGCATCGCCGCGCGTGCGCCGACATGCGGCAGCGGCCCTCTCTGAACTTCCCCATGCGCCGAAACGTTTGATCCTTGCGCTTGCCGAGGACGAGATCGATATATCTGCATCGCTTTTGCTGCGCTCGCCGCTACTGCAGGCCACCGATCTTATCGACATCATTGCCCGCAAGGGCGTCGGCCACGCGCGCGTTATCGCCCGCCGGCGGCTCGCCGATCCCGAACTTTTGCGCATATTGCACGGTTTCGACGACAGGGCGATCGAAAACGCCCTCGCAATACGCTCGCACTTCGACACGGGGAGCGATGACAGCATGTCCCAGCCGCCCGCAGCACCGGAATCACCCCGCCTGCGTGAAACGCGCGAGGCGCTGAAAGCCCTGATGCGCAGCGGCGATGCGGGACACTCCAGCGATCAGGCTCTCGCCGACCGTCTGATCGACGCCGCGCTGCTGGAGAAGACGACCGCGTTCGAACAGGCATTCAGCGCGGCATTGGGCCTCGACGTCGACAACGTCAAGCGGATCGTAGGTCACGGCCTCAATGCCGAATTGACAATCGCCCTTGCCTCCCTCGGCCTGTCCGCAGAGGCTGCCCACCTGATCCTTACGGGGCTCTTTGGCCTCGTGCACAAGGACCTGCATTCGCTGCGCCTGTTCGTGCAATCCTATCGCCAGATCGACCAGGACAAGGCGCAGATGTCCGTGGAACGCTGGAAGACTGAAGAGAACTCGCAAAAGCTGCGGCAGAAGCTGCGCGAGATGGCGCAGGATTATGAAAATAATGCCCGCCGGGTTTCCTAGACATCTTTAGAGCACGGCGAACCAATACCATTCCCCACGCTTCATGCGTCATATTGTAATTCAACCATTTTACGTGTACGAATAATCAGTGAAGATCATCTGGGACGAACCGAAGCGGCTGGCAAATCTTGACAAGCACGGCTTCGACTTTGCGGATGTTGTATATTTCGACTGGTCCACGGCCCTCGTCGATGCCACACATTCGAATCGCGTAAAGGCAATTGGCTATTTCGAAGACGGCACGGCAGTCGTGATCTACGCGATGCGTGGCGCCGAGGCGATTTCGATCGTCAGCTTCCGGCCCGCCAGTGCGAAAGAAGGGAGAAGCCTCCGATGAAAAACAAACATCAAAAACAGAAGGGATTTGTCGAAGGGCGTGGCTATGCCAAAGGCGATTGGAACGCCGTCGATAGTCCGGAACTCACGGATGAAGAGCTGGCAAACATGAAGCCGGCCACGGAGGTCTTGCCTGCCGAATTCTTCAAGGCCGTAGAGGACACCAGGCGATCTCGTGGTAGGCCGAAAGTAGATGCCCCAAAAGAGGCGGTGACGTTGCGCCTCAGTCCCGCGCTCGTCGCTCGCTTCAAGGCAAGCGGCAAGGATTGGCGCGCCAAGATGAGTGAAGCTCTCGAAAAGGCCAAAATCTAGTCGCTGGTCGGGAACAGTTCCGAGCGGTCGCCGCGATAGTCCTCGATTTCGACGATCCACAAATCGCGATCCCAGCGCTTCTGCTTGTCTAGATCGGCGTCGATCTCGCCTTCGGACGATGCCGCCTTCAACGGCGTGAACAGGCGCTCGTTCGGCTTGGTTTCGTCATAGACCATCTGGGGTGCGGGACCGAAAAGATCATAGGTGCCGTCCGCATTGCGAAACTTGATGAAGATGGCGCCGGCCTCGGCAGCGCCCTTGTGGCTGAGCGCCGCGAAAGCGCCGCTATTGTTGATGCGGCGCACCAGCGCCGATACCCAGAATTCCGACGTCAGGCGCATGTACTGGCTCCAATCAATTGATCAGGCCGATTTCCTGCATTTTGGCCAGGAGTTTCGCATCGGGTTCGCCGGTGATCGGCAGGCGGAACAGCTTCTGGAATTCGCTTACCGCATTCTTCGTCGACGTGCCGACCTTGCCATCGATCTCCACCATATCATTGCCGAATGCGCGCAGGCCTGCCTGAACGCGGACGATCTCGGCAGGCGACAGGCTGCTGCTCGCCGTTGTGTTGGCAGCAGCATTATCCTGCGCCGGATTGGTCGATATCTTCTGGACGGTTGCCTTTTCCTCTGCCGGTGCCGGTTTCTTTGCCGGTACCGCAATGCTGGCGGTGGTTTCGCTTGGCTTGTCCACAGCGGGCTCGGCCTCGATGTTGATATCGGCCGTAGCCTTGCGATAGGCGTCAATGGCGGCGCGGGTGCCCTTGCCCGAGATGCCATCTACCGTCCCGCTGTAGAAACCGAGCGCCAATAGTTGCTGTTGCAGCTTCGCAATTTCCGGGTCGCCACCTGGCGCCAGAACCGGATCGCCATTGATTGCGGCAGCGATGGGATCAGGACTTTGCGGAACAGGAACAGAGGTAACCTTGCGGATGGGTGCGTCTGCCTGCTGTGGTGTATCCGATACTTTCCCAAGCAGCCCCGCCTCGCGCTTGATCGGCTTGAATACCAGCTCGGGCCGGGTGCGGAAGAATACGCCTTCATGCACGTGCGGCTGGTACCAGAGCGCGTTGGCCGAGATGAAACCAAGCGTCACGAGGAAGGCGGTCGTACCACCGGCGATCGCCGGGTTGCTAGCGATCAAGGTGCCCGCCGCCATGACAACGACCGCGACCCGTCCCCGCTTGGGAGCACGGCGCCTGCTAGGCCGATTTACGGGCTTCCGCATAGGAACCTCCCCTTATACCGCTTTCAGCTCTGAATTCGACAATGTTCGCTGGCTCTTCAGGATCATGTTCCATGACGGGGCCGCTGAGCGGAATGCGCACATCCACGATAGTACCCTGGCCGAGCGTACTCTTTATCCGCAGGTCGCCGCCATGCAGCCCGACGAGGCCCTTGACCGTGGCAAGGCCAAGGCCGGTACCCTCGTGCTTGCGCGTATAGTCGTTCTGCACCTGGCGAAATGGCTGGCCCAGCGTCTTTAGATCAGCTTCGGCGATGCCGATGCCGGTATCGCTGACGGAAAAGGCGAGCATGTCATCTTCGATCAACGCGTCGATGGTGACCACACCGCCAGCTTCGGTGAACTTGATCGCGTTGGAGACGAGATTGATCAAGACCTGATGGATCGCACGGCTGTCGGCAACCACATTGCCAATGCGCGGGCTGACCCGATCGCACAGCGTAACGCCCTTTTGCGATGCCTGATGCGCCATCATGTCATGCACCATGGTCACCGCTTCCTTGAAGGCGAAGCTCTCGGTGAAGATCGGATAGGTCCCCGCTTCGATCTTCGACACATCGAGAATGGCATTGACCACGGACAAGAGATGCGTGCCTGATCGATGCACCAGTTCGACATATTCACGCTGGCGCCCGTCGGGCAGCTTGCCGCAGATTTCCTGCAGCAGCACATCGGAAAAACCGATGATCGAATTGAGCGGCGTGCGCAATTCATGACTGACGGAAGCGAGGAACCGGCTCTTGGCAATTTCGGCGGTTTCGACTTCGCGGCGCGCGACGGTCAAGGCGTTGCGGTCGGCGACAGCCTGTGAGATGTCTGTCGCGACAATGACAAAGCCTTCGCCCTGACTGTGCGGTGCCGCGCGCAGCCTGTACGTGGCAAAGCGCACACCGTGTGGATGTTTCGGCGACTCGCCCGGGGCCACGCAACGCAACTTCGCATCCACGCTGACCCCAGAGGCCCCGCCCTTCAAATCGGCGAGGAAGCCGAGAAATTGTACGCGGTCCGACACGTGCACGCGCTCCAGCAAAGGGGTGCCGATGAGAAGACTGCGGGCCATGCCGAACTGATCCTGCGCCTTTGGCGACAGCGACGCAATTTGGCCGTCTATTGTCAGTCCGATCACAACACCCTCGATGGCGCGCTCAAGATCGGCGAGGCGATCGTCGCGGCGAGCCGCCCTGGCGATGCCGGCAAATGCCTCTGCTGTTCTAGCAACAAGCGCTGCGGCATAGCCGAGGCAAGCCAGCAGCGTCAAAGGCGAAAGCGGCACGGCGATTCCGTTGCGCGCAGAGACGATCAAAAGCGCGGCAATGACGAGGCCCGCCCCACAGGCTGAAACCCGCAGCGCCTTTCTGGACCGATGGACAAGCCAAGCCTCTAGCGGCATCGCAGCAGCCATTATCCAGAGCAAAAGGTTGGCCGAAGACTCAGCCGCGCTGATACTTGCGATGGCGAGGCCGTAGACGGCAAGCGCAGTTGCACCAACCACTTTGCTGTCTCTCGAAAGCGAGAGCGCCCCGCACAAAATCATCGGCAGGGCAAGGAAACCGACGACAAGGCTGACGACACCTGCAACTTCTTGCATCAAGGTTTGGCTGGTGATCATGGCAATGCCGAGCATCACCGGCATGGCGAAAATGCTGCCGGCCATACGTGCATCGCGGTCGCGCGCCTCGGAGCTTGCGACGGACGTACTGACCCAGCGTTTGCACAGACGCCTGTAGGCATCGGCAAGGCTGAACTTTGTGACGGAATGAATCGGCACCAGTTTTTTCCTGCTTTCCGCAAACTCCGGCATTAGCCCGACGGTTTGCAGTCATTTCCGAATGTTGTTTGCAACACTCTTGTCGCCGTTAACTTTTGCAGACGAGGCTTTAAGGAAAGGATAAAACCCGGGCCATCGAGGGCCGCCGGGCGCCGTTTCAAGCGATTGTGACAGGCATGGTAAACGAAGGGTTTCCCGTACGCGGCGCCAGGCCATTCGAATCGTCCGGATCGTGTTTTCCCCTCGAAAAATCTTAATCCTTCGTTTCTATGATTGCTCAAATGCTGAAAGGCGTTTCAACGGCTTTTTGCCGGATATGTGTCAATCTCGCCTGAAGAAATGTCGTCGTTGCACGGCATTCGTTCGGACAGAGGAATGGGTAATGGGCTTTCTGATCAGGTTTGCGATCAAATTCTGCTTCTGGATGATGCTGATCTCCTTGTTTATTCCAGGAAGCTCCAAGGATCATCCGCAGGGGAGCAATCAGCCCGGTCCGCTCGAAGCGTTCGTCGCGGCGCGCGAGACAATCAGCGACCTTGGCGATTTCTGTTCCCGCAAACCGCAAGCCTGCGAAACCGGTAAGGCAGCGCTAGCAACCGCCACCGAGCGTGCAGGGGAAGTTGCGAAGGCAAGTTATGAATATCTTGACTCACAAAACGGTAAGACGAGGGCAAATCCCGACGCGACGGTCGCCGCTGCGCACGGCGGCGTGCCGGCCACCCAAACCAATCAGGTTGACGCGATCAAGGCCAAGCTGCGCGAAATGGCGCTGCGCGAGATCATCGAAGCTGCAACACGCCAGAGCGCAGAGACAAATACTGTCGATGAAAAAACCCGAACCGCCACGGTCGCGCGGAAGTAACGCGGCGTTTTTGCGAATAACAGAGTGACGTTTGCCTTGCGCATCACTATATGTCCTATGGAAGGGATGTGATGCATGGCACAGACAATTGACGACATTATCGCTGATTTCGACTATCTCGACGATTGGGAAGATCGCTATCGCTATGTCATCGATCTTGGCCGCGATCTGAAGCCCTATCCGGAGTCGGCCCGCGATGCCGTGCACAAGGTCAAGGGATGCGTCAGCCAGGTCTGGCTGAAGAGCACACTCAACGGCGATGCCGATCCTGTTATAGAATATGTCGGCGATTCAGACGCGCATATTGTGCGTGGCCTCGTCGCGATCATGATGGTGCTCTATTCCGGCAAGAGGGCGTCCGATATCCTGGCGATCAATCCGGAAGCGATCCTGAAGAAGCTGGGGCTGGACGAAAATCTCACCCCGCAACGGTCGAACGGACTGCGCGCAATGATCGGCCGGATCCGCAACGAGGCGCAGGCCGTGCTCGCGACAGCGGACGCGACGCAGCATTAGCCAACATCCGTAGCCGCGAAATCATTGCCTTTATATAGAAGTTCGACCTTTAGCGATTTTGCACAAGCATAGGCAAAGCAGTCGCCAAAATTCAGGGCAGCGGGATGACCTACTGCCTTTCCATACCGGATACTGGCTTCCAATGCGCTGTCGCCAATTTCAGCTGTAATTGCAATTTCCTCCGCCCCGAGCACGGCGATAAGGCGATCGACAACGTCTTTGCTCTCACGCAGCAGATCGGCCGATGGTTTTCTGGTTGCCCCGGATCT
Organism: Hyphomicrobiales bacterium; assembly: GCA_900473175.1. GTDB lineage: Bacteria > Pseudomonadota > Alphaproteobacteria > Rhizobiales > Rhizobiaceae > Phyllobacterium. Next base: position 57,805 of record UCKM01000025.1, on the reverse strand, counting down.
GGCACGGGCAAAGGAGACAGCGGCCTCGAACCTCACCAAAGGTGAGACGAAAAACGGGCCATCCGACGCGACAAGCCGTTGTTCCAACTCATCATATCCAGGTTCGCGACGCAGGATAGCGACAATCACAGACGCGTCGACAAACATCAATTCTCCCACATTTCGTCGGTAAAGATTTTCATGTCGAAATGCGGATCGTCCTCACCGACTGCATCAGCCAGGGCGTGAATCTCGGCAAATCGACCGCCCGCGGGCAGCGACTTGCGCGCGCGGGCAAGTTCATGCTGGAGCGCCATGCGCACGACCTCCGTCTTGGTTCTCGCCCTGGTCAGCTTTTGCAGTTCGTTGGCCAGGGCGTCCACGTCATCATCTCTCACATAAAGCGGCATAGCGATTATCTCCTTTGAATATTCCTTTATCACAGATGGATATTCCCTCCTACGATTTCTTTGATCGCGCTTCAGAGCACCGGCCGGTAATCGTCGGTTCCCCAGTGGATGATGCCAAGCTTGGCGCGCGACGGCGGCGCCGGGTGATAATGCCGGTCAAGCACGGCCAGCGCCGTTTTCAGGATGAGCTTGGCGGATCGGACTGGCCATTGCCGTTCGCGTTCGACGGCCTCCAATCCTTTCAGGAAGCAACAGACGTCGATGAGCACGCCTGAAAGCTCCGGTCCGACAGCCCCCAGAGCCCGCTCGACCCGTTGCCTGGCGGCCAGCGCCGCGTTGGTGATCTCCAGCACGCCATTGACGCGCGAGCCCGACCCCGAAACATCCCAGTTGACCCCGATCGACGGCATCAGATTGCCAATGGTGAAGTCCGCCCGCAACCGCTCGCCCGCCTTGAAGGCCTCGTCGCTGATCAATGGCTTGCCCGAGGCATCCTTGCGTTTGCGCAGCGTCGCCAATGGCGACTCCGCGTCATTGCTCCGCACCCGCATTGGCCCATGCTGATCGGCGACGACGATCACTGCTTCCTGGCGGTGCTGCCCGGCATAGGGGTCGTCGGCACATGCAAGGCGGCGCAAATTTGCCCGGCCAGCATCGCTGATCGAAAGCGTGCCCTCGCTCATTAACGCTAAACCATCGCCCAGAACCGATTTCATCGCCTTGCGATCAATGGAAATGGCGCCGTGACTCTTACTTTCCAACGTAAGCTTTCCCGCACTGGCTTGTTGCACGATTTCTGCGGTGCCTTTGGCGAGAAAACGCAACAGCCGCGAAATGGCCGCCTTGCCCGCGAGCTTATGACCGGCGGCGCTCATCGGCACACCGAACCGTCGCGCATGAAGGCGACGCGGACGATATTCTCGATTGTCTGAATGATGCGGTCGAATTCCGGTTCCTCCCGCATGTCCTCAATCAGGTGGCAGGCATGGTTGACAGTGCTCCGGTCACGGCCAAATGCGCGCCCTACCTCGCTCATGGTCAAGGCGAGAGCCACATGAGCCACATACATTCCGATCTGCCGCACCCGCGCCACCGGACGTTCACAGCGAGAATTGGAGCGCAGTTCGCGCCCGCTTACATTAAAAAAGGTAGAGAGAATATCGACGAGCCCGTCGCATACCTGGAAGAGGCGCTCATCAATCGGCGCATCTTCAACGAGAGCGATTGATACCGGATAGGTCCGCTTGCCCCGTCTTGGCCGGAGCGTTTGGATCATCGCTTGCGCTTCTTCAGCGGAGCGGATCAGAAGGGGAAAATTCGAAGACATGCTTACTCCACTTCGATATAGGAATATCTTCTTATATTTCCTTCAACAAGCCCGTGGATAAGTTTTCACCGACATAAGAGTTAAGTCTTTTTATTTACGTGGCTTTTTTTGGTTAAAGCATGGGTTGGAAGGAATTATATCCTACTAGCCCAGCCGACCCCGCATACTCCATCCATCCACGACCAAGGGATGGAACTATGTCAGCGAAACAATGGAAAATTCAAACAGATGCGTTTCTCGCCGCCAGGAAAGAAGCGCGAAGCCAGGCACGGCAGCGGATCGCACTACAGGTGCTTTGCGGCGAGGACCTTGATGTTGTCATGGCGCAGGACGACGCGACGAAAGCGCAGACGTGCAAGCGCCTCAAGCGTCTGATCGAGCGTGAAAGGCTTAAAGGCGCCGCCGGCCATTGGAGCTACGATCTCAACCGGCACATCGGATTGAAACAGGCGCTCGTGAGCCTCAAAAACTCACTTGGCGGGAAAGCCATAACATCGGCCGGCGCCTGAATGACAAAACGGCGCCTTTCGGCGCCGCAGTGTCGATTGAAAACACGAACCCCAAGGTGGGTTCCCCGCGCGAAAGCCTCAGGCGGCCTTTTTGCGCTTGCGGCCAAGGCCCATGTTCTTCGCCAGGCGTGAACGGGCGGCTGCGTAGTTCGGTGCTACCATCGGATAGGAAGGATCAAGGTCCCACTTCTCACGATACTGTTCCGGGGTCAGACTGTAGTGTGTCATCAGATGACGCTTCAGCGACTTGAACTTTTTGCCGTCTTCAAGGCAGACAATATAGTCGTCGGCAACGGACTTCTTCGGATTGATCGCCGGCTTGGGCTTTTCCTGAACTGCAACCACTGTCTCTACGCCGCCGCCAACGCGGCCAAGCGCAGCGTGAACATCGGCAATGAGTCCCGGCAGATCACCGGACGGCACGGAATTGTTGCTCACATAAGCAGCAACCAATTCGGCCGTAAGTTCCAGCAGAACGTCACTGGCAGTTGTGTTTGAATTGTCGAACGTGGTCATCTAAGTCCAATTCCTTCGTCTAATTTGTAATCTCGGTAGGTAGATGAAAATCACCAATATAAAGCCGAAAACGCGCGCGGTATCCGACGCCTTTGGCGACACTCTATTCCGGAGTCCATTGAACTTGTCAAATCAATACTTCATTCAGGAAAGAAATATTTCAAATATTTCCACAAGCAGAGATTAACAGGGAACCACAGAAGAACGACGCAAGGAAGCCGGAGCCTGACTGCGCATGCAACAACATAAAAATGGGTCGACCGCAATTTGCGCCATACCACTAAGACAAAAAATGGCGAAAATGAGGAACAACGCCCGAGCGTGTAAGCATTCTATAATAACAGATATTGCCGATCCTAGTGTTCGCGCCTACATCTGGGTAAAAAGGAACCGCTGATGAACACAAAAACATTCAAGGTTGTGAAAACCGATGCCGAGTGGCGTGAACAGCTCACGCCCGAGCAATATCAGATAACACGACACCACGGCACAGAGCGGGCTTTTTCAAGTCCCAACTTCGACAGCAAGCTCAAGGGCCTTTATAAATGCGTCTGTTGTGACCGCCCGCTTTATCGTTCCGAGACCAAATATGAATCCGGCACAGGCTGGCCAAGCTTCTATTCGCCGATCGAGCCCGATGCCGTCAATGCCGTCGAAGACCGCTCCTATGGCATGCTGCGTACGGAAATCAAGTGTGCCGATTGCGACGCGCATCTCGGCCATGTTTTTCCCGACGGCCCTCCCCCGACCGGACTGCGGTATTGCATGAACGGCAATGCATTGGTCTTTGATCAGGATTGACGCGGCGCCATCTTTCCCTACACGTCTTTTCCATGTTCTCCGGGTGGGTATGTGATGCCCACCTGTAACCACTGAAAGTCCGCTCATGACTAGCTCGCCGCGTTTTCCCGCCCTTCCTGCTCCGCAATCCGAAAAGCGGCCCGTAACCGATACCCGCCACGGGGTAACCCGCGTCGACAATTACGGATGGATGCGCGCGGAAAACTGGCAGGACGTTTTCCGCGATCCATCAACGCTCGATCCGGCCATTCGCGAGCACCTGGAAGCAGAAAACGCCTATCAAACGACATTGATGGAGGATACCAAGTCCTTGCAGATGGTGCTCTTCGATGAGATGAAGGGCCGCATAAAGGAAGACGACTCGTCTGTACCTTCCAAGGATGGTCCCTATGCCTATGGCACATCCTTCAAGATCGGCGGGCAGCAACCCCGCTATTTCCGCACGCCGCGCGACGGCGGACCGGAGACAATGCTCCTTGATGGCGATCTCGAAGGCGAGGGCAGAGCTTATTTTCGTCTCGCGTCGGCTGACCATTCCCCTGATCACAACAAGATGATCTGGGGCTTTGACGACAAGGGCTCAGAATTTTTTACGCTGAAAGTTCGCGATCTCGAACAGCTGCAGGACAAGGCGGAAACCGTGAGCGACACGACTGGCGGTGGCGTGTGGAATGCCCAGTCGAACGGCTTTTATTATACCCGCGTCGATGCCAACCATCGGCCCTCGCGCCTGTTCTATCATGAGCTCGGCCAGCCGGAGAGCGAGGACCGTCTCATTCACGAGGAAAAGGATCCGGGCTTCTTCCTCGGCGTTGGCGGCAGCTCGCTCAACGACTTCATCTTCATCGACATCCACGACCACGAGACCTCGGAAGTCTGGCTTGTTCCCGCCAATGACGCGTCGGCTGAACCGAAGCTGGTTGCCGAGCGCCAAACGGGCATCGAGTACAGCTTGACCGAAGGCGGCGACGTCTTCTTTATCCTGACCAATGCGGACGGCGCCAAGGACTTCAAGATCATGAGCGCGCCGGTGAGCGCGCCCGGGAAGGCCAACTGGACCGAAGTCGTTGCCCACAAGCCCGGTCGCCTGCTCCTCGGTCATTCTTCCTATACGAACCATCTCGTCTGGCTCGAGCGCGACAATGGCCTGCCGCGCATCATCATTCGTGACCGTCATTCCGGCGAGCAGCACTCCATCGCCTTCGATGAAGAAGCCTACGCCCTCGGTCTCCAAGGCAGTGCGGAATATGACACGGAGGTCATTCGTTTCTCCTATTCCTCGATGACCACGCCGACGCAGCTTTACGACTACAACATGCGCACGCGCGAACGCACGCTGCTCAAGACGCAGGAAGTACCCTCCGGCCACAATCCCGACGATTATATCACCCGGCGCCTTCTTGCCCCCGCCGCTGACGGCGAGATCGTGCCGATTTCCATCGTCTATCACCGCGATACGAAGATTGACGGATCCGCGCCCTGCCTGCTCTACGGCTATGGTTCCTATGGCATCACCATTCCGGCGAGTTTCAACACCAATTGCCTGTCACTGGCCGATCGCGGCTTCATCTACGCCATCGCTCACATTCGCGGCGGCAAGGACAAAGGCTATGATTGGTACGAGAACGGCAAGCGTCTCAACAAGATGAACACCTTCACGGATTTCATCGCGGCCTCACAGCACCTCGTGGCATCAAGCTTCACCAATCACGATCGCATCGTCGCCCAGGGCGGTTCAGCCGGTGGCATGCTCATGGGCGCGATCGCCAACATGGCGCCGCAGAATTTTGGCGGCATTATCGCCGAAGTGCCGTTTGTCGACGTCATCAACACGATGCTGGACGATACCCTGCCGTTGACCCCGCCGGAATGGACCGAATGGGGCAACCCCATCACTTCGGCGACGGATTACAGCTACATGGCCTCCTATTCGCCCTACGACAATGTGGCGGCGCAGGCCTATCCGCCGATTCTTGCTGTTGCCGGCCTCACCGATCCGCGCGTCACCTATTGGGAGCCGGCTAAGTGGGTCGCAAAGCTGCGTGAGATCAAGACGGACGACAATCCGGTTCTTTTCCGCATCAATATGGATGCGGGTCATGCCGGCGCATCAGGTCGTTTCTCCCGGTTGGAGGAGGTCGCCTATGTCTATGCCTATGCACTGAAGCTGGTTGGAAAAACGCAAACGTGATTGGCTTCGCCGAAACTCAACCGCTTGTTTCGTCGTTGCTTGGCCGCATAGCCGAAAACCAAACTGCGCATCGCAGTGCCAAATTCGGTATAATTGCTGGAGTGGGCAGCGGAGGTTCCTCGAAATGAAACGAAGCACATTTGTCCTGATTCTGGGTCTCGGTTTCCTGGTCCAGCCGGTGCTCGGATTGACCGGCACGTCCGAAGTGCAAGCGGCAGTTCGCAAGAATGTCAGCGAGTATGCAGGCCAGCGCTGCAACACGCCGCCGCGCGGGTCGGGAATTGTCGTTGGCCGCTATTCGGGAACAACAGATAATCCGATCATCTCTTTCGGTGGGGATAATGTCCCGGTTTTCGCCGTGCGCTGTTTCACATCGATGCAGGAATGCCAAGGCTGGCTCTATACGATGCGCAGCAAATACCTCGATGGAAACTCGGTGCTCATCAACTGCCAACGCCGCTGATCGTCTTGGTTATTTCGTTGCCGCCGGATACCCGTTCGGATGGGCGGGGATGGCCTTGAGGTAAGCTGCGATGGCCTCGCGATCGGCGGGCTCGACATGCGCCATGTTGAGAACGACATCGGCCATGGAACCGCCGAGCGAGTCGAAATCCGGTGTGAAGCCGCTTTCCAGTGCATAGGCGATGTCCTTCTCGGACCACGAATCGATGCCGCCGTCGCCGCCCGTAATATTGGGAATGACGCCCTTTCCTTCCGGGGCCTTGGCGCCGGCCAGCCACTGGCTATTATCCAGCCCGCCTATGGGATTGCGCGGCGTATGGCACTCGCCGCAATGGCCGGGACCCTCCACCAGATATTGGCCGCGTTTGATCGCATCCGAGGCGTCCGCAATCGTCAAAACCGGCTCGGGCGACAGATAAAGCCGCTTCCACAGGCCGAGGCCCCGCCGGATGTTGAAGGGGAAACCCAGTTTGTGGGGTCCGGCGACATTGTCCGTCGGCGGAAGTGTTTTCAGATAGGCGTAAAGATCGGCGATATCCTGCAACTGCATGCGCGCATAGGATGTATAGGGGAAGGCTGGATAAAGGTTCTGCCCGTCTGGCGAGGTACCCTTCAGCATCGCATTGGCAAGATCTTCAAACGACCAGCCGCCGATACCCTGCTTGGACGGAGAAATATTCGGTGTTACGAATGTACCGAACGGCGTGACAAGATTGACGCCCCCCGCCAGCACGAGACGCGCATCGCCCTTGGCGCCAGGCGCCGCATGGCAAGAAGCACAGCCGCCCTGCCCGAAGACGCTCATGCCCCGCTGCGCGTCACCTGGCCCGACGGCGGCTAGCTTCGCCGCATCGACATATGACGGCGCCGATAGAAACCAGAACGCGCCTCCACCCACCAGAATCAACGGGAGAACGAGCGATGCGGCCGTGCGCATGGAAACGGACTAGTCTTTCTTGATTCGGAACGACTTGTGGCAGGCGCCGCAATTCTCCGTCACCTGGTTGAAGACGACCTTGAAGCTCTCAAGATCCTTCGGATTGGCGGCAGCAGCCGCTGTAGCATCGGCTTTGTATTTGGTCAAAGCCGCTTCGAAGCCGGCCTTGTCTTCCCAGATCTTCGGAGCAGCCGTGGTTTCGCCACCCTTGTCGGATCCGTCCGGGAAAAGTGTTGCTATGTCGATCTTTTGCGCATCTTCGTTGAGATGCTTCAGCGCCGCCATCACCAACTCGGCGTCGAACGGTTTTTCGTCCTTGATGATTGGAGTGATGCTGCCCAGCGTCTTGCCCTGATCCTTCATGAGCGCTTGCCGGTCCTTGATCGGATCGGCATTTGCCGATGATGCAAAGACCGCAGCGGCGAACAGCGGCGCCGCGGCTAAAGAAAACAGTCTGTTCATCGAGTGTCTCCCGACTCTTGTGGCTAAAGATAGTTTGGCTTCAAGGAGTTCGGCTGGCACTGTAGATGATCGTTCTCGAAAAGCACCCGCAGTTCCCGATCACATTTTCGTTTGTTGGCGGCGCGATATTTTAAGAAAAAGCCCCGGCATTTCGGCCAGGGCTCGTGTTTCTAAAGCGACAAATAGATGCCGGTGCGGTAGTAATGCCGGCGCTGATAATAGGGGCGATCCCAGCCGCGATAGTAAGGCCGATCCCAGCTGCGATAGTAAGGCCGATCCCAGCTGCGATAATAGGGGCGATCCCAGCTGCGATAATAGGGGCGATCCCACCGGCGGTAGTATGGGCGATCCCAGCCGCGGTGCCATCCGCGGTCCCAACGGCGATCCCAACGGCGATCCCAGCGATGGTGGCGGCGTTCCCAACGGTAATCGCGACGGTCCCATCTTCGGTCCCAGCGATCCCGACGGTCCCATCGGTCATGCACGGTTTGCACATCCGTATTGGGAACGGCGGCCCGCGCAATGTCGACCGGCCTCTCGATGGTAATTGGGGCGGCGCTTGCCATTCCCAGCGAACCGGCCGCTCCGACTGACATCATGGCGGCACATAGGGCTGCAATCAATTTTCGCATCATTCCTCCAGTGAAAGACCGTATTTGAAGGCTTTCAACGCGGTTGCGTGTCTAAGCATTAGACATAAGTCTAATGCCATGAACCGTGGATGAATAACGAATATAGCGCAGCAAAGGATCACTGCAACGCGATCACTTATCGAATCAGTCCGCGCGATTACGTGAAAAGCAGGCCTGCCTTGGCAGGATCATCTGTCTTTAAGGGACTGGTACGCCCGGCTACCTTCGCCATTGAGAGTGGAAGACCTCAGATTAATCTTGCCGGTATCACGCTTCCAGTTCGGAGAGTAATATTCGACGATTTTTTGCGCGCCCCTTGAGGCATTACCGACCCCGGCGGTCTGTTTCACAATCCTTAGCGAGACCGAAAGTTTTGCCGTACTAGCAACCGAGCCAAGTGGAAAGACCGATATTAAGACAATGCACAGACTAGAAGCCAATCTTATCATGATGCCCCCCCGATACCCCACATTTATCGGCAGGATCTCTGTAAACCATAACTTGATAGCGTTTACCTTCCCAACTAATTTCTAGCCTCCTCTATCGTTTAATTGATATATCTAAAGTATATAAATAAATTCTTCTTATATTTCCATTACTTATACTTCTTTTTAATTCAAAAGATATCAACTATAATAATCTCCTTCAATAGACGTGCTGTGCGCGGATTGGCGTAGCGCCATTCGCTCGACCAAGCGCAATCCATGACTTCTTTGCTGCTACTGCCAAAATATGGCACCATTGGACTTCGTCAGGGAGCCTTACCATGTCACGCGCCGAACGCTTGCTCGACCTTATCCAGACCATGCGCCGCTATCGTCGCCCGGTGAGCGGCAAAGTTTTGGCGGACGAAACAGGTGTCAGTATCCGTACACTTTATCGCGACATCGCGACGTTGCAGGCGCAAGGCGCGCATATCGAAGGCGAGCCCGGTCTTGGCTACATGCTCCGCCCCGGCTTCATGCTGCCACCCTTGATGTTCTCGGAGGACGAGATCGAAGCCCTTGTCCTTGGCTCGCGCTGGGTGGCAAAACAGCCCGACAGCCGCCTTGCCATTGCTGCGCGTGATGCGCTGGCCAAGATTATTGCCGTTCTTCCGGCGGATTCGCGCGACGACGTCGACGCGTCCGCCTTGCTGGTCGGGCCCCATGCGCCGCCCTCACCTGATACGATCGACCTTGGGACTGTGCGCAAAGCAATCCGGTCAGAGCGCAAGCTAGACATTGTCTACCGCGACGCCAATGGATCCGAATCACGCCGGTTGATCTGGCCTTTTGCCCTCGGATATTTCGATCGGGTGCGGGTCATCGTTGCCTGGTGCGAGTTGCGCCAGGACAATCGCCACTTTCGCGCCGATCGGATAACCGCACTCCATGCCACTGAGATCCGCTATCCGCATCGGCGCCAGGTTCTGCTCAAGCAGTGGCGCGAACGCGAGGGCATCAAGCCTGCCGATTGAATCGCTACTGCCAGAAACTGACAGTATGCCGCACTATTGTGTTTCCAGCAAACAACAGGAGGCCGACATGCTCAATCCCGATTTCGTGCTTATTTATGTCACCGATCCCCAGCAAAGCCGCGTATTCTATGCTGCATTGTTCGGATGCGAGCCGGTCGAAGAATCGCCAACCTTTGCTCTGTTCGTCCTGACATCCGGCCTCAAGTTCGGCATGTGGGCGCGCGACAAGGTCGAGCCCGCCGTCACCGCTCCGGCAGGCGGTAGCGAACTGCTGTTCACCGTTACTGACGCCGAATCAGTTCAGGCAATGCACCGCGACTGGACCGCCCGCAAACTACCCATTGTCCAGGAGCCGACCCAGATGGATTTCGGCTATACGTTTGTAGCCCTTGATCCAGACGGTCATCGTCTGCGGGTATTCGCGCCGTCCGAGGAGCCGGGACAATGACGCAGCATTGGATAGCGGTTGCGTCGGCGGATCATGTCCGCCGTGGCCGCGCTGGCGGCTTCATGCAAGTCAGCCACGGCAAACTGGCGCCCCTCAAAAAGATCAAGCCGGGCGATCGCGTTGCTTATTATTCTCCAACGGAAATCCATGGAATGAAGGATCAACTGCAGGCCTTTACGGCGATCGGCACGATCCGCTACGGCGAGCCCTACAGTTTTGACATGGGGGACGGGTTCGTCCCTTGCCGCCGCGACGTCGAATGGGATGAGGCGCAGGATGCCCCTATTCGCCCCCTGCTCGACCGGCTTGGTTTTTCCGCCGGTAGGGCAAACTGGGGCTACCAGTTGCGCTTCGGCTTGTTCAAGGTCAGCGCCAGCGATTTCGAAATGATCGAATCGGCGATGAAACCAGAGCGGCCCCGTCGATGACGGGGCCGCATATGAAGACTAGCGATCGTGCCGCCTGGATAGTTGTGAGGGGATGTTATTGTCATTGATAGGCTACGAATGACTATAACAGAAGAGCGCTCACTCGCTTCGCTAGTCAGTTGGTCAGGGATAAGGCACGGCGCAGATGCACAGCCTTGGCGGCAACTTCTTGGATGGATCTTGCAGGGCAACGGATCAGTTCGATGCGCGAACACCGTTCAATTTCTTTCGACTCCCGTAAACGTCTGTCGATAAGACGACATTCGATACCAGCGGCCTCATACGCGGTCCGTTCGCCGGTAAGGCGCGCGATCTCATGCAGGACCTGGCTGTGCGCTTTGATGGCCAACATGGTCAGGATGGTATCTGGATCGGTGGCTGGGTGATTATCATTCATAATAACGGATTTGGTCTCAATGCTGGTCTAAATTCAAAAGTGCTCGTCAGTAATAACCCTCATGTAGCGGGCCATGAAATTGCTGGAAAGTGACAACGTTGTCCCTATTTGTAAATTCAGCAATCATCTATGAACAAGTCATTGGCATATCTGTATGTTTGAAAGCATTTTTTGATGGCGCGATCCAATTCCGGGTCTGACATATTGGTCGTTGAGGATCAGCACCTTATGCGGCTTGCGCTGGTGCATGAAGTGCAGACAGCCCTGCCCGCGTCGATCGTCCACGCTGCGGCAACGATGACAACAGCGCTCGACCTTGCCGAATCGATCACATTTGCCCTTGTACTCATCGATCCCGGACTTCCAGGCTACGACCCAAGGGCAGAGGACGACAGGTTGGCCGTCGTGAAATCGATCGTGGAGCGGACCCCCGAAGCGATCCACATCGTTGTGACGGGCTCCGATAGCGAGAATGAGTGGAATGCTTGCCGCGCCCTCGGTGTCGCGGGTTATGTCGCCAAGAACAATTTGAAGCCGGGGGCCATGACCAATATTCTTCAGGAAATTGCCGAGGAAGGACACAGCGTCGGCCTCGAACATGATGCCAGTGCAAAACCGGAAGTGTACCACTCCGCCCTCTCGCCGCGCGAGCAGGAGGTCCTTGCCTGGATGCGGCAGAGGCCAGACGGGGTGAGCCGAAAGGAAATCTACGACCAACTCGGTGAACACCTGAATATCGATGCCGCGTCGGCCGAGCGCTACTACAAACGTGCCAAAGCAAAACTTCTCAAAATTGGCCAGTTGTCGAACCCATTGTGATATGGCTTACTGATCTACCGTAATAGTTTGAATTTTTAGATAGACATTTTTCCGTGTCGGCATGACCAAACTCAAGGCCATGGCCAACCGTGCGAACATTTTTTGATGCATGGATATTATGAAAATTACATTTGATTCCAATGAGATATTAGTACCCATCCTCCAGAACCAGGTATCCGAAAAAATCTGGTCCGCGCTTTGCAACGGAACCTACGAGGCCAAGGAAGCCTATTGGGTAGGGAAAGCCGTCCGCTCTGGCGATCGCATTCTCGAGCTTGGAACGGGCATCGGAATCATAGCGTCGGTCTTGGCGGCGACGGACGATGTGCGCGTCCTGGCCTTCGATGCCAATCCGGAAATCGTGCGGCTGGCACAGGCTGTGGTAAATGCGAATGGCAGGACGAACGTGACGATCAGTCACGGCCTCCTGACCGCCGGCGTACCGAGGAGCTTTCAGTTCTTCAAGCGCAGAGATTTCTGGATGTCTTCAACCTTCGAAGATCAAGGCCCCTATGAGGAGGCCATCAGCCTTCAATCAATCGATGTCGATGAAATCATTGCGGCTGGAGGCATCACCCTGCTTGTGATGGATATCGAAGGCGGCGAGAACGAACTGTTGTGCAATGCCAGATTGCCTGGTGTGGAGCGCGTTTTTCTGGAGTTGCACGACCATCTCTACGGCCTTGCCGGTGTCAAACAGATCATGTCCGCCATGGCCGCAAACGGTTTTGCCTATGATCCCCGTGGATCGTGCGGTGCCTGTGTGTTGTTTACCCGTGACTTGGCCTTGCGCGAATATGTCGAGGAGACCACGCGTGCTTTTGCCTAGACTGACCAAATCGGCCACCATTCTCCTGGTATTTCTGTTGGCAGGCTTGCGCATCGCTGGCGCCCAGTCTCCGGGCGAGAACGTGCTGAGCGTTGCCCACGCGGCACGCGCGACCGTGAATAGGTACACAGCCGAACGCCTTCGCAAGGAGTTTCAGCTACGGGAGCGAACGACGGCGACGCCTTGGAGCGCCGGCACGGCCATGACCTTTCGCGGCCCGCTTCTCAAGGACATCCTTGCCAGGAACGCCCTAACCACTCCAAACGGAATTGAGGTTAGGGCCTCAAATGACTTCGTCAGCAAGATCAGCACCGACGAGATTGATCGTTTCGCACCCATTCTAGCTTTGGAAAAGCAATGCAATGACGATGACAGGGCGAGCGGGCTTTGTATGCCTGACCAAACATACCGCCCCCTGTCGTTGGAAGACGGCGGCCCATTTTACCTCATTTGGCCGTTAAACGAACTGCCGCAGTCCTATGTACCCGGTCGTAACGCCATCTGGGTCTGGTTTGTCGTCGCGATATGTCCTGTCCCATGAAGACCACCATCCGACGTCTCATTCCGGTGATGCTCTATGCCGGTTTGATTGTGTCCATATGTTTTACTGTCTGGGCCCTGTTGCGCACCGAATCCTACCGACAGCAAACCGAAACCATCTTCAGCCAGTGTTCGGAAGTTCAATGGCGCGCTTCGCAGTCGCGGGACAAGGTTGCCCGCATTCTCGGTTACCTCACTCTTGCAGCCAGGACCGGCGAAATCAATCCGCGATTGCTGCAGGACTTCCGCATGCTGCGGTTTAATCTCAAAGCCTTGTCACAATTGGACTATGCCAAAGAGTATGTGCCTCCCGAAGACACACATGGCCTGGAGCGATCGATTGAATTGATTGACAAGGTCATCTTGCCCTTGACCCTCGAAGGAGGCCGTTACGACGAATTGCTCAAGTCGGTCTCGCTTATCGACTATTACCTTGGGGGGTTGATCGGCGCCACTGTCGACCACAGCCAGGCAATAAGTGCCACAACCCGGATTGCTACGGAAGCGGCGCGCAACCGGCTGATATTTTTCGCAGCGCTTTCAGTCCTCATCCTCAGCGCTATCGCGATCTATCAGCATGCCAGGAACAAAAGCCGAAAAGACCAGCATATAAAATCATTCTCCCTCCTGTTCGCCCACATGACCCGAACACGCATCGCTGCGTTGCGGCTTTTCCTGACCTATGTGGACGGGAATGCCCCGCCCTCCACGGAAATGGCGCATGCCGCGCTCAGCACCGTCCTGGAGCTCGATTCGATCAATGAAGGCCTGATGCGCATCGGGCATGCCCGCACGGACGCCCGGAAACTGCCCCTTGGTCAGATCATCGCAGGTATTGTCAGCGCCGCAAAACAGGAACTGAGAGTGGAGGCCAATGACGACGCCCTGGCGATTCCAGTACCCTCCGCGCAGTTTCACATGCTGATCGACGAACTCGTCCGCAATGCCATCAATGCCGTTTCCATGCGCCCAAACCCGCAAATCACTATCAGGGGGCGCCTGCAACGAAGGTTTGTGCTCGGAGAGCGGTTGGTCCTGAGCGTTGAGGACAATGGCACAGGCATGACTCCCCATTTGCTGGCCAGGGCGCGCGAACCGTTTTTCTCGACCAAGGCCGGGGTCCATGTCGGACTCGGCCTGACCAACTCAGTTGAGCTGATCAAGTCGATGGGAGGCAAACTCGATATGAGTTCGTTCCCGCACATCGGCACCACCGTCCACATCGCCTACCCGCTCTGACGGCCGTTGCTGTCGCGCGCAGTCTCAGGGAGCAGGCCGAAAAGCAAACGGCCCCGCCGAGAACGGGGCCGTTTGCCTGTTTCAAAGCCGCTTACTTGGCTTTTTCATAGAGTTCGAGGACGTAATCCCAGTTGATCAGATTATCGACGAACGCTTCCAGATATTTCGGACGGGCGTTGCGATAGTCGATGTAATAGGAGTGCTCCCAGACATCCACGCCAAGGATCGGCGTTGCGCCATGGACCAGCGGGTTTTCGCCGTTCGGCGTCTTGGAGATTTCGAGCTTGCCGTTCTTCACCGAGAGCCAGGCCCAGCCGGAGCCGAATTGCGTCGTGCCGGCAGCGATGAAATCGGTGCGGAACTTGTCGTAGCCGCCGAGATCGGATTCAACGGCCTTTTCGAGCGCGCCCGGCAGCTTCTTGCCGCCGCCGCCTTTCTTCAGCCAATGCCAGAAATGCAGATGGTTGTAATGCTGGCCGGCATTGTTGAAGAGGCCAGCATTCTTGCCGTAGGACTGCTTGACGATCTCTTCGAGCGAAAGATTCTCGAGACCAGCTTCGGCGGCCAGTTTGTTGCCGTTGTCAACGTAAGCCTTGTGGTGCTTGTCGTGATGATATTCGAGCGTTTCGCGCGACATATAAGGCGCAAGCGCATCGTAATCATACGGCAGTGCGGGCAATTCGAAAGCCATGGAAGTCTCCTCTTCGATTCAATCTGTTACCGGATTGGCAGCCCGGTCGGGCACCGGTATCGCTGGTCGCCAATCCTGACAAAACCTGCGCTCGTTACATAGGTCCGTATTTCTTCAGGAGCAATGCGAAACGGATCAATATTTCCGCCATCTCCGTTTTGCAGGTTAAATTTTCGGAGTCGAGTGCGCAAACTCCCAATAAAGCTCCCGTGCCTTTTTCGCGATCGGACCAGGTTGAAGATCGCGATCTTCAATACGGGTAACGGGAACGACCTTTGAATGGTTCCCGGTCGAAAAGATCTCGTCGGCACCGAGAAAATCCTGGACGCTCAAGGTCGTCTGCGTGGTGCGGAAACCGTAGTCGGCGAGCACGTCGATCGTGCGGGCCCGCGTTATACCGGAGAGGAACGTGCCGTTGGGGGCAGGCGTAAAGATGTGCCCGTCCTTGACCAGGAAAATATTGGATGTTCCGGTTTCGGCGACATTGCCCAGCATGTCCAGCACCAGCGCATTGTCGAAACCGCGCGACTTCGCCTCCGTGATCGCCCGGGCATTGTTCGGATAGAGGCATCCGGCCTTGGCATTGGTCGGCATTGTCTCGAACGTTGGTCGGCGGAACGGCGAAACCGTGACGGAAAAGCCGCTCGGTGCAATCATCGGCGCCTCATAGAGGCACAGGCAGAAGCGGGTCGATTCCGGATCGGCCGGTACGCCCATATAGCCGCCATGCTCGGCCCAGTACATTGGCCTTATATAGACGGCCGTGTTGCCGTCGAACTTCTTCAGGCCATCATGGGTCAGTCCGACAATCTCATCGACGCTCATCGTTGGATTGAGGCCAAGCGCCACTGCCGAAGCATTGACGCGCGCCGCGTGACGGTCGAGATCGGGCGCGACGCCTTCGAACCAGCGTGCGCCGTCGAAAACTGAGGAACCGAGCCACATAACGTGGCTGCGCGGACCGACGAGCGGAACATTTCCCTCGTACCAGTCACCCTCGACATATGTCCACGTCGCTGATTGAGCTTGAGTATTGACCGCCATGATCTTGATTCCGTTCCTTGAGGTGCGCTTTCTATCGAAATGCACTTCGGCGGCCCGGTCAATGGGCTGCGTTTGCTGGAGGACGAAAATCGCTCGCTGTCGGGACCGGCGCACCCCGCAGCCTTTCGACTCTTCCAACTCACCCCCACTCAAAAAGTGCAACCTCACGAAGTGTTTATCGCCGGTTGAACGAACCATGGGCTTGCACAAGGGTTTTTTGTTGCTGCGCGGCAACAGTTATCCGGCGGCCTTGTTTGCGCCCCATTGCAAACGGTTCGCCGCCATATTCTTTGTGCGTTTTAGGACATCACACCGGTGTTGTTCTCGTCCTCCCTCCACGAATTTGGTTCAATGATGCAAAACATGATTTCCCGCCGCGGCTTCCTGGCCGCTGTGACAGCGACGGCAGCGGCCGGGCTTGCCGGCTGCGCACAAATCCCTAACGATCTGCCGGTCATACAGGTCGACGACGATGGCAACCCGCTCATGCAGCCGCAGATGGATGTCGACCCCGCCTTCGCGTCCTTCGCCGACATGTATTCGGCGCGCGAGGATGACGGCCACGTGCTGCCCGCCATTCCGATAGAGAAGATGGACAAGCGCTATCTGCGCCAGATCGTTGCCGACCCGACGGGCGAACGGCCCGGCACGATTGTGGTCGATACCAATGACAAGTTCCTTTATCTGGTGCGCGAGGGCGGCCAGGCCGTTCGCTATGGTGTCGGCATCGGCAAGCAGGGCTTTGCCTGGTCGGGCCGCGCGGTCGTTCAGTGGAAGCGCCATTGGCCGACCTGGACCCCGCCGGATGACATGATTGCGCGCCAGCCGGAACTGGCAAAATACAGTGCCAGGAACGGCGGCATGGAGCCCGGTCTGAAGAACCCGCTTGGCGCGCGTGCGCTTTATCTGTTCCAGGACGGTGTGGACACGCTCTACCGCCTGCATGGATCGCCGGAATGGTGGTCGATCGGCAAGGCGGTCTCGTCCGGCTGCGTGCGCCTGATCAACCAGGACGTGATCGACCTCTATGACCGCGTTCCCAACAAGACACCGGTGCTGGTGATCTAAACCAACCCTGAACGAGTTCCATGAAAAAAAGCCGGCGGATTGCTCCGCCGGCCTTTGTCGTTGGGAGTGCTCACCCCTACTGCAAGTGCATGACGCCCTTGTCGGCAAATAGCTGTTGCTTTGATAGCTCATCGGCCCTTTGAAACGCTGCGGCCATATCAATCGGGTCCCAGCCCATAGGATCATTGATGTCTCCGGGAGCCGCAATGAGCTTCGGCACCTCGTTTCCATCGTCGAGCTTGAACGTCCGATGGCTCGCGGTTCCCAGCAATATGTCCAGCGCTTGTTCACCGGTCAGCTTTGGCGACCTGTCACGAAGCCAGGACGACGTATATTCTTGGGCGATGGCGACATTTTCTGGAGCGAGGCTGTCGTAACGGCTCCCATACCCGTTGAGCCCGTTCCAGAGCGCGACGGCAGAAGCTGGAAAACTCCGTTCGATGCCTGCATTGATCGTTTCAAAGCCGTAATTGTACTTCTCGCCAAAATCATTCCAGACAGCCGTCTCACTGCCCAACGGAATGCCCGAATTATCCAATGAACCTTCGACCGTATCGAAAATTTTCTGAGGCGTTATACCGAGTGAGTTGTAGCCGCCATTTTCCTTGAAGGGCACGAAATACCGGTCGACATTCACGTCGATCCACGATTTGCCGTCTAGATTGTATTCGTAAGCTTTGGTCCAGTTGAAAATTGTAAAATTGTCGTCAGGGCCTCCATTGGAGCCCCAATCATTCCAGGCGCCGGTCATTTCAGTACCTATTCCAGCAGCAATGAGATCGTCCTTCAACTTTTCCAGGAATGCATGAAGCTGTGATGTACTTAGTCCATAGGCCTCATCGCCGCCGACATGAAATTTCTTCGACGCAAACCAGCCGCCAAATTCGATCATCGCCTTCGTGAGGAAGGCAACCGCTTCCGGCTTGCTTGTATCCACTACGCTGTGATCTCCAGCCGTCGCGAATTGTGGAAAAGCGTTGGTGAACGCATAAGAATGGCCGGGCGTGTCGATCTCCGGCAAAATTTCGATCCCGTAGCGCGCGCCCGCGGCCTCAAGCAGCTTGATATCGGCCTTGGTGTAATAGGTGCGATCCGCACCATCGGAAGGGCTATCCTTGGGTTTCAGCGCCTTCATGTCTTCGGGCATCGTGTCGTCGTAAAGCCGTAGATACCCGTTCGGCCCACCTTGCGGGGCCGTCCCATCGCCGACGTTGTCGCTGAGATGGAGATGAAGCGTATTGAGCTTGTAGTAGCTCATCTTGTCCATGATTCCGATAAGATCGGGCACTGAAACAAACTGACGCCCCACATCGATCATCAACCCACGATAGCCATTGAGAGGATAGTCGATGCCCCTGCCGGCCGGAAGCCAGTGATGTTCTCCTGGCTTCAGTTGATCGCTGCCCAAAAGTTGATAGACCGTTTGGAGGGCGTGGATCGCTCCAAGCGGGTTGTTGTATGTCAAGGTGAGGTTCCTGTCATTTGCCTCATAGGTGTAGCCTTCCTTGAGAACCGTATCCTTGATCGGCTTAGACTCGCCGTTCCACCTAAACTGCGCCGTTTCCGCAGTGCTGAGAAGGCTCGCGTCCGGCGTGGCGCTGAGGATGATGTCCCCCGGTGCAGGCGAAGCCTTTTTGACAACTTCCAATTTGAGACCCGTCGCATATCGCAGCTTCTGTACCCATCCCATTGGCGCACTGAGTGTAGTGATAAAGGCATCGTTGGTTGAATCGACGACAATACGACTGGCTGGGTTCAATCTGAAGTAACCCTTCGCCGGGCTGAAGATCTGGAATGTCGGGCGCAGTGTCTTCAGATCGATTCCCGATACTGTGGGCTGGGTGGCCAAATCTTTCAATTCGCTGATGGTCATTCCCATTTGACGAAGCACTTCCGCATTATCCGCGATCTGCTGCGCCTTCGTGGCAAGCGTCTCGCCTTGGCTCTTGATGGTGTCCTGATCCTGTTTGTGCTGCGCGTCGAGTTGCGAGACATGCGCATCCAGTTCGTTAAATGTCGCCTGCGAGGGCGTGTTCATGTCGTTGGAATTATCGCAACTCGCCATAACGGACGACAGGAGCGCCAAGCTTATTGCTCTCAATATGAATGTGTTCATGGAAATATCGCCTCTGAAGGGAGGCTTTGCTCACTGGAGGTTTGTTCCACCTCTCTCGTCGTCGAAAGCCTCGGTTAAATCCCAGCCATGGCAATCTCCGCCACACCAAGACTGGTATTAAATTGGCGCTAAAACTATGAGGAAATCAATTCAACGAAAGTCGCAAGATCTAAACAAAATCCACTATTTTGCATTGAAAAGATCGTTCGGCAACTCAGGATTTAAGACCAATTCGTAGAGATTTAATACCAACTCACCGATGAGAGTTTATTAAAAATGCATGCGGGACGAGTGCGTTGAAGAGCCCCAATGTGAATATGAGCGCCTTAGCGGCGGCTGAGGCTACCGAGGATGCCGCGCACCAGTGCCCGTCCGAGCGAACTGCCGACGGAACGCACGACCGATTTCATCGCCGCTTCCGCCACAGTCTGCCGTCCTCTCGGTTGGCCGCCGCGCGGGCCCGGTTTGCCGCCCCCGAGAATATCCGGGAGTGTCCAGCCGCTGGTGCTGTCATCGTCATCGGCCTGTTGAGCTACGGTCTCGGCCTTGGCTTGCGCCGCCTTCTTCTGCAAAAGCTCATAGGCGGATTCGCGGTCGACCATCTCGTCATATTGACCGGCCACCGGGCTTGCATTGATCAGCCTCTGGCGCTCGTCGCTGGTTAGCGGACCGATGCGGCCCGCTGGCGGGCGGATCAGCGTCCGTTGCACCATGGATGGCACGCCCTTGTCGGCGAGCGTCGAAACCAGCGCTTCGCCGGTGGCAAGATTGGTGATCGCTTCGAACGTGTTGAAGGCCGGATTGGGGCGGAATGTGTCCGCAGCTGTCTTCACCGCGTTCTGCTCGCGCGGGGTATAGGCGCGCAGTGCGTGCTGCAGGCGGTTGCCGAGCTGCGCCAGCACGGTCTCCGGCACGTCGAGCGGGTTTTGCGAAATGAAATAGACGCCGACGCCCTTGGAGCGGATCAGGCGGACCACCTGCTCGACCCGGGTCAGCAGCGCTTTCGGCGCTTCGTTGAACAGAAGGTGCGCTTCATCGAAGAAGAAAACCAGGCGCGGCTTTTCGGGATCGCCAATCTCCGGCAGTTCTTCGAACAGTTCCGACAAAAGCCACAGCAGGAACGTCGAATAAAGCCGGGGATTGGTCATCAGCTTGTCGGCGGCAAGCACATTGACCAGACCGCGGCCGTCTGTGCTGGTGCGCATGATGTCAGCGATCTTCAGTGCCGGCTCGCCGAAGAACTTGGTTCCGCCCTGCTGTTCGAGCACGAGGAGCGACCGCTGGATCGCGCCGACCGAGGGCTTGGTGACATTGCCGTAACGCGCGGAGAGTTCCTCGGCCCGCTCGGCAATGTTCACGAGGAGCGACTGGAGATCCTTCATGTCAAGGAGCAGCAGCCCCTCCTCGTCGGCAAGCTTGAAGGCGATGTTGAGAACGCCTTCCTGGGCTTCAGTGAGATTCATTAGCCGGGCGAGCAGCAGCGGCCCCATCTCGGAGATCGTCGCGCGGATAGGGTGTCCCTGCTCGCCGAAAATGTCCCAGAAGATCACCGGCGACGCACTGAGCGTATACGGATCAAGCCTGACATCGGCGGCCCGCTTGACGAGAAAATCCTTTTCTTCGCCCTTCATGCCGATGCCGGAAAGGTCGCCCTTGATATCGGCGCAGAACACCGGAACGCCGGCCTGCGAGAAGCCTTCGGCCAGGACTTGCAATGTGACGGTCTTGCCCGTGCCGGTTGCGCCCGTGATCAGGCCATGCCGGTTGCCGAACTTGAGCAGGAGCGATTCGGCCTGCTGGTAGGTGTCGTCGGGTTTGCGGCTTGCACCAAGGAAAATACTGTCAGCGGCCATGTCGTCTTGTCCTCGTCCCGAAGATCACTCTATCCACGGTATAAACAGCCAATCCGCATGCGACAATGGCTGCGCCGGAATATTACGAACGACACTGTGCTTCCTGAAGAAGGTGCAATGGAAATCCCCTGTTCTCACGGAGAATTGCGCGTTTTCGCGCAGGAAGGCGCGGATTTCGCAGGCGAATTTCGTCGCCCGATTGTATCCTGAGTGCGCCCGGTTGAGCGATCGCGTTGGCGCGACTTTTTATGCTTGTGCGGGCCTGTATTCCCGCATATTACGTAAACGTAATTCATGGCAGACGGGAGATTAGCCTCATGGAAGAACTTATCGCGCGCATTTCCGCCAATGTCGGCACTGATCCGGCAACGGCTACCAAGGCTGTTGGCTTGATTCTCGCTTTTCTGCAGAAGGAAGGCCCCGCCGACAAGGTGGGTCAGCTCATCGCGGGCTTTCCAGGCGCCGAGGCCGCAATTGCCGAAGCCCAGTCGAGCGGCGGGTTTCTTTCCGGTCTGATGCCCGGCGTCATGGGCCTCGGCTCCAAGCTCATGGGCCTTGGTCTTGGAATGGGCGAAATCACCGGAATTTCCAAGGAAACCATTGCTTTTGCTCGTGAAAAGGCAGGCACCGGTCCGGTTGACGAGGTGGTGAATTCGATTCCGGGCTTGAGCCAGTTCGTTTGAGCGAACGACATTGCGTTGACGCGCGCCCGACGGCGCGCGTTTTGCTTTGTCAGGTCCGGTTTATCGACACACCGCCGTCGACCAGCATTGCCGACCCCGTCGTAAAGCTTGAAGCGTCCGATGCGAGATAGAGGACGGAACGTGCAATTTCGTCCGGCATGGCACGGCGCTTAAGTGCGTGTAACCCCTCGACAACAGCAAGTTTTTCAGGCGTGTCAACCCATGCCTCAGCCATGGTCGTGGCAGTACCACCCGGCAGAATGGCATTGACCCTGATGCCTTGCGGCCCGAGTTCCGCCGCCAGCGTCATCATCAGGCCAATCACCCCAGCCTTGCTGGCGGCATAGGCAGCCGTGCCCGGCATCCCAACCGTGTAGCCGACGAATGTCGAGGTAAAGATCAGCGAACCACCGCCTCGCCTTTGCAGGGCGGGTATCTGGTATTTCGCACCAAGGAAGGCACCGGTCAGGTTAACGTCCATCGCCTCGCGCCAGCCGTCCAGGGATATCCCGGAGCTTGGTCCCATTTCGCCATTGGTACCGGCATTGTTGAATGCGATATCGAGACCGCCATAACGCCCTTCTGCCAATTCGACCAATGCCTTGGCGTATGCTTCGTCCCTGACGTTGCCGGCGAGCGCCACTGCTTTGCCGCCGCCCCGCTCGATAGCGGCCACCAGCTTGTCCAGTTCGCTTTGACGGCGGGCCGCGACGACGACGTTTGCGCCTTCGCTGGCGAACAGCCTCGCCGTTTCATAGCCAATGCCGGAGCTTGCACCGGTAACGATTGCTGTCTTTCCCTTGAGAACGTCCATTTTTCGAGCCTTTCACGTTTCTATTCAAAGCCGAGCATGTTCACATCCGACCAGCCGCAGCCACCCGAAACCTGCTCCTCGATCGCTCGCGGAAGGTCGCCAAAAATCTCACGCTTTCAATATGTTGCGTCAGCGGCACTTTGCTTTGTTGCGAAGCAGCATCGTTCCTCCTAAAGTCGCCGACAAAAATACGGGCGACCGGGAGAAAGCATGGACGCGTCACTGCTCAAGGAAACTGAATTTGCGGCGATTGACCGGGATCACTGGGTCAAACTCGCGCAAAAGGCCCTTAAAGGCGCGGATTTCGACGAAACGCTGATCTCAAGGACTGATGACAATATCGCCATCGAACCGCTCCATGAGCGCCGCCGCAAAGCACGGCTGACGCCCCGCAAGAACCCCTCGCAACCATGGCAGATCGTCCAGCGAATCGACGATCCCGATCCGGTTCGTGCCAATCGGCAGCTTCTGGAAGACCTTGAGAATGGAGCCACTGGCATCGCGCTCGTCTTTGAAGGCGCGCCGAATGCTTTCGGCTATGGCCTGCCCTCGACGCGCGAAGCTGTCGACAAAGTGCTCTATGGCGTGCATCTCGACATGATCCACCTGCGCATGGACGTGCATCCGCGCAGCCGCGCCTGCGCCGACTGGTTCGTTGACTACATGCGCCCGCGCGACGTCAATTCGCAGACGCTAAGCTTTTCGCTTGGCATCGACCCGGCGGCCACATTGGCGGGAACGGGCCGCCTGCGCATGAGCCTTGCGGCGCTGAAGGCCTCACTGCCGCAATCCCTCTCCGGCTTTTTCTCACCGGATTTGCCCGGCATCGTGCTTGAGGCGGACGGCCGCCCCTATCACAATGCCGGCGCTACGGAAGCGCAGGAGCTCGGCGCGATGCTGTCGATCGCTGCCGGTCATTTCCGCCTGTTCGAGGAAGCACGGCAACCGATCGTTTATGCCGCCCCGCACATGGGCTTTGCCGTTTCCGTCGATCAGGATCAGTTCGTTTCCATCGCCAAGGTCAGAGCGCTGCGGCGTCTTTGGGCAAGGCTGCAGGAAGTGTGCGGCAGCGTTCGCCCGGCGCCCGCCACCATCCATGCGGAAACCTCAATGCGGATGATGACGACGAAGGACCCCGAGACCAACATCCTGCGCACGACCATCGCCGCATTCGCCGCGGCGGTCGGCGGTGCGGATTCAATCGCCGTCTTGCCCCACACGATCGCGCATGGCTTGCCAGACCCCTTTGCGCGCCGCCTCGCCCGCAACACGCAGCTTATTCTTGCCGAGGAAAGCAATCTGGCTTTCGTCGCCGACCCCGGCTGTGGCTCCGGTGCAATCGAGAGCCTCACCGAGGCACTATGCGCCTCGGCCTGGAAGGAATTTCAGGCGCTTGAGCGCGACGGCGGTATCCTGCAAAGTCTTGTCGATGGAAAATTCCAGGCACGGATCGTTAACGCGCGCACTGCCCGTGCCAACGAACTCAAATCCGGCCAACGTGCTATCGTCGGCACCACGCTGTTTCCCGCCGGCCAGGAACGTCCGGTCACGGTGCTCGAAGCCCCCCACATGCCGCTGCCGACCGACGGTGTGGTTCACTGCGAACCGCTGACTTTCCCGCGCATCGACCAAACCTTGCAGGCCGCTGAATAAAATGAGAATTCCGGATTTCACCACCATCGATTGGCAAGAGCCGAAATCCCTGCCGCCGAAGCCGGAGGCCGCGGCCTGGAAGACGCCCGAAGGGATAAGGGTGAAACGCGCCTACGGCGATGCTGCGCTCAAGAACCTGCCGCACCTCAACAGCTTTCCTGGCGCTGCGCCCTTCATTCGCGGCCCCTACCCGACGATGTATGTCCAGCAGCCATGGACAATCCGCCAATATGCCGGTTTTTCAACGGCAGAGGAATCCAACACCTTCTATCGCCGCAACCTCGCGGCAGGACAGAAGGGCCTGTCGGTCGCATTCGATCTTGCAACCCATCGTGGCTATGACAGCGACCATCCGCGCGTTGCCGGCGATGTCGGCATGGCCGGTGTCGCCATCGATTCCATTCTCGACATGCAGCAGCTTTTCGACGGCATCCCGCTTGACGAGATGACCGTGTCGATGACGATGAACGGCGCTGTCCTGCCGATCCTCGCACTCTATATTGTCGCGGCGGAAGAACAGGGCGTTTCCCAAAAACAGCTCGCCGGAACCATTCAGAATGACATTCTGAAAGAGTTCATGGTCCGCAACACCTATATCTATCCGCCCCAACCGTCGATGCGCATCGTTTCGGACATCTTCGCCTACACGTCCGAGAACATGCCGAAGTTCAATTCGATCTCGATCTCCGGCTATCACATGCAGGAAGCGGGGGCGACGGCTGACCTTGAGCTTGCCTATACGATCGCCGATGGCATCGAATATGCGCGCGCTGGTGTGGCTGCCGGACAGGACATTGACAGTTTTGCGCCGCGGCTCTCCTTCTTCTGGGCGATCGGTATGAATTTCTTCATGGAGGTCGCCAAGCTGCGCGCGGCGCGCCTGCTCTGGGCCGCTTTGATGAAGAAGAATTTCAACCCGAAGGATGAGCGCTCCTTGTCGTTGCGCACCCATTCGCAGACGTCCGGCTGGTCACTCACTGCGCAGGATCCTTACAACAACATCATGCGCACCATGATCGAGGCGATGGCGTCGACCCAGGGCCATACCCAGTCGCTGCATACCAACTCCTTCGACGAGGCGTTAGCCCTGCCCACGGACCACTCGGCCCATATCGCGCGCAGCACGCAGCTGATCCTGCAAAAAGAGTCGGGAACGACGCGCATCATCGATCCATGGGGCGGCTCGGCCTATGTCGAGCGGTTGACCCACGACCTTGCGGCACGCGCGCTCACGCATATCGAAGAGATCGAAACGCTGGGCGGTATGGCCAAGGCTATCGAACAGGGCATCCCGAAAATGCGCATCGAGGCGGCAGCGGCCCGCACGCAAGCGCGTATCGACAGCGGTCTCCAGCCGGTCATCGGGGTCAATTCCTATCGTGCTTCCGAGGATATGGAAATCGACGTGCGGCAGGTTGCCAATGCGGAGGTCCGTGCGCGCCAGCTGTCCAAGCTGCAGCAATTGAAGGGTACGCGTGAGGTCTCGGCTGTTGATGCGGCGCTGTCCGCGCTGACGAGCGCGGCCAAGACCGGAACAGGCAACCTCCTTGACTTCGCCATCAAGGCAGCCCGTGCCCGCGCCACTGTCGGCGAGATATCGCTGGCTCTGGAAAAGGCCTACGGCCGGCATGTGGCCGAAATCCATACGATTTCGGGCGTCTATCGCAAAGAGGTCGGCAAGAGCGAGCTCATCGACCGGGTCCAGGCCAAGGCAGCTGCCTTTGAAAAACGCACAGGCGACAAGCCGCGCATTCTCGTTGCGAAAATGGGCCAGGATGGCCACGATCGGGGACAAAAGGTCATAGCGACGGCTTTCGGCGATCTCGGTTTTGAGGTGATCGTCGGCGCAATGTTCCAGACGCCCGAAGAGGTTGCCGAACTGGCCGCCGAGAGCAATGCCCGCATCGTCGGCGTTTCGTCGCTTGCGGCCGGGCATCTCACGCTTGTACCGGAATTGAAGGCAGCGCTGAAACGCCGTGAGCGTGACGATATTCTGATTATCGTCGGCGGCGTGATACCACCGCAGGATTTCGATGCGGTTCTCAACGCCGGGGCGACAGCCATTTTCCCGCCCGGTACTGTGATTGGCGAGGCAGCCGAAAAATTGATCGATACTTTATTGGATTCATTGTGACATGATTTTTGTCTATACGCTGGAAGACGATTACCTCATGGCCAGCGCCGCCCTTCCCGGCGCCGAAATGCCGCCAAATGCTCTCTGGATCGATCTTCTCAATCCGACACATGAAGAAGATCTTCACGTCGAAAGCTGGATGAAGGCTTCGATCCCGACCCGCGACGACATGCATGAGATCGAAGAATCCAGCCGGTTCTACGCCGAAAATGGTGCGCAATATCTGACGGCTCCGATATTGCATTCCACAGGGGAGAAGAACCACGGCATTGCGCCGATCTCGTTCATATTGACGGGGCAACGACTCGTCACAGTGCGATATACCGAGCCGAAATCGTTCAGTCTCTATATCGCGCGCGCCACGAAGCCGGGCAATGGCCTCATCACAAGCAAATGCAGCGGCGTGAGCATCATGCTCGGTATCATCGAAGCCGTCACGGATCGCCTCGCCGACATCCTCGAAGACGTCGCAGGGCAGATCGACGTGAATTCGCACGCGATTTTTCGGCGGTCTGAGAATGACAAGCCGATGACCACCAAGAATTTCCGCGACAGCCTGAACCAGATCGGCATTCAGGGCGCGTTTCTCTCGAAAGTTCGTGAAAGTATTGCGGGTGTAAGTCGCCTGCTCGTCTATATGACCGCTTTCACCGCTCAGGAGCCCTACAAGAAGGACACACGTGGCTGGATCAAGTCGCTGGAGCGCGATACCCAGTCGCTGAGCACCTATGTGGATTTTCTCTCCAACAAGGTAACATTCCTTTTGGATACCGTCGTTGGGCTGATTTCAATCGAACAGAACGCCATCATCAAGATTTTCTCGGTGGCGGCCGTAGCCTTCATGCCGCCGACGCTCGTTGCCTCGATCTATGGCATGAACTTCCGGTTCATGCCCGAGCTGAACGAGACCTGGGGCTATCCGATGGCGATCGGGCTGATGATAGCCTCCGCAGTCATCCCGCTCCTGATCTTTCGAAAGAAGGGCTGGCTGTAATTGGTCTATATGGACCCTTGAATCTCGCCAGGCTCATGTTATACTTCTTGTTATAACATTGGAGTTAAGCCATGAACGTAACGGTCCGCAAAATCGGAAATTCGGAAGGTGTCATTTTGCCTAAAGAAGTGCTCGAGAGGAACCACTTGAAGGCCGGGGATCAACTTGTTCTTATTGAGGACAGCGATGGCTTGAAACTCCGCCCTTTACAGGATGACCCGGAATCATTCGAAAAGAAGATGAAAATTGCTCGCGAACGGATGAAAAAGTACGAGACCGCTTATCGCGTTCTCGCCAAATGACAGAATTCCATTCGCAGGAATTTGTCGAGTCGCTTCACGCGGAACAGTTGCGTCTCCATGGCGGCGCTCCTGGCGTACGTGATTTTGGCATGCTCGAATCCGCTCTCAATAGGCCGTTGCAAAAGGAAGCCTATGGCGATCCGGATCTTTGCGAACTCGCTGCCGCTTATCTCTACGGCATCGTAAAGAACCATCCATTCATCGATGGCAATAAGCTGACGGGATTTGCGGCGGCCGACCTTTTTCTCTATTTCAACGGCTTCAGTCTCGAAGTTACATCGGAAGAAGTCATACAATTGGTTTTGATGGTAGCGTCAGGCGAAATCGACGAAACAGGTGCGGCGGCATTTTTCCGGGACTTTATCGAACCGATCTGAAAACCGCTTCAATCTGAATCATTTGCCTTCAGGCGCTCACACCAAGATTCAACTTCACGGTGCAACACCAATCGCTGTGATTTCCCACTCGTGATCGTTCAACTCGAACGTATCGCCGACTGATTTGCCGAACATCAACTTCGCCATCGGCGCGACATGAGAAATCATACCATGACTTGCATCAACTTCGTCCTCGCCGACAATCTGCCAAGTTTGTCTCTTGCCCTGGTCGTCCTCAATCGTAACACTCATGCCAAAGCGCACCACCTCGCTTTGGGGATCGGGGTGCGAGACCTCTGCTGTCTCGCGCCGCGCTGTCCAATAGCGCAAATCGCGCGAAGCACGGGCTATCAACTCGCGGTCCGCGTCGGCATTGCCCTTGGCCAATTCCTCGTGCAATGCGGCTATCTCCGCATCGATCATTGCAAGACCTTTTTCGGTCACAAGATTGCGATGTGGACTGACTGGGCGTTCGCCCAGATCAATCGAGGAATTGCTCTCATCCTGTTTCGTAAATGCACCGCTCATGAATCCAAAGTAGGGATTGCCAGCCTCAACGGCAAGTGTAATCGTTCGATCTATTCATTACCTCCAGTTGCGTTCGATCTAATCCTTCCCTTCGGGTAAAAAACATGGTCAGCAGACGCCTTGTCCTTGCCGGTCTGGCAGTTAGCAGCGCATTCTTGCGAGTCTCACAGTCTCAGGCCGCAGCCGGCGTGGTCAACGCCGTCGACTCCGGACTTCTGCCTAATTCTACAAGTGATCAAACAGTAAAATTCAAGGCCCTGCTGACGAGTGCCAGCACGGCGGGAGCCCAGATATTCCTACCGGCAGGAACCTATATAGTCTCAGGCATCCAACTTCCTGCCTATGTGAATATCCTTGGCGTTTCGGGTCAAAGCCGCATCCTTTATGGCGGTAAAGACAGTTTCTTTACAGCGAATGACGCCAAGCATGTCCAACTCTCCGGACTCACAATCGATGGCAACAGCAAGTCGCTAACGGACAGCGCAAGGGGGCTCATTGAGGCCACCAATGTTGGCCGCTTCGTGATCGACGACTGCCAGATTGTCAATGCACGCAAGAATGCGATTGACCTGTACCAATGTGGCGGACGAATTGAGAATACGCGCATCGCAACGGTCCAGGACATGGCAATCTTCACCGCGAATTCGACTGCACTGAAAATCACCGGCAATGAGATCAGCGATTGCGGCAATGGCGGTATTATCGTTCACCGCTACGACAAAGGGCGCGATGGCACGGTGATAACCGGCAACAGGGTCGATAAAATCCGGGCTGATCTTGGCGGCACCGGCGAAAACGGCAACGGCATCAATGTCTTTCAAGCCAATAATGTCGTTGTCGCCGACAATGTAGTCAACGGCTGCGCTTTCACTGCGATCCGCGCCAACAGCGCCAACAATATCCAGATCATCGCCAACAATTGCACGGCAAGCGGTGAAACCGCGATCTATTCGGAGTTTGCATTCGAGGGTGCGGTCATCGCCAACAACATCATCGATGGCGCAGCCAACGGCATATCGATCGTGAATTTCGACAGCGGCGGACGCTTGGCCACATGCAGCGGCAATATCGTACGTAATCTGTCCGCCAGAGGTCCCTATGAGGGCACGTTCGGTATCGGGATCGCGGCGGAAGCCGATACGGCGATCACCAGTAACGTTGTGGAAAAAGCCCCGACTTATGGCATCCAGCTTGGTTGGGGTCCCTATATGCGTAACCTCACGGCCAGCGGAAACGTCATACGAACGTCCGGCGAAGGCATCTACGTCAGTATTGTCGATGGGGTCGGCCCAGCCATCATCAGCGGCAATTTGATTCAAGGCGCCAAGAATGGCGGGATCGTCGGCCACAAATGGGCCGACGTTGCCGTGAAGGACCTTACGCTGAAAGGCTCGGCCTATTCGGACCTGGTCGTGGAGCGAAACATCGTCAGTTGATATCCGCGTCGGTCAGCGCTTCCGTCGGGCTGATGACGCCGTAGGTAATTCCGTTCCAGTTGCGCATTTCACGATCAGCAAAGCGGTCAAGCCTGGATTCGAGCTCTGCCTCGTTGCGGAAGATCCGCGCCAGGACAGTGGCAATGATCGCCTCTGAGGCACGCGTCGTCCCGTCATCACATTTGACGGCAATCCCCAGCCCAAATTCCGGCAACGCACCGACATAGACACCTTCCGCCCCGGTTTTCACGAAGATACGGCCTGGCGCCATTTCCATCAGTTCCGTGCAGGCGCGGTGGGTGCCGGCCACGTAGAACGGTGCCGCCATCGCCGCATCGACCAGGCGGCGCGCGGCCTTGGCGCGCACCGGTTCAAATCCGACGCCGGTTGCCATGCGGGCAAAGCCATGCGCCAGGCTCTTCAACGGAATTGCGTAGGTCGGGATGGAGCAGCCATCGGTGCCGCAATGATCAAGTGTATGAGCCGCACCGGTCACGCCCTCCATCGCATCGCGCACCAAGTTCTGTTCAGGCGAGCCCAGAGCAGAATAGCCGCGTGTTTCAATGCCGAGATGTCGGCATGTGCACAGGAATCCTGCATGTTTGCCAGAACAATTGTTGTGAAGCGGCGTCGGTTCTTCGCCGCTCTTTGCAAGAGCAATGAGCACCGGTTGCTGCGATGGCCAGTGCGATCCGCATTCCAGCGCTGAAACGTCGAGCCCGGCACGGCCAAGCATTTCGGCGGCCTTCTTCACATGTTGTGGCTCGCCCGAGTGGGAAGCGCAGGCCATGGCTAGTTCGTCATTGCCGAACCCATAGGCATCCGCTGCGCCGCTCTCGACCAGCGGCAGAGCCTGGATCGCCTTGATGGCGGAACGTGGGAAAGTCGGACGCTCGATATCGCCAAGCTCGAAGACGATCTTTCCATCGCCGTCGGTCACGACCACCGAGCCACGATGGCGGCTTTCGACCGTTTCACCTCGAAATACCTCAACCAGAACCGGATTGCTCATGAGATTAACATCTTTCACGCATTGGCCGGATTCACCCCGGCTGGATGGCTTTATAGGCCGTCTCATGCCCCGAACCAAGCCGGTAGAATTCACGCCCGACAACCAAAGCCGGAGTCATTTCATGGGCTTGCAGGCCGGCACCGAGAATATGAATCCGGGACTTAAAGTGCCCGATTCGGCAGGACCGGCATTTAGCCGGTGCGCGCTTACTTGATCCGCTCAAGCACCGACACATAATTGGCCACAGCGGCTCCACCCATATTGAAGATACCGGCGAGCTTGGCATCAGGCACCTGTATGCCGCCCGCTTCCCCCGTCAATTGCATTGACGAGAGCACATGCATCGACACGCCGCTCGCGCCGATCGGATGGCCCTTGGCTTTGAGCCCGCCCGACGGATTGACCGGCAGGCGGCCACCCATCGCCGTTTGACCTTCAAGCGCCACCTTGGCGCCTTCGCCCGGCTTCGCCAGTCCCATAGCTTCGTATTCGATCAATTCGGCGATGGTGAAGCAGTCGTGGGTTTCGACAAATGACAAATCGTCGATGGTGACGCCTGCCTGGTTCAACGCACGCTTCCAGCCTTCAGCGCAGCCCTCGAACTGCAATATGTCGCGCCTGGAAATCGGCAGGAAATCCTGGACATGCTGTGCGGCGCGGAATGCGACGGCGCGCTTCATCTTCAACGCGGTCTGCGTATCTGTCAGCACCAGCGCGGCGGCACCATCGGAAACCAGCGAGCAATCCGTCCGCTTGAGCGGACCCGCAACGAAGGGGTTCCTTTCACTTTCCTGGCGGCAGAACTCGTAGCCCAGATCCTTACGCATTTGCGCATAGGGATTGCCGACGCCATTCTTGTGGTTCTTCGCGGCTATCATTGCGAGCGCGTCGGATTGGTCGCCATATTTCTGGAAGTAGGCAGCCGCAATCTGACCGAAGACACCGGCGAAACCGGCAGGAATATCGCCTTCCTCTGCCAGGTACGATGCCTTCAAAAGGTTCTTGCCAATCTCCGGCCCGGGCGTCGAGGTCATCTTTTCGACCCCGACCACGAGGACAACCTTTGCTGCGCCGGCACGAATTGTCTTGATACCCTGATGCACCGCCGCCGAGCCGGTTGCGCAAGCGTTTTCAACCCGTGTGGCTGGCTTGAACCGGAACGCGTCACTCGCCTGCAAGACAAGGCTGGCGGTAAAATCCTGGGGTGAGAACCCGGCATTGAAATGACCAAGTACAATCTCGTCCACGTCTTCCGGGCCGATGCCGGCATGATCGAGCGCGCCGAGTGCCGCCTTGACGATCAGGCTTTCGACCGTCTCGCCTTCGAGTTTTCCGAACGGCAAATGCGACCATCCAACGATACAGGCTGTCATTTCATTCCTCCACAAATGTCATACCTACTGACCTAACCATGAACTGACTTTTGTTCAAGGTGCGGTTTACGGATCGCATTGCTCGATCGATCCATGCAAGGCGCTCCTGCAGCCTACTCCTTTCGCGACAATCACGCTGAAATTTTTATTGATTGATCAATCAATCAAGATTAATATCCTGTCCGAACGAGGTCCCTCATCATGCCCAAAGTCGGAATGGAGCCACTGCGCAAGCGGGAGTTGATCGATGCTGCTATCCGCACCATCGGACAGCGGGGATCGCTGGATGTTACGGTTGCCGAGATCGCCCATGAAGCAGGCGTTTCCGCCGCGCTCGCCCACCATTATTTCGGCGGCAAGGAACAGTTAATCCTCGCGACGATGCAGCACCTGCTCAAAGAACTCGGCAACGACCTTCGTTCCGCCTTGCAAAGTGCAACGACACCGGCAGCCCGCGTTGCTGCCGTCATTGCCGTCAACTTCTCAGCATCGCAATTTGCACCGGAAACCGTGGCTGCCTGGCTGGCCTTTTATGTCCATGCGCAGAAATCGGAAGAAACGCGCCGTCTCCTGCGCATCTATGCCCGACGCACCCATTCCAACCTCGCCTTTGGCCTTGGTCAACTGACCGATCGCGCGACTGCGATACAGATCGCCGAGGGTGCCGGAGCGATGATCGACGGGCTCTATATTCGCCATGCGCTGCGCAATGGCGCGCCTGAGGCATCGTCCGCAATCGCGCTCGTGGAAGATTACGTAACAACGAAACTCGCTGCCGCCGGAGCAACGCAATGACAAGGCCGAATATCCTCATAATAGTGGTCGACCAGTTGAACGGCACGCTGTTTCCCGACGGACCGGCGGAGTTCATTCATGCGCCGCATTTGAAGGGACTAGCCAAGCGTTCGGTTCGTTTCGCCAAGACTTATACCGCATCCCCGCTCTGCGCTCCCGCCCGCGCGTCGCTCATGTCGGGGCAGCTGCCTTCACGCACCCGCGTCTATGACAATGCTGCGGAATTCGTCTCCGACATCCCCACCTACGCGCATCACCTGCGCCGTGCGGGCTATTACACGGGTCTTTCCGGCAAGATGCATTTTGTCGGACCTGACCAGATGCATGGGTTCGAGGAGCGCTTGACGACCGATATCTATCCGGCCGATTTCGGCTGGACCCCCGACTATCGCAAGCCGGACGAGCGCATCGACTGGTGGTATCACACGCTTGGTTCCGTTACCGGCGCGGGTGTCGCCGAGATCACCAACCAGATGGAATATGACGATGAGGTGGCCTTCCATGCCCGCCAAAAGCTCTATCAGCTTTCGCGCGAGCAGGATGAACAGTCGCGGCGCCCTTGGTGCCTGACCGTCTCGTTTACCCATCCGCACGATCCCTATGTGGCGCGCCGTAAATATTGGGACCTCTACGAGGGCTCGGAAGCGCTTGAACCAGCCGTTGGCGAAATCGCCTTCGACGACCATGACCCCCATTCGCAGCGCCTGCTAAGGGCCTGCGACCACAAAGCTTTCGAGATAACACCGGACCAGGTGCGACGTGCCCGCCAGGGCTATCTCGCCAATATTTCCTATATCGACGACAAGGTCGGAGAGATCCTTGATGTCCTTCGCGCAACACGCATGCTGGACGACACGATCATCGTGTTCACCTCGGACCATGGCGACATGCTGGGTGAGCGCGGCTTGTGGTTCAAGATGAACTTTTTCGAAGGCTCGGCGCGCGTACCCCTGATGATCGCGGGCAAGGGCATTGTGCCGCGACTGGTCGAGGAGCCGGTATCGACGCTCGACGTCACACCGACGCTGGCGTCACTCGGCGGCATCGACATCGCCGAAGTCCTGCCCTGGACGGACGGCGAGGATCTCACCCCGCTCATGCAGGGCGCAACCCGCCAGAACCCGGTCTTCATGGAATATGCGGCAGAAGGCTCCAATGCGCCGCTCGTCTGCATCCGCGAAGGCAAATACAAGTTCGTCCATTGCGAGATCGATCCGGCGCAACTCTTTGATCTTGAATCGGATCCGCACGAGCTGGAAAATCTTGCCGGCGATGCCGGCCACGCAAAGCTTCTTGCTGATTTCACCGCAAAAGCCCAAGCGCGATGGAACATGGCAGCCTTCGATGCGGCAGTCCGCGAAAGTCAGGCCCGCCGTTGGGTTGTGTACGAGGCACTGCGCAACGGTGCCTACTACCCCTGGGACTACCAGCCCCTGCAGAAGGCATCCGAGCGCTACATGCGCAATCATATGGATTTGAACGTATTGGAAGAGAACGCCCGCTATCCGCGCGGCGAGTGAGACCGGCAATGGAAGCAGATTTTGTCATTATTGGTTCGGGTTCGGCAGGCTCCGCCATGGCTTACCGCCTGTCTGAAGATGGCCGGTATTCGGTGATCGTTGTCGAGTACGGCGGCACCGATATGGGGCCGTTCATTCAGATGCCGGCGGCGCTGTCGTTCCCGATGAACATGAGCACCTATGACTGGGGTTTCCGTTCGGAGCCCGAGCCGCATCTGGGCGGGCGCACGCTGGTCACGCCGCGCGGCAAGGTCCTCGGCGGATCATCCTCAATCAACGGCATGGTCTATGTGCGCGGCCACGCGCGCGATTACGATCATTGGGCGGAGAGCGGCGCAACCGGATGGTCCTATGCGGACGTGCTACCTTATTTCAAGCGAATGGAACATTCGCAGGGCGGCGAACCCGGTTGGCGAGGAACGGATGGTCCCTTGCGTGTCCAGCGCGGGCGCCGCGACAATCCACTGTTCCACGCCTTCGTCGATGCGGGGCGCGAGGCCGGTTTCGAGGTCACCGACGACTATAATGGCTCCAAGCAGGAAGGCTTTGGCGCCATGGAACAGACAATCTATAAAGGCCGCCGCTGGTCAACAGCGAATGCCTATCTGCGCCCGGCGCTGAAGCGCAAGAATGTCAATCTCGTCAATGGCTTTGCGCGCAAGATTGTGATCGAGAATGGGCGCGCCACCAGCGTTGAGATCGAAAGGCGCGGTAAGACCGAGACCGTTCGCGCCCGCCGCGAGGTGATCATCGCTGCTTCGTCCATCAACTCCCCCAAGCTGTTGATGCTGTCCGGCATTGGTCCTGCAGGGCATCTAAAGGAAAATGGTATCGAGGTCATAGCCAACCGGCCGGGGGTCGGGCAGAACCTGCAGGACCATCTGGAGGTATATATCCAGCAGGAGAGCCTGCAGCCGATCACGTTGAACTCCAAGCTCGGGTTGTTTTCCAAGGCGGTGATCGGCGCGGAATGGCTGTTCTTCAAGAGCGGTGATGGCGCAACCAATCACTTCGAATCCGCTGCTTTCGTGCGGTCGAAGGCGGGCGTGGATTACCCGGATATCCAGTATCATTTCCTGCCCGCCGCCATTCGCTACGACGGCAAGGCGGCGGTCAAGGGACATGGGTTCCAGGCCCATGTCGGTCCCATGCGCTCGAAGTCGCGTGGCAGCGTCACCCTGCGCTCCTCCGACCCTTTCGAAAAGCCCAAGATCGTTTTCAACTATATGTCGCACCCCGAGGACTGGGCCGATTTCCGCCACGCGGTGCGCCTGACGCGCGAAATCTTCGGCCAGGCAGCGCTCGATCCCTATCGCGGCCGGGAGATTTCACCGGGGCCGCATGTTCAATCGGACGATGAGATCGACGACTTCCTGCGCGAACATGCAGAAAGTGCCTTTCATCCATGCGGCACCTGCAAGATAGGCGCCGCAAGCGATCCTATGGCGGTGGTCGATCCGCAGTGCCGCGTTATCGGCGTCGAGGGGCTTCGGGTTGCCGATTCCTCCATCTTCCCGCGCGTCACCAACGGCAATCTGAACGGACCTTCGATCATGACGGGCGAAAAAGCCTCCGATCATATTTTGGGCCGCGATCCCTTGCCGCGTTCCAACCAGGAACCGTGGAGCAATCCCCGTTGGCAAATAAGCGATCGATGAGGTGCGATTGTTCTTTTCGCAGCTTTCCGGTTGTGCGTGGTTCGACAAGCTCACCATGAAGGAAGCTTGTGCTTTGCAGGATCTGACGACTGAGAGCGTCGACGATTATCATTGCAATCCAGCCAGCTCCCTCATGGTGAGCTTGTCGAACCACACACAGAGCTTATGCTGATAGTTATGACACCAAGGAGACCACCATGCGCGCGCAACCCAAGGCATCGCATTTCATCAATGGCCGTTTTGTCGAAGACAAGGCGGGTAAGCCGCTCGATGTGATCTATCCGGCGACTGGCGAGACGATCGCCAGGCTTTTTGGTGCGACCCCAGATCTTATTGAGCAGGCGATCCAGGCGGCAGCAGCGGCGCAGCCGGCCTGGGCGGCATTGAAGCCGGTTGAGCGCGGCCGCATCCTGCGCCGTGCCGCCGACATCCTGCGTGCGCGCAACGCGGAGATCGCTGAGCTCGAGACGCTGGACACCGGCAAAGCCATCCAGGAAACCTTGGTGGCCGACCCTGCTTCGGCAGCTGATGCGCTGGAATTCTACGGGGGCATCATCGCCGGGTTCAACGGCGAGATGATCGAGCTTGGCGGCTCCTACGCCTATACGCGGCGCGAAGCCCTGGGCGTCTGCGTGGGAATCGGCGCATGGAACTACCCGATCCAGGGCGCCGGCTGGAAATCCGCACCGGCGCTTGCAGCCGGCAATGCCATGATCTTCAAACCTTCCGAGAACACGCCGCTCTCGGCCCTCGCGCTTGCCGAGGTCTACAAGGAGGCAGGGCTTCCGGATGGGTTGTTCAATGTGCTCCAGGGTTTTGGCGATGTCGGCTCGCAGCTTGTCGACCACCCGCTCGTCGCCAAGGTTTCACTCACTGGCTCGGTCCCGACCGGCAAGCGCGTTCTGGCCCAGGCAGGCTCGCACATGAAGCACGCGACCATGGAGCTTGGCGGCAAGTCGCCGCTCATCATTTTCGATGATGCCGACGTGGAAAACGCGGTTGGCGGTGCGCTGCTCGGCAATTTCTATTCCACCGGTCAGGTCTGCTCCAATGGTACGCGCGTCTTCGTGCAGAGCGGGATCAAGGACCAGTTCCTGGATCGGCTGACGACGCGCACCAAAGCGATCCGCCTCGGCGATCCGCTCGATCCGGAAATACATCTCGGCCCGCTGGTCAACGCATCCCAGCGCGACAAGGTTGTTTCCTATATCGAAAAGGGCAAGGCTGAAGGGGCGACATTGCATTTCGGCGGCGGCGTGCCGCAGATGCAGGGCTTTGAAGGCGGCTGCTTCGTCGAGCCAACGATTTTCACCAATGTCACCGACGACATGGTCATCGCCCGCGAAGAAATCTTCGGGCCGGTCATGGCCGTGCTTGATTTCAAGGACGAGGACGAAGTGATCGCTCGCGCCAATGACACCGAATTCGGGTTGTCGGCAGGCGTCTTCACCAGGGATCTGTCACGTGCCCATCGTGTCATCGGCCAGCTCAAGGCCGGCACGTGCTGGATCAACACCTATAATCTCGCGCCGGTCGAAATGCCGTTCGGCGGCTTCAAACAATCGGGTGTCGGCCGCGAGAACGGCATGGCGGCACTCTACCACTACACCCAGATCAAATCGGTCTATGTGGAAACAGGTAAGGTCGACAGTCCCTACTAGGTCTGGTTTCATTGCAAGCCGACGGCGGCGAGGCAGACGGGAACCCCTGGCCCGGAAGATACTCACAGCGAATTGCTAGGAGCGCAGATAAGGAGTAAAATTTCAACAGTCATTTGGACCATAGGGAGGGGGCAATGAGCAGACTGTTGATCCTGTCGGCTGGCACCATTGTGGCACTGGCGTCCGTGGCGTTCGCTGCGCCGCAAATGCAACCGCTTAAGATCTCTAAGGAATGTAGCCAATACTCCGGCGAGACCCCGAGCTTCTGCACCATTACGGAGTCGAATCTCGCGGCGATCCCGGTGGGCACCAAGATCTTATACTATGGGCCGGTAACCGGCAGTCCGCTTTTCAGCAGCAGCGCCGCAGTCATTGCCGTTGGAAACGGAGACTCGGCGGTCGGATACTGCGTCGTCTACGATACGGCCAGCCCGCCGCTCGGGACCTGTGCCTTCCATGCCGGCAGCGGGACGCTTGCCGGATTCCAGGCGATCGTCAAGGTCACCGTTGACGACAAGCAGATCTGGCACTGGGACGGAGGCTACCTACTTGGCGCCGAGACCCAAGCCGCAAAGTAGGCTGGCGGCCATTTATGAGTGGGCAGTCTCAGTCTTCTTGCCGACGTAGTCCACATACTGCGTAAGCGCGCAGACGAGATGATAGAAGATCGAGGCCGGAACATCTTCGGCCTTGGCACGCCCCGTCTCGTCGATGAGATCAATCCACAAGCCTTTTGGTGCAGGTTCGATGTGCCAGCGGAAAAGCCGGCCGACGCGCGCCTCGATCTCGGGCTTCAGATCCGGCCCACCATTGCCATCAAGCGCGATCGCCGCCTTGACGGCTTCCGTCTGCGGCCAGCTGCGCGAGTTGGTATCGAGCGGCAACCCATGCCTGGATACCGCACCATAGGCAAGGCCCGTGGCGCGGTTCAAACCATTGGCGATCGCTGAAGAGTAGAGTTTCCTGCCGAAACGAATGATGTCCCGCTGCCCGGAGGCTGCGGCAAAATTAACCAGCAGCGACGCCCATTCGAAATGGTGTCCGGGTTCCGTCCACTCACCCTTCTCACCCGGCGCCCGTTCCCAGTCATGGCTGAAATATTCGCCGAGCGTCCAGGTCTCCGCATCGAACATGTGGTGCCGGAAGAGGTCGACGATGCGCGCCGCGCGCTGCAGGTAATCGCGGTTTCCGGTTGCCCCATACCAGGCAAGGAAGGCCTCCAGCAGATGCATATGGGGATTGGAACGGCGCAGGCCTTTGTCATCGGGAGTCTCGAGAAAGCCGGTCAGACGGGCGTCGGCGAGATACTCATCGATGAAAGCGAAGGTTTCCGTACCAAGCGCCAGCGCCCTTTTGTGGCCAGCCTTGTGGGCGTGGGCAAGGGCAAGCAGGATGAACGACTGGTCATAGGCGTCCTCGGACGCATCAAGCACACTGCCATCCGGATTGAAAGTCTTGACCCAGCCGCCGCGGTCCGTTCGGCCGTTCCTGGTGATGAAGTCAATGCCATGATCGATCAGGGCGTGGGCCGGTCCGTCCCAGCCCATTTCATGCGCGACGGCAAAGGCATAGATCTGGCGCCCGATCGTGCGCATGCGCTTGGGCTTGGCAACAGGTGTGCTTTCGAACGACAGCGCTTCATGGAAGCCGCCGTAACGCTCATCTACGCCTATCGTCGACCATAGGGGCAGCGTCTCGTTGAACAGCCAATGCCTGACGCGATTGGCATAGGCGCCTACTTGCGGCAGCCGATCCTGCGATGGCGTGAACTTGGTTTCGAGCCGGCCGGACTTTTCCAGCTGCTCGACAATCTTGCGCACATTCTGGCTCTCGCTGACCGGTGCGACGAAGGTTGCATCCGCAGTTGCGACGACGGCGGTATCGCGCAGCCCCACGACTGAAAGCAGGCCGCCCTCACTGCGCAGATAGCTGTGCTCGCAATCGATGGCAACAACATCGCCGACGATGACGTTGCCGTTGGCATCCACCGAACCGACGTCAAGCAGAGACTGCCAGGAGCCGAGGTCGTTCCAGCGAAAGGTCGCCGGAACGAGGGCGATGTCTGTTGCGCGTTCCATGATGGCATAGTCCACCGAAATCGACGGCACGGCGGCATAAAGTTCATGCGGGAGATAGGTCCCGGAGATATTTGTGTCGGCAGCATCGAGGGCAGCCACGGCCTTAACCCAGATCTCCGGCGCATAAGCACTGAAGGCGTCGCGCATGACGCTGGCGCGGAAAAGGAAAATTCCGGCGTTCCAGAGGAAGTTGCCGGATTCGAGATATTGCTTTGCCGTTGCCTCATCGGGCTTTTCGACGAAGCGCACTACATCGCGCGTATTTTTGGCCTGTGGTCCCACTTCGATATAGCCGAAGCCCGTCTCCGGCCGATCAGGCTTGATGCCGAAAACCACGATGCGCCCTCCCCGCGCTGCCTCGACGCCGGCCTCGACTGTATTCCAGAAATCACGATCGGTAGTGATCTCGTGGTCGGATGGGACGACGAGCACCAACTCGTCGCCATGCTCGCGCAAAGTGACTTCGGTTGCCAACACCACGGCAGACGCCGTGTTGCGGCCCATCGGCTCAAGAACCGGCCTGCCACCGGCAAGGTCGATACCGGCAAGATCATGACTGATGCGGCCGGCATGGCGTTCGGAGGCGAGCAGATAGACTGGAACCGCATCTCCATCCCGTGCAGCCATGCGCTTGACCGTGCGCAGCAGCATCGAACCCTGGCCGGAAAGATTGTGGAATTGCTTGGGAAAGTCCTCGCGCGACAAGGGCCAGAGCCGCGATCCAACGCCGCCGCTCATGACAAAGCTGATGATCTTCTGCTTTTCCGCCGTCATTGACCGCAGCCCCACCCTTCCGACGCACTCTAAACTCTGTTGCTAATCGATACAGGAGTTTGGGAGGCGATCACAGGGGGAAATAAGGCGTAAGAAGGTGCAAAAGGCGTTTCCTGCGCATAATCAAAAAGTGCATAGAAAACGACTTGCAGGTGCACAAGCCGGACGGTATATACGCGCGTCACTGGTTACGGAGTGTAGCGCAGCCTGGTAGCGCACCTGCTTCGGGAGCAGGGGGTCGGAGGTTCGAATCCTCTCACTCCGACCAGTTGAAACAAATCGGTACGGCTAGCTCTTTCCCGGCTAGTCGCTCGGTCTCGCCCCAAGTTCCCTTGAAAATCATTGGTGAATTTCATGCCATCGGCGCGTCCAAGCCGGCGTGTTGGTGAACCGTCTCGTCGTTCTTGAAGCACCGTTACGCGACGAAACGGGCCACTCTACGACATTCCGCTATAGATCGCAGCTGTCCAGCGGCCGTTCGTTCGCGAACAGCGTAGAGATCTCGTGCACGCGCAGGCTCAATCGCATTCCGACCCGCGTCACTTTGGAATCCTCTAGCTCTCCTCAAGTCTAGGCACCATCAAGTACTGCAAATGCAGTAATATTGTTGTAACCACCTCTTGAATGGGCTGTTAGCAGAAATTATTTTTTCTTTAGCGTGCTGTGCACGCGAGGATGATGCTTTCCGAAAGCTTCATCTCTGGAGGATGTCATGGCAAACATTTTTATGGAAGGAAAGAAGAGTCAGGATTGGGTCAACCTGTTCTTGGCAATATGCTTGTTCATTTCGCCCTGGGTCGTCGGCTTCGTAGCTGAAACCACACCGACGTGGAACGCCTGGGTCGTGGGCATCGCCCTTGGTGCCCTGGCGGTCACAGCGCTCTCCGCATTCGCCGAATGGGAGGAATGGGCAAACCTCGTCCTTGGCCTCTGGCTCGTTGTGTCTCCTTGGCTGCTCGGATTCGCCGCCAATGTGAACGCGATGTGGACAAGCGTTATCTTGGGCGTGCTCATCGCCGCCGTATCGGCGTGGGCTGTCTGGGGCGTTCATCACCCCCACGCGCACGCCTGAGCGAGGGCTGGATGTATTTATAAGCCCGCCGCAGGAAGCGGCGGGCTGTACCTTGGACCAGGCGGGCGACCAAGGCACGGCCTGTGATGACCGCGTCTAGCGTAAGAGCCGCGGCACAGCGTCGATCAGGACGCGCGTCGCTTCAGCCTTGGGATCCCCGAGCACCGTATCGGTCGATCCGCTTTCGGCAATGCGCCCATCCTCCAATACAATCATTTCATCGGCGAAAGCGCGTACCACGGCAAGATCGTGCGAGATGAACAGATAGGCGTTGCCCGCCTCTTCCTGCAGGTCGAGCAGAAGGTTGAGTATCTGCGCACGCACCGAAACGTCCAGCGCCGAAACCGGTTCATCGAGGACAATGAGGTCTGGCTTGGTCATCAGCGCGCGCGCAATTGCCACGCGCTGGCGCTGCCCACCGGAAAGTTCGAGCGGCAAGCGATCGGCAAGCCCGGCGCTAAGGCCCACGCGCTCGAGTGCTGCGCCAATTACAGCACCATAAGCTGCGCTCCCGGCAAGTCCGTGCAGCCGCAAAGGGGCCTCCAGAATGCGCCTCACATTGGCATGTGGATTGAACGCCGCCAGTGGGTCCTGAAACACCATCTGGAACCGCCCCCGTATACGCCGCAGCGCTTCGCCGCGCAGCGCGGTGATGTCCTGCCCGTTCAGATGGATCGAACCTTCGCCGGGATCGGACAGCCGCATGACGAGCCGCGCCAGCGTGGTCTTTCCGGAGCCCGATGCACCGACGACGGCCAAGGTTTGCCCACGGAAAAGAGAGAAACTGATATCTTTCAGTCCGGCACTGCCTCGGTCGCCGAAACGCTTGGTGAGATTTTTGATCTTGAGGACTGGCGATTGCGGTGCGTTCATTACAGGTCGGCCACGTTGATTTCAGCAAGACGCTTGGCGCGAGGCGTATCGAGCGAAATATGCGTATTGATCAATGCTCTTGTATAAGGGTGTTCGGGTTCGCCAAGCACACGTACAGTTGGACCGGTTTCAACCAGCCTACCCTGATAGAGCACTGCGATAGTGTCAGCCCTCTCCGACGCGAGAGCGATGTCGTGCGTGACAAACAACAGTGTCAGGCCAGCCTCCCGCACCAGCTCGTCGAGAAGATCGACAATGTGGCGCTGGACAACCGTATCAAGCGCGCTGGTCGGCTCATCCGCGATCAGCAGCGACGGGTTGCCTGCGAGCGCCGCCGCCATGGCGATGCGTTGCTTCTGACCGCCGGAAAACTCATGCGGATAGCTGTTGAGCCGCGACAGCGGCTTGGGAATTCGCACCCGGTCGAGCAGTTGCGCAGCGCGGACCCGCGCCGCGATCCAGCTGATACCCTGATGGGTCATCGCCACTTCAGCAATCTGGTCGCCGATTTTCATCACCGGGTCGAGACTTCCGCTCGGGTCCTGGAAGAGAACGCCGATGTCCTTGCCCGGCTTCGGTGAATGCGACAGACCGGGAAAGTCGATCGTTCCGCTGGACCGCGCCTGTTTTGGCAATAGGCCGGCGATGGCCATGGCCAAGGTCGATTTGCCGGAGCCACTTTCGCCAATCACCGCCAACCGCTCGCCTTTGGCAAGGTCGATGGAAACGTTCGCCAGGGCTGGTATTGCAGCATAGCTTACGTTCAGATTTTTGACCTGCAGATAGGGCTCCGTCATGGCACCAGCCTCTCCCGGCGCGAAAGGCCACGCCCGATCAGATGCACGCTGAGGACAGTAATGACGAGCGCAATACCCGGAACGATCGAGAGATAAGGTGCAGCGCGCAGCACCGTGCGGCCCTCGGCAATCATGCTGCCCCACGTCACGCGGTTGGGGTCGCCAAAGCCGAGGAATGACAGCGCCGCTTCGATCAGGATGGCGGCTGCGACGGAAATCGCGGCGAGCGAGACTGTAGGGCCGAAGGCGTTGGGCAATATCTCACGAAAAGCGATTTCCAGCGGTCGCATCCCCAATGTGCGGGCAGCAGCGACGAAGTCGCGTTCGCGCAGGGACAAGACTTCCGCGCGCGTCACCCGTGCAGCCTGGGTCCAGTTGCCAAGGCTGATGGCAAATATCAGTGTAGGCACGCTCGGACCGGTGACGCTGATCGCCGCAAGCGCAAGCAGAAAGCCCGGAACCGTTTGAAAAGCCTCAGTGATCCGCATCAGCACCGTGTCGGCAAAGCCACCTAGGTATCCCGACAGCGTGCCGACGATACTGCCGACGATCAGTGCGGCGGCGGCCGAAAAAAAGGCAACCAGCAGCGTCGTGCGGGTTCCGTGCAGCAATCCGGCAAGAACATCCCTGCCAAGCCGGTCTGTGCCCAGTACGTGCGCTTCGGATGCAAAGGGCCGCACCATTGGCTCGCCGGTGATCGCCAGCGGATCACCTGGCGCGATCAGTGGGGCGAGGAGTGCCATCAGCACGAGGATGGAGAGCATCACGGCGCCAATCCTGGCTTCGAGGTTAAGGCGACGCCAGACGTTCATCGTCCAGCCCTTACCCGCGGATCAAGCTTGCCGTAGGCGAGGTCGACGAGAAGATTGGCGATTATCACGGTAACCGCGCTGCACAGGATCACGCCGAGCAGCAGCGGTGTATCGCGGCGCGCCACGGCTTCAGCTGCAAGACGGCCAAAGCCGGGGATGGCAAATACGCTTTCGACAACGACGCTGCCGCCAAGCATGGCTGCGGCTTGCAGACCGAGCATTGTCACCACGGGAAGAACCGCATTGCGGGCAACATGACGCCATACGATCCGGCTTCGGCTGATGCCGCGCGCCTCGAGCGCGCTGACGAACGGATCACGCCAGATCTCGCTCATCCGATCGCGCATCAGCCGCAAATAGAGTACGAGATAGACCATCGCGAGCGATGCGACCGGCAGGATCAGGTGGGCGGCTATATCACCAAGACGC
The DNA here is from genome assembly GCA_900473175.1 of Hyphomicrobiales bacterium. GTDB lineage: Bacteria > Pseudomonadota > Alphaproteobacteria > Rhizobiales > Rhizobiaceae > Phyllobacterium. Next base: position 12,873 of record UCKM01000025.1, on the reverse strand, counting down.
GCCAGGCCCGACTTGCCGGAAGCTATGGTCTCAATGCCGCCAACGGGCAGCCAGCGCAGATCCACCGCGAAGATGACGATCAGCACCAGCCCAAGCCAGAAACCCGGTACGGCATAAATTGCCAGTGACGCGATCGACAAAAAGCGATCACGAAACGAGCCGGGGCTTGCACCCGCCAGAATGCCAAGAAAGGAGCCGAGGCTGAAAGCCAGAGCAGTAGCAACACCCATCAGCAGCAGCGTAATCGGCAAGCGCTCGAAAATGACCGACGCCACGGGCCGCTCGAAAGAGGTCGACCAGCCGAGATCACCCTCGGCAAGGGCTGTCGCATAGGCCCTGAAGCGGTAGAGCGGCCCCTTGTCGAGACCCCAATCCTGCCGCAACTGCGCCATCTGTTCGGCGTCCATTGCGCCGGACCTGGCAACATAGGAATCCACCGCATCGCCGGACGCGGCCTCAAGCAGGAGAAAACTTCCGACCAGTACCACCACCAGAACCGGAAGCGCGCCAAGCAGACGTCTCAGAAAGAAGGAAACGATAGGCGGCAAGAAGGGCTCCGGCTGGTCATGCGAATGTGTGGTGGAGTCTAGTGTGATTGGTTGCGGAAAACAAACGGGATTCGCTCCCGCTCTCCGTCATCCTCGGGCTTGACCCGAGGACCCATGGCAAAAAAGTGGCGCTAACCCTTCACCAATGCCCCTCAGCCTTGGGTCCTCGGGTCAAGCCCGAGGATGACGGTGGTGCCCCACTCCCGCAATCAACCCATCATGCCCATGGGGAAGCCTGGCGAACCACGCACAATGCTCATGCAACATGTCACTGTTTCAACCAGACATTCGACCAGTTCGACACGGCCCAGCGCGGATTGTCGGAGATATTCTGCACGCTGTCACGCGCCACGGTAATGAACGAGAACTCGGCGACATTGATCAGCGGCAGATCGTCGGCGACCTTCTTCTGCAATTGCCTGTAGAGGCGGGCGCGCTTGTCATTGTCGATCGTTGAGGCAGCCTCCTTGATCAGTTTGTCCACGTCAGCATTGGCGTAGCCGTACTGGTTGGAAAACGGGACCCCGGCGGGCAGTCCGCTTTCAAACAGGATCGTCGTGGAGATCGCCGGGTCGGAACGATAGACCGGGGTTGCGACGGTGATATCGAAATCATGATCGGTATAGACCGCCTTCAAATGCGCAGGCGTGTCATTGCTGACCACCTGCGCATCGATGCCAATCTTGGCAAGCGCCTGACGAAGATAGTCACCGAATTGCTTGGTTTCATTGAAGAAAGGTGCTGGCAGCAATTTCAGATTGAAGCGATTGCCGTCAGCGCCGCGCTTGTAGCCTGCCTCGTCAAGCAGCGCCTCGGCCTTCGCCGGATCGAACGCGTATTTGGTCACGTCCGGTTCGTAGAATGTCTTGTCATAGGCAGGTACCGGTCCGGTGGACGACTTGGCATAACCGAGGAAGATGGTCTTGACGACGAAATCATGGTCGATCGCATGGGCCAGCGCCTGCCTGACCTTCAGGTCCGAAAGCTCCTTGCGGCGATGATTGATCTCGACGATCAGCTGATACGTCAGTCCCTCATAACCATTGGCATAGACCTTGAGACCCGGCACCTTCGAAATGCGGTCGAGATCGGCAAGGGGAACGGCCGAGAACGCGGCAAGCTGGATCTGCTCTGCCTCCAGCGCATTGCCCGCGGCGGCCCGATCGGGCAGGAACTGGTAGACGATTTCGTCAAGCAGCGGCTCGTCCTTTTGCCAATAGGCATCGTTGCGTTTCAGAAGGTAATATTCGCCGGGCTTGTATTCGCCGAACTTGAATGGTCCGGTCCCGATCAATTTCTGGTTGGCCGGGTTTTTGGCGATATCTGTGCCCTCGTAGATATGTTTCGGCACGACAGAAGTCACCACAGGCAAGGCGTTGCGAATAAGCTGGAAAGGGGTCGGCTGCGAGAACTTGAGAATGGCGGTGTGATCGTCCGGCGTTTCGACACTTTCGAGATTCTTGAATATTACGCGGCCGAGGTTTTGCAGTTTCTTCCACACCTCCAGCGCAGAGAATGCCACATCGGCCGAGGTAAACGCCTTGCCGTCATGCCAGGTCACGCCCTCGCGCAGCTTGAATGTCGCGGTCAATCCGTCGGCCGCGCCCTCCCAGGATGTGGCGAGGCGGGGCGACAGCCCGTCCTTGTCACCGTAGGATTGTTCGGCGAGCGGCTCGATGACCTTGCTGGCGACAAAGAACACGCCATTGGAGGCGACAATGGCAGGATTGAGGTTGGCCGGTTCACTATCCCCGGCGACGATCAGCCGTCCGCCCTTGACCGGCGTTGCCGCCTGCGCCCAGCCGGACCCGGGCAGGATTGTCACCGCCCCCACGCTGGCGGACGAAGCGAGAAAGGAGCGTCGGTTCAACAGGATACGGGGCATACTTGCAATCCTCTCAAGGGTGAACGGGGTTCGATAATATGCCACGCATGGCGGTTATGAGTGTTCGCGCGAAGGCCGGCTCGGCTGAAGCGCCCATATGGCCGACGCGCAGGATCTTGCCTGCTGTCTCCCCGCGCCCGAGAGAGACCAGAATGCCGTGATCGAGCAACCGGTCGCGCAGGGCCACGTCGCCGATACCCTCAGGCACGATAAGGGCCGTCGCCGTCGGCGCGCACCAGGCCAACTGCTTCGGCCAAAGCGATAGGCCAAGGCCAAGAAGTCCCTCCCGCGCAATGGTGGCGGTCTGTGCATGGCGGGTCCAGACATTTCGCGGACCCTCCCGCGCATAGCGATCGAGCGCGGCGTCGAGCGCATAGATCTCGGCAATCGACGGCGTTACGGGAAATGGCCTCCCAGGTTCCGATGCGTCTTTCCACGCAAGAAGGCTCAGGAATGAGCCGCGCGGCGCTTGCGGATTGGCCTCGATCTTCGCCCAGGCCCGTTCTGTGACCGCAATGAGACTGAGGCCCGGCGTGCTGCCAAGGCATTTGGACGGGGACGTGATGAAAAGGTCGGCGTGTACGTCCAGCGGATGAACGTCCATGCCCGCGAACGACGATACGGCATCGACAATCAGATAGGCGCCGTGCTCGGCCACGACCGCACCGATTTCATGCAACGGATTGAGCGTGCCAGATGGCGTATCATGGTGGCACAGCGATACGACGGTAATGTCGGGGCGGCTGCGCAGAGCCTCGCGAACGGCCTGCGGATCAATGATCTCGTCATAGGGTACGGCGAGTTCGATCACTTCCTTGCCATAGAGACCGGCCCAATTGCCGAATCCCTTGCCGTAGACACCCGAAACAAGGTTGAGAACCACATCCTCCTTGTTGATCAGGGCCGCGGCTCCAGCCTCGATACCAAGGATTGCCTCGCCTTGCATGATGACAGGCGCGTTATCTATTTGCAGCGCCTGCCGAAGTTTCTCTACGACGGCGGCGTAGTAGCTCTGGAACGCGGGATGATAATCATAGAGCACCGGCTTGCCGAGCGCGGCAAGCACTTCCGGATAGGCGGGAACGGGGCCGGTGGTGAGCATCAGCGGTGGGATGGGAAGTATCGATAGCACTTCGGAATGTCATCCCGTCTTGGTCGGAATTGGCCCTGCCGCAGACCATATTCTCAGCACTGCGTGAAACCAAGAAAAACTATTCCAATGATCTCGACCCGGCTGCAATTCACTCAAGTGGGATAACGTCGACCGATTGCTTGCCTTCCTGCGATCCGCTGGTTTTCAAAACGCCGACGATCGGCGAAACATCGGCATAGTCGCGGCCATAGCCAATGAGGATATGATCGTTGCCCGCCACCATGTTGTTGGTCGGGTCGAACTCCTGCCAGCCCGCTTCGCGTCCGCACCAGACGCGCACCCAGGCATGCATGGCGTCGGCGCCTTCCAGGCGTACTTCCCCCGGTGGCGGAATGGTGCGCAGGAAGCCGCTGACATAGCCCGCGGGGATTCCGAGCCCGCGCAGGCCGGCAATCATGATATGGCTGAAGTCCTGGCACACACCGGCTTTCAGATCGAACGCCTGGCGCGCCGATGTGCGCACGTCGGTCGCCTCGGCATCATAACGGAAGTCGGCATGGATACGGCCGTTGAGATGGTTGACGGCTTCCATGATCGTACGGCTATCCGCCAGGCTTTGCTGCGCATAGGCAGTCATCTCGGGGTCGATGGCGGCGTAGGAACTGCCGGTCAGAAAATGATGCGGCGAATCGGCTGTGATCGACCACACGCTGCGAATTTCCTTTTGCAGGGCAGCGAGATTGGGTGAAACGTCCAGCATCGTCGGTGGTCGGGTGACATTGACACGGGCCGTCATCATCACGTCCAGCGTCTCATGCGGATTGCGATAGGTGATGGATGTAACGTTATTGGAAAAGAAATCGACGAACTCAGAGCGCTCGGCCGAGACCGGATCAAAGGAAAGGCTGGAGGCGATAACGCGCTGGATCCCCGGCATTGTCTGCGGCATGACCCGGATATGATGGCGCCCGCCCGCCGCAGAACGTTCGTAGTCGTAATGCAGATGAAGGCGGATGTTGTAGAGCATGCGGCAGCCGGCGATCAGGCGAAATATGTGTCGGCGATGGTATCGGACAGAGCTCCGATTTCATAGGCCAACTCGTGAAGCTTCTCCACCGTCAGCTCCTCGGCTTCCATGATCGCAAGTTCGGTGTGAAGGCGCAGGACGTTCTTCGAATAGGCTGGCATGTGGCTGCCCGCCTCACCTGATACGGGAAGCAAGCTGAACTCCGACTTCAGAGCGTCGAGCTGAAAAATGATCGATCGCGGGTTGAGGGGATCGAGTGCCAAGAGGTCAAGGACACTGAGACGGCCGGAATAGACGCTGTATTGCCGCCGGTGCGTCATGACGCTGTCGCCGATCTCAAGGAGCATTTCCAGCGCACCTTCGGGTGCCTCATGCCGCGCGAGCGTTGCAAGGATGCGCGCCATGCCGATGCCGCGCTCGAGCCGCCGGCCGATCTCGAGGAACCTCCAGCCGGTGAAGCGATACATGTTTTCGTGGACGAGGCCGGAGAACCCGGCAAGCTTGCGCAAGATGATGGTCATGGCGCGCGTCGTGTCATCACCGGAAGCAACTACATCCTGGAAGCGATGGATCGTCTTCGATAGATCGCGGAGCGCGAGCCATCCATCCGGCGAGAACCGGTCGCGAATGCGGCCGGCGCTCAACATCGCGCCATCGACAGAGCGCAGCAGCCCTTTCGGAATGGCGGAATTCAGCTCGACCCCGAGCGGTTTCAGATATTTGCGCATCGCCGTCAAAAGCGGCAGTTCCGTGTTTGCGGCTTCGGCGTAGCGGGCATGGCAGGCTCGCAATATTCGGGCGGTTCCCTCGGCGCGCTCGATATAGCGTCCCATCCACAAGAGGTTTTCGGCGGCGCGGCTCGGCAGCGTTCCCGGTACGTTGCGACGAAATGCGTCGTCCTCGCGGGGCAGCAGCGTATCTTTGCGTACCGGTGCGCTGCTGGTAATCCAAACGTCCGCAGCCTGTCCGCCTCGCTGCATGGCGATAGCAGCCGTATCGAGCGTCAGCCCGACGCGGGCAAACCCGCCTGGCATGAAGCTCCAGCCGTTTTTATTGCGGGCGGCAAAGACGCGCAACACGAAAGGCCGAGGTTCGAGCTTGCCATCGACGTAGACCGGGGTAGTCGAGAGCTTGACAGCCTCCTGTCCGACAAGTCCGCGTCCGTCCTTCTGCAATTTCACCAACAATGCCTGACGCGCTTCATCATCGAGTGACGAGCCCAGCACGGTGGCATTCATATCCTCGAAGGGAAGACGAGTGGACATTGCCGGACCGACCATCATCTGATCGATGTGGTCGGCCACATGCCGGCGTTCCGTTTCCTGGCCGCACCACCAGGTGGCGATGCTCGGCAGCGCAAGGTCGCGGTTGTTCAACGCCCTGGAGATGGCGGGAAGAAATGCCAGCAGGGCACGCGTTTCGAGAATGCCGGAGCCAAGGGCATTCACGAGAGACACTGAGCGTTGGCGCAGCGCGCTCACCATTCCGGGGGTACCGATCCAAGAATCCGTTTTCAGCTCCAGCGGATCCATGTAGGCGGCATCCATGCGCCGCCACAGAACATCGACGGGTTTCAGCCCCGAGACGGTGCGGACCATCACTTTGCCCTTGCTGACTGTCAGGTCATCGCCTTCCAGCAGCATGAAGCCAAGATAGCGGGCGATATAGGCATGCTCGAAATAGGTTTCATTGTTCGGACCAGGTGTAAGAATGGCCGCCCGGCCTTGCGGATTCTTCACCAGTCCTTGTAGCGAATCGCGGAAATCTTTGAAGAAACCGGCCAGCCGATGGACATTCATCTCGCTCGAAATGTCGGACAAAGCGCGGGTTGTCGCGACCCGATTTTCGAGCGCAAAGCCTGCGCCCGAGGGTGCTTGCGTGCGGTCGCCCAGCACCCACCATTGCCCATCCGGCCCACGCCCGAGTTCAAAGGCGCAAAAATGCAGGAAGTGTCCGCTTGCGGGTTTCACCCCCGCGACAGGGTGCAGGAACTCCGGATTGGCGGCGATCAGGTCTGGCGGCAGCAGGCCATCGCTTATCAGTCTGTTTTCGCCATAAATGTCGGCAACAATCGCTTCAAGAAGATCGGCGCGCTCGGTCAGGCCAAGAGTGATGGACCGCCAGTCATCCTCGTTGATCAGCAGCGGAATATGCGCGAGCGGCCATTCGCGTTCCTGCGTCCCGTTCTCGTCATAGACGCGGTAATAGACGCCGGCGTCGTGCAGATACTGGCTGGCGCGCGCAAAGCGCGTTGCAAGTTTCTCCGGGCCGATCTGATCCAGTGTGTTCAGCAACTTTTCCCAGCCGGGCCGCACCGCACCGCTCGGATCAATCATCTCATCGGCAACGTCCGGCAGTGGCCTGTAACTGGCAAGCAGGCCCGGCTCGATGCTGGATCGTGCTGGAGATGGCGTCATGCAGCATCGCTCTGGCAAATTGTTGAATACTGGCCCATTCGACCTCGCAATCTTAAGATATCAACTTGGCCGTGGGCGTCTGAGATCAAGGGTCATCGGGAACTCGCCCGACGGCTGCTCCCGCCTCAATTCATATCCCCCCGCCGTATGCCCGCGCGCTTCAAACCTTGCGAGGCGGCGCGCCTCGGCCTCGTTCGAATTGACCGGGAACGTATCATAGCTGCGCCCGCCCGGGTGTGCGACATGATAGACACAGCCGCCAATCGCCCGTCCCGACCATTGATCGTAAATATCAAAAACCAAAGGCGTATTGACCGGGATCATAGGGTGCAGACCCGACCGCGGCTGCCAGGCCTTGTAGCGCACGCCAGCAACAGCCGTGCCTCGCGTGTCGGTCATGCGCAGCGGTACCTCACGCCCGTTGCACGCAACGCTGTAACGCGCCGGGTTGAAATTCTCCGCCTTGACCTGAAGCCGCTCGACCGAACTGTCGACAAAACGCACCGTCCCGCCGATCGCCCCCTGTTCGCCCATGACATGCCAGGGTTCCAGCGCTTGGCGCAGTTCAAGCTTCACTCCCTCATTCTCGATTTCGCCGCAGAATGGAAAGCGGAACTCAAGCTGCGCCTCGAACCACTCTGGACGGAAATCAAAACCGTTCTGCCGCAGATCCGCCAGAACATCGAGGAAGTCCTGCCAGACGAAGGCCGGCAGCATGAAGCGGTCATGCAGCGACGTGCCCCAGCGTACAAAACCACCTTCGATAGGCTTGTTCCAGAATCGGGCGATCAGCGCCCGCACCAGCAATTGCTGCGCAAGGCTCATGCGCGCATTGGGCGGCATCTCGAAACCGCGGAACTCGACGAGCCCGAGCCGCCCCGTCGGACCATCCGGCGAAAACAGCTTGTCGATGCAGATTTCCGCACGGTGCGTGTTGCCGGTCACATCGATCAGCAGATTGCGGAACAACCGGTCAACGAGCCAGGGCAGCGGCGGTGTTCCGCGGCCCGGCATCGGAACCTGCGCCATGGCAATTTCGAGTTCGTAGAGACTGTCGTGCCGCGCCTCATCGATACGCGGCGCCTGACTTGTCGGACCGATGAACATGCCGGAGAAGAGATAGGACAAAGATGGATGGTGCTGCCAATGAAGGACCAGACTTTTCAGCAGGTCTGGCCGACGCAGGAACGGGCTGTCGTTGGGCGTCTCGCCGCCAACCACCACATGGTTGCCGCCACCAGTACCGGTATGGCGGCCGTCGATCATGAACTTGTCGGCGCCAAGCCGCGTCTGCCGCGCCTCTTCATAGATCGCCGTTGTTGTTTCAACACATTCACGCCAGTTGGCGGCAGGGTGGATATTCACTTCGATGACGCCCGGATCGGGTGCAACGCGGATGACATTGATGCGGGGATCCTGCGGAGGACTGTAACCCTCGATGTGGACCGGCAGGCCAAGCCTTGCCGCCGCTGCTTCCGCAGCACCTACGAGCTCCAGATAGTCTTCGAGCGCTTCAACCGGCGGCATGAAGACACTGAGCCGGCCGTCGCGCGGCTCCACCGATATGGCGGTACGCACCGCCCCGCCGATATCGCCAAGTTCCTGCTCCACGCGCTCCTGCTGGCCACCTTCGGCAGCGGTGAAGGATGCGACCGTCTGCGGCGCATCCCGGCCGGGCACCGGCGATTGTGCGACGGAGTCGGGCAAGGCTCCGCGCTCGACCGATGGATCGACCGGAACGATATAGGGATATTCGGACGGGCGGACATAGGGCAGCGCGCCCAAAGGGAGACGATAGCCCACCGGAGAATCGCCCGGCACCAGAAAGAGCTTGCCGCGGCGCGTCTTCCATTTTTCGCTGCGCCAGCGCGGACCCGCAGCGGCCTGGCTGTTCCAGCGTTGTACAGGCAGGACGAAGCCTGTCGGCTCGGTCAGGCCGCGCTCAAAGACACGGGCGATGCGGCTGCGTTCTTCCGGATCTTTCAGCTTCGAATTGGAAGGATCGACATTGGCCGGCAGATTGCCTTCCTTGACGATCCATTCGGCCGGATCCTCGTAGGCCGGGGCGACCATCGTGTCCTCGACACCGAGCATTTCAGCAATGCCGGTCAGAAGTTTCTGGGCGTCATCGGGCCTCACGTCCCCCGTGCTGTCCTCGGGAGCAATCAAGTCCGGATCGACCCAGATCGGCTTTCCGTCCTTGCGCCAATAGAGCGAGAACGTCCAGCGCGGCAGGCTTTCACCGGGGTACCACTTGCCCTGGCCGTAATGCAGGAAGCCGCCCGGCGCAAAGCGCTCGCGCAGGCGGCGGATCAGTTTGTCGGCCTTTTCCCGCTTGGTCGGGCCGACCGCATCGGTGTTCCACTCGCCGGATTCGAAATCGTCGATGGAGACGAATGTCGGTTCGCCGCCCATGGTCAGACGCACATCGCGTTCTTTCAGGATCGCGTCGACTTTGTTGCCAAGCGCGTCGAGCGCCGCCCAGGATTCGTCCGAGAACGGCTTGGTGATGCGCGGATGTTCGGAGACGCGGCTCACACGCATATCGAATCCGAATTCGACATTGGCCGGTTCGGCCATGCCCGATATTGGAGCAGCATTGCGATAATGCGGCGTCGCGGCGAGCGGGACATGGCTTTCCCCAGTCAACAAGCCCGATGTCGGATCGAGGCCAATCCAGCCGGCGCCTGGCAGATAGACTTCGCACCAGGCGTGGAGATCAGTGAAGTCCTTGTCGGTTCCGGCGGGGCCGTCGAGCGCAACGAGGTCAGGTTTCAGCTGAATGAGATAGCCCGAGACGAACCGCGCTGCGAGGCCGAGATGGCGCAGCGCCTGAACGAGAAGCCAGCTCGAATCGCGGCAGGAGCCAGTGCGCACACCCAAGGTCATCTCCGGCTCCTGTACCCCTGTCTCCATGCGGATGACATAGCCCACCTCGCGCTGGATGCGGGCATTGAGGTCGACGACGAAATTCACTGTGTTGGCGGGACTGCGATCGACCGTATCCAGAAACGCAGAAAGAAGCGGGCCGGCTGGCTCTGGCTTGAGGTAAATCGACAGATCGTCCCTGATTTCCTCCGGATAGTTGAACGGCCAGGTCTCGGCGATCGGTTCCACAAAGAAATCGAAGGGATTGTAGACAGTCATATCGGCGACGAGATCGACTTCGATCTTCAGTTCCGTGACCGGTTCGGGAAAGACGAAGCGGGCAAGAAAATTGCCGTAAGGGTCCTGCTGCAGATTGGCGAAATGATTGGCTGGGCTGACCTTCAGCGAATGACTGAGCACCTTGGTGCGCGAATGCGGCGCAGGCTGGAGGCGGATGATCTGCGGCCCCAGCATGATGGGACGGTCATACTTATAGTGCGTCAGATGATAAACTGCAGCGTGAATTGCCATATCGCCTCAAAGTGCTTTCCTGAAATTGGCGCTCCCTCTAGGAACGAATTTGAAACCTAGCCTACTCTATTGCGTTGATCACGTCTTAAAATAGACCATTGCCAATAATTTTAGCATGCCTAAAACCTGCCGTTTAAACGGGCTTGCAAACAAACAAGTCGCCACATAGCATTCGCGCCGATGGTTTCTCCGGAACGACAACGCCGGAGATGAAAAGGGAACACGGTGAGGCGTACCCATTAGGGACCGAAACCGTGGCTGCCCCCGCAACTGTAAGCGGTGAGCGTCGCCTGACTATGCCACTGATCCGAGGATCGGGAAGGCAAGGCGAAGCCGAGACCCGCGAGCCAGGAGACCTGCCATCGATTCTGGAGATTCGAACCGGACGGGGTGTGCCGGGAGCGATGCGATGTTTCCCGTTGAAGCTGTACGGCCACACGCCGCCGTTGCGCTTGCACGATGTGAGATGCCGCCTGCGTTCCCCTATTCTGTCCTCAACCATGGACAGTCATGCGCTTCATCAAATTCCGCTGCCCGCCAAAACTGTTCGATGGATTTCTGTTCGACGGCATTCAAAATCAGTTTGCAAATGTTATAACATTACTATATGGCATTGCCGTACTCATCCGAACTGGCGACGTCAGAACGCCGGAGATATCCTGCTCATGAGCCATATCGTCCTTAACGCCGATGCCGTTAGCTACCGGATCGCCGGTCAGCACCTCGTCGAGACAGCAACGCTGACAGTGCGTTGCGGCGCGCGCCTTGCTATCATCGGACCAAACGGGGCGGGAAAGTCGACCTTGCTCCGCATGCTGGCCGGACTTCTCGAGCCTACCTCCGGTGAGGTCTTTCTGAACGGCAGCAATCTTGACCGTTTGAGGCCGATCGAGCGGGCGCGGCAGTTCGCCTTTGTCGGCCAGATCGACGCGGCGGACCCACAGCTTCTGGCCGCGGATTATGTTGCGCTTGGCCGTATTCCCCACAGAGGTGTCTTTTCCAAATCCCGCGACCGCGAGATTGTGCACGACGCCTTGCATCGTACCGGGATCGTCCAGTTTGCCCGCCGTCGCGTCGGGTCGCTCTCCGGCGGCGAAAGGCAGCGCCTGCAGCTGGCCCGCGCCTTGGCTCAAGAGCCCGCCATTCTGTTTCTTGACGAGCCAACCAATCACCTCGACCCGAAGGCGCGCAATGAATTGCTGTCACTGGTGGTCGGGCTCGATGTAACGACGGTCGCCGTGTTGCACGATTTGCCGCTGGTTGCGCCTTTTGCCACCCATGTCGCAGTCATGAACCACGCGCAATTGGTGGCGACAGGCACACCTGACGAGACCCTGACGCCGCGAATTGTCAATGATGTTTTCGATTTAGACGTCCTGCGCCTCGCCCATCCATCACAGAACCGCGAGTTGATGGTCTTTGAGGCTCCAGGCCGCACCGCATGTTCTCACCAACGGAGTATCCGATGAAGAAATCTCTCCTCACCCTCGCCTTTTCGGTCCTGTCCGCCTCAGCCTTTGCATTTCCCGTCACCGTAGATAGTTGCGGCACGCCGCTCACTTTCGAGGCGGCGCCAAAACGCGCGGTCATCCAGGATATCAATATGAGCGAGATGGCGTTTGCCCTGGGTCTGCAGCCATCGATCGTTGGCGTTACCGGCATCACCGGCTGGTACAAGCTCGACGATGCGTTCAAGAAGCAGCAGGGAACTATCCCCGAGCTTGCACCCAAATACCCAACGATTGAAAATCTCGTGGCGGCCAGCCCCGACTTTTTCTTCGCCGGCTGGTACTACGGCATGAAACCGGGCGGCGAGGTCACACCCGACACGCTCAAGCCTTTCGGCATCAAGACCCTGGTACTGACCGAGAGCTGCGTGCATCTCGACAAGAACCGTCCCGCCGCGTCGATGGACCTGCTCTATGGCGATGTGATCAAGCTCGGCAAGATTTTCGGCAAGGACGCGGAGGCGGAAAAGCTGGTCTCCGACTGGAAAGCGCAGCTTGCCGATATCAAGAAGCGGGTCGGTTCCAAGGTCGATACCCGGGTCTTCCTCTATGACTCCGGCGAGGACAAGCCGTTCACCGCCGGCAAATTCGCCATGCCGACCGCGTTGATCAGCGAGGCAGGCGGCACGAACATCATGGCCGATATGGAGACGAGCTGGGGCACGACGTCGTGGGAGACCGTGGCCGCCCGCAATCCGCAATTTCTCGTCCTCCTCGACTACCAGGATGATGCGGGGTATCAGAAGCTCCTCAATTTCCTCAAGTCACATCCGGCGATGAAGGAGACCGATGCGGTGAAGAACGAGCGTTTCGTCGCCTTACGCTATGCCGAGATTACGCCCGGACCAGCCAATATCGAAGCGATCGCGAAAATCGCCAGGGCGATGCACCCGGAGGGATTTTGAGTGCAGACGGTCATGTATCTGCCCATATCTCGAAGCGATTTCAGGCGAGTTCGAGCGCGACGCTTCCTTACCCTCCCCCTTGTGGGGAGGG
>UCKM01000031.1 GCA_900473175.1 Hyphomicrobiales bacterium | reverse complement strand
CCACGTTCGCCGAGGTCCAAGCCTATATGGATGCGCGCTCGCCGGTCAAGCAGCGCGCCAGGGCCGCCGAAGCCGCCAAGGCGGTGCAGGTCATCCAGTAGCGAAAATCACCGGATCGCGGGGTTCAAAATTGCTTCCCACCGCCCCGCAAACCTTGCCCCCGTTGCTTCGCGCGACGGGGGCTTTTTGTTTGCCGGGACATAAGCGGGCTGAGGCGTCTGCCCTTCCCGACGTGGAAACGACGCCGGAGCTGCCCTCCCCCTTGTCGCGGCCCGAGTGCGGGCGCGATCGGTGGCTCGCCCCACATGTCGGGACGCAGGTCCGGAGTGGGACCGTGCAATCACTAATTCCCCCACCCCGCCGCTTCGCGTCGACCCTCCACACAAGGGGGAGGGTGAATTGCGGCGCTCCCCGCGCCACCCTGTTATTATTCAAACACGATGGCCGGGGCGGCGCGTTTCGCCCCTTGCAATTGGTTCCAGACCTTCGCCGCAATGTCGCGATAGGCCTGCGCCTGCGGGCCGTGCGGGTTGCTGACCACCACCGGCCTGCCGCTATCGGACGTCTCGCGAATTTCCATAACCAGCGGCACTTCGCCGAGGAAAGGCACGCCAAGCCGCTCGGCCTCCTTGCGCGCGCCGCCATGGCCGAAAATATCATAGCGCGCGCCGGTATCGGGCGCGATAAAATAGCTCATGTTCTCGATAATGCCGAGGAGCGGCACATCCACCTTCCTGAACATGTTGAGGCCCTTGCGCGCGTCGATCAACGCCAGATCCTGCGGCGTCGAGACGATGACGGCACCGGCAAGCGGCACCTGCTGCGCCATGGTCAATTGCGCGTCGCCCGTGCCGGGCGGCATGTCGACCACAAGCACGTCGAGATCGCCCCACTGAACTTCGCGCAGCATCTGCGTAAGCGCCGACATGACCATCGGCCCGCGCCAGATCATCGGCGTCTCCTCCTCGACCAGAAATCCGATCGACATGACCTTGAGGCCATAGCCTTCCATCGGCTTCAGCACCCGGCCGGAGACAACCTCGGGCTTGCCATGGAGATTGAGCAGGCGCGGCATGGAGGGGCCGTAAATGTCCGCATCGAGAATGCCGACCCGGTGGCCATTGGCGACAAGCCCGAGCGCAAGGTTGACCGCAGTGGTCGACTTGCCGACGCCGCCCTTGCCCGAGGCGACGGCGATGATGGCGCCGACACCGGGCACCCCGGCCTTGACCGGCGGCGCGGCATGGCCATGCGGCTGCGCAGATTGCGCCGGGACGCGCGGCGGCGGCGTGGCGCCCGCAGGAGCCGGACGTTGGGCCGGGCGCGGCGACGGGGTTACCCTCGGTGCATCGTCGCTGGTCGGCCCGCCCTTCTTTTCGGCGGTGAGCGCCACCACCGCGCCGGTGACACCCGGCATGGCTTTCACCACACGTTCGGCGGCAGCGCGCAGCGGCTCCAATTCTTGGGCGCGGGCCGCCGGCACGGTGATCGAGAAGAACACCTTGTTGTCGGCGATGAAAATATCCGAAACGAGGCCAAGCTCGACGATATTGCTGTTGAAGTCGGGACCGGTCACGGTCTTCAGCTGTTCGAGGACCTCGGTTTTCGTCACGCCTGCCATTGCCATTCCATCCCTGTCATTCGCTGCGCTTCAAATAGTGCAGTTGAAGCCAAACGCCAATGACGATTTATCCACGATCGTGGACCTGCCAAAGGCCTGAATGCGCCGCTGCCAGACATTTTGCCCGGGTTTCCGCCCGATCTTTGTGGGTTTTCAGCCGGGAACGCCGCTTTTTGCCCGCCTTCAAGCGAAAATGCCGTAAAACCTGGTCGATTATGAGCGCGAATTTCAACGATCACGTGCATTTTGCGTGTCTACAGTTGCGTTACCATGCGATGCGAGCCCGGATGGATCATGCGCACGAAGGTGATCGGTTTTTGCAAAACGAAGGTCAGGCGCTCGATGACGAACACTGGATCCTTCTCGTCGACCTTAAGAATCTCGGCCTCATCCGTGCCGGCAAGACCGGCGTGGAATACAATTTCTGCTTGTGAAAACGGCGAATGGGTCACCAGCCATTCATTCGGACTTATAGTCTCGAACGTCTCGTTGCGGATCGCGGGAACCGCGTCGAGATTGATCCAGCGATCCTCATATTGATAGGGTTCGGCACCGGAAAGATGCAGGCAGCGGACATGCAGCATTTCCTTGTTTCGGCCAAGGCCAAGCCGTTTGGTGACGGTCTGCGGCGCCTTTTCGACGTCGTTGGAGAGCAGGCGGAACTGGTAGATTCCGCCTTTGTTTTCAATCTCCTGGCGCACGATCGGGATGACGAAGCGGGCCTCGCGCATCGGGTGCAGGGCAACGCGCGTCCCGGCCTTGCGCTTGCGCACCAGAACACCGCCGCGCGCCAGTTCCTGCAGGGCGCGGTTGACTGTCGCGCGGGCGCAGCTGAACTCGACCGCCAGCACTTCCTCGCCGGGAATCAGCGCGCCGGGCGCCCACACCCGCTCGGCGATGCGCCGCGCCATCTCGGCCTTGATGGCATGGAATGATTTGCGTGCGGTTGCAGTCACACCTTCTCCAGAATCGATGCGAGACGCTTCTTGTATGCGGCAATCACCTCGGCTCGCGCATGATGCCGGCCGTCACGCACCACATGACGCCCGGCCGACCAGACATCGCTGACCGCCTGTCTGTCGCCGGCAAATATCCAGCCGTCAAGCAGCCTGTCATTGGCCAGCCCAAAAAGTGCAGTGTTTTCAACATCTAAGGCAAGCATGTCCGCCCATTTCCCCGGCGCGATGCTGCCGGATTGACGGCCGAGCGCCTGCGCTCCACCGGCGAGCGCCGTGTCATAGAGCGTCCGGCCACAGGACTTGCCTTCCAGCGAAAGCGTGACGCGCGATACATCCCGCAACCTTTGGCTGTATTCGAGTTGGCGCAGCTCTTCCGATGGCGCGATGCGGATATTGGAGTCCGATCCGGTGCCGAAACGGCCGCCGTCGCGCAAGTAATTGACACCATTGAATATTCCGTCGCCAAGATTGGCTTCGGTGATGGGACAAAGACCAACGACGGCGCCGCTTACCGCAACCCGCTGCGTCTCCTGGTCGTTCATATGAGTCGCGTGGATGAGGCACCAGCGCTCATTGACCGGCAGGTGGTCGAGCAGCCAGCTCATCGAGCGCTGGCCATAGGCAGCCTCCACTTCCTCGATTTCCGGTATCTGCTCGGCAATATGGATGTGAAACGGAACCCCTTGAAATTGCTGCTCTATCGCTTTCAGATCGCGCTCGTTCACGGCGCGGATCGAGTGCGGCGCGACACCAAAGCCGGCATCGGGACCGACGCTTTTCGCCGCCGCTTTTGCCTGCTCCACCAGTTCCACATACCGCTCCAGATCATTGCCGAAGCGCAGCTGCCCACCAGCGAGTGCGCGTCCGTCGACCCCGCCCTGCATATAGGCGACGGGCAAAAGCGTCAGGCCGATACCGGTCGCACTGGCGGCAGCGGCGATGCGCTCCGACAATTCCCCGAGCCTCGCATAGGGCTGACCGCCCGGCTGATGGTGCACGTAGTGAAACTCGGCGACGCTGGCATAGCCGGATTCCAGCATCTCCATGAAGGCGAAGGCGGCGATCGATTCAATGTCCTCCGGGTCGAGGATGTCGAGAAAGCGGTACATGATCTCGCGCCAGGTCCAGAAGCTGTCGCGTCCGGCCGGGCTGCGCGCTTCCGAAAGGCCGGCCATCGCCCGCTGGAAGGTGTGGCTGTGGAGATTCGACTGCGCCGGCAGCAAAACATCAACGCTGTAAGACGCTGACTCGGCAGCACTTTCCGGTGCGACAGCGATGATCCGGCCCAGCCCATCGACGCGCACGAGCACGTTGTTTTCCCAGCCTTTGGCAGTGAGGGCTTTCCGCGCAAAAACGGATTTGGTTGCGTCGCTCATTTCTTCTCCCGTAGCCGATTGACATAATATGTATATACATAATAATGGTATGAGCAAGACCATAAATGGAGGTTGATCAAGGTCGATGAGGAAAATTCTGTCCGGACTGAGGATTGCGACGCTGGAGGATACCGATGCGCCCTATGGCCTGATCGAGGATGGCTCGATCGGCATCGAGGACGAGCATATCGCCTGGGTTGGACGCGACATTCCGGCTGACTGGAACAGCGTCGATCGCGAGGATTTCGGCGGCAGGCTGGCGACTCCCGCCCTTATCGACTGCCACACCCATCTCGTTTTCGGTGGCAATCGTGCCCGCGAATTCGAAATGCGGCTCGAGGGCGCCACCTATGAGGAGATTGCGCTGGCCGGCGGCGGGATCGTCTCCTCGGTCAAGTCCACCAATAGCCTGAGCGAGGACGAGCTTGTCGCGCAGAGCCTGCCGCGGCTCGATACGCTTCTCGCCGAAGGCATTTCAACGATCGAGATCAAGTCCGGCTACGGGCTCAACATCGAGGCCGAACTGAAGATGCTGCGTGTCGCCCGCAGGCTCGGTACCATGCGCCCGGTCCGGATCAGGACCAGCTATCTCGGCGCCCATGCGGTGCCGCCCGATTACCGCGGCCGCGCCGACGATTATATTTCCGAGGTCGTGCTGCCCGGGTTAGAGGCTGCGCATGCCCAAGGTCTGGTCGACGCGGTCGACGGCTTTTGCGAGGGGATCGCTTTTTCACCTGCCCAGATCACCCGTGTCTTTGAGAAGGCCAAGGCGCTCGGCCTGCCGGTCAAGCTCCATGCCGAGCAGTTGTCCAATCTTGGCGGCGCCAGGCTTGCGGCATCATTTGGCGCCTTGTCCGCCGATCATCTGGAATATCTCGACGAAGAAGGCGCGAACGCCATGGCTGCGACCGGAACGGTTGCCGTGCTTCTGCCCGGCGCATTCTATGCCTTGCGCGAGGAGCGGGCGCCGCCCGTCGCGATACTGCGAAAGGCGGGTGTTCGCATTGCCGTTGCCACCGACTGCAATCCCGGCACCTCACCCCTCACCTCGTTGCTTCTAACGATGAACATGGCCTGCACGCTTTTCCGCCTCACTGTGGAAGAGGCGCTGGCCGGTGCAACCCGCGAGGCGGCGCGTGCGCTCGGCCTTCAAAATGAAATCGGCACGATTGCCCCGGGCAAACGCGCCGAGATTGCCATCTGGAACGCCGAGCAGCCAGCAGAACTCTGCTACCGCATCGGCTTCAATCCCCTCCACCAGCTTGTCTTGAAAGCATAGTCATGACCCTAATGTTACATCCCGGCTCCGTACCGGTTTCCATTTTGGAAACACTCTATTGGCACGGCGAGCCCGTGCGGCTCGACCCTTCCTTTCATGCCGGCATCAGGGCGGCAGCCGCGCGCATTGCCGAAATCGCCGGGGCGGATGCCCCGGTATACGGCATCAATACGGGCTTCGGAAAACTCGCCAGCATCAAGGTCGCGCCAGCGGACGTGACGACACTGCAGCGCAATTTGATCCTCTCCCATTGCTGCGGCGTCGGCAATCCGTTGCCGGAAAACATTGTCCGCCTGATCATGGCGCTGAAGTTGATCTCGCTCGGGCGCGGCGCTTCGGGGGTTCGCCTCGAACTGATCAGCCTCATCGAAGCGATGCTCGACAAGGGTGTCATCCCAGTCATTCCGGAGAAGGGCTCGGTCGGCGCATCCGGCGACCTGGCGCCGCTGGCGCATCTTGCCGCCGCCATGATCGGTGAAGGCGAGGTCGTTTTTGATGGCAAGACGATGCCGGCTGGTGAAGGACTTGCCAAAGCCGGTCTCGAGCCCGTGATCCTCGCCGCCAAGGAGGGGCTGGCGCTCATCAACGGAACGCAGGTTTCTACCGCGCTTGCCCTCGCGGGTCTCTTCCGAGCGCACCGGGCGGCGCAATCGGCGTTGATCACCGGCGCTTTGTCGACTGATGCGGCCATGGGCTCGTCAGCCCCGTTCCATCCGGATATTCACAGCCTGCGCGGCCATCGCGGCCAGATCGACACCGGCGCGGCGCTGCGGCGTCTTCTGGAAAACTCGCCCATCCGGATGAGCCATATCGAAGGCGACGAGCGGGTTCAGGACCCCTATTGCATCCGTTGCCAGCCGCAGGTGGATGGCGCTTGTCTCGACCTTTTGCGTATGGCAGCCCGTACGCTGGAAATCGAAGCCAATGCGGTGACCGACAATCCGTTGGTGCTGAGCGATGGCTCTGTCGTCTCCGGCGGCAATTTCCACGCCGAGCCGGTGGCCTTTGCGGCCGACCAGATCGCGCTCGCGATCTGCGAGATCGGATCGATTGCGCAGCGACGCATTGCCCTGTTGGTCGATCCGGTGCTGAGCTACGGTCTTCCGGCCTTCCTTGCCCGCAAGCCGGGCCTCAATTCGGGACTGATGATCGCGGAAGTGACCTCTGCTGCACTCATGTCGGAAAACAAGCAGATGTCGCACCCGGCGTCCGTCGACTCGACACCGACCTCCGCCAATCAGGAAGACCACGTTTCGATGGCTTGCCATGGGGCCCGCCGACTCCTGCAGATGACCGACAATCTGTTCTCGATCATTGGCATCGAGGCCTTGACCGCAGCGCAAGGGATCGACCTGCGCAGCCCGCTCGAGACCAGCCCGGAACTCGTGCGCGCGCATGGCGCTATTCGTGCTGTGGTACCGACGCTCAACGACGATCGCTACATGGCGCCCGATCTGAAAGCCGTCAGCGAACTTGTCGCCTCAGGCGCGTTGAACGCGGCCATTTCCACCGATATTCTGCCAGCCCTGGACACAGGCCTATGAGCGTTGTCGAGGTCAAACAGGGAGCATCCCCGATCATTCTCGGTTTCCCGCATACGGGGACCGAGGTGCCGGCCGAGATCTGGAACAGGCTCAACGATAACGGCCAGCTTCTCGCTGATACGGACTGGCATATCGATCAGCTTTATGATGGTCTGCTGCCGAACGTCACCACCGTTCGCGCGACGTTCCATCGCTATGTGATCGACGCGAATCGCGATCCTTCTGGTGGGAGCCTCTATCCCGGGCAGAACACCACGGCCCTTATTCCGGAAACGGATTTTGACGGCAAGCCCATCTGGCGCGACGGTGAGAAGCCCACGCCCGCCGACACCAAACGACGACTGGAACAATTCCATCGCCCCTACCACGATGCTCTGCTTGAGGAGATCAAGCGCGTGCGCAAGGAACACGGAATGGCGATCCTTTACGATTGCCATTCTATCCGCTCACATATCCCGTTCCTTTTTTCCGGAAAGTTGCCCGACTTCAATATCGGGACCAATGAGGGCGCCAGTTGCTCGCCTGAAATCGCTTCCGGCGTCGGTCGCATCGCTTTTGCCGCGCGCGGCTATGACGCCGTGATCAACGGGCGCTTCAAGGGTGGTTGGACGACCCGCCACTACGGCAAACCCTCATCCAACATTCACGCCATCCAGATGGAGCTGACGCAATCCTCGCACTTGAGCACCGAGGCGCCGCCCTTCGCCTATGACGAGGCCAAGGCGGAACGCTTGCGCGTGCATCTCAAGGCCATTCTCGAAATCATCGAACAAACCGCCATTAAACTGGGGAGCAGGCAATGAACAATCCGCGCCACAATATCCGCGAAATCCGCAGCCCACGGGGCAATGAACTCAACACCAAGTCCTGGATGACTGAAGCCCCGCTGCGGATGCTGATGAACAACCTCGACCCGGACGTTGCCGAAAACCCCAATGAACTCGTGGTCTATGGCGGCATCGGCCGTGCAGCGCGCACCTGGGACGACTTCGACAAGATCGTCTCGACGTTGAAGACGTTGAACGAGGACGAGACATTGCTGGTTCAATCGGGCAAGCCGGTCGGCGTCTTCAAGACTCATGCCAATGCACCGCGCGTGCTAATCGCCAATTCCAATCTCGTGCCGCACTGGGCGACCTGGGATCATTTCAACGAACTCGATAAGAAGGGCCTCGCCATGTACGGCCAGATGACCGCGGGTTCGTGGATCTATATCGGCACGCAAGGCATCGTCCAGGGCACTTATGAGACCTTCGTCGAGGCCGGTCGCCAGCATTATGGCGGCAATCTCAAGGGCAAGTGGATCCTGACCGGCGGGCTTGGCGGCATGGGCGGGGCGCAGCCGCTGGCCGCTGTCATGGCCGGGGCCTGCTGCCTTGCGGTGGAGTGCAATCCGGACAGCATCGATTTCCGCCTGCGCACCCGCTATGTCGATGCCAAGGCCGAAACACTGGATGAAGCCCTCGACATGATCGATCGCTGGACCAAGGCGGGCGAGGCCAAATCCGTCGGGCTTCTTGGCAACGCTGCAGAAATATTGCCGGAACTGGTGCGCCGCGGGGTTCGGCCCGATATCGTGACCGACCAGACCTCTGCGCATGACCCGATCAATGGTTACCTGCCGAAGGGCTGGACAATGGCCGAGTGGAAGGCCAAGCGGGAAAGCGACCCCAAAGCGGTCGAGAAGGCGGCCCGGGCATCGATGCGCGAGCACGTGGAAGCCATGATCGCTTTTTGGGACCGTGGCATTCCAACGCTTGACTATGGCAACAACATCCGCCAGGTCGCCAAGGACGAAGGACTGGAGAATGCCTTCGCCTTCCCCGGCTTTGTTCCGGCCTATATCCGCCCATTGTTCTGCCGCGGCATCGGTCCGTTCCGCTGGGCGGCGCTCTCCGGCGACCCGGAAGACATCTACAAGACCGACGCCAAGGTGAAGGAACTCACGCCGGGCAACACGCATCTACACAACTGGCTCGACATGGCGCGCGAGCGCATCGCGTTCCAAGGCCTGCCCGCGCGCATCTGCTGGGTCGGGCTCGGCGACCGGCATCGGCTCGGACTCGCCTTCAACGAGATGGTTAAGAGCGGCGAACTCAAAGCGCCGATTGTCATCGGACGCGACCATCTGGACTCAGGCTCGGTCGCCTCGCCCAACCGTGAGACGGAGGCGATGAAGGACGGTTCTGACGCTGTATCCGACTGGCCGTTGCTCAATGCCTTGCTCAATACGGCTTCGGGCGCGACCTGGGTGTCGCTGCATCACGGCGGCGGCGTCGGCATGGGCTATTCGCAGCATTCAGGGATGGTGATCTGTTGCGACGGCACCGATGACGCTGCTGAGCGCATCGGGCGCGTCCTGTGGAACGATCCGGCGACCGGCGTCATGCGCCACGCCGATGCCGGCTACGAGATCGCCATAGAATGCGCCAGGGAAAAAGGCCTTAACCTGCCGGGCATTCTCGGCTGATGCGCATATTGCGCGCTGGCGACCACAAGCAAATGCCATGGAAGAATGGCGGCGGCGTAACGACGGAAATCGCAGTTTCGCCGCCCGGCGCGGTGATCGGCGACTTCGACTGGCGTGTCAGCACCGCCAAGGTGCCGGAGTCCGGGCCCTTTTCGGCTTTTGGCAATGTCGACCGGGTTCTTGCCGTACTCGAAGGTGCGATGAAACTGAAGATCGGCAGTGGCGAACCCGTTTTGCTCGGCCCCGCCTCGCC
Organism: Hyphomicrobiales bacterium; assembly: GCA_900473175.1. Lineage (GTDB taxonomy): Bacteria > Pseudomonadota > Alphaproteobacteria > Rhizobiales > Rhizobiaceae > Phyllobacterium. The sequence continues at coordinate 70,413 of UCKM01000031.1, read as the reverse complement.
GGCAATAGCCTTTCCCGGGGATGTTGCGGCGAGCGCCGACGTCATCCACCCGGTGACGGATCTCAATGTCATGGTCCGCCGCGGCAAGTTCAGGGCCCGTGTCGGCCGTCTTGAGCGAACCGAGCTCGTTGCGGATGCGGGCGAGACGCTGGTGCTTCTGCGGGCGAAGGCGCAGCTTTCGAGCGGCGAGACCCTGGGGCCCGACGATGTGGTTCATTTGAAGCTTGGCGAAAAGCTCCAATTTTCCAACGGCACGGGCAGCGCCTGGTTGATCGAAATCGAGGGCCGTTGAGGCTCGCCTGTCGCTTTGCCGCATAGATTTTGCCACCGCGCTGATGTAATTGATTGCCTCTGACCGGAGACGAGGCGTTGATGCGCAGGACTTGGCACGATTGGCGATTGGCGGTGCGCATGCTTTGCGCGCTGGCGCTCGTATTCGTTGCCTTTGCCCATAAGCCAATTGACGCTGCTCCGTCGAATCAAATCGATCTGGCTGCCTATACCTTGCCGGACGGCACCGTTCCGGTCCTCTGCCTTCCCGGCAGCAATGATCAGGATATCCACAAGAGCGCCTGGCACGGTACGGGCTGCGAAGCCTGCCGCCTCTCCGCTTCGGTCCTGTTGCCGGTCCCGCCCGTCACGCCGGGACCACGAGTCCAGCCCGCTCAATCGCTCGCCATTCAGCGGGAAGCGATCCTCATTGCGCGCAGCCTTTACCCGCCATCCGCCCCACCACAAGCACCTCCTTTCGCCTGACACTAAATACGCGCCGTTTCGAGCGCGCCGCGACGGTTTGCATCTGCAATCCGTCACATTTCCTGTCAGACGTCTGGAGTCCACATGACCGTCTCAGAAATGGCTTCCGAGAAGCCCAGCGACATCAGTATTTCGCTTTACCGTGCCATCTGGCGTTGGCACTTTTTCGCCGGCCTTCTGGTTATCCCCTTCATGCTCAATCTTGCCGTAACCGGCAGTCTCTACCTGTTCAAGGATGAGATCGACAAGACCGTCTTCGCCTATCGCAATGTGGTGGAGCCGCGCGGCGAAGCGCTGGCGCCTTCGCAATTTGCGGGCAACGCCAAGGCCGCTGTGTCAGGTTCAAAGGTCTTGCGCTACCGGTCGCCTGCCGGGCCGACACAATCCGCCCGTGTCACCGTCGGGACCGATGCCGGCAATGTCCTCGTCTTTGTCGATCCCTACAGCGGGTCCGTTCTCGGACAGGTCGGCGAGAAGAATGAATTCAACTGGGTCGTCAAGAAGATTCACAGCCTCGACTATTTCGGCTCCGCCTTCAATCGCATTGTCGAGGCGGTCGGCGGGCTCGCGCTCATTCTTGTCGTGACCGGCTTCTATCTCTGGTGGCCGCGCAAGCAGACGGGCGGCGTCATCAGTGTACGCGGCACGCCGGACAAGCGGGTGTTCTGGCGCGATATCCATGCCGTGACCGGAGCTGCGGCTGGTGCCTTGATCTTCTTCCTCGCCATTTCCGGTATGCCATGGTCGGGCTACTGGGGCGACAGGGTCAATACCATGCTGGCAAGCGCTGGCCTCGGCTATCCCGCCCAGCTTTGGGACGATGTGCCGGTCTCGAATGTCCCGACAAAGGATGTGCTGACCAATGCCGGATGGACTGTCGAAAACGCGCCGGTACCGGTGTCGACGCCAGGCGAGGCTGCGCAGCCGGTTGGACTGGACCAAATCGTCACCACAGCAAAGGCTGCTGGCGTGGAGCCGGGCTTTGAAGTGTCGCTGCCCTCCGGCAAAAAGGGCGTCTATACGGCAGCGGTGTTTCCGGATGATATCAGCAAGCAGCGCACCATTCATTTTGACCAATACTCGGGAAAACCGCTGGTTGACCTGAAATTTGCCGATTATGGCGCTGGCGCCAAGGCCATCGAATTCGGTATTGGTGTGCATCAGGGTGAATATTACGGTCTCGCCAACCAGATCGTCATGTTCATGACCTGCCTGGCCATCATGCTGACGTCCGTGTCGGCCGTCACCATGTGGTGGAAGCGGCGTCCCTCCGGCCGGCTAGGCGTACCGCCAATGCCCGCACAAAGGAGTGTCTTCGCCGTACTGACCCTCGTCATCCTCGGCTTCGGCATCCTCTTTCCGCTCACGGGGTTCGCCGTTCTTGCGATGCTGGTCATCGATCAGTTGATCACCCGCATACCTTCGCCATTGCAACGTGTATTCTCGTAGAAATTCGAACTGGAGATATCCGATGAAATCCCTTTCAAGAATTGTCGCTCTTACGCTGATGGCCGCGTCCATCTCTTTCGCTGCTGCCGCGCATGACCACTCCGCCATGATGAAGGGCGACGCTGCCGCGATGAGCGGCGACGACATGATGGAGCCGGTGAAGGCCGGCGATCTCACGCTGAGCGGCGTATTCGCCCGTGCAACCTTGCCCGGCGCCAAGGTTGGCGGCGGCTATGTAACGATCTCGAACGGCTCAAAGGAAGCTGACCGGTTGATCGGCGGATCGAGCCCCGCGGCAGCACGCGTCGAAGTGCATGAAATGAAGATGGACGGTAGCGTGATGAAGATGCGTCTGTTGAAAGATGGTCTGGAAATTCCGGCCGGTGGCACCGTTGAGCTTGCCCCGGGCGGCACGCACCTGATGCTGATCAACCTTGCGGCGCCGCTGAAAGAGGGCGACATGGTGCCGCTCACGCTCGAATTCGCCAAGGCCGGCAAGGTGGATCTCCAGCTTATGGTCGGGCCGGCAAATGCCAGCGACATGGGACATTGAATGATGGGTGTTCGTTTGCTGCGTTATGGGCTTTGGGCGGCAATCGCAGTCCTTTCGCTGTTTCTCGCCATTACCTTTGCCAATACCCGGATCGGCCGGCAGAGTGAGGGACCGCAACTCGGAGTGCCATTCAACCTGATTGATCAAAATGGCGCCCCGATTACTGAAGCCGCATTCAAGGGTCACCCCACCGTGCTGTTCTTCGGCTTCACGCATTGCCCGGAGGTCTGCCCGACGACCTTGTTTGAAATGGCTGGCTGGCTGAAGACATTGGGTGAGGAGGGCAAGGATTTGCGTGCCTTCTTCATTTCCGTTGATCCGGAGCGGGATACACCCGACGTCATGAAAGGCTATGTATCCGCCTTCACGGACAGGATTACCGGGATCACTGGCAAGCCGGATGAGGTCGAGAAACTGCTCAAAGGCTGGAAGATCTATGCAAAGAAAGTGCCGACCGAAAACGGCGATTACACGATGGATCACACCGCAACGGTGATACTGGTCGATCGCGACGGTCGACTGAAAAGCACGATCGATTACAAGGAAAGTCCGGATGTGGCGCTAAAGAAGCTCAAACTGCTGATTGCCAGCTGAAGCCTGAGCATCACCATCCCTTTCGTTCCGCCTGCGACCGGGATGGGCCTGCGCTGCGCAGCAAATGTGAATTTCTATACTAAATTACTCATATTTTCTAGAACAATTCTAACATATTGATATTTTTACGAGATTTGAAGAATTAGCGTTTGACTTTGGGCAAGTCTGCAGCCTTTATGCGCAGTGCGCGGTCTCGCGCAATGCGTCGCCATACGCATCCCTTTGATGTCTGGGCCTTGAACCCTTTCAATTGGAGGACCCTATGATAGGTCTTTTTCTGCCACGCCTGCGCGTGGTTTCCTTGCTGCACCGGCCACACAATGCTTTGCCCGCACGCCGTAACAGCCCGTCTCAACCGGTTGTTCAGAGCTTCCGCAACGGGCCGCTTGCCCTGATCCGCAACACCGAACAGGACCGGAGGGACCATGTATCCGCGCCCCTCTGAAGCCGGCAATGACAGCGGCTGCTATTTTGACCGAACCCCGGAAAAGCTTGTGCTGGAAGGCTATCGGCGCTGGACGGCCGGATTCGAAACCGGTTCCGTTGTCGCCTGGGAAATGGCATTCGGCCTCTACAGCGAATTGCTCGGAAATCGCAACGGCAACCTCGCGCTTTCCGAACTTTCCTATTTCATCCGCACGCTGCGCCATTGCGCCCTGTGCCCACTAAAGACATTTCCGTTCGGCTCGCACCACGTCTGCCGTGAAGAATGCCTGACACTGGGGCTGATCGCCGGACTTCAAAATTGTGACATGGTTGCGGCCAGAACCTGCCTCAATGCCATGGCATGTCCATCCCGCCTGGAGGAGGTGGAGAACGCGGCGATCAACTTTGCCGAAGCGCTGGCCGGAATGGACCAGGTGCTTTTGCCGATACCGAAGTCGGCAATCGACGACATTCTTACGCGCCCTGGTCGGGCCAAATATCATTGAGGGGAATGAGCATGTTTATCAATTCACGTATGGAAAGGCGCCTTTCCATTGCCGCCACAGCCCTATTAACGGCTGCCATCTTCGTCATGCCGGTCAAGCCGCGCGGATACTCCGATGCGCGGGCAACGATTGCGAGCTATGTGAAAATTGCCGACGCGTCGCCGGAAGATGGCGTTTACCGCAACCACAGCAAGCCGAGGCCGCACTAACGCGCTCCCGACGGACGGATGGCGGCGATGATTGTCGCCAGAACCGTTACCCTGTGCCGGGAATCCTATGCTGGAGCCAATTAGACGACCATTTCAGTAGACTATGGTCATCTGGTAGAATATTCTAATTTTCTCCTATAAAAGGAATTCTTTCTAACGCCCCTAATTTTGAGGGCTCTGCTACGCTTGAGTTCTAATCATACGGAGGCAGGCATGAAACATTCCCGACTTTCTTTATCACTCGCGGCGGCGCTGTTTACAGCGACGATTGCGGTCCAGCCGATGTCTGCGGCGTATGCGGACACCACTCTCCTCAACGTATCCTATGATCCGACCCGGGAATTCTACAAGGATTTCAACGCGGCATTTGCTGCGAAATGGAAGGCCGATACCGGCGAGACGGTGACCATCCAAACCTCCCATGGCGGATCCGGCAAGCAGGCGCGCGCCGTCATCGACGGGCTCGACGCTGACGTCGTGACGCTGGCGCTCGACAGCGATATCAGCGCAATTGTCGATGCCACAAAGAAAATCAATCCAGACTGGCGCGCCAAGTACCCGCATAATTCCGCCCCCTATACATCGACGATTGTCTTCCTGGTGCGCAAGGGCAATCCAAAAGGCATCAAGGACTGGGGCGATCTGGTAAAAGATGGCGTAGAGGTGATAACACCCAATCCGAAGACGTCGGGTGGCGCTCGCTGGAACTATCTCGCAGCCTGGGCCTGGGCTTACGGCCAGTACGGCGGCGATGAAGCCAAGATCAAACAATATATCAGCACATTGTTCCAGCACGTTCCGGTCCTCGACACTGGCGCCCGCGGCTCGACAACCACGTTTGCGCAGCGTGAACTCGGCGATGTGCTCATCGCCTGGGAGAACGAAGCCTACCTCTCCCTCGCCGAATTTGGCGACGACAAGTTCGACATCGTAGTGCCCCCGCAATCCATCCTGGCAGAACCGCCAGTCGCTGTCGTCGACGGAAACGTCGACGCCAAGGGCACGCGCAAAGTAGCCGAGGCCTACCTGACCTATCTCTACTCCGAAGAGGGTCAAACCTTGGCGGCCAAGCATTTCTACCGCCCGGCCAACCCCGAACTGGTGCCCCCTGATCTCGTGAAGAAATTACCGGAGTTGAAACTGGTGACGATCGATGATCCAATCTTCGGGGGATGGGCAAAGGCACAGCCCTATCACTTCGGAGATGGCGGAACGTTTGACCAGATCTACAAGCCGAAACAGTAACAGCATGATTTCCAACCTGGCGAAAGCGGGTTGGCGGTTTAAGAGGCCGAGTGTCATTCCAGGGTTTGGAATGACACTCGGCTTCACTCTTGCCTACCTCGCATTGATTGTACTTATTCCTCTAACAGGTCTCGTATGGCGTTCCGCATCTCTCGGATGGACAGGCTTCTGGCACGTCGCCGTTGACCCTCGCACAGTAAACGCGTTGAAGATCAGCTTTGGCACGGCGCTCGTCGCGGCGCTGATCAACGTCATCTTCGGTGTGATCGTCGCCTGGGTGCTTGTCCGGTATCGTTTCCGTGGCCGGCGGGTTATCGACGCGATCGTAGACCTGCCTTTTGCACTACCGACAGCCGTGGCCGGTATCGCACTCACGTCGATTTATGCCAAGAATGGCTGGATTGGCCATTTGCTGGAGCCGCTGGGTATCAAAGTTGCCTTCACACCCGTGGGCATCACCATCGCGCTGATTTTCGTCGGTCTTCCCTTCGTCGTGCGCACCGTTCAGCCGGTGATGGAGGAGATCCGCAAGGAAGTCGAAGAGGCGGCGGCAACGCTGGGCGCAAGCCGGTTCCAGACGATTACGCGTGTGCTGTTGCCGGGCCTGCAGCCCGCTATCCTCACCGGCTTCGCCCTGGCATTCGCCCGCGCTGTCGGCGAGTATGGTTCCGTGATCTTCATTGCAGGCAATCTGCCCTATGTGTCGGAAATTGCGCCGCTCCTGATCGTCATTCGCCTTGAGGAATTCGACTATGCGGGCGCGACCGCAATCGCCGCCATCATGCTTCTCCTCTCATTCGCGATGCTTTTCATCATCAATCTCATTCAGGCCTGGAGTCGAAGGAGGTATGGCTATGGCACATGATCTGTCCCAGACCGCAGCCCCGGCAGCCAAGGCCTGGCACCCGGCGACAACCGAGAGCCGCAGCGCCCGCTATGTGCTGATTGCCATCACGCTGGCATTCCTCGGCCTGTTCCTGTTCCTGCCGCTCGTCTCGGTCTTCGTCGAAGCATTCCGAAAAGGACCGGCACAGTATTTTGCCGCCTTTGCGGAGCCGGACGCCCAAGCTGCCATTCGGTTGACCCTGTTGGTTGCCGCAACAGCGGTGCCGCTCAATCTCGTCTTCGGTGTCGTTGCCGCCTGGACGATTGCCAAGTTCGAATTCAAAGGCAAGGCTTTCCTGACAACCCTCATCGACCTGCCGTTTTCGGTTTCGCCGGTGATTTCCGGCCTGATCTACGTGCTTTTGTTCAGCTCGCACAGCTTTCTCGGGCCCTGGCTCAAGTCGCATGGAGTCGAGATTCTATTTGCGGTCCCAGGCATCGTCCTCGCAACTGTGTTCGTCACCTTTCCCTTCGTTGCCCGCGAACTGATCCCGCTGATGCAGCATCAGGGGACAACCGACGAGGAGGCCGCACTCTCGCTCGGGGCAAATGGCTGGCAGACATTTTGGCATGTCACTTTGCCGAACATCAAATGGGGCTTGCTCTACGGCGTGCTTTTGTGCAACGCCCGGGCCATGGGGGAGTTCGGCGCAGTATCTGTCGTATCGGGACACATCAGGGGTCTGACCAATACGATGCCGCTGCATGTCGAAATTCTTTACAACGAATATAATTTTGTCGCTGCTTTTGCGGTGGCTTCGCTACTGGCGCTGCTCGCGCTGGTGACGCTCGTTCTCAAGTCTCTTCTGGAACTGAGATATGCGTCGGAGCTCCGCGCTGTTGGCGGACACTGAGGGGATTTGAAATGGACGTTCGCGTAAGTGGTGTGCGCAAGGAGTTTGATCGCTTTCCGGCGCTGCACGACGTGTCACTCGACATCAATTCGGGTGAGTTGATCGCTCTGCTTGGACCATCCGGCTCCGGCAAGACAACTCTTTTGCGCCTGATCGCCGGCCTTGAATCGCCGACCGAAGGCAAGGTTTACTTTGGTGACGAGGATGCCTCGCTGAAATCGGTGCAGGAGCGCAATGTCGGATTTGTATTCCAGCATTATGCGCTGTTCCGTCATATGACTGTACTCGACAATGTCGGATTTGGGCTCAAGGTGCGGCCTTCCACGACCCGCCCGAGTAGCGACGAGATCAGGCGGCGTTCGTCCGAGCTTCTCGACTTCGTTCAGCTTTCCGGCCTTGAAAAGCGCTATCCGGCCCAGCTTTCTGGCGGCCAGCGCCAGCGCGTTGCCCTTGCGCGTGCCATGGCGATCGAACCGCGGGTCTTGCTTCTGGACGAGCCTTTCGGCGCACTCGACGCCAAGGTGCGCAAGGAGCTGCGCCGCTGGCTGCGCGAAATCCACGACAAGACCAAGCATACGACGGTTTTCGTCACGCATGACCAGGATGAAGCGCTGGAGCTGGCCGACCGCGTGGTCGTGATGAGCCAGGGGCGGATCGAACAGATCGGCACGCCCGACGAGGTCTATGACAAGCCGAATTCGCCCTTCGTCTACGGTTTTATCGGAGAATCCAGTTCGGTATCCGTCCGTGTGGAGCATGGGCAGCTCTTCCTGGCTGGCCACCCGCTCGGCATCACGAGCGATCGCGGCGATGGCGAAGGATTGCTCTATTTCAGGCCGCACGATGTCGAACTGGTCGATGATACCAACGAATGTATATCCGGGACTATCGTCGCCAGCCGCCGCGTCGGTGCAACCAGGCGCGTCGAACTCCAGATTGATGCGGAACAACGCGTCGAAATCGGCATCGACGCAGATTATCCGGCGCGGGAGAAAAACCGCATTTCCTTCCGGCCGAGACACTGGCGGGTCTTTGGCAAAAGCTGAGCTGACAAGCGAGACAACGAAACCGGGATCGATTTTGATCCCGGTTTTTCTTTTTGCGTCAGGGTTTATCCGTCAAAAGCCCAATGGAAATCTGACTCATTTTCATCAAAACTGATCGCTATTGGCGAAAGTGGTGATAGCCTAATTGCCATCGTCGGATTAGATCGTAAACTGGCTCGTTGGTGATGGACCACTGAATTGACTTGTGCTGCAATCCAGAAGATTTTTTCTTCCAACCGAAATGAAGGCAAATGCCCGTATTGAGTTTATTTCAAGCATTCGCATCCCAGAAGAAGACCGTTGGACAGGTTTTGTCTGCCCAGCCGAACCCTATCAGAGCGCATTACAAATCCATTGACGATCTGAGGGATCTGGGAGCCCGCGTAGCGAAGGGCGAAGACGTTCGTCTGCCCGACTATGAGCCCATGGTTTTCGAACAGCGCACCATTGAGAACGCCCGGCTCATCCTGCATTCCTATCGTTCCTCCGACGCCGCAGCACGCAAGGGTGAGACGATTACGCCGGCAGCCCAATGGCTGCTCGACAACTATTACCTGGTTGATCAGAATATCCAGCAGGTCGAGCGCGACCTGCCGAAGAAGTTCTTCCGCCAATTGCCGTCGCTGACAAACAATGCCGGTATTCCGCGCGTCATGGCGCTCGCATGGCTTTATGTCGCCCATACTGACAGCCAGTTCTCGCTCAACTCTCTCAGCGCCATCGTCGAGGGCTTCCAGACCGTCCAGCCGCTGCATATTGGTGAGTTGTGGGCGCTGCCCTCGGCAGTACGTTTCATCCTCATCGAAAATGCCCGCAGGCTTTCTCTGCGCGTCGAGCGCGCTCGCCGCATGCGAGCCTATGCCAATAGTGTCGCCGACGAGATCACGCTGAACGCCGACAAGGATGCGCTGCCGCAACTCCTCGCCCAATATTCCGCTGCGGCGCGTGACAGCACCTTTGCCACCCACTTGCTCTATCGCCTGCGCGGCGGTGCCACCCACTCAGGGGCCGCGGTCGCCTGGCTCGAGGAAGAGCTCGAAAAGAACGGCAGCGACGCCGAAGACGCCATCATCCAGGAACATACGCGCCAGTCGACCGGCGGCGTGACGATGGGGAACCTCATCCGAAGCCTGAAATCCATAGACGACGTCGACTGGATCACCTGGTTCGAGACGGTCAGCGGCGTTGACGCGGTCTTGCGGGAACATTCGAATTTCGATGCGCTCGATTTCCACTCGCGCAATGCCTATCGCGTTGCCATCGAAAAGATCGCGCGCCGCTCGGGCAAGAGCGAGCAGGACATCACGCAGGAGGCGCTGGATCTGGCGCACAAGAGCGCCGAACAGACCGGCGACGAAGGGGGTGTAACCGAACAGCGCAAACGCGACGTCGGCTATTATCTGGCGGGCGAAGGCCGGCCCGAACTTGAAGATCGGTGCAGCTACAGGCCGACGGTGCTCGAACACTGGGTGCGGTTCTATCGCAAGTTGGGTCTCGCCGGTCTGTGGATTCCGGCGTCATTCTTCTCGATCGCCATTCTGCTACTGATCCACTATTGCTTGCGCTACGCCGGTCTGTCGAACGAGATGACGCTCCTGTTCACCGTGCTGGCCGTCTTCCCGGCGATGGAAACCGCCAACGGTTTCGTCAACTGGATCGTTCCGATGTTCATGCCGCCCACGCGGCTGATCGGCTTCGAATACAAGAATGGGCTGCCGCCAGAGGCGAAGACCCTCGTCGCCGTGCCGACGCTGATCACTTCGCGCGATTCCGTTGACGAACACATTCGCAATCTGGAAGTGCATTACCTCACCAACCCGCGTGGTGAAGTCTATTTCGCGCTTCTCACCGACTGGTCCGACAGCAAGTTCGAGCAGACCGACGATGATCTCGACATTCTCGAATACGCACGCGAGAAGATAACCGCGCTCAACGAACATTACACGCAGACCAACCCACGCTTCTTCGTCCTGCACAGAAAGCGCCTGTTCAATGCGCAGGAAAATCGCTGGATGGGCTGGGAGCGGAAGCGTGGCAAGCTGCATGAGCTTAATCTGCTGTTGCGCGGCGACAAGGACACCACCTATTTCCCCTCAAACGAAGAATTGCCGACAGACATCAAGTTCGTGATGACGCTCGATTCCGATACACGATTGACGCCGGACTCGGTCAATCGCCTTGCTGGCAAGCTCGTGCATCCGCTCAATCGCCCGATCTACCGGGAGAGGTCAGGCCGCGTTGTCAGCGGCTACTCCGTTCTGCAGCCCCGTGTGACCCCGTCGCTCACCACCGGCGACGACGCTTCATTCCTGCAGCGTGTCTTCTCGGTCAATCGCGGCATCGACCCATATGTTTTTGCAGTTTCCGACGTCTACCAGGACGTGCTCGGTGAGGGGACGTTTACCGGCAAAGGCCTCTATGACATCGACTTTTTCGAGGCCGCGCTCGACGGCAAGATCGCCGAGAACACTGTTCTCAGCCATGATCTGCTCGAAGGCGGTTATGCGCGCGCCGCGCTCGTCAGCGATGTCGAAGTGGTGGAAGACTACCCGACCGGGTATAATGTGGACATTTCGCGCCACCATCGCTGGACACGCGGCGACTGGCAGCTTCTACCCTATCTGTTCAGCACCAAGGCGGGCATAACAGCCGTCACCCGCTGGAAGATGGTCGACAATCTACGCCGCTCGCTGGCGCCGATATTCTGGCTGATCGCGGCCATTGCCGGCTGGACGTTGATGCCGCCCGGGCTTGCCACGTTGTGGCAATGTTTCCTCATCTTCAGCATGTTCATCGTACCGACGATGATCCTCTTCACCAACCTGGTACCGACGGATATGAACCTGTCGCTCAAGGGGCATTTCCAGGCGATCCTCACTGATGTTTTCTCCGGTGCGGCCGACATCGCGCTACGCATCACCTTCCTTGCAAACATGGCGGTTCTGATGGGGGACGCCATCGTGCGCACCCTTTATCGATTGTTTGTTTCGCGCAAACACCTGCTCGAATGGCGCGCTGCGGCGCAAGCTAAGACCAGTTCGCCCGATACGCTGCAGTATTACTTGCAATTGATGTGGCCCGCGATGGTCGTCGCCATCATCGCCATCGGCCTGCCTTTGGCCGGCCACAGCCGCGCCTGGTTCATTGCGGTGCCCTTTGCCCTGATCTGGTTCTTCTCGCCGACGATTGCGTGGCTGGTCAGCCGCTCGGCCAAGCCGCTGGATGACCTCAACGTCCGTTCATCGGACAAGAGCGAATTGCGCCGCATCGCACGGCGCACATGGCACTATTACGATACGTTCGTGACCAAGGAACAGAATTTCATTCCGCCTGACAATTTTCAGGAGGATCCGCATCCGGTCATCGCCACGCGCACATCGCCGACCAATATCGGCATGTACCTGCTGTCGACGGTTGCGGCCCGGGACTTCGGCTGGATCGGTTTCAACGAGACCTTGACGCGCATCGACCAGACGCTCGAAACGCTCGAGAAGATGGAGAAGTATCGCGGCCATCTCTACAACTGGTACGAGACGACCACGTTGCGGCCACTGCTTCCGCTTTACGTCTCGGCGGTGGACAGCGGCAATCTCGCCGGGCATCTCGTTGCCCTTTCTTCCGCGCTGGAAAAATGGGCCGAGGCACCCTCGGTCTATCTTCAGAGCGACCTCGACGGCGTACTCGACGTCAGTGATATTCTGGAAGAGGCGATCAGCGACATTCCGGATGACCGCCGGGTTTTGCGCCCCCTTCGCCGTCGTCTTGAGGAGCGCGTCGCGAATTTCCGCCGCGCCATTACAACGATCAAGGAAGAGCCGGAAACCGCCTCCTTGCGCACGATCAACCTGTCGCTTTTTGCGGGCGATATTCAACGCCTGACCGAAGAGCTGCACGGCGAGCTCGAGAGCCCCGTCAGCGCGACCGCCAATGAGTGGGCGCTGCTTTTGGTCAAGACATGCCAGGCCCATACCGACGATGCCATCGGTTCGCATGAGGGAACGGATGTCCTTCGCGATCGGCTGGTGACACTTGCGACCCGCGCCCGGCAGCTGGCGTTCGACACGGACTTCACTTTCCTTGAGCGCAAGGAGCGCCGCCTCCTTTCCATCGGCTTCCGCGTCGAGACCAACGAACTTGACGCAAGCTGCTACGACCTTCTGGCGTCCGAAGCCCGGCTTGCGAGCCTCTTTGCCATCGCCAAGGGTGACATACCGGTCGAACACTGGTTCCGGCTTGGACGCCTCCTCGTTCCAGTCGGTTGGCGTGGTGCCCTGATCTCGTGGTCGGGTTCGATGTTCGAATATCTCATGCCGCCGCTCGTCATGATCGAGCCTCTCGGCAGCATGCTCGACCAGACGAACAAACTGATCGTGCAGCGTCAGATCGAGTATGGCGAATCCAAGGGCTTGCCGTGGGGTATTTCCGAAGCCGCTTATAATGCGCGCGATCCGGAAATGAACTACCAGTACACGAACTTCGGTGTCCCGACCCTCGGTCTCAAGCGTGGCCTCTCGAAGAACTACGTGGTTGCGCCCTATGCAAGCATCATGGCGAGCCAGTACGAGCCCGCTGAAGCCGTCAAGAACCTGCGGCGCCTGCGCGACCTCGGCGCGCTCGGCCAGTATGGCTTCTACGACGCCGTCGACTTCACCAAGTCGCGCGTTCGTGAGGGTGAGGAATATGCGATCGTGCGCAACTACATGGCCCACCATCACGGCATGTCGATCGTCGCGGTCAACAATGTTGTCTTTGAAGGGCGCATGCGCGAGCGGTTCCACTCCGATCCCGTGATCGAAGCCGCTGAACTCCTCCTCCAGGAAAAGGCGCCTCGCGAAATTCCGGTTCTCCAGGCCAAGGCCGAGAACCCGATGCGCAAGGCCGTGGAAAGCAGCGAAGAGACCCCGTCCATCCACATTATCGAGAATCCGCTGGCGGCTCCACGCGCCACGCAGGTCATGTCGAACGGTCATTACTCGGTGATGGTAACAGCCAATGGTGGCGGCTACAGCCGCTGGAACGGGCTGGCGATAACACGTTTCCAGCCCGACATTCTGGAAAGCGGGTACGGCACCTTCCTGTTCCTCAGGGACATGGAAAACGGCGAATGGTGGTCGGCAACCGGCGACCCCGTGCGTGCATCCGGCGAAAAGAGCATGACGATTTTCGCCGACTACAAGGCAGAGTTCATCAAGGAATCGGGCACGCTTCACACCACGGTGGAGGCGATCGTGGCCTCAGATTCGGATGGCGAAGGCCGGCGCATCGTTATCACCAACACCGGCACAAAGGATCGCATCATTGAGGTGACGTCCTATGCTGAACTCGTTCTGACCAACGATGACACGGACACCGCACATCCGGCCTTCGCGAAGATGTTCGTGGAAACGGAAATTGACCAGCGCGGCGACACGATCTATGCGACGCGCCGAAAGCGCAACAATGACGAGCCGGACATTCACGTCGCGCATATGGTCAGCGACAGTTCCGGCGCGATGCGCGAAGTCCAGGCAGAAACGGATCGCCGCGCCTTTATCGGCCGCGGACGCTCCTTGCGCAATCCGGCGGCCTTTGACGACGGGGCGACCTTGAGCGGCAGCCAGGGATTCGTGCTTGACCCAATCGCTGCGCTGCGTTGCCGGGTTCGCGTGCCGGCGCACAAGAAGGTCGCGCTGGTATTCTGGACGCTCGTGCGTCCGAACCGGCACGAACTCGAGGAGGTGGTCGCACGCTTCCGCCATCCCGACTGCTTCGCCCGCGAGTTTTCGCTGTCCTGGACAAGCTCGCAAGTCCGCCTGCACCATATCGGCATCAACCCTGATGAGGCCCAGGTATTCCAACGTGTCGCAACCAGCCTGATCTATCCTGACAAGGCCTTGCGCATGCCTTCGGAAAGCATTGCGAACGGTCTCGGCAGTCAGTCCGAGCTTTGGCCTATGTCCATTTCCGGCGACTTCCCCATCCTTGCCTTGCGCATTGATGACGAAGCCGACATGGAAACGCTGAGAAACCTGCTGCGGGCACACGAATACTGGCGGGCCAAGGGCCTCGTCGTTGATGTCGTCGTCATCAACGAGCGTTCCTTCTCCTATGCCCAGGATTTCCAGCGTGGCCTTGAAGCCATCTGCGAGAACAGCCGGGCGCGCGGCGCCCAGCTTGGGCCGCGTGTGCATATCTTCACCGTGCGCCGCGACCAGATGAGCGACGTCAGCTACAACACGCTGCTTGCTTCGGCCCGCATCGTCATGCATGCGCAAAACGGTTCGCTGTCCGAACAGTTGAAGCGCATGGAAGGCCTCAGCGCCGACCTTGTTCCCGCCGCGGAGACCGGTACCGGCAAGACCGTTGCCACCGCTGACACGGGCCTTGATGAAATGCGCGGGATTCCACCGGCACCGACCCAGCTTCTGCGCACACGCGCGCCGAAGATTGCCGGCGATGATCTGGCATTCTGGAACGGCTTTGGCGGTTTCGACATGAAGAGCGGCGAATATATCGTCCGCCTGGGGGGCCTGACCTGTACGCCGCAACCCTGGATCAACGTCATCTCCAATTCCGGCTTCGGCTTCCATGTTTCGGCCGAGGGGGCTGGATTCACCTGGTCCGGCAACAGCCGCGACTATCAGTTGACCCAGTGGTCGAACGATCCGGTCATCAACCGTTCCGGTGAAGCGATCTATATCGTGGATCTCGACAAGAACACTGCCTTCGCGCCCACGGCTTCGGTGTTGCGTGATCCATCGGTGCAGTACGAAACGCGCCATGGCCAGGGTTATTCGACGCTCTTGTCGCGCCATGGCAATGTCGGGCTCGAACTGACCCATACCATCGATACGGAGATGCCTGTCCGGGTATCCCGTCTCAAGATCACCAATTACGGCGGCTCGGCCAAACGATTGCGCACTTACGGGTTTGTCGAATGGATGCTGGGCAATGCGCGCGCCAAGACTGCGCCATTCATTGTGCCGTCATGGGACGCTGAGACAGGCGTCCTGTTCGCCCGGAACCCGTATGGGATCGACCGCCGCGATCACGTGGCCTTCTTCGCCACCAACATGAAGCCCCAGTCCGTGACCTCCGACCGTGCGGAATTCTTCGGGACCCTCGGTTCAGTCGATCGGCCGGCCGCAGTGTTGCAGGCGAAGACGCTGTCCAATGTCGTCGAGGCCGGCGGGGATCCTTGCGCTGCGCTCGCCGTCGATATCGAACTCGCCGCTGGCGAGACGAAGGAACTGCTGTTTTATATGGGCGATGCGGGCAGCGCCGAAGAAGCACGCCGCATACTGCGTGAGGCAAGCAAACGTTCGTTCGATGATACCCTCGCTGCATCAAAGGCGGTCTGGCAGGACTTCCTCGGCGGACTGCAGGTGGAAACGCCCGACGACGCATTCGACCTGATGGTCAATCGCTGGCTGCCCTATCAGAGCCTTGCCTGCCGCATCTGGGCGCGGTCGGCGTTCTATCAGGCCAGCGGTGCTTTCGGCTTCCGGGACCAGCTGCAGGATACCCTGTCCATGCTGATCCTCGACCCCTCGCTCGCCAGGAAGCAGATCCTCAACGTTTCGGCTCGCCAGTTCAAGGAAGGTGACGTCCAACACTGGTGGCTGCCGGCGACGGGCGCGGGCGTTCGCACCAAGATTTCCGACGATGTTGTCTGGCTTGGCTATGCAATTGCCCACTACACGGCGGTGACGGGCGATATGAGCATTCTCGATGAGCAGATCGCCTTCATTGAAGGACGTGCGCTGGAGGGCAGCGAACACGATGCCTTCTACCAGCCAACCATCTCGGGCGAGAAGGTCAGCGTCTATGAGCACGCGGCGCGCGCACTGGATCTCGCCATCGCACGAACCGGTCAGCACGGCTTGCCCCTGATGCTGACGGGCGACTGGAATGACGGCATGAACCGGGTCGGCGAAGACGGCAAGGGTGAGAGCGTCTGGCTCGGCTGGTTTCTCATCAGCACGCTCCGCGACATGCTGCCGATCGCCACGAAAGCCAAGGACACTGCCCGCGTTGAGCGCTGGGAGGCCCATATCGCCACTCTCAAGGCTGCCCTCGAAAAGGATGGCTGGGACGGCGAATGGTATCGTCGCGGCTATTTCGATGATGGTGCTCCACTAGGCTCAAAGAAGAGCGAGGAGTGCAAGATTGACTCCATCGCCCAGTCCTGGAGCGTCCTGTCCGGTTTTGGCGATCCCGCCAGGGCCAAGCAGGCGATGCATTCGGTGGCGACGCATCTCGTTGACGACGAAGTGGACATCATCAAACTGTTCACTCCGCCGTTCAACAAGTCGCGGCATGATCCTGGCTATATCAAGAGCTATCCGGTCGGGGTGCGTGAGAACGGTGGCCAGTACACCCACGCTGCGACCTGGGCTGTCCTGGCGATGGCAAAGCTAGGCGACGCGGACGAGGCCTATCGCTGGTTCAATAAACTCAATCCGGTCAACCACGCGCTGGACAAGGAAAAAGCCGAGTCCTATCGCGTCGAGCCCTATGTCGTTGCGGCGGATGTCTACTCGGTCGATCCCATGCGCGGCCGCGGCGGCTGGACGTGGTACACGGGTTCGGCCGGCTGGCTCTACCGCGTGGCGACAGAGGGCATTCTCGGCATCAGCCGGCAACACGACCGCCTGTTCGTCGACCCTGCCTTACCTTCGGACTGGGACGGCTTCCGCTTTGTGCTGCGTAACGTCGAGGCTACCTATACGGTCGAGGTCAAGCCGGCAGCCAAAGGCGGCAAGAAGATCACGGTCGATGGCAAGAAGCTCACCAAGGCAGAAAACGGCATCCCGCTGGAAGCATCCGGCGAGCATAATGTTGTGGTCGAGGTGCCCTCGATCAGAGTGCTCACCGACGCAACGGCGACAGCCGCCAAGTAAGGATCCGATCCGCCGCCTTCGTCTAGCGTTGGCGGCGGATCAGATAGAGAGACATCCAGTTGAGAATCTTTGCAACTGATGTCGATCTGGCGCATAATTGCGGCATGAAGCATGCCATGAATCAGAAGCCGGACTACGAGAAGGAACTGCGCAAGGCGGGCGTACGCATCACCCGCCCAAGACGCATCATTCTTGATATCCTTACATCTACGGAAGACCATCCGGATGCGATGAAAATTTTCCATCGCGCTACCCAAATTGATGACAGCATTTCACTGTCGACAGTCTATCGGACCATGAACCTTTTGGAAGAACTGGGCGCGATCCATCGCCATGCATTCAACGGCGGGCCGTCCCGTTTCGAACAGGCGCACGGTGAACATCATGACCATCTGATCGATGTCGATACGGGCGCTGTCATCGAATTCAAGTCCGACAAGATCGAGAAGCTGCAGGAAGAAATAGCCAGATCCCTGGGCTACGATATCGTCCATCATCGCCTCGAGCTTTACTGCAGGAAATCCGAACCTTCCACATGAAAAATGCCGCCCGAAGGCGGCTTTTTTCATGTGCCCAGCGGCTGAAAATCAGGCCGCATTCGACGTTGGTTGAGCCGTCAGCAATTCATAGATCAGACTGGCGTCATGGGCGGTTCGCAATTTTGCGATGCGCTCCGGATCGCGCAGCAGGCGTGCAATACGCGACAGCGCCTTCAGGTGGTCCGCGCCGGCATTCTCTGGCGCAAGCAGCAGGAACACGATATCGACGGGCTGGTCGTCCAGGGCCTCAAAATCGATGGGCATGTCTAGCTGGGCGAAAACCCCAGCGATGCGCTTGACGCTGTTAAGCTTGCCATGGGGGATCGCAATGCCATTGCCGACGCCGGTCGAACCAAGGCGCTCGCGCTGCAAGACCGTATCAAACACCTCGCGCTCGCTCAGACCGGTCAAGGCGGCCGCCTTTTCCGACATGATCTGCAGAAGTTGCTTTTTGGAATTGACTTTCAATGCGGGCAGGACAGCGTCGGGCTGAATGAGATCACCCAGATCCATTATCTCTCTTCCTTCCAGTTACCGTCCGCGCCCCTTCCGGAGCGCGAACAGTAGTTCAAATTTGTGCTTCACCGGATCGCCGTTTGACCGGCCACCGTCGACGGGTCGATCCATCCGATGTTTCCGTCAGACCGGCGGTATACGATATTAACCTGCGTACTTCCAGAGTTACGGAAGACAACAACAGGGCTGTCCTTCAAATCGAGTTCCACCACCGCTGATGCAACGCTCATGCTTCTAAGTGCCATGGAGGTCTCTGCCACGATCGTCGGCGCATAATCTTCCGGAAATTCCTCATCGTCATCCGGCGCAGGCGCCACAACGCGGTAGGAAACATCGTCGAACAGGCCATTGGAACCGGGTGCCTGGTGTGACTTGAGCCGGCGTTTGTAGCGACGAAGCCGCTTGTCCACGCGTTCACCGGCAGCATCAAAAGCAAGCAATGGATCCTGGGCTTCACCTGCCGCCTGCAATACCGTGCCGGTATCCAGGCGAATAAGACAGTCTGCGATGAATCGCGACCCCTGCTTTTCTACCGTGACGTGACCGGTATATCCGCCATCGAAATACTTGGTCACCATCTCGCCGATCCGATCTTCAATCCGAATGCGGAAAGCGTCGCCAATGTCCATATGTTTCCCAGATACACGCAGACTCATGATATCTCACCTTCATTGTGATTTCGGTTTGCCCGACCAATCTACACTGTTGTTCGTAGACGAGCAAAGACATCCCACATAATCCGTGCGAGCCTTTCATCACATTTCGCTTGCTGATTCTTCATGTTCAAACGCGCGCTATCGCTCCAACCGTCGCAAAAAACCGGCGCTTCTCTCTCCCCTGACCGGGCTTCTATGACCCGGTTCCTTACCCACTCACAGAGGAGTCTACACCTGTGTGATGGACGAATCCAGACTTTCCCTCCACCTTGCGCACAGAAGCCTGTGCTTTCTTTTCGCGCCGTCTTTGCACTGAAGACGCTATATTCATCGCCTCGCGATACTTGGCAACGGTACGGCGGGCTATGTCGACCCCCTGCTCCTTCAGCAGATCAACGATAGTATCGTCCGACAGGATGTCGCTTGGTTTCTCGGCGTCGATAAGCTGTCTGATCTGGTGGCGCACCGATTGCGACGAGTGCTGTTCCCCACCTTCCGTGGCCGAGATGCCCGCATTGAAAAAGTATCGCAGCTCGATAACGCCGCGCTTGGTCAGCATGTATTTGTTGGCCGTCACCCGGCTTACCGTGGATTCGTGCATGCCGATGGCATCCGCCACATTGCGCAGATTCAGCGGCTTCAAATGGGCGATCCCATGAAGAAGGAACTGCTCCTGCTGGCGGACGATTTCGCTCGCAACTTTCAGGATCGTCTGGGCGCGCTGGTCCAGGCTACGGGTAAGCCAATTGGCGTTCTGTAAGCACTCGCTTAGAAAGGTCTTTTCCGCCGCCGATCCTTTTGTCTTTGAAAGGGTCGCGTAGTAGCTGTTGTTGACGAGTACGCGGGGCAGTGCATCGGGGTTGAGCTCGATCCTCCAGGTTCCATCAGGGGCGAGGTCCACCAGAACATCCGGAACAATACTGTCGGCCACACCCGAAGAAAATGCGGTGCCGGGCTTGGGATCGAGGAGCTGGATCTCCCGCAGCATGTCCAGGATATCGGCATCAGCCACCTGGCAAAGCTTTTTCAAGCTATGGAAATCACGCTTGCCAAGCAGTTCTAGATTCTGCAGGAGCACATGCATCGCCGGATCAAGCCGGTTTCGTGCACGCAACTGAATAGCCAGACATTCTGCAAGGTCGCGGGCGAACAGGCCGGCTGGTTCGAAGGTTTGTAGGACGATCAATAACGCCTCGATATGGGCAGTGTCGACCCCGATCCTTTCGGCGATCTCAGCAATGTCGGCGCGCAGGTATCCCATCTCGTCGAGGTGATCGGCAAGTTCAGCTGCGATCAGCCGGTCAGCTGGCTTCTCGAATGCGAAGAGTATCTGCTCGGTTACATGATCACGCATCGTCAGCGGCGATGCCGTCACCTGTTCGAGGTTGAAGCCCTCGCCACCCGTAGTGACATAGCCATCCCCCGATGAGGATTTCCATTGCGACGCGAGATCGCCGGCGATCAGATCGTGGGTCCCGGGATCGTCGGGAAAAATGTTCTCAAGCGAACTGTCGAATGTATCTGACATGGAACCTGAGCTGATTGTCTCGCCGCTCTCAAGCCAGTGGTCGTTCGAGTCGAGGTGTGCGTCGCGCGGGTCCACACTGCCGCTCGCGGCATTTTCGTTGAACTCACCCTCATCGGCTGAATTGCGGTCACTACCGAAGCTTCGCTCCTCCAGCGTGAAATAGTCGCCATTCGCTTCGTCGCGTTCCAGGAGCGGATTCTTTTCGATCTCCTGTTCGATGAACTGCTCGAGCTCGACATGGGTCAGTTGCAACAGTCGAATCGACTGCATGAGCAACGGTGTCATCACCAATGCCTGGGTTTGCCTAAGGTCGAGTTTTGCCGACAGGGCCATCGCGGACCGGGTTACTCCCGTTCGAAATTCTTTACGAATGTACAGAACTGGCCCAATCCTTGCTTGTCAATCGCAAGGAAGTCAAAAACGTCAGGGTGCGGCAATTTTCAACCAAACCGAGCAGGGAAATCGCGTTTTCCACCGGCTAGCGTTCGAAAAATCCAGTTTCAGAGCTTGAACTGGTCGCCAAGGTAAAGGCGGCGAACATCGGGGTTGGCAATAATTTCGTCCGGACGGCCATGGGTCAGCACCTGTCCGGCGTGGATGATATAGGCCCGGTCGATGAGCTTGAGCGTCTCGCGGACATTATGGTCGGTGATGAGGACGCCGATACCGCGTCCGGTGAGATGTCTTACCAGTTGCTGGATATCGGCGACGGCAATGGGGTCGACACCGGCAAAGGGCTCGTCCAGCAGCATGAAATTGGGACGCGAGGCCAGGGCGCGCGCAATTTCGAGACGCCGGCGCTCGCCACCCGACAAGGAAATCGCGGGTGCCTTGCGCAAGTGCGCAATATGGAATTCCTCAAGAAGGGAATCGAGTTCCTGGGCCCGGGCGCTGCGGTCCTTTTCGACAATTTCCAGAACGGCCTTGATGTTGTTCTCGACCGAGAGCCCGCGGAAAATCGAGGCCTCCTGCGGCAAGTAGCCAATGCCGAGCCGGGAACGCCGATACATCGGCATCGTCGTTACGTCGAAACCGTCGATCTCGATCGTACCCCTGTCAACCGGTACAAGTCCTGTGACCATGTAGAAGCACGTCGTCTTGCCGGCACCGTTCGGGCCGAGAATGCCGACTGCCTCGCCAGCGCGCACACCAAATGAAACGCCATTGACGACCTGGCGGCCATTGTAGCTCTTGGTGATCCCGCGCGCGACGAGCGTGCCTTTCATGCGGTCGATGGCGGCCGGATCGGCAGGACGCATCTCATGCGAAAGGCTGGACTCGGGCCGTGCAGCGGACCTGCTGGGGGGGCGACGTGAAAAAAAGGACACTTAGAGCT
Source organism: Hyphomicrobiales bacterium (assembly GCA_900473175.1). Lineage (GTDB taxonomy): Bacteria > Pseudomonadota > Alphaproteobacteria > Rhizobiales > Rhizobiaceae > Phyllobacterium. Next base: position 48,433 of record UCKM01000031.1, on the reverse strand, counting down.
ATTCCGCCGCTTCAGTTCTTTGGTGCGTTCTTGGGCGCAACGACAATAGAAACACGGCCGGTCGGGCCACTCTTGCAGCTTTCAAGCTGAGCTTCACCCGTCTTGAGCTGGGCAGTGAGCTTGCAACCTATGGCCACATTGTCGCCCTGGGTCAAAACCACTTTGTCGCCTGTCAGGACGAGAACTTCCGTTTTCATATCAAACGTGCCGTGATCACCTGTGGCAACCTGATCATTGGATTTGACATAGACCTTGTCGTTGACCTCGAGATGATCGATATCCTGCGATCCGGGTCCGGGTCCGCCCAGCCCACCGGTCTTTGGAGCGTCCGCAGCACCAGCGGGATCACCGCCTTCGGTCTTATCCTTCTTGACGTAGTAGACAATCATCGAGCCGGCTTTGAGGAGCGTTGCGCCCTGAACGACGGTAATATTGCCAGTAAACGTCGCAGTACCCTCTTTGTCGTGTACCACGAGCTTGTCAGCGTCGATCTGGATCGGCTGGTCCCCGGACAGCTTGATCCCCCCGGGAGCAGCATTCTGCTGCGCCAAAGCCGTGGAGATCATGGAAGATGCCAGTATACCTAATGCTACGGTCGAAATGCTGATCAATCTTGCCCCGCACGACATCGTCTTCTCTCCTAAATCCGGGATAGTCTCACAAAGCCACCAGGCCCATGCTCAATGCTACTGGGCTGGTTTGACTGCCTGTCCACCTTCTTGCAGCTTTGCGGGCTGAATGACAAGCCTTACGCGCTTCTCGAAAGTCAATACCTTGCCGTTTTCAGTAATTTGCATCGTGTCTGCGGTAATTCTCGACCTGCTATTCTGGATGGCAACCGGTTGGTCGGTGGACATGGAATTCCCAGCTATGTCTATATCCGCTGACTTCAACTGCGCCGTAATGCCATCGGACGTTGTCAGGCTTATGTCGCTGTCCAGCGTCAATTGCCTGTTGGCATTGTCGAAGACTCCCGACTTCGCCTTGATCTGCGCACGCAAATCAGTGCCGAGGGGAAGTTCCGCGTTGATCCCCTCCAGTGAGATCACGTTGCTGTTGCCGACCTGTTGCAGAGCCCGCACCGCACTCATCTTGTAAGGCAGCTTGTCCTTGGTGAATCCGTCGAGCTTGGGATTGGTCATGACCAGCTTGCCATCCTCCATGCCCACATTTTCCAGCGAAATATTACTGGGAAGGTTCGACGTCGAAAAGAAGGTGAACCAGGAGAATACCGCCGCGCCGATCAATGCGACCGCTGGCAAGGCAAACTTCAAGACGCGCACGCGCCGCGAATGGCGCTCGGCCGCCCGAAAAACGGTCGAATCCTTATCGGATGCCGCAAACTGACGTGCCACCTCAGCGTGGTGGTCCACATCAGCGGTAGCATCACGTCCCAGATGCGCGTCGTTTCGATCGATTGACATAGGTCTGACTGCGTTTACCGATTTTTACAATATTGTGGCTTGTTGAATGCCAATATGGTTATTTTTCGATGAAGTAGACGAGTGCCTATCGCACAGGTTGCATTCGATCAGACAAGTATGCCGTCGTTCAACAAGATACAAGGGTGCATGTAGCTGCGAGGGGACGGACAGCATGCCTAGACTTCCATGAGATGATGTCGCAGAAGAGTATTAACCATGAATTTCAGAACGGACGGATGAGACGATGACGAACACGGCTGACGCAATTATCGACAGGCGACGGCTGCGCAGGAAACTGACGTTCTGGCGCGCCTTCACGCTTCTGCTTATCGCTACCGCATTGATATCAATCTTTTTTCTTACCGTAAGTTCGGACGGTTTCTCCAGTAGATCTTCGCCACATATCGCCAAGATACGGATCGAAGGCACGATCTTCGAGAATGATGAATTGCTGAAGCGTCTCAAGGATGTTGCAGATTCGAATGCGGTCAAAGGCGTTATACTCTCGGTCGATTCCCCCGGTGGCACAACGGCGGGAGGCGAGGCGATCTATGAAGCCGTTCGCAAGATTGCCATCAAGAAGCCGGTCGTTGCACAAGTTGGAACACTTGCAGCCTCCGCCGGCTACATGATCGCCAGCGCCAGCGACCACATCGTCGCGCGCCAGTCGTCGATCATTGGATCAATTGGCGTTCTTTTCCAGTATCCGGATATCTCCGAACTCTTGACCAAGCTCGGCGTGAAGGTGGAGACGATCAAGTCCAGCCCGCTCAAGGCGGAGCCAAATTTCTTCAGTCCCGCCAGCGATGAAGCCAAGGCCATGATCCATCGCATGATCATCGATTCCTATGACTGGTTCGTCGGCCTCGTGCAGGAACGCCGCAAATTCACCCATGAGCAGGCCCTGGCGCTTGCCGATGGGTCGGTCTTTACGGGTCGGCAGGCGATTTCCAACAAGCTCATTGACGAACTCGGGGGCGAAGACACAGCCATAGGCTGGCTCAAGACCAAGGGCATCAGCGACAAGCTCCCCATAATTGAGTGGAAGCCCGTGGAAAAGTCCACGCTTGGCATGTTCTTTTCCCAATCGGCCGTGAAAATGCTGGCCCGCTATCTCGGCATTCCGGAGGAAAGCGCAGGAATACTGAATCAATTAACCGGGGATCGTATGTTCCTTGACGGACTCGTTTCTGTTTGGCACGTTGACGGCAGGCCTGTCGGGGCGCAATAAGGATATTAAACACATAAGATCAGTGACATAGTCTCAAGGTCGACACCTTTTGCCCATGTCGTCCTGATCTGGAACCGGAAGGGAACTCGCTGTGATCAAATCAGAGCTCGTACAGATCATTGCCAATCGCAATCCGCATCTGTTTCAGCGCGATGTGGAAAATATCGTCGGCGCTATCTTTGACGAGATTACAGACGCGCTGGCTGACGGCAATCGGGTCGAGCTACGCGGTTTCGGCGCCTTTTCAGTCAAGAACCGCCCCGCACGCAGCGGACGCAACCCTCGCACGGGCGAGAGCGTCGACGTTGAAGAAAAATGGGTCCCATTCTTCAAGACCGGCAAGGAACTGCGCGACAGACTGAATTCCAATAGCTGAGGTTCCCAGAGAGCGGAGCGCTGCAGGAGAGAAATATGGTCAATCGCATCATCATCGTCCTCGTTCTTGTACCGCTTGCTGTTGTTCTGATCGCTTTGTCAGTCGCCAACCGCGCCGCCGTTTCCTTGACGATTGACCCGTTCAATCCAGGCAATCCGGCTCTGTCCTACACCGCTCCGCTTTTCGTGTGGCTTTTCGCAGCACTGATAGCAGGGCTGATCCTTGGCAGTTTCGCCACTTGGTTCAACCAGGGCAAGCACCGCAAACTCTCGCGGCAGCGCAAGATGGAGGCGGAACTGCTGCGCAAGGAAGCACGCAAAGCAGCAGCGGATACGGGCGCAACCCCAAATCTTCCATCGCTTCACTGAGCGTTAAATACAAGGATAAGAAATGAGACTGATCTCCCCGGCCGAGGTCGACGGGCTATTGAATTGGCCGGATATGATCGATGCGATCGAACAGGCATTCCGTCAGGGCGTCATTCAGCCCGTGCGCCATCACCACACAGTCGAGCGTCCCGACGGAGCGGCATCCACTCTTCTGCTCATGCCGGCATGGTCAGATTTCGATGCACTCGGCGACTCCTCAAAGGGCTATATGGGCGTCAAGATCGTCACTGTATCGCCTGACAATGGGGCGATATCGAAGCCGGCCGTCATGGGCGTTTATCTTCTGCTCGATGGCAAGACCGGTGAACCGAAGGCGCTGATCGATGGGCAACGGCTGACCCTTTGGCGCACGGCAGGCGCATCGGCGTTGGCTGCACGATATCTTGCCGCCGAGACTGCATCGAAGCTCGTGGTGCTCGGTGCTGGTGCGCTTTCGGGCTTTTTGGCGCGTGCGCACAGCTCCGTCCGGCCCATTACCGAAATTTCCATCTGGAACCGCAATTTCGCCAATGCGGAAAAGGTCGCGGCCGAACTTGTGGCAGACGGCTTCAACGCCACGGCCGTGCACGACAAGGACGCGGCCATTGCAGAGGCGGACATCATCGCGGCGGGTACGCTTTCAACCGAACCCCTGGTCCTGGGCAGGCATCTGAAGGCCGGTGCCCATGTCGACTTGATCGGCGCTTTCACTCCGGCCATGCGCGAGAGCGATGATGAAAGCATTCAGCGGGCAAGGGTGTTTGTCGACACCATGGAGGGCGCCTTGAAGGAAGGCGGCGATATCGTCCAGCCAATCAAGGCGGGGATCGTGCCGGAAAGTCACGTGATCGGTGATCTGTTCGGATTGACGCGGGGCATAATCAAGGGCCGGCAATCGCCGGACGAGATTACGCTGTTCAAGTCGGTCGGCGCTGCGCTCGAAGATCTTGCTGCCGGGATACTCATCTACGAAAAGGCAATTGCCGCCTTCGGCGAATGAGTCTGGGAATTTTGCTTTCGCCTTCCGCCATCTTGGCATAGGAAGCCATCTTGGCATTAGCGCTCTAACGAACGAGAGGAAAGCAAGGTTTGAAACCGTCCGGCGGTAAAATCAGGAAGCCCAAGGGTGCAGCGGCGAAAGCCAGCGCCCCGAAGGGCCTTGCGCACAGGCAAAGTGCGACCAAGCCGCGCCCGCAATTTGCCAAGCCCGCTCGCATTGCTGAGACCGAGGTGCCGACAAGGGCCACTCCTCGCTCCGACCCCCTGCCGAAACGGGTACTGACCCGGCGCACGGGCGCGCGTCCGCAAGAGCGCACCGGCCTCATTCTTGAAACGCTCCCTTCGGACGATTATGCCCTGCTCGACAGCGGTATTGGGTTGAAGCTCGAACAATACGGACCCTATCGGATCATTCGCCCTGAAGGGCAAGCCATCTGGCTGCCTGCATGGGACAAATCCGAATGGGACAAGGCGGATGCGGTCTTTACCGGCAATACCGATGAAGAAGGCGTCGGCCGCTGGCATTTTCCGAAAGTGCCCCTCGGCGAGACATGGCCGCTGGCTTTTGATGGAATGCCCTTCTCCGGCCGTTTCACCTCATTCAGGCATGTCGGCGTTTTCCCTGAACAGGGTACCCACTGGTCATTCATGGACGGTTTGATCCGCGGGGCAAAGCGTCCGGTCAAAGTGCTCAATCTCTTCGGCTATACCGGCGTCGCATCGCTGGTCGCCGCGCGGGCAGGTGCAGAAGTCACACATGTCGACGCCTCGAAAAAGGCCATCACCTGGGCGCGCGAGAACCAGGAAATGGCGGGCCTTTCCGTCAAGCCAATCCGATGGATCTGCGAAGATGCGATGAAATTCGTGGCCCGCGAAGAGCGACGCGGCAGCTTCTACGATATCATCCTGCTCGATCCGCCTGCCTACGGCCGTGGACCGGGCGGCGAGGTCTGGCAATTGTTCGACAATCTGCCGGACATGGTTGATCTGTGCCGGTCGATCCTCACTCCAAATCCGCTCGCGGTCGTCCTCACGGCCTATTCGATCCGCGCTTCGTTCTTTGCCATTCACGAACTGATGCGGGACGCCTTTACCGGCCTTGGCGGCACGGTGGAATCGGGCGAGCTCATCTTGCGCGAGCGTTCTTCGGCGCGCGCTCTATCGACATCCCTTTTCAGCCGCTGGACGAGCCGATGACAAGACATGATGACCACCATCGGGGCGTCGGCCTCGCCCGCCCCGGCAAGGTGAAGGAAGTCACAAGCCTGACAAATCCGATCGTCAAGGACTTGCGCTCGCTCGCGATCAAGAAATTTCGCGACCAGCAGGGGGTTTTTCTGGCCGAAGGGCTGAAACTCGTCATCGATGCGCTCGATCTCGGCTGGACGATCAAGACGCTGGTCTATTCCAAGGCGGGCAAGGGCAATTCCCTGGTCGAACAGGTTGCGGCGCGCACCATCGCCAAGGGCGGCGATGTGCTCGAGGTCAGCGAGAAGATCGTTGCAGCGATTACGCGCCGCGATAATCCGCAAATGGTCGTCGGCGTATTCGAGCAGAAGCTCCAGCCGCTTGCCGCAATCAGGCCGACCGGCAACGAGGTCTATGTCGCACTCGACCGGGTGCGCGATCCCGGCAACCTTGGCACGATCATCCGCACGGCCGATGCTGTCGGAGCAAAGGCCATCATCCTGATTGGCGACGCGACCGATCCGTTTTCGCTGGAAACCGTGCGCGCCACCATGGGCTCGGTCTTTGCCATGCCGCTTGTGCGCGCCACCGAGGCTGAATTCCTTTCCTGGAGAAAGAATTTCCAGGGACTGGTGGTCGGAACCCATCTCAAGGGAGCAGTCGATTACCGCACCATTCCCTACGCCAACAAGCCGGTTATCCTGCTGATGGGCAATGAGCAGCAAGGCCTGCCGGATCAGCTGGCCTCAGCGTGCGACAAGCTTGCGCGGATTCCGCAAGAGGGCCGTGCCGATTCGCTCAATCTCGCCATCGCGACCGGAGTCATGCTGTTCGAAATCAGACGCGACGCACTCAAGCTCGATGGCGGAAACTGAGAAACAGACCGATGAAAAGCAAAGTCTCCTATAGTCTCCTCGCCCTTGTCGCCTTCGCAGTGATCAGTGACCAGATCGTCAAATACCTGGTCGAAACCGGCATGGATTACCAGCAGCAGATCGATCTGCTGCCGTTCCTCGCGCTTTTCCGCGTTCACAATAACGGCATCGCCTTTTCGATGCTGAGCGGCCTCCACGATGTTGCGTTGATCGTGCTTACTCTCGTCGTCATCGGATTCGTCAGCTATCTTTGGTGGAGCACCGCCCCAATCCGTTGGATATCGCGCGCCGGCTTTGCGCTGATCATCGGCGGGGCAATCGGAAATCTCATCGACCGGAGCCTCCACGGCTATGTCATCGACTACATTCTCTTCCACCTGCCATCCTGGTCATTCGCCGTGTTCAATCTGGCCGACGCATATATTTCCGTTGGCGCTGCGCTCGTGGTGATCGAGGAAATTTTTGTCTGGCAGCGCGACCGGCGGGCTGGCGGCGGACAGACCGGCGAAAACTGAGGCAGATCCGCTAATTAGCCGCCCCCCGCGTCATGCAGCCGTCATCCTTTTGTTGTATTCAGGGGGCTGACCGATTACCGATCAACCGCCCATGAGAGCGAATCGACATGAGCATCGCCTTGCTTGAACCTGCATCAGCTACTAAAGATCAGCGCATGATGTCGCAGGTTGATTCAACGCCCTCGCCGTTTGCGGCGCCACACCTTGTTTCGGTGCTCGGTCGCATTGGAACGATGGAAGTTTGCCTTGCGCAAACCGAGGATGAGATCGCGTCGTCGCAGCAGCTGCGATTCAAGGTATTTTTCGACGAACTCGGCGCCAAGGGCTCCACAACGATGGAGCAGCGCGACGCCGACCGTTTCGATCCCGTATGCGATCATCTGCTGGTCTATGATACATCGATTCCGGGTCCCAAACACAAGCAGATCGTTGGCACCTACCGGCTGCTCCGGTCGGAAAAGGCTTCCGAAACGGGTGGTTTCTATTCAGCCAGCGAATATTCCATCGATCGCCTGGTCACCGCAAAACCGCAACTGCGCTTTCTGGAACTGGGCCGGTCCTGCGTCCTGCCGGAGTATCGTTCGAAGCGTACGGTCGAACTCCTGTGGCAGGGTATCTGGACCTATTGCCGCCACCACGGCATCGGCGTGATGTTCGGCTGCGCCTCCTTCCAGGGAACCATACCCGCGGCCCATGCGCTGCAGCTCTCGTTCCTCCAGCACAATTGCCGCGCGACTCCCGATTGGGACGTGCGCGCCTTACCGTCCCGCTTCCAGCCAATGGATTTGGTGCCTGCCGAGGCGATCAATGCTCGGGTCGCCATGTTCGCCATGCCGCCGCTGATCAAGGGTTATTTGCGCCTTGGGGCGATGATCGGCGATGGTGCTGTCGTCGATCACGACTTCGGCACCACCGACGTCTTCATCATTCTGCCGGTGAGCCGCATATCGGAACGTTACGTCAGCCACTACGCCGCAGAGGCAAAGCGCTTCGCCTGACTAACAAGGGCTGATCATCTGTGGAGAAAAGCCACTGATGCGCTGCGCAGAGGTGTGTAAATTCCGCGATAGCGAATAGATTGCTCCTGATCGGACCCCGGTCAAATCAGGAGAGTACCTTGGCCGAACTGGCTTCCATCATTGAACCGTCCCCCTACGAGGCCGAACCATTGGCGCGTCCAACGCCGATGATGGAGCAGTATATCGAGATCAAGGCGACGAACCCCGAAAGCCTGCTCTTCTATCGCATGGGCGATTTTTACGAGCTCTTCTTCGATGATGCGGTCGAGGCCTCGCGTGCCCTTGGCATAACCCTCACCAAGCGCGGCAAGCACTTGGGTGAGGATATCCCGATGTGCGGCGTGCCCGTCCATGCGGCGGACGACTACCTGCAGAAGCTGATTGCACGCGGCTTTCGCGTCGCCGTGTGCGAGCAGATCGAAGATCCGGCGGAGGCGAAAAAACGCGGCTCTAAATCGGTCGTCAAGCGTGACGTCGTCCGTCTTGTTACACCCGGCACGATCACGGAAGAAAAACTGCTCGATCCGTCCGAGGCCAATTATCTGATGACGCTCGGCCGTGTGAGAGGTGCTGGCTCTGGCCAATTCGCGCTTGCCTGGATCGACATTTCGACCGGCATGTTCCGCGTGAGCGAGACCAATGCAACGCGCTTGCTCGCCGATATCCTGCGCATCGAGCCGCGTGAGCTGATCGTCGCCGACCCGGTATTCCACGATCCCGACCTGCGACCGGTCTTCGACGTGATCGGGCGCGCCGTCAGTCCGCAGCCGCCCAGCCTCTTCGACAGCGCCACCGCGGAAAATCGCATTCAGCGTTATTTCAACGTCGGCACCCTCGACGGCTTTGGCCAGTTCTCGCGGGCCGAACTTTCGGCGATTTCCGGCGCCATCGCCTATGTCGAGAAGACGCAGATCACCGAGCGCCCGCCCTTGATGCGGCCGGAACGCGAATCGGAAGGCTCATCGCTGTTCATCGATCCTGCGACCCGAGCCAATCTTGAGCTGCTGCGCACCCTGTCCGGTAACCGCGACGGGAGTCTGCTGAAGGCCATCGACCGCACTGTCACCGGTGGCGGCGCGCGGTTGCTGGCGGAACGCCTGACTTCCCCTCTGACCGATCCGGCTGCGATTGCGAAGCGCCTCGATTCCGTCTCTTTTTTCCTCCTGCGTCAGCCGCTCGCTGATTTGATGCGGGAGGCGCTGAAGGGCGTGCCGGACATGCCACGCGCCCTGTCACGACTCGCAGTCGGGCGTGGCGGGCCACGCGATCTTGGCGTCCTCGCCCGCGGCCTTGAGGCGGCGGATGAAATTGCGCAACTTTTCAGCAACGAGATTTTGCCCGCGGAACTAACACAAGTGCGTGAATGCCTCCGGGAATTACCGCGGGATTTCCCCCAGCATCTTGACGCAGCGCTTGCCGATGAATTGCCCCTTCTGAAACGCGATGGTGGGTTTGTACGGCCGTCATACAATGCCGAACTCGACGAGATGCGGGCATTGCGCGATCATTCCCGCCGCATCATCGCCGGTCTCCAGGCAGATTACACGGAGACGACCGGGATCCGGTCCCTGAAGATCAAGCACAACAACGTTCTGGGTTATTTCATCGAAGTGACGGCGAACAATGCCTCGGTCATGACCGATACGGTCGAGGCCAAGGGCAAGTACATTCATCGCCAGACCATTGCCAATGCCATGCGGTTCACAACCACCGAACTGGCGGAACTGGAAACCAAGATCGCCAATGCCGCAGAACGCGCCCTTGCCATCGAGCTCGATGTCTACGACAGGCTGATCGAGGAGACCATCGCCAGCGCCGATGCGATCCGGACCGGAGCCCTCGCACTTGCAGCGCTCGATGTGTCGGTTTCGCTCGCGGCCCTTGCCGAGGAACAGGGCTATTGCCGCCCCGCCGTCGATGACAGCCTTGCCTTCGAGATTGTGGCAGGCCGCCATCCGGTGGTCGAACAATCACTGCGCAAACAGGCCGCCAACCCTTTTGTCGCCAATGATTGCAATCTTTCGCCGCAAGGCACGGGAAAGGGCGCGATCTGGCTGCTCACCGGCCCGAACATGGGCGGTAAATCCACGTTTCTGCGCCAGAATGCCTTGATCGCCATCATGGCACAAATGGGTTCCTTCGTTCCGGCAGGCTCTGCGCATATCGGGGTGGTGGATCGCCTGTTCTCGCGTGTCGGTGCTTCCGACGATCTCGCGCGCGGCCGTTCTACCTTCATGGTCGAGATGGTGGAGACGGCTGCGATCCTCAATCAGGCGACTGACCGCTCGCTGGTGATCCTCGACGAAATCGGCCGTGGCACGGCAACCTTCGATGGCCTGTCGATTGCCTGGGCAGCTGTCGAATATCTGCATGAAAAGAACCAATGCCGGGCGATCTTCGCCACGCATTTCCACGAAATGACCTCCCTGTCGGAGAAACTCGAGCGGCTCAGCAATGTGACGATGCGGGTGAAGGAATGGGATGGCGACGTTGTATTTCTTCACGAGGTCGCCAAGGGTGCCGCCGACCGATCCTATGGTGTTCAGGTGGCGCGCCTCGCCGGGTTGCCGGAAGCCGTCGTCAATCGTGCTCGCGACGTCCTGCATCAGCTCGAAGCCGGGGAAACGTCCGGCAAGGCCGACAAACTGATCGACGACTTGCCGCTCTTCTCGGTCGAAGTGAAGCGGCAGCCGCCAAAACCCGCCCAAGGCAAAGACAGCGCGCTCGTTGCCGCCCTATCGGGCCTCAACCCCGATGAGATGACGCCGCGCGAGGCGCTGGAAGCGCTCTACCGGCTGAAGGGCATTGCAACGAAACCGGCGTCCTGAATTAGTTTACAGCCTGGCTCAATTTACCTGAAAAAGCCTGCTTCAAATGTAGTCATTCCGTTTGAAGTAAATTCGCGCTATAGCGAGCCGTCATCCATAAAGTCGTGTACATGAACGCCTCAGACCTGAAACTGGAACAGATCATCGACCCAACCACGCTTCATCGGCAGTTTGAAGATCTGGTCAAGGTAGCGAAGATTAAAGGGGCTGCATCCGTCGATCGAAATGACGTATTGCAGCTTGTGAAGCAAACTTTGGCGTCCGGCCGGCGGAACGCGGAAGAGCTCCTGATGAAGGATGCCGGCGGCACGCGGTGCGCCATGCGGCTTTCCTGGCTCATGGACCAGATCATCGCCGCGCTCTACGAATTCGCCGTTGCACATGTCTATCCGGCGATAAACCCGTCCACTGCGGAACGCATGAGTATTGTCGCCGTCGGCGGCTATGGGCGCGGCGCTCTTGCTCCCGGCTCGGATATCGATCTCCTCTTCCTCCTGCCGTACAAGCAGACCCCTTGGGGCGAACAGGTGGTCGAGTACATGCTTTATATGCTGTGGGACGCGGGCCTGAAGGTCGGCCATGCCACGCGCAACCTTGACGAGTCGATCCGGCTGTCGCTGGCGGACATGACGATCCGGACCAGCATTCTCGATGCGCGCTATCTTTGCGGCAATGAGGAGCTTTTCGCCAAGCTGGTACAGCGTTTCGACGACGAGGTGGTCAAGGGAACCGGCCCGCAATTCATCGAGGCAAAACTCGCCGAGCGTGATGCGCGCAACCGCAAGGCCGGAGCGACGCGTTATCTGGTCGAACCCAACGTCAAGGAAGGCAAGGGTGGACAGCGTGATCTGCACACACTGTTCTGGATCGCGAAGTACTACTACCGGGTAAAGACGAGCGACGAGCTTGTGACGCTAGGCGTTCTCTCGCGCGCCGAGCACAAGATCTTCCAGAAGGCGGAAGATCTGCTGTGGGCGGTACGCTGCCACATGCATTTCCTTACCGGCAAGGCAGAGGAACGGCTTTCATTTGATATTCAAAGCGAAATCGCGCGGCGGCTTGGCTATACGGCCCACCCCGGCCAGCGCGACGTCGAACGCTTCATGAAGCATTACTTTCTGGTCGCCAAAGAAGTCGGTGACCTGACGCGCATTATCTGCGCAGCGCTGGAGGAAGAGCAGGCCAAGCACGTACCCGGCTTCAACCGGATATTCCTCACTTTTTCGCGGCGTAAGCGCAAGTTGCCCGGCACCAGCGATTTCGTCGTCGACAACCACCGCATCACCACCGCCAATGACGATGTGTTCCGCAAGGACCCGATCAACCTGATCCGCCTGTTCCATCTGGCCGACGAACACGGCCTCGAGTTTCATCCGGACGCGATGCAGCTGGTGACGCGCTCGCTCTCGCTTATCAAGACCGATCTTCGCGAAAATCCCGAAGCCAACCGTTTGTTTCTCGAAATCCTTACGTCCGAGCGCAACCCGGAGCTGATCCTGCGGCGCATGAACGAATCCGGCGTTCTCGGCAAGTTCATCCCCGATTTCGGCAAGATCGTCGCGATGATGCAGTTCAACATGTATCATCACTACACGGTCGATGAGCACCTTTTGCGCTGCATCGCCGTCATGTCGGAAATCGATCACGGCGATCTCGGCCAGGAGCATCCGCTCGCCAATCAGATCATGCCGGGTCTGCGCAAGGATCGGCAACTGCTCTATGTTGCCCTTCTGCTGCACGATATTGCCAAGGGGCGGCCGGAAGACCATTCCATTGCCGGATCGCGTATCGCGCGTCGCCTTTGTCCACGTCTTGGTCTCTCCAAGGCCGATACGGAAACCGTCGCCTGGCTTGTCGAACAGCATTTGACGATGAGCAGGGTGGCGCAGTCGCGCGATCTCAACGACCGCAAGACGATCGAAGATTTCGCCGAGATCGTGCAGACGCTCGACCGGATGAAGCTGCTGCTGATTCTGACCATATGCGACATCAAGGCGGTGGGACCCGGCGTCTGGAATGGCTGGAAAGGCCAACTCCTGCGCAATCTCTTCTACGAAACGGAATTGATGCTGACGGGCGGCTTCTCCGAAGTTCCGCGCAAGGAGCGTACCGAGCACGCCCGCGCGCAGCTGGACTATGCCCTGTCGTCGTGGCCGCAGGTGGAGCGTCAGGCCTATCTCGGCCTGCATTACCAGAATTATCTCCTGACTGTCAGCCTCGATGACCAGATCCGCCATGCCAATTTCGTGCGCGAAACCGATGCAGGCGGCAAGGCATTGGCGACTATGGTGAAAACTCATGATTTTGAGGGCGTGACAGAAATCACGGTGCTCTCGCCGGATCATCCGCGCCTGCTTTCGATCATTGCCGGTGCCTGTGCGGCGGCAGGAGCAAACATCGTCGACGCGCAGATCTTCACGACCAGCGACGGCAGGGCGCTCGATACGATTCTCATCAGCCGGGAGTTTCCGACCGACGAGGACGAACGGCGCCGGGCCGTGCGCGTCGGCAAATTGATCGAGGACGTCCTGTCCGGAAAGTCCTATTTGCCGGAAATGCTGGCGTCCCGAACCAAACCGAAACGCGCGGTCAAGGCGTTCCGGATAGCGCCACGTGTCGAAATCAACAATATGCTGTCGAACAAGTTCACGGTCATCGAGGTGGAGGGGCTGGATCGCCCCGGCCTTTTGTCGGAGATAACCGGCATCATTTCCGACCTGTCACTCGATATCGCTTCCGCCCATGTCACCACATTCGGCGAAAAGGTCATCGACGTTTTCTACGTGACCGACCTGGTTGGCCAGCAGGTGACCAATACGGCGCGGCAGAACCGCATCCGCAAGAAGATGCTTGCCCTTTTTGGCGAAGGCGACATAACGACGGCCCAGCCGCAACGGCAGAACATTCTCATGACGGCGGAATAGAGCCAAGACCCATGTACAGTCGAGATTTGGAACAGATATGAGTCTGGTCAAGAAGTTCGCGACGGTCGCATCCGGCACGCTGATGAGCCGCGTTTTCGGCTTTACACGCGAGATGCTGATGGCGAGCGCCTTGGGAACCGGTCCGATTGCCGACGCCTTCAATGCGGCATTTCGTTTTCCCAACACGTTTCGTCGCCTCTTTGCCGAAGGCGCATTCAATGCCGCCTTTGTGCCCCTGTTCGCCAAGGAGATCGAGGCAAACGGTTTGGATGGTGCACGCCGCTTTTCCGAGGAGGTGTTCGGCGTGCTCTTCACGGTCCTGCTCACTTTGACGATCCTGATGGAAGTCTCGATGCCGCTGATCGTGCGCTTCGTCATCGCACCAGGCTTCGTCGAAGATCCGATGAAGTTCGACAATACGGTGCGCATGGCAATCATCATGTTTCCCTATCTCGCCTGCATGTCGCTGGCGGCGATGATGAGCGGCATGCTGAACTCCCTGCACCGTTATTTCGCCGCGGCAATTGCGCCGGTCTTCCTGAATGTCATTCTGATCGGTGTACTCGGTTATGCCTGGCTGACCGGACTGGACGGCAAACAGGTAGGCTACGGCCTCTCCTGGGGTGTCATGATCTCGGGCGTGGTTCAGCTTGCCATTGTCTGGTTCGCCGTGCGTAATGCCGGTATCTCCATCGGGTTCCGGCTGCCGCATCTCACCAAAAACGTCAAACGCCTGCTGGTGCTGGCTCTGCCCGCCGCCGTCACCGGCGGCATCACCCAGATCAACCTGTTGATCAACACCAATATCGCATCGGCCAAATCGGGGGCGATTTCTTCGCTCGCCTACGCCGACCGCATCTATCAACTGCCGCTCGGCGTGGTCGGCATCGCGGTCGCGACGGTCCTTTTGCCGGAACTGGCGCGCGCGCTGCGCTCAGGCAATGTGAAGGAAGCCGGAAGCCTGCAGAACCGCTCGGTGGAGTTCACACTGTTCCTTACGCTTCCTGCCGCAGCGGCGCTGCTGGTGATGTCGGAACCGATCGTCCGCCTGCTCTACGAGCGTGGCAATTTCTCGCCCACCTCTACCCACACGGTCGGCAATATTCTTGCCATCTACGGTCTTGGCCTGCCTGCCTTCGTCCTGATCAAGGCTTTCCTGCCCGGTTTCTTCGCGCGTGAGGATACAAGAACGCCAATGATCTTTGCCGCGATCGCCGTGGTGGTGAATGTCTCGCTGGCGCTGACGCTGTTCCCGATCATGGCGGAGACAGGCATCGCAACCGCCGAAGTCGCCGCTGGATGGACCAACGCGCTGTTGCTGTTCGGGACACTTGTCTGGCGAGGCCATTGGGGCCGCGACATTCCCCTCCTCACCCGCATACCGCGCCTTTTGATCTCAGCCGGCCTCATGGGCATTGCGCTTTACTATGCGATTGTGTGGATGGGTCCGGCGCTCGCGCCGCACGCGCCACTGCATACGCAAGCCATCGCAGTCATGTTGCTCATTGCGCTATCGATGATACTTTATTTCGCTCTCGCCTTCGGAACCGGGGGCGCCAGCCTCGCCATGATCCGCCGCAATGTGAAGCGCGGCGCAAAGGCGCCGGAAATCTCGCCAGAGGATGTCACTCGGTGAGCCGGTGGTGGTGAAGCCGGTGTGAATTTCTCTCGAGGAACCTTGCGACAGAGCGATGGCGGCTTTCCAGTTTTCCAAGAGACCTCCGCGGGGAACAAACAGGACCTCGTGCAGCTAAAATAGGGCCCTAAGGCTTGAATACTGCGCGTGGCTCTGCCAAAACCGCCACTTCATTGCCATCGGCGCTTGCCAGGCCCGATCCCCGAACGATCAAGGACGATTCATGAGCACATTTGAACAGCTCGTCTTTTCCGGTGTCCAGCCCACCGGCAATCTGCATCTCGGCAACTATCTGGGTGCGATCCGGCGTTGGGTTGCTTTGCAGGAAGATTACAATTGTATCTATTGCGTCGTGGATCAGCACGCGATAACCCAGCCTCTTTCGGTCTGGGGCGGCCCTGCCGAGCTGATGCGCAACACCCGGGAAGTCACGGCGGCCTTCCTTGCATCGGGCATCGACCCCAGGAAACACATCGTCTTCAACCAGAGTCGTGTGCATCAGCACGCCGAGCTTGCGTGGATCTTCAATTGCGTCGCCCGCATGGGCTGGTTGAATCGCATGACTCAGTTCAAGGACAAGGCCGGCAAGGACCGCGAGAACGCATCCGTCGGACTCTTCACCTACCCGAACCTGATGGCAGCCGACATTCTCGCCTACCGGGCAACACATGTTCCCGTTGGCGAAGACCAGAAGCAGCACCTCGAACTGACGCGCGACATCGCGCAGAAATTCAACACCGACTTCTCTGACCGGATCGCAGAGCTCGGCCTCGGCGTCGAGACGCAATCGGGCGATGAGACGATTGCGAGTTTCTTCCCGCTGACCGAGCCGGTCATCGGCGGTCCCGCGGCGCGCGTAATGAGCCTGCGCGACGGCACCAAGAAAATGTCGAAGTCAGACCCATCTGACCTTTCGCGTATCAACCTCATCGATGACGCGGATACGATCTCGAAAAAGATCCGCAAGGCAAAGACAGATTCAGAGCCCTTGCCATCCGACGTCGACGGTCTGAAAGACCGGCCGGAAGCCGACAACCTCGTCGGGATCTATGCGGCGCTGATCGACAGCGACAAGGCAAAGGTGATCAGCGACTTCGGTGGTCAGCAATTTTCCGTGTTCAAACCGGCTCTCGCCGACCTTGCGGTCGAAAAACTTGCGCCGATCGCCGCCGAAATGCGCCGGATCGCGGCAGATGCCGGTTATGTCGACCAGGTGCTGAAGGACGGCGGCGAGCGCGCGAGCGTGCAAGCCGAGAAGACGCTGCGCAATGTGCGTGATATTATGGGCTTCCTGCAGGATTAGGCCGTATACTGCCTAAGTTGCGGACAATCACCGGTTAGGGCAGGTTGCAAACATGGTATCAAAACGTCTCAGCCGCGAAGCCGGCCACCGCCGCAAATTTCTGGCCGTCATCGACGAAACCCCAGAGTGTGAAAGGGCGGTGGCCTATGCGTCACGCCGCGCCAAGACCACCGGCGGCGTGCTTCTGCTGCTCTTCGTCATCGATTCTGCCGATTTCCAAGCGTTTCTCGGTGTCGAACAAATCATGCGGGCCGAGGCGGAGGAACGCGCGCACTCGACGCTCAGCAAATTCGCGGCGAGCGTTCGCGCGACGATCGGCATCGAGTCCGAGCTTGCCGTGCGCGAAGGCATCACTTCCGAGCAGATCCAGAAGCTGATCGAAGAAGACCAGGATATCGCCATTCTCGTTCTGGCCGCAGGGTCCGGCAAGGAAGGCCCTGGACCGCTGGTGCAATCATTGGCGGGGCGGGAATCATTTTCCATTCCGGTGACGGTCGTGCCCTACAATCTCTCCGATGAAGACATCGACGCAATTACCTGAGCTGGCCTCGCCCAAACGTGATATAATCCTGACTTGAAGAGTTGGGTTTAAAAGCCTATATCGCCTTTGAACCATTCTAAACTAGACAACGCGAGATCCGACCATGTTCATCCAGACTGAAGCAACGCCGAATCCGGCGACCTTGAAGTTCCTGCCTGGAAAGGTGGTCCTTGAGGAAGGAACAGCCGACTTCCGCGATGCGGCAAGCGCTGGCGAAGCCTCGCCTCTCGCCGGCAAGATTTTTGCGGTTCCCGGCGTGACCGGCGTGTTCTTCGGCTATGATTTTGTCACCGTCACCAAGAGCGACGGGCCGGAATGGCAGCACCTCAAGCCAGCAATTCTTGGCGCGATCATGGAGCATTTCATGTCCGGCGCGCCGGTCATGGCCAATGTTACCGAGATTGCCGACAGCGCCCAGCGCGAGACCGACGGCGAGTTCTTTGACAGCGCCGATACGGAAATTGTTGATACGATCAAGGAACTGCTGGAGACCCGCGTGCGTCCGGCCGTGGCCCAGGACGGCGGCGATATTACCTTCCGTGGTTATGAAAACGGTACCGTCTTCCTCCACATGAAGGGCGCCTGCTCAGGTTGCCCGTCATCGACGGCAACCTTGAAGCATGGGATTCAGAACCTGCTTAGGCATTTTGTGCCGGAAGTCCAGCACGTCGAATCCATCTGATTTTCTGACATTGGACCGAATGAAAAAGGCCGCTTCGAGCGGCCTTTTGTTTTCTGATCAGTTCACAGCGCCTGGTCCAGGCACCGCGCCGGGCGGGCACTTGCCAAGAATGATCATGCCGAGCACCTCATCTTCGTTCACGTCACCAACTTTTGCAGTACCGACCACCTGGCCGTTCTTCATCACTGCCACGCGGTCCGCCAGATGGAATACGTCATGAATGTCATGGCTAATGAGGAAGATGCCGATGCCCTCGCTCTTCAATTGCTTGATAAGTTCACCAACCTGCGCGGTTTCCTGCGGTCCTAGCGCCGCCGTCGGTTCGTCCATGATCAGGATGCGGGCGTTGAAGAGAATAGCGCGGGCGATAGCCACCGACTGGCGTTGACCACCCGAGAGCGCCTTCACCGGATCCTTGAACCGCTGGAACCGCGGATTGAGACGGCCCATGACTTCGCGGGCGCTGTGCTCCATCGCCACATCGTCAAGTGTGCCCCATGGCGTCATCAGTTCGCGGCCGAGATAAAGATTGGCCGCCGTATCGACATTGTCGGCCAAGGCAAGCGTTTGGTAGATCGTCTCGATGCCATAGGCTTTGGCATCGCGCGGGTTGCTGATTGCTGCGTCCTCACCGTTGACCTTGATGGTGCCGCTATCGCGCTTGTAGGCACCCGAGAGGATCTTGATCAGCGTCGATTTGCCGGCGCCATTGTGCCCGAGAAGCGCTACGACCTCGCCAGGGTACAGATTGACGGAAGCGCCATCGACCGCCCGGATACCGCCGAAAGCAATCGAAATATTTTCCATGTCGACGAGAGGGGTCTGTGTATCTGTCATGATCTTTCCTCCCTTAAGCCGTCCGGCGGCGATAGATCGTGTCGAGCCAGACTGCAACGACAAGAACGATGCCGACGACGATGTTCTGCAACGGTGTTTCGAGGCCGAGCATCACCATGCCGGAATTCAGTGACTGCATGAGCAAGGCGCCGATCATGGCACCGGCAATCGTGCCGACACCGCCGGCAAGCGATGTGCCGCCGATAACAGCCGCAGCGATGGTCATGAGCTCGTCGAGCGTGCCCTGCGCATTGGTTGCCGCATTCAGGCGCGCCGTAGATATGGCGCCGGCAATGGCGCAGAGAATGCCCATGATGATGAAAATCTTCATCGTCACCCAACGGGTGTTGATGCCGGCAAGGTCCGCAGCTTCCGGGTTGCCGCCCATGGCAAAAACGTAGCGGCCAAACCGGGTGCGGGTGGTCACGAAGGTCATGATGATCCCGGTCGCAACTGCGATAAGCACCGGAATTGCGATGCCGTGCGGGATGAACAGGCCGCCATCCGG
This sequence comes from Hyphomicrobiales bacterium, assembly GCA_900473175.1. GTDB lineage: Bacteria > Pseudomonadota > Alphaproteobacteria > Rhizobiales > Rhizobiaceae > Phyllobacterium. The sequence continues at coordinate 29,179 of UCKM01000031.1, read as the reverse complement.
AACGGTGATATTGTTGGCTTCAGCATATTTGCGCACGATACCAATTGGCCAATAGTAATGGTTGGCGATCGAGATTGCGCCAAGGACGAGGCTGCAGCCGATAGCAGCCATCAGGGCCTCTGCCCAAACCGGGCGGCGCGGGAAGTTGAAGCGCTTGCGCTGGCGCCGGCTATTGACGACCATGCCGATGATGGCAAAGCAGGCGACCGCGGCAACGACCCAGCTCCAGGTTGCGCCGATCGAGCCCTCGGGACCGCCGCCCATGAGACGGAAGGTCGAGTCCATCGGTGCTACTGTGCGGCCGGACGTGACCCACCAAGCAGCGCCGCGCCAGACCAGAAGGCCGCCGAGCGTGACGATGAATGCCGGCACGCCAAGAAAGGCAATGACAAAGCCCTGGAAGCCGCCGATGAGCGCTCCGACAACAATGCCAAGGCCAAGCGAAATGATCCAGGTAAAGGGTTGTTCGAAGCCAATGAGCTTTGGCAAGATTTCGGCCTGGGTGACACCCATGATCATGCCGACAAAGCCAAGGACCGAGCCGACAGAAAGGTCGATATTGCGGGTGACGATGATCAGCACCATTCCCGTCGCCATAACGGCGATAGATGAGGTTTGTACTGACAGGTTCCACAGATTGCGCGGTGTCAGGAACTGGCCGTTGACCAGGCCGCCGGTGAGAATCTGGAAGGCGAGCCAGATGATGACCAACGCTCCGATCATGCCGAGAAGGCGGGTATCGAGCTCGGTCGCCTTGAAGAACCTGGCAACGAGACCGAGTTCGGAAGCGCGAGCCCGGTCGATACTGATGGCCGGATCACTCATATTATTCTCCCAGTTTTCTTTTGAAACGCCGCTGACCGGGTGGGTCAGCGGCGCTCTATCCTAGCAGATTTGGCCGATACTATTTGCAGGCCGGTACGGAACCAGCCTTCACGCCCTGACAGACGACATCTTTCGTCACCCAGCCCGCATCGATGACGACATCGAGATTGTCCTTGGTGACCGGAACCGGCGTCAGGAAGACGGCGTTGACTTCAACCTTGTTGGCGCCGCCGGCGAACTTCTGCACATTCGGGATTTCGCCCATCTTCTTGCCATCAGCAAGAGCCGATGCAATGCCTGCGGCTTGCTTGCCAAGTTCGCGGGAGTCCTTCCAGATCGTCACGGTCTGCGTGCCGAGCGCAACGCGGTTCAGCGCGGCGAAATCCGCATCCTGGCCCGAGACCGGCACAGTGCCGGCGAGCCCTTGGGCCTGCAGCGCTGCAATTGCGCCACCTGCAGTGCCGTCATTGGCGGCAACAACGGCATCAACCTTGTTGTCGTTGGCCGTCAGGAACTGTTCCATGTTCTTCTGGGCGTTAGCTGGCAGCCAGCCATCCGTATAGGCTTCGCCGACATTCTTGATCTTGCCGGAATCGATGGCTTCCTTCAGCACTTCCTGAGCGCCCGAGAACAGGAAATCGGCGTTCGGATCAGCCGAGGAGCCCTTGATGAAGACGTAGTTACCTTCCGGCTTCACAGCGAAAACGCCGCGTGCCTGCATGCGGCCGACTTCCTTGTTGTCGAAGGTGATGTAGAACGCATCCTTGTTTTCGATCAGACGGTCATAACCAACGACCGGAATGCCTTCGGCGACGGCCTTTTCGACAGCCGGGCCGATGGCGCTCGAATCCTGGGCAAGGATGATCAGCGCATTTGCGCCCTGCGAGATCAGGCTCTCGACATCGGTCAACTGTTTGGCAGCCGAAGACTGCGCATCGGCGGAAATGTACTTGTCGCCATTGGCTTCAAGTGCCTTCTTGATCGCAGCCTCGTCGGTCTTCCAGCGCTCTTCCTGGAAGTTCGACCAGGACACACCAACGATCTTGTCCTTCGCCAGAACAGGTCCGGCAAACGAGACAGCAAGGACAGCAGCGCCCGCTAACGCGGTTGCGTATTTCTTCATGGTAACCCTCCCAGTGCACGCAGCACGATGACTGATAAATGCGTGGCCTTACACCTCCGGCCACCATTCAAACCTCTTTATTTCGAGGCTCGAAAAAAATAGTGACTTAAAAGCAATTCCATGTCAACATAGATTTTCGCAGCATAACCCATTGCAATGCAACAACAATTTTGCAATGCACAAAAAAGGGTTATGGGGAGGAGAGCATTTTGTCGATTGATGAGATCGCGCGACCCGACGATGTCAGGCGCCAGAATCGAAGGCTTGTGCTGACGGCCTTGCGCCGCCACGGCCTGCTGTCGCGTACCGATATTGTCGCCCAAACCGGGCTCAGCCCCTCCACCATTTCCGCCATCACCACTGCGCTCATTTCGGAGGGAATTATCGGCGAAAGCCGCGAGAGCGATGTCACATCGAACCGGCGCGGGCGGCCACAGGTAGCCCTTGCACTCAACCCCGCGATCGCCACGGTGGCGATCGTCGAGCTTGCGCTCAATCTCGTTCACGTCGTCCTGTATGATTACAAGGGGCAGATGATTGCCGAGGAATTCCGGCGTGTGCCAACGCTGGAAACAACGGCAGAATCGCTGATCCATTCCATCTGTACGATGCTCGACAATCTGATCGACTGCCGCCCCTCCAGTGCGGGCCAGCTCATGCACATTTCAATGGGCGTGCAGGGCGTTACCGATGCGACGAGCGCAACAATGCTTTGGTCGCCGATCACACCGGACACCAACATCGCGTTTGGGGATGTCCTGTCGCAGCGCTATGGCGTTGACGTTGCCGTTGCCAATGATTGCAACATGATCGCCGAGGCATTGCGCTGGATCGATCCGGAGTACTATGCAAAGGATTTCGCAGCGGTCCTGCTCTCCCACGGTATCGGTATGGGCCTTTACCTCAAGGGCAAGCCCTTCCTCGGCGCTCATTCCTCCGCTGCCGAGTTTGGACACATGCTCCATCTGCCGAAAGGCGCCCTTTGCCGTTGTGGCCGGCACGGCTGTATCGAGGCCTATGCCAGCGACTATGCTATCCTGCGGACAACATCCGGCCAAGATGAAAACAGCCAGCCGGCACAGGACGTAGACCCATCGACATTCACCGCTGTCGCCAACCGTGCCAGAGCAGCCGATGGCGAAGAGCGCGCCGCATTTCAGAAGGCCGGACAGGCGATTGGATCAGGTCTGCGCAGCCTGTTCTCGTTGATCGATCCGGTGCCCGTGGCATTTGTTGGTCCGGGCGCCGGTGTTTTCGACCTCATGGAAGAGGAATTGCGCGATGTCGTATCCGGCACGTCGGGTTGGGGCGCTACCCAGGATCTGAGTATCCGATGCTACCCGGATGAACATCCGCTAATCCTGCAGGGTTGCATGATGACGTCACTGCTTCACCTCGACACGCAAGTGTTCGCGCCTGGGGAAACTCTGCTCAAGCACGCCGTCTAGGCGAACATTTCAGGAAGGGAATTTTCATGTATCTAGGTCTCGATTTGGGCACATCGGGTGTCAAGGCCCTGCTGATAGACGAGAGTCAGACCGTTATCGGTTCGGGAACAGGAACGCTTGATATTTCGCGTCCGCATTCCGGTTGGTCCGAACAGGATCCGTCCCACTGGATCAAGGCGACCGAGGACGCCATTGCATCGCTGAAGTCCACGCACGGCAAGGCGCTTGCCGCCGTGAAAGGCATCGGCCTTTCGGGGCAGATGCACGGCGCGACGTTGCTGGACGCCGGCGACAAGGTGCTGCGCCCCTGCATATTGTGGAACGATACGCGCAGCCATGCTGAGGCCGCCGAACTCGACAGCGATCCGAAATTTCGGGCGCTGAGCGGCAATATCGTCTTTCCCGGCTTTACTGCTCCTAAGGTCGTATGGGTCAAGAACAACGAAGCTGAGATTTTCGCCAGACTTCGCCGCGTCCTGTTGCCGAAAGATTACCTGCGCCTGTGGCTGACGGGTGAACATGTCTCAGAAATGTCCGACGCCGCCGGCACGTCCTGGCTCGATGTGGGTAAGCGCACGTGGTCGGCGGACCTTCTCGCCGCGACCGGCCTCGATGAGAGCCATATGCCTTCGCTCGTTGAAGGCACAGAGGTGTCAGGCAAACTCAAGGCCGATCTCGCTGCGCGCTGGGGCATGTCCGGCAATGTCGTCGTTGCTGGCGGCGCTGGCGACAACGCCGCGTCGGCCTGTGGCATGGGAACGGTCGGTGAAGGCCATGCCTTCGTTTCGCTCGGCACATCCGGTGTGCTGTTTGCAGCCAACCGCGCTTATCTGCCCAACCCGGAAAGTGCGGTTCACACGTTCTGTCATGCGCTGCCGAATACCTGGCATCAGATGGGCGTCATCCTTTCGGCAACCGATGCGCTGAACTGGTATGCCGGGATCACCTCGCGCAAACCGGCCGAACTGACGGATGAACTCGGCCCCGAATTGCGCGCGCCCTCCGGCGTGACATTCCTGCCCTATCTTTCCGGCGAGCGCACGCCGCTCAACGATTCGGCCATCCGTGGCTCCTTCCAGGGACTGGAACATGCCAGCGACCGGGCCGCCTTGACACAGGCTGTGCTTGAAGGCGTCGCCTTTGCCTTCCGCGATTGCCTCCATGCCCTTGCTACGGCCGGCACGCGGCTTCAGCGGGTTACAGCCGTCGGCGGCGGCTCCCGCTCGACCTATTGGCTAACGGCGATTGCAACGGCACTCAACATCCCGGTCGATGTTCCTGCCGACGGGGATTTTGGTGCCGCCTTTGGCGCGGCGCGCCTCGGTCTGATTGCCGCGGAAAATGCCGATCCGCTGGCGATCTGCGCCGCCCCCGCAACAGACTACAGTGTCGAACCCGAAGCGCGCCTGACGGCCGCTTTCGACGCGGCTTACAACCGATATCACAACCTCTATCCAGCACTTAAAGGAGTTCAATCATGACCAGCGGATTTTTCGGTGATACCAAACCAGTCAAATATGAGGGGCCGGAGAGCAACAATCCGCTGGCCTATCGTTTCTACAATGCGGACGAGATCGTCCTCGGCAAGCGCCTCGAAGATCACCTCCGGTTCGCCATCGCCTACTGGCATTCCTTTGTCTGGCCAGGTGGCGATCCGTTCGGCGGTCAGACCTTCGAACGCCCGTGGTTCAACGATACGATGGAGGGGGCAAAGCTGAAGGCCGATGTAGCCTTCGAGATGTTCTCGATCCTCGGTGCGCCCTATTTCTGCTTCCATGACGCCGATGTGCGTCCGGAGGGGGAGACGATCACGGAGAGCAACAAGCGCCTACACGAGATCGCCGACTACTTCGCCGGCAAGATGGAAAGGACCGGAACCAAACTGCTTTGGGGCACGGCCAACCTCTTCTCCAATCGCCGCTACATGTCTGGCGCGGCAACCAACCCTGATCCGGATGTCTTTGCCTATGCGGCCGCGACCGTCAAAACCTGTATCGACGTGACGCAGAAGCTCAACGGCGAGAACTACGTGTTATGGGGCGGCCGTGAAGGCTATGAAACGCTGCTCAACACCGACATGAAGCGCGAACTCGACCAGATGGGCCGTTTCCTCAGCCTCGTCGTCGAGTACAAGCACAAAATCGGTTTCAAGGGCACGATCCTGATCGAGCCGAAACCACAGGAACCAACCAAGCACCAGTATGATTACGATGCAGCGACCGTCTACGGCTTCCTGAAACGCTTCGGGCTCGAAAACGAGGTAAAGGTCAATCTCGAACAGGGTCATGCCATTCTCGCCGGCCATTCCTTCGAGCATGAACTGGCCACAGCTGCCGCACTCGGCATCTTTGGGTCGATCGACATGAACCGCAACGACTACCAGTCCGGCTGGGATACGGATCAGTTTCCGAACAATGTTCCGGAAATTGCCCTTGCCTATCACGAAGTCCTCAAGGCGGGCGGATTTACCACGGGCGGCACCAATTTCGACGCCAAACTGCGTCGCCAGTCCATCGACCCGCAAGATCTGCTCATCGCCCACATCGGCGGCATGGATACCTGCGCCCGTGGCCTCAAGGCAGCAGCCAGGATGATCGAGGACAAGGCCCTGACGGGCTTCGTCGACGATCGGTACGCAGGGTGGTCGGCCCCTGAGGCCCAGGCCATGCTGTCCGGCAAGGTATCGCTCGATGCGATCGCAAAACGGGTGGAGGATGACAAAATCCAGCCGCAGCCGCGTTCCGGCCGCCAGGAATATCTGGAAAACATCGTCAACCGCTACGTTTGATGATCTGAAGCTGAACCCTCCTCCCTGTTGAGGAGGGCTTTTTCAGACGTGCTGGCCGCCATTGATATGGATTTCGGCGCCCGTTACGTAGGACGACGATTCGCTGCACAGGAAAAAGATGGTCTCGGCAACTTCTGCGGTCTTGCCGAGACGGCGCAGCGGCAAGTGCTCCACAAGCTTGTCGGTACCCGGCGAAAGAATTGCCGTATCGATTTCACCCGGTGCGATTGCATTGACGCGGATGCCATGCGGGCCAAAATCCGAGGCCATTTCGCGCGTCAGCGAGGCGAGAGCCGCCTTGGACGTCGCGTAGGCGGTCCCGGCAAAGGGATGCACGCGGCTGCCGGCAATGGAGGTGACATTGACTACCGATCCCTTGGCGGCCTCCAGTTCCTTGAACAGACCGCGCGCCAGCATGATCGGCGCGAAGAAATTGACCTGGAAGACGGTCGTCCAGGTCTGCATCGGCGTCACGATCGAATCGAGCCGGTCCCCGGCACTGTTTTTCGGCGAGATGCCGGCATTGTTGACCAATGCATTCAGACCGCCGCCCTCGGCCGCAAGGCGCTGCCGGATCTCGGAAACAGCGTGATCGACATCGGCGGGATCGGCAAGGTCCACCTTGATGTGGTCCTCGGGACCTGCCGGCCACGGACAATTGTCATCGAAACTCTGACGGGAACAGGTTATGACGCGCCAACCGGCGCGCGAGAAGCGTTTGACGGTCGCGTGGCCGATACCGCGGCTTGCTCCCGTCAGGACAAGGACCTTGCGTGGTTCATCATTGGACATGGCAATTCTCCGTTGCATCAGCCTTAGAGCATCGAACAGTGAATTTCGAGCCCTATCATGTCGCAGCAATTGATCTGATGAACTCAAGCCAATATCTTGGCGCGCAAATCAGGGGGGGCAAGCATGAACGGATATATCCTGGCCATCGATCAAGGCACCACGTCGAGCCGTGCCATCGTCTTTGACCAAAACCGCAAGGTCGCCGGCAAGAGCCAACAGGAATTCACGCAGATTTATCCGCAATCCGGCTGGGTCGAACACGATCCGGAAGAGATCTGGCAATCCGTGCTCAGCACCTGCGAGATTGCCATTGAAAATGCCAAGATACAGGCAGGCGATGTGGCGGCTATCGGCATCACCAACCAGCGCGAGACCGTTATTGTCTGGGACAAGGTGACCGGAAAACCCATCCACAATGCCATTGTCTGGCAGGACCGGCGCACCGCATCCCTCTGCCAGAAACTGAAAAGACAGGGGCTGGAAAAGACGTTCACCCGCAAGACGGGGCTCCTTCTCGATCCCTATTTTTCCGGCACCAAACTTGCGTGGATCCTGGACAAGGTGCCGGGTGCGCGCAAACGTGCGGCCGATGGCGAACTGCTCTTCGGTACGATCGACAGTTTCCTGATCTGGCGGCTTACAGACGGCAAGGTGCATGCCACCGACGCCACCAATGCTTCGCGCACGCTGCTGTTCAATATCGCTACCAATGAATGGGATGAGGAACTGCTGGGCATCCTTCGCATTCCCCGCGCGATGTTGCCAGAGGTGAAGGACTGTTCGGCCAACTACGGCGCGGCCGAGGCTTCGCTGCTCGGCGCGGCCATTCCGATCCTTGGCGTCGCCGGCGATCAGCACGCCGCGACGATCGGCCAGGCCTGCTTCGAGCCCGGCATGTTCAAGTCCACCTACGGCACCGGCTGTTTCGCCCTGCTCAACACCGGCAGTGACATGGTGTTGTCAAAGAACCGGTTGCTGACGACCATCGCCTACCGCCTCAACGGCAAGACGACCTATGCGCTTGAAGGTTCGATCTTCATTGCCGGCGCAGCCGTACAGTGGCTGCGGGACGGTCTCAAGATCATCGGCTCGGCGCCTGAAACGGGAAAGCTCGCCGACCAGGCCGACCCGAGCCAGGAGGTTTACCTGGTTCCCGCCTTCGTCGGCCTCGGCGCTCCCCACTGGGATGCGGAAGCGCGTGGCGCGATCTACGGTCTCACCCGCAACACCGGTCCCGCGGAATTTGCCCGTGCAGCGCTCGAATCGGTCGCTTATCAAACCCGCGACCTGCTCGACGCCATGCGCAAGGACTGGAAAGCGTCCGATAAGAAGACCGTGTTGCGTGTCGATGGCGGCATGGTGGCTTCCGACTGGACCATGCAGCGCCTCGCCGACATCCTCGACGCGCCGGTGGATCGTCCGGTCATCCTCGAAACGACGGCGCTCGGGGCCGCCTGGCTTGCAGGATCGAAGGCGGGCATCTGGCCGAATCGCCGCGATTTCTCCAAAACCTGGGAACGCGACACGCAATTCGTCCCGAAGATGGACGAGAAGACCCGTAAGGCAAAGATTGCCGGCTGGAAATCAGCGGTCAGGCGAACGCTTAGCCAGTAGGTCCAAATTGTGCGTGGTTCGACAAGCTCACCATGAGGAGGTGAGTGCGTTGCAAGATTACTGCCGACTGCAAGTTCTTTGCGTTGCAAGATCACTGTCGATGTTTCAGTTCTTGGCTCCCTGCAATCAACCAACCTCTCTCATGGTGAGCTTGTCGAACCACGCACAATCGATCAGTTGCCCATGATCAGATCAAACAGAGTGGTCCTGCGGCTCTTGCCGCCACCGCCGACGCTCGCCGATGGCACCGGATGCGTCGAACCTGTCTGATCGCCAAGATCGGCAGGCGGCATTGGCCCGGCCGGGCTGAGCTCGGCGGAAGGCACGCCCTCCGAAGCCGGCACAGCCGGATCGACGCCTGCTGAAGGCAGGATGTCATTACCGTCATTGACCTGCTGATTGAGCTGATAGTCGCCCGGCAATTGCGCGACGGGCACGCCCTTGTGCGCCGCAACCATGAAATCCTTCCAGGCAATGGCAGGCAGCGAACCGCCGGTTATCTTCCTGGTTGGCTTGCCGTCATCATTGCCGAACCACACGCCGGTCGTCAGGTTCGAGGTATAGCCGATAAACCAGGCATCGCGAAAATTCTGGCTGGTGCCGGTTTTGCCCGCCGCAGGCCAGCCGAATTTCGCCTTGGTGGCGGTTCCGCTTTCCACGGTTTGACGCAGCATCGCATTCATCATGCCGACATTGCGCGGATCGATAACCCGGTCAGGCGACGGCCCCTTAAACTGGTAAAGCACCTTGCCCTCATTGGTCGTCACGCGCCGGACGATATGGATCGGCGCCTTGTAACCGCCATTGGCAAAGGGCACGAAGGCATCGGTGAGTTCAAGCAACGTCACTTCGGAGGTTCCAAGCGCAAGCGATGCGTTGGAGGTGAGGTTCGAATCGATGCCGAGCCGATGTGCCGTCGATATCACCGTGCTAGGACCTACCTCCATCACCAGCTGCGCCGAGACGGAATTGAGCGAGCGTGCCAGCGCTTCGGCGAGCGTGACCTTGCCGAAATACTTGCCGTTGAAGTTTCCAGGCGTCCAGTTGCCGATCCGGATCGGCGCATCATTACGCACGGATTCAGGTGTAAAGCCCTGTTCAAGGGCGGAGAGGTAGACGAACGGCTTGAAGGCCGAGCCCGGTTGACGTTTCGCTTCGCTGGCGCGGTCGAACTGGCTGTTGGAATAGTCATAGCCACCGATAAGTGCCCGCACCGCGCCGGTGCCATCGATCGACACCAGGGCGCCCTGCGACACGTTCAGCTTCTCGCCATTCTTGCTGATGAGGTCACGGATCGATGCCTCGCCGAGCTTCTGCAGCCCAAGATCGACGGTCGTATCGACGATGACATCGCTGCGCACCTCGCCGATCAACCCCGGCAATTCCTCCATCACCCGGTCGGCCACATATTGCTCCGAGCCGGTCCAGTAGGATGCTGCCCGGGTTGCCGGTTGTTTCATGGCGACATTGAGTTCCTTGTCGCCGATCATGCCTTGTTCGCGCATGGCGGCCAGCACGAGCTGGGCCCGTTCGCTGGCAGCTTTCGGATCACGTGCCGGCGACAGACGCGATGGCGCCTTGAGCAGTCCCGCAATCAGGGCTGCCTCCGGCAGAGTGACTTCCTTGGCCGACTTGTCGAAATAGCGCCGTGAGGCAGCGGCGACACCATAGGAGCCCGAGCCAAGATAGACCCGGTTGAGATACATCTCCAGGATCTGGTTCTTGGTGTATTTGCGCTCGAGCCAGAGGGCGAGCAGGACTTCCTGCACCTTGCGCTCGATCGTGCGGTCTGGCGTCAGGAAAAGGTTCTTGGCGAGCTGCTGGGTAATGGTCGAACCGCCCTGTACCAGACGGCCCGATATGATATTGGTCGCCATGGCCCGGGCAAAGCCGATGGGATCAACGCCGAAATGCGAATAGAAGCGCCGGTCCTCGATGGCGACTACGGCTTCAGGCAGATAGGGCGACATGTCGTGCAGACTGATGGCTTCACCACCGGACGCACCGCGATTGGCGATCAGGTCACCTTCCACCGAAACTATCTTGACGTTTGGCGGCCGATCCGGGATCGACCAGGTCGTGGTCTGCGGCATCTTCGCCGCGAAATAGATGACGGTGCCTGCCATGGCGATACCGCCCCATATGCACAGGACAAACGACCAGTAGAGCATGCGCCGCACGAAGCCGAAGAAACCACCACCACTACCGCCACGACGCGCCTTGCGGCGTTTCGAGGGGGCGGACTTCCGCGCTGTTTTCCGTTTCGCCACTGGCCTGTCCTCCGGATCTGCGCGCAAATCATCGCCCGAACGGCGGTCCGAACCGAAGCGCGGCTCGATACGTTGTTTGCCCGTGTCGCGTGATGCCATGAATGAGAAGTCTCGCCCCGTAAGCGTTACAGAATGAACCGCGACCCGTTGCAGGGTAAATGCGGCGATTTAAGGTGCGGTTAAAGTGCGGACGGTGATGCCAATCGTCCCGATTGAGAATGACGACGCACGACGCTAGAGCCCTTCGGATGGCGAGACAATCCGCGAGGAAGGTGGCGAGGCCGATGTTTACCCATCGGGCGACGCCGCCTGACAAAGTGGGTGGCCGCCAGCCGGAAACCCGGCCGTTGGTTTGCGTGCGCAAACCAACAAACTGCTTTCAACCCTCCGGCAGAACGATTCCATTTAAGCAAGAAAGGCTCTAGTCTGGCTTGTCGATCACGGAGTTCACTCATGCGTTTTGTCGTTCCTGTTTGTCTGGTGGCGCTCTTGAGTGGTTGCGGCGGTGGCGCCATCGAGCGCCTGAACCCTGCCCCGGCATCCGAAGCCCAATATCGCCTTGGCGGCTGCCAGTTGCGTGGTCACGGGGTTTGCAAGGATCTGCAGGAACCTGCCGGTCAAGCACCCCAAACTGGGTCTCCCGCGAGCTGAAACATGTTCGGAAAACAGCGTCAGCAATGGAAAAATGATCGCACGCGTAAAATATTATCTTGCGGCCCTTGAAAAGAACTCTGTGCAGGCATATTTTTGTATCGCGTAACGAGTGGTTCTCCTCCCATTTTTCGCTCGTTACGTGTTCCCCTCTGGACGCATTTGCGTTCACAATTCGCCGGGCTTTTGCCCGGCTCTTTTGTTTTTGGGATACGCGCTCCAGTCGTTGCCCCATCGATCAAATGAATTTTATTTCCCCTTTTGTTTTTTTCTGTATGTAAGGGGCGTGGTTTGGGGGAAGCAATCTCAATGAGTACTGGCGGAAGGACGCGTGTCGACTGGGTCGATATTGCCAAAGGCATTTGCATCATCTTCGTGGTGATGATGCATTCCGTATTGGGTGTCGAGAATGAAGCGGGCACACGCGGTTGGATGCATGCGGTCGTCGCCTTCGCGCAGCCCTTCCGCATGCCGGACTTCTTCATGATCTCCGGCCTGTTTCTCGGCCTCGTCATTGATCGGCCCTGGCGGCTCTACGCCGACCGCAAGATCGTGCACTTCGCTTACTTTTATGTGCTGTGGCTGACGATCCAGTTCCTGTTCAAGGCGCCGGGCATCGTTGGGGAAAGCGGAGCGAGCGGGGCGGTATCCGCATATCTGCTTGCTTTCATTCAGCCCTTTGGCACCTTGTGGTTCATCTATCTGTTGCCCGTATTTTTCGTCGTCACACGGCTTGTCAAAAACGTGAATCCCTGGCTGGTGTTGATTGTCGCGGCAACTCTGGAGACATTGCCGATCCACACCGGTTGGCTGGTGGTCGATGAATTCTGCAGCCGGTATGTCTATTTCTTCGCCGGCTATGCCTTCGCACCGGCAATCTTCAGGCTTGCCGATTGGCTGCGGCAGCGCCCGCCAGTGGCGCTTGCCATTCTCGGCCTATGGGCTCTCGTCAATGGCTGGCTCGTCTTCCACCCGGCATCCGAACCCTTCGCAGCCTGGATACCTCAAGAATCATACACGTCAGGGGGACTGGGCGGCTGGGCCAGCGTGCCCCTGATTTCTCTCGCGGCTGGCTTTGCCGGAGCGCTCGCAATCGTTTCCGTTTCGGCGCTGGTCGCCGGCTCCCTCTCCACGCGGGAATGGCTTGTTCGCCCGCTGCGCTGGCTTGGCGCGAATTCGATCGTGGTCTATCTCGCCTTCTTCCTGCCAATGGCGATGGCCCGCACGTTCCTTTTGAAAACCGGAATCGTTACCGACATCGGTACGATTTCACTTTTGACGGTCGTCAGCGGGGTGCTCGGGCCCGTTATCTGTTATGCGCTTATCCAATGGAGCGGCTACGGGACATTTTTGTTCAAACGGCCGCGATGGGCCCATATCGATGGCGCGCCGGTTCGCCGACCCGCGTTGGCGTCGGCGGAATAGCCCGGGCTCGTCTCTAGCTATGGGCGAAAATGTCCTGCTCGTCCCATCCCATCAGGTCGAGCTTGGCGCGGGTCGGCAGGAATTCGAAACAGGCCGCGGCTTCCTCCGCGCGACCATCGCGTAGCAGGCGCTGCTGCAGGATGGTGCGCAGGCGATGCAGATAGAGAACATCCGATGCGGCATATTCAAGCTGTGCCTGGGACAATTCCGAAGCGGCCCAATCTGAAGACTGCTGCTGCTTTGAAAGATTGACCTCCAGCAATTCGCTGCAGATATCTTTCAACCCATGCCGGTCGGTATAAGTCCGCGACAGCCGCGAGGCGATCTTCGTACAAAAAACCGCCTTCGGCATCACGCCAAAGCTGTGAAACAGCACTGCAAGGTCAAAACGGCCATAATGGAAGATCTTGGTGATGGCATCATCGCCAAGAATCTTGACAAGGTTGGGGGCGGTTTTTTGACCTTTGTCGATCTGGATGACGTCAGCAGAACCATCGCCAGGCGATATCTGCACCACACAGAGCCGGTCCCGATGCGGGTTGAGGCCCAGCGTTTCCGTGTCGATTGCAACGGCGTCGACCTGATAGCGGCTGAGGTCGGGAAGATCGTTGTGGTGGAAGCGAATAGCCATAGGAATATCTCTTTCGATTACTTTGCGAGTGCGGCAAGGATGCGCGCCCACGACCGCTGACCCTTGTGGAAAGAGTTCAGCTCATATTTCTCGTTGGGCGAATGGATGCGGTCATCCTCAAGGCCATAACCGACAAGCAGCGATTCCATTCCGAGCATGCGCTGGAAGTCGCCAACGATCGGAATCGATCCGCCCATGGCGATCAGCACGGCCGGCTTCGGCCATTCGTCGCTCAACGCATTCTTGGCCTTGGTCAAGAGCGGCGAATCATAGGAGAGCTGGATCGCCGGCGAGCCGCCATGCTTGTGAAACTCAACGGAACAATCGGCGGGAACACGCTCACGGACGAAAGCCCGGAAAGCTTCGCGGATTTTCTCCGGATTCTGCTTGTGAACCAGACGGAACGATACTTTTGCCGAGGCTTCGGCAGCGATGACGGTCTTGAAGCCCTTGCCCGTATAGCCCCCGATGATGCCGTTGATTTCGGCGGTGGGGCGAGCCCAGATCAGTTCGAGGATCGAGCGGCCCTTCTCACCGGAGGGGATCGACAGTCCGATCGGTCCGAGAAAATTCCCCGGCGTCGAACCGAGACCCTCCCACATCTGCAAGATCTGTGTCGGGGTTTCATCGACGCCTTCGTAGAAGCCAGGAATGGTCACACCCCCATTATCGTCATGCAAGTCGGCAAGGATTTTTGTGAGAATGCGGATCGGATTGGCAGCGGCGCCGCCGAAATGCCCGGAATGAAGATCGCGATCAGCGGCCTTGATGACGATTTCTTCCCCGACGAGGCCGCGCAGGCCGACCGAGATGGCGGGTGTCTCCGCGTTCCACATGCTCGTATCGCAGACGAGGGCGAAGTCTGCTTTCAATTCGTCCTTATGGGCCTCAAGAAACGGCTTGAGGGACGGCGAGCCGGACTCCTCCTCGCCTTCGAACAGGATCGAAACCTTGACCGGCAGTTTGCCGTGAACATCCTTATAGGCGCGGCAGGCTTCGACGAAGGTCATCAGTTGGCCCTTGTCGTCGGAAGTGCCGCGGCCGGTCAGAATCTTGCGGCCATTCCCTGCTTCCTTGATTGCCGGTGCAAAGGGATCGTTTTCCCAAAGTTCCAGGGGATCGACAGGCTGCACGTCGTAGTGGCCGTAGAACAGCACATGGGGTGCATCGGCGCTCGGGCCCTCATGGTGTGCAACGACCATAGGATGGCCGGGCGTGTCGCGGATGCTGGCGTCGAAACCAATGGACTTGAGATCGGCGACAAGCCATTCGGCAGCTTTGCGACAGTCAGACTTGAACGCCGGATCGGTCGAGATTGACTTGATCTTCAACAGGTCGAAAAGGCGCTCCAGACTGTTGTCGAGGTTAGTATCAAGCGCGTTCAAGACGGGTTCGAGAGCTGACATGGTATTTCCTGATTTCTGTGGACCGGGACTCGTGAAGGGAGTTCTTATTAGCGCATTTTGGCACAAGCGGCAGAAAAAATTAGGCCGCCTTGAGCCTAAAAAGAAATGGTCGCCGTGGCGGGGGGACCACAGGCGACCAGATCACTACACTCATTTGCGGTCAACCCTGGAGAGGGGGATGAGGTTGGCCCGCAAGTCCGGGCTCAGGCGGGGGACGAGCCTTAAATCCGGACATCGATCTAACGTCGACAACATGGATTTGGGGGGCAAACCGTGGCAATTCAAGGGCATCGTAGATTACATCTTTGTAACAAACGCGTGATAAGCCTGTGTCAGGATTCGTCAGGTTGGATGTGAACTTTCGTTGAAAGAAAAGGCGACTGTCATTCCCTTTTCGAGGATCATCATTTAATCCTATCGCCCATGAAAAAAGGTGATCATCTCTTCCTCGTCGACGGCTCAGGTTATATCTTTCGGGCCTATCATGCTCTCCCTCCCCTGACGCGCAAATCGGACGGCTTGCCCGTCGGCGCCGTGTCCGGTTTCTGCAACATGTTGTGGAAGCTGCTGCGGGAGGCGCGCGACACATCGGTGCGCGATACGCCGACGCACTTTGCCGTGATCTTCGATTATTCGTCGCACACCTTCCGCAAGGAAATCTATCCCGAGTACAAGGCCAACCGGTCGGCACCGCCGGAAGACCTCATTCCGCAGTTCGGCCTGATCCGCGAGGCGACCAAAGCCTTCAACCTGCCTTGCATCGAGAAGGACGGTTACGAGGCGGACGACCTGATCGCGACCTATGCGCGGCTGGCCGAGGAGGCTGGCGCCGAGGTCACCATCATCTCGTCGGACAAGGATCTCATGCAGCTCGTCACGCAGAATGTGTCGATGTATGACAGCATGAAGGACAAGCAGATCAGCATTCCCGATGTCATCGAAAAATGGGGCGTGCCACCGGAAAAGATGATCGACCTGCAGGCGCTTACCGGCGATTCGACCGACAACGTGCCCGGCATCCCCGGCATCGGACCCAAGACCGCGGCGCAGTTGCTGGAGGAGTTCGGCGATCTTGATACGCTGCTGGCGCGGGCCGGTGAGATCAAGCAGCAGAAGCGACGGGAGAATATTATCGAGCATGCCGATCAGGCGCGCATTTCCCGCCAGCTGGTAACGCTGAAGAAGGATACGCCCATCGACGTGGGGATAGAGGAATTCAGTCTCGAACCCCAGGATGGCCCCAAACTCATAGCCTTCTTGAAAAGCATGGAGTTCAACGCGCTGACGCGCCGGGCTGCCGAAGCGACGGGCGTGGATGCGAGCGAGATTCAGCCGGCAAGGCTGAAGATCGAGGCGGTTGCCGAGGCGCATGGGCCCGATTTGGACGTCGAGCCCGGCACTACTGCCGCTTCCGCAAGAGCCGACGAGGCCCCGGCGCGGAACGGCAATTCGAACTTCCTCGCAACTCCCGCCGACCTTGTCAAATCGCGCACCGATGAAGCGCTTGCCGCCAAGTTTGACCGAAGTGCTTATGCGACCATCCGCGATGTTGCCGCGCTGCAGGTGTGGATCGACGAGGCCATGTCATCGGGCGCAGTTGCCTTCGATACCGAAACCAATTCTGCCGATCCGATGCAGGCGGATGTCGTTGGCATATCCCTCGCCACCCGTCCTGGCCGGGCGGCCTATATCCCGATCAACCACCAATCGGGCGATGGAGACTTGCTCGGCGGCGGCTTGGTGGAAGGTCAGATCCCCGAACGGGAAGTGTTCAGCCGGCTGAAACCGCTGCTTGAGGACCGCTCGGTTCTCAAGATTGCCCACGGCATGAAGTATGAGTGGCTGATCATGCATCGCCACGGCATTGACCTTCATCCCCTGGACGACACGATGCTCATTTCCTACGTACTGGACGCCGGCGAAGGCAGCCACACCATGGACAGCCTTTGTGACCGGTGGCTTGGCCACAAGCCGATGTCCTATAAGGACATGATTGGTTCTGGTAAGTCGTCAGTTACATTCGACAAGGTCGCGATAGAACGCGCGACCGAATATGCGGGCGAGGATGCGGATGTAACCTTAAGGCTCTGGCGGCTGTTGAAGCCACGCCTTGCCGCCGATAGCATCGCTTCCGTTTACGAACGGCTGGAACGCCCTCTTATTCCCGTGCTTGCCCGTATGGAAGAGCGCGGGATTTCTGTCGATCGCCAGATCCTGTCGCGGCTATCAGGCGATCTTGCCCAATCGGCAGCGGCGATCGAAGAGGAGATCTACAGGCTTGCCGGTGAGAAGATCAATATCGGCTCGCCGAAGCAGATGGGCGATATTCTCTTCGGCAAGATGGGTCTGCCGGGCGGCTCCAAGACCAAGACCGGTCAATGGTCCACCTCGGCACAATTGCTGGAAGATCTCGCGGCCGAGGGGCATGAACTTCCGCGCAAGATCGTCGATTGGCGCCAGCTTACGAAACTGAAATCGACCTATACCGATGCGCTGCCGGGTTACATCAACCCCAAGACCAAGCGCGTCCACACATCCTACGCCATGGCCGCTACGTCGACAGGCCGGCTCTCCTCGTCAGAGCCGAACCTGCAGAATATTCCAGTCCGCACCGCGGAAGGCCGCAAGATCCGCACAGCCTTCATCGCCGAGCCTGGCAACAAGCTCATTTCCGCCGACTACAGCCAGATCGAATTGCGCGTGCTAGCCCATGTCGCCGATATTCCGCAGCTCACCCAGGCCTTTGCCGACGGCATCGATATTCATGCCATGACCGCGTCCGAAATGTTCGGCGTTCCCGTGAAAGACATGCCCTCGGAAGTTCGCCGCCGGGCCAAGGCGATCAATTTCGGCATTATTTACGGCATTTCCGCCTTTGGCCTTGCCAACCAGCTTTCCATTCCGCGGGAAGAAGCCGGGCAATATATTCGCACCTATTTCGAACGCTTCCCCGGCATCCGCGATTACATGGAATCGACCAAGGCCTTTGCCCGCCAGTATGGTTATGTCGAGACCATCTTCGGACGGCGTGCGCACTATCCGGAGATCCGCTCTTCCAATCCGCAGCACCGCGCCTTCAACGAACGCGCCGCGATCAATGCGCCAATCCAGGGGTCGGCTGCCGATATCATCCGCCGCGCCATGGTGCGCATTGAACCGGCCTTGGACAAGGCGAAGCTTTCCGCCCGCATGCTCTTGCAAGTGCATGACGAACTGATCTTCGAGACAGCCGAGTCCGAGGTGGAGGCAACGATCCCCGTCATTCGCGAGGTGATGGAAAATGCGGCAATGCCAGCAATCGCATTATCCGTGCCGCTCAAGGTCGATGCCCGCGCCGCGAACAATTGGGACGAGGCCCACTAGAAGCTAAAGAGCGTCCAACACTTTGCGCTGGGCATGCATTTCCAGAAAGATGCGATAGTCACGGTCGAAGCGTTGGCGTGCCTTGGGCTCCGGCTGGCGCGGATAGCCACCCTGCTTCATTGCCATGCAGGCTGCGGGCAGGTTCGGATAAAGCCCCGCGGCAGTCGCCGCAACCATGGCGGTGCCAAGCAGCACCGCGTCCTCGGCTGCAGAGGTGACCACGGTGCAGCCTGTTGCGTCAGCGTAGAGTTCCATCAGCAGCGGATTTTTGATGTGGCCGCCGGTTACATGCATCGTATCGATGGCATAGCCCCTATCGTTGAGCGCATCGAGGATATGCCGCACCCCGAGCGTTATCGCCACGCACGTTCGCCAGTAGAGACGGCAAAGGCTGTCGAACGACGTATCGAGCGTCAGGCCGCTGATCACGCCGACCGCGTGCGGATCGGCCAGCGGCGAACGGTTGCCATGGAAATCCGGCAGGACATGCAGCCTGCCCGCAAGATCGAGGCCTTCGCCTTCGCGCAATTCCATGATCCGGTCGGTAATTCGCTTGTGCAATGCCGTATTGGGTTCGCCAACCGCGCCGTGCCAGCGAATAATATGATCGAGCAAGGCACCGGCGACCGACTGGCCACCTTCACTCAGCCAGCAATCCGGCAAGGCGACGCCGTGATACGGGCCCCATCCACCGCTAAAGGAGATCGGCTCCCGAGACAGCGCCATGAGGCAGCTGGACGTTCCGGCGATGAGGGCGAGGTGCCGGTCTATCTGCGAAAGGTCCCCGGCAAATCCTCCAAGCACGCCAAGCGCACCGGCATAGGCGTCGATTAGTCCCGCGCCGACGTGGCAAGTCGTTGTTAGCCCGAGCGCCCGCGCTGCTTCGGGTGTGAGCGCGCCGACATCGGCTCCAACAGGACTCGCACGCGCTGTTAGTTTGCCGCGTTCAACCACGTCCGCAATACCGACAGTCTCAAAAAAATCCGCCTGCCAGCCCCGGACCTCGTGCGCAAGATAGGTCCACTTGCAGGTCAAGGTGCATTGCGAGCGGGCAAGTGAGCCCGAAGCTTTCCAGGTCAGGTAGTCGGCAAGATCGAAGAAATAGCCGGCTTTGTTCCATGAATCGGGCAAATGCCGTTTCAGCCACATCAGCTTGGGCGTCTGCATCTCGGGCGACATGACCCCGCCGAGGTAGTCCAGCACCCTGTGGCGGCTTGCCGTGCATTCATCGGCCTCGTTCAGTGCGCGGTGATCGAGCCAGACGATCGTATCCCAGCGCGTCCCGCCGGAAGTCGAGACCGTCAGCGGTCTGCCTTCCCTGTCGCGGACCACCAGCGAACAGGTAGCATCAAAGCTGATTCCGGCAACGTCAGCAGGGTCGACCTTGGAAACTGCAAGGGCGCCCTGAACGGCGATGCAGACGGATTTCCATATATCCTCCGAATCGTGCTCAGCATGATCGGCAAGCGGCCGGTTCATCAGGATAGGATGTTCGACCCGGCCCAGCAAATTTCCGGTTGCGTCGAGAATGCCCGCACGGGCGCTTCCGGTACCAACATCGACCGCACAGACGAATTTCGACATCAACGAACTTTCGGTGTGGCTTCCTGCAAGTTGAGTAAGCCCGGTAATTCCAGCATGTCGTTGAATATACGGTCTGGCTTGAGAGACGCAAGTGCCGCTTCCAGTCGTCCGCCGCGCGCATGGGTGCCGCCGGTGAAAGCGAACACCCGCATTCCGGCGCTCTTTGCCGCCTCGATGCCGGCTGGACTGTCTTCGATCACCAGGCAATCCTTGGGCTGGGCTTTCATGGTTTTCGCTGCAAGCAGGAAGAGGTCCGGCGCCGGCTTGCCGTGTTTCACCATTGTTGCGCTGAAGATGTGCGGATCGAGGAGATCAAGAAGACCCGTCAGCTTCAACGACAGGCGAATGCGATCGGGTTGGCTTGACGAAGCAACACAACGCGGCACGTCGAGCACACGCAGGGTTTCAGCAATGCCAGCTATGGGTTTGAGGTCAGTCTCGAAACGGGCAAACAGGTTGGCCCGCATTTCGTCGAGATCGGCCTCGCTCGCGGCAAAGCCGTAGTCCTCGTGGAGGATCTTGCTGATCGTCGTCATGCTGCGCCCGAGGAACCGATCATAGGCGTCTTCCTCGGACAAAGCAGTCCCACTCTTCGCAATCATGTCGAGAAGAACTGAAATGGATATAGGCTCGCTGTCGACGAGCACACCATCGCAGTCGAAGATCACAAGAGCGGGCTTGGCCATTTCAAAGCGCGTCGTCGAGGTAAAGCTGCAGCGTTGAGCGCGCCCCCTTGTCCCAGAGTGTGTGCAGGATGCCCGAAAACGATTGGGCGAATACCGACGCCGTTCCAACCTCGCCGAAAATGTCGGTCATGGCGAGGAACGCTTTCGGATCGTCCTTTGCTTTGAGCGCCTCGACCTTCAAGCGCTCGGCGCTGGCATCAAGATAATTCGTCGGTTTGCCACTGTCCGTCGTCCCGGCACAGAACCGGCACCAGAGCGCGGAGACCAGCGAAAGCCCGGTGATGCTCTTGCCCGCCTTCAGCCGGTCGGCCGTAGTTGGCAGGATGAATTTGGGCTGCCGGTTGGAGCCATCCTGGCACAGGCGCTGGATGGTGTCGCCGATCTTCGGGTTTGAAAAGCGCCTCACAATAAGATCGAAGTATTCGTCGAAGGGCATATCCGGCACCGGCGGCAAAACGGGGATAATCTCCTCGCGTTCCAGCTTCGTGAGGTAATCGCGGATCAACGGCTCTTGCATGGCTTCGTGGACGAAGTGGATATCCATCAATGCCGCCGGGTAGGCAATTGCAGCATGGCCGCCATTGAGAATGCGGATCTTCATCAACTCGTAGGGCGCGACGTCCTTGACGAATGTCACGCCGACTTTTTCGAGGGCGGGCCGGCCGGTCGGGAAGTGATCTTCGAGGACCCATTGCTTGAACGGCTCGCAGAACACCGGCCAATTGTCCTCGACGCCGAAATCCGTCGCCAAAAGGCTGCGCTCGCGATCGGTCGTCGCCGGCGTGATGCGGTCGACCATGCTGTTGGGGAATGCGACATTGTCTTTGACCCATTTCGCGAGTTTCGGATCGATGAGCGTGGCAAGGCCGCTGACCGCGTCGCTCGTCACGTGACCGTTGCCGGGAATGTTGTCACAGGACATGACGGTGAACGGCGCGGTTCCTTCGTCACGCCGGCGCATCAACCCCGCGAGGATCAGTCCGAACACGGTCTTCGGTGCCTTGATATTGGCAGCATCGGCAATGATTGCCGGGTGCTTTGGATTGAACACGCCCGAGGCAGGATCGATAAAGTAACCACCCTCCGTGATCGTCATCGAGACGATGCGGATTGCGGGGTCGGCAAGGCGGGTAATGGTGCCTTCGGTGTCGCTCGGCTTCAGATAGTCGATCATTGATGAGGTGACATGCGCGGTCCGGTGGCCGCTATCCTGCTCGACAACAGTTGTCAGCCAGTCCTGCGCCTCAAGCTTCTGCCGCATGGTTTCATCGGAGGGGAGAACACCCGCGCCGACGAGGCCCCACTCGTGATCCGTACCCGTATTGAACAGCTCATCAAGGTAGACGGCCTGGTGCGCCCGGTGAAAATTGCCGATGCCGAAGTGAATTATGCCAGCCGCAAGGTCGGATTGGCCGTAGCCGGGAACGCCGACATTCTTTGGCAATTGCTTTACCGCTGCTCGGGAGAGTTTAACAGTCATCGGGCCTAACCCCTCTTCTTGCGTAAGGTGTGCCAGCGCCGCCTCGCGGCACGGGAAACGTCAGCTCATCCAGTTGCCGCCGTCTACATTGTAGGTTTGAGCCACGACATAGTCGCTTTCGCTGCTTGCTAGAAAAATCGCCATGCCAGTCAGATCGTCGGCAGTTCCCATGCGCCCATAAGGGACGGCCTCGCCGACGAGACGTTTCTTCTCGCCGCGTGGTCTGTTCTCGTACTTTGCGAACAATGCATCCACGCCGTCCCAATGCTCACCATCGACGACGCCCGGCGCAATGGCATTCACATTGATCCCGTGTTTGATCAGGTCGAGGCCTGCTGACTGGGTCAGGCTGATGACTGCTGCCTTTGTGGCGCAATAGATTGCAACGAGTGCCTCCCCGCGCCGCCCGGCCTGGCTCGCCATGTTGATGATCTTGCCGCCCTTGCCGCGGGCAATCATGGCCTTGGCAACAGCCTGCAACGTGAACAGCGTCCCGGAGAAATTAACAGCGAAAAGCTTCTCATAGCTCGCGCGCGTGATCTCGACGATCGGTGCAAGATCGAACAGCGCCGCATTGTTGACGAGGACGTCGATGCCACCAAACTCGCCTACGGTTTCCTCGATTGCTGCATCGATCGACGCCTGGTCGGTGACATCGAGACGAACTGCGTATGCACGTTCACCCAGCGCCTTGGCGGTTTCCTGCGCGCGCTCCAGATTGATATCGGCGATCACCACATGCGCTGCGCCTTCACGCAGATAAGCTTCGGCAAAGGTGCGGCCAATGCCGCGCGCCGAACCTGTGATGAATACCGTCTTGCCTGCCAGTCTGGTCATTTTCAAGTGTCCGTAATTTCAGATTGCGTGGCCATTCGCATCGAAGCGATGGAGGCGAGCCGCCTCCGGCGTGAGATAGACTGTCTGGCCGTGATCCGTGGCAAAGTCGCCATCCGTGCGAACCGTGATCTTGCCGATACCATCCGCCTGAACGTGGATGAAAGTGTCGGAGCCGAGATGTTCGGTCACGCCAACAACACCTTTCCAGGCGCCTTCGGTTTTCGAAATCCGGATATGTTCGGGCCGCACGCCCAAGGTCACCGCATTCTGTTTGCTGGCTTCCTGTCCTTCGACAAGGTTCATGCGCGGGGAGCCGATGAACCCGGCAACGAAGACGTTGCGCGGGTTGCGATAAAGTTCGAGCGGTGAACCAACCTGCTCGATACGCCCGGCGTTGAGGACGACAATCTTGTCGGCCATGGTCATCGCCTCGATCTGGTCGTGGGTCACATAGATCATCGTCGTTGCGAGCTGATGATGCAGATCGCTGATCTCGAGCCGCATGTTGCCGCGCAGGGCCGCATCAAGATTGGACAGTGGTTCATCGAACAGGAACGCCTTTGGCTGGCGCACAATCGCCCGGCCAATGGCGACGCGCTGGCGCTGGCCGCCGGACAATTGCCCCGGTCGCCGGTCGAGATAATTGGTGAGGTTCAGGATATGCGCCGCATCCTTGACCTTCTTGTCGATCGCGGCCTTGTCCTGACCATCCATCTTCAGCGGAAAGGCGATATTGCCGTAGACGCTCATGTGCGGGTAGAGCGCATAGGACTGGAACACCATGGAGAGGCCACGCTTGGCAGGCGCCTCGCTGGACATGTCCTTGCCGTCGATGATGATGCGGCCACCACTCAGGTCCTCAAGGCCGGCAATCATGCGCAGCAGTGTCGACTTTCCGCAACCGGACGGGCCAACGAAGACAACGAATTCGCCATCGTTGATTTCAAGGTCGATTTCCGGAATGACCGACGTCGTACCAAATGACTTCGATACTTTTTCGAGTGTAATGCTTCCCATAATATCCTCCCTGAAATCTATTTCACTGCGCCGAAGGTGAGGCCGCGAACCAATTGCTTCTGCGAGAACCAACCCATGATCAGGATGGGGGCGATCGCCATGGTCGATGCGGCCGACAACTTGGCCCAGAACAAGCCTTCAGGGCTGGAATAAGAGGCGATGAAGGCGGTGAGCGGTGCGGCGTTGGCGGCGGAAAGGTTGAGCGTCCAGAACGCCTCATTCCATGCCAGAATGATATTAAGCAGCATGGTCGATGCGATACCGGGAACGGCCATGGGCGTCAGCACATAGACGATCTCCTTCATCAGCGATGCGCCATCCATGCGAGCCGCTTCCAGAATTTCCCCAGGTATTTCCTTGAAGTAGGTGTAGAGCATCCAGACGATGATCGGCAGGTTGATCATTGTCAGGATCGCGACGAGGCCGAGACGCGTGTCGAGCAGACCCCAATCACGGAAGATCAGATAGAGGGGGACGAGAACACCAACCGGCGGCATCATCTTGGTGGACAGCATCCACATCAGGACGTCCTTGGTCCGTTTCGTCGGCGAGAACGCCATCGCCCAGGCTGCAGGAATAGCCAGGGCCAGGCCAATCAGTGTCGATCCGACAGAGATCACGACCGAGTTGGTGACGTGCTTCATATAGTCGGAGCGGCTTTGCACCTCGTGATAGTTCTCCAGCGTCCAGTCGAAGAACAGGAACTGCGGCGGCGTGGCGATCGCGGTTCCCTCTGTCTTGAAGCTGGTGAGGAACGTCCAGAGGATTGGAAAGAAGATCAGGAAACCGATGCCCCAACCGATGATGCCGAAGGTCACCTTCTTTCGTGTCGTGATTGCGCGGGCCATGACTAGAGCCTTTCCCGGCCATATTGGCCGTATTCTGTTTCTCGGCTGGCGAGACAATCCGCACGGATGTGGTGCATCGGCCGAAACCGCCTGGCAAAGCGGGTGTCCGCCAGCCGGAAACCCGCAGGGACGGGGCTTGTTGCGCCGGCGCAAAGCCCCTCGCCCGCACCACCAGTGCGGGTCTTCGTGTTTTTGCTTGATCCTGTCACAACATGCCTCCGTCAGAATAGGTCAATATGGCCGGGAAAGCCTCTACCTCTCCAGGTTCTTGCCGATGAGGCGAATGAGGAAGAAGGCGACAATATTGGCGAGGATGACCGCGACGATACCGCCTGCGGACGCGCCGCCCACGTCGAACTGCAACAGTGCGAGCGAGTAGATGAGGTAGGTGATGTTGGTCGTCTGGATGCCCGGACCGCCATTGGTGGTGACCAGGATTTCGGCAAAGACGCTGAGGAGGAAGATTGTCTGGATCAGGATCACGACGGTGATCGCCCGCGACATGTGCGGCAGCACCAAATAGAAAAAGCGGGAGAGCGACCCTGCTCCGTCCATCTCAGCCGCCTCGATCTGTTCGCCGTCAAGCGACTGCAAGGCGGTCAAGAGAATGAGCGTCGCGAAAGGCAGCCACTGCCAGGCGACGATAAGGATGATAGATAACAGTGGCACTTCAGCGAACCAGTCGATCGGCTGGAACCCGAAGGAGCGTGCGATCCAGGCAAACAGCCCGTTGACCGGGTGCATCAGCATGTTCTTCCAGACGAGGGCGGAAACCGTCGGCATGACGAAGAACGGCGCGATCACCAGCAGACGGACGATGCCCTGACCCCAGAACGGCTGATCAAGCACGAGCGCCAGCAGAATCCCGCCGATCACCGTAATGAGCAAAGTCCCACCGACGAGCATCAGCGTATTGCCGAGCGCGGTGAAGAAGGACGGGTCGGTGAGAAAGTACTTGTAGTTGAGAAAACCGATGAATTCCTCGGTCCCCGGCATCAGGAGATTGTAGCGCAGGAACGAGAAATAAAGCGTCATGACAAGCGGCACGATCATCCACAAGAACAGGAGGATGACGGCGGGCGACATCATGAGACGGGCAGTTGCGCGTGTCTGAAGCGTGGCCATGGTCAGGTTCCAATGCGTTTGGCAGCAAAGCAGGATGGAAAAAGAGGCTCGGGCGGTCCGCCGACATTTGCGTTGGCGAACCGTCCGAGGCCAGGAGGATCCTACTTGATATAGCCGCCCTTGGTCATTTCACGGGTCGTCAGCTGCTGCGCGCCCTGCAATGCCTGGTCGACCTTCATCGATCCGGCAAGGGCTGCCGAGAACTGCTGGCCCACTGCTGTGCCGATACCCTGGAACTCGGGGATCGCCACGAACTGGCCGCCGGTATAAGGCACGGGCTTGACCGTCGGCTTGCTGGTATTTGCCGCGTTCATCGCGTCAAGCGTGATCTTGGCAAAGGGAGCTGCCTTGTCATATTCCGGATTGGCATAGAGCGACTTGCGCGTGCCCGGGGGAACGTTTGCCCAGCCTTCCTTGCTGGCGACGAGCTCGGTATAGGCCTGGTCGGTTGCCCAGGAGACGAACTTCTGCGCCGCTTCCGCCTTCTTGGTGCTGGCGGGGATGCCGAGATTCCATGCCCAGAGCCAGTTGCCATGGTTGTCGGCACCGGCAGCGCCGGTCGGGAACAGCGCATAGCCCACCTTGTCGGCAACCTTGGAGTCCTTCGGGTTGGTCACGAAAGACGCCGCCACCGTCGCATCGATCCAGATGCCGCATTTGCCGGTCTGGAACAGCGCAAGGTTCTCGTTGAAGCCGTTGGAGGATGCGCCGGGAGGTCCGGCTTCCTTCATCAGGTCGACGTAGAAAGTCAGCGCCTTCTTCCATTCCGGCTGGTCGAACTGCGGATGCCACTTCTCGTCGAACCAGCGGGCGCCGAAGGTATTGGCCATGGCGGTAATCAGCGCCATGTTCTCACCCCAGCCGGCCTTGCCACGCAGGCAGATGCCGTAGGTCTCGCTCGATTTGTCGGTCATCTTCTTTGCCGCTTCGGCAATCTCATCCCAGGTCGGCTTTTCAGGGATCTTCACACCGGCCTTTTCTGCAAGGTCCTTGCGGTACATGACCATCGCGCTCTCGCCGTAGAATGGCGAGGCGTAGAGCTTGCCGTCGACGGAGACGGCATCGCTGATTGCCGGCAAAAGGTCGGACTTGTCGTACTCCTTGCCGAGGCCATCGAGCGACAGCAGCCAGCCCTGCTTGGCCCAGATCGGCACTTCATAGGTTCCGATCGTCAGGATATCGTACTGGCCGCCCTTGGTGGCGATATCGGTCGTTACGCGCTGGCGCAGCACGTTCTCCTCGAGCGTCACCCACTCGAGCTTGATGTCAGGATTTTTCTTGGCAAAGTCGTCGGTCAATTTCTGCATGCGCACCATATCGCCATTGTTGACCGTGGCGATGGTCAGCGTGGTTTCGGCATGGGCGAAGCTCGCCATGGCGAGCACCGATACGGCGCCGAGCAGAAGCGTTCTCGTTAACATCTCATTCCTCCCGAATGTTATGAGCAATTGCTTGTCTGTTGGGCAAATACTCACACAACGGCGAAACAAGTCAAGGGTAATTCGTCGCTGCGCTGCAACAAGAGAATGAGGAAGATTTGCCTACTTGCCGGACAGGAGCATTTCAGCCGTATGCTCGTCCGTGATCAAACCATTGATAAGATTGCCTTTTATTGCAGCGGCGATGCCGGGCGTCTTACGCGATCCCATCGCGGTGGCGATGACCGTGGCCGTCTCGCGCGAGGGTATCTGGGCGCTGGCCACACGGTCATTGGTGAGCCCGACGATCGGCACGCCATTACGGTCGAAAGCGCGGCCAATGATCTCGAACACCGCGCCGATCCGCTGCAAGGCGACAAGTTCATCACGCGAGATAAAGCCATCGAGGAAGAGCGGCGCTTCATCGCCGAGATCGCCGATGCCAAGAAAAGCGACATTGGCCCGCGCCGACAATTCCAGCACCGGGCGGATCATCGCCTGCGCATGCAAGAGCTCGCGTTCCTCGGGCGAGGAGGCGATGACCGGCAGCGGCATCGGAAAGGAGCGCGCCTTGATCTTGTCGGCAATGTTGAAGATGACGTTGTAATAGGCGGCCGAGCCATCCGGCGAGATATTGCCGGTCAGCGATACGACCTTGTGCTGGGGGCATTCGATCGGCGAGAGCTGCTCGATCGCCGCCTTCAGGGTACGGCCGGTGCCGATGCCGAGCACGATCGGTGCTTCAGACTTCAGCCAGCGGGTCATCTCCGCCGCCGCTGCCTCGGCGACACCGAGCGTCGTCGAGTTGGAACCCGGATCGGTTGGCACGACTTCCGCCATCTTCAGGCCGAAACGCTCTTTCAGCCGCGCGGCAAGGTCAAGACAGCGGGCGATCGGATGGTCAAGCGTCACCTTGACCAGTCCTTCGGAGACGGCGAGCGATACCATGCGCTGAGCCGACTGGCGCGATATGCCAAGCTTGGCGGCAATCTCATCCTGCGTGTTGCCTGCGACATAGTAGAGCCAGCCGGCGCGGGCGGCGTCGTCGAGCTTGGTTGTGGTAACCTCCGGCTTACTCACGTGTTTTGCGTCCTTCGACAGGCTCAGGATGAGGGGCGTTGCCGCCGGTTTTCCGTCCTTGGACTGGCTCCGGATGAGGGGCGTTGCCGCCGGTTTTCCGTCCTTGGACCGGCTCGGGATGGGGGGCGTTGCCGCCGGTTCTGCTTGCTTTGGCAGAGTCGGGATTGGTGCCGTTGCCTCCTGCCTCTTCCTCCTCCCGCCCAGGGCTCCCCACGTCCCTCATCCTGAGCTTGTCGAAGGACACACCTTTGCTGTGATCGTCCGAATGGCCGAGATCGCGTTCCGGCCAGACGAGATCGCGCACACGCTGCTTCAATACCTTCGCCTCGGGAAAGCCGCCGTCGCGCTTGCGCTCCCAGATCAGATCGCCATTCACATGGATTTCGAAGATGCCGCCTGTGCCGGGGACCAGCGCCACCTCGCCGAGATCGGCGCCGAAGGTCGACAGCAATTCCTGCGCCATCCAGGCGGATCGGAGCAGCCAGCTGCACTGCGTGCAATAATGAATGGTGATGCGCGGTTTTGATGTCATGTTCTTTTAGATATCACTTTCCCGCCCTATTGGAAGCTGCCGTGTTAGGCGATCCGTGCCGCAACCCTGAAGCACGCTTCTACAATTCCTGCATGTCGGGGCATTGCATGAGCACAGGTCAACCCCGCCACGCCCGCTGTCGCGTCTGGCCATTGACGGTGAGGAGACGGGCGGTCGTCGAAGCGCGTCTTTTTAGTAAGTTAAGCGATCCGAAGATCGCCCGCTGACGTTTTCCC
>UCKM01000040.1 GCA_900473175.1 Hyphomicrobiales bacterium | reverse complement strand
GACACCGCCATCGACGCGGATATTCTGGCCGGTGATGTATCCCGCATCGTCCGAGAGCAGGAACGCGGTGGTCTTGGCGATTTCTGCCATTGTCCCTATGCGCTGCATCGGTATCTTCTTCCCGGTCTCGGGCTTGTGGTCGAGGCTGTCGATGAAGCCGGGCAAAAGAGCATTCATGCGGATATTGTCGGCGGCGTAGCGATCGGAATAGAGCTTGGTATAGGCACCGACGGCAGCGCGATAGGCGCAGGAAACCGGGAAGACGAGGCTCGGCTCGAAGGATGCGAAGGTGGTGATGTTCACCCAGGCGCCTTTGCCTTGCTTCAACATATGGGGCGTGACCAGCCGTGCCATGCGCACGACGCTGAGGACCATGAGGTCATTGCCGGCCGCCCATTTCTCGTCGGTGATATCGATGAGATCGCCCTTGGGCGGATGACCGGTATGGTTGACCACGGCGTCGACCCGGCCATAGGCCTCCACTGTCTTTTCGACCAAGGTTTCGAGGTCCTTTGCCTCGCCGGCCGATCCGGCGACGCCGATACTGCCAAGCTCGGCCGCGAGCTCGACAGCGCTGCCCGACGGGGACATAAGGCCGAGCCGATAGCCGCGCGCGTGCAATTCCCGCGCGATGGCGGCGCCCATGCCGCGTCCTCCGCCTGTGATAATCGCAACCGGTGCTTGGTGAGGTTCAGTCATGATATTTGCCTTTGCAAGATTTGAAACGCCGCGAAGCATGTTTGATTGCACCGGGCGGTGCAAATGAATTCACCACGCGAGACGCGTCAAATATTTTGAAGCGGGTTTGAGAGATTGAGTCAAAAGTCGAATTGAAATTGTTGAAATAGTTGTGACATCCAAGGGCGGAGAATCTCATCTGGTCGGTTGGGGCACTTTGTTAGTCGGTTTGATCCTGCAGTTCGAACGGAAAAGGCGTCCGTTCCCACACCTTTTCGAGTTTGAATGTTTTGACGGTTTGTTCCTCCCAACGGTTAAACAACCTTACCAGTTCGCTCCTGTCCCCAGCCTCAAGCGCCGGATGGAAACTTGGCTCGTTCGCGTTCAAGTAAACGCGAAGTTGTTCATCGCCACGCCAAATGGAACGCGCAATATCAAATTCACCTTTCGCGACTGCCAAGAGCATGTTGGTAAACCTGTAAGATTCAAATTTGTTGTTGAAGGGCGGACGTATGATCGACGCGTAGGCGACGAAATCATCAAACGAGATGATCCTGCGGAGCATCGGAATCACCTCGGTTTCAAGCATATCGTACAGTATTTCGATGGTTTCAGGCCGGGTTACATCCCACTGAGGACTGGCGCGATTGTAAAGGCGTTCCCCCCAGCCCAACGTAATTCTTTTACGATTTTGAAAAAGGAGGTCCGCAACCGTCGTGGGCACCAGGAGATTCTTGTCACCGCTTCGATCGATAAAGACTCCCCGCATGATGTGGTGCACCGGTTTGATTATGAGAAATCTGCCAACGAGAGCGACATCGTTCGTGCGTGCTAACAGCGGCGTCATCACTTCGCGTACCTGCACTATTGTCGTCATCGTTTTGGCCTCACTTCGACGACAACAACCTCCGGCATGGGGTCGAAGCGCCGTTTGACGGATTCGCCTATTTCGATTACGCGCGGGATGCTAAGCCCACTCTTGCTCTTCAGATCGTAGAACTCCCGTTTGTCCATGGCGTCTTTTCTGAGGTTCAAACGCGATCACGATGTACGCGCGGTCATGGTCGCGTTTCGATTGGGAAGGCTGTTCTCTCCCATAAGTGCGCAAGTTTTAGATGATTGATTGAATCTTCTTCAAATCGGTTGAGTACCGCAGCCAGCATGGCAATATCTTCGGCAATCAAGGCCGGATAGTACCATGGAAGAAAGTGGTAACTCGGCGATTGCCGGCTTATTACCCGATCGCATACGTCTCGCGCCGCAGAAAGGTTTCCCCGCGCCAATGCCACGACCATCTTGGTGTAGTCATCATTTTGCAAAGGACTATCTGGGGTTTCGCGCAATCCGTACTCGTGAACTTCATCCAAAGTCCGAATTCCGTAGAGCGCCGGAAGGGCCTCCTTTTCAATCTTGTCGAGCATCCTCTCAGGGTCGCCTGGCGCAGACGAATTCCACGTACCCATAGGTTTGGCGATGAGTCGTTCGCTCCATCCGCGGGCAGTCCGCCCTTTGATCGGAAGGAGAAAGTCCACGATAAATTTGGGGTGGTATTCCCTATCGTCTTTACTCCGATCAATGAAAACGGCACGTAGAGTGTGTTGCACCGGCTTCAGGACGATAGTTCGCCCCACGAGCGCGACGTTCGGGTGGCGCTTAAGGAGCGGACGAACCATTTTGCGAAGATCGACAATGCTGGTCATGAGCCCGCCGCCAATTCAAATGGGAAAGGGGTACGCTTCCATAGTTTCTCGAATTTGTATCTTGTTACTGCAGCCGCTTCCCAATCGTGAAGGGCCTGAGCCAAACCCTTGCGATCGCCGGCCATAATGAGCGGGTAAAACCAGGGAAGAGATCTCGTCCATGTCTTGCCTTGCGCTATGTCAGAACAGACTGAACGTGCAGTATCGAGATCCCCACGCGCGAGAGCGACGAACATTTTCGGATATTCATATTGTGTATAGGGCGGACAGAAGGGTCGCGGTCGTGACGCAAAGTTGTGGAAATCGTCAAAAGTGTTGATTTCGCGCAAGCACGGCAAGATTTGACTTTCTGTTACATCATAGAAGCGCGACATGCTGTCTGGATCATCGATCTTCCAAGTTCCGTGAGCGCCGTCGTAGTATCGTTCACCCCAACCGTGTAAGACTGCTCGAACAGGCATCATGAGATCGACCGCCGTCGTCGACATCAGACCGTTTTCTCCAGATGTGTTCTCGAAAAAAACGCCACGCAAAATATGATGGAGCGGTTTGACAATCAGGAGCCGGCCAATAAGGGCAAGATCGTCATTTCGGGCGACTAGTGGTTGTAACGCGTGCCTTATCGCTGTGCGCGACACCGTGCCGAAGTGAGTTCGTCGTGCCATAGTCGACCCCGTTTGATCCATATTTATCGTCGTTGAGTTCCTGAAAATATTTCAAATACGAGCGTTCAGGAGCGAGTTTGGAGGAGTAACGCTCGGCGATGTTATCTTTCAGTATCGTGTGCACCCGCGTCCCGAATACCTGCTGCGCGCAGCGCACGGTTTGCCTCGCTCTGGACAGCATTGTACATGGGACACGCATCCTTTACTTGGTCCTCAACCAAGGGCGCTACAGTCACATGTGCGTTGAAATCTGGGCCGCTTTTGTTGGAAATCCTTTGCTCGAAACTGAAGAATTGGCCGAGAACTCGGATTGTCTTCATCCGCAAGCGCATTGTATCGATCAAGACCTTGGTTGACCGGCAGCTTGGCTGCAAAGTTGTGTGTGTCGAGCTCAAACAGGCTCTGCAGCGTTTGTGCGCCGGCGACCGCGCCAGACCTGCGGTTTGCTAGGGCGTTCGGCCCACTGCTAGGCCGCGTACCTATTCCTTGGGCTGAAGCATTACTGCTTGTCGTGCCCGTTCCCAGCGTATCTTTCACGGGGAGAAGCGATCCACCCCCTTTACGCGTCCACTGTCCGCCGNNGTCCGGATTGCCGGCCGGCACGCGGGGCTGATCGGGATCGAATTTGCGCCAAAGATAGTACTCGTTGACGAATCTCAGTTGCGCTTGCGCCATCTTGAGCTCCGCCTCAAGATTGAGGCGCCATTTACGGTTGGCCTCACCTTTTGATGCCAATTTCAGCGCAGCCAGCTGAACTTTGACGGCATCGATGTTCCATTGAATGGGCAACCGGTAATCGAATGGGCTTTTGCGAAATGAATTCATGAATAAATCCCTCAATTAGAAGGATAATATTCCTATAATAAATGGCGTCTGGTCAATTCGACTTTGGATCTAGAATTCTCGTCCATGCAGAACGGAACAACGCGTCAAATTTTTTCGGACTGAACGACGCTCCACTGGGCAGCAATTATTTCCCCATTTTCCTCTCCCATATTTTGCCCGAATCGCTTGTATATTCGCCGCCATATTCAACGAGGACTGATTCCATGATGAAGAGATTTGCCATTGGCTGCCTTGCGGCGACCTTTTTGGCTGGCTGCACGACGACCGATCCCTATACGGGGCAGCAGAAGGTGTCGAACACGGCGGGCGGCGCGGCTATCGGCGCGCTGGCCGGCGCCGGGCTCGGGCTACTGGCTGGCGGCAATGACCGGCGCAATGCGCTGATCGGGGCGGGTATTGGCGCGCTGAGCGGCGGCGCAATCGGCAACTACATGGATCGGCAGGAATCGGAGCTGCGCGCGCAATTGCAGGGAACCGGCGTTTCGGTAACCCGCAACGGCGACCGCATCATCCTCAACATGCCCTCCAACATCACCTTCAATACGGACCAAGATCAGGTGAAGCCGGAATTCTACGCGACGCTGAGCTCCGTCGCCGTGGTGCTGCGCAAGTTCAACCAGACCATTGTCGATGTCGCCGGCCATACGGACTCGACGGGGAGCCTGCAGCATAACCAGCTTCTGTCCGAGCGCCGGGCGCTTTCCGTATCGAACTACCTGACCCAGCAGGGTATCGACAATCGCCGCTTCGATGTTCGCGGCTATGGCCCGACGCAGCCGATCGCGACCAACGCCACCGAGGCTGGCCGCGCGCAGAACCGCCGCGTCGAGATCCAGATCGCTCCGCTCACCCAGTAACGGCGAGCGCAACGGCGATCTTCGCCGCAAGGC
>UCKM01000011.1 GCA_900473175.1 Hyphomicrobiales bacterium | reverse complement strand
CGGGGTGGAGCGGGGGGCTCCGGAGGTGTCGCCTGTCCAAGAACACTCAGGGGCTCGCGCGGTGCAACCCGCTGTAGAGGCGTTGCCTCGCCTATGGAAGGCGACAACAAATCCGGATCGACCTGGCGGGGTTGTGTCCTTGCTTCGGGAGCCGCGCTCTGCTCATCCGCAGGTGCAGTGCCTTGCGCCTCATCTTTCAGGGCGTCTGGAAGTTCGAAATCCTCGGCAGTAACATCAACGCCTTGCCCGGCCGGCGTCTGCGTGTCCAGCCCACCGTGAAAAGGCGATACAAATGCATAAATGAGACAGACAGCCACCAGAACCGTCAGAATATAGAGCGGTGACTGGCGCATGCGAACCTGTTCCTACTGGCTGGCCCATACGATCCTGGCGATCCAATCGACGTGGACCGCGTCAAAAGTGCGATTGGCATGCTCGGGATTCATCGATTGCAACTCGATCGTGCGCGGTGTCTGCCGGGTAAGTATCTTGGCCATGACCTCGCCGTCCTTTGTGCGCACCACGACGCGATCCCCGCGCCGGACCGGAGCGCCCGGCGCCACGATAATCGTATCGCCGTCCCGGTAGAGCGGCAACATTGAGTCGCCGGACACTTCAAGGGCATAGACGGCGTCACCTGGTCCAACCGGAAACTCGACCACATCCCAGCCCTGCCCGACCGGAAAACCTCCATCGTCGAAGAACCCGCCTGCGCCCGCCTGTGCGAAACCCAAAAGCGGTATCGACCGCATCGCCGCCCCGCCGGCCCGCGTTGCCTTGCCAAGGACGAGCATCATGAACTCATCCAGCGTGGCGCCCGTGGCTTCCATTATTTTGGCGAGGGATTCCGTCGAGGGCCAGCGGGCGCGTCCGTCGACGGCATAGCGCTTGGATTTATTGAAGGTCGTTGGATCAAGTCCGGCCCGCTTCGCCAGTCCGGAAACGGAGAGTGAATGGCGTTCTGCCAGCGCGTCGATGGCCGCCCAGATGCGGTCATGTGAGAACATGGTCTATTCCAGAATCAAGGAAAAAATACCTTCGCCACTGTTTTAGGAAGGAATTTTGGAAAAGTCGAGTAAAATTACGGAAAACTTTCTTATTATCCAGAGGAAAAAACGGGCAGTGTGCCCGTTTTCTCATCGATCAAAATGCGTCCCTCAAGCGGCCCGCTTCTTTTCTTCAGCCGGATAGGGATTGAACCGCTCGTAGAACGTCTCGCCCTTCTCCGCCATTTCGAGCAGCAGCTTCGGCGCCTTGAACTGGGCTCCGTATTTGCGCTGCAGTCCCTTGGCAATCTCGACAAACTTTGCCACGCCCATCCCGTCGATATAAGAGAGGGTCCCCCCGGTATATGGTGCGAAACCGAAGGCGAGGATGGACCCGACATCTGCCTCGCGCGGATCCGTTACGATGCCCTCTTCCATGACGCGGGCAGCTTCGAGTGCGATTGCAAAGAGGAAGCGTTGCTTCAAGACGTCAACATCGATCTTGTCCGGGTCCTGCTGCGGATAGAGCGTCTTCAATTCCGGCCACAGCTGCTTCTTCGCGGGCTTGGCCGGATAGTCATAGAACCCTTTGCCGTTCTTGCGGCCGCGCCGGTCATACTTGTCGACCAGCGTGTTGACCAGTTCGACATGACGGGGATCGATCGCCTTTGGTCCGAGATCGGCTAGTGTCGCTTTCAGGATCTTCTGCGACAGGTCGATTGCAGTCTCGTCATTGAGCGCGAGCGGCCCGACCGGCATGCCGGCCATGCGAGCGACGTTCTCGATCATAGCCGGGGGCACGCCTTCGATCAGCATATTATAGGCTTCAGCCATGTAGCGCAGAACGCAACGGTTGACGTAAAAGCCGCGCGTATCGTTGACGACGATCGGCGTCTTCTTGATCGCCCGCACATAGTCCAGCGCAACGGCAAGCGCCTTGTCCGACGTCTTCTTGCCGAGAATGACCTCTACCAGCATCATCTTATCGACAGGCGAGAAGAAATGGATGCCAACGAAGTTTTTCGGGCGCTGCGAAACTTTGGCAAGGCCCGTGATCGGTAGGGTCGATGTGTTGGACGCGAAGACCGCGGCTGGCTTCAGCACTGCTTCAGCCTTTTCGGTAACGATACGTTTGACTTCGCGATCTTCGAACACCGCCTCGATGACGAGGTCGGCACCCTCAAGGTCAGCGTAGTCCGACGACGCCGTGATCAGGCCGAGCAGCTTTTCCTTGTCTTCGGCAGTCGCCTTGCCCCGTTGCATCTCCTTTGTGATGAGATCTGCAGAATGGGCCTTACCCTTTTCGGCAGCCTCGAGGCTCTGGTCGAGCAGGACGACGGGAATACCACTCTTGGCCGTGACATAGGCGATGCCCGCGCCCATGAATCCAGCACCAACCACGCCGACCTTCTTGAACTTTGTTGGCTTGACATCGGCCGGGCGCCGCGCGCCCTTATTCAGTTCCTGCAATGAGACGAACAGCGAGCGGATCATCATGCCGGCTTCGGTCGATTGCAGAATCTTGGTGAAATAGCGCTGTTCGATCTTGAGCGCCGTATCGAACGGCACCAGTAGCCCCTCGTACACCGATTTCAGGATAGAGGCGGCACCGGGATAATTGCCGTAGGTTTCGCGGCGCAGGATCGCGGTCGCTGCGGGCCAGAGATTGGCACCGGCCGCCGAATAGATTGCGCCGCCCGGAAGCTTGAAGCCCTTCTCATCCCATGGCTGGACCGGTTTCAGCCCGGCCTTGATCATCTTTTTGGCCGCCTCCACGAGTTTCTTCGCTGGGACGATTTCATGGACGAGACCCATGGCCTTGGCGCGGGACGCGGTCAGGCTGGAGCCTGTCGTCATCATCTGCAGGGCGTCCTGCTGGTTGGTCAAGCGCGGGACGCGCTGCGTACCGCCAGCGCCGGGAAATATGCCGACTTTGACTTCCGGCAGGGCCATCTTTACCGAGGGATCGTCGGAAACCACGCGGCCATGGCAGGCCAGCGACATTTCGAACGCGCCGCCCATGCAGGTGCCGTTGATGGCCGAAACCCAAGGCTTGCCGGAGGTCTCGAGCTTGCGGAACAGTCCGCCCATCTTGCCGGTGTTCTCGAACAGCAATTCAACGGCCTTCTTCGGATCCTTGGCCTTTTCCGCCTGGAACATCTGGAACATGCGCTTGAGCATGGTGAGATCCGCGCCGCCGGAGAAAGTATCCTTGCCGGATGTGATCACCGCACCCTTGATGGCGTCGTCCTTGGCGACCCGGTCGACGATCGCGTCGAGTTCCCTCATCACCTCTTCGGTGAAGACATTCATCGATTTGTCGGGCATGTCCCAGGTGACGAGTGCAATGCCGTCCGCGTCGACGTCGAATTTGAAGTTGGTGTAGCTCATCTTGCCTTATCTCCTCAGACGCGTTCGATGATGGTTGCTGTGCCCATGCCCGCACCGATACATAATGTGACGAGCGCGACATTGAGGTCGCGGCGTTCCAGTTCATCGAGGACCGTTCCGAGAATCATCGCGCCCGTCGCGCCAAGCGGATGGCCCATGGCGATGGCGCCGCCATTGACGTTGATCTTGTCGCGCGGAATGTCGAACGCCTGCATGTAGCGCAGGACGACCGCGGCAAAGGCCTCGTTAAGCTCGAACAGGTCGATGTCCGAAATCTTCATCTTGGCGCGCTTCAAAAGCTTCTGCGTCACATCGACTGGTCCGGTCAGCATCAGGGCCGGGTCAGAGCCTATATTGGCAAAGGCACGGATGCGCGCACGCGGCTTGGCGCTGAGCGCCTTGCCGGCGCTTTTCGAGCCGAGCAGCACGCCCGCTGCGCCGTCGACGATGCCGGACGAATTGCCGGCATGATGCACGTGGTTGATCGTTTCGACTTCCGGATGCGCCTGGATGCCGACCGCGTTGAAGCCGCCCATCTCACCTGGCATGACGAAGGAAGGATTGAGCGCGGCAAGCGCCTGCATGTCGGTCGACGGGCGCATATGCTCGTCGTGGTCGAGGATGGTCAGGCCGTTCTGGTCCTTGATCTCAAGCACCGAATTCTTGAAGTAGCCCTTCTTCCAGGCCTCCCCGGCGCGCTTCTGGCTTTCGACGGCATAGGCATCGACATCGTCGCGGCTGAAACCATATTTGGTGGCGATCAGGTCGGCAGAGACGCCCTGCGGCATGAAATAGCCAGGAAGGCCAACGGAGGGATCCATGTACCAGGCGCCGCCGGACATGCCCATGCCGACGCGCGACATGGATTCGACACCGCCCGCGATGACGATATCGTCCGCACCCTGGACGATCTTGGCCGCGGCAAAATTCACCGCGTCGAGGCCGGAGGCACAGAAGCGCGAGATCTGCATCCCGGGCGCCTTGAAATCATACCTGGCCTCGAAGGCCGAGGAACGCGGAATGACCGCACCGGCTTCACCGACCGGATCGACACAGCCATAGATGATGTCATCGACAAGCCCCGTGTCGAGGCCGTTCCGGTCTCGCAGCGCCTCGAGCACCTTGGCGCCAAGGCGAACGGCAGGCACTTCGTGCAGGCTGCCGTCCTTCTTGCCTCTGCCGCGCGGCGTGCGGACGTGGTCGTAGATATATGCCTCAGTCATTTCATTCTCCCTGTTCAAACCCGCGGCTCAAAGGCTGCGGGCGATCAAAAGCTTCATGATTTCGTTGGTCCCGCCGTAGATCCGCTGGACGCGCGCGTCACGGAACATGCGGGCAATTGGAAATTCGTTCATGTAACCGTAGCCGCCGTGCAGCTGCAGGCACTCGTCGACGACCTTGTTCTGCAGATCGCTGAGCCAGTATTTCGCCATCGAGGCCGTGAAGGGATCGAGCCCGCCATTCACATGCCGCTCGACGCAGTGATTGTAGAAAACGCGGCCGATGGTGGCTTCGGTCTTGAGTTCCGCCAGCTTGAACTGCGTGTTCTGAAACTCCATGACCGTCTTGCCGAAGGCCTTGCGCTCTTTGACGTAGTCGATCGTGAGAGCGATTGCCCGCTCGGCCATTGCAATTGCCGAACCGCCGATCTGCAGCCGCTCTTGCGGCAATTGCTGCATGAGCTGGACAAAACCCTGCCCTTCCTCGGTACCGAGCAGGTTGGAGGTCGGAACGCGGACATCGTTGAAGAACAGTTCCGATGTGTCGTTCGACTTCAACCCCACCTTGTCGAGATTGCGGCCGCGCTCGAAGCCTTGCTGCCCATCGGTCTCGACGACGATCAGGGATGTGCCCTTCGCGCCGAGCGAGGGATCGGTCTTGGTGACAACGACAATGAGGTTGGCGAGCTGGCCATTGGTGATGAACGTTTTCGAACCGTTGATGACATAGTGGTTGCCATCCTTCTTCGCGCTGGTCTTGACACCTTGAAGATCGGAACCCGCGCCGGGCTCGGTCATGGCGATTGCGCCAATCAGCTCGCTCGTTGCCATCTTCGGTAGCCATTTCTGTTTCTGCTCTTCCGATCCATAGTGCAGGATATAGGGAGCGACGATGGAGTTGTGCAGGGCGATGCCGAAACCATCGGCGCCCACATGGCTGATGGCCTCCAGAATCGCGCTCTCATGCGCGTACGTTCCGCCAGCACCGCCATATTCCTCCGGCATCGAGGCACAGAGCAAGCCGTGTTCACCGGCACGTTCCCAGACAGAGCGGTCGAATATTTCCTGTTTCTCGAAGCGCTCGTAGTGCGGCATGACCTCGGCTTCGAGAAACTTCGTGGCCATGTCTTCCAGCATTACGACGTCGTCGGACTTCCAGTCGGGCTTCGGAACACCCAATACTTCTTCCGGTCGCAGACCCATCACAAACCTCCCGCGTTCAGTTGAAGGAGCCGCCGGTCAGCGGCTCAAAACAGCATTCGTCGTCAGCTTAGAATGCTTCCGCGGCAAGCGCCATCATCGTATCGGCACCGGTCTGGATACGGGCGAGATGCGCAGAAGTTTCCGGCATGACCCGCTCCATGAAGAACTTGCCGGTGACAAGCTTGGTCTCGAAGAAGGCCTTGTTGCCGGTCCCTTCGGCAAGCCTGGCATGGGACGCCTTTGCCATCCGTGCCCACATGTAGCCGAGGCTGACCAGACCGAAGAGATGCATGTAATCGGTGGATGCTGCGCCGGCATTGTCCGGGTTTGCCATTCCGTTCTGCATCAGCCACATGGAGGCGGCCTGCAGGTCGTTCAGACCCTTTTTCAGGTGCTTGGTGAAGAAGGCGAGGTTCTCGTCGTTGCGGTTCTCCTCGCAAAAGTCACCGACCTCCTTGAAAAATGCCATGACGGCACGGCCGCCATTGAGGCCGAGCTTGCGCCCGACGAGGTCCATCGCCTGGATGCCATTGGCGCCTTCATAGATCATGGCAATGCGCGCATCGCGCACATATTGACTCATGCCGTGTTCTTCGATGTAGCCATGCCCGCCGAAAACCTGCTGCGCCATGCAGGCATGTTCGAAGCCCTTGTCGGTGAGGACACCTTTCAGAACCGGCGTCATCAAACCGAGCATGTCATCGGCAAGCTGCCTCTCAGCCTCGTCGCCCGAGCGATGCGCGACATCGGACTTCAATGCCGACCACAGGATGAAGGCGCGGCCCGCTTCGTTGAAGGATTTGATCGTCAGAAGGATCCGGCGAATGTCGGGATGGACAATGATCGGATCAGCCTTCTTGTCCAGTGCCTTCGGGCCGGTAAGCGCTCTGCCCTGGATGCGGTCACGTGCATAGATGGCAGCATTCTGATAGGCAACTTCCCCGATCGAAAGGCCCTGCAGCGCAACGCCAAGCCGCGCTTCATTCATCATGGTGAACATGGCGCGCAGGCCCTTGTTCTCGCCGCCAAGCAGGTAACCCGTCGCCTCGTCATAATTCATGACGCAGGTCGAGTTTCCGTGGATACCCATCTTTTCTTCGATCGAACCGCAGGAGACGCCATTGCGCTTGGCGGGATTGCTTTTCTCGTCAGGAAGGAATTTCGGCACAATGAACAGCGAGATGCCCTTGACGCCTTCAGGCGCTCCTTCGATGCGCGCAAGCACCAGATGAATGATGTTCTCTGCCATGTCGTGTTCACCGGCGGAGATGAATATCTTCTGCCCGGAAATCCTGTATGACCCGTCGCCGTTCGGAACAGCCTTGCTGCGCAAGAGGCCAAGATCGGTCCCGCAGTGCGGCTCGGTCAGGTTCATGGTGCCTGTCCAGGTGCCGTCGGTCATCTTGGGCAGGTAGGCCTGCTTCTGCTCATCCGTGCCGTGGGTAAGAATGGCAGCGATTGCGCCCTGCGTCAGGCCGGGGTACATCACCAGTGCCATGTTTGCGGAGGCCATATATTCGCCTGCGGCCACATGCAGCGCATACGGAAGGCCCTGCCCCCCGAACTCCTGCGGCACTGCGAGGCCGACCCAGCCGCCTTCGCGATACTGGTCGAATGCCTGCTTGAAGCCCTTGGGCGTCGTCACTGAACCATCGTCATGCCGCACGCAACCTTCATGGTCTCCGGTCTGGTTGACCGGGAAAAGCGTGTTTTCTGCAAGCTTCGCGCCTTCGCCCAGGATCGCTTCGACGATATCCGGCGACGCATCGTTGAATCCCGGCAGGTTGTTGTAGCGTTCAAAGCCCAGCACGTCATTCAGGACAAACATCGTATCTTCGACAGGCGCGCGATAACTCGGCATCAGGTTTCCTCCAAAACAAAACGAGCGAGAACGGCGCCGTGGCGTGGGTGCCGTCAGATTTTCATCCTCTCTAACAAATTTTGACGTTTCCGTAAACGTCAAAATTTATTGATATTCGCGTCCCGTGTCGAAACTTCTTCGTGGAGGGTTTCTCTTAGCCCTGGAGCCAGGAATTCGGCGTGACGCTAAGGTAGCTCAATCCTTAGTCGAATAGATTTTTAACCATTCCGGCCCGTATTTTAACCAGTTGTTTACCACGTTTCGCCAATGTCAGCGTGTCGGTGATCCGTGTCTATGTGTGATTGGTTTTTCACGGCTTGTCGGACCGCGTGGGGCTAGATCATCCCGGCTTTCCGAATTGGCCCGAATGGACGTCTTGAATGACCCATTCTGCTTTTCGGCATACCGAGACCGCCTGCTCCCCGCAGTCAACAATTCTGAAAAACCGCCACGTGCTGGCGTCAAACCCGGGCAGTAGACATCCATGACGAACCAAAGGTCACTAATGGAACAGGTCAACGTGAACCGCGCGCGCCGTGATGCCACGTCGCTGGACAGCCTCAATCACACACTGGAAACACTTGAAAATCAGCTGCGCAACACGATGGCGCCTGATGATGTCTCGGAAGACAGCCAGGACATATCCGACCGCTTCGCTGCCCTCGCCTCGCGCGCTGGACAGACGGCCGTGCCAAGTCGTGGAGCGCCGGCCGGCTCAGGCGAAAAATACGACCTCTCGGCAATCGCCGCACAATTGAAACAGCTGCGCGATGAAATGCGCGGAGACGCCCCGGTATTTGGCCGCAGGCAACCGCATGGCGAAACGCTGAATCGGCTGCACCAATCAACAGCGGCCGATCACGATGCCACGAACCGTAACCGGGACGATGGCCATCTTTCCATGCTGCGGGGCGACCTCGACGATCTTCGCCGCACGGTGGACGCCCTGGCAGCGACCGAATATGGCAGGGATGAGCGGTACGATGCCTACGCGCACCGCAACCCTGCCCATGCCGCCGCGGCTTCTCTCGAAGCGCTCGAAAGACGGCTTGAGGGAATCCGTCATTCCGTCGACGGACTTCCGCATTCCATGCCGCTGCAGAATGTCGAGGACAAGCTGCATTTGCTCACGGACGCCGTCGAACAGATGTCCCGAAGGCATGGCGCATCGCTGCCGACCAAGTTCATGCAGCAGATGGACGAACGACTCGATGAAATCAGCCGCGCCATTGTAGCGACGTCGCGACCAGCCTCCATGCAATATGCGGAGGCCGATGCTTTTGAACGTGTCGAGGCCCGTATTACCGCCCTCACCTCGAAGATCGAATCGGCAACATACGACCATACGTCCGACACGATTCTCAAGCGCATGGGTGAACTGGCCCAACGAGTCGATCAGTTGCACGCCCAGCATGGCGGCAACATGCACAATCTGGATGTGCTGGCCGAGCAGCTATCAGCGGTAGCCCGTCATCTGCAGAATGCCCCTGCTTCGATCAGCATTTCCGACTTCCGCGATCTTGAAGATCGCGTGCTGCAGATCGTTCAAAAGCTCGATGTGATGCAGCAGCAATCCGCGATCGTGGACCCCGCCTTTGTCGAAAAGATCGACCGGCGCTTCGAGGAACTCACGCGCCGGCTTGATGACCATCACATGATGGCCGAACGCAACGATAGTCGTCTCAACGGCAACCTCGAAACCCGCTTTGACGATATGGCGCGCCATATTGCCGAGACTATGCCCAAAGTCGACGGCACGCAGGACGCGATTCGCAACCTTGAAATACAGATCGCCGGCCTGGCTGAACACCTTGCCAAGGCGAATGACCAGCATGCTGAACTGGCCGGCATTCCACCGCGCCTGGAAGCGATCGAGGTGCAGATTGCCGCCAATCACGACTTCGTAGTGGAAGCAGCGCGCGTCGCAGCAGCGGAGGCAATTCGCAACACGGAGAATTTCGGAAGTGCCCATGACAGCGCGATTGCCCGGGAACTCGCTGACGATCTGAAGACGCTGGAAGCGCTGGCGCGCAAATCCGAAGAACGCAACGGCAGGACCTTCGAAGCGATCCACGATACGCTTCTCAAGATCGTCGATCGCCTCGCCTCCCTCGAAGGAGGTTCCGTGCCGCTCTTCAGGCCGCGCGAAACCGCAACGAGCAATGCGATCATCAGCGATACGCCTTCCATGTCCGCAACGCTGGACTATGATCCCGCCATTGAGGTGGACCCGGCGTTTGAAGCGCCGTCTTTGTCGACGGACGCGGAACTACCGGGAGAAGTGGCAGTGACCGCTCACGCCGAAATGGCTGGTGAGGCGCCGCGCCAGAAGACATCCCTGTTCGGCAGCCTTGCACGCGGTCTGAAAAAGCGGAACAAGCGGGAAGCCGCACCGCAGGACC
This sequence comes from Hyphomicrobiales bacterium, assembly GCA_900473175.1. Lineage (GTDB taxonomy): Bacteria > Pseudomonadota > Alphaproteobacteria > Rhizobiales > Rhizobiaceae > Phyllobacterium. The sequence continues at coordinate 143,659 of UCKM01000011.1, read as the reverse complement.
CTGCCGTCGACATGGCGGACGACGCCGAGAAATCCGATACGCAAGCGGACCTCGACCCGGATATCCTGAACCGGCCGCTCGAGCCCGGCTCCGGCATGCCGGACCTCAATTCCATCTTGAAGCGGGTTCGCGATGAACGACGGGATGTATCGCTCGCAGGCGATGCACCTTCAGGGAAGGCAGATTTCATTGCCGCCGCCCGTCGGGCGGCCCTGGCAGCAGCATCCGAGGTTGAAAGCCAGAAACGCTCCTCGGCGGGCGTCTCAGAGCAAGCCGATGGCAGCGCCAAGGGCGGCATCCTTTCACGGCAGCGCAAGCCGATCCTGCTTGCGATCGGCGCAATCATGATCGCGCTTACCGGCCTCCAGCTGAAGAATGCATTCCTCGATCATCCGACCGGGTTGGACATGGCGTCACCGCAGCCTCAACCCGCTGCACCGGACGATGCATCTACTGCGGAGCTTGCTGCTGACGCACCGGTAACCCCCGCAGAACCAGGCAAAGGGGCTACGATCTCCACGGAAACTCCGGCCGCGGTCACTGGCAGCAGCACTCCAGTCGCAACGACAGCCCCGGATGCAGTGGCAGGCGTGATCAACTCACCCCAGGCCATAGTGCCCGCGATCGAAACGGCAGCCTCTGCAGTATCGGCAGGCGCGAGTGTACCCGGGATAGCTCTGCCGTTCATTCCGACGGAAGCCGGTCCGGAGCCACTGCGCGATGCAGCTGCAAAAGGTGACAGCAAGGCACTTTTTGAGATTGGCAACCGCTATATGGATGGCCGAGGCGTCGCAAGCGACTACGCCAAGGCGGCCCACTGGTACGATCTTGCTGCGGAACGGGGTTTCGCCCCCGCTGAATATCGCCTCGGGAATTTCTATGAGAAGGGCCTTGGCCTCTCCCGCGATCTGGCGAAGGCGAAGACCTACTATCAACGCGCCGCCGAACAGGGCAATGCCAGTGCCATGCACAATCTCGCTGTTCTGTATGCCGCCGGAGCCGATGGCACCGCAGACAATCAGTCCGCCGCCCTCTGGTTCGGGAAGGCAGCAGAACTTGGGGTCAAGGACAGCCAGTTCAACCTTGCCATTCTGTCGGCCAAGGGCATGGGTGTTCCGCAAAACCTCGAGGAAAGCTACAAATGGTTCGCGGTGGCCGCAAATGCCGGCGACAAGGACGCCGCGCAGAAGCGTGACGAAGTCGCGAAGGCGATGACCCCGGACCAGCTGGAACGCGCGCGCGCCGCTGTCGAACTTTGGCGGCCGAAGCCTTTGAACCCGAATACCAACGCGCTCGACGTGCCGGAAGCATGGCAGGAAGGGACGGCCGTGACGGGCTCCGTCACCACGGGTTCGCTGGACATGGAAAAAGCTATTCGCAACGTCCAGCTCATCCTCAACAAGAATGGCTATGATGCCGGTGGCTCCGATGGCAAGATCGGCGCAAAGACGCGGGAAGCGATCATGGCCTTCCAGAAGGATTATGGACTGAAGCCGACCGGTAATATCGACAAGGACTTCGTCAGAAACCTCTTGCAGAAGAACAAGCAAACCTAGGGACGGGACCCATTATCTGGTCGAAATGGTTTCAGGCCCTTTCGTTCAGATACGAGGAGCAAAGGCGAAGGCGATGTTCATCCATTGCCGACCCTTTGCGACACGATGCGACAATTGGTTTCGCGTTTGAGCCGATATGCGGTGTGCACTTCAGTCAATGTTTGACTTGACGCGGGCAAGTGGGCAAGAAACCTTAAAGAATTGCTGTCATGGTGGTGCTCGGCCTTTATCGTGGCACCGTGATGGGTTCGGGGTTCAAATTGGGTGTTTACCTGCCTATAGCCGAGATTTCGGTGAATATCTTCGTGCTCTTCTTCATGGGCGCGGCGGTTGGCTTTCTGTCGGGCATGTTCGGTGTCGGTGGCGGCTTCCTCATCACGCCCCTCTTGATCTTCTACAATATTCCCCCGGCCGTCGCCGTTGCCACCGGCGCAAACCAGGTCATCGCTTCATCCTTCAGTGGCGCCTTGTCCCATTTCAAACGCGGCACGCTCGACGTCAAGCTCGGGTCACTGCTCGTCATTGGAGGCGTGATTGGCGCTGGCGTCGGCATTTATGTTTTCGTGCTTTTGCGCCAGCTCGGCCAGCTCGACCTCATCGTATCGCTGCTCTACGTCGTGTTTCTCAGCACGATCGGCGGCTTGATGCTCTATGAGAGCATTCAGGCCATGCGCCGGACACGGGCCGGCCAGCTTGCCACCTTGAAAAAGCCCGGCCAGCACAATTGGGTGCATCGCCTGCCGTTCAAGATGCGGTTTCGCGCCTCGAAAATCTACGTAAGCATCATTCCCGTCTTGGTGCTTGGCGCTGCCATCGGCTTTCTGTCATCGATCATGGGTGTTGGCGGCGGCTTCATCATGGTCCCGGCCATGATTTATCTGCTCAAGGTTCCGACCAATGTGGTTATTGGCACGTCGCTCTACCAGATCGTTTTTGTTACCGCCTTCGCCACGGTCATGCAGGCAACAACCAATCAGTCGGTCGATATCGTGCTGGCCATGCTGCTGATGACGGGCGGCGTCGTTGGTGCACAATATGGCGCGCGCATTGGCCAAAAACTGCGCGGCGAGCAACTGCGCGCCCTGCTCGCCATGCTGGTGCTGGCCGTTGGCCTGCGCCTTGCCATCGAGCTGTTCGTCACGCCTGACGACATCTATTCCATTACCCTCGCCATGGCGACGGGGGCATCGTGAGAAGACCAGCCGCTATATTGACGCTTGCTATTGCGATGGGGGCGATCTGTCCAGCCGTGGCGCAGCAGCCTCCGCCGACGAACAAGGAGACGGTCGAGATTGGTCTCTCCACCGATACGATTTCGATTACGTCCGGCTTCAGAGGTACTGACCTGACTGTCTTCGGTGCTCTGGATAATGCCGACCCGTTGATCCAGCGCCAAGGCCGTTATGACATCGTCGTCGTTCTGCAGGGACCGGAGCGGAATTTTGTCGTGCGGCGGAAGGACCGGTTCTTCGGCATCTGGGTCAACACGGAATCGGTATCGTTCCAGCACATCCCGGCGTCGTATTCCCTCGCATCCACCCGCAGCCTCCAGGATATTGCAACCCCCAAGGTATTCGGCCAACTCAGCCTCGGCGTCAACAATATCTATTACGAACCCTTGCCCGAGGGTTTCGGGTCGAGCGAATCGCTGAAGGAGTTCACCAAGGAATTGCCGCGTTTGAAATTGAAACAGCAGCTTTACAGCCAGCGCATGGGCGATGTGCAGTTCCTGTCGTCGACCCTGTTTCGAGCCACGCTATCCCTGCCTGCCAATGTGCCGGTGGGCAAGCACGTGGCCCGCGCCTTCCTGTTCCGCAACGGCGAATTCCTGCGTGAGAGTTCCACCAGCCTCAACATCGTCAAGGCCGGCCTCGAGTTTCGCATCTACCGCGCCGCCAATCAGCACAGCCTGCTTTATGGTCTGTTTGCCGTTTTCCTTGCTGTCGTCACCGGTTGGGCCGGCCGCCTGGTCTTCCGCAAGGATTGATCAGACGATCTGCCTTGCGACGACGATGAGCCCTTGCAACTGCTCACCACGATCCATGCGGATTGCCTCCCGCGCAAGGCTGACCGGTGTCATACCATGGTCTGCCAAGAGGCGGCGGACATAGGCTTCCGAATGGGCATAGCGCAAGGATGGCTGCAGGATCAGTTCGTCCTGCCCTGCATGGTTCTCCACTGAGAACGCAAAGAGCCCATCCTGGGCAAGGCTCCGCGCTATGTTGGCAAACGCCCGCTCCAGATCGCCAACGTAGACGAAAACGTCGGCAGCCAGGATGAGATCGGCGCTGTTCGGCCCGGTGTCCAGGGCGTTTACATCGCCCTTTTCGAGTCTGTCATAGATTCCCTTTTCAGCGGCTTTCTGCAGCATGGGTTCGGAAAGGTCCATACCTGCCAGATAATCGCAGATTGGGCGAACATAAGGGCCCATGAGGCCTGTGCCGCAGCCGAGGTCGAGCACTGACCGGAAACGACGTCCCGGCGCAGCTGCCGCGACCGCCTTCGCCAGCAATTCTGGTACCCTATAATCCAATTTGTCGAGAAGAGCCTGCTCGAAGGTCGGCGCATAGGCGTCGAACAAGGTTTCGACGTAGGCGATTGGTGGTGTGTCGGGTACATTCGCATTGCCGGCGGCTGCAAGCTTCAGTCCTGCGCCGAACCGATCCGCCGGATCGAGTTCCAGCAGTTTTCGCCAGGCCACGGCCGCAGCATCGCCGTGCCCTGCTGCTTCCTCCATTTCGCCTAGCCTGAAAAGTCCCGCTGTCCAGCCAGGCACGATTTCCAGCGCCTGCCGCATGAGGTCAGCGGCCGCTTCGTGGTCGCCACCCTCGAACAGCATGTCCGCATAGGACGCGCGCCGGTCTGCAATCAGATCACCCGACGAAAGGAACGCGCGAGCCATCTTGCTCAGTTCGCAACCTGAACGCGGATCGAGATGATATCAACCGCCTTGCCGGATTGGGATACGTCGGAATTAATCTTGATGACACCACCGGCGCTCGGTTTCTTGGCGTCGGGAAACTGCGTCTGGACCAGATATTCCTTGCTGGCATCGGAAATGTCGAACCGCTTGCGCCCGCAATCGCCGAGATTGCCGAAGTCACAGCTTACTGCGATCTGCGTACTGGTGCCATCCTCCGTCTTGGCAACGATATCGAAGACTGCCTTCTTGCCAGCAAGCTGCTCAAGCACGCCCTGCCCGACCTTGAAGCTGATATCGTCGGCTTCACTGGGCGACTGGATCCTCACATATTTTTCGAGCTGATCGCCCGCAATTGTTGCCGTCGCGCGTCCTGTCAGAGCGACCTGTGACATGTCGGAGGGATCGAAAATCTTGATCCAGTTGCCCTCTGGCGTTAGTTCCCCTTCCTTGATCGGCTCATGGCTGTCACTGGGAGCCTGAGTGCCGACGCTCTGGGGGATGCTGGAGGGCGGTGATTTTACGATGCCGGACGCGACGAGCCACAAAAGACCAAGCGCAAGCGCCAGCAGCGCGAGAATGATCAGAAACTTGGTGAGACCGCTTGCCTTCTTGCGTTCCGTATTGCGCTTGAGGCGCGGGCGCACCTTGTCCGGTCGGTAATTGTCGGCGGCAACGGGTTCATCGGACACGGGTACAGGCGCGTCAATTTCAGGCGGGGGCGCCATGCCGATTGACGGTTCTATCCTTTCGGAGCGCCCGCGCGGCGCAACCGGTTCCGTTGACAGGATCGGCTCGCGCCTTTCAACGACCGGAGCGGGTGGAGATGGCGCTGTTATGGTGCCGGTCGCCTGAACCTCGTCTTCGATCCGCGTGATTGCCGCCTTCAGCATTTCACGCCGCTCTTCCCGCTGGATATCATCCAGCGCGCCATTGGCCGCAAGTGACCGCTCGTGCGCACCCCAGGCCGATTCGTAGATTTTCTGACGAATGGCGGGGTTTATGGCGTCCGATTTCGCCAACGCGTTCCGGATCGCTTGCTCGATCGCTTCCAAGTCGATGGTCCCTTCAACGCAGCTCGTATGAATCGCTAGCCATAGCGCATTTCATTGCTTATTCAAGACTTTGGCGGCGCAATGATGGCAGTTTGGCCGATAAGCTCCACGCTTGAACCATATTAGTGCATCCTTAGGATTAGGTCATGGCGTAGTTCAGCTGACCTTGCTCTTGATCGGGCCGACAGGTCTGGTACAAAGAGTTACGTTTACGCAAACGTCAATATTTTACGCTGGGAGATGAACATGGCTTTGCCGGAGGTTTTGAGATCGAGGTTGCGCATTCCGGTTGTGGGCGCGCCGCTATTCATTGTTTCGCATCCCGATCTCGTGCTTGCCCAATGCAAGGCCGGCATTGTTGGATCGTTCCCGGCTCTCAATGCCCGGCCCGAAGCGCAGCTGGATGAGTGGCTGGCCGAGATCACCGAGGGCTTGCGCGATCATGACGCGAAAAACCCGGATCGGCCGGCCGCGCCCTTTGCCGTCAACCAGATCGTGCATCGCTCCAACAAGCGGCTCGAACATGATTTGATGATGTGCGTGAAGTACAAGGTTCCGATCGTCATCTCCTCCTTGGGTGCGGTTCCCGAGGTGAACGAAGCGATTCATTCCTATGGCGGGATCGTCCTTCACGACATCATCAACAACCGTCACGCAAATTCCGCCATTCGCAAGGGCGCGGACGGGTTGATTGCAGTTGCAGCCGGCGCCGGGGGCCATGCAGGCCCGCTTTCGCCCTTCGCATTGGTTCAGGAAATCCGCGAATGGTTTGACGGGCCGCTACTCCTTTCCGGCGCCATCGCAACGGGAGGTGCCATCCTGGCGGCGCAGGCCATGGGCGCTGACCTGGCTTATATCGGCTCCCCCTTCATCGCGACCGATGAGGCGCGTGCATTGGACGATTACAAAAAGATGATCGTCCAATCGACATCATCCGACATTGTGTATTCGAACTACTTCACCGGCATCCATGGCAACTATCTGAAACCATCCATCGCCAAGGCCGGAATGGATCCCGATCACTTGCCGGAAGCCGACCCATCAAAGATGGACTTTGCGGCTGCGGCGACCGGCGCCAAGGCCTGGAAGGACATATGGGGTTGCGGCCAAGGCATTGCGGCCATCAAGGAGATTGTCCCGGCGGCTGATCTCGTTGCTCGGCTCGAGCGGGAGTACCGTGCGGCAAAGGCGGCACTCTGCACGGCGTAGGGTCTCCTTACAGCATTCCTACATCGGCCGGTTGGCTATCTCGGCGACGGCGCGCTTTGCCATCACCTTTACCAGATTGGCGCGGTATTCGGCCGAGGCATGCATGTCGGACAAAAGACCGTCGGGATCGACCGCAAGGCCATCGAGTGCTGAAGGGCTGAAATTGGTGGCCAAGGCCGTCTCTGCGTCCTCAAGGCGAAATACACCGTTCTCCCCCGCGCCGGTTACAGCGACCCGCACCTTGTCGCCAGACTTGGCAACAAAAACGCCGGCCATGGCATAGAGCGACGCCGGATTGGGGAACTTCTTGTAAGCGGCCTTGTCGGGCGCTGTGAATTCCACTGCCGTGACGATCTCATCAGATCCGAGCGCCGTCTCAAACAGCCCGACAAAATACTCCGATGCAGGTATGGAACGGCGATTGGTAATGATGGTCGCTTCAAGCGCAAGGAGAGCAGACGGGTAGTCGGCGGCCGGATCGTTGTTGGCGATCGATCCGCCAATGGTTCCCATGTTCCGCACCTGTGGATCACCAATATGGCCGGCAAGGCTGACAATCGCGGGACAGAGCTTCGCAAGCTCCTCATTGATTGACACATCATAATGGCTGGTGACCGCGCCAATCCGCACGGTGCGGCCGCTGATCTTGACGCCTTTCAGTGCTTCGATGCGCCTCAGATCGACAAGATCGCTTGGCGAAGCCAGGCGCTGCTTCATGGTGGGGATCAGCGTCATGCCGCCCGCAAGGAACTTGCCGTCTTCCGCTTCGCCCATCAACCGCGCGGCGCCTTCGACGGAGGTGGCCCGATGATATTGTGTCTCGTACATGGCCCGATCCTTTACTTTGCAGCCTGAATGGCGGCCCACACCGCTTGCGGTGTTGCCGGCATGGCCAGATCATTGTTGCGGATTGCATCGGTAATCGCATTGATGACGGCGGGCGGCGAACCGATTGCTCCGGCTTCCCCGCAACCCTTGATGCCGAGGGGATTGGACGGACACGGTGTTTCGGTGGTCATGATGTTGAAGGACGGCAGGTCCTGGGCGCGCGGCATGGTGTAATCCATGTAGCTTGCGGTCAGCAGCTGGCCGCTATCGTCATAATGGGTTCCCTCCAAGAGCGCCTGACCGATGCCCTGCGCCAGGCCGCCATGAACCTGTCCTTCGACAATCATCGGATTAATAATCTTGCCGAAATCGTCGGCGGCGACGAACTGTATGATCTCCGTCGTTCCGGTATCAGGATCGACTTCCACTTCGCAGATGTGGCATCCGCCCGGGAAGGTAAAATTGGAAGGATCGTAGAATGCGCCTTCCTTCAGGCCGGGTTCCATGCCCGATGGCAGGTTGTGCGCCGTATAGGCGGCCAAAGCCACCTGGAACCAAGGCACGGTTTTGTCCGTGCCGGCGACGCGCACATCGCCATTCTTTATCTCGATATCGGCCTCGTCAGCTTCGAGGAGATGCGCTGCTATCTTCTTCGCCTTGGCTTCGACCTTGTCGAGGGCCTTGACGATCGCCGACATGCCGACGGCGCCCGAGCGCGAGCCATAGGTTCCCATGCCCATCTGCACCTTGTCCGTGTCGCCATGCACGATGGAAACACTGTCGATTGGCACACCGAAACGCTCCGCTGCGAGCTGGGCGAACGTCGTCTCGTGGCCCTGCCCGTGCGAATGCGAACCCGTCAGGATTTCGATTGTGCCGACTGCATTGACCCTGACTTCCGCGCTTTCCCAGAGTCCAACGCCGGCCCCGAGCGAGCCCACCGCCGCAGAAGGCGCGATACCACAGGCCTCGATGTAGCAGCTCATGCCTATGCCGCGCAGCTTGCCGCGTTTGGCCGCCTCTTCGCGCCGCTTTTCAAAGCCCGCATAGTCGGCGGCCTTCATACCAGCATCGAGCGTCGCGTCGAAATCCCCGGCGTCATAACACATGATCACCGGCGTCTGGTGCGGGAAGGATCTCACGAAGTTCTTGCGCCGCAATTCTGCAGGCGAGACTTTCAACTCGCGCGCCGCGGTTTCCATCATGCGCTCCACGACAAAGGTCGCTTCGGGCCGGCCCGCGCCGCGATAGGCATCGACGGGGGCGGTGTTGGTGTAGACCGTCTTCACATTGGCGTGGATCGCCGGAATATCGTACTGGCCCGAAAGCAGCGTTGCGTAAAGATAGGTCGGCACGGAACTCGAAAACAACGACATGTAGGCGCCGAGATTGGCGATCGTCTGAACCTTGAAGCCAACAATCCTGTTGTCCTTGTCAAAGGCGAGTTCGGCATGGGTGACATGGTCACGGCCGTGGGCGTCGGCAAGGAAGCTTTCGGTGCGGTCGGCCACCCATTTCACCGGTACGCCGGTCTTCTTCGAAGCCCAAAGGCACACAAGTTCTTCCGGGTAGATATAGATCTTGGAGCCGAAGCCGCCGCCAACGTCGGGCGCAATGACACGCAGCTTGTTTTCCGGCGCGACATTATAAAACGCGCTCATCACGAGACGCGCCACGTGCGGATTTTGCGAGGTCGTCCAGCAGGTATAGTGATCTTCCCCCGCATCGTAGACGCCAAGGGTCGCCCGCGGCTCCATGGCATTGGGGATCAGCCGATTGTTGACGATATCCATTCTGGTGACGTGCGCCGCCTTGGCAAAGGCCTCATCCGTCGCCTTTTCATCGCCGAGGTCCCAATCGAAGATGAGGTTTCCCGGCGCTTCCGGATGGAGCTGTGGCGCACCCTCCTTGAGGGCAGCGACCGCACTCACGACGACCGGAAGTTCCTCATAGGTCACTTCCACGGCCTCGGCGGCATCGCGCGCCTGACCTTTGCTATCCGCAATCACAATGGCGACGGCATCGCCGACATAGCGCACGGTATCGGTCGCAAGCGGCGACCAGGCGCCCATCTTCATTGGGGTCCCGTCCTTCGAGTGGATCATCCAGCCGCAGATCAGATTGCCGATGCCATCTGCCTTCAGTTCCTTGCCCGTGAGCACGCCGATGACCCCAGGCATTGCTTTTGCCGCATCGACCTTGATGCCGGTTACCTTCGCATGGGCGTGGAGGCTGCGCACAAAGGCGGCATGTTTCATGCCGGGAACGAACATATCGTCCGTGTATTTGCCCTTGCCAGTGATGAACCTTCTGTCTTCCTTGCGCAGGACCCGCGCTCCGACACCTTCAACGCCCATGGCTACTTCTCCCTGTCGCAGACGGCTCGCCTAGAGGATAATTGGCGCCTCTGAACCCGCTGCCAGACTGAAACCCAGATTGATCAGGCAGCCTTGACGGCGCCTTTGCCCATTTTCGCCGATGCGTCGAGCACGGCCTTGACGATGTTGTGATAGCCGGTGCAGCGGCAAATATTGCCTTCAAGCTCCAAGCGCACGGTGGCTTCGTCGAGCCCTTCGGGATGCCGCCGGATCATATCGGCGGAACTCATGAGCATGCCGGGGGTGCAGAACCCGCATTGGAGCGCATGATTTTCGCGGAAAGCTGCTTGAAGCGGATGCAACTCACCATTGGGGCTGAGCCCCTCGATAGTCGTGACCGTTGAGCCGGATGCCTGCGCCGCCAGCATCGTACAGGATTTGACGGCGCGCCCATCGACGTGAACGACGCATGCACCACATTGCGACGTATCGCAGCCGACATGAGTGCCTGTCAGTCCGAGATTTTCACGCAGGAAATGTACAAGAAGTGTACGATCTTCGGCTTCACCCGTCACGGCTCGCCCATTTACGACCAGTTCAACTTTAGCCATAGGTTCCTCCCAGACCGTTGACTCGACGCACGGGCCTCTTCGGGCCGCATGTGCTTGATCAGAGATTAATCGCTCCAGCGCGCTTGTCTATCGTCAAAATAGAAAAATTCTAACGCGCTCGCGCGGCACGCGTAATTGATGCGTGTGTGGCTAATGCCCATTTTTCGGGTTGTACCAAATGCGTGATCTCAAGGCTTGCAATCGCCGCGCAATGAAGGTATCAGGCGCGTCATCCTTGGGCGCAATCATCAGATACCGATTTCAAGGATCGGGAAGTTGCTTCCCTGCCGCTTTAGCTCAGTCGGTAGAGCACATCATTCGTAATGATGGGGTCGCGTGTTCGAGTCACGCAAGCGGCACCAACAATTTCAAAAACTTACGACGAGAAAGCGGCTTTTTGAAAGAAGCAGGATCGCAGCTCAAACTACGGTCATATTCGACGGAACCGTCCGAGACTGTTTTCACCTTGGGCGAGCCAACTATGGCCGCTCATGGGCCAAAGCGGCCATTGGGCCTACCACGGTTGTGTGCGCGTCGTTTACCGTAGCCACCAAAAATGGTAATGCAGGCAAGTGGCGGTTTCGTCGAGGGGACATGCGCCGCCTGCCGCAGGGGGGTGCGTCATGCCAATCGCCACCGTGTCCAGCCGGATGCTTGCCGTCACCGAGGAAATGCGCACGGTCATGGATTTTGCGCGAAACGTCCTCGAGGGCGACGGCTTGGGGCCCGATGCCTGCGATTTCATGTTCGGCAATCCGCAGGAAATGCCATTGCGTGGAATTGTCGATGCATTGATCCGCCACGCCGAGCCACTGGACGTGCACTGGTTCGGTTATAAAAAGTACGAAGCGCTGGCGCGCGAAACGGTGGCCCGTTCGCTCAGCCAGGCGCGAAGCCGGGACTACAAGCCAGAGGACATTGCGATCACCGCCGGTGGGTTCGGCGCAATAGCGGCTGCGCTGCTCGCCGTGCTCGAGGTGGGAGAAGAGGTCATCTATCCGCGTCCCGGCTGGTTCGCCTATGGTGCCCAGATTCGCGGCGCGGCAGGGACACCGGTCGCCGTCGACCTGGCACCCGGAACCTATGACCTCGATCTCGAAAGGATCGAGGCAGCGATCACCCCGCGCACCCGCGTGGTGGTGGTCAACACGCCGCACAACCCGACCGGCCGCATCTTTCCCCGCGCTCAACTCGACGCGCTCGCCGACAAGCTCGCGGCCGCGTCCGAACGATTTGGCAAGGTGATTTATCTCCTTGCCGACGAGCCCTATGCGCGACTGGTGTTTGACGGCCATGCGCATATCAGTCCGGCCGAGAGCTACCCGCACACACTGATCGCCTATTCCTTCGGCAAGACGTTGCTCGCGCCCGGCGAGCGCCTGGGCTGGCTTGCACTGGGGGCGGACATGCCCGAGTCCGATCGCATAAGGCTGCGCGAGGCCGTCGACATGGCGCAGGTTTCGCACGGTTGGGCTTTCGCCGGCCGTACCCTACAGCGGGCACTGCCTGATCTCGAGACCCTCAGCATAGATGTCGCAGCCCTCGCGCGGCGCCGCGATCGCATGGTCGAAGGCTTGAGGGCAGCCGGATACGACCTGCCGGTGCCTGAAGGGACCTTCTATCTCATTCCTCGCTCCCCAATACCGGACGACATGGCCTTCGCGGCACGTCTTGCAACTGACGGTGTCTGGGTGCTGCCCGGCAGCGTCGCCCAATTGCCTGGACGTCTGCGGATCAGTTTGACTGCAAACGACGGCATGGTGGAGCGCTCTTTGCCCGTCTTTGCGCGAGCGATCCGGGAAGTCGCAGCCTAACTCCTGGCGAGCATTGAAAAGAAGTGGTCGATCCGCTGTTCCGATGTCGCGGCCGGTTTCGTCATCGTCGTATCTCGGGTGTCGAACTAATCCCGTCGGCCTCATGGATGCTGCCCACCTATAGTGTGTGCCGCATAGTCGCGCCGCAAAGCCCTATGGCGAACCCCCAGCGGCAGCGCGTTGCCGGTTCAAGAATCAACACGTCCACCACCTCTTTTGGAATCGGTCAGTTCCACCTCGTCAGCCGTCACTGCGCTACAGGTGCGATGCACATCACGATCAGGAACAGCCCTTGTTGCTGAAGAATTTCTCCAATGCCTGGTAGGCATCTTTGGGATACTCGTGAGGATCAAGATCACTTACAACATCGGCAATACTGAAGTTGACAGGGCCCCGATCGAGGTAACTTCGAAGCAGCGAACAGGACTGGTTCTTGCGAGCGACTTGATTGGCGATCGCTTCAGCGAAACCAATGCAGTAGCCGTAATGGAGCAAATCCTTGGTATCACCACACATTTCCTGAAGTCGAGCGAAGGATTGGTCTTGAGCGAACCCCGGACTCGTGCAGAGACCGCAAAGCAGAATGCATCCATAAAGGCTGTTTGGTCGGAACAGGATATTCTTCATGATGAATACGACTTCCCATCGAGTTGTGCTTATCGCAGAGGCTAGAGCGTCAATTACCGGCTTCGGGGCAGATTTCCTTTTCAGTTTGCACGATTGCCGCAACCGCGGCATGGGGCAGCGTGTCAGGATGGTTTCTGATGAACGTGGTCACGGCTTCATAAAGCGCTTCCGACATGAGCTTCTTGTGTATCAGGCAGTTCCGGATTTTCTCCTGACGGGGATCCAGGGTTCTGCCGATCGTCACCCCAATCTGATATTCGATCGCGCCGAAGATATAGCCGATTGCAAACTTCCTATCCGTTTGTAGGAGTTCCTGGGCAGTAAGACCGTAGGCAGGCGAAGCCAGCTGAACCAAAGCCATCATCAAGGCAATTTTCACGATCAGCTTTCGCTCACGAATAATCGAACGGTGTCCGGCAGTTCCGTCGGAGGCGCTATGCGGCAGTTGCTTCATATGTGAGCTACTTACCATGTCCGTCTTCCTACTTGATGTGGTCATCCTTACCCCTAGGACGCTCACATCGATTGAAGATTTGGCGCTCTCGTTCCTCGGCCTCATTGCGTCATTGCCTGTCGACCATTTAAGGGCGTAAGATACACGAGGATCAGCCGTGCGACGGCCAACATACACCCTGCGGCGGCTGCACTACAGGTGTTTGTATTTCAGCGGAACTACAATCGATTGTGTTTGTCACGCCATGAACGGGGCATCTCGGATCGCAGCAGAGCACATTTATTCGGAGCATGGCAGCACTATCGCCCGGCCAGGGGAGAAAAGGCCGTGTTTGTCGAGCATATTGCATCGGGGTTGAGCTTATCGGGCGTGCAGAAGGTCGTCATCGCGGAGGTGGGCCTTGGCAGCCTATCTCAACATCGGAAATTTTGCCCCCATGCGCGCGGTTGGATGGCCTTGATCTTCCGGGAGCGCTGACAAGATGGCCCTCGAAACGCTCCCCTTCCCGCTGTTAAGAAGTTTAACACACTACCGCGCTAGCTGGCTCGCAAGCGATATTTCGGCTGGTCTTGCGGTCGCCGCTGTCGGACTGCCAAGTGCGATCGCTTATCCGGCAATCGTGGGGTTGCCTCTTGAAACCGGCCTCTATGCGAGTATTGCTGCACCGATAGCCTATGCATTATTCGGTCCGTCGCGCGTGCTGATCGTTGGGCCGGATGCGGCGACAATGACTGTCCTCGCTGCGGCAGTGGCATCTATCCTGGCGTCGATGCCGGCGGATGCAGCCGTCGATCGTGCCGCAATTGCGGCGGTTGTCGCCTTGGTTGTCGGGGGGATCTGCCTGGCAGCCCGACTGTTGCGCCTTGGGGTTGTCGCCACCTTCCTGTCCCGTCCGATTCTCGTCGGCTTCTTCGCTGGCATCTCCGTATCGATCATGGTCGGCCAGCTTGGCCGGCTCACCGGAGTCGCAATTCAATCGGATGGGCTTGTTCCGCCAATATTAGAACTCATCAAGAAGAGCGCGACAATTCATTGGCCGTCGCTGATCCTCGCCGTAAGCATGTTTGCTCTCCTGCAAGCGGTCAAAGTGTGGCGTCTGCCCATTCCTGGTCCGGTTTTTGTCGTTGTGATTTCGGTAATTCTCTCGCGGCTCTTGAGTCTTCCGCAAATGGGGGTAGCCGTCGTCGGAGATATTCCGTTTAAGCTCCCGAGCCTTTCCATTCCATCTTTCCTGTCGCTCCCACTGGACAAGACCATACTCGGTGCTGCGGCGGTCTTTTTGGTAAGTTTCGGATCGGGCATAGTTACAACCCGCAGTTTCGCGGCCCGCTCGGGCGAGAGCGTCGATGCCAACAGGGAATTGATAGGATTATCCGCCGGGAATATCGCAGCCGGGCTTTTCGGCGCATTTCCGATCAGTATGTCGGACTCCCGGACGGCGATCGCATTCTCGGCGGGCGGGAAGTCGCAGGTCGTCGGGCTCGTATCAGCAGCAACGCTGATAGCCACACTCCTCTACCTTGGGCCGGCGCTCCGCATTCTCCCCCTACCAGCACTTGGAGCTATTCTCGTCTCTGCAGCTCTCAGCTTGATCGATGTGGGGGAATTGAGGCGCATTTGGCAGATCAGCCGACCCGAGTTCGTCTTCTCGATGATTACAATGTGGGGGGCGATCAGTTTTGGCGTGCTGAACGGTGTTGTCATCGCTATTGCCGCGACACTGGTCTATCTCTTGCACAAGACAATGTATCCCCGCGATGCGCTTCTCGGCCGCATCGATGGCCGCAACGGTCTCTACAAATTACATCGCTGGCCGGGGGCTGCTCAAATACCCGGGCTCGCCCTCTACATGATCCAGGGTAGCGTCCTGTTTTTCAATGCCGACTACGTTGGTGAGCGTGTCAGAAAGACTGCCAGCAGGCTCCCCGCGGGAACCCGCTGGTTCGTCATCGACGCAAGCGCGATCGTCCAGATTGACAGCACGGCGGCAGCGATGCTCGACGCGGTTGGAGCGGACCTTGCTGCAAAGGGCATGCGGCTCGGTCTGGCCGAGCTCCACGCTGAGGTGAAGGCAATCCTTGAACGCGGCGGTGTGATCGAACGCATTGGCACACAGTATGTCTTCGAAGATTCGGAAGACGCAGTTCGCGCTTTTGGCGCGGGCGAAGAGCAAGCGCACTCACAAGAGAAACGAGGGCCGACGGCGGATCGAGCCCAAGTGGGGAGGTGAAGCGATGAACAAGCACAATAGCAAGCCGGGTACCACGGATGAAGACGGTAACAGAAAGGATTTCAAGGACCGCTACGACAAGGAAATGAAGAAGCTTCAGATCGAGCTTGCGCATTTACAGGCGTGGGTGAAGAAATCGGGAGCCCGTATCGTGATCCTGTTTGAAGGCAGGGATGCAGCCGGAAAGGGCGGCATGATCAAAAGGATCACCGAACGTGTGAGCCCGCGCGTCTTTCGCGTTATCGCACTCCCCGCGCCAAGCGACCGGGAAAAATCGCAAATCTTCATGCAGCGGTATATCGGCTATCTGCCCGCTGCGGGCGAAGTCGTGATCTTCGACAGGAGTTGGTACAACCGCGCCGGTGTCGATCGGGTCATGGGCTTTTGTACCGAAAAGAAGGCCCGACGCTTTCTTGAGCTTGCACCTCGGTTTGAGGCGGCAATCGTCGAGAGCGGCATTGTTCTCTTGAAGTATTTTCTCACCGTCAGCGAGGAAGAACAGGAGCGCCGTTTTCGCCGCCGCATCGATGACCCCTTGCGACAATGGAAACTCAGTCCAATGGACGTGACTTCCTATCAGCGGTGGTGGGATTATACGCGCGCCTATGACGAGATGTTGCGGATGACCGACACCCAGCATGCGCCCTGGTGGATTGTGCCATCCGATGACAAGGAGCGCGCCCGGATCAATTGTATTTCCCACATCCTCAAATCGATTCCCTATGAGAGGGTCAAGTTTGAAGCACCCGATCTCGGCAAGCGCCAAAAGCGACCCGATGACTACACCGATTCCGAAGCAACCTTGAACATAGTTCCGAATGTGCTGTGAGTGCCAACATTGGCATGCGGACTGTAGACGAAGTGGATCAAACAGATGTCAGAGAAGAAAGAATTGGACATGAACGCGATGCCCCCCAGCGCCACGGAGCTTCGCCAGGAAGTCATCAAACGTGAGATGGAGGAAAGAAAGAAGCAAGAGAAAGCAAAAGCCATTCAAGAACAGAAGGTTGCGGATTTCGCCGCAGATTTTCTCAAGAATGAAGTGGGCGAAGCCGACATTCTGGCTGTGCGCCGGCTCGTGGCAGCCGCAGTCCAGAACGGCAAATTCGAGGCAATGGTCTACAGTTTCTCGTCGGACCTCTGTTCAGACAGCGGACGCGCAATCAATAGCGGCGACAAGAGCTGGCCCGATACGCTTCAGGGCAAGGCGAAGGCGTTCTACGATCGTTACCAGAAATTCGGCAAGCCACAGGGTTTCAAGCTCAAAGCAATGATCATCAGCTTCCCCAACGGCATGCCGGGCGACGTCGGCTTCTTCTTGAACTGGGGCTCGAATCCCGGCAGCTGAAGCCTGCTGGCGGGAAGACCCTGGATGGCGGCGGCGAGGCTCCTAGAAGTTACGCTGGAAGCGGATGATGCCGCCGAGCGCATCATCCTCGCCGAAGTCGCTCTCCGCCACGTCCTTCCGGTCGCCGCCAAACTTGGTGTAGTCGATTTCCGGCCTGACGATAAAGCCGGGTACAATCTCGTAGTTGACATTGAGGGCGAGCGCCCAGGTTCCCTGTTCCTCATAGGCTGCCTGGGCATTGATCGTGGCCTTGTCCGTTACCTTGATGGCAAAGCCGCCCCAGCCGGCCCAATCGCCTTCCCACAAGCCGTACCAGTTTTTGTTCTGGTTCGTGATGAAGGAATCTGAATCATAGTCGGACTGATAGCCCGCCATGATCCACGCCGATATTGCATCGGTCAGGCTCACGTCGAGGCGCGCCTTGACACCGACGGCATCCTGCACGGAATCATAGCCGACGACCGCGGCGATCTGGCCCCATTGCTGTTGATATTTCGCGCCGGCAAGGACATGCGGCATGTAATCGTCGATGACATAGTCATAGCCGTTGAATACCATGCCCTGTTCGGCGGCGATAATGGCGGAAAAGCCGTTACCGCCCTTGAAGGTGTAGCTGATCTGATTGCTGGAGATGCTGTCGGAGCCATACTGGATCACATCGTCCTGGATGATCGTGCCGGCATAGCCGAGCCAGGAGCCGAAGAGGACGTCGTTGACGCCGATCTGGAACCCGCCAAGTTCGATAAACGCCTGATGCAGCGTGCCTCCGGCATCGTCGCTGTTGGTGTTCTGAAAACGGGTGTCAATGAACGACCGCAGCGTCCCAAGTTCTGTTTCGGAACGCGCGTCAAAACGGACTTCGGCGCGAGTCCGCACACGCCAGGTATCATTTCCACCAGCGCCGACGGGGCCGCCCGTAAACACATTATCCCCGCCGGAAACCTCGAAGCGCAGGTACCCGTTGAACTTGAAGCAGGTCTCGGTGCCTGGAATATAAAAGAACCCGGCACCATAGGCATCGCAGACCCGGACATACTCGACCGGCTCCGGCTCGGCGACAACCACGGCATCGGCGGCACGCGCCGCCGAGGACGCATAAATTACCCCGGCCGAGATGAGAAGAAACGTTCGAATACCCATGCGATCCCCCTATCCAACAGATGCATTCGGCAGCATTCGAACTCGGGAATACTGCAACTCCCGTGGATGGTGCGCCACCCCAACTACATCAAATAAGCTATACCACCATTGGGGAGTCGATACTGTCGCCCTGCCGCCACACCCATTCGGCATTTAACGGAAGTCACTCGGCAACTACAAATTGCACTTTTGGTAAGTAACATACGTGTTATCGCCGAAGGGATCGAAGCGCTTGAGTTCCGACGGACTGGGAAGATCAAAGCCCACGGAAAGTTCTTCGATAATCATCGACGTCTCGCATGATAACTGCGCCGAAAGATGTGACGATTTCTTGCGGACCTGCGTGACAGTGCAGACCGCCATCGGTCCGGCGACCTTGTTGCCCGTGAACAGCAGTCCGGTTGAAGTCGAAGCGATCCGGTCCTTGAACTCAACCTTCTTGCCAACCTTCCTGAAAATCTCTTCGCATTTGCTGCCTTTCATCGCCCAGGCACCCTGCAGCTCCCTTATCGTGGCCGCTTGTGCACCGCCCGTTGCAAGTGAAATTAAAAACACTGTTAAAACTGCGCCTCGAATCTTGTCCATGTCTTCCTCCGAAATGGATTAGTGAGTTTTGCACTCATGAAGGCTAGTAACGCCGGCAGTATTGACGCAAAGTATCATCAATCAGCGGCAACTTCACGTTGATCCCAATTCAGATTCCGGCATCCCTGAGGGCCTACATGCTTCCGCCGCGCCAGGACATTACCCGAGTGACGCTCGCCGTCTTGTTCATCGGCGGCCTTCTCGTCAGTTCGATCTGGATCCTGCTGCCATTTCTTGCCGCGATCATCTGGGCGCTGACATTGGTCATTGCGACATGGCCACTCATGCTCTGGGTGCAGCATCACACCGGCAACCGCCGCAGCATCGCCGTTTTCATCATGACAATTATACTTCTGCTTGTTCTTATCGTTCCGTTCGCGCTGGCGATCAGTCTGATCATGGACAATATGGACCGGATTACCGATTACATTCGCATCGGCCTTACGCTCAAGCTGCCGCAGCCTCCGACATGGTTGAGCGATGTACCGCTGGTCGGTCAACGCCTGAGCGATAGTTGGGAAAGACTCGCCACGCTCGGCGTGAATGAACTTGCACCAAGATTGCGACCCTATGCCGGTTCCTTCGCACAATGGTTCGCAACCGCGGCCGGTAGCCTTGGCAGCGTGTTCCTCGAATTCCTTCTGACGACCGCGATAGCCGCCATCATGTACGCGAAGGGAGAAAAAGGAGCGACCACCGCCATACGTTTTGGTCGCCGGCTCGCGGGAGATCGTGGCGAAATGGCGGTACGGCTCGTCGGCCAGGCCATCCGCGGCGTTGCGCTCGGCGTTGTCGTCACCGCTGTGGCACAGACCGCAGTAAGCGCCATCGGCCTCCTGATAGTCGGCATTCCATTTGCAGGCGTGCTGACGGCGCTGATCTTCGTGCTTTGCCTGATGCAGATCGGGCCCGGCCTTGTTCTGATACCTGCGGTTTTCTGGATGTATTACAGCGGCGATACCCTATGGGCGACCGTTCTCCTGCTGTTTACAATCATCGCCGGCACGATGGACGGGTTCCTGCGTCCGTTCCTGATCCGCAAGGGCGCAGACCTGCCATTGTTGCTCATCTTTGCCGGTGTCATCGGCGGCCTGATCTCGTTCGGAATCCTGGGCATATTCGTGGGCCCGACCTTGCTCGCAGTCGCCTATACGCTGCTCGATGCCTGGATGACGGAGGGGGAACGGCAAAACGAGCCCTCCTTGCCGCCCCCACAATAGTTTTGCTTGCCCAGCAGCCGTCTACTTTCCTTTCTTTGAGGCGTTGAAAGCATCGACGTAGCTGCGGCCAACAGCACGGACCGCCCTTCCGATATCGTCATAGACATCATCCGTCAGGTTCGCGAACGATACCCGGACGCTCCAATTCGGTGCATGGAAGCCGCCGCCATTGAGGAGCACAATCGAATGATCCTCCGCAAGCCGATAGACGAGGTCAAGAGGATGAACATTCTTCTTGAGCCATGCGACCATGTCGTCGCCGACATATCTGCGCAGCCAGAACTCGAAATCGATCGTCCCGTAATAGTGAGCAAAATTCGGGTTCGGCTGAACGTCGAGCGGGAGCCCTTCAAGCAGGCTATCAGTGCGGCTGTGGCAAATTTCCATGCAGGCTTTTTGATACAGCTTGTCGGTGTCCATCAATTCGCTCATCGAGAACATGGTCATCATCACCTGTTGCGGCAGGGACAGGCCCGCAGTGTGATTGAGGGCGACGTCGCGGCTGTCGGCCACGATCCGGTCGATCATTTTCAGTTTGCGCGGTTCAAGCGTGATGGAGATGTAACGCTTGTCGACGGCCTCCAATTCCTTTGCCGGGAGCTTCTGAGTCATCTCGTCAAGGATGTTCTTCTCATGGATAGCGATAAGGCCAAGCCGCCAACCGGTGCAGCCAAAATATTTCGAAAACGAGTAGACGCCGATCGTGTTTTCCGGCAGTTCCGCCATAAGCGAGCGGAATCCCGGCACGAAGGTGCCGTAGACGTCATCGGTAAGGAGCAAGAGGTCCGGGCGCTTCTTCTTCACGAGATCCACGAACTTCTTTATCGTCGGCGCATCGATCGCCATGGAGGTGGGATTGCCGGGATTGACGACGAAGAAGGCTTTGATCTTCGGGTCTTCGAGCTTCTTGATCTCCTCGTCGGAGTATTGGAAGCGATGCTCCTGCTGAGCCTTGATATGCACTGCCTTGAAGGCATAATCTTCAAGCTCAGCGATCTCGATATAGGGGGTGAATATGGGCGTGCCGATGGCGATCGTGTCGCCCTTCTTCAGGATGCGATTGGCGATCAACGATTTGAAAATATAGCACATTGCGGCGGTGCCGCCTTCGACTGCATAGAGATCGAATTTTCCGGGAGGAACCTTGTCGCCGCACATGGCCCACATCAGATACCGGTGCGCGAGCTGTTCCGCATGGACCAACATGCGATCAGGAACCGGATAGTTGTCGCCGATGATGGAATCGGTTAACTCGAATACGAAGGCGTCTGCGTCAAAACCGAAAGCCTTGACGCCGTGTTCGATCATCCTCGACAGAAAATCTGCGCCCGGCATTTCTGCGTGCTTAACCAACCAGGCCTTTAACCGTTCGGCGATGTCTTTCTGTTGCGGCATCCCGGCGACGCCAGCTTTCGGATTGTCCATCGTGCGGCGACACTCGGACAAGGCGAACTGCCCGAACAGGAAGAAGCCCTCGCGTGGCGCAGTTGCTATCCAATTAGGATTGCCGCGTCCCGCGTTGAGGAGTGCCTGTGTGGATTTTTGAGCACTGCGCTTGGCCAACTTGAGGAGCCCGTCCTTGATCTCGAACGGACTCATTTTCTCATATTCGCGGTAGTCTATCGTAGACATGAGATCCCTCCCAGAATAACGAGCAACGATAAGATCGATAGCTAGACGGTGCCGACTATCCTAATCGGATCGGCAAAGTTCTTGTGAAAGTAGTGCCATACCAGGTCAGGGCTTTCGGCTCGACATATGTCGTCTCGACGCGCTGCTTGCGTGCGACAACCGGTTTAGCCCCGATAAAAGATGATGGTAATTTCATCCCTTCCCCACTCCCCGGCCAAACGTCTCTAATGAAAAGTATGAGCGTCACCAGCAACGCCGTGTCAAATCCTTACTGCTCGAAGACAAGTCTACCTTCGAGTATCTAACTGTCTTCTGGTATACAAATATATTCAGATACTATTCTATTCTTGAAACTTGCCCCCATACGTGTACTCTTGTCAATAATAATTGGTGAGGACGAGACCGACAGAGCTGCTCGTAGATTGCCAAGAGCTGCATGCCGTTCCGACAATGGGGGGCACCATGTTCGACTGGTTCGTGAATACCCTGCGCGCTTATCCTGAAATCGCCATTTTTCTTTCCCTTGCCCTTGGGTATTACTTCGGCTCCTTTACGTATAAGGGGCTCGGTCTCGGCGCAGTTACGGCAACGCTCATTTCTGCGGTCATCATCGGACAGCTGGGCATCACCATCTCGCCTCCTCTCAAGGCAACCTTCTTTCTGATGTTCCTGTTTGCAATTGGTTATGGCGTCGGGCCGCAATTCGTCCGAGGCATAGCCAAAGACGGCGTGCCGCAAGCCCTTTTTGCCGCAATTGTTTGCGTGATTTGCCTTCTGGCCGCCTATCTCGGCGCGGTTCTTGCCGGTTATGATGTTGGATCCGCCGTCGGGCTCTATGCGGGCTCACAAACCATCTCGGCTTCGATGGGTCTGGCAACCGACGCGATCAACCGACTTGGCCTGCCGCCGGATCAAACCAAGACGTTGCTGGACGCAATGCCCGTTGCCTATGCCGTGACTTACATATTCGGCACCGTCGGCTCCGCCATTGTCCTCGCCCTTGTAGGCCCGGCTTTGCTCGGTATCGATCTCGAGGCAGAGTGCAAGCGTTACGAGCAGGAGCATGGCGGCGATAAGGAGGTCGGTGGAGCCGGGACGGCCTGGCATCACTACGAGCTGCGCGCCTACCGCATTCGTGAAGACGGTCGCATCGTTGGCAAGACCGCGCACGCTGCGGAGGCGCTTCTGCCAGAACAGCGTGTGTTTATCGAGCGCATTCGCCGTGGCGGAAAACTACTCGATGCGACGGCTGATACGGCCATCCAGGCGGGTGACGTTGTGGCAGTAGCGGGTCGCCGGGAAATTCTTGTCAACGTAATTGGCCCGGCCGCCGAGGAGGTCGATGACCGCGAACTACTTGCAGTTCCGGCCGAAGGCGTCGATGTCTACGTGACGAGCAAGGATGCCGACGGCAAGACATTGGCCGAATTGGCAAAGATGCCGTCTGCACGCGGGGTATTCCTGCGAAAGATCGCGCGCGGCGTCACAGCGACCTCTATCCCGATTCTGCCGAACACCCGGATCAATCGTGGAGATATCCTTACGATCGTCGGCCGAACCCAAGACACGACCGCCGCGACCAAAGCGCTCGGTGTTCCCGACCGGCAGACGGATATCGCGGACGTAGCATTCATTGGCGCGGCCATTGCGATCGGCGCGCTCGTCGGCGCCTTCGTCTTCAAGATCGGTAGCGTTCCGCTTACCCTATCGACATCAGGCGGCGCGTTGATATCGGGACTCTTCTTTGGCTGGCTCCGGTCGGTGCACCCGACGTTCGGGCGGATACCATCCTCCACCGTTTGGTTCATGAACTCGGTTGGCCTTAACATATTCATTGCCGTCGTCGGAATTTCGTCCGGACCTGGCTTTGTCGCGGGCCTCAAGCAGCTTGGTTTCAGCCTGTTCCTCTGGGGCATCGTCGTGACAACCATTCCCCTGATCCTGGCAATGTATATCGGGAAATATGTGTTCCGCTTTCATCCCGCTATTCTCTTCGGATGCTGCTCGGGCGCGCGTACGACGACCGCTGCGCTCGGCATGATCAACGACCGGGCCAAGAGCCCAATCCCCGGACTTGGCTATACGGTAACCTATGCGGTGGGGAACACGTTGCTGACGATCTGGGGAATGGTGCTTGTCATGCTGTTGACCTAACCCAGTCGCTATTCGTCATTTCGATAATGGGGGCACGCGCAAGAGGCACGAACCCAAATCGAAACACGCGCGGGAGATATACTGAGGAGAACCGTGATGTCGTTTCACAGGAATATGATCGCTCTCATGACATCGGCAGCATTGATGCTGCTTTCGGGGCCGTGGCTGCATAGCGCCTTGGCGCAAACCCAGCCCGCACCGGCAACTGCGACCACCGCAACTGAAGCGCCAACCTTGCTGACCGCGGACGAGATGGAAACGCTTGTCGCGCGCATCGCCCTTTACCCGGACGACCTGGTCGCGCTGGTGCTGTCGGCGGCAGTCAACCCGTTGCAGATCGTGCAGGCTGCTCGGTTCATGGATCAAGCCAAAAACAAACCGGATTTGAAGCCCGACCCCGCCTGGGACGGCAGTATTATTTCACTGCTCAATTATCCGACTGTGCTCACGATGATGAATGACGATCTCGAATGGACGCAACAGCTTGGTGGGGCGGTTGTCGACCAGCAGAAGGACGTTCTTGTCGCGATTCAGCAGTTGCGTGACAAGGCCGTGGCAGACGGAACGATCAAGTCGGACAGCAAGGTGATCGTGGAAACGAAGAACGACAATGTCATTATCCGGCCTGCGCAAAAGGAAGTGACGTATGTTCCGACTTATGATCCGGCGATCTTGATCAGCCCGACTTACGTCGCGACCGAGCCGATTATCTACGGCGATCCATATCCTTCCTATTACTACCCATATGCACCCTATTGGACCGGTTTCGTGACCGGAGCAGTTTGGGGCGCAGCGGTGGACTGGGATAACTGGCATTCCTGGGGCGGGGACGACATCGACATAGACATCGACAACATCAACCGCGGCGACTTCCATTTTGATCGGAACAACCTCAAGAACCTCAACTTCGACAGGGACAAGTTCAAGTTCGATCGCGAATCCATCGCCAACAACCTTCGCCAGAACAGCGCAAACCGCCTCGATCTGAAGAACAATCTGCAGTCTGGCAGGTTGTCGGGCGGGCTGGCAGGCGCTGGATCCAAAATCCAGAGCAGCGATATCCGGCGCGACGTGCAGCAGGGCCTCAAGCAGAAAGCTGGGGGCAAGATTGCCAGCAAAGCGCAGGGGCAACTGGCAAACCGCAATATTGGACAGAAAGCAGCAGCCAACCGTCCGAACATTGACAAGGGGCAGATCGCCAACCTCAACCGCCCGGGCAAGGCAGGTGGCCAGCTGAAGAACATTGATCGCCCCAGCAGGAAGGCCGCAGGACGCATTGACAACCGTCCGAGGCAACCGAGCGCACTTGGCAATTACGGCCCTGGCCGCGACACGCGCATCGCATCCCAGCGCGGCAACTTCAGCCGCAACGCTGGCGGCGGTGCAAGGGTCGGGCACGGTGGTGGGGGCGGTCCGCGGATCTCACACGGTGGCGGCGGCCCGCGCATCTCGCACGGTGGCGGAGGAAGGCGGCAGGGCGGCGGTGGTGGCCGAGGTGGTGGCAGAGGCGGCGGCCGCCGTTGATTTGGACAAGGGCAATAGACTTTCGTTTTGAAGGGGATTTCAAAATGTATCGCACAATTCTGAAAATGATCGGGATCGCTGCTGTCCTTGCAATTCTGCCAGTGACGGCATCATTCGCTGCGGAACCGTCGCTTCAACGGTTTGTTGGTTCCGATCCTCAAACGTTCAAGGAGCCCGGCGAGGCGGTGGACGCGCTGAAGAAAGGGCTGGAGACCAAGGACGTCGATGCTCTGGCGAAATTGCTCGGACTGAAAGCCGAACAGGCTAAGAAGTCTGAAGACCTCGACGACCGCCTCTCGGAGCTGCAGGAGGCATCCAAGGAACGCACGGAGCTCAAGGACCGCGATGACGGCTCGAAGGAAGTAATACTGGGAAGCCGGGTCTGGCCATTCCCGTTTCCACTCGTCAAACATAATGACGGATGGCAGTTCGACACTGTTGCAGGTCTAGAGGAAATCCTCGCGAGACGCATAGGCGAGAACGAGCTACAGGCGATCCAGACCTCCCGCGATGAAGTGCTCGCCCAGACCGCCTATGCTAAGGAAGACCACGATGGTGACGGCGTTCTGGAGTTCGCGCAGAAGCTCATCAGCGAGCCAGGTAAACAGGACGGGCTCTATTGGAAATCTGAAGGCGGCGAAGAGAGTCCGGCGGGAAGCTTTGCCGATCCGGCCAAGGTCGAAGGGGCTTCAAAATCGGACCATGGATATTTCGGCTATCGCTATCGTATCCTAAAATCGCAAGGCAGCAACATCGCCGGTGGCAAATACGACTATGTCATCAACGGTAACATGATTGCCGGACACGCCCTGATCGCCTGGCCGGCAATATATGGCGAGACTGGCGTTATGACGTTCGTCGTCAGTCATCACGGCACGGTCTACGAAAAGGATCTTGGGCCCGAAACTGCGAAACTGGTGAAGCAGATCAATTCCTTCAATCCCGACAAGACCTGGGAGGCCGTTGAAGAATGACTGCAACCGGGATCCCCGCCCGCCGCATGAACCCGCGCAGCTAAAATTGCGTGACATTGCGTCGCTGCGTGCCAATATTGGGTCGGATGGCAGAGTACGCGCCATCGGGTGAGACAGTGTTATGTACCCATTCAAATTAGAAAGGTTAGCCATGCATCCGGTCCCGAACAATCGCATTCCGCAATACCCATATCTAGTGCGAAATCTAATGATGACGGTAACCCTCGTCGCGGCCCTGACCGGTTGTACAACAACCGAAAGGGACGTCGGAGTAGGCGCCGCAGCCGGCGCCATAATCGGCGGTATTGCAGACGGCGGCAAAGGTGCTTTGATTGGCGCAGGAGCTGGTGCGCTTGGCGGTCTGCTGGTCCGCAACCTCCGAAACGGGTACTGCCAATACAGAGACCGGCATGGCAAAATCTACACGGCGCGTTGCCGGTAAACGCGTGACGAAAGGAGCAAGCTCAGCGGCACATGGGCGCGACTTGCCGTCGCTGGGCTTGCACCCGTCATCACGCATGACCGGAAATGGCTTGCAACCTGCAAGGTTGTCGCCGGCAGCTCCCTGCCCTTATGATGCAGTTGGACGCGTTGAGCGGCATATGGGAGATCGCCATGACATCCGGAACCATCAAGACGGACAGCGATGCTTATGAGTTGGCAAGCAGGACCGCTGATGCCCAGCGAGCAAGGCTTCCAGAATGGCAGCGCAATCAAATCAGCAACGTCGACCTGCAAATCGGAGAGACTTGGTTTGTTTGGGGCTTTTACAGCGCGATGATCGATGACATCGAGCGCCGTAAACGACTGCTCGTGACCTACTTGAACAAGAAGTACCCCCAGAGCGAAAATGCCGAACAACTCGTCGATGAAATCGCCAAGACCGCTCAGGAAGAAAATCGGTTGTTCGAGGCGATAGCGGCTGCGGGTCGTCAGGCATACCGGGAGGGTGGCGACAGCCACCTGGCAAGTATCGCGACAATCTTCTTGAACGTTATCCGGAACCATTAAGCGCTCAGTCTGCGATCGCGGGCTCGACGCGATGTCGTGTCAAGTACGTGAGCGCTGCGATCACGTTCTATTTATCGAGCTTGCCTGTTAAAAGGTGCCGGACTCTGGTTTCATGAGGGCGCAGCTCAGGGGCTAGTCATCGGGATGCGCCGATTCAGACGGTTTCGTTGGTGTTTGGTGGCAGGCGCGCTGATTTTGGCGGCGCTTACCGATCCCGCCAACGCGACTCCCATTTCACCGCCCTCTGACCAAAGGGGCCCTATCCCCTTCAACTCAGCGAAGAAAAGTCTCGTCACGCCCATCGTCGAGGCAAAAGCGGTGCCATCCGACTTCGGCTTTTCGGTTCCAAACCCCGAGCCTGTCTTGCCTTCGAGCGTCGACGCCTTTGATCCGCCAGGCTATGCGATGGACCCCTCCGGTCCCGCAATAGCCGAAATTTCGCGAACAGCCGGTCCTGACGAAATCATTTCAATGACAGGAGTAGGGCTCGACACCGTGTCCGGCTTCGATGTGTTTGCTCAAGCCACGACCATGCTGGAGGGAACCGTTGCTTCGGTGGACGCATTGCGCGCCGACGATACCGCAGCAACGATCCTCCTGCCTGCCTCCCTGCCACAATGGTCGATGTATCTGGTCTGGCCGGAGCGCGCTGGCAAGCGTGGCAAGGCCTTCGCCATTAATCGGACCGAAGGATGGTGGCTTGGGCCCGACAACGCCGCGCCAGGAGCGACGGTTTCCCTCTACGGCCGCAATCTTGCCAGATCCAACCTCACATCCACGTCGTTCATTTACATCAAGCCCGAAGGCGGAGACGGGCAATATGTGACGCCCGTTTCCGTCAATCCTTTCAAGGTCGATTTCAAGATTCCTGACGTCAAAGCCGGGTCGTACGAGGTCTGGGTTCATAATGGTCACGGGGGTCGCTTCGGCTGGAGCGGTCCTTTGACCCTGCGCGTTCTCGCCGAACAGCCCTGGGCCGGTCAGGAGCGGCAGATCGTTAACGTCAAGGATTTTGGTGCCGTGGGCAACGGCTCCGCCGATGACACCGCCGCGATTGCAAAAGCGTTGACCGCCGCCAGTCGCGCTGCGCCAGCAACGCTAAACTTTCCCGCTGGAATCTATTCCATATCGGCAGCGCTCGAAGCCCCGAACAATGTGCGCTGGCTTGGCGATGGCATGGGGTCTACCGAGATCAGGTTGAGCGCAATTCTTGGTAAAAGCATGATAACGGGCGCCAAGCTTAATGCGCAGTTCGAAAAGCTTGCGCTCAACGCCAACGGCAAGACCGGTTCGCAACCGCTTTTGTCGATCAATTCGGTCGCTAACCTGCGCCTGCAATCCGTGCGGCTCGATGCATGGGGCACGGCGGCCCTGGAATCGCACGACTCCTCCGGGCTTTATTTCGATTCGTCCGAGTTCATCGAAAACGGGTCCTTTTACGGCAGTAGCCGGCAGATTTTGATGACCAATAACCGCTTTCGAATGACCGGTTACGGGGAATCCGTGGTGTCGCTGTGGGGCGGACGCGATTTTTCAATGGTGGGCAACGATCTTGCCAATGCCGATGAGAGCCGCGACGACGGACACGGCATTGGCCGGTACTTCGTGGCGCAAGGTCATTTCGGCAGCATGAAGAACATGTATTGGGGCAGCAATACATCGCACGATGCCGCTCCGCACGATTGTTCGAAAGTTGACTGCAACAAGGGCGAACAAATCTGCTTCGAGATGGTCGGCAGCGAACTTCAAATTGGATTCGTGAAAGCCACCGCAACGACGGTTTCCTTCAAGGCATTGGCAGATTCCTCAAATGCGGGAGGCGCAGACCTGGTTGTCGTGGGTGGTCGCGGAGCGGGTCAACGCCGCCACATCGTAGCGGTGGAGCAGAATACTGCGACTTTGGATCGCGTTTGGGATGTCATTCCGGATAAATCGAGCCGGTTCGCATTGGCGGCAACAGCATCGCAAATCGCGATCTACGACAATACTTTCCAAGGGCGATCGAGCTACCGCCAGCACGACTCGGATTCCACTGCTGTTCTCCTTTACGGAAATGTCTATGACGCCGTCGTGGACCACAACCGGATTTCCCAGATGCGCCACGGAATGATGACCGTCGCGCTCGCATCGACACGCGGGTTGAGCCCGTACTTCCTGCAATATTCGAACAACACCGTCACTGACAGCAATAGCGGTCTCTATGTCGGAACGACATTTACCGGCTCTGGCACCGCCGGGGTGTGGGGTGGCCTTGGCAACATCTACCGCAAGAACACATTCAACGATCTGGCGCATATCGGCGTTGAATATGACACCTGGAATTATGATGGCGGCGACTACAACGGCACAGTCTTTGAAGGAAACCACCTAAGCGGCGTTCCGTACGGCTTTATCGATGCCTACCAATTGATGTGGACCTACGATGCACGCTTCAAAGGGCCGCCGCCACGCAGCTCACGCAAGTACAACACGGTCCTCTACAAGAACGTATTCAATCGCGAATCCGCATCCCTGTCAGGAAGCATCGGTTTCAAAACGCTGCAACCCAAAAACACTTGGGCGAATATCGACTCGACTTGGACAGGGTTTGCTTCCGGCAATGCCGGTCCATCGAACGAAATCGTTGGGCCATGATACCCAAAGGCTCTCGTCCTCAGCGATTCCAGAAAAGTGGCGAATGCGTAAACTGTTCCCATTTCTCATGTAATCGATCCGCTTGCGCAATCTGGTGGCTGCGTTGCCAGCCAATCACCGCGCCCATTGCCCGGTGCAGATCAGGATCAACTGTCGTCTCTTTGAGTTCGTGTAGGATACCGTGCGACGTAGCAATATCATTGTCCATTCCCAGAACATCCTGAAGATGCGACAGGCGCTTGAGAAATTTTGTCGTTGCCGTACGCTCTGCATAGAGCGGCAGGAAAAACTCCAGCGCATAACGAAGCTTCTTGAGCGTCAGGCGGAGCTTGTGACGCTCGTCGGGCTGCAATTCGTCAAAGTTCCGTCCAAGCTTGATAGCCCTGCGTTCAACACGGGCAAGGGCACGAACGCTGAACTTGTTGACCGGTTCGGCAAGGACCGCCAAGGTCGCGCTTCCGATATCGTTTCGCCAGCTTCGCTGTTCGATGGCGAGGCCAAGTGCCAACAGGAAACGGTTGATTTGCGGATCGGCAATCATTTTCCGCACCACCGCGTAGCTATTGTCCCTGAAGGGCACGCATGCGCTCCGCAGCCCCGAAAATTCGACGTCATGCAGGCCGGCATCTTCGATGCCTGAAAGCGTCGAGCCGATGAACACATCCCAGTTGCGTGCCGGTCCGACGCTTTGCGCCAGATGCTTGGCGTCTGCCTCAAGTGCCTCGAGCGACGGCGCTGCGATCTCGCGGCGCAACAGCCACAGCAGCGTGCGCAGACGCCGCAAAGCCACGCGCAATTGATGGATTCCCTCCGGGTCTTCGCCAGACTCCGCCGGAACAAGATTTGCCAATATCTGCTGCTGGCAGTCCGCCATAAATCTGGCAATGGCGTCATCGACGATATCTTCCCGCTCAAGCTTCGATGATCCGGCCTTCACGGCTTTGGGCGCTTCGAGCGAGGCAAGCATATATCCGCGCGTGGATTTACTCTGAGTGCCGAGACGCAGGGGGCCGGCTTCCATGAGACTGAGACCAAGCTCGTAAAGCGTAGCAGGCCGGCCGCGTTTCAGTTCAAGCTCGATCTCCGATATCGGCTCCTGCTCGGCCCCCGCCACAACGGTTCCTTCGTCGAAGGCCACTTCGACCTGCGCGTCCGCAAGGTCGACCATGAAAGCATGACGGCGCACATTTGTGGTAAAGACCGGCAAAAGCGCTTCGGGAGCGATCGTTTCAAAGGGCGTACCGATTTCCGCAATGGGCAATGCACCAAGATCAGGGCTCATCGCTACAACCGGGGTCTCCCATTCCTGACGCGAGAGCGCGTCCTTGGTCGATATCCGCTTCACTGTCTGCGTGAAGTGCCGCCCGCTTCGCCTGACGCGTAGCGACAAACCTGCACTGAACAAGCTGTAGTCTGCGGTATCGAAGTAGGTGGCTTCCAGGCGGCGGACGGTGCCCTTGTTGCGAACCGGGAGCCGAAGGACAGCATGGTCGCGGATGACGCTGAGCATTCCGGGGGAAACCAGCAGCTTAAGTTCGATTTCAACGGGCGCAGCCGGGCAAGCGTCGTTCACGCCAGCAGATTTCCCGGCCTTCCCGTTCACCAATGTCATTTTTTGATCCCCAATTTACTCCAATAGAAAGCATATCACTCAAGCAATCGCAACGCTGGCTACTCCTGGTTGCACGATTTCGATTGAAGCGTGCAGCACACTTGCCGACGTGCACCTATCCATTGTATGTTGTCAGTGACAACACAGAGGTCCGATCATGAGCGCCGTTGAAGAGTTTCGTCAGTTCAATCGTTTTTTCACCAAGGAAGTCGGGTTGCTCGACAGGCACCTTCTCGCCAGCGATTACACGCTGGCCGAGGCGCGTGTCCTTTACGAGCTCGCAAAGAATGGCGAGCAGACATCCGCCGAAATCGGCCGCAGTCTCAACATGGACAAAGCCCATCTCAGCCGGATTTTGGCGCGCTTTACCAAGCGCAATCTCGTCATTGGCCGCGTCAGTCCGGAGCATGGCAAGCACCGGCTGATTTCGCTGACGCCCACGGGCCATACGGCATTTGCTGCCCTCGATCAGGGCTCGCAATCGCAGATAAGGACACTGCTTGCGCCGCTCGGTGCAGATGCGCGTGCGCAGTTGATTGCATCGATGCGCCATATCCAGGCACTCCTCAACGGCGACAATCAGCAAGCCAGCGACTTCGTCTATCGAACCCTGCGACCGGGCGATATCGGTTGGATCATTCATCGGCAAGCGGTGCTCTACCACGAGGAATATGGATGGGATTGGACCTATGAGGGTCTCGCTTGCGATATCTTCGGCAAGTTCGTGGCAAATTTTGATGCCGAGCGCGAAGCTGCCTGGGTCGCAGAGCGGGGCGGATCCATTCTCGGTTCGGTTTTCCTGGTTCAGAGCGAGGAACCTGCGATCGCCAAACTCCGGCTCCTCTATGTGGAGCCGAGTGCACGAGGGCTCGGGATCGGGCGGGAACTCGTGGCCCGATGCATCGAGCGCGCAAGAAAGCTTGGTTATCGCCAACTCAAGCTGTGGACCAATGATGTCCTGATCGCCGCGCGGCGTATCTACCAGGCCGCAGGCTTCCGCCTTGTCGCGGAGGAGAAGCACCATTCCTTCGGACACGACCTGGTCGGGCAGATTTGGGTCCTTGATCTGCACACCGAGTAAGCGCCAAGCGGTCCAAACGGCGTGCCCGCTGTTAGTGATCGCGCACGTCGGCCATTAGCTTCACGACAAGTTGATGTTGCCTGCTTCCACCATTTTGTCAGCTGAGACAAACTGCCCCCTTTTATTAGGCAGCACGATTGTTATATGCATCATTGTCATAAGCATCCTTACGAGTATCGTCGCTTCACCATGAACAACACGCCCACACTAGGCTTCTTGCTGCACGACGTCGCTCGGTTATTGCGCAAACGATTCGAGCAGCGCGCGAAAGGTTTGGGCCTGACGCGGTCGCAGTGGCAGACTTTGGCCTACCTCGCCAACAATGAGGGTATCCATCAAGCCGGACTGGCCGAAATCCTGGAAATCGAACCAATCACACTGGTTCGTATCCTGGACAAGCTCGAGGAACGGGGCCTGATCGAACGCCGGCAGCATCCCACCGACCGTCGTATCTGGCTATTGTACCTGCGCGAGGAAACGCGGCCGTTGCTGGCCGATATACGCGTGATCGGAGAAGCCACCCGCGGGGAGGCTCTTGCAGGCATCCCGGTAGAAGATCGGGAGCATCTCATTCGAACATTGACCCTTATGAAGACGAATTTGATCGACGCGTGCCAGGCGCCGGTGGATGACAGAGAGAAGAATCATGGCTGACGGTTCACCTTCCATACGCATACCTGCCAACTCTGACACGGCCGAGCCCATAATGGAGAGGCGCGCCACAACGATGGAGGCAACGCCTCCGGTGTCAGCACCTGCCGAGACGGCCCCGCCGCCGTTGGCTGCACGTCCGCGCCGCAGCCTCAAGCGCCCGCTGCTCTTTGCCCTGCTGCCGGCCGTGCTGATTGTCGGCGGATATATGTACGCCACCGGCGGTCAAGTCATGTCCACCGACAACGCCTATGTGCAGGCGGACGTCGTTGGCGTTTCGACGGACGTATCCGGCATGGTCAAGTCGATCGAGGTGCATGACAACGAGCAGGTGAAGCAGGGCCAGGTGCTCTTCCGCCTCGACCCGAGCGCCTATGACATCGCCTTGGCTGGCGCCAAGGCCCAACTCGGCGTCGTCCGCAACCAGATCCTCAACCTCGAAGCGAGTTACAAGCAATCGCTTGCCGAGATCACCCAGGCTGAGGCGGATATTCCCTTCTTCCAGAAGACGTTGCAGCGTCAGCAGGACCTGACAGCCAGCGCGGCCGCCTCCAAGGCTACCTACGACCAGGCCAAGCACGATCTCGATGCAGCACAGCAGAAAGTCGATGTCGCCAGGGCTGAGGCTGCCGCGACGCTGGCCCAATTGGGCAACGATCCGAACCAGCCAGTTGAACAGAACCCTTCATATCTGCAGGCGCAGTCAGCCGTTGACAACGCCCAGCGCAATCTCGACCGCACCATCGTACGCGCGCCTTTCGACGGTGTCGTCACTAATGTGAGTTCGTTGCAGGTTGGCGCCTATTTGCAAGCGTCGCAGGCAGGATTCAGTCTGGTATCGGGTACGCATTTATGGGTTGCCGCAAGCCCGAAGGAAACCGAACTTACTTATGTGCGGGAAGGCCAGCCGGTCGCCATCAGCGTCGATACCTATCCCGGCGTTCAGTGGACGGGCAAGGTCGCCAGTATCAGCCCCGCCTCGGGCTCCAGCTTTTCGCTGCTGCCGGCGCAGAACACGACGGGCAACTGGGTCAAGGTGGTCCAGCGCATTCCCATGCTGGTCAGCATTGACGATACTGCCGGCAAGCCGCCGTTGCGCGTTGGCATGAGCGTCACCGTCGACGTCGACACGGGTCATGCGCGCGGTCTGCCGAAGTTCATCGGCGATCTTTTCGGCGGCTTCGGTAGCAAGGGTCATGTCTGACACGGCCACTCTTTCAGGTGCAGCGCCAGTGATTGCAAATCGCGGCGCAATCACGGCCTGTGTCATCCTTGCCGTGATCATGCAGGCGCTGGACACGACGATCGCCAATGTGGCGCTGCCCTACATCCAGGGAAGCGTCTCGGCGAGCGCCGACCAGATCAATTGGGTCCTCACCTCCTATATCGTCGCGGCTGCGATCATGACGCCGCCGTCGGGCTTTCTTGCAGCACGCTTCGGTCGCAAGAACGTGCTTTTGACCGCGATCGTCGGCTTCGTCATTGCTTCAGTCCTGTGCGGCCTCGCGCAGTCACTTCCCCAGATCGTGGTATTTCGCCTTTTACAGGGTCTGTTCGGCGCTTCGCTCGTGCCGCTATCGCAGGGTATACTGCTTGACATCTACGAGGTGCATGAGCGCGGCAAGGCCATGGCGCTCTTTGGCGTTTCAGTCATGGTCGGGCCGGTTCTTGGGCCCGTCATTGGCGGCTGGCTTACGGCCAATATCAGCTGGCGCTGGGTATTCTATATCAATGTCCCGATCGGCATGCTGGCCTTCTTTGGCATCGTCGCCTTCGTTTCGGAAACGAAGCGTGAGGCCAGCGCCAAGCTCGACTGGTTCGGCTTCGGCATGCTCAGCCTTGCGATCGCGACCCTGCAGCTGTTTCTTGACCGCGGCGAACAGCTCAACTGGTTCTCGTCGGGTGAAATCCAGGTCGAGGCGCTGATCTGCGCTGCAGCTTTCTACCTGTTCCTTGTGCACACGTTCACGGCGAAGAAGTCCTTCGTCAATCCGCGATTGTTCCTCGACCGGAACTTCTCCGTCAGCATGTTCTTCATCTTTGTGATCGGTGTCACCTACCTTGCATCTTTGGCCTTGATGACGCCCTACCTTCAAACGTTGATGGATTACCCCGTCATTACCGCGGGCATCGTCATGGGTCCGCGCGGCATCGGCACCATGATCTCAATGTTTATCGTCGGCCGGCTGATCGGCAAGGTGGATACGCGCGCTTTGCTCATTTTCGGCTTTAGCCTGACGGCCTGGGCCATGTATGACATGACCGGTTGGACACCGGATGTCTCGCAATCGACCATTATCTCGGTCGGCTTCGTCCAAGGCGCCGGCCTCGGCTTCCTGTTCGTGCCGCTGACGACGATTGCCTTTGCAACCCTTCCCGCCCATATGCGCGGTGAAGGTACTGGTCTTTACAACCTGTCGCGCAATATCGGCTCGAGCGTTGGCATCGCCGTCGTAAGCGCCCTTCTGACGGAAAATGTGCAAATCAACCATGCGTCGATCGCCGCTTATGTGACGCCGTTCAACCATGCTTTCGATGCCCCGGCGGTGATGCAGCATCTCGACCCGCTCAAGGCGGCAGGACGGGCGGCGCTCGACGGCATGATCACCAGGGAGGCGATGATCATCGCCTATATGGACGACTTCAAGCTTTTGATGGTCATGTCGATCATCTCGATTCCGCTGGTGATGCTCTTACGCAAGCCACGTTCGAACGCCGCGCCTGCCGATCATAGCGCTGTGATGGAGTAGCCACCGGCAGCATGGGCTGACTGACCTGCCAGCCGCTCAGCTCAGTGCGGGCTTCAAACCACCCAGAAGTGTCGGAATGAGTTCTGACACTGTCGGGTGGATAGGCACGGCCCATTTCAAGGTTGGATAGCCGACATCCGCGTTCATGATGTCGAGAACGCCATGGATCGCCTCGTCGCCGCCGGTGCCCAAAATAGCAGCGCCCAAAATCCTCTGCGTTTCAGCATCCACGACAACCTTCATGAAACCCTGTGTTTCATCCTTTTCCACCGCACGCCCCACAAGGGTCATCGGCCTTTTGGAGACCAGCAACGGCCTCCCCGTCATTCGGGCCTGCGCCTCGCTCATCCCTGCCCTTCCAAGCGGCGGATCGATGTAAAGTGCGTATCCCAGGATACGGTCGCTGACCTTGCGCTTTTCGCCGTCGAGCAAATTGGCGGCGACGATCTCGAAATCATTGTAGGCTGTATGTGTGAATGCGCCGCGCCCGTTGCAGTCGCCGAGCGCCCAGACACCCTCGACATTCGTCGAAAGCCCGTCATCGACCTTGATATAACCGCGCTCATCCACCTCGATACCGGTCTTGTCGAGCCCGAGATCGTCGGTATTGGGCCGCCTGCCAATTGCCAGCAGCACATGCGATCCGACAACGCGGGGTGCCCCGGCACGGCACTCTAGGCCAACCTCGGCGCCTTCAGCATGCGCCCTGAATGAAATGCATTCCGCGTTGAGCCGGCAGGAGATGCCTTCGCCTTCGAGGATATCCTTTACCGCCTCGGAGACGTCTTCGTCTTCGCGCGCGATCAATCGCGGCCCTTTTTCGACAACCGTCACTTGCGCACCGAACCGGCGATACATCTGTGCGAATTCGAGGCCGATATAACTCCCTCCGATGACCACCAGATGTTTTGGAACGGCGTCGAGCGCCAGGATTGAGGTGTTTGTCATGTAATCGACCTCACCAATGCCCGGCATGTCCGGAATATTCGCGCGGCCCCCAGCATTGATGAAGATGCGCGGCGCCGTGAACGCCTCACCGTCGACTTCGATCTCCCGCGGGCCGGTAAAACGCGCGTGCCCCCGGACGACGGTGCATCCATCGAGGCCGTCCAACCATCGTTCGAGGCCCGTGCGTGCATTGCGGGACACCGTGTCCGCCCGCTCCTTGGCACGCTTCATATCCATGGAGACCGGCTGGTCGATCACGACACCATAGTCAGCGCCGCGTCGGGCAAGATGTGCTGCATAGGCACTGGCGACCAGTGTCTTGGTCGGCATGCAACCAGTATTCACGCACGTGCCGCCAAAGAGCTTGCGCTCGACCACGAGCACCCTCATGCCGGCCGAAGTCAAACGGCCCGCGAGCGATGGACCCGCCTGCCCGGCTCCGATGATGATTGCGTCGAAAGGCTTGCTCATACGGGAATCTCCCTGCTTGCACCGGAGCCGAACTTCTTCAACGAGGATGTGCAGCATAGATCAGTGGCGGCACGGCGTCACGATCGGAGTAGGAAACCGGCAATGGATTGATATGTGGGATGAATGTCGGGTTCAGGCTGCGTTCAGACAACTGGGACTAGCTTTGCGATAGTTCACTGGGGTATCCGCCATGCTCGTCCAGCGCCTTGGTATTGTATTTGCCATTTTTCTCGCCTTTGCTCTGGCGTTTGGCAGCATCGTCAATCACTCACGATCTGGACGTCTTGTCCACCCCGACTTCAAGGGCAATCTGCTGTATCACCAAAACTGAATACAAGGGTCAGGACGCTCAACCTGACTTCTTCTTGCGCGCCTCGGCGGCGTCCAGTCTTTCCAGCAAATCGAGAAACTGCTTGGGAATTTTCTGATCGACCTTGGCAATGCTCGTGGTCCTGATCGCCTCATGGAATTCAGGTCGCATGAGCTGGTCGCGAACGACGCGCGCCGTTGGCCGACTTGAAACCACGCGTTTTGCAGCCATGGCATTTCCAATCGCCTTTATAGCAGGGGCCAGGACTCTCACCTGCGATCCACTTGTTCTCGCACCGTATGGCACAACAAAGTGTTCGAAGAGCTTTTGTTTCCAATTCTATGGGATTATGGTCAATAAATACTGAAGATTACCGACCCGACCGGCGACTGAACCGCATTTGCGCATCAGCAGCGCTGTTCAATTTTAAGGTTCAAGGGCGGAACCCTAGCCGGATACGCGGCGTTGTCCTCGAAACCTCAAAGGATATGCCCATGTTGATACGCGTCGGTTACGAGATTGCAACCAGGTGCAACCAGCCCACCCCCATGACCACCTACCTCAATCTCGAATCGGCGCGGCTGGCCGATGTCCAGTGCGAGCGCGGGCCGGTGGCAACGCCCAATGTGCGCCTCGAAAGCTTCCGTGACCTTTTCGGCAACAATTGCCTGCGGCTGCTGGCGCCCGAGGGGAATCTGACGTTGAAATATGATGCCGTCGTCAAGGATGATGGTCTGCCAGATCCTATCGACGAGGGTGTTGATGAAGTCGGCGTCGACAAACTTCCAACCGAATGCCTGAGCTACCTCACCGCAAGCCGCTACTGCGAGACCGACGAGTTGAGCAACCTGGCCTGGAGCCTCTTCGGCCACGTCAGACCCGGCTGGACCCGCGTGCAGACCATCTGCGATTATGTGAACCAGCGCCTGACCTTCAGTTATGGGTTTGCCCGGGCAACGCGCACCGCCGCGCAAGCGCATGAAGAACGTGTCGGGGTCTGCCGGGATTTCACGCACCTGGCTGTCGCCTTCTGCCGCTGCATGAATATCCCCGCCCGTTATGTGAACGGCTATTTGGGCGATATTGGTGTCCCTGCCGATCCCGCTCCGATGGATTTCAACGCCTGGTTCGAGGTGTTTCTCGGTGACAGGTGGCACACATTCGACGCGCGGCACAATCAGCGCCGTATTGGCCGGATCATTGTAGCGCGGGGCCGCGATGCCGCTGACATACCGTTGATCCATACGTTCGGGCCGCACGATCTAACCAATTTCAAGGTGTGGACGTTTGAGGAACACGATCCTTCTTTTGCCAACCAGCGCTTCGAGAAAATATCCCTGGTCACGCCCTGGTTCAGCCCGCGATGGTCGCGCCTGTCCCGCCATATCCGCGACAGGGCCAAGACCGAATCAACCCTTTAGGCGCCGAACCGGCTGGCGCCAAGTGCCGCCGGTCTGAGCAATTGCCTGTTTAAGTCTGCCTCATTTGCACGGTTCTTTTCGGCTGCTGCGCTGCGGTAAGCCTTTTTAAAATACCGGAAATCCGTTTCGATTTGCCATGCCACAATCCAGTCGCTAACCTTTTTTCGTCGCTGGGGTTCAACAATAAA
Organism: Hyphomicrobiales bacterium; assembly: GCA_900473175.1. Taxonomy (GTDB): domain Bacteria; phylum Pseudomonadota; class Alphaproteobacteria; order Rhizobiales; family Rhizobiaceae; genus Phyllobacterium. The sequence goes on along the minus strand of UCKM01000011.1, from coordinate 104,383 downwards.
AGAGAAAGGAATATTTCCATGCCTTTCGATAATCCTCCAAATCCGATGTACTCGCAGGCTGATTGGGACATCATGCAAGCCGCTTACGACAAGGCGGCGGCAACACTCGTGGTGAAATCAAGCTCAGACGAAGAGGCCCGGATCATTGCCGAAACGGTGATGACCGCCTTCAAACGCGGCAACAAGGATGTAAACTCGCTTGCTGCGCTTGCTGTAATCATCGCCGTCAATTCGCATCCTGCCGTGAGCCCGAGCGAGGTCAGGCAGGAAAAGCGCTACGCTTAGTATTGCCGTTCTCGACGTGACAACCAGGATCTGCAATTTACAACTTTGACTTTCAGTTGCGTTTCTTGCAATCAGGCTGCAATGATCACGGCAGCCGAGGTTCGAGAGCATGAAGTTTATTACCATCGTGACACTGTTGAGCAGTCTGGCCTTGAGCGCTTGCGGTAGTGGGTCATACGCTTCCTGGTCGCCCCCGCCGCCGGAGGAGTCCCAGTCTAGTCCGGTCGACTGCCAGCGCGGCGTGGGCATCTGCCCCGGGCGCTACGGTCGAGCTGGACAGATGCGGCGCGACTCCTAGCCCGCAAAACTCTCCCGAAAGAGCCGATTCAGATCATCGATGACCCTTCGCGCCTCGTGCTGGCCCAATAGCCCCGCATTGAGCCGGTCGGAAGCCACCTGCTGGAAGGCCATGTAACCGTTATGACGCGGGCGCACCCAGCAATTCTCGAGCGTCTTGCGGGTCGCCAAATAGAAATTTGTCGTCGCCGCATTGACGAGTTCATCATCCCAGGCCAGTGCGTGGCCGGGCTGGCCGCCAGCCTCGGCGTAGGGTCCGCGCTGCACATCACCACCGGCAACCCAATAGGCGAAATCGATTGCCTTATCGCGATGTGACGAGAAGGCGGAAACGGCAATGCCAGTACCGCCAAGCGCCGACCCAACAGGACCATTTTGCCCCGCCGCCGGGATATCGGCGAACGCAACCAGATTGGGCCTGAAGCCGCGCATCGCATAACTGACGTAGCCATAGATCAAAGGCGAATAGGCAATGGCGGAGTTTGCCTCTGCCATTTTTTCCAGAACGCCGATCGGATCCATCTCGAAACAGGACCGGTCGATCAGCTCTGATATTTCGCGCATCATTTTGAATATCGTGGCCCCGCGCTCCGGCTCAATGAGATCGCCCAGGGGGGATGTCGCACAGGGCCATCCCATATTCGCGCTTAGCGTATAGAACGTCATCAGCGTGTGGGGTGGGCGCAGCGGCAGCAGCACCCTACCCTGCGATGCAAGTGCCAGAACCTCGCTCCAGGCGCCGAGCGGCTTGTCGATGAGGTCAGGGCGCCAAGCTGCCACCTGGCTTGCGGTATCGATCGGAAACGCCCATTGCCGGCCCTGCCAGCGATAGCTTGGGTAGGATTGTCCAACGCTGCCCCGCAGGAGCGCATCGCGCTCGGATTCGCGCCCGGCGATATCAAGCGGGGCAAGGCAGTTTCCAGCCGTTATCTGGCCGACATGCGGGTGATCGATAACGATCAGGTCGTATTTCCGGGCCAGCTCATCGACGGGGAAGGATTCGAAATCCTGTAGCGAGCGCTTTTCCCATTCGATGCTGATGCCGGTCCTGCCATGCCAAAGCGCCGAACACGCAACCATTGGATCGTATCCGCGCGGATGACTCCAGGTCATGCCTTTCAGCGTGACTGCCGTCACAATCCGAACTCCTTGCGGATGGCTTCGCTATGCTCGCCGATGCGCGGCGCAGCCCGATCGAACTTGGCCCGCTTGCCATTGACGCGGATAGGTGAGCGCGTGGTCAGGATCGAGACATTGTCTTCACGCTCGACCGTTTGCAGCATGTCGAGCACCTTGAAGCCTTCGCTTTGCAGTAATTCCTCCCAGTTCAACACTTTCGCGCACCAGATATCGGCGGGCTCGAGGATGGAAAGCCAGTGCTCAGTGGTTTGCGTCGAAAGCTTTGCGGCGATGACGCGCTTGATTTCGTCGCGGGACGTGAACCACGTGGCCGGATCATCGCGATATGGTCCTAGCCCATCCAGGTGGAGCAGATCGGCCAGTTTCGGCAGCGGTGTCATGGCGAGCGCGAGATAGCTGTCACTTGTCTGATAAACGCCATAGGGCGCCGAGAGATAGGCGTGGGCGCTGCGAAAGTCCGAGCGCTTCGGCAGGCGGCGACCGTCATTCAAATGCGTGGTCAGCACCTCGAACTGAAAATCGATGAGCGATTCCATCAGACTTGTCTCGATATGCGCGCCCTCGCCGCTGATACCGCGCCGCACCAGCGCGGCAAGAATACCCTGAACGGTCGCCGCGCCTGCCAGCATATCGCCCACCGCAAGACCGAAGGGCACGGGCCCCTGACTCTCATCGCCGTTGAGCCACATCAACCCGGATCGTGACTGCGCCAGCAAATCCTGGCCGGGGCGCGCAACCCAGGGACCTTGTTCGCCATAGCCACTGATGCCTGCATAGACGAGGCGCGGATTGATCGCCTTGACGGCCTCATAGTCGAGCCCAAGCCGTTTGATCACACCGGGCCTGAAATTCTGGATCAGCACGTCGGCCTTGGCGAGCAGCGCTTTCAGCGCCTCGACATCGGCCTGGTTCTTCAGATCAATCGCCAGACTTTCCTTGGCGCGGTTGATTGCATGGAAAATCGTTGAATCCCCGCCGATTTCCGTATCGCTGAGATAGAGGCGGCGCGATAGATCGCCGCCGTCCGGCCGTTCGATCTTTATGACCCGCGCACCAAGATCCATCAGGCGCAGCGATGCATAGGGCCCCGAAAGGAACTGGCTCATGTCGACGACGAGCAAGCCCGTCAGGGGTAGTTCATTCGCAGTCATTCTTTCTCGGTCTTTCCAATGAAATCGGCGGGATTCTGGTACTTCACCGTCTGAAGATGTTCGCAATAGAGTACAAGTTCGCCCTCATTCTTGAACACTTCATAGCTGGCGCGGATGAGGCCCAGCTCCCTGTAGCGTGGACGCTTGTCGAGGTTTGTGCGGATCGTATAGATGGTGTCGTTCAGGAAGACGGGCTTGATGAACCGCAGCTTGTCGTAGCCATAGGAGAAGGCGTTGACGCAATTGGTGGCGACGAGGCCAAGCCCGGCAGAAAACACGAAGGCGCCAGCGACGAGCCGTCTGCCGAACATGCCTTCGCTCTCCGCGAACATCTGATCCTGAACATAGGGGTGAATGTCAGTGACCAGCAGATTGAAGAGATGGCTGTCGCTTTCCGAAATTGTCCGCCGCAGCGAGCGGATTTTCTGGCCGACCGGCCAATCTTCATAAAACCAGTTCTCGGCATTCCAGACGGGTAAGGCTGCGTGATCCTCGGGCATGTTTTTTGGACGGGTGGAGGATACTCCAATGGTGGGCACAAAACCCGTCATTGTTTTGCACCTCGGCCAACCCGGCCATAATAGTGAATTCGCATATGCCGCCTCCCATATCTTCTCTTGTGAATAATATTTTCACATATGGGTATATATGGCAAGCGTTTTGCGTCGTCATTTTGCACGCCGCACGATCCCCTTGCCGAGCAATCGCTCGCGGTCGTGCGGCGCATCAAAATTATGGAGAGGACCAAGCGGCACGATCCTGGTCGGATTAAGATGGGCAATCGAATAGTAGCCCCTCTTGATATGATCAATCCTGACCGTTTCGCGCACGTCCTGCCACTGATAGAGCTCGCGCAAATAGTTGGAAAGATTGTGATAATCGCAGAGCCGGCGAATATTGCATTTGAACACGCCGTGGTAGGCGGCATCAAAACGCGCCAGGGTCACGAACAGCCTCCAATCCGCCTCGGTCAGATGTTGGCCCGCGATGTAGCGGTGGTCGGCAAGATGCGCCTCAAGCTTGTCCAACACTTTAAAGACATCGCTCGCCGCTTCCTCATAGGTCTGCTGTGACTTGGCGAAGCCGGCGCGATAGACGCCGTTATTGATATTGTCGTAGATGAGTCTATTCCACGCATCGATTTGAGGGCGCGACTCCTCCGGATAGAAATCCTGGTCATCTCCTGTCATGGCGTCAAATGCGCTGTTGAGGATGCGAATGATGTCGGCAGATTCATTATTGACGATGCGGCCTTCCTTACGGTCCCAAAGGACCGGCACCGAAACCTTGCCAGTGTATCGCGGTTCGCTTGCCGTATAGAGCTGGTGCAGATAGCGGATGGGCGGCGCCTTCGCACCGGCGTCCTGCTCATTGGCAAAGGTCCAGCCGTTTTCACCGATCGCTGGCTCGGCGACCGAGATACGGATGATATCGCGGAGCCCCTTCAGATTGCGGAAGATCAGGGTTCGCGATGCCCATGGGCAGAGGTAGGAGACGAAGAGCTGATAGCGGTCTGGCTCGGCCGGAAAGGCCGGTTGGCCGTCCGGACCTTGATTGCCATCCGGCGTGATCCAGTTGTGGAAATGCGTCTGCTCGCGATGAAACGCACCGTCCTTCATCTCGCTGGCGGCGACGTCGCCCTTGATCCATTCTCCGTTCACCAATGCCGGCATCTCATTACATCCTGATGTTCTTTTCACGCGTCAGGATCGCATTAAGCGGCGTCATTTTCTAATGAAGAAGCTTTGACAGACTGTATGTGCGCGCAAGACAGTGTGCCTAACCCGTGACCGCCCCTTCGCTCGCCGATTTGGCCAATTGCGCGAACTTCGCCAGAACGCCGCGGGTATAGCGTGGCGGAGGCTGCTTCCAGTTTGTCCGCCGAATTTCAAGTTCCTCTTCGCCCACCTCAAGTTGCAGGAGCTGCTTGTGCGCGTCGATCGTTATCGTGTCGCCCTCCTGGACCAGCGCAATGGCGCCGCCCTCGAAGGCTTCCGGGGTGACGTGGCCGACGACCATGCCCCATGTACCGCCTGAAAACCGCCCGTCGGTAATGAAGCCGACGCTTTCGCCCAGACCCCGTCCGATGATGGCGGATGTTGGAGCTAGCATTTCCGGCATGCCGGGACCGCCCTTGGGGCCAAGATAGCGCAGCACAAGCACATCGCCCGGCCTGATCTTGTCGGAGAGGATTGCATCCATCGCAGATTGCTCATCGTCGAAGACACGCGCGGGACCCTGTATGACCGGGTTTTTCAGACCGGTTATTTTGGCAACAGCCCCGCCCGTCGCAAGATTGCCCTTGAGAATGGCGAGATGCCCCTCCTTGTAAAGCGCTTTGTCGATGGGGCGGATGATGTTCTGGTCGGCGGGCGGATTATCAGGAACCTGCGCCAGCTCTTCAGCGAGCGTTCGCCCGGTTATGGTGAGGCAGTCGCCGTGAAGAAGACCGGCATTGAGCAGTATTTTCAGCACCTGCGGGATACCACCGACCCTGTGCAGATCCACGGCCATGTATTGGCCCGACGGGCGCAGATTGCAGATCACCGGCACCTTGCGGCGCACCCGCTCGAAATCGTCCAGGGTCCATTCGACCTCCGCCGCATGGGCGATGGCAAGAAAATGCAGCACGCCATTGGTCGAGCCGCCCGTCGCCATGATGAGCGCCACGGCATTTTCGATCGAGCTGCGCGTGATGATATCACGCGGCCTCAGGTTTTTCTTGACTGCTTCGACGAGAACGCGGGCCGATTCCGCAGTGCTGTCGATCTTCTCAGCGTCGGGATTCGCCATGGTGGACGAGGACATCAGCGACATGCCGAGCGCCTCGAAGGCGGAGCTCATCGTATTTGCGGTATACATGCCGCCGCAGGAGCCCGTAGATGGACAGGCGTGACGCTCGATGCCTTCGAAGTCTTCCTCGCTCATCTTGCCGGCCATGAACGAGCCCACCGCTTCGAAGGCCGAGACAATCGAGAGATCCTTGCCCTTCCAGTTGCCCGGCTTGATCGTTCCGCCGTAAACGTAGATGGAAGGAACATTGGTGCGAGCCATGGCGATCATTCCGCCCGGCATGTTCTTGTCGCACCCACCGATAACCAGAACCCCGTCCATCCATTGGCCGTTCACGCAGGTCTCGATGCAATCGGCGATGACCTCGCGCGAGATCAGCGAGTATTTCATGCCCTCCGTTCCCATTGCCATACCGTCGGAAATGGTGGGGGTGCCGAAGATCTGGGGATTGCCGCCCGCTGCCTTCACCGCAGCCACTGCCGCGTCGGCCAGCGGCTGCAGGCCGGCATTGCAGGGCGTGATCGTAGAATGCCCATTGGCAATGCCGATCATTGGCTTGCTGAAGTCCGCCTTCTCATAACCAAGCGCATAATACATGGCGCGATTGGGGGATCGCGCGACGCCCTCGGTGATGTGTTTTGATCGCTCGTTGGACGGCATGGCGGTACCTCCTCATTGGCCCGCAATTTGACGCCGCTTGCGCTTGCCTGTCAAACGCGCGATGGCATCCCATGCTCAGCGGATCGCCGTCACGATATCCTTGTCAGGAAAACACGTCGGCGCCTTGCCTTGTTTGGCTTGCCAATCGCCAATGGAGCGGCGGGTCTTGAACCCCGGGAATCCATCCGCACCGCCCGAGTCATAACCCTTCTTCTCAAGCGCGCGCTGGAGGCTCGCGATATCGGAGCGGTTAAGTCCGCCGACATCGCCCCAACCGGCAGTAAAGCCCGTAGCGCCGTGGGCAATGCGATCGCTGACATGGCCGATGAACAGGGCGTAAAGGTCGCTCATATTGTACTCTTTGAGCACGTAAAAATTCTTGGTGACGATGAAAGCAGGACCATGCCGTCCCGCAGGCATCAGCAAGAACCCTTCCTGCTTGGTTTCACTTGATGGAAACGGCTGGCCGTTAACACGGGCGATCCCCAGTTTCTGCCACGCTGCAAAGCTCTTGCCCTGATCCGGACCCTCAAGCGAACAGCTGACGCTTTGCGGCACGTTAACCTCATACCCCCAGTCGCGGCCGCGCTGCCAGCCATATTGCGCAAGGTAGTGCGCAATCGAGCCCAGCGTATCCGGAACGGAGTTCCAGATGTCACGCTTGCCGTCGCCGTCAAAATCGACGGCATGTTCCAGATAGGATGTCGGCATGAATTGCGGCTGACCAAGCGCGCCTGCCCACGAGCTCTTCATGCTCCCCGCGCTAATATAACCGTTCTGCACGATTTCGAGCGCCGCAACGAGCTCTTCCCGGAACATGTCCTTGCGCGTCGCCATGAAAGCCTTGGTGCCAAGGACCGCAAAGGCATTGTAGGGAATCTTGACGCTGCGATATCCACTCTCGCGGCCCCAAATGGCCAGCACGATCTCGCCCGATACTCCGTATTTTGCCTCCACCGCTTTCAGGATGCGCGCATATTGGCCGGCACGCACGGTGCCGCCCGAGGTGACGTTGTTGACCGTTTTTTCGCTGAAGTATTTTCCGGGCGAGCCGAACTCGGTCTGGACCTGCTTTTGCGGCGTCTGCGCCTTTTCGCCGGGTATGACGAGGTCGGGCAGGTCGAAATTCAGCGTGACGCCGCTGAAGGCCTGGTCAAAGGCAGCCTTGGATACACCCTTCGCCTTCGCTTCCGGCCACAGATCATTGGCGAGCCATTGCTGGAACTGCGCCTCGACTTCGGGCTTTGAAGCGGCGGCCCACACGTTCGTCGAACCAAGCGCCAGAAAAACACCGATCACCGCCCTGAGGGCAAAACTCAATGGGCGCAGAATCAAAGCAATCTCCCTATAGCGATGTTCGGGCGCGGAGCGCCGCCGTCAACGTACCTTCGTCGAGATAGTCAAGTTCGCCGCCGACCGGCACGCCATGTGCAAGCCGCGTGATGCGCACATCGAAGCCCGAAAGCTGATCGGTAATGTAATGCGCCGTTGTCTGACCCTCGACCGTGGCATTGACAGCAAGGATAACCTCCTTGATTTCGCCTTCCGCTACGCGTCCCACCAGCGTGGTAATGTTGAGATCGTCCGGACCTATGCCGTCGAGCGGTGACAAACGCCCGCCAAGCACGTGATAACGCACATTCATCGACCCGGCGCGTTCAAGCGCCCAAAGATCTGAAACGTCTTCGACGACGATCAGGGTCGAGCGTTCGCGGCGCGGATCGGTACAGATCATGCAGGGATCGGCCGTATCGACATTGCCACAGGTCGAGCAGATGCGCACCTTGTCGGCAGCGTCTTGCATGGCTGAGCCAAGCGGGATCAGCAGGGCCTCTTTCTTCTTGATAAGGTGGAGCGCTGCGCGCCGGGCGGAACGCGGCCCAAGACCCGGCACCTTGGCGAGGAGTTGGATGAGGCGTTCGATTTCAGGACCAGCGATTCGCTTCGACATAGCGCCGGTTTAGAGCAATTTGCACCGTTTTGGAATTGCCGGGCATCACAACCCCAGCGAAACGAGCTTGACCAGAGCGCAACCCCGCATTTGTTGCGGCCAGTATCTTCGCACGCAATCATGCCCTGGTTCGAAGCAGAAGCAGTGGCATCGCGCCAGCCGGTGCATCGGGAGAATGGGCTACCCGACTGCGGCAACAGCCTTGCCTTCGAACTTGGAGTGAAACTATGCGGAGGTTTCCGTTTAGTATCAGCCTTATTGTGAAGAAAACCCGGACGAGCTGGTCATGGACCGTCCGGGTTCAATTCCGATAAGGAAAAGGGGAACGGGCGAAAGCTCGTTCCCTACTCCAAAATCAATATAGACAATTGGCACGTCGTTTCCAAGAAACTTCTGGTTGCGCAACCGATCAGAACGGAAGCTTGAAACCGGGTGGTATCGGCAGGCCAGCAGTCAGGGCCTGTGTCTTCTCCGCCATGATGGCCTCGACCTTCGCCTTTGCCTCATTATGGGCGGCGATAATCAGATCCTCGATAACCTCGATATCGTCTTCCTTGAACAGCGAGGGATCGATGGTAAGGCCGGTCAGTGCACCCTTTCCGGAAAGCTTGACAGTGACAAGACCCCCACCCGCCTGCCCTTCAGCTTCAAGCGCTGCAATCTCTTCCTGCATAGCGGCCATCTTGGCCTGCATTTCCTTGGCCTGTTTCATCATGCCCATAATGTCACGCATGGGAAGAACTCCTGTTCGTCAATCGTCTTCTTCAACGGGTGCCAGCGTATCATCACCGCCCGTTGCAATGTCTGCCTGTTCCGGCGGTGCTGCCATCCGCACGTTGATGATCTTGGCACCCGGAAATTTTGCCAGGATCGCCGCAACATCCGGATCGGCGCGAGCGTCGCTCAACATCGAATCGCGTTTCGCGGTTTCCGTTTCGTGGATCGTGGCCGCACCTGCTTCACGCGACAACGATATCATCCATCGCATTCCGGTCCAGTCGCTCAGTTTTTGCGACAAGTCGGTCAGGAGCGTCTTGGGGGCGGTTTCGGTGAGGTTTATTTCAAGTCGTCCGGGTTTCAAACTGACGAGTCGCACGCAATTCTTGACCAGGATTTTGAACTGCATATCCCGCTGCTTTTCGGCCAGCGCAATGATATCCTGGATGCTATTCACCGGTACAGCGGGAACGGCTTCTTCGGCCACCGGGTGAGGCGGCGCAACAGGCTCCGGCCTTGGCGCTTGTTCGACAAGGCGCATGGTAGCGCCTCCATTCGAACCGATTGACCCCCGCGGCGCCCCAATGGCGCTGGCCGCTGCGCTGCCATGCGTCATGGGCGGGCCGCCATTGCCGGGCCGCGGCCCGTCACTTCGCGGCGATTGGGACGCGAGTGATCCACCCTCCTCCAGCGCTTTGAGCGCCTCGTCGAGCGTCGGCAGATCGGCAGCATGTGCCAGGCGAATCATCAGCATCTCAGCGGCCTGAACGGGACGGCTGGAGCTGTCGACTTCGGCAATGCCCTTCAGCAGCATTTGCCACGTCCGCGAGAGGACCCGGATCGAGAGCTTCTCGGCAAAGTCCCTGCCTCGGGTCCGCTCGTCTTCCGACAAAGATATGTCGTCAGCCACATCGGGCGTGAAGCGGATACGTGTTACAAGATGGTTGAAATCGGCAAGGTCGGTCAGAACCACGCTCGGATCTGCACCGACATCATATTGGGCGCGAAACTCGCGTAGCGCCGATGCGACATCGCCGCGCATCAGCATCTCGAACAGGTCAATGATGCGGGCGCGATCGGCAAGACCGAGCATTGAGCGAACGGCTTCGGCCTCGACGCGGCCTGCGCCGTGAGCAATGGCCTGGTCGAAGATCGACAGCGAATCGCGGACCGAACCCTCGCCGGCGCGCGCGATCATGCTGAGCGAAGTATCATCGACAGCAATGACTTCGAGCTCGGCGATCTTGTGCAAATGCCGGATCAGGACACTCGTATCGATACGGCGCAGATCGAAGCGCTGGCATCTCGAAAGGACAGTGATCGGAACCTTGCGGATTTCCGTAGTGGCAAAGATGAACTTCACGTGCGGCGGCGGCTCTTCAAGCGTCTTCAACAGGCCGTTGAAGGCCTGGTTGGAGAGCATGTGCACCTCGTCGATAATATAGACCTTGTAGCGCGCCGAGACCGGGCGATAGCGCACCTGTTCGATGATCTCGCGAATATCGTCAATGCCCGTGTGGGAGGCGGCGTCCATCTCGATCACGTCGACATGGCGGCCTTCCATGATCGCCTGGCAATGCTCGCCCGCCACCGACAGATCGATCGTCGCCTTGTCAATCTCGGCGGTCTTGTAATTGAGTGCGCGCGCCAGAATGCGGGCCGTGGTGGTCTTGCCGACACCACGCACGCCGGTCAACATCCAGGCCTGGGCGATACGGCCCGTCTCGAACGCATTTGTCAGTGTGCGGACCATCGGCTCCTGGCCGATCAGATCGTTGAAATTCTGCGGGCGATATTTGCGGGCGAGCACGCGATAGGCGCTGTCTGGCGTTCTGGTATCCATCGCGTCCTATTTGCGCTCCTGCATTGCTATGGCCTGAAGTTTAGCGGCATGTGCCGCAGCGTCAATGCCGCCGGGCGGCTTTGACACAGGCAAGTGACAAAGAAGAAGGTGGGAGGCTGGCACGGCGACCCGTGCCTGGCTCGTTGGGGCTGCTTCCTTCCGGACCTGACCCGGTTGGCGAGTGGCTCGTCCACCACCAACCTCCCGAGGCTCATATCGTCAATTCGCGCGCAAAAAGCAAGCGGAAGGACGAAAAAACTGTTATTTAGGACAATCATGACATTCATACTTGATAGCAAACTTGCAGCAGACACATTTTCCATTGCAAGGCTGGGCCTCTGCGATCTGCGCCTCATGAATGACCGGCGCTGGCCCTGGCTCATCCTGGTGCCGCAACGCGCGGGTATTTGCGAGATCCATGAACTGACACCGCTCGATCAGACGATGCTAACTTTCGAATCTGGAATAGCCGCCCAAGCACTCAAAGCAGTCGTCAATTGTGAGAAAATCAACACAGGCGCGCTCGGCAATATCGTTCGTCAACTGCATCTCCACGTCATCGCCCGCAACAGTGGCGACCCAGCCTGGCCCGGACCCGTCTGGGGCCATGGCACGCGCGAGCCGTACGGCGAAAAAGACGCGCGAGCCTTTGCCAACGCCATTCTCAAGGCTATCTAATCAACATAATTTGCGCAGTCCGCATCCGGACGTGTTTTTCTGGAGTTTCACGCATGTCGTTTCGACTTTTCGATGTCCCCGAAACGGAAGCAAGCCATTTTGTCGGCTTTGCCGGCAACCGGATCAACCGGCATTCGGAAAAGCGCAGCGACGACGTGGTGCCTGTCGCGCTTGCAAACGCCAGCGCGCGCATGCTGCTCATCGGGCAGGGGCAGGTGCTGGTCGCGCAGAGCGGCACCGGCAATGCATTTTTCAGCCTGGACGAGGCTGCGAAGTTTCAGCCTTTGCCAAACAAGACCATTTATCTCGGCTTGCAGGACGACGTGCCAGTGCTAGCTTCGCCAAGCGGTCTCGACTTGGCGGACCTTCCTGAACCGATCAAGGCCATCGACTATCGCTCCGTCTATGTGCAGGGCCTGATCCCTCCAGACCAGCTTGGCGCCATGGCGCAGGCGGTCTCACTTTTGACCTGGCACGAGAATCACAAGTTCTGCGGGCGTTGCGGCACGGAGACGCTGATGCGCGATGGTGGCTACCGTCGCACCTGCCCCAACTGCGAGGCGCAGCATTTCCCCCGCACCGATCCGGTGGCAATCATGATGGTGGTGCATGGGGACAAATGCCTTTTGGCACGCGGGCCGCATTTCGGCCCGGGCATGTATTCCTGCCTTGCTGGCTTCATCGAACCGGGAGAGACCATCGAAAACGCAGTCCGTCGCGAAACTTTCGAAGAGACGAACCTCAAGGTTGGGCGCGTGCTCTATCACGCCAGTCAGCCCTGGCCGTTTCCCTATTCGCTCATGATCGGCTGCCATGCCGAGGCGCTCTCCGGCGATTTTACGCTCGACAAGGCCGAGCTCGAAGACGGCCGTTGGTTTTCACGCGAGGAAGTTGTGACGATGCTGGACCGCACCCATCCAGATGGCCTCATGACGCCGCCGCCAGGGGCCATCGCCGCCCATCTCATCCGCAGCTGGGTGGCGAGCGGCGTCTGACCACTATTCCTCGTCCGCTTGCGAACTGCGGAACGTCGTATCAGCCGAATAGACGCCCAAAACCCGCACTTCCTTGGAGAAGAACTCCAGCTCATCGAGCGCGTGGGCGACATTCCTGTCGTCGGGATGACCTTCTATGTCCGCGTAGAACTGGGTGGCCGTAAACTTGCCATCGATCTGGTAGCTCTCCAGCTTGGTCATGTTGACGCCATTGGTGGCGAAACCGCCCATGGCTTTGTAAAGCGCGGCCGGAACGTTCCGAACCCGGAAAACAAAGGTGGTGATCATCAATTCGTCGGACGTGCGCGGCGCCCATTTCTTGGTTTTGTTGAGCACGACGAACCGTGTGACATTGTTCGCCGTGTCCTCGACATCCTCCTCCAGGATATCGAGACCATAGAGTTTTGAGGCCAGGCGCGGAGCGAGCGCCGCCATCGACTTGTCCTTGACATCGGCAACGAGCCGTGCCGCGCCCGCGGTGTCGCCGGCAATCACCGGTTTCCAGCCATTCTTGCGGATATATTTGCGGCACTGGCCGAGCGCATGGATATGGCTATGGACCGAGGTGATGTCGCTGCGCTTGGCGCCCGGCAGCACCATCAGCTGGAAATGGATCGGCAGGAAATACTCCCCAACGATATGCAGCCGCGATTCCGGCAGGAGGTGATGGATATCAGCCACACGCCCGGCAATGGTGTTCTCGATCGGGATCATGGCGAGATCGGCCGCGCCGCTCTCGACGGCATTGAAGGCATCCTCAAAGGTCGGGCAAGGCATCGGCTCCATATCGGGAAACATGTTGCGGCAGGCCGTATCGGAATTCGCGCCGGGCTCCCCCTGGAAGGAGATGCGGTTGGTCTTTGCCATCATTGATTGCCTTTTATGGAAGTAAGAATGTCTCGTGCCCGTTCGAGATCTTCGGGCGTATCGACGCCGAGCGGTACGGAATCGACGATCTCCACGTCGATGCGCATACCCGCCTCCAATGCTCGCAACTGTTCGAGCCTTTCGCGGCGTTCGAGCGGCGACGGACCCAGCCCGACGAAACGCTCAAGTGCGGAACGGCGATAAGCGTAAAGGCCAATGTGGTGATAGAGCGGGCCGTCACCCCAAGGGGCGGTTGCGCGGGTGAAATAGAGTGCGCGCATCTGGTCTTTGCCATAAGGTGAACCCACTATTTTCACCACGTTCGGATTGGTTCTTTCATCCTCGCGGAGGATTTCAACGCCGAGCGTGCCGATCTCGGCAGGCCCATTCTGCAAGGGGAGCAGGGAACGCTTTATTATCGCGGCGTCGATAGTCGGTAGGTCGCCCTGCACATTGACGACCGCATCTACGCTTGCGTCAGGGTCGAGGGCGAGAAGGGCTTCATAGATGCGGTCCGAACCCGATTCGTGATCGTCCCGCGTCATGACGGCATCAAGCCCATGCGCTTCCACCGCAGCCTTGACGTCGAGACTATCTGTCGCAACGACCGTGCGGCCAAGGCCGGCGGCCAAAGCACGCTCTGCGACGTGCACGATCATCGGCTTGCCTGCAATATCGGCCAATGGCTTGTTGGGGAGCCGGGTGGAGGCCATTCGGGCCGGAATAAGGGTCAATATTTTCATCGTTGCACAGGCGCCTACGGTGTCAAAAAGTCTCAGGCAGAACCGCCCTTATATGTGTTGCAAGTCCTGAGCAAAAGACCTAGTTTCCGCGCGATCACGAGGGGACTCTTGTCAAGAATGCAGCGCACTGCATTGACCAGATATTGAGAACCTCCGCAAGTGTGCTGAACACCAAGTCCCTGCAATTGCCTTGGCAAGTGCAAGATGGGCTTCGTATTCAGTGTACTTGAACAGGACACAAGTGGAGCAATGATCGACGATGGATTCGACCCCATTCAACAAATATGCCATGGCGTTCCTGGCAACCGTTTTCGTTGTCATGACGGCAGGTATCCTGTCTGATTATATATTTGACTCCCACGCACCCGAGAAGCCGGGCTTCATCATCCAGGCAGCCGAAGCCGGTGGAGAAGGCGAAGCTGGGGCCGCCGCGCCTGCTGCATCGGCCGTGCCGATCGCCACGCTTCTGGCTTCCGCCGACGCCACCCGCGGCGAGGCTGTTTTCAAGCGCTGCGGCGCCTGCCATACGGGCGAAAAGGGCGGACCGAACAAGGTGGGCCCCAATCTGTGGAACATCGTCGATCGCCCGATCGCGACGCATGAAGGCTTCAGCTATTCCGGCGCCATCAAGGATTTCTCCAAGGGTGGTACTGAAAAGTGGACCTACGATCATCTCAATCACTTCCTGACGTCGCCGAAGGGCTACATCAAGGGCACTGCCATGGGCTTTGCCGGTGACAAGAAGGACAATGAGCGCGCCGACCTGATCGCCTATCTGCGCACGCTGTCTGACAATCCGCAGCCGCTCCCCGCCGCCGACGCTGCGGCGCCGGCTGGCGACGCCGCCAAACCTGCAGAAGGGGCCGCCAAGCCAGCCGAGGGCGCAGCGCCCGCCGCCCCTGCTACCAATAACTGATAGTATCCCATAGTCTCCAAAGCCGGGCCTTGTGCCCGGCTTTTTTGTATCAACACCGCGTGTTTTTTCGGTGAAGGCCTGTTCTCTGCCGCAATTTCTCATAGACTGCGCAATATTGAGAACCGTGGAGACCCGATTTTGCGATTTCGCCCCTTCGTTGCCAGCCTCGCCTTCCTCGCCGCAGCCAGCGCATTCACCTACCAGAATGCATACGGGGCGGAACCGGAATGGCGAAACGCGGCAAGCGTACTTGGGGAGCCGAAATACGGTGAAGACTTCAAGCACTACGATTATGTCAATCCGGACGCGCCCAAGGGTGGGACGCTTAACCAGACGAGTTACGGATCGTTCGACAGCCTCAACCCCTTTGTCGTTCAGGGAACGCCGGCAGCGGGGCTGCCAGGTACTGTTGGCGGTGGGCTGCTCTATGACACGCTCCTCAGCCAGTCGATCGATCAGCCCGCCACGAATTACGGCTTGATCGCTGAAGCGGTGGCCTATCCGGATGATTTCTCCTGGGTGAAATTCCGCCTGAACCCAGCCGCCAAGTGGCATGATGGTGAGCCGATCACTGTCGACGACGTGATCTGGTCTTTCGATACCCTCAAGGCCCAGACGCCTCTCTATAACAAATATTACCACGATGTGACCAAGGCCGAGAAAACCGGTGAGCGCGAGGTGACTTTCACCTTCACCGGTGGCGGCAACCGGGAACTGCCGAGCATCATGGGCGATTTCCCGGTTCTGCCGAAACATTGGTGGGAGGGCACCGACCCGAGCGGCAAAAAGCGCGACATCAGCAAGCCCACCACGGAAATTCCGCTCGGCTCGTCTGCCTATAAGATCGAAAGCGTCGCACTGGGCAAGACGATCGTCTGGAGCCGTGTCGCCGATTACTGGGGCAAGGACCTGCCCGTGAATGTCGGCCGCAACAATTTCGATCGCATCCGTTACGAGTATTTTCGCGACCAGAATGCCGAGTGGGAAGCCTTCAAGAAGGGTGGCTTTGAGGACTATCGCAGCGAACCAAGCATTGGAAAATGGATGCGCGGCTATGATTTCCCTGCCTTCCAGAAGGGCGACGTCATCAAGGCGGTGTTTCCGTTGCGTTCGTCCGGGCGCATGCAAGGTTTTCTGATGAACACGCGGCGCGACAAGTTCAAGGATCCCAAGGTCCGTGAGGCACTGAACTGGGCTTATGACTTCGAGAGCATGAGCAAGAATCTGTTTTACGGCCAATACAAGCGCATCAACAGCTACTTTGCGGGATCCGAACTGGCGTCGAGCGGGCTACCGACAGGCAAGGAGCTCGAAATCCTTGAGACGGTTAAGGGCAAAGTGCCCGAGGATGTCTTTACCAAGGAATACAAGCTGCCCGTCTACGACACGCCACAGGCCCAGCGGGAAAATCTGCGCCACGCGCTGATGTTGTTGCGTGATGCGGGATACGAGCAAAAGGACGGAAAACTCGTCAACGTGAAAACGGGTGAACCATTCAGCATCGAATTTCTGGCGGACGACACCAACGATGAAAAATTCATTGGCCCATTCATGGCCAACCTGCGCAAACTCGGTATCGATGCACAGATACGCGTTGTCGACAGCGCTCAGTACACGGCGAGATTGAGCGACTTCGATTTCGACGTTACTACACCCAATGTTGTTCTGGCTCAGAGCCTGTCGCCCGGCAACGAACAGCGCGACTTCTGGGGTTCTGCGGCGGCCGACACACCCGGGAGCCGCAACTACATGGGCATCAAGAACCCTGCCATCGACACGTTGATCGACCGCGTGATCTTCGCCAAGGATCGTGAGGAACTGGTCGCAGCAACCCATGCACTCGACCGTGTTCTCTTGTGGAACTATTATGCAGTGCCGCAATGGTACGACGATCGCATCAAGATCGCCTACTGGAACAAGTTCGGCATGCCCGCCAAGCAGCCTGCCTATGTGGGGATTGATCCGTTCTCCTGGTGGATAGACACCGCCAAGGAGCAGGCGTTGAAAGCGCGCGCCGAATGACGCGTCTCAACCGCCGCGATCTTCTGAAGATTTCGAGCGCGACAGTCCTGACGGCCATGGCGCCACGCCTCGCCCTGGCGGAGGTCGCGACGGAAGTGCCGCTGCATGGTCTTTCGGCCTTTGGCGAACTCAAATATCCGAAAGATTTCAAGAATTTCGACTATGCGAGCCCCGATGCTCCAAAGGGCGGCACCTTTGCTTTTTCGCCGCCGACCTGGCTTTTCAACCAGTCGCCGCAGACGTTCAACACACTCAACACGTTTTCGGCAAAAGGTGATGCGCCACCCCGAATGGAATTGTGCTTCAGCACCCTGATGACCGGAGCACTCGACGAACCGGATTCCATCTATGGCCTCGTCGCCGAGACCGTCACCGTTTCGGCTGACCGCAACTCCTTCGTCTTCAAGCTGCGGCCGGAAGCCCGGTTCCATGACGGCTCACCGCTGACCGCCCATGACGTTGTCTTCAGCTACCAGACGATCAAGGACAAAGGAAATCCCGAGCTTTTGCTCCTGCTGACCGAAATGAAGGAGATCGTCGCCGAGGACGAGCATAGTCTGCGCATTACCTTCACCGGCAAGCATTCCGACCGCGCCATCCTGGACGTTGCCGGATCGATCCCGATCTTTTCAAAGGCGTGGTATGCCACTCGCGATTTCGACGCATCGACACTCGAAGCACCGCTTGGCTCGGGTGCCTACCGTGTTGGCAAGATGGCGCCGGGCCAAAGTATCGAGTTTGAGCGCGTTGAGGACTACTGGGCCAAGGACCTGCCGGTTCAGCGCGGTTTGAACCACTTCGACCGCATCAAGATCGAGTTTTTTCGCGACCGGCAGCCGGAATTCGAAGCGTTCAAGAAGGGCGATATATTCTTGCGCATGGAGGCTACAGCCAAGACCTGGGTCACCGAATACAACTTTCCTGCGATCGAGCAGAAGCGTGTGATCAAACGGGAATTCCCCGACGAGAAGCGCCCGCAACTGCAGGCTTGGGCCGTCAACCAGCGGCGCGAGCATTTCCGCGATCCACGCGTGCGGGAAGCGATCGCGCTTTGCTTCGACTTCCAATGGACCCAGAAGAACCTGTTCTACGGCATGTACGAGCAGTCCCAATCATTGTTCGAAGAATCCGATTTCCGCGCTACCGGCAAGCCATCACCTGAGGAACTCGCGCTCATGGAGCCGATCCGCGATCTTTTGCCCGAGAGCATTTTCGGCGAGGCCGTTGTTCAGGCAACCTCCGACGGTTCCGGGCGTGACCGTAAGAATCTGCGCCGTGCCGTAGAGCTTTTGACCGAAGCCGGCTTCAAGCGCGATGGCAACCGGTTTCTAGACACCGGCGGCAAATCGCTGGATCTCGAGATTCTAATTCAGGCCGAAGTGTTTACACGGGTCTACTCACCCTTCGTCAACAATCTGCAAGCGATCGGTATCAATGCTTCGCTCCGTTTGGTTGATCCAGCACAATATCAGCTGCGTTTGCAGGATTTCGATTTCGATATGATCGGGATTGCCTTTTCCCTCAACGCAACACCGACCAAGGAGTCGCTGCAATCGATGTTCAGCTCCCGCGCGGCCACCCTGCCTGGATCGACCAATTTTCCTGGCATCGCGGATCCCGTCATCGATGCCCTCATCGAAAAAGTGAGCGAGGCACACTCCCGCACGCAATTGATTGCGATCATACGTGTTCTTGATCGACTCTTGCGTATAAGACGCGACTGGATTCCAAATTGGTACTCAGCGAATCACCTCGTCGCCTTTTGGGACATGTTCGGCTTCAAGGAGCCCAAGCCCGATTATGGCTTTCCGGTAGAGACGCTGTGGTGGTTCGACGAAGCAAAGGCAAAGGCCATTGGCAAGATTTGATATGACAAAGGCAGTGCGAGGCAACTCCTGATGGGAGCCTATATCCTCCGCCGCCTCGTTTTGATGGTGCCGACCCTGTTTGGGGTCTTGCTTGTCTGTTTCGTGATTGTGCAATTCGTGCCCGGCGGCCCGGTGCAGCGCATTATCGGCCAGCTTACCGGTCAGGGTGGCAATGCCATGGACCGCATCGGAGGCGGTGGGGGTGATTTTGGTCAGGCGCAAGATCAGCTCGGCCTTGGCGAGGGCAATTCCAAATACCGCGGCGCGCAGGGGCTCGACCCTGCCTTTATCGCCAGCCTTGAGAAGCAGTTTGGTCTCGACAAGCCGCCACTCGAGCGCTTTGGCCTGCTTGTTTGGAACTACGTGCGCTTCGACTTCGGCAAAAGCTACTTCCGCGATATCAGCGTCGTCGATCTCATCAAGGAAAAGCTGCCTGTATCGATATCGCTCGGCCTGTGGATGACGCTCCTGTCGTACATGATCTCCATCCCGCTCGGCATCCGCAAGGCGATCAGGGACGGATCGACCTTCGATATCTGGACCAGCGGCGTGATCATCGTCGGCTATGCCATACCAGGATTCCTGTTCGGCATCATGCTGATCGTGTTCTTTGCGGGCGGCTCGTTCTTCGACTGGTTTCCGCTGCGCGGTCTGACATCGAATAATTTCTCGCAGCTATCGTTCGGCGGCAAGGTTGTCGATTACGCCTGGCATCTGGTCTTGCCGCTAACCGCAATGCTGCTCTCTGCTTTTGCGACGACGACACTCCTCACCAAGAACTCGTTCCTCGATGAGATCCGCAAGCAATATGTGACGACAGCGCGCGCCAAGGGGCTCAGCGAGCGCAAGATCCTCTACGGCCATGTCTTCCGAAATGCGATGCTCATCGTCATTTCCGGATTTCCGAGCGCGTTCATTTCGATCTTTTTCACAGGGCAGTTGCTCATCGAGGCGATCTTCTCGCTCGATGGTCTCGGCCTTCTCGGCTATGAATCCATCATCAACCGCGACTACCCGGTCGTGATCGCCACGGTCTATATCTTTGCGCTCGTCGGCGTCGTGGTCAGCCTCTTGTCCGACCTCATGTACACATGGATTGACCCACGCATCGATTTCGAGCGGAGGGACGTCTGATGACCGATATTATCGGCGCGCCCAGCCTGCCCGCCCGCCGCCCGCGCCTGTCGCCGCTCAATGCCCGGCGCTGGCAGAACTTCAAGGCCAACCGGCGCGGCTGGTGGGCGCTGTGGATATTCCTGTTCCTTTTCGTCGGCTCGCTCTTCGCCGAGTTTATTGCCAACGACAGGCCAATCCTCGTCTCTTACAAGGGTGAAATCCTCTTCCCCGTCCTCGTCGACTATCCGGAGGAAAAGTTTGGCGGCTTCTACGCGATCACCGACTACCGCGACCCGGTGATCCAGGACGAGATCAACGCCCATGGCTGGGCGATCTGGCCGCCCGTCCGCTATTCCTACCGCACGGTCAACAACGAGTTGCCCGACACAGCGCCCTCCAAGCCATTCTGGCTCTATACGCCCGAGGAGCGCTGTTCCCGCTATCCGCAGGGCATCAACGACCCGAACTGCACATTCGGCAACATGAACATTCTTGGCACTGATGATCAGGCGCGCGATGTCTTCGCCCGCGCGCTTTACGGCTTCCGCATCTCGGTGCTTTTCGGGCTGATTCTTACGGCAGCGTCGGCCGTGATCGGCGTCACCGCCGGGGCCCTGCAGGGCTATTTCGGCGGCTGGCTTGATCTCATGGCTCAGCGCTTCATCGAAATCTGGTCATCCGTACCGACACTCTACCTTCTACTGATCATGGCTTCGATCCTGCCGCCCGGCTTCTGGATCCTTTTGTGCATAATGCTGTTGTTTTCGTGGGTCAGCTTCGTCGGCATCGTGCGTGCGGAGTTTCTGCGGGCCCGCAATTTCGAATATGTCAACGCCGCACGGGCCCTCGGCGTGCGCAATCGGACCATCATGTTCCGGCATCTCCTGCCCAACGCCATGGTCACAACGCTCACCTTCTTGCCCTTCATTCTCAATGGATCGATCACCACGCTGACATCGCTCGACTTCCTTGGCTTCGGCCTGCCGCCCGGTTCCCCATCGCTCGGGGAATTGCTGGCGCAGGGCAAGAACAATCTGCAGGCGCCTTGGCTCGGCTTGACGGGCTTCATCGTCATCTCGCTGATGCTGTCGCTGCTGATTTTCGTCGGTGAGGCGACGCGTGATGCCTTCGATCCGCGCAAGGCCTTCAAATGAGTATGCCACCGCTTCTCTCGGTCCGTGATCTCTCCGTCGCATTCACGCAAGGAGGCCGCGACTCGGTCGCGGTCGACCATATCTCCTTCGATATCGGTGAGGGCGAGACGGTGGCGCTTGTCGGCGAATCCGGGTCGGGCAAATCGGTTTCTGCCCTGTCCATCCTGAAGCTGCTGCCCTATCCGCCTGCCTCGCACCCGTCGGGCCAGATCCTGTTCGACGGCAAGGATCTATTGAAGAGCAACGAGAATGAGTTACGCCGTGTGCGCGGCAACGACATCACCATGATTTTCCAGGAGCCGATGACATCGCTCAATCCGCTCCACACGATCGAGGACCAGATCAGCGAAATTCTGAAGCTGCATCAAGGTATGGGCGACAAGGCGGCCCGCCAGCGCACCTTGGCGCTGCTCGAGGAGGTCGGTATTCGCGATCCGGAAAAGCGCCTGAACGCCTATCCGCACCAGCTCTCCGGCGGCCAGCGCCAGCGCGTCATGATTGCCATGGCGCTCGCCAACAAGCCGAAGCTCCTGATCGCCGATGAGCCGACAACCGCCCTCGACGTGACCGTGCAGGCGCAGATCCTCAAACTGCTCGCTGACCTCAAGACAGCGCAGGGCATGTCTATGCTGTTCATCACGCATGACCTCGGCATCGTCCGCAAGATCGCCGATCGCGTCTGCGTCATGACGGGCGGCAAAATCGTCGAGACCGGTCCGACACGTCAGATCTTCGAAAACCCGCAGCATCCCTATACGCGCCATCTGCTTGCCGCAGAGCCCAAAGGCAACCCGCCATCCGCAAATACGGCAGCCGCGCCCGTCATGCGCGGTGAACAGATAAAAGTCTGGTTTCCGATCAAGCAGGGCTTTTTGCGCCGGACGATCGATCATGTGAAGGCGGTCGATGGCATCGACGTCACGATCCGCGCTGGGCAAACGCTCGGCGTCGTTGGCGAATCCGGTTCCGGCAAGACAACGCTCGGCCTTGCCTTGTCGCGCATGATTTCGTCGCAAGGCATTATTCGTTTCGGTGAGACCGACATCAACAAATACTCGTTCCGAGAAATGCGGCCGCTGCGCCGCGCGTTGCAGATCGTGTTCCAGGACCCCTACGGTTCGCTTTCGCCGCGCATGTCGATTTCCGATATCATCGCGGAAGGGCTGCAGGTCCACGAACCCAAATTGTCGGCAGACCAGCGCGATGCACGGGTCGTTGCGGCGCTGAAGGAAGTGAACCTCGATCCTGAAAACCGCTTCCGCTATCCGCATGAGTTTTCCGGCGGCCAGCGCCAGCGCATTGCGATTGCCCGCGCCATGGTACTCAATCCGCGCTTCGTCATGCTGGACGAACCGACGTCGGCGCTGGACATGAGCGTGCAGGCACAGGTTGTGGATCTGCTCCGTTCATTGCAGCAGAAGCACAATCTGGCCTATCTTTTCATCAGCCACGACCTGAAAGTGGTCAAGGCGCTTGCCAATGACGTGCTGGTGATGCGCAATGGCAAGGCAGTCGAATATGGACCGTCGGAGGAGATTTTTGCACGGCCCAAGACCGATTATACGAAGGCACTGATGGCGGCGGCCTTCAGGATAGAAACTGCCGAACAGGGAGCGGTTAGTGAATGACTGGGAATGGAGATACAATCCTGCTGGCTGTGACCGGATGGGATCCGCACGTCTGGCTGTCTGAATTTGCCAAGGCCGCGCCAAAGCGCAAGCTCGTGACCGACACGACGACGGACAAGGAAAAGATCCGCTACGCACTGGTATGGAAGCAGCGCCAGGGATCGCTTGCCGGTCTGCCTAATCTTGAGGTCATCTTCTCGCTGGGCGCCGGCGTCGACCACGTGTTTCACGACCAGCAGATCCCCGATGTGCCCATCGTCCGCATCGTTTCGCCAGACCTGACCATGCGCATGAGCGAATATGTCGTCTGGCAGGTGCTCGACCATCATCGGCTCGGATTGCGTTATCGCCAGCAGCAGGGCCAGCGTATCTGGCATGAGGATCGTCGCCAGCCTGCAGCGCATGAGGTGACGGTCGGTATCCTCGGCCTCGGCGTTCTCGGCCGTGACGCTGCGCAGAAACTGCGCATGCTCGGCTTCCGCGTCAGCGGCTGGAGCCGCCGCCTGCAAACCATAGAAGGTGTCACCAGCCATTATGGCAAGGACGGGCTCAAGGACTTCCTGAAGGATGCTGATATCGTCGTCTGCCTTTTGCCGCTGACGCCGGACACCAAGGGCATCCTCTCCATGACCATGTTCGCGCAGATGAAGCCACATGGCCCGCTCGGTGCCCCGACGCTGATCAATGCGGGTCGCGGCGGACTGCAGAACGAGCCGGACATTCTGGCGGCACTCGACCGTGGCATGCTGTCGGCGGTGACGCTCGACGTGTTCAACCGGGAACCCTTACCGAAGGACAGCCCGCTCTGGACGCACCCGCAGGTAACGATCACACCGCACGCGGCGGCGAGTTCCAGCCCGCAGGCGCTCGTTCCCGAGATCGTGGCACAGATCGAATCCTACGAGCGCGGCGAGCCCTTGAAGAACATCGTCGATCGGGCCGCCCAGTACTAAACGAACCAACCTGTTTGTAAAAAATCAGGTCGGTTGTTGTTCCATTCACAGCCGCCTTACAGCGGTTGGCTTGCCATAGAGATAGGCGGTGCGTTCAATTGCGTCACGCAGCGGCTCAAGCGTTACGCTCATCGTATGCCCGCTTGCGTGCAGAAGCATCGAATGGCTTGCCATCATTGCAGCGTGCCCCTTCCAGAAAACGAAGTCGCCACGCTGGAGATTGTGATAGTCCCTATCCGGTTCGATCGGTTCGCCGATGGAGGACGCCTGCATGTCGGAATCGCGCAGGACGCCCTGTCCGGTCATCAGCAATGCAAGTTGAACAAGGCCCGAGCAGTCGATGCCGAAGCCGGATACGCCGCCCCACAGATAGGGCGTGTGCATCAGTGTTTCCGCGACCGCCACGTGATCGTCAGCCACTTCATCGATGGGCACGAGATGCTTGGCGATCATCGCCTCGCCGCTCGGCAGCATTGCATAGAGTGTGCCGCGCCGCTCCTCGCCACCCGTGATGCTGACGAGCGAGCCCATAGATAGGGCTTTCGTGCGCGGATATTTCAGGTCTGACCCCGGGTAGATGAAGGTTCGCGGCGCGATGACGATATGGGTCGGGTCGGCTGCGCGGCGTTCTAGCGTCGTATCCACCACATAACCGACATAGCCGTCACGCTCGTTCTGAACCCAGCACCAGCCATTGTCGTCCTCGAACACCAGCACATCATCGCCATAAAGGAATTGTGTCGTGATGCCGGCATCGCCCCGCGGTTCGGAACGCACATCGACGACCGGATCGGCAATGCGCATGGGCGCGCCGGCAACAAAGCGCTCCGCTTTGACCATGCCGCGCAGGGCCTGGTCGGCGAGGTCGGGACGATAGGCATTCAGTCGCTTGTCCAACGAGATGTTCTCAGCTTTCAAAGTGGCAATCCTCTTGCTTTGGCGATGACGAGGTCGCCAAGCTTTTCAACATAAAGCGCACCCTTTACCGTTCTCTTGACGAGCACGTTGCGCTTGTCCTTGTCATCGCGATGGCGATCGACCAGGCCATAGCCGCCCATTGTGTCAAGAGCACGTGTGATGACGGGCTTGGTTACGCCAAGCTTTGCAGCCATGCCGCGTATCGTATGCGGTGGCGGCTCCAGGTATACCGTCAACAGCACGGCCAGTTGCCGCATGGTGAGATCGTGCGCATCATCGCGCACCTCGGAGATCGCGATTTCCTTCCACAGTGTCAGCGCCTGCATCGGCTTCAATTCGATCAGCATTAACGGCATCCGCGATCATTTCGGCTCCGTTCCATTCTAAACCTTGCGCAACTGCGTGCAAGCAACTCATTTGGCTGGATAACGCTGCTTCAGAATTTGGTAAAGCGCGCGTATCGCTTGCGCCTCACCACCGATCGGTGCTTGCGGCTTCTCAACGGGGTTCCAACCGAAAATATCGAAATGCGCCCAGATCTTCGCCTTGCCGACGAATTTCTGCAGGAAAAGTGCAGCTGTAATCGACCCGGCAAACCCGTCCGTCGTCACATTGTTGGTGTCGGCGATGCGCGAGGAAAGCTTGCTCTCATACGGCTGCCACAAAGGCATGCGCCAGACAGGATCGGCAACGGATTCTGCGGCGGTGGCCACGTCTGCCGCGAAGGTATGGTCATTGGTATAAAATGGCGGCAGGTCGGGCCCCAGCGCCACGCGCGCCGCGCCGGTCAGTGTCGCCATGTCGATAAGGATTTCCGGTTCCTCCTCGTCGGCCAGCGCCAGCGCGTCAGCCAGGACAAGACGGCCTTCTGCATCGGTGTTGCCGATCTCCACCGTCAGGCCTTTGCGGCTGGTCAAGACATCGCTCGGACGGAATGCATTGGCGGAGATGGAATTCTCAACCGCAGGAATGAGAACCCGCAGACGCACCGGGAGGTTGGCATCCATGATGAGCTGCGCGAGTGCCAGTACATTGGCGGCACCGCCCATGTCCTTCTTCATCAGCAACATACTGCTCGCCGGCTTGATATCGAGACCGCCAGTGTCAAAACAGACACCTTTGCCCACCAGCGTAACCCGCGGCGCTCCCTCCTTGCCCCACTCGAGGTCGATCAGTCGCGGCTGTTCGCTGCCTGCCCGGCCAACCGCATGGATCATCGGGAAGTTCTTCTTGAGTAGAGCATCGCCCTTGATGACACTGACAGAAGCCTTGTATTCATCGCCGACTTGGCGCACCGCCTGCTCAAGCGCTTCCGGTCCCATGTCATTGGTCGGCGTGTTGATCAAATCGCGCGCCAGCGTCACAGCACTTGCGATGCGTTTTACATCAGCCTTATTCGCGGCCTCGGGTAATGTCAGCGTGACATCGAGGTCGTCTTTCTTGCTGTACCGAGCGAATTTGTAGCCGCCGAGGAGAAAGCCTAAAGCCGCCAGATCAGGTTCGCTGACAGGGCCGGCCATATGCCAGGCCCCTTTCGGCAGTCCGGTCGCGAGTTTTCCCGCGATGAACGGTGAATTGTCCTTGCCGATACCAAGCAGAGCACCGGCAATTTCACCCTTCTCGCCCGGAATAACAAGCACCCGCCCGGACTGTCCATCAAAGCCGTTGGCCTTGGCCCAGGCGAGCGCCGCGGCGTCCAGCCCGGCGCTTTCTGATTCGCCACTTTTGACCATCCAGACTGGCTTGCTGTCGGCTGACTTTTTCCCTTTGATTTCAATCGCCATGACAGCTTTCTCCTTCGGTCTTGCTTCTTCTGTATCGGCATCACGTTGTTAACGGTCCGTTAGGGTTAACAGAATATTTCTAAGTGTGGGATTGGGCATAATGCACATGTAAATTGTGCTGCGGATGGGGCAAACTATGGGAAGCGCAGGCATTATTCAACGTAATCGCCGCCTGATTTTTTCTGTCGCGGTGGTTGCACTGGCAGCAGGCATATCCGGCTGCACGACCACCGACAAGACCACGACGGGTTCGATTACACCGGCCGTCAGTTCAATGGCGATGCCTGATGCTGGCGATTTCGACCAGATGAACGAGCAGCAGTTGATGCAGGCATCGACGAGCCTCGGTTCGCGCTATCAGGCCAATCCAAAAGACAAGGCAACGGCAATGAAATTTGCCACTGTCCTGCGCATGACCAACCGTAGCGATCAGGCTCTCGCGGTGATGCGCAGCCTGGCAATCGCCTATCCGCAAGACCGCGAGGTCCTCGCCGCCTATGGCAAGGCGCTTGCCAGCACCGGCGAGTTCGAAGCGGCACTGGATGCATTGCGCCGCGCCCAGACTCCGGAATATCCGGACTGGAAACTGCTTTCGGCGCAGGGCGCCATTCTTGATCAATTGGGCAAGACCAGCGAGGCGCGCGACCTCTACCGCCAGGCCCTGCAGATCAATCCGAACGAGGCCTCTATCCTCTCCAATCTGGGCATGTCTTACGTGCTGTCTGGCGAGCTCAACACCGCCGAAAGCTATATGCGCAAGGCCGCCAGCGCGCCGGGTTCAGACAGCCGGGTCCGTCAGAACCTTGCCCTGGTCGTCGGGCTCCAGGGCCGGTTTGACGAAGCGGAGACGATCGCAAAGCAGGAACTTTCGCCGCAACAGGCACAGGCGAACGTGCAGTACCTGCGGTCCATGCTGGCCCAGCAGAATTCATGGACCATGCTCAAGGACAAGAAGCCAAAAAGCTGATCTTCATTTGGAACATCGAGAGAAGCCGCTCCATTCGGGGCGGCTTTTTTATCGGTCAGTGAGAAGCGCCAAGCCTTATTTGGGCGTCGCGTGGCCGAATATGCCACCCTGGGCCGATATCTGGATGAATGCTGGGCCAAGAATAACGGCAAACAATACAGGCAACAGGAACACGATCATCGGCACTGTCAGCTTCGGGGGCAGCGCTGCGGCTTTCTTTTCCGCCTCCATCAAACGCGCCTCGCGGCTTTCGTCGGAAAGGACGCGCAGGGCACTGCCGATGGATGTTCCGTAGCGCTCCGACTGGGTCAGCGCCTGCACCACCGACTTGACGGTCTCGAGGCCGGTGCGAATGGCGAGATTTTCATAGGCCTGTCGCCGTTCCGGCAGGAAGGACAATTCTGCATTGGTGAGGATCAACTCCTCTGCCAGTTCGGCAGACTGGGCGCCAATTTCTTCAGAGACCTTCTTGAAGGCTGCTTCGATCGACATGCCGGATTCGACGCAGATGAGCATCAGGTCCAGTGCGTCAGGCCAGGCGAGCTTGATCGATTGCTGGCGCTTCGAGCCGCAATTCTTCACGTAAAGATTGGGCAGATAGAAGCCCACATAGGCGCCGGCGAGACATGCAGTCACGCGGATCATCGTCGCTTTTTCGGCAAGGCCACCCATGCCGAAAATCCAGAACACGGTCAGACCAAGTGTCACGAAAGGCAGGCCGAAACGCGCCGTCAGGAAGATATTGAGCGCGTTCTGGCCACGAAATCCGGCCATGCGCAGCGCCGCCATCGTCTTCTCGTCGGCGAGGGCCCGTTGCAGGTCGAGCCGTTCGACGAACTGCCTGATGCCCTGGCGCTCGGTCATGCGCAGCGAACCGCTGGCATTTTTGCGCCGGGTTTCACTCTCACTCGCCATGCGCGCCCGCTCGCGCGACCTGATCTGGTCCCGTTCCAGCGCCACCGACTTCATTCGCGTCTTCAGGCTGGAACCTGAAAGCATTGGCATCAGGAAGGTCACGAGGGTTGCGAAGACCGAGACACCGACGAGGGCTGCAAAAATAACGGCCGGGTCATGCATGGCTTTGGCGATGGTGGCGATCATTGAGGGTCTTGACCTTCCGGATCAGAATTTGAAATTGATCATTTTCTTCATGACAAGGATGCCGATCGACATCCAGACGCCAGCACAGCCCATGATGACGTGGCCTGTATCTGTCCTGAACAGGACCAGGATGTAGTCAGGGCTCGACAAATAGACGAGCACGGCAACGATGAACGGCAAGGCGCCGATGATATATGCTGACGCCTTGGCTTCCATGGAGAGTGCCTGGACCTTGGCGGCCATCTTTTTGCGGTCGCGCAGGACGCGAGAGAGATTGCCAAGCGCTTCGGAAAGGTTACCGCCCGCCTGCGACTGGATCTGAATGACGATGCCGAAGAAGCTTGCTTCGGGGCACGGCATGTATTCCGACATACGCATCGACGATTCAGGAATGCTTATGCCGACCTGTTGCCCATCGACCATCCGGCGAAACTCACCGCGGACCGGCTCTTGAGCTTCCACGGCAATAAGCCTGATGCCATCGTTAAGAGGAAGGCCGGACCGGAGCGCACGCACGATCACGTCAATGGAATTGGGAAACTCCCGGAGAAAGGCTTTGATGCGGCGGCCGCGGCGGAAATAAACGAACCAGCGCGGTAGGCCGAATACGCCGGCCAGAAACAGTCCCGGTGCGAGATAGAGCGGCGAGCCCAGGAACAGACCCAACAGCGTGACAAGGATGCCGGTGACAATTGAGTATATGTAGAACCGCTGGACCGTCACCTTCATCCCGGCTTGCACCAGCAGCATCTTCAGAGGCGGTGATTTGATGTTCTTGTCGCGCAGTTTCTGGCGCTGCTCGATATCTTTCAGCGTGTCCTGAACAGACCTGCGACGCTTGGCCGCCTCGGCCTGTTTATCCCGAACCGCAAATTTGCCCAGACTGTCTGTCGCGGCGAGCTGCACCGTTTTCAGCCGCTCGTCGGTCTTTTTCTGCGTGGCGATCGATTCGAAGAAGAAGACATAGGCGAGCGCCGCCACTGCCAAAGCCACAAGGCAGACAAACAGAATCTGCGGCAGACTAAGCCCGAACATCGCTTGCTTCTCCTGTCGCAGCCATCATTACCCTTGCGCGATTTCCATGGAATCCAGCGCATTGGCCAGACGCCGATCTTCATTGAAGTAGCGGGCCCGTTCCCAAAAGTGAGGACGGCTGATGCCGGTAGAGACATGCTTGCCAATGAGCCGGCCGTTCGCGTCCTCGCCTGTGATCTGGTAGACGACGAGATCCTGGGTGATGATTACCTCACCTTCCATGCCTATGACCTCGGTGACATGAGTGATCCGGCGCGAGCCATCACGCAGGCGCGCAGCCTGAATGATGATATCGACCGAACCGACGATGATTTCGCGCACCGTTTTCTGCGGCAGCGAGAAGCCGCCCATGGCAATCATGGATTCGATACGGCTCAGGCATTCCCTCGGGCTGTTGGAGTGGATCGTTCCCATCGAGCCGTCGTGACCGGTATTCATCGCCGACAGCAGATCGAAGACTTCCGGTCCGCGCACTTCGCCGACGATGATGCGTTCGGGTCGCATGCGCAGGCAGTTCTTGACGAGATCGCGCATCGTGATCTCGCCCTCGCCTTCTAGGTTTGCAGGCCGTGTTTCAAGGCGCACCACATGCGGCTGCTGCAGTTGAAGTTCGGCTGAGTCTTCGCAGGTGATTACGCGTTCGTCCTTGTCGATGTAATTGGTCAGACAGTTCAAGAGCGTCGTCTTGCCCGAACCCGTGCCCCCTGAGATGACGATATTGCAACGAACGCGGCCAATGATCTGCAACAGTTCTGCACCGGCAGGGGAAATCGCGCCGAACCGCACAAGCTGGTCGAGCGTCAGCTTGTCCTTCTTGAATTTGCGGATTGTAAGGACCGGCCCATCGATCGCCAGCGGCGGCGCGATGACGTTGACGCGCGAGCCGTCGGGCAAACGCGCGTCGCAGATCGGGCTTGATTCATCGACGCGGCGGCCGACCTGGCTGACGATGCGCTGACAGATGTTCAGAAGCTGCTGGTTGTCGCGGAAACGGACACCTGACTCCTGAACCTTGCCCTGCACTTCGATATAGGTCTTGCGCGCACCATTGACCATGATATCGGCGATGTCGTCGCGGGCCAGCAGTGGCTCGAGCGGACCATAACCAAGCACATCGTTGCAGATATCATCGAGCAGCTCTTCCTGCTCTGAAATCGACATGGCGAAATTCTTGATCGCGATGATGTCGTTGACAATATCGCGGATTTCCTCGCGCGCGACGTCTGGATCGAGTTTCGACAGTTGCGCCAGATCGATGGTATCAATCAGCGCCGCGAAAACCTGGGATTTGGTGTCGTAATAGGCCTCGTTCTTTTCGCGCACCGGCGCAGCTGGCTTCGGCGTTTCGACGGGTGAACGCTTTGGCTCCAGAATGTCCCGCGGCAAGCGGGAAGGTTCGGCCGCTGATGCTCCGAGAGCCGGCGCGGCGGTTTCGAGCGCCATCGCCCGAAATTCCTGAACCTGCTGATTTCCACCGGCGTTGCCGCGTTTACCAAACATGATGCCTCTTCGATCTCACTTACTTCTTGCGCTTCAGTTTGGAGAAAACAGCGGAAAGCCCCGGTTTCTTCTTGGGCTTGAGCGTTATGCGGCCAGTCAGGATGTGCGCCATCTCGTTGATCATCTGGACGATCGGATTGGCGGCATCCGTCTCTGCCAGCATTCGCCCGTTATTTGCAGCGCTGCCAAACAGCGCCGGTTCGAACGGGATGGTGGCCATCGGCAGAATCCCAAGCGGACTGCAGAAATCGAGCGGAGCAATCTCCGGACGTTTTGGAACGCCAACCTGGTTGAGTATGAGCCGCGGCGGCGCGTCGTTCGGACGAAGCTGCTTCAGCGTGTCCAGCAGATTCTTGGTGTTGCGAAGGTTCGCCAGCTCTGGCGATGCCACGATCACAACCTCGTCTGCCCGCGACAATGTCGTTCGAGTCCAGCCGTTCCAAGAGTGCGGCACGTCAAGAACGACATGGGGGACCGACCTTTGCGCAACATCGATCAAGTGTGCAAAGGAATCGTCGCGGAAGTCGAAGACGCGATCAAGCGTCGACGGGGCTGCAAGCAGTGAAAGGTTTTCGGCGCATTGCGCCAATAGCCGGTCGAGATAGACGTCGTCGATGCGCTCCGGCGAGAAAACCGCTTCCGCTATGCCTTGCGCCGGATCCTGATCGAAATTGATGTTGGCAGTGCCGTAAGGCAGATCCATATCGGCGATGACCACCTCGGCTTTGAAGAGCGAGGAGATTGCCCAGGCTATGTTATGGGCAACAGTCGAGGCACCGACACCGCCCTTGGCGCCGATGAACGCAATGGAACTTCCAAGTGGCTTTGCTTCGGGATCCACGAACAGGCTGCCAATCACCCCGATAATGTCAGACAGATCGATCGGTGCGACCATGTACTCGGATATGCCGTTGCGGATCAGTTCCCTATAAAGCCACACGTCGTTGAAATGGCCGATGACGACAACCTTCGTGCTCGGATCGCAGACTTCGGACAGAGCCGACAGGCTTTGCAACGTATCGCGTGGCGCGGCCGATGTTTCGAGCAGAATGAGGTTGGGCGTCGGCACAGTCTGAAACAGTTCGACGGCGCGCTCGAGACCGCCCATGTGAAGCTGCGCATGGGTCTTGGCCATGCGGCGGTCTTCACAGGCACGGCTGATCTGCCTTGCAACAGCGTCCGTCTCGCAAAACGCCTGGATCGATATCCGGGGAACCGGGCGAAAGGCGTTCAATCCCATGGATCGCTCAGTGCCATCGACCGATTGATTTTCAGTGTCGAAAGCCAGACTCATTTTAGCCCTCCGCCGTTTGACGAGGACTGCTGATCAATTGAAGTCATAATTGACCTCCTGCGTTGTGATCGGCTTTGGCGTTTCAGCGTTTCTGTAATCGTCGATAACGATGCTCCGCCGCTCGGCGTCGATCGGTGACGATGCTCTTGGCCCGAGCAGATCGGCGGGATTGGCAATCTGCGCGGCGAGATTGTTCTGGTTGGCGCAGCCAAAGTTGGCGTAGTGCCTGTTGTCCGCCGTATCGAGCAGATCTTTCGGCCATTGACCGCAGGGACCGGTCGACGCCGTCATCGCGGAATAGGACAGGCGAATGGGGGCAGATTCTGTCGCACCTGCCTGATAGCGTTCGCTGGAGATGTTGAACGGCTTCACCCCGCCCTTGCGCAGGACAGCAGCAACGTCGCCACGCAGCCGCGCCGCCGCGCGCTCGTTGGGCGAACCGGCCGGCAGCAATATGTGGATCATGCCGGAGCCGTTTGCGCGATAGTTTGCAACCGTATGCTCCACAATGCTGCGCTGGGTGAGCGAGAGCGTGCTGTCGCCATGCCCGACTGGAATATCCGCGACCTGTTCCCTTTCGGAGATCACGATCGGATGATTGGTCCGGTAGTCGTCCGGAATACTGCCTGTCATGTCGCGCTGCGCGCACCCGGCGAGGAGCGATAAGGCAAACAGGGCAAGGACTGGCTTCATGCGTAAAATGGAGGTTGTGTCTGACATGACCGCGTCCCTGTTCATTTGTATATGTATCCGACAGTGCCTTCGTATTGTCCGGCCGGCAGACTGGCTTCTTTCGTGCCGTAGACACGATTGACCTTGCCAAGGAAGATTCCGGCGGCATCGCTGGCTGGATTGAGATTGTCGTCGGGCCGGGCAAGTGCCGTGCGCGCGACTGGGCGAACCAGATATGGCGTGATGATGATGACGAGTTCACTCTCGTTGCGGATAAATTCGCGGCTGCGGAACAGGGTGCCAAGGATGGGAATCTTGGACATTCCCGGCAGACCGGAAATTGCCGCACGGTTATCGTCACGCATGAGGCCAGCGATCATCATCGAGCCGCCGGAGGGCAATTCCACGGTCGTATCCGCCAGACGCTTGCGCAGGGAAATGATATTTGTCGCAGGATTCTGCGCCAGGTTCTTGTTCGTCGTGCCGTTGTAGGTTGAGTTGACACCCGCGCCGAGCGCGACCGAACCTTCCAGTGTCGGTTCCGAAACCGATGTTCGCACCTTCAGGCTGATGCGGCCGGGGGAAAGAACAATCGGCACGAATTCCAGCCCAATGCCGTACTCGACCTTGGTGAGCTGATACTGCAGGCCTTGGGTGCCAGAGTTCTGGCCTGTGATCATATTGTATTCGCCACCAACCTTGAATGTGGCCTGTTCACCCGAAACTGCGGTCAACGAAGGTTCAGCGAGTGTCTTCATGACACCGGCAAGTTCCATTGCATTGAGATAAGAATCGATCGTCGCACTGCCGATCGATACCGGTATGGAGGCGCCCGAATTGGTCAAGGCCTTGCCTGCCAGCGAAGCAATGTTTGTGGAGCTGAAGAATATTCCGTCCGACTTGGTCTTGCCAACGAGGTTGACACCGAGCTGCTTCATCACGGTGCGGCTCACCTCGGCCACCGTTACTTTCAGCGTGACCTGGTCATCGCCGGCGATCTGGATCAGATTGACGATCTTGCTCTTCTGGCGGGCTTCGTCAGGATTGCTGATCGCCACATCAGAACCTCCGCCACCATTGCTGCCGCCCTGTCCGGACGCTGTCAGCGCATATTGACCAGTGGTTGCTTCACCGCCCGAAACGAGCAGATTGGCAAGATCGCTGGCTCGTTTTGCGTCAAGAGGCGTTTGCACGGTTCCGGTCAGGATGACGTTGTCATTCATCAGCTCGACTTTGATATCGGAATCGGGAATGTATTTCCTCAGGCTGTCTTCAAGACCCGCCACATCGCGCTCGATCACGAGATCGAAGCTCGCAAGCTGCTCCCCATTCGGCCCGAAAACGAAGACATTGGTTTGTCCAACCTGCTTGCCGAACAGGTAGATGCGGCGCGCCGTGCGGGTAACTGCGTCTGCAACAGTCGGATTGGCAACAAGAATGTCGTAAGCATCGGCCGGAAGGTCAATGACCAGCGATTTGCTCAATCCCAGATTGATGCGCTTGCCTATGCTCTGGTTCTCGTTCAGCCTTACGACGTTGCTTTCAGCAATTGCCGTGTTTTGCACCGGCAGAAGGGCGAGACTGAACCCGAGGACGAATGTCAACGTTTTCCACACCCGCGATACGGGGGATCCGCATTTGATCTGCATGATGTTCGTTTCGTGCCCCATTGCTTATTTCCGCCCCATGATTTCGACCATGGCGCCGGACTTAATCAGCTTCACGTTACCGTTGCGGCCTGGCGAATTGACAAGATATTCGGCGCCAGGTCCGGTCTGCTCTTGCGCATCCTGAACGGAGCGCAGGGCGAGCGACAGGCGGGCTGCCATCTGATGGGCCACCGTAATGATTTCCGCCTGTTCCGGCGTTAGTTCCAGCGTGGCAGTGGAGCCAATCTTGGTCTTCTCACCGTTTTCGTCTTCCTGAATGGTCTGGTCGATGGCCAACACCCGTATATTGCGCAGGACGGTCTCAGTTACGTATTGCTTTGGTTGTTGCGGAATTTCGATTTCTTGGACCATGATGACATCGACATAGTCGTCGGGAAGAATGAAGCCACCGGCGGATGTATCCGTCGCGATCTGCGTGGCCACCGCCCGCATCCCGGCGGGCAGTTGTGCCGACATGAAGCTCTGGCCCTTGCCAATGAGTTTTGCTTCGCGAATAGGTTCACCCGTAAATATCCGCAGGCGGACCGTCGACCCTTTCAGTTCTTCTTCCGCTTTCGGCCGATCCGAGCGCTTGATGTAGCCGTCTGCTATTGCATCCACGGGCCAAGCCTGCCAGCGCATCTGTCCCTGCATTTCGGTGCCGACACCAAGGTTCTCAGTGGCGACCAGGACATCCTGCAATTTGATCTGAGGTTGCGCGGCGGTCGGGACGACAACCGCATCAGGTTTCATGTGCGTGGCTATATAGCCCGCAGCACCCGCGGCAACGACTGCGACGGTCAAAATGACAAGTCGTGCTTTTTGCATCAATGCACCCCATTAGACTTTCGTCTAAGATTACCCACGGTTGCACATTGACTTGCTAATCGTGTAATTAGGGTTAACGCATTGCTTAAAAGTATGATTAACGACGATTAACCATGAAACTTTAGTCCTATTGTTTTTGAATACCCTACCGCTTTGCTGCCGGCGATGTCTCAAACTGCATTAAACGTGGGCGAGCCGCTCTATAACCCACTGGCACATTGGCGAAGCGGGGAACGTCATCAAACCCGCAGTACCGAGCGCTATTCCATAGGGTACGCCCTGATCCTTCTGGGCAAGGCGGCTCATGAATTCGAAACGCGCAGTATATGCAAGTACGAGATGCGAACTGCGATATCGCAGGATCGCCAGTGTCAGGAGGCCACCGAGCGCGGACATCGTCAGCAGATACTCTGCCAGTCCAAAGTTCCATCCGAGCCACACGGCCGTTGCCGACATCAGTTTCGCATCGCCGCCGCCCATCGTACCCGTGGCAAAAAGCGTGAATGTCACCGCAAGCACGCTGGCGCCCGCAACGAAATGCATCGCATAGATATCCCAGGGCATACCGATCATCGGTGCGAGAATTGCGAAAGACAGGATCAGTATGAGGGAAACGCGGTTCTGTATTGTCATGGACAGGAGATCGGAGACTCCTGCAAAAGCCATGGCAAACGGAAAGATGATGAGTATGGCCGCTTCAATCATGATTGATGATCCGTCATCTATTGCTCGTGGCTTGTGCTACTTCTTCGGCGACGTGACTGAACAATGCCTGCGTTGAACTGCCGACCATTCCAGCCCCTACGATGATGGTGATGCTGATAAGGGAAGCGATCAGGGTGTATTCGATGGCCGTCGCGCCGCATTTGTTCTGAAGAAAATGCGCAAATATATCGAGGGTCGCATTCAGGGTGCGTTTCATGTCAAATCCCTCGCTCATCCGGCAGATAGCTTCCAAACGCCTGATATCTCTAATTGACTGAAGGCTATCGATGGCAAATTGCATTCAACTTAAGAAAGACGGTTACCGAACAGTAAACCTTGGAAGACCCGAAATAGAGGTGTAGAATCGGTGTATTAAGTGACTACAATTTTCTATAAATCTTATCCCACGCCCGCAGCATTGGGCGGGAGCAATTATACTTAATGAAAGGTTCGAGGATTTAAGCTTTCCTTCACCAATCCAAGCCATGGTTTAGGAAGCAATTTTTTCGAAGGTCCTGCCATGGTTCGCAATAACAGCCACCTCATTCGTTCATATGCACTGACTGCTGCAATGGCCTTGGCTGCGACGCTAACATGGGTTCCCGCGACGTTCGCGGAGGCGGGCATCCATGTGATCATGAACCAGGCAAGAGTCCTGAAACTCGCGCGTCCTGCCGACACCGTTGTCGTTGGCGATCCGGCGATTGCCGATGCCGTCGTCAAGGATGCGCGGACGATCGTCCTGACCGGCAAGGGTTTTGGCATCACCAATATCGTCATTATGGATGCGGATGGCGCTGCAATCGTCGATGATCAGGTCATGGTCAGCCGTAGCGTCGCCAATACGACGCGCGTCTATCGCCGCGCCTTTGTCCAGACGCTCTCATGCACGCCGTATTGCGAGACCGCGCAGAAGACCAAGGCCGAAACGGCCTCAGATGAACAGATCGGCGGCAACTAGGCTGCGCCGGATCACGGTTGAAAAACAGTGAATCGATTTACTGCAATTTACACGGGCATTCGAACGGGATTCTAACCTCTGGCGTGCTAGGAATTTTCCGGCCTGAATGGTGCGGAGATGCCAGCCTATGTTCGAAGATACCAACAAGCATTTGAATGCGGAAACAAGGGCCGGCGGCGTCGGTCCGTCGCAGTCCGAAACCAGCATGCGCCGGACGTCATTGCTCGCGCGGTTCAGGGAAAACCGGCGCGGCACCGTGGCCATTGAATTTGCCATGATCGCCCTTCCCTTCTTCCTTCTCATCTTCGCCATAATCGAAGTCGTGTTGAGCTTCATGGCCCAAGAGGTCATGGCAAACGCCACGGATGATATAGCCCGTCAGCTGCGCACGGGCGAGCTAAGGGCGGCGAATGTCTCCGGCAACCAGCTGAGAGACCGCCTTTGCGCGCGACTGTTCCTGCCGGAGGCCGGCTGCCCGAACCTGGTGGTGGATCTGCAGTCCTATGCAAGCTTCGCCACCGTGCCAATTACCATTCCGCTCACCCCAGGCGGTGACGTCAATGCCACGGGCTTCCGCAACAGTGTCGGGGGTACCGGCACGATCAACCAACTGCGCGTATTTTACCGTTGGCCGATCCTCACCAATCTGATGCGGGATCGCATTGACAGTATCCACGGCACGGGCAGGACGCTGCTCTTCTCGACTACGACCTGGAAAAACGAACCGTTTATCTGAAAACACAAGCACCTGCTCTGCCCTCCGGAAGTGTGACGCATGAAACACCCAAAAAAAATAAGAATGATGGCTGGATACGTCGCGCGGACCGCCAAGGGCTTCCTCAGAGACAAACGTGGCGTTGCGGGGTTGGAATTCGCCTTGATCGCGCCGGTTCTGATCTTGCTCTATCTTGGTATCATGGAAGTGACCGGCGGCGTCGACGTGAACAAGAACCTCAGCCGTGCAAGCAGTGCGGTCGCCGATCTCGTGACACAGCAGTCGATTATTTCGCAGGTCGAAATCGGCCAAATCATGAATATCGCGCAGGCGATCCTGTTGCCTTACAGGCGCGATACACCAAAGATCACCGTCACGGCAATCAACATCTCCAATGCGGGCGTCGCAACCGTGGCGTGGTCGCGGCGAAGGGTGAACGGGACAGACACCACGCCTTTCTCTGCCGGTTCTGCGGTGACCCTCGATCCCAATTTGATCATTCCCGGCACATCAGTGATCCGTGTCCAGATGGACATTGCCTATGTGCCGCTGATTGCCTGGACGATCACCGGCACTGTCAACAAGGCAAATGGGGCGTCGGTCGTGGGGCTTGGCATGAGCAGAACAGCTTTCGGACGCGTGCGCCAGGGTGCCGCTGTCACCTGTTCTAACTGCTCATAGAGCCCTTCTGCCCAAATAGAAATACGCTGCCCGCTCTCCCTGCGAACCAGCGGGGTCCTACATTCTGGTCTATGCATTTGTCATGGCGCGTTGATTGACCTATCTGTAGGTCTGGTTGACACGGAGTGAGGCATGTCTCGCGCTTTCCTTTTCGTACTTGATTCCTTCGGCATTGGCGGCGCGTCCGATGCGAAGGCATTCGGGGATGAAGGTTCAAATACATTTGGTCACATTGTCGAGCATTGTGCGGCAGGACGAGGTGACAAGGCTGGCCTTAGGTCCGGCCACTTGAGTCTGCCCAATATGACGTCCCTCGGCCTGGTCCACGCCGCCAATCTCGCCTCTGGCCTTCCCCTGTCGCAAGGGTTGCAGGACCCTTCCGGGCTTTGGGGCGCCGCCGACGAGATTTCCAAGGGAAAGGATACGCCGTCTGGGCATTGGGAGATCGCCGGCGTACCCGTGACGTTCGATTGGGGCTATTTCCCGCAGACGGTGCCGACGTTTCCGACAAGCCTCGTGTCAGAAACCATACGCCGCGCAAAATTGCCGGGCATTCTAGGCAACAAGCATGCCTCCGGGACCGAGGTGATCGAAGAATATGGCGAAGAGCATATCCAAACCGGAAAGCCCATATTCTATACATCGACGGATTCCGTCATCCAGATCGCCGCGCATGAGACGCACTTCGGCCTCGACCGGCTTTACGATCTCTGTCTGATCGTGCGTGAGCTGGTGGATCCCCTCAATATTGGCCGGGTGATCGCAAGGCCTTTCGTTGGAGAGACGACGAAAACATTCACCCGCACCGGCAACCGCCGCGACTATTCGGTGCCCCCACCGGAGCCGACACTGCTCGACCGGCTCAAGGAAGCGGGACGCATGGTCATCGCCATCGGCAAGATCGGCGATATCTATGCCCATCAGGGTGTGAGCCAGGTGCGCAAGGCCAATGGCAATATGGCGCTGTTCGATGAAACGCTCGTCGCCATGGACGATGCCCAGGACGGCGATCTGGTCTTCACCAATTTCGTCGATTTCGACATGCTTTACGGCCACCGCCGCGACGTGCCGGGCTACGCGGCGGCGCTCGAGGAATTCGACCGGCGCCTGCCCGAGGCGCTGGCGAAACTGCGTCACGGCGATCTTCTGATCCTTACTGCGGACCATGGCTGCGACCCCACCTACAAGGGCACGGACCACACACGCGAGCGGGTTCCTGTGCTGTGCTATGGTCCCGACCTGCCGCGTGGCTCGCTTGGCGTTCGTCCGACCTTCGCCGACATTGGCGAGACAGTTGCGGCGCATCTCGGCATTTCGCCCGGCGCCCATGGCAAGAGTTTCCTGAAGGGGACAGGGGACCGGACACCCGATGCCTGAATTACCAGAGGTCGAAACCGTCAGGCGCGGCCTGCAGCCCTTCATGGAGGGTGCGACCATTCTTGCCGTCGAGCAAAGACGACCGGATCTGCGCTTTCCCTTTCCCGATCGCTTTGCCGAACGGCTGACAGGAAGGCGCATCGAGGCAGTGGAGCGCCGCGCCAAGTATCTTATCCTGCACCTCGATGATGGTCTTGGGCTGATCAGCCATCTCGGCATGTCTGGCTCGTACCGGATCGAACAGGATGACATGAGCGAGACGCCGGGCGACTTCAAGCACGAGCGAACGAAAAGCGCCGTTCATGATCATGTCGTGCTGCAACTCGGCGCAAGGGACGGGACGAAGCGCCGAATTATTTATAACGACCCTCGGCGCTTTGGTTTCATGCTTTTCGCTGAGCCAGGCGAGCTCAACGCCCATCCATTGATCAAGGGCCTTGGCACTGAACCTACCGGCAACCGCCTCGACGGTGCGTTGCTCGCCAAGCTCTTTCAAAACAAGGCGGCCCCTCTGAAGTCGGCCTTACTCGACCAGAGGCTGATCGCAGGGCTCGGCAATATCTACGTCTGTGAGGCCATGTGGCGCGCCGAGCTTTCGCCCTTGCGCCCGGCCGGCAGTATTGCAGGTGAGAACGGCGCAGCCACGGAGGCGTCAGAACGCCTTGCCGCCGCAATCCGCTCAGTCATAGCCGACGCAATCAAGGCGGGTGGGTCGAGCCTCAAGGATTACCGTCAGGCCGATGGCGAACTTGGCTACTTCCAGCACTCCTTTTCCGTCTACGACCGTGAAGGCACCCCTTGCCCGCGTGCCGGTTGCAATGGCACGGTGACGCGTATCGTTCAAAGCGGGCGGTCGACATTCTATTGTCCCGTTTGCCAGCTCTAGGAGGACCCCATGGCTTACGAAAACATCATCGTCGAGACGCGCGAAAAGGTGGGGTTTATCCAGCTCAACCGTCCGCAGGCGCTCAATGCGCTGAATTCTGCGCTCCTCGCGGAGCTTGCCGCGGCGCTTGAAGCGTTCGACAAGGATCACGGGATCGGCGCAATCGTTCTCACAGGTTCGGAGAAAGCATTTGCCGCGGGTGCCGACATCAAGGAAATGCAGACGCTCGCTTTTGCCGATGCTTATCTTGGTGATTACTTCAGCGAATGGGAACGTGTGACCCGGCTGCGCAAGCCACTGATCGCTGCCGTTGCGGGCTATGCGCTCGGCGGCGGTTGCGAACTCGCCATGATGTGCGACTTCATTATAGCGGCCGACACAGCCAAATTCGGCCAGCCCGAGATTACACTCGGTGTCATGCCGGGCATGGGTGGGTCGCAGCGCCTCACCCGTTTTGTCGGCAAGTCGAAGGCCATGGACCTTTGTCTCACGGGCCGAATGATGGACGCGGCTGAAGCCGAGCGCTGCGGGCTGGTATCGCGGGTCGTGCCTGCTGGTGAACTGATCGAAGAAGCGTTGAAGGCTGCCGCCAAGATCGCCTCGTTCTCCCTGCCAGTTGTGATGATGACCAAAGAGACTGTCAACCGCGCCTATGAGACGACGCTTTCGGAAGGTTTGCGCTTTGAACGCCGGGTCTTCCACTCGATGTTCGCGCTGGACGACCAGAAGGAGGGCATGGCGGCCTTCGCCGAAAAGCGTGCACCCAAATTCAACAACCGTTAAGGGAAAAATATCCCCCGACGTCGCGACGATTCCAAGTTGACGCAAAAGCAAACGTCATCTATAAGCCCGTCAACGTTCGGTGGCCCCTCGGCCACCCTATTATTTTGTGACGGCTGCTTACAGGCTGCCGATTAGCTGACAGAAAAGAGAGGCATCATGGCCAACACTCCTTCGGCCAAGAAAGCGGCGCGCAAGATCGAAGCCCGCACCGAAGTCAACAAATCCCGCCGCTCCCGCGTGCGCACCTTCCTTCGCAAGTTCGAAGATGCAGTTGCAAGCGGCGATCAGGCAGCTGCCGCCATCGCCTTCAAGGCAGTCGAGCCGGAAGTCATGCGTGCAGCATCGAAGGGCGTCCTTCACAAGAATACTGCCTCGCGCAAAGTATCGCGCC
Organism: Hyphomicrobiales bacterium; assembly: GCA_900473175.1. Lineage (GTDB taxonomy): Bacteria > Pseudomonadota > Alphaproteobacteria > Rhizobiales > Rhizobiaceae > Phyllobacterium. The sequence continues at coordinate 62,359 of UCKM01000011.1, read as the reverse complement.
TGTCGGCACGATTGAAGGGCATGTCTGCGTAACAGACCCTCATATTTATATTTGAAAACCCGGCATCTACTTAGCCGGGTTTTTTTATTTTACGACTGATTCTGGGAATAAATTCGTTTCCCGCGGAAAAGATCGTGGCTTATCAGAACCATGACATCTGGCAGTCACAAATCGATTAGGACAAAAAGCGTCAATCATCATTTAATGTTTATTTTCAATGACTTACGGCAGGTAGTAATTATAACTTGACCCCGGCCCTTGGAATCTCCTGCAACAGCCACTGTCAAGCGCAAATTTATAATTTTTTTTTGCCCGCATAAGTCCGCAGTGCAACAAAATCTGAGCCCTAAAAAAGGCCTTGAATCCGAACGGTTTTTCCACGTTGCACCGGGGATGACTAAAAAAAATGTAAATGCGTTAACCTTTAATTCATCAAAAAACCCTTGGCCCGCACTTGCTCTTCCTGCAAAGGTTTTTGTAAGGTCCAAGACATCGAAGGGGTGGGGCAAAACCCATTTAACAGGCTTAATAATTAGTGGGTTCGGGCGCAGATTGACCGTTTGCGTAGCGAGTGGGTATTGTCAGTACTCAAGCTCATCGGGCTTGGGTTGTTTCATAAATCGAGCGGGTTGGCGACGCTGGCGTGAGCCGGGCGGAAGGCTTTACGCGCCTAAAACGAGAGGGATGCGAACGTGGCAGTTAATGACATTTTGGACCAAATCGATTCAGTCCAACACCGCGTGATCGCTAAATCCTCAATCTGTTAGTTTTCAGGACTATCCAGGCGGGCCACTGGGGCGGCTCGTCGGACCATCACTGCCAGGCGATGACACGCCGGCAAATATAAGAACACGGGCGTCCATTGATCAACGACCCGAACGACATACCAGGATGAGGCGATGACAATGACCAGCGGAATAATGGAAAACGGCATGAAAGCCATGGTCCCGCTCCATATGGATGAGGGAAAAGACATGGCTTCGGCCGACAGTCAGGGCGAAACGAATTTCGAGCGCGTTAAGAGCAAGCTAAAGGCGAAACTTGGAAGCGAAGTCTACTCGAGCTGGTTCGGCCGGCTCAAACTTGATGAAACGTCCAAGAGCATCGTCCGGCTGTCCGTACCCACTGCATTCCTGCGTTCCTGGATCAACAACCATTATTCCGACATGATCACCACGCTGTGGCGTGAAGAAGATGATCAGGTCCTCAAGGTCGAGATTGTTTTCCGCAGCGCCAGCCGCGCCGCTCGACCAGCCTGTGACGCAGATACTTCGCCCCGTGCCGAAACGCGTGCCCTCGCCCGCGAAAAGCCGGTCTTTGCCGTTGGCAGCACGTCACAGGACAAGAAGGCTCCCGCGCATTTTGCCGACCGCGCGCAAAATTCGGTTTTCGGCTCGCCGCTTGATCCGCGCTATACATTCGATACCTTCGTCGACGGCACACCCAACCGTGTTGCGCTTGCTGCTGCCCGCACCATCGCCGATGCAGGGGCCAGCGCGGTTCGCTTCAATCCCCTGTTCATCCATGCCTCGGTAGGGCTCGGCAAGACTCACCTCCTGCAGGCCATCGCCGCCGAGGCGCTCAAGCGTCCGGAACGTGCCCGCGTCGTTTATCTGACCGCTGAATATTTCATGTGGCGCTTTGCAACAGCGATCCGCGACAACAATGCGCTGTCGTTCAAGGAGCAGCTGCGCGACATTGACCTCCTGATCATCGACGACATGCAATTTCTGCAAGGCAAGTCGATACAGCACGAATTCTGCCATCTGATCAATACGTTGCTCGACAGCGCCAAGCAGGTAGTCGTTGCCGCCGACCGTCCGCCGTCAGAGCTGGAATCGCTCGATGCGCGGGTACGTTCGCGCCTGCAGGGCGGCGTCGCCCTTGAAATGATCGCGCCGGACTATGCGATGCGCCTCGAAATCCTGAAGCGCCGTCTCGCTGCAGCGCAGCTCGAAGACCAGTCGCTCAACATTTCGCCGGAAATCCTCGATCATGTCGCGCAGTCGGTCACCGGCAGCGGCCGCGAACTCGAAGGCGCCTTCAACCAGCTATTGTTCCGCCAGACATTCGAGCCGAACCTTTCGGTCGACCGTGTCGATGAGCTTTTGAGCCATTTGATGCGCGGCGGCGATGCCAAGCGCATCCGCATCGAAGAAATCCAGCGCATCGTCGCTCGCCACTACAACGTGTCCAAGCAGGATCTGCTCTCGAACCGCCGCACCCGCACCATCGTCAAGCCGCGCCAGATCGCCATGTACCTCGCGAAGATGCTGACGCCACGTTCATTGCCGGAAATCGGCCGCCGGTTCGGCGGGCGCGATCACACCACCGTTCTTCACGCTGTGCGCAAGATCGAGGACATCGTCGGCAAGGATCAGAAGCTGTCGCAGGAACTCGAACTGCTGAAGCGACTGATCAACGAGCAGGCTCAGTAAAGAGCATCTTATCAACAGAAAGCCTGTGGTATGGTACGCTCCGACCCGCCGCAGGCTTGCTTTTTGACATGAAGTTCTGCCAATTTGCTTGACCTTGGGGAAATTGTCTCCCCTCCCTGGAAATGTATCGCAAATCCGCGACAGCGTTTCCGGAATAAGTCAGCGAGACCGATTTATCATGCGTGTAACTCTTGAACGTTCCAATCTTCTGAAGTCGCTCAATCATGTCCATCGCGTGGTCGAACGGCGTAACACCATCCCGATCCTGTCGAATGTTCTGCTCAATGCGGAAGGCGCGAGCCTCGCTTTGAAGGCGACCGACCTTGATCTCGAAGTGACAGAAGCGACGGCGGCGCAAATTGAACAATCTGGCGCAACGACCGTGCCGGCCCACCTGCTTTATGACATCGTGCGCAAGTTGCCGGACGGCGCCGAAGTCATGCTGGCGACCAATGCTGATGGGAACTCGATGGCCGTCACCTCGGGTCGTTCGAATTTCCGCCTGCAGTGCCTGCCGCAGTCGGATTTTCCCGAACTTACTGCCGGATCGTTCAGCCACACGTTTCGCATGTCGTCGGCTGCGCTGAGAAGCCTGATCGAGCGCACGCAATTTGCCATTTCCACGGAAGAGACCCGCTACTATCTTAACGGCATCTATTTGCATGCAATCGAAAGCGATGGGGCACTCAAGCTGCGGGCTGTTGCTACCGACGGCCATCGCCTTGCCCGCGCCGAACTCGAGGCGCCGGCCGGCGCCGAGGGCATGCCGGGGATTATTATCCCGCGCAAAACCGTCGCGGAGTTGCAGAAGCTCGTCGATGATCCCGATGTGGCCGTGACGGTCGAATTGTCGGAAACCAAGATCCGGTTCACCATCGGTTCGGTGGTTCTCACCTCCAAACTGATCGACGGAACCTTCCCCGATTATCAGCGCGTCATTCCATCCGGCAACGACAAGAAACTGACGATCGATCGCCAGAGCTTTGCATCGGCCGTCGACCGGGTGTCGACAATTTCCAGCGAGCGAGGCCGTGCTGTCAAGCTGAGCATCGCCGATGGGCTTTTGACCCTCACCGTCAACAATCCCGATTCCGGCAGTGCGACGGACGAACTTGCCGCGGATTACGATGCTGATCCGATCGAGATTGGCTTCAATGCCAAATATTTGCTCGATATCACCGGACAGCTGACCGGGTCCGAGGCCATTTTCATGCTCGCCGATGCCGGTTCACCGACTCTCGTGCGCGATACGGGCGATGAGAATGCGCTCTATGTGCTCATGCCGATGCGGGTTTGACGCTACCGAGCCATCCTTCTCATGACCGATGATCCCTTCACTGACGCGGGCAAACCGGCCCGTGTTTCGATCAGCCGGTTGAAGCTCGCCAATTTCCGCAACTATGAAAGCCTTTCCCTGCGGCTGGGGTCTTCGCACATCGTGCTCACCGGAGAGAACGGCGCCGGCAAGACCAATCTGCTGGAGGCGATCTCCCTCCTGTCCCCGGGACGCGGGCTGCGTCGTGCAACCTATACGGACGTTACGAGGGCCAATGCGCTTGACGGCTTTGCTGTCCACGCAACTATCGAGACCCCTGAAGGCTCGGTCGATGTCGGCACGGGGCTTGCAGGCAACACCCCAGGCGATAGCGGCCGCCGCGTCCGCATCAACGGCGTTACCGTGTCAAGCGCCGACGAGCTTCTCGACTATTCGCGGATACTCTGGCTCGTCCCCGCCATGGATGGCCTCTTTACCGGCCCCGCCGGCGACCGGCGCCGCTTTCTCGACCGAATGGTGCTCGCCATCGATCCGGCCCACGGCAAGCGCGTACTCGACTATGAGAAGGCAATGCGTAGTCGTAACCGTTTGCTTACCGAAGATCGCGGTAGCGACGCCTGGCTCGATGCGATCGAAACGCCTATGGCGGAACTCGGCATTGCCATTGCCGCAGCGCGTGCTGAATTGATGCGCCTCATCAACGGCATGATCGAACGTCTGCCAGACGACAGCCCCTTCCCCAAGGCAGATTGCCTTCTTGACGGTGAGCTTGAGCAGCGTATCGGCATCGAAGCGGCGACCGACGTTGAGGAAGCCTTCCGCCGCGCTTTGCATGACGGCAGGAACCGCGACCGCGCTGCCGGGCGTACGCTGGAGGGACCGCACCGTGCCGATCTTCTCGTCCGGCACAGGCCAAAATCAATGCCTGCCGCCCTTTGCTCGACAGGCGAGCAGAAGGCCTTGCTGATCGGCCTCATACTATCGCACGCGCGATTGACGGGTGAACTTACCGGCATAGCGCCAATCCTGCTGCTTGATGAAATCGCCGCCCACCTCGATGAGGGCCGGCGGGCAGCGCTCTTCGACATTATCGAAGAACTCGGCGGCCAGGCCTTCATGACCGGGACGGACAAAGCCCTGTTCGATAGCCTTGAAGGCCGTGCGCAATTTTTCAAAGTGTCGCATGGCGAGGTAGAGCCAGGCTGAACTTCTATTCTCTCGGTATGTTTTCGGGCTCCGCCGCCATGCGAACGTCGCGCTCAGCGGCGCGATTGAACAGGAGATGCCACACGAGCAGGATAGGTTCCAGCACGACGATACCGAGCAGAATCCCGGTCAGGCGGCCAACGCCAGGATCGGGTTGCGCATTGAAGTAGTTGTCGGGAACGAGCACGACGAGGAAAGCAAGCGCAAACTGTACGCCGATGTAGCTGGTCGCCGCGTTGCCATTTTCTATGTGACGCCCGACGATCACCGCAATGCACAGGGCCAGCGTCATGAGCAAGGGCGAATGGTGGCTGGCGAAAAGTGCGGCGATGGCCAGAATGCCGCCGACACCGCAGCCGACAAAACGCAACAGCATCTTCGATGTTACCGGGTGCAGTGGGCTCGCATCGAGCATCGCGATGGGAAGCAGCATCACGGCCATGATCGTGACGCTCGATTGGCTCAGTGAACTGAAGCCGGTCCATTTCCAGATAGAGGGGATGAGTGCCAGGGCAATTGCGGCCTGCGCGGCGTGCAGTGCCGCACCCTTGTGCCACATTGGGGACTGCCGCACCGCTGCCGCAACCGGCACCAGTTGATCGCAGCGCCGGGTCACACGTCGAACCGTGCAGGCTGACACGGCGCTCACGAGGATGCTGGCACAAGTGCCGGCAACGATTTCAAGCACCCGCGACTGCGCGAAGGGCGCGACGGAATTCGAAGACACCTTCATGCCTTCGATCAGAATCATGCAGAATGTCAGGCCGGTGAACAACCATGCATAGCTGCGCCGGCTGACGAGGGCGAAATACAAGGTGGTACCACCGACAAGTGCAAGCGCCAGGGCGAGTGTATAGGACGAGCCTATGACCAGAGGGGCAAGCAGCAGGGCGACCACCGCTCCTGCAGCTGTTCCGGCGATGCGCAGCGTGCCTCGCATCAGGCTTTCCGGTAGAGTAGAACGCATCACCGCATAGCCGCTGAATGCGGCCCATCCGACATATTGCGCTCCAAGCGCGTGCGCGAAAGCGATCGCTAGCAATACGGAGAGGACGCACTCGACCTCATCGATCAGACGCGGACCCGGCTTGCCAAGCGAGCGCAATTCCTCGGCGATCTTCTGCCAGAGCTCGGCACAAACGTCGATGAAATGCCGCAGATGGTGCATCGGGCATTTCTACAGATAATCGGGAAGCCGCGAAAGCGCCAGAAAGGGGGCGATCGCCCCTTCCCAATATGTTCGTGGTCTACGTACGGGTGATCGATGCGCCGCCATCGACCAGCGATGCCGTGCCGGTGACAAACGAGGAATCATCTGAGGCAAGGTAGAGAACCGAGCGTGCCAGCTCTTCCGGAGTGGCTACACGCTTCAGCGCGTGCAGGCTCGTGATGAATGCCCGCGATTCTGCCGTATTGTTCATGTCGCGGTACATGGCCGTGTCGACTGCGCCCGGGAGGATGGCGTTTACGCGGACATTCTCCTGCCCGTACTCAGCCGCAAGCGCCTGCGTCAGACCAATGATGCCGGATTTGCTGGCCGCATAGGCGGCGACACCCGGGAAGGCAAAGCTGTAGCCGACAAAGGTCGATGTAAAGATTACGGACCCGCCGCCATTTTTCAGCATCTGCGCAATTTGATGCTTTGCCGCAAGGAAGGAGCCAGTGAGATTGATCGCGATGGCATCGTTCCACCCAGCTTCTGAAACACCAGTCGTTGGGCCGGCCTCGCCGAGTATGCCAGCATTGTTGAAGGCGATATCGAGCTTTCCAAAATGCTCGGCAGCGAGTTGTACAAGACCCTTGGCATAGTCTTCGGACCGCACGTCGCCTGCAAGCGCAATCGCTTCGCCGCCTTCGGCTTCGATCTCTTTGACCAAGGCATCGAGTTCCTCCTTGCGACGGGCACCGACAACAAGTTTCGCGCCCTCTCGAGCGAATAGTTTTGCCGTGGCGCGGCCAATTCCGGCGCTCGCACCGGTAACGATTGCAACTTTTCCAGACAATCTGTTCATTTCATTCTCCTGTTGATCGGGCATCGGCCTGTATGAAGGGTCATCGCCCTTGTTGGCCATTAGTGTGGTGATGCAGCAGCGTTCGGAGTAGGCGGTAAATGGCGAAACTTGTATTCGGAATAAGCCGACAATCACAAAAGCATCGCTGACATGGCAGCGTCTGGACCAGCGTGCTAACCTGCCGTCCAGAATCACCCCGCTCAGACCAGGACCCCCCAATGTCAGATCTGTCTGCCTTTCCCATCGCCACCCGATGGCCGGCAAAGTACCCCGACCGCCTGCAACTCTATTCCTTTCCAACCCCCAACGGGGTCAAGGTATCGATTGCCCTCGAAGAACTCGGTCTGCCCTACGAGCCGCATGCGATCGATATCGGCAAGAACGAAAGCTGGACGCCGGAATTTCTATCGCTGAACCCGAATGGCAAGATCCCGGCGATCATCGACCCGGATGGCCCGGACGGCAAGCCACTCGGCCTGTTCGAATCCGGCGCCATTCTGCTTTACCTCGCCGAAAAGACCGGCAAGCTGATCCCCGCAGACGCCGCCGGGCGTTATGAGACGATCCAGTGGGTGTTCTTCCAGATGGCGGCGATCGGACCGATATTCGGTCAGGTCGGATTTTTCTACAAGTTCGGGGGGCGCGAAATCGAAGACAAGCGCCCACTCGAACGTTACCGGGATGAATCGAAGCGCCTGCTCGGCGTACTCGAAACCCGCCTTGATGGCCGCGACTGGATCATGGGCGATCAATATACGATCGCCGACATCTCGATGTTGGGCTGGGTGCGCAACCTGATCGGATTCTATGGCGCACGTGACCTGGTCGAATTCGATAGTCTGAAACGCGTGCCGGCGTGGCTCGAACGTGGCCTGGCACGGCCTGCAGTGCAACGCGGGCTCGACATCCCCAAACGACCGTAGCGGGCGATCCAGCGGGTTGTGAATGGCCGTGCGACAGTTCATGCGCACGGTGATCGTAGCGACTTCAACGATGTTAGGCCGCAGGAGGTCGGCTGCATTCAGTGCAGCGAGATGATCCCGTCCACTGCCCGCCATTCTCGCGGCTCGATCAGACGCTGATGCACGATGCGGACCGAATGCAGCGGTCCCTCTATGTCCTTGCGCCAGAAATCAAGAAAGCCTTTCAATTGCGGAAAAGACGGAGCAAGATCATATTCCTGCCATATATAAAGCTGGAGAAAGCTGGGGTGATCGGGAAGACGATAGTGTATTTCGGCTGTCGTCAGCCCATAGCCTTTTAACTGAAGTTCGAATGCTCTGCTGGTCATGAATAGTTCCTCAGGGATCAACTCATGCGTCAAATTGAATCTTGTCAGATTCCATTGTGTTTTCAAGGGGAAATTAGGATTCTTCCTAATAAAAAGGAGTAAGGACAATGGTTGCCAAGGATGTCAAATTCAGTAGCGACGCGCGCGATCTCATGCTGCGCGGGGTCGACATACTGGCCAACGCCGTCAAGGTGACGCTTGGACCGAAGGGCCGGAATGTCGTCATCGACAAATCGTTCGGCGCGCCGCGCATTACCAAGGATGGCGTCACAGTCGCCAAGGAGATCGAACTCGAGGACAAGTTCGAGAACATGGGCGCGCAGATGCTGCGTGAAGTCGCGTCGAGAACCAGCGATGTTGCCGGCGACGGCACAACGACGGCGACCGTCCTTGCTCAAGCCATCGTGCGCGAGGGTCTCAAGGCCGAGGCCGCGGGGATGAATCCGATGGACCTCAAGCGCGGCATTGACCTTGCAGTCGATGCTGTTGTCGCGGAATTGAAGCGCAATGCCCGCAAGATTTCCAACAATGCCGAAATCGCCCAGGTCGGGACCATCTCGGCCAATGGTGACACCGAGATCGGCCAATATCTTGCAGATGCCATGGGAAAAGTCGGGCATGAGGGCGTCATCACCGTCGAGGAGGCCAAGACGGCAGACACCGAACTCGAAATCGTCGAGGGCATGCAGTTCGACCGGGGCTATCTCTCGCCCTATTTCATCACCAATCAGGAGAAGATGCGGGTCGAGTTCGAAGATCCCTACATTCTCATTCACGAAAAGAAGCTCTCGAACCTGCAGGCGCTGCTGCCGATCCTCGAAGCTGTCGTTCAATCCGGCAGTCCGCTGCTCATTATTGCCGAAGATGTCGAAGGCGAGGCACTGGCAACACTGGTGGTCAACAAACTGCGCGGTGGCCTCAAGGTCGCGGCCGTCAAGGCACCGGGGTTTGGCGATCGCCGCAAGGCGATGCTCGAAGATATCGCCATCCTGACCGGCGGCACGGCAATCAGCGAAGATCTCGGCATTAAGCTTGAAAGCGTAACGCTGGACATGCTCGGCCGCACCAAGAAAGTCGTGATCGAGAAGGAAACAACGATGCTCGTCGACGGTGCTGGGGCCAAGGCGGAGATCGACGGGCGCGTCGCCCAGATCAGGACGCAGATCGAGGATACGTCCTCCGACTATGACCGCGAGAAACTGGAGGAGCGACTGGCAAAACTTGCCGGCGGCGTCGCAGTGATCCGCGTGGGCGGCTCGACTGAGACGGAGGTTCGGGAGAGGAAGGATCGCGTCGACGATGCGTTGCACGCCACCCGTGCAGCGGTGGAGGAAGGGATTCTGCCAGGCGGCGGCGTTGCACTCTTGCGCTCGGCCAAGGCACTTGACGGACTGGAGGGAAGGAATGCCGACCAGCGGGTGGGGATTGAGATTGTGCGCCGCGCCATCGAAGTGCCGGTTCGCCAGATCGCCGAAAATGCCGGGGCGGAAGGGTCGCTCATCATCGGCAAACTGCGTGAGCGCGATGATTTCTCCTTCGGATGGAACGCCCAGACAGCCGAATATGGCAATCTATACGATATGGGAGTGATCGACCCGGCCAAGGTCGTTCGTTCCGCGCTCGAGGGTGCCGCCTCCGTAGCCGGCCTTCTGGTGACCACAGAGGCGATGATCGCGGAACTCGCCAAAAAAGGTCAGCCCAACCCGATGCCGGCCAGCGCCGCCATGGATTACTGATATCGTAACGCCTGCCGGGTCAGATTCCTCGGCAGGCGGAGCCACCATTTGCCGCGACTCTTGCTTCCGAGTGCCATTATGCAACTCTATGGTTGCGCTTACATTATGGTTGTGCAACATTAAGCGCAACCTGGAGGTTGCATTTATGGCGGATCAAATCAGGAAAAGCATCGAGATCAAGGCTCCTGTCGAGCGCGTTTGGCAAGCACTGACGGATCACAAGGAGTTCGGCGAATGGTTTCGCGTCAAGCTGGATGGGCCATTCATTGCGGGTGAGGTTTCGACCGGCCACATGACTTATCCGGGCTACGAACATATCGAATGGAAGGCACGTATCAAGGAGATCGATCCGCCACGCCTGTTCTCCATGACATGGCATCCTTACGCTATCGACCCCAATGTGGACTACTCCCACGAAACGCCGACGCTTGTCGAATTCCGACTGGAGCCGACTGCGGACGGGACCCGTCTTACCGTCACCGAGTCAGGTTTCGATCGCGTGCCCCGGCACCGCATGCCGGAGGCGATGCGAATGAATGAGGGCGGCTGGGAACAACAGGTCAAGAATATCAAAGCTCATGTTGAGCGATAGCGTCTACGCCCGCGATCCGGCACCCCATTTGGCGGCGCATGTATTTGCGGCGCTCGGCGATGCGACGCGTCTGTCATTGCTGACGAAGCTCAGTGACGGGCAGACGCGCTCGATCTCCGGGCTGTCGGCGGACACAAACCTGACGCGCCAGGCGATCACCAAGCACCTGCATGTGCTGGAGAATGCCGGGCTCGTCATCAGCAGCAAGGTCGGCCGGGAAAGCCAGTTCGCCTTCCGGCCGGAGCCCATCGCGGAGGTCAGAGCCTATCTCGCTAGTGTCTCGCAGCAATGGGACGATGCTCTCGCGCGCCTGCGCGCCTTCGTGGAGCGATAAGCGCGTCGTCATTGTTCGGCCAAGGCAACAGGGCTATAGTTGCGGCGGGGATGCGGAGGGAGCAATTCGCGGCCGCCGGCACTGGCCGTGCCGCGGGGGAGGTTTGCCATGACCACTTACATTGTGCTGTTGAATTGGACCGAGCTTGGCCTGAAGAACGCAGGAGACTCGCCGAACCGGCTCGACGCGGCCAAGAAGTTGCTCAAGGAAATGGGCGGTTCATTCGACCAGTTTTACCTTACCATGGGTGAATATGACATGGTCGGCGTCATGACGGCACCCGACGATGCGGTCATGGCGCGGTTCGCGCTTGGGCTCGGGCAAAAAGGCTTCGTGCGCACCCGTACCCTGAAAGCGTTCCCGGAGGCCGCCTATCGCGAGATCATAAAATCGCTCGGCTAGAACTGCGGATAGATTGCGGTGGATAATGTTGCGGGCTCATACGGCCAACATGACTGCTGGGCAGCATTTCATGGCTTGCGGGCAGCCACCAGTACGGCGGGGACGGCCATCGCGTACCCGCCGTACTGCCGGAATTTTCCCGCGCCCTCGATAACGGCCTGGTGGATGCGCTCGCGTGCATCCGCCGTCTGATGTTCGAGCATCATGCTCAAACGTACTGCGCTCTTGTAGATCATATCGATAACGGACTCAGCCGATTTATAGCGCCAGACCAGCGGCACTTCGTCGACCTTCAATTCATCGAAGCCGGCTGCCAGCAACACGCGGCGGCTCTCGTCCGGGTCGCTGAAGCGGAAGAAGGGCGGCGCCGGCGGCAAGGGCACGTCCATGCGCCCATATTCATTCATTGCACTGAACACGAGTTCGTAGAACTGGTGTCGTTCCGGGGGAGCCCAGACAGTGAAGGCATAGTGACCGCCGGGCGCCAGCACGCGGAATGCCTCGGTGATTGCCCGCTCCGGCTCGGCCATGTGCAATAGCCCGAAGGCGCAGATCACCGCATCGAAGCTGGCTTCGGCGAAATCGAGACTCTCCGCATCACCTTCACGAAAGTTGGCTTCTGGAAAGCGCCGCCGCGCCAATTCGACCATGGTCGGCGCGAAGTTGATGCCGACAGCGGTCGCGCCGCGCCCCGCTGCCCTCCCGGCGCCGTCGCCCGGACCACAGGCAATGTCGAGCAGGCGGGTTCCGCGCGACACTCCAACGGCATCCAGCAGCGGATCGACCGCACCCTTCGTCGCACCACCGAACCCCAAGGGATAGGTAGAAGCTTTGGCTATCCAGCCCGTGCGCTCAAGATCCTTGAATGACGCGGGTTCCATGACGGCGCCTACGACACCTTGCGCTGTTCGGAGGCGAATGTGCTGAGGCCGAGCCATTGCTGCATGGCGCTGGCGATATTCGGATCGCCGTCGAATTCGAGATGGCCCGCCTCGACCTCGCGGCGCACGCCAGTCAGCCCCATCCAGATCGCGGTCATGCTCTTCACGGAGCTTGTTACCAACAGGTCGACATCGAAACCGGGATCAATACCGCAAAGATCGACAGTGCCTCCGTCAACCACCAGCCAGTAGTTCTGTTTTGCCTGCGGAAGTTCGGGATACAGAAACTGTATCGTACAGCGCCGTGGCGGGAGGGGCTTTGGATTGAGGTTCCGGCGCATGTCCCACATGAGCAGTGAGGGGTCGAGATTGCGCAACGATAATTCCGACTCGACCCAACGCTGCCCCCACGTGCCGATGCCCAGCACGATGGGCCGAAGGTCTTCGCCGGCTGGCGTCAGGTGATATTCGGTTAGGCCTCTGGCATTGGGAACGGGCCTCACCACCCCCGCCCGCTCCAGTTCTTTCAGGCGCTTGGACAGAAGTGCAGGCGACATGCGCGGCACGCCGCGGCGCAGATCGTTGAAGCGCGTCGTCCCCATCAAAAGCTCGCGTATCACCAGTGCCGTCCAGCGCGAACACAATATCTCCGAGGCCATCGCCACGGGGCAGAACTGCCCGTATCCTCCGTGTTCCTTCATGGATCCCACCCAGTCGTCGCAATGGGGGAGAATACTCCAAAAGCCGGGCCAAGCCTACGGGGTAGTACAATTCGTGAACTGGACGAATGGCGTGAAAGCGCGGATTCTATCGCGTGCTCTTGAAGCGGGATGGATTTCGCTGTGCGTTCTGGCCCGCTTACAGGGGGCCAAAGGAGGGACCAATGCTTAACATGGCTTCAACTTCATCCATCCCGGGCGATACCGCATCGTGCGGAAGTGCCGTCGATATTGCACACTCTTTGACATCCGTGCTCGCGGCTCGCGCAGCAGACTTCGATGAGAACGACACCTTTGTCGCGGAAAACTACAAGCTTCTGAAGGAAGCCGGACTCGTCGAGATCGGCGTTCCCAGCGAACTCGGCGGCGGGGGAGCGGAAGTCGGTGAGCTCGCGGAAATGCTACGCGTCCTTGCGCATGCCTGCTCCTCGACGGCGCTGGCCTTTTCCATGCATACGCACCAGGTGGCGATCCCCGCATGGCGCTGGCGCCACCAGAAGGTCGCCGCGGTCGAGCCTCTCTTGAAGCGCGTGGCGGCCGAAAAGCTGATCCTGCTCTCCAGCGGCGGCTCCGACTGGATCGGCGGCTCCGGCGATGCGACCAAGGTCGAAGGTGGCTACCGCATCAAGGCGCGCAAGGTCTTCACCTCCGGCGCCAATGCTGGCGACCTTTTGATGACCGGCGCAATTTATCGCGCAGAAGACGGCTCGCAGAGTGTCATCCACTTCGCCGCCCCGATGAAAGCTGCCGAAGTCAAGATCATCGATACCTGGAAGGCTCTGGGTATGCGTGGTACCGGCTCCAACGACGTTGTACTTGAAGATCTGTTCATACCTGATGCGGGAGTCGCCTTCTCGCGCAAGGCTGGCGAGTGGCATCCGGTGTTCCAGATCATCGCCACGACGGCTTTCCCGCTGATCTATGCGGCCTATCTCGGCGTTGCAGAGAGCGCACGGGATATCGCCATCCACCTTGCCAAGAAGAAGCAGCCGAACGAGCATGCGCTCAATCTCGCTGGCCGCATGGATACGACGTTGCGCGCCGCCCAGCTCGCCCACCAATGGATGGTGAAGATCGCCGAGCGAAATTCGCCCGGCGCGGACAGCGTCAACGAAATCATGATCGGCCGCGCGCTCGTGGCTGAACATGCGATCAAAACGGTCGAGCTTGCCATGGAACTTGCCGGCGGCAGCGGCTTCTACCGTGCCAACGGGCTGGAACAGCGCTTCCGGGATGTGCAAGGCGCGCGCTTCCATCCGCTCCAGCAAGGCCCGCAGGCCCGCTATGCCGGAGCGATGGCGCTCGGCCAATCGGTGAACACCATATTCTGAGTGCTACCGTCACCACGCGCGACCCTTTGTGCCGAGTTGATCAAGCGTGGTGGCGGCTTCAAGCCTTTCCCTACTTCAATTTCACCAAATCCCCTGGCTTCCAGGTCTTGTCGAAGAATGCCTTGGTCGGGCCGTAAAGCCTGAGGATCGTGAAGAAGCCTTTGCCCGGCACGGTCGCCAGCCAGTTCTTGCCTGCGCCGGGTGATTTCGGGCCGAAATAGATATCCGTCGTCCCATCTGCATTTTGCTTTGGCTTGTCCATGGTATTGAGCGAAGGGAACGGCTGACCGTTGTCGAGGCCGGAGCCGGTGATTGGGTCATAGACCGTTACTGACCAGAAGATATGCGCCGGGATGTCCTTGGGCAGGGTCAGCTTGTAGCTGTGATCGCCAGAAAGGTAATTCCCGTCGGCGTCCTTGAAGGCGTTCGGATATTTGGCACCGACATTCTCCATATTGATCGCCATGCCCGGGCTGGTCGAATAGGCATAGGTGAAGAAGCTCGCGCGTGCATCGAGCTGGTAGAAGGTGGCACCCTCGAAATTAGCATTGGTCGAGAACGGATTGAGCCACTGCCGGTCCTCATAATATTTCAGCGTCAGCGGGCCGTAGGAATAGGCGTGGCCCATGCGCGAGGCGGTCTTGGCCGCATCGTCGAGGATCTTCTTCATCTTCGCGTCAGGGTGAAACGGCTGGCCTTTGACAATACCGAGCGTGGCGGCCATGCCGCGCATCTCGAAATCTTTTGCATCGACATATTCGTGGTCGATGAAGCGCGACAGCATGTCGAAGGCACTGCCATCCTGCGGATAGAGCATGTTGACCGCAACGCCGGAAGCATCTGGAAATTCCATCTTCTTTGCGGTGGCTTCCCTGCCGAGCGGATAGATTTTCGTCTGTTCCATCACCTTCACCGGCTCTTCAAGCTGTTTCGGGTCCTTGAAGAATCCGCGCCAGAAGACGAAGACGCCATAAGTGCCCGAACGGTATGTTAAATAGCCTTGCGGAACCTCCCCCTTATAGTCCGGTGGCAGGATCAGATATTTGCCACCCTTGCCCTTGTCTGGCCCGGGCAGGCCAACGTCTCCCGCCCATTTGCGACCTTCGATCTCTCCCTCCGAGGGGATGGGGCGCTGGAAGAAATCATCAATGATACCCTGGAGGCCAGGCGGTACTTCGATCACCATCGGGCCATCCTCCTTGAGGTCGAGATAGCCGAGCGCATAGATGACGTCGGAATTGGGCGTAGTGATCAGTGTCTTGGCGTTGAGACGCTGCTTGAAGATCGGCAGCACATTATAGCCTTTGCCGAACCTCGCCTCCGAACCTTCCTTCATACCGTACATGTTGAGCGCCGG
This sequence comes from Hyphomicrobiales bacterium, assembly GCA_900473175.1. Taxonomy (GTDB): domain Bacteria; phylum Pseudomonadota; class Alphaproteobacteria; order Rhizobiales; family Rhizobiaceae; genus Phyllobacterium. The sequence goes on along the minus strand of UCKM01000011.1, from coordinate 46,784 downwards.
GAGCGCCCAAAGATAGGTCTGGACGCCGCGTTGCAGGAGAAGTTCATCCTGCAAGCGGCCGACATCGGCCTTTGACAGATAGCCTTCATGGTAAGGCGCATGGGCAAGGTTGCTGTCGGCTGCAGCAACAAGGCTGCCGGAAGCGGCGAGGCTGGCGGTCGAGAACAGCAGAATACGTGCGCAAATGGCGATGGTCATGGAACACCTCTTATTGAAATGCCGCAAATGGATCACAACGTAGCGTCCGGATTAAGTACGTAACAGTTAATTCGGGGTGGGTTGAGCCTTCATTGCGCTTGAACTTATGCACCAATTTTACTCACGCCGTGCCAGGCTTGCCAATTGCACGGACAATTCTTAAATAGATCGTCAGGGGGACGACCTCCACGCCGCAAGCACAAGGCGCTTCCAGTCAAATCCGGGACGGCCCGTTCAAGAATGTGAAGGAGGTCGTCATGGCCTGGATTATACTCGTCGCTGCAGGACTTTTCGAAATCGGCTGGGCCATCGGGCTCAAATATACCGATGGCTTCACGCGGCTCACCCCATCCATCCTCACCGCCGCCAGTATGGTGATAAGCGTTATTTTACTCGGCCTTGCGCTGCGTGAACTGCCCGTCGGCAGCGCCTATGCGGTCTGGACCGGTATCGGCACTGTCGGCACGGCGCTGCTCGGCATGTACCTCTTCGCCGAACCCGCGACGGTGATCCGCCTCGTCTGTATCGGGCTCATCGTTTCTGGCATCGGCGGACTCAAATTTCTCGCCTGATGGCCAAATGAACCGCTGCAATGCGGATCGGAGTTGTTCTAGTGTAGCGTCATGACTGATCCGCAAAGCACCTCCCTCACGCCTGCTGAAATCGAGCGCTACGCCCGCCATATCATCCTTGGTGAGATTGGCGGGCCGGGCCAGCAGAAGCTGAAACGCGCCCGTGTCCTCGTCGTCGGTGCTGGCGGGCTCGGGGCGCCGGTGCTGCAATATCTGGCGGCGTCCGGCGTCGGCACGTTGGGTGTCATCGATGATGACCGCGTATCGCTTTCCAATCTGCAGCGCCAGATCATACATAGTTCCGACCTCGTCGGTTCGGCGAAGGTCGAGAGCGCGGCACGGGCGATTGCCGCGATCAATCCACATGTCATCGTCGAGACACACGAAACGCGCATCGCGCCGGACAATGTGGCTGAACTCGTGCACCGTTACGACATCGTCGTCGACGGTTCCGACAATTTCGACACGCGCTATCTTCTGGCGGATACGTGCCTTGCCGAGAAGCGGCCGCTGGTCTCGGCGGCGCTAGGACGGTTCGACGGTTCCGTTACCACGCTGATGCCCTATGGGACGAGCGCAGACGGGGTTCCGAACCCCTCGTACCGCGACCTCTTCCCCAAGCCGCCGCCGCCCGGCCTGGTGCCGGCCTGCGCCGAGGCGGGTGTGCTCGGCGTGTTGCCTGGTGTCATCGGTACGCTGCAGGCTGCCGAGGTAATCAAGCTCATCGCCGGTATAGGCGAGCCCCTCGTCGGCCGCCTTCTCCTTTACGATGCGCTGACCTCGCGTTTCGAGACGATCAAATACAAGGCGCGCAAGCGTTCAGGCGATGCCACTTGAACTGACCGCCGAACAGCAGGCGATCGCAAATGGTATTCGCGGTGAAGGCGCCGCCATGGCCATGCGGATTGTCGCGGCGACGGCTCGCCTGATGGAGGCGCCCTCGCTGATCCCCATTGCCTCCGCGCATATCGATGGAGCGCTTTATCATGGCGATTCGGGTACGCTCTTCGCCGAAAAACTGGTGGCAGGGGATGCGAGGGTCGCGGTGCGCGCCACACTCAATGTCGGCTCGATCGACCTGACTGGCTGTTCGAAGAACCTCCTGCCGCTGCATGAACGTGCCATGGCACGGCGCATGATGGACGCTTATCGCAAGCTCGGCTGCGAGCCGAGCTGGACCTGCGCGCCCTATCAGGCAGGCCACCGCCCTGCCCGTGGTACGGACGTCGCCTGGGGCGAATCGAACGCCGTGGTATTCTGCAATTCCGTTCTCGGTGCGCGCACCAACCGTTATGGCGATTTCCTCGACATTGCCTGCGCCATTTCGGGCTATGCTCCTTATTACGGCTTTCACCGTCCGGAAAACCGCCGCGCAACCGTGGTCTTCGATGTATCCGGTCTCGATCCTGCATTCCTTCGCTCCGAGGTTGCCTTTCCGATCCTCGGCAGCCTTTACGGCCGCGAACTGGGCGATGCGGTGGGCGTCGTTGCGGGCATCACGGCCGATCCTGGCGAAGACGCACTCAAAGCGTTTGGCGCCGCCGCAGCGTCCGCCGGCGCGGTCGGTCTGTTCCACGTGGCGGGGGTCACGCCCGAGGCGTCCGATCTCGCCGCTGCCCTCCAGCACCAACCACCGCTGGCGGTCATCCGCGTCACCGGCGCAATGGTCAACGACTCGCGCCGGCGACTCTCGACCGCAGTCACCATGGACAGGCTCGATGCCGTCGCCATCGGCAGTCCGCATCTGTCGGTTGAAGAGTTCGACCGGCTGGAGGCGTTGATCGCCGGGCGCCACCTCAAAATGCCGCTCTACGCCTGCACCGGCCGCCACGCGCTCGCGGCGCTAGAGGCGAGCGGCAGCCGGGCGGCGCTCGAAGCCTGCGGCGTCGTTATCGTCGCCGATACCTGCGTGGTGGTAACGCCGATATTGCCCGACATCCCGGGAGCGGTGCTTATGACCAATTCCGGCAAGTTCGCCCATTATGCACCGGGCAACACCGGCTACGGCGTCATCTACGGTTCGATGGCCGAATGCGTAACCAGCGCCGTCGAAGGTCGGCCAATCCTCGGGGCCGCGGGATGAAGGCAAGGGTACTTGTCAATGGCGTGGGGGCGAAGGCTTGCGGACTGGTGCTGACGGCGCCGATCAGCTTTTGGGGCGGGGTGAACCCTAAGACCGGCTTGATTGCCGATGTGCGGCATCCGCAACACGGCCTTTCGATCAGCGGCAAGGTGCTGTGCCTGCCCGGAACGATCGGCTCATCTTCGGCGGCGGCCGTCCTTCTCGAACTGGTTACCGCCAATCTCGCTCCCGCCGCACTTGTTCTGCACGAACCGGACGCAATCCTTTTGCTTGGTCTCATCGTTGCGCAGGAGATGGGCTATTCAACGCCTATCGCCTTGCAACTGGATCGGCAGGAATTTGGAAGACTTGAGGGGGACAATATTTCTATCAGTTCCAGTGGCGAGATCACGCTGGCTTAGCCATGATGCGTGGTTCAACAAGCTCACCATGAGGGAGGTGGGCGCGTTGCAAGATAACGGCCGACTTTGCAGTTCTTGGCTCCCCGCAATCAACCAACCTCCCTCATGGTGAGCCTGTCGAACCACGCACATTGTTAGTGCAACGGAGGGGTTGCTAGACCCGATCAGGCAGAACCCGGTCCGGCGGGCGGTGGCCATCGATGAAGGTGCGGATGTTGATGATGACCTTCTCGCCCATGTCGATCCGGCCCTCCAGGGTTGCCGAGCCCATATGCGGCAGGATCACCACCTTGCCCAGCTTGGCGAGTTTGCGCAGCTTGGAATTGACCGCCGGCTCGTGTTCGAACACGTCAAGCGCCGCGCCGGACAGTTTGCCACGTTCCAGCTGGTCGATCAGTGCGTGCTCGTCGATGATCTGGCCGCGCGCCGTGTTGACGATGAAGGCCGTTGGCTGCATCAAAGCCAGGCGCCGCGCGGAAAGCAGATGAAAGGTCGCAGGCGTTGAGGGGCAATTGACCGAGATGATGTCCATGCGCGCCAGCATCTGGTCGAGGCTTTCCCAATAGGTGGCCTCGAGCTCTTCTTCGGTCCTCGGGTTCACCGGCTTGCGGTTGTGATAATGGATCGACAGGCCAAAGGCCTTGGCGCGGCGGGCGACGGCAGTGCCGATGCGCCCCATGCCGACAATACCGAGACGCTTGCCCCAGATCCGGCGACCCAGCATCCAGGTCGGACCCCAGCCCTCCCATTTGCCGTCGTCAAGCAGGATGGAAGCGCCTTCGACGAGACGCCGCGGCGCCGCAAGCATCAGCGCCATGGTCATGTCGGCGGTATCTTCGGTGAGGACATTGGGTGTATTGGTGACGGTAATGCCGCGCTTGGCGGCAGCCGCGACGTCGATATTGTCCGTACCGTTACCGAAATTGGCGATCAGCTTGAGGTTGGGTCCTGCAGCAGCGATGATCTCCTCGCTGATGTGATCAGTGATTGTCGGTACGAGGACATTGGCGTGCTGGACGGCATCGATCAGTTCTGCCTTGGACAACCGCCGGTCATCGACATTCAGCCGTGCTTCAAAGAGCTCGCGCATGCGCGTCTCGATGGGATCCGGCAGTTTGCGGGTGATGACGACCAGCGGCTTCTTGCTCACCAATATTCCCCTCCCTTTAGCGGCGCCATTGAGACCTCTTTAACCAACTCATTGCAAACTGCAATTGATCTTTGCGCTCCTCCACTTGTCTATCAAGGCGGCGCATCAAAGACAAAGAAAAATAGGGATCGTTCGCCATTCTGCCGCAAAACCGGCGGATTGGGGCCAGGAACGATGAAGGACTGACCTTGTTTAACATTCGAAATTATCGCCTCTTCTCAACTGCAACCACAATTGCAGCAGCCCTTATGCTGGCATTTCCGCTCAGCACACCGGCGCTGATGCGGGCCGAGGCAGCAGCGCAGGTTGGCCCAAGCGGCCTGCCCTTGCCACGATTCGTCAGTTTGAAGCCCGGACGGGTTAATCTGCGCGTCGGACCGGGTCGCGATTACGCAGTGACCTGGCTTTTCCTGAAATCCGGACTGCCCGTTGAGATCGTCCAGGAATATGACAATTGGCGACGCATCCGCGATTCGGAAGGCACCGAAGGCTGGGTCTATCAATCCCTGCTCTCCGGCAAGCGCACGGTGATGACGGCGCCTTGGCAGCGCGATAAGGATAACGTGATGCTCAACGTCTACCGCAGCGCCGACGATAAATCAGCCGTCGTCGCCAAGGTTCAGCCCGGTGTGCTTGGAACATTGAAAGCCTGCAACGGGGCCTTCTGCCGGGTGGTGTTCAGCGGGGCGAGCGGCTGGATGCGCCAACCGGATATATGGGGTGCCTACCCGGATGAGAAGTTTGACGATTAGGACGTCTGAACCCTACGGCATACTTGTATTATCGTCACATATGGACTAAGTTCACTAAACTAAGTTCATTGGTGAAACTTTTTATGCAAAAAGTAAATATGCACGAGGCCAAAACGCATCTTTCCCGTCTGGTCGAACAGGCGGCAAAGGGGGAGCCGTTTGTCATTGCCAAGGCTGGAAAGCCTATGGTGAAAGTTGTCGCAATCGACGCGCCGACGAGTGCGCCAATCCGCAGGTTGGGCTTTATGGCCGGACAAATCGCTGTGCCAGACGACTTCGATCGGCTGGGCAAGGACGAGATCGAGCAATTGTTCGGCCTTGGGAAATGAAGTTATTGCTCGATACGCATTTGCTTCTTTGGGCTGCGGGATCGCCTGATCGCTTATCTGCGACAGCCCGATCATTGCTTGATGCGCCCCTTAATGAACTTGTTTTCAGCTCCGCCAGTCTGTGGGAGATCGCGATCAAGCAGGGGCTTGCCCGACCGGACTTTCAAGCTGATGCGCGCCTGCTTCGCCGGGGGTTACTGGACAATGGCTATCAGGAACTGGCTATCACAAGTGAACATGCGGCGTCGACTGCCGGACTGCCACCGATCCATAAAGATCCGTTCGATCGCATGCTTGTGTCGCAAGCCACTGTCGAAGGCATAACGCTATTGACCGCCGACCCCGTCGTCGCCCAATACCCCGGACCTGTGCGGATGGTCTAGCCGCGCTTCTTGCGCAGACGGATGATGATATCCACGTTAACGATTTCCATGCCTTCGGGCACTGGCGGCAGACTGCCGACCATGGTCGAACCGTTGGGAATATCGATGACCTGATTGGCACCCTCGACAAAGAAATGATGATGGTCGGAAATATTGGTGTCGAAATAGGTCTTCGCACCTTCGACGGCGAGGATGCGCAGCATCCCGGCCTGAGTGAACTGGTGCAGGGTGTTGTAAACTGTCGCGAGGGAAACCGGCACATTCGCGACCTGCGCCTCTTCGTGCAATTCCTCAGCCGAAAGGTGCCTGTCACCCTTGGCAAAAATCAGGCTGGCAAGGGCAAGACGCTGACGGGTCGGGCGTAATCCAGCGAAGCGCAAGCGCTCCTGCAAAGATAGTTCAGCATCAATTTCATATGAAACATGCATGGCCCGTCTGCCACTCCGTTAACCGATATCAATAACCACACCACAGACAAACGGCCTGTCGTGCCACTCAATTGATATATGCTGTCTTGCGAAATCGATCAATAGCCGCGATCTAGGCCATTCGTCTAGGTCGGAATCATCGCACCATTCTGTCATAAGAAATTCGCAATAAGCATGATCAAGCCAAGGGTTCCATTTGGCTGCGGTTTGTTCTAGACAGCGTTTTCAGGGCGAAACACTCTGTGATAGGGTCAGCCTGCGCTGGAGCAGCTCTTATTCCAAGCGTGAACTTTGAAGTAATTGATGGGAGTCAGAATGCCAGAACAGAAATCAAGCTACGGGTATGATGAGCTTCTTGCCTGTGCCCGCGGAGAGATGTTCGGTCAGGGCAATGCGCAGTTGCCGGCCCCACCCATGCTGATGTTTGACCGCATCACCGAGATTTCTGAGACAGGCGGCGAAAATGGCAAGGGCTATATCCGCGCTGAATTCGACATCAAGCCTGACCTATGGTTCTTCCCCTGCCATTTCATCGGCGACCCGGTCATGCCGGGCTGTCTTGGCCTTGACGCCATGTGGCAATTGACCGGCTTCTATCTCGGCTGGCTGGGCGAGCCTGGCAAAGGCCGCGCCCTCTCCACCGGCGAAGTCAAGTTCACCGGCATGGTCACACCGAAAAACAAACTTGTTGAATATGGTATCGACTTCAAACGCGTCATGCGCGGCCGGTTGGTCCTTGGAATTGCCGACGGCTGGTTAAAGGCCGACGGCGAGACTATCTATAAAGCAACTGACCTGCGGGTCGGCCTGTTCAAGGAAAGTGCTGCCTGAGTTTTCATCCAGCGCAACACCGGCCGGTAAGGCTCTAGGGAGATCGCGATGCGGCGAGTGGTTGTGACGGGCATGGGTATCGTGTCCTCTATCGGCAATAATGTGCAGGAGGTCCTTGAATCCCTGCGGACTGCAAAATCGGGAATCGTATTTGCCGAGGAATATGCGAAGCGCGGCTTTCGCAGCCAGGTTCATGGCGCCCCGACGCTCGACCCATCAACGCTCGTAGACCGCCGCGCCATGCGCTTTCATGGTGGCGGTACGGCATGGAACCACGTCGCCATGGACCAGGCCATCGCCGACGCAGGATTGGACACTGATTTGATCTCCAACGAGCGCACCGGCATCATCATGGGCTCCGGCGGTTCGTCCACCCGCACGATTGTGGAGGCTGCCGAGAAGACGATTGAGTCGGGCTCCAGCAAGAAGGTCGGCCCGTTCGCCGTGCCGAAGGCCATGTCTTCGACCGCCTCGGCCACCCTTGCCACCTGGTTCAAAATCAAGGGCGTCAACTATTCCATCTCGTCCGCCTGTGCCACGTCCAACCATTGCGTTGGCAACGCCTATGAGATGATCCAGTACGGCAAGCAGGATATGATGTTCGCTGGCGGCTGCGAAGACCTCGACTGGACATTATCCGTTCTATTCGACGGCATGGGCGCCATGTCTTCCAAATATAATGACCGGCCATCGGCCGCATCCCGTGCCTATGACAAAGGCCGCGACGGCTTTGTCATTTCCGGCGGCGCCGGCGTCCTGGTTCTCGAAGAGCTGGAGCACGCCAAGGCGCGTGGCGCCAAGATATATGGCGAGCTCGTCGGCTATGGCGTGACCTCTGACGGCGCGGACATGGTGGCCCCGAGCGGCGAAGGCGCCGCCCGCTGCATGCGGATGGCCATCGCCAACGTCAAAGGTCCGATTGACTACATCAATCCACATGCAACCTCGACACCGGTCGGCGACCTGAAAGAAATTGAGGCCATCCGCGAAGTTTTCGGTTCAGGCAATCAGTGCCCGCCCATCTCGGCAACCAAGTCGCTGACCGGCCATTCGCAGGGCGCGACGGGTGTGCATGAATCGATCTATTCCTTGCTGATGATGAACAATGATTTCATCGCCGAGAGCGCCAATATCGAGGAAATCGACCCGGCATTCGGCGATATGCCGATTGCGCGCAAGCGAATCGACAATGTCAAATTGAACAGGGTTCTGACCAATTCCTTCGGATTTGGCGGCACCAATGCCTCGCTGGTCTACCAGCGCTACGAGGGTTAAGAGGAAAACATGGGTGATCTGATGAAAGGCAAGCGCGGTCTCATCATGGGGGTCGCGAACAATCACTCCATTGCCTGGGGAATTGCCAAGGTTCTGGCCGACAATGGGGCTGAGCTTGCCTTTACCTATCAGGGCGAGGCCTTCGGCAAACGCGTTGCGCCGCTGGCCGAACAGCTCGGATCGAAATTCCTGCTGCCATGCGATGTGGAGGACATTTCGACCGTAGATGCGGTGTTCGAAACGCTGGAAAAAGAATGGGGCACTATCGATTTTGTCGTGCACGCCATCGGTTTTTCCGACAAGTCGCAGCTCAAGGGCCGCTATGCCGATGTGACGACGCGCGACAATTTCAGCCGAACCATGGTGATCTCGGCCTATTCGTTCACCGAGATCGCGCAGCGGGCCTCGAAGCTGATGAAGGACGGCGGCACAATCCTGACGCTGACCTATGGCGGCTCGACGCGGGTCATGCCCAACTACAATGTCATGGGCGTTGCAAAGGCGGCGCTCGAGGCCATGGTTCGCTATCTTGCGTCCGATTACGGTCCGGAAGGCATCCGGGTCAATGCTATCTCGGCCGGTCCGGTGCGTACCCTGGCGGGCGCCGGCATCGGTGATGCGCGCGCCATGTTCTCCTACCAGAAGCGCAACGCACCGCTGCGCCGCACCGTTGATATCGAGGATGTAGGCCGTTCGGCCCTTTATCTCCTGTCGGACCTGTCGAGCGGTGTCACCGGCGAAATCCATTATGTGGACTCCGGATACAACATCGTGTCGATGCCGACGCTGGAAGAACTGAAGAAATCGGACGACGGCAAGGAATAGCCGCGCTGTTTAGTCCAGACTAATTGGCCCATTGACGACCGGTTCGCCAATGGGCCTTATCATTTTTTAAAGCTTGGTGCTTGGAACTGCTATTTCTTGGCCTCGATGACCTTGAAACCGGCATCGTCTTCGAGCGGGGTCACCGTCTTGAAGAGTGATTTAAGGCCAGCTTCATAGGGCATCTGCCGGTTTGCAACGAGGAGCAAGCGACCGCCTGGCTTGAGCCGCTTGGCCGCGACAGCAATAAATCCCTGCCCCATGACCGGGTCGGCACCGCGCCCCGCGTGGAATGGCGGATTCATGACGATCGTGTCGAAAATCTCTTGAATTGGCTCGCTTTTGACGTCTTGCCAATGGAAGCTCACCGGCGTTTCCACCGTGCTCGTAACGTTCAGTCTCGCCGCTTCCAGCGCTTCGAAATCAGCTTCGTAAAGCGCCAGGGATTTCAGTTTACCGGGATGGTTCAGTATTTCGCTTGCAAGGTAGCCCCAACCGGCACCGAAGTCGGCGACATGGCCACTGATCCGCCCTTCGAAATGCTTGACCAGCATGGCCGAGCCCTTGTCAATGGCGGCGTGCGAGAACATGCCAGGCCCGGTGGTAAAGCGATTTTCAAGGCGCGTCGGTTTTGGCACAAGCGATTGGGTTTTATCGATGTCCATTACCTCTGGCCGGTCAAACCAGAACGCCACCGCATGGTGCTTGGACAACCTGTCGGTAACTGGCGCCAAGGTTTCCACCGTCTTGCGAAAGCTGTCGATCCCGAGCTTTTTATCGCCGGCAACCACAATCATCGCACCGGGCACGACCTGGTTCAGAGCAGCAGCCAGCCATGCCTCATTGCGGCCGCGATGCTTGCCGATCAGAATCAGCGCGCCATCAAAAGGCTCATTACCTTGAAGTCGTGGAACTGCCTTGAAGCCGGCCTTCTGCAAGGCCAGATAGTCCGGCTTGAACGGCTGAAGGCAGGTAAGGACCTCAGTCCACACGGCTTCAATATCGCGATCGGCCTCGGCGCCGAGAAACAGCCAGCTGCTGCCCTTGTGAGGCAGCGGCAGTATCCCGTTTTCGAAGGGCAGGAAGAGCGTCTGGAGTGCACCGTCGGCCATCGTCGTCTCCCATAAGTCATTTCAAGAAAAAAGCGCGCCACGGGGGCGCGCCTTTTGATCGATATCGTCGGAAGCTTACTCCGCGTCTTCTTCCGCAGGCTTCTTTTCCTGGACGATTTCCTTGCCGGTTTCCTGATCGACGACCTTCATCGACAGGCGAACTTTGCCGCGTTCGTCAAAGCCCATGAGCTTGACCCAGACCTTCTGGCCTTCCTTGACCACATCGGAGGTCTTGGCAACGCGTTCGGAAGCGAGCTGCGAGATATGAACGAGACCGTCGCGCGGACCGAAGAAATTGACGAATGCGCCAAAGTCAGCAGTCTTGACGACCGTGCCTTCGTAGATTTCACCAACTTCTGGCTCGGCCACGATGGAGTGGATCCACTTGCGTGCCGCTTCGATTTCCTTGCCCGAGGACGAGGCGATCTTGACCGTACCATCGTCTTCGATGTTGATCTTCGCGCCGGTCTTTTCGACGATTTCGCGAATGACCTTGCCGCCGGAACCGATTACGTCGCGGATCTTGTCGGTCGGAATATTCATGACTTCGATGCGTGGTGCAAATTCGCCAAGTTCCGAACGGCCTTCTGTAATAGCCTTTGCCATTTCGCCGAGGATGTGGATACGGCCGTCCTTGGCCTGAGCCAAGGCAACCTTCATGATCTCTTCGGTGATGCCGTCGATCTTGATGTCCATCTGCAGAGCGGTGATACCGCCCTCTGTTCCGGCTACCTTGAAATCCATGTCGCCGAGATGATCTTCATCGCCGAGGATGTCGGAGAGAACGGCGAACTTTTCGCCTTCGAGGATCAAGCCCATGGCGATACCAGCAACGGGGCGCAGAAGCGGAACGCCGGCATCCATCAGCGCCAGCGATGTGCCGCAGACCGTTGCCATCGAGGACGAGCCGTTCGACTCGGTGATCTCGGAGACGGTGCGCAGTGTGTAGGGGAACTGCTCCTTGGCAGGCAGAACCGGATGGATAGCACGCCATGCAAGCTTGCCATGGCCGATTTCGCGGCGGCCGGGCGAGCCCATGCGTCCCGTTTCGCCGACCGAATAGGGCGGGAAATTGTAGTGGAGCATGAAGGTTTCTTTGTACATGCCGGTCAGCGAGTCGACATACTGCTCATCCTCGCCCGTGCCAAGCGTTGCAACAACGATGGCCTGTGTTTCACCGCGGGTGAACAGGGCCGAACCGTGGGTGCGCGGCAACAGCCCGACTTCCGAAACGATCGGACGGACTGTCTTGAGGTCGCGGCCATCGATGCGGCTGCCGGTGTCGAGAATGTTCCAGCGAACGATCTTCGCCTGAACCGACTTGAAAACAGTTGCGATCTGCTCGGGGGAGAATTCCGGCTCTTCAACGCCTTCAGGGAAGAAATGCGCCTTGACCTTGGCCTTGGCTGCATCGACGGCGGCATAACGCTGCTGCTTGTCGGTAATCATGTAGGCTGCGCGCAAATCGGTCTCAGCAACCTTCAGAACTGCCGCTTCAATGGCGGAAAGGTCGTCGGTAGCAAAATCGCGCGGTTCCTTGGCGGCAACTTCAGCAAGCTTGATGATTGCATCGATAACCGGCTGGAAGCCCTTGTGGCCGAACATGACGGCACCGAGCATGACGTCTTCCGCCAATTCCTTGGCTTCCGATTCAACCATCAGGACGGCGTCGCCCGTACCGGCAACAACCAGATCGAGGCTCGATTCAACCATCTCGTCAACGGTCGGGTTCAGCTTGTATTCGCCGCCGATGTAGCCGACGCGAGCGCCACCGATCGGGCCCATGAAAGGAACGCCGGAAAGCGTAAGGGCTGCGGAAGCACCAATCATCGAAACGATATCGGGATTGTTTTCGAGGTCGTGCTGGATGACGGTGATGACGACCTGCGTGTCGTTCTTGTAGCCATCGGCAAAGAGCGGACGGATCGGGCGGTCGATCAGGCGCGATACAAGGGTTTCGTTCTCGCTCGGACGGCCTTCACGCTTGAAATAGCCACCCGGGATCTTGCCGGCGGCATAGGTCTTTTCCTGGTAGTTGACGGTGAGCGGGAAAAAGTCCTGACCCGCCTTTGGTTCCTTGGCGGAAACAACGGTGGCCAGAACGACTGTCTCGCCGTAAGTGGCAACGACTGCACCGTCAGCCTGACGGGCGATCTTGCCGGTTTCAAGAATGAGCGGACGACCGCCCCATTCGATTTCAACTTTGTGTTGATTAAACATGTCTTGTCCTTCAGAGGAAGAAGTCGCGCATCCCTTTGGATTGCAGCATCCCTCTTCCGTTTCGTTTTAGACCAATCACGGGCAAGACAACGTGCAACTCGCGTTCCCGAGTTGCCTGCAATCCTGCCCCATGATCTGCCTCATGAGTGCCCATCCAACGGGATGGGACAGACCGGCGGAACGCAAAAGCGTATCCGCCGGTCCAATGCATTAGCGGCGTAGGCCGAGCTTTTCGATCAGTGTCTGGTAGCGGCTCTCGTCAACCTTCTTGAGATAATCGAGAAGGCTGCGGCGCGTCGAGACAAGCTTGAGAAGACCACGGCGGGAATGGTTATCCTTCTTGTGGTCCTTGAAATGTTCGGTCAGGTTGACAATGCGCTCTGTGAGAACGGCCACCTGGACTTCCGGAGAACCGGTATCGCCTGGCTTGGTTGCATATTCAGAGATCACTGCCTGCTTGCGTTCAGCGGTTATCGACATCGTATATCCTTTCTTGTGAAGAGGAAAACAGGATGCCCACGGCCGGGATGTCGTCCAGCGGGGGCCGGTTAAAGCGAGGGCAAAGCCCGTCGCTGGGGGCCGTATAGTCGAAAACGCGGCAAATTACCAGTCGCAAATGATTCTGAGCCGATGAGCCATGCCCGCTCTTGCGCCCTCCAGCAATTATCGCGAAAACTGACCGCATCCCGAAAACATCTTCACGCAGGACTTTGCATGACCGAAGCACCATCCATTCATCTCTTTTCCTACGGGACGCTCCAGCAAGACGACGTTCAACGCTCGTCATTCGGTCGCCTGCTGAAGGGCTCGAAGGATGCGATGCCGGGTTATCAGCAAACCATGATCGAAATTACCGACCCCGATGTCATCACGGCGAGCGGCAGCAATTTTCATCCGATCGTCATGCCGAGCGACGATCCGTCTGCCGAGGTGGAAGGAATGGTCTTCACAATCACCGAGCGCGAACTTGCTGCCGCTGACGCCTACGAGGTAGCCGACTACAAGCGGATAAAGGTCCGCCTCAAGTCCGGCATCGCCGCATGGGTTTATGTGAAAGCTTAAGCTGTAAATACCCGCTTCGGCTTGAATTGGCCGTGCTCGATGAAGCCGATGGCGAGAAGCTTGCCCTTGCTGGTAACACAGGCTTCATCGGCTTCGACTGGCGCATCGCGTCCGCGCAGTATCACAGGGTTTCCCATGCGAATTCGATGGGCCTGATCGTCGGAAACTGCGACCTGCGGCAAACAGTCCAAGGCCGCGCCCGTATCAATCAGGAAGGCGTCCATCACCGCGAAGCGTTCCGCGAGGCGCTCGTAGGAGCGGTCCTCGCCCTCTTCATCTGCCGGCACTGGCGGATGAGCGGCTTCAAGTTCATCCAACGTGACGAAATCGGTCTCGTCGAACGGCGCAACTTCGATGCGGCGCAGTTCGGAGATATGACCGTAGCAGCCGAGATCCCGGCCCATGTCGCGCGCCAGCGAGCGAACATAAGTGCCTTTGCCGCACTCAACTTCGAATATCGCCGTGGATTCGTTCGGACGCTCGATCAGGTCAAGCCGGTCGATCTCCACCTCACGGGCAGGAATTTCAATTTCCTCACCGCCTCGCGCCAGATCATAAGCGCGCTCACCTGCAATCTTGATGGCCGAGAATTTCGGCGGGATTTGCTGGACCACCCCGGTGTATTTCGGAAGCAAGGCCTTGATCGCTGCTTCATCCGGACGCGTATCCGATGTGAGCGTCACTTCGCCCTCCAGATCGTCTGTGGTGCGCTCCGCGCCCCAGGTAACGCTAAAGCGATAGATCTTCGTGCCATCCATCACATAGGGAACCGTCTTGGTCGCCTCGCCCAAGGCGATGGGCAGCATGCCCGACGCCAGCGGATCGAGCGTGCCAGCATGGCCCGCCTTTTCCGCCTTGAACAGCCATTTGATCTTGGAAACTGCTTCCGTCGATCCCATGCCCTTCGGCTTGTCGAATATCAGCCAGCCGGAAACCGGACGGCCTTTTTTCTTGCGCTGCCTTGCCATTTCAATCGTTACCGTCGTGACCGGGAACATCGCCGGGATTGGGATCGCCGCCATCGTCATCGTCGTCATGATCCGCAAGGTCGCGGGTGACTTCCGGCTTGCGCAACAGCGCATCGATCTTGGCGTAGTTGTCAAAACTCGTGTCGATGCGGAAACGGAATTCCGGCATGTATTTCATCTGCTTGAGAAATGGCCCGGCGCGACCGCGGATGAACTTTGCGTTCTTGTTAAGAGCGCTGATCACCCCCTCGCTGTCCGATGCACCGACAGGTGACACAAAACAGGTGGCGATTTTCAGGTCCGGCGACATGCGCACTTCAGAGATGGCGATGACAGCATTCTCGAGCGTGGGATCGCGAACGTCGCCGCGCTGGAGCACCTGCGATACAGCGTGGCGCACCTGTTCACTGACGCGCAACTGGCGTTGGGACGGACCGGAGGAAGCAAAACGAGACATGACAATCTTATCCAAACGAAATGGATCGCCGGGTTCTAAGTCCGGCGATCCTGTCATCAATAATTAAGACGCTTTTTAGAGCGTGCGGGTCACATGTTCGACGCGGAAAGCTTCGATTGTGTCGCCTGCGCGCATGTCGTCGTAGTTCTCGAATGCCATGCCGCATTCCTGGCCCGCCGGCACTTCCGAAACTTCGTCCTTGAAGCGCTTGAGCGTCTTGAGCTTGCCTTCGTGAATGACAACGTTGTCACGGATAAGGCGCACGCCCGCACCGCGTTCAACCTTGCCTTCAGTAACACGGCAACCCGCGACCTTGCCGACCTTGGTGATGTTGAAGACTTCGAGAATCTCCGCATTGCCAAGGAAAGTCTCGCGGCGTTCGGGCGAAAGCAGGCCCGACATCGCAGCTTTCACATCGTCCACGAGATCGTAGATGATGTTGTAGTAGCGGATTTCGATGCCTTCACGCTCCGCCAGGTCACGTGCCTGCTTGTTGGCACGCACATTGAACCCGATGATCGCGGCATTGGAGGCTTCAGCGAGCGCAATGTCGCTCTCGGTGATGCCGCCCGCACCCGAATGAATAATGCGTGCACGCACTTCATCAGTCCCGAGCTTGTCGAGCGCGCCGGCAATGGCTTCGATCGAGCCCTGCACGTCACCCTTGATGAGCAGCGGGAATTCCTTCAGTCCGGTCACCTGCAACTGGCTCATCATCTGCTCGAGCGAACCGCGCGAACCAGCCTGCTTGGCAACTGCCTTTTCGCGGGCGAGGCGCGTGCGGTACTCGGAGATTTCGCGTGCCTTGGCTTCGTTTTCGACGACGGCAAAGCGATCACCGGCCTGTGGCGGCCCCTGAAGACCGAGCACCTCGACCGGAGTCGCGGGACCAGCTTCCTTCATGGCATCGCCGCGGTCGTTGACCAGGGCGCGGACACGGCCCCATTCGCTGCCGGCGACGATGATGTCTCCAGGATGCAACGTGCCCTTCTGAACGAGGACCGTCGCAACCGAACCGCGACCGCGGTCGAGTTTGGCTTCGATGACGACGCCTTCGGCAGTCCGGTGCGGATCGGCCTTCAGATCGAGAATTTCGGCCTGCAGCAGAATGGCTTCGAGCAGTTTGTCGAGGCCAACGCCGGTTTTGGCAGATACTTCGACATCGAGCGTTTCACCACCCATCGATTCGACGAAGACTTCATGTTGAAGCAGGCCGTTGCGGACCTTCTGCGGATCAGCCGACGGCTTGTCGATCTTGTTGATAGCGACGATGATCGGAACACCGGCGGCTTTGGCATGGTTGATCGATTCAATCGTCTGCGGCATGACGCTGTCATCGGCAGCGACAACAAGGATCGCAATATCGGTTGCCTGCGCACCGCGTGCACGCATCGCCGTGAACGCTGCGTGGCCCGGCGTGTCGATGAAGGTGATCTTCTGACCATTCTGCTCGACCTGATAGGCACCGATGTGCTGGGTAATACCACCAGCTTCACCTGAAACCACATTGGCCTTGCGGATGGCATCGAGCAACGAGGTCTTGCCGTGATCGACGTGACCCATGATCGTGACAACCGGAGGACGGGACTCGAGCGCGGCGGCATCGTCCTCGACATTGAAGATACCTTCTTCAACGTCGGATTCTGCAACGCGGCGAACCGTGTGACCAAATTCTTCGGCGATAAGCTGTGCCGTGTCGGCGTCGATCAGGTCGCCCGGCTTCATCATCTGGCCTTCCTTCATCAGGAACTTGATGACGTCGACCGAACGCTCGGCCATGCGCTGAGCAAGTTCCTGAATGGTGATGGTTTCCGGCAGAATGACTTCACGCGCGATCTTCTCGCGGGTCTCCTGCTGCATGCCACGCTTGAATTTCTCCTGGCGGCGGCGCATGGCGGAAAGCGAACGGTTGCGGCCCTCGTCGTCGAGAGCCGAACCCAATGTGAGCTTGCCACGGCGACGTTCGTCTTCGCCCTTTACAACCTTCGGCGCACGCACTTCTGGCTTGACCGGTGCGGCACTGCCGCCGCGACGAACGCCTGCGGGACCGCGGCGATCATCGTCCTCGTCGGCAGCGTTGACCTTGCGGACAGGTACCTTCGATGCATCCTCGGCGGTTTTGAGCTCTGGCTGGCGCTTGCGCGATTCTTCTTCGGCACGCTGCTTGGCTTCGGCCTCCTTGCGGATACGTTCTTCTTCCTCGGCCTGACGGCGAGCAGAATCTTCCCGTTCCTTGGCGCGCAGGGCGTCTTCCTCGGCGCGGCGGGCAGCCTCGACTGCGGCCTTAGCGCGATCCTCGGCATCACGGGCCTTCGAACCTTCAAGCGCCTTGCGGCGTGCTTCCAGTTCAGCGGTCGAGAGCGTATTCAGCACCATCCCGGAACGATCATTTGGGCGCTGACCGGCCGGACGATACGGCTGCTGGCCACCTGGACGCTGCTGCGGTGCGACGCCTGCGGGACGCGCGCTCGGCTGAGCTGCAGGCGTCGGCGCAACCGGAGTTGCCGGACGCGGCGCGGCCGCGCTTGTCTGCGGTGCGGCGGCAACGGCAGGACGCACCGGCGCTGCCGGTGCTGGCGCTGCTACTGGTGAGGGAGCTGGGGCCGCGGCAGCAGGAGGCGCAACCTCCGGCTTGTGGTCCGGAAGGTTAAACTTGCGCTTCTTGGTTTCAACAACAACA
Organism: Hyphomicrobiales bacterium; assembly: GCA_900473175.1. Taxonomy (GTDB): domain Bacteria; phylum Pseudomonadota; class Alphaproteobacteria; order Rhizobiales; family Rhizobiaceae; genus Phyllobacterium. The sequence goes on along the minus strand of UCKM01000011.1, from coordinate 29,061 downwards.
GACTTCGTACGCCCATGGCTGAAGTTCTGGCGCACCGTGCTCTGTTCAACGCCGGGCCGCTTCAGGGTCAGGGTCTTCTTATTGACGCCAAGCGTCTTGTCGTCTGTCGATTTTGTATCGCTCATTCCGTTTCCGTTTCCTTCGCGGCAGCTGCCGCTTTAGCGTCGGCCTGATCCGTGAGGCCATCGCGAAAATGCTGTAGCAGCCAGGCTCGTTTAACAAACCCGGCAGCTGCCGTTCCCTTAAGTACGGCAGCATGTATCACATTTACCCCACCCAATGCCAAATCCATTTCACTGCTTTCGAACAATGAAAGGGCGGGTATTTCCGGTCCGCCGGCATAAACAACCGAACGGCGGGCCTGGTCAAGCTTGCGGACGCCATCCTCCGCCGCTTCAAAAGCGTGCAGGACCAGTCCAGCACTGCCGTTGCGGATGGCAGCGTCCACTTTTGCGGCCCCTGTTACCACAACCCCGGCCTTTCGCGCCAACCCAAAACTTCCGAGCGCCGATTTTACAAGCATCTGGTCCACGACCAGTCCGAAATCATCCGGAACAATGACATTGCTCTTCAATGCGCGCGGAAAGAGCTTGCGCTTGACCGCTTCATCTATATGGCGCCGCTGGGCTTTCACCCAGCATCCCCGTCCGGGAAGATTGCGCTTCAAATCAGCCACAACCGTGCCATCAGGGCCGGCGACGAACCGGATCATGTCATCGACAGAACCGCCTTCACGCGTGACAATGCACGTTCTGTCGTTCATTTCCGCTTCCACGCCTCGATCGCCCTTCATGATTACTGCCTGACCTTTACCCGAAAAGTCAGGCAACATTTTGGGATCAGGCGTTATCCGGCAATCTCTTCTTCCGTATCAGCCTCAGGTTCGCCGGCGGCAAGATCCTCTTCCGTGATCCAGCCAGCCTTGAGGCGTGCAGCAAGCACCATCTGTTCCGCGTCGGCGCGGCTGACATCGAACTGCGACAGGATGCCGGGATAGTTGATTGTCTCACCATCCTTGCGTTCACGCCAGCCCGTAAGTTCATCGACCGCATATCCGGCGAAATCTTCAACCGTCTTGACGCCATCTTCGCCGACGGCGACGAGAATCGCATTCGTCATGCCAGGAAGGTCCCGCAGCTCGTCAGATACACCCAGTTCCTTGCGGCGGGCGTCACGCTCTTCTTCAATACGGGCCAGATACTCCTGGGCGCGCTGCTGGATCTCGGTTGCCGTTTCTTCATCGAAGCCATCGATGGAAGAAATGTCGTCGCTATCGACGTAGGCGATTTCCTCGACGCTGGCAAAACCTTCCGAGGCAAGCACCTGACCGACCATCTCGTCGACATCAAGGGCTTCCATGAACAGATTGGAACGTTCGACAAATTCCTTCTGGCGACGCTCGGATTCTTCCTGTTCGGTGAGGATGTCGATATCCCAACCGGTCAGCTGCGAGGCCAAACGTACATTCTGGCCACGACGACCGATCGCAAGGGATAGTTGGTCATCCGGGACCACGACTTCAATACGCTCGGCATCTTCATCGAGCACAACCTTGGCAACTTCCGCCGGCTGCAGTGCATTGACGATGAACGAAGCGGGTTCCGGAGACCACGGAATAATGTCGATTTTCTCGCCTTGAAGCTCGCCGACCACGGCCTGAACACGCGAGCCGCGCATACCGACGCACGCGCCGACCGGATCGATCGAAGAGTCGCGGGAAATCACTGCGATCTTGGCGCGCGAGCCCGGATCACGAGCCACCGATTTGATCTCGATGATGCCGTCATAAATTTCCGGTACTTCCATGGTGAAAAGCTTGGCCATGAACTGCGGATGGGTGCGGCTCAGGAAAATCTGCGGGCCGCGCTGCTCACGGCGCACGTCGTAAACATACGCACGGACGCGATCCCCATAGCGGAAAGTCTCGCGGGGGATCAGCTCGTCGCGGCGCACAATGGCTTCGCCGCGTCCAAGATCGACGATGACATTGCCATATTCGACGCGCTTGACGCTGCCGTTAATGATTTCGCCAACGCGGTCCTTGTATTCGTCGTACTGGCGGTCACGCTCGGCTTCACGCACTTTCTGCACAATGACCTGCTTGGCAGATTGGGCAGCGATGCGGCCGAAATCCATCGGCGGCAGTTGGTCCGCGAGGAAATCGCCCGGCTGCGCATCGGGGTTGCGGTCGCGCGCGGCGTCCATGCCGATCTGCGTAACCGGATCCTCGACCGACTCTACGACTTCGAGCAAACGCTGCAGCTTGATCTCGCCGGTCTTCGCATTGATGTCGGCGCGAATGTTGGTTTCCTGGCCATAGCGCGAGCGGGCGGCTTTCTGAATGGCATCGGCCATCGCCGCAATCACGATCTCGCGGTCAATCGACTTCTCGCGTGCCACCGCATCGGCGATCTGCAGAAGTTCTAGCCTGTTTGCACTGACTGCCATGTCTTTCTCCTTGGGTTCACCGCCCCGCTTCTCCAGCGGGCGTATGAAAGGTCAATCCTGTTTTGTTTGTTCCTGCTCGTCGGCCGAGCCAGCGTCGGGCGCGCCAACGCTATCGTCCGGAATTCGGCCCTCACGCAAATCCTTGTCGCGGCGCAATGCATCGCGAATGAGGTCGTCGGTCAGTATCAGCCGTGCGTCGGAAATCATCTCGAAGGGAACATCGACGACCGGGCTGTCGCCATAGCTTGCCTGATCGCTCTCGACCGTCACCGCTTCATTGGAAACGGCGGAAATCCGTCCGCGGAACTTCTTGCGCCCTTCGAGAACCGCAGAGGTGTCGATCTTTACGATATGGCCGGTCCAGGTGGTGAAATCGGATTTGCGCACAAGCGGACGATCGATACCGGGCGAGGAGACTTCCAAATGGTAGTGGCGATCGATCGGATCCTCGACGTCGAGAACGGGCGACAATGTCCGGCTGACCAATTCGCAATCTTCAACGGTCATCGTGCCATCGTGGCGTTCGGTCATGATTTGCAAGGTCAGGCCATTAAGGCCCGATAGCCTTACGCGCACCAGGCGGAAACCGATCGAGTCCAGCACAGGCTCGATAATACCCGCAACGCGAGCATCAACACCTGTTTCGGTGATGATCCGCTCGTCCGACCCGTCTGTATGAACCGTTTGCTGTTCCGTATTAGCGTTTTCTGTCACGCAAGATTTTTCCCTGTTTCGGCCTTAAGAAACAAAAAAGAGCGGGACCGGTCTGGACCCACTCCTGTTCTATCGACCAAGAATATGACTTCTATATACCCAAACGGCGCGCATGTTTCAAGCGTGGAGACGAATTTCTGCCCTTCGTATGCCAACCATTGAATCTGCGATGCATTTTCGCATGGCTGCCCTGCATCGCCGCGTCTAACGCTATCCGCTCATCTCTCCTATCTGTGTTGCATCGCAGCATGAATGCGAAAGGATAGAAAAATGACTAAGAAACACACCTCAACGAAAATCGGCCGCCTTCTGAACGTGTTCGGCAGTGCCGTGGCCGCCGCTTCCGCAACGCGTATCGGCCATCAGCCGGTTGCATCGGACTTGCGCACGCTCGGTATCGATCCGGTCCAGTTCAGCGCCATCCACCGGAACTAACAAGCCCCGGTGGATGTTTTGTCCGCCTCATCAGTCTTCATTGGCCGCAAGGGCCGACAACACCTTGCCTTTGCCCCGCGCTCGCATGATGAGCGGGACCACAACGGCGCATACGGCAAGCAGAAGCAAAATCACCGCAATCGGTGAATGCACCAGCACCGTGACGTCGCCCTGGCTGATCGCCAGTGCACGGCGCAGTTGCTGCTCCGCCATCGGCCCCAGAATAAGGCCCACCACCACGGGTGCAATCGGATAGCCGAACCGGCGCAGGATATACCCCAAAATACCGAACGCCAGCAGCATACCCAGCTCGAAGGTCGAAGGGTTGGCGCCGATCGTGCCGAGCGTCGCGAACACCAAAATCCCCGCATAGAGCCAATGTCTTGGGATCGATAGCAGCCGTACCCACAGACCAACCAGCGGCAGGTTCAACACCAGAAGCATGAAATTGGCAACGAGGAGGCTGGCAATCAGACCCCAGACGATCTGCGGATTGTTGGCGAACAGAAGCGGGCCCGGCTGCAGGCCGAACTGCTGGAATCCGGCCAGCATGATCGCGGCCGTCGCGCTTGTAGGCAGGCCGAGGGTCAAGAGCGGCACCAGCGTGCCCGCAGCGGACGCATTATTGGCGGCTTCGGGTCCGGCAACGCCTTCAATAGCGCCTTTGCCGAATTCTTCAGGCCGTTTCGCCAACTGCTTTTCCACCGAATAGGAGAGGAACGTGCCGATCTCGGCGCCTCCGGCTGGCATTGCGCCGATCGGAAAGCCGATCAATGTGCCGCGCAGCCAGGGCTTCCACGAACGCGCCCAATCTTCCCGGTTCATCCACACCGAACCTTTGACGGGTTCGATCTTTTCTTCGCCGGAACTGCGGGAGGCAGCAACGCTCAAGGTCTCACCGATGGCGAACAACGCGACCGCCAGGGTCGTCACCTCCACACCATCGAGCAGATCAGGAATGCCGAAAGCAAGCCGTGCCTGTCCCGTCTGAAGGTCGATGCCGACCAGGCCAAGGGCAAGCCCAAGGAACAAAGCCGTCAAACCTCGCAACGTGGAATCGCCGAACGCCGCGGAAACGGTCATGAAAGCGAGGATCATGAGAGCGAAATATTCCGCAGGTCCAAAAGACAGAGCAAACTTGACGATTGTCGGCGCGATCAACGCAAGCGCCATGGTTGCGATCAGACCCGCGACAAACGAGCCGATCGCCGCGGTTGCAAGTGCCGGACCACCACGACCGGCGCGGGCCATCTTGTTCCCCTCGAGCGCCGTGACGATCGAGGAACTCTCACCCGGTGTATTCAAAAGGATCGACGTGGTCGAGCCGCCATACATGCCGCCATAATAGATGCCGGCGAACATGATCAGCGATCCGCCCGGATCGAGCTTGTAGGTTACGGGGAGAAGCAGAGCCACCGTAAGCGCCGGCCCGATGCCCGGCAGCACACCGACAGCCGTGCCCAGAGTCACGCCGATGAGGGCGTAGAGCAGGTTGAACGGCTGCATTGCGACGGCAAAACCATGTGCCAATAGGGAAAAACTATCCATAGCCGGGACCTGCTCTAGATGAGACGTTCAAGGGGTCCGGCAGGAAGCGACAATTGCAGCCCCTTGGCGAAAATGACCCAGATGATAAAAGACAGAACGATGCCGATGGGGATGGTCATCCACAACGGCCCTTTGCCGAATCCACGCGCGGTTGCCGCAAACAGCAAGCCCGTCGCGATGGCAAAGCCGGTGATGTGCAGGAGCAGCATCTGTGCCGCAAGACCGCCGATGATCCAGATCACAGGTTGTATTTGCTGTTCTTCCCGCTCGGGAAAATCGCGGCGCATCGCTTCGAAGGCAGTCCAGATCGCCAGAACGAAGAGGCAGCCGGCGATGGTGTATGGAAACGCCGACGGGCCTACCCGCGTTGAACTGCCGCCATGAGCGGTAGCGGTGCTGTAGACGATGACCGCCGCGATGATCGCCAGGACCGCCGCAATAACCAGCGCCGCCCGGTCAGGGCGGCGCGTTTCGGAACTCGTTGACTGCTCTGTCATTTTACGAGGCCAATTTCTTTCAGGATTGTGGAGGTGGCTTCGGTGTCCTTGGCAAGTTGCGCCTTGAACGCGTCGCCCGCAAGGTAGGTGTCAGCCCAGCCCTTGGCCTTCAGCTGTTCCTGCCAGCTCTTCGACTTCACCAGCTTCTCGACGTCGGCGCCGATAGCCGCCTCCTGCTCGGCCGAGATGCCGGGGGCAGCGGCGACCATGCGCCAGTTCTGAATGGATACATCAACGCCGCCTTCCTTGAAGGTCGGGGCATCGATGCCTTCGACCTTCGCATCGCTCGAAATGCCGATGATGCGCAAAGCACCCGACTTGATCTGCGATTCGAACTCGCCGTAACCCGAAATACCAACCGTGACCTGACCGCCGAGAATGGCCGCCAATGCTTCACCACCGCCGGAGAAGGCAATGTAGTTGACCTTGGTCGGGTCAACGCCCGCAGCCTTGGCAATCAGGCCCGCAGTGATGTGGTCAGTACCGCCAGCCGAGCCACCACCCCAGGACACTGCGCCGGGGTCCGCCTTCAGCTTCGCGACCAGATCCGCCATGCTCTTGATTGGCGAGTCGGCCGGGACAACCAGCGCTTCATACTCACCGGTCAGTCGTGCGATCGGTGTTACCTCGGCGAGTGTCACCGGCGAGGCATTGGTCAGAATTGCACCAACCATGACATAGCCGCCGACGATGAGTTGCGAGGGATCACCCTTGGCGGCGTTGGCAAACTGGGCAAGCCCAATGGTACCACCCGCACCAGGCACGTTGACCACCTGGACGCTGCCGGAAATCTTTTCTTCCTGCATGGCAGTCTGAATGGTGCGGGCGGTCTGGTCCCAGCCGCCGCCCGGCGCTGCAGGCGCCATAATCTTATAGTCGGCCGCAAAGGCTTGGCCGGACAGAACCATCGCTCCGGCGGCAACAAAAGCAAGCAACATCTTACGCATTCTTGAAATCCTCCCATGACAGCCCCTGGCCATCCGCGTTCAATAAATATCGAGGTCGCGGGAAGGTATCGACGGTCGCGAACTTGAACCGGCACGCGGCCGAATCCAATGCAAACTACCAAAAAAAGCTGACAGCCTCCCAGCGGTCTCCTCACAGACAAAATGATACTAGAAAACTGTCAGGAAGCTGTCACGAGAAATGAGGCAAGCCCCAGATGATAGGGTTCAGAGTCGCAGGAAGGTCAGATAGGCGCCCACCCGCCCCTCGCGATGCGCCTTCTGTTCGTAGCGCGTGCCTGGCCAGGCTTCATAAGGCGTGCGCCAATCGGCCGAAGTGTCGGCCTGCCACTCAAACGCAGCGTGAGCGCGGCAATGCTGCAGCGTCCAGTTAACATAGGTGTCGATATCGGATGCAAAGCGAAAAATGCTGCGAGGCTTCAGGACGCGGGCAAAGCGACCGAGGTTCTTCTGACTGACGAAGCGACGCTTCCAGTGTTTCTTCTTCGGCCATGGGTCCGGGTAGAACAGGTCGATTCCGTCGAGCGACGCCTCCGGCAGCCAGTCGAGCACCTGGGTGGCATCGTCGTCATAGAGCCGGATGTTCTGCAGGGGATTGTCATGCAGATCGACGACCAGTTTCGCCATGCTGTTGACGAAGGGTTCGACCCCGATGAACCCGGATTTGGGATGGCGCGCCGCTTCATGCAGCAAATGCTCGCCGCCGCCGAAACCGATTTCCATCCGGACCGTTTCGACCTCCGCAGTGAAAAGACTGCGAAGGTCTTGTGGCGGAGGTGCCGTCAGGTCGAGCTTGAGTAACGGCAACAATTCGTCGCGGATCGAACGCTGCAGCGGGCGCAGCGTCTTGCCGCTTCTTCTGCCGAAGAATGCTTCCGTCGAACGCTCGCGCCTTGGCTCAGTCATCGGATTGGTTGCTTTGGCCGCTCAAGCGGCCAAAGCTGACTTCAATTGCTTTGCCAGATCAGTCTTCTCCCAGGAGAAAGACCCGTCGCGGCCGGGCTTGCGCCCGAAATGGCCGTAGGCAGATGTCTTGGCATAGATGGGCTTGTTAAGGTCAAGGTGCTTGCGGATGCCCGACGGCGAAAGGTCCATGACCTTTCGCAAAGCATCCTCGACCGCATCTTCCTTCACCTTGCCGGTACCGTGCAGATCAACATAGATCGACAGGGGCTGAGCCACGCCGATCGCATAGGAAAGCTGGATCGTGCAGCGATCGGCAAATCCAGCAGCAACAACGTTCTTTGCCAGATAGCGTGCAGCATAGGCGGCAGAGCGGTCGACCTTCGTTGTGTCCTTGCCGGAAAAAGCGCCGCCGCCATGGGGCGCTGCGCCACCATAGGTGTCGACGATGATCTTGCGGCCGGTCAGACCCGCATCACCATCCGGACCACCGATGACGAACTTGCCGGTCGGATTGATGTACCAGACGCAGTCGTCAGCAATTTTCAGGTCGCCAAGAGCTTCGCGGATGTATGGCTCGACAACCTTGCGGACCTTCTTTGAATCCCAGCTTGCATCGAGATGCTGCGTGGACAAAACGATTTGCGTCGTCTCGGCGGCAACACCGTCGATATAGCGCACAGTGACCTGGCTCTTGGCATCGGGTCCAAGTTTGCCGGCGTCACCCTCACCCTTGTGGCGGGCGGCCGCAAGGAGCTCGAGGATCTTGTGGGAATAATAGATCGGAGCAGGCATGAGGTCAGGCGTTTCACGGCAGGCATAGCCAAACATGATGCCCTGGTCGCCTGCACCTTCCTCGCCCTGACGGTCACTAGCATTGTCGACGCCCTGCGCGATATCCGCCGACTGCGGATGCAGAAGCACTTCGATCTTTGCGGTCTTCCAGTTAAAGCCGTCCTGAGCGTAGCCAATATCTCGAATGGCCCGGCGTGCCGCCGCGCGGAAACGCGAAGGGTTGATGAGCGGATGACCTTTGGCGTCCTTCAACACAACGCCGTTCTTGTCCTTCTTGAGTAGCGTGTCAGGCACACGCACTTCACCCGCGATCACAACGCGGTTAGTGGTGGCCAATGTTTCGCACGCAATGCGCACAGTCCACGGATCCACGCCCGTCTTCTTTGCTTCTTTGTAGATCATGTCGACAATTTCATCGGAAATGCGATCGCAGACCTTGTCTGGATGACCTTCCGATACTGACTCACTGGTAAAAAGATAAGAACTGCGTGTCACGGGGAACCCCTCTTGAAAGCAAACCAACGCCCCGCCTGACCAAGATCGGGTGGGCCGCCTAGTCTTTGCCAAGCTCAGGTGAGTCAGTCAATTGCTTTCATTTTCAAACAGACGCCGCGTCGAGAATTTTTTTGCCTCGCTCGCGAGCCAGTTCGACGTGGCAACGGCGTTGGGGCCCTGATCTAATCAGTCTTCGAGGCCCAAGGTGCGAACCAGCTCGAGAACCTTGCGTCTGATTTTTGCATCCGAGATCTTCGCGAAAGCACGGGCGAGCTGAATACCCTCTGAGCTGTTGAGAAAGCCGACGATATAGGTCGTTTCACTCTCCTCATCGAAGCCCTTCGGCTTTTCCGGCTGGCCGGGCATGTCGTCGAAGAAAAAAGTGACCGGCACGTTGAGGATATTGCCAATAGCCTGCAATCGGCTGGCCCCAACGCGGTTCATACCCTTCTCGTATTTCTGGATTTGCTGGAAGGTAATTCCAAGGCTTTCACCAAGCTTTTCCTGGCTTAGGCCGATCATGTTACGGCGCAAACGGATTCGCGCACCAACGTGTACGTCTACGGGATTGGGTCTCTTTTTATTCGTAATATCGGACATGAAAATCTCATTCGTATGGAAATTGAACTAAAAATTGATTTTATCATCAATAAGGCAACGTACCAAATGCGGCATCATTGACAGGCAAACGTCTGATATGTCAACCAAACCTTGTCCGCTGACGCAAAAAATACGCCAGCGTTACAATCAATATAATGCCAATTACAATCCAAAATTGTAAGCGACGCGTGCGCTCGCCCACAGGTACATCAACCTTAGCGGGTAGCGTGGCATCTGCAACTCCAACCGCGTTGAGCGCCAATCCATCGACGATTCGTCCATAGGGATCGACAATCGCGGAAAGACCGTTGTTTGCGGCCCTGACAAGCGGGAGCCCCTGCTCAACCGCGCGCAACTGCGCTTGCCGGAAATGCTGGTAAGGGCCGGGCGTGTCCCCATACCAGGCATCATTGGTCACGTTGATAATCGCATCGGCGCGCGGACCTTCATAACTCAGTCCCGCAGGGAAGATCGCCTCGTAACAGATCAGCGGCAGAACAGTGAAATTTTCCATTGCCGTGAGCGAACGCCGCGTCGTTGCAGCCGTGAATCCGCCAGGCATTTCCACAACTTCGCTGACACCCAATCTGCGCAGGATGCGCTCCATCGGCACATACTCGCCGAACGGGACGAGGTGGACCTTGTCAGCGGCGCCGGTAATCTCGCCCTCGCTGTCGATGGCGTAGATGGAATTATAATAGAGCGGTTCCTGCCCGCCGCCTGGCTCCTCCATGCGGATCGCCCCGGCGAGCAGGACTTGACCCTCGGTCAGCGTATCGGCAATGCTCTTCAGCGCCTCAGGCGTCTTGGTGACGATGTAGGGAATGGCCGTCTCCGGCCAGACGATCACCTGCGGTTTGGACTTGCCGTCCTTCGGTGCCGCGCCAGTTAGAGCAAGGGTTCGGTCGAGAATTCCGCGCTGTGCCTCGGCGTCCCATTTGAGGTCCTGTGCAATGGATGGCTGAACAATGCGAACCTGCGGTCCCTTCGGATCGACCGTTGCCGTGCCAAGGCGATAGGCGCCAAATCCGACGTGGACGCCAACGAGAACGAGCGCAAGAACCAGCCCGGTCTTAAGATCTCGGCGGCCAGCAAACAGCGCCGGCATGGCAAACACGAACACGGCAAGTGCATTCATCGCCAGCAGGCCGACAATGACCGATGACTGCATCAGCAACGGTACTGGCATGGCCGCATAGCCGATCGCATTCCAGGGAAACCCGGTGAGGATGAAGGAACGTAACCACTCGGTCATGCCAAAGCCGAAGGCCAAGGCCAGAACGCGGCCGAGCCCGTCACTCCATAACAGCCGGGCGAGTGCAGTGGCAAAGGCATAGAAGATCGCAAGGAAGGCTGGCAGCCCGAGTACAGCGAAAGGCACGGCCCACGCGAAATTGGCCGCATCGACGAGGAGCGCATTGCCGATCCACCAAAGCCCGGCAACGAAGTAGCCGAAACCAAACCACCAGCCAATCATTGCAGCCGGCAACAATCGGCGGATGGGGCCGGCGCCGGCATTGTCTACGGCGCCATCAATGAGCCAAACGAGAACGGGGAACGATACGAAGCAGACTGCGAAGAAGTCATAAGGCGGCAGGGCGAAACTCGCCAGTGCGCCCATGAAAAAGGCGAGAGCGACACGCTTCCAACCCGACAGCAGAATTATTCTTCCGGCCAGACGCTGGATCATGCCGTGCCCCACCCCTTCCGATTTTCCCGCAATCCTAAATGGTGAGACTTGCGCCAATCATTTGTCCGTTTCTGCCGGCTCATCCACGGTGCCTTGGCGCGTGGCACGCGGGCGGCGTTCGACATGGCGCAGAGGTACGATCCGGACCTTGCGGATACGACGCGGGTCCGCCTCCAGAACGTGGAATTCGTAACCGGGTACGGCTTGCAGCATTTCGCCGCGCACGGGAATTCGGCCAAGGATTGAGAAGATCAGCCCGCCGACCGTATCCACATCGTCGCCATGCTCGCCGACGACAAATCCGCCGCCGATCTTTTGCGAGACTTCGTCGAGGTCGGCCCGGGCATCGGCGACGAAAACACCCTCCGGTTCTTCGACAATCATCACTTCATCGTCGTCATGCTCGTCTTCGATGTCGCCGACGACCATCTCCACGATATCTTCGAGCGAAACCAGACCGTCCGTTCCGCCATATTCATCGATGACAAGCGCGATCTGAATGCGTTGAGCCTGCATGCGACCCATGAGGTCATTGGCCAGCATTGACGGAGGCACGAACAGAATTGGTCGCATCAGGCTCAATTCTGCGATCGTCTTTGACAGATCGACGTTGGCAAGATTGAACTTGGCTGATGCCGGTGGTTTTTGGCCTCTGGCTGCGGTCTTGCGCGGTGCCTTGATCCGGGAAACTTTGGTGATGTGGTTGACGACATCGCGGATGTGCACCATGCCACGCGGATCATCCAGCGTTCCCGCAAACACGGGCATGCGTGAGTGTCCCGACTTCTCGAACACCTCCAGAAGATCACCCAGCGTTGTCGACACTTCCACCGCCTCGATATCAGCGCGCGGAATCATGACGTCCTCGACGCGCAACTCGCGCAAACGAAGAATATTGTGCAGCATGGCACGCTCTTCGGGAGAGAACGCGGCATCGCCATGATGAGCTTCTGCCAGAGCTGCGTCGATATCCTCCCTCAGGGAGGTTAGCGGCCTGGGGCGCAAGAACGGAAATATCGTTGAAAGAATTGAGCGCTTTTCTGCATTTTGCGCCCTGGTGCTACTTTGCCCTTCGGCATCACTTTCCTGCCCCGTTGTCCCTCTCGAGGGTGCGGCAGGATCGTTCTGGTGTGACGTGTCAGACATGGTCCTCAATCGGATTGATCGTCAATGACGGATAGCGCATATGGGTCCGGAATTGCAAGACGCGCAAGAATTTTGCGCTCCAGCCCTTCCATCTCCTCTGCTTCGTCCTCGCTAAGGTGATCATAGCCCAGCAGATGCAGAAATCCATGGATGATAAGGTGCGTCAGGTGATGATCGAAGGATTTCTCCTCGTCAAGCGCTTCACGCGCCACCGTTTCCCTGGCAATGACGATGTCGCCAAGCATGGGACCGGGCCTCTGGCCCGCCTTCAGCGGAAAAGCCGGGAACGACAGGACGTTGGTCGGCTTGTCCTTGTCACGCCAGTCGTTGTTGAGTTCCCTGATGGCTGCGTCATCCGTGAAGACGAGACTGAGCTCGCTTTCGGGCTGGACGCCGCCATCAAGTTCCTGCCAGGCGGCAGCGATGGCGCGTACCGAGAGTTCGCTGAGGCTGGACTCGTCTGCCCAACCTTCCGTTTCAACCAGTATGTCAATATCGATCAATCTGATGCCGCCCAGCCTTATGGCTTGGCGCCTTCCTTGTCGTAAGCCCGGACGATCGCGGCGACGAGTGGATGGCGGACCACATCAACGTCGGTAAAGCGGACTGTAACGATACCGCTCACACCGTCCAGAATCTTGAGAGCCTCAACAAGCCCCGACTTCTGGCCGGTGGGAAGATCTATCTGGCTCGGATCACCGGTGATGATCATGCGCGCATTCTCGCCAAGGCGCGTCAGGAACATTTTCATCTGCATGGATGTGGTGTTCTGGGCTTCGTCGAGAATGATGGCCGAGTGCGCAAGCGTGCGTCCGCGCATGAAAGCGAGCGGCGCAATTTCGATAACGCCTGCTGCAATCGCCCGCTCCACTTTGTCTGCTGGCATCATGTCATAGAGGGCGTCATATAGCGGGCGCAGATAGGGATCGACCTTCTCCTTCATGTCGCCGGGAAGAAAGCCGAGCCGTTCGCCCGCTTCCACCGCCGGACGCGACAGAATGATCCGGTCCACGAGACCGCGTTCCAACAGCATCGCCGCATGGGCGACGGCCAGATAGGTCTTGCCGGTGCCAGCCGGGCCGACCCCGAACACCATCTCGGAGCGATCGAGCGCTCGCATGTAGGCGTCCTGCGTTGGCGTGCGGGCAAAGATCGTCTTCTTGCGGGTCGATATCTGGGCAGCAGCCATCTTGCTCTTGTTTTCCATGGTGGGGAGTGTCAGTTGGTCATCGGCGGCAATCGCCATGCGCAGCGCCCCATCGACATCGGATGCCGAAATGTCATGGCCATTCTGAAGTTGTTCGTAGAGACGGTCGAGGGCCCGGCGCGCCTGCTCGGTTGCGGTTGGCTCCCCGCGAATGGCAAGCTGGTTTCCCTTTGAGCGAACGTCGACACCCAATTTCTGCTCGATGCGGGCGAGATTTTCATCGAACTGGCCGAACAGCGCACTCGCCAGCCGGTTATTGTCAAATGTCAGTACGATATGCGCCAGATCCGAGGCTCCCGAGGAAGCAGGTTTCAGTTTTTCGGTGGCGTTCAAACGGCTCTCCTAAAGAAGTGTTCAGCCCTTACACAGTCTCATATATAGTTCCATGGCTCGCCGAGTTCATCTCCCGCACCCCAATCAGGCTATTGGTGCCGGTGTCGATGATTCGTACCTGGATAATGTCGCCGATTCGACCGCCGTGTACATCGATAATTACAGGTTGTAACCAGGGAGATCGTCCGACCATCTGTCCCGGCACTCTTCCAGCCTTTTCGATCAGGACGTCCACGGATTTCCCGACGAGACTGCGCTGGAAGGCATATTGCTGTTCGCTGAGCAAAGCCTGCAGACGCTGCAGCCTTACATCCTTCACCGCTTCCTCAACGTGGTTGTCCATATCGGCGCCAGGCGTGCCGGGGCGCGGCGAATACTTGAACGAATAGGCAGCCGCATAGGTTACATTGCGCACCATCTCCATCGTTGCCTCGAAGTCATCCTCGGTTTCGCCCGGGAAGCCGACGATAAAATCGCCGGAGAGCGCGATATCGGAACGCGCCATCCGAATGCGCTCGATCAGGCGCAAATAGTCGCTGCCGGTGTGCTTGCGATTCATCGCCTTGAGGATGCGGTCCGAGCCCGATTGAACCGGGAGATGCAGATAGGGCATCAAAACATTAAGATCACGATGTGCGGCAATCAGCGCGTCATCCATGTCGCGCGGATGGCTGGTCACATAGCGCAGACGGGCGATGCCTGGAATTTCGGCCAGCCGATAGAGCAACTCGCCCAGGCCCCATTCGCGGCCATCCGTGCTCATCCCGTGCCAGGCATTGACGTTCTGGCCGAGCAGCGTCAGTTCGCGCACGCCCGCATCGGCGAGCTTTTCCGCCTCTTTCAGGATCTGAGCGACGGGCCGCGATACTTCCGAACCGCGGGTATATGGAACGACGCAGAAGGTGCAGAATTTGTCGCAACCTTCCTGCACGGTCAAAAATGCCGTGACGCCGCGGCTTCTGGTTTGTTCTTTCTGCGGCGTTGGCAAATGTTCGAATTTGTCTTCGATCGCATATTCGGTCTCGACCACGCGTTCGCCCTGCCGGACGCGGGCCAGGGCCTGCGGCAACCGGTGATAGGTCTGCGGACCGACGACAAGATCGACCACGGGCGCCCGGCGTGTGATTTCGTCTCCCTCGGCCTGTGCGACACAGCCGGCGACGCCAACGGTCAACTCACGGCCCTCCCTGGCGCGCGCATCCTTCATCTTGCGCAGACGGCCAAGCGCCGAATAGAGCTTCTCGGAAGCCTTCTCGCGTATATGACAAGTATTGATCAACACCAGATCAGCATCGTCGGCCGTGTCGGTTGAAGTATAACCCTCGGCTGCAAGGCTATCGGCCATCCGCTGGCTGTCATAGACGTTCATCTGGCAGCCATAGGTCTTCACGTAGACCTTGCGGGTATTGGCAAGGGCAGGCGAATGCGTCTCGGATCCGGAACTGCCATCCGGCTTGTGATTGATACTGATATCGTCCATGCGCAGGCTTCTAGAGCTTTTTGAGCTCGAATAGAAGCAGAAAGGCTGTCGATTCTCGAGTTGACCGCATTTTCCCGATCCCCTCAGCCACTTTTGGCCGGGTCCGGAATAGCGGGATCGTCGGTTTCATCCAACTGGGCGACAAGGTCGCGTCCCATCAGTGATGTCTGTACCATGGCGCGCACCCTTCCTTCCATCGTCCGCGCCAGGGCTTTGCGGTCGCTCTTGCCGTCAATTACGACAGGCTCGCCGAACCACACGTCGACATCGACGGCGCCGTCCTTCAAGAGGCCAATCAGGCTTGGACCAAGCGGCACGTCGCCCGGCCAGGCAACGATCGGCCGATGCACGCGGCCCATCGGAATGCCGTGAACGCGCGTATAGGCAATCGCCACGGGCTGTACAGTGACTGTTTCGACGTCGGTGTCGCGAATTGCCACCTGCGCAGCTCCAAAAAGCGAAGTCTTGAAGGGAAGGACGCGGTTGCCGTCCGAAGTCGTACCTTCCGCAAACAGCACCATCGGGTCGCCGGCGGCGAGGCGGACTGCGATCTCGCTGGCCTGATGATGCGTTTTGCCGCGCTTTTCCCGCTCGATGAAAACCGTGCGCTGGAGCTTGGCCAACATGCCGAATAGCGGCCACTTCGCCACTTCTGCCTTGGCGATGAATGCCATTTCCCGCAATGAACCGAGGATGACGATGTCAGTCCAGGACGTGTGGTTGGCGGTAAGGAGAAGCGGCCGGTCCTTCGCCATTTCCCCATGCACATGGACGCGGAAGCCGAGCAGCCGGGTTACGATCCGATGAAACAGCATCGGCGTCGCTATACGGGGCCCCAAACCTGTCTTCAGGAACATGTATTGCAAGGGCACAAGGACGAGGATGGCAAGGACGAACGCCGCCGCCATGACAATAAAGCGCAACCAGGCCATCTAGCGGACTTTCAGATCGCGGCGCATGGTCAATGCGGAGGAGCGACCGGTGGACGTTTCGTAATAGCCTGGGCGTTTGCCGACCTGCTTGAAGCCAAGCCCGCGATAAAGCGCCAGCGCCGGAGTGTTGAGTTCGTCGACCTCAAGGAAGAGCATGCTGGCGCGCGCGTTGTGCAGATGCCGCAGTGTTGCATCCATCAAAGCATGGCCCAGACCCTTGCGCTGCGCCTGCGGCGCGACCGCGATGGTCAGTATCTCAGCTTCGTCCAATAAAAGCCGTGCGAGGACAAAGCCGCCAGGCTGCGCCTTTCGGTTTCCCTCTTCACGCGCAATGAACCCAAACACATTCTGGTCAGCAAGCAGAGCGTGAAAATCATCGTCACTCCACGGCCGGCGGAATGTGACGTCGTGAATGCCGGCGATATCTGCAGAGTCTGCCCGCACAAGCGGTTCGATGACGAAACTGCGCGGGCGCAGATTATCAAACGGAAAGCCGATCATTCGGCGCCCTTCCTTTTCATCACAAAGCCCTGTTGCGGCTTGACATCAAGGCCGCGCAGATAGAGCGGCTTGGGCGCGTCCCCACCGGCAAGACTGATTGCGCCAAGCCGGGCGAAGGCTTCGATGCTGCCGGTCGCAGTGGTCCTAGCAACATCAAGCGGCTTATCCAGCTTTTCATTGATAAGTGCTGCACCGGACCCCGAAAGGACGTGGGTGTTGCCCAGTTCGGTCAACCGGCCCATGACGAGCGCAAGCGCGGTCACCATTGGCTCGGATTCCGCTGAACCATCCTCACCGAAGAACTGCGCATAAACCTCGTCGCGCCGCGCATCGATGATCGACAGGACTGGCCTGCCGGGGAACAATTGCGCCGCATCGAAGGCCAAAGCCTGCAATGTACTGATGCCGACCGCCGGGCACTTCAGCGCGAGCGCGAAACCACGCGCGGTCGCAACGCCGACGCGCACGCCGGTGAACGAGCCCGGACCAATGCTCACTGCGATCTTGCCGATCCCGCTGAAGTCCATTTCCGCTTTTTTGATAACATTCTCGATCACGCCCATCAGGCGCTCGGCATGGCCTTTGCCGATATCTTCGCTGACCGCCGCCAGGACAATTCCGGAATCAACGTCGAGCACGGCGACGGAACAGAGATTGGCAGCGGTATCGAGCGCAAGCAGTTTCATGCGCCATCGCCTAAACAAGAATCAGCCAGCAAACAAGTGGGCGGTGTAACTCGTCCCGCTGCAAGGCTACTGATCAGGGCAAACTCCCGCCAAGATTCATGGAGGAAGCAACGGCCACCAACCGCTTATCCCTCAAATGATGCCTTTTGCAATGCCTCTACGGTGCGGACTATTCCGGTTCACCATTACCGGAAAGCACCTGAGCAGCGCCGTGCATTCCGTTGCGAAAGGCATCATCGAACCCGACGCCGCGCACTTGCCAGTGATAGGCCCTGCCTTTCGAACCCAATCGCCACTCGGCTATCCAGCCGAGCGCCTGGTCGCTCCAGATCAGATTTCCCGCTAGAGCAAGATCGCCATGGTCGGCGCTGGCCGCCTCATCCAGCTTGGCAAGGCTCGCCTGCGGCAGAGTGTCGACATTCCAGCCTTCTTGCGCGAATTGCAGCCTCGTCGGTAGCGCGATCGGCAGGCCAACCCGTTCGGCCGCCGCTTCCAGTGACGCGCGCATGTCGGGATCGCGATCACTGTCGCTGGCAAGCGTGAAGCTGTCCTTCCTGCCAAGGACAGACACGTAAACGACGACATGCGGACGCGGCCACAGCCAGGGCTGCCGGCCGAGCGCGCGCAACAACGCGTCTATCTTCGGCGGGTCGAACTGCACGGCAAGATCGTGCGGCCTGTCGTAGGAGCCTTGCTCATCATGCATCGGAATGCCCGACATGCGATCGCGATACTGGAAACGCGTAGCAAACGCGGCGGCCTCTTGCTTCAACACCGCAACCTTTGGCTCGCGCAACAGGCGCTGGTCGCCGGAAACCTTAACGAGAACATCTTCCAGGCACTGCGCCATCCCTATCGCGCGGTTGGCTTCGCCTTGGCCGGATACAACGGCCTGGGCGCGGTACAGGCCGGAATCGGACGCTGCGGCCGAACTGCAGCCAAGCGCGATCGCAACGACAATCGCACAGAATGAACCCATACTCCTCCACGCGCGCACCATCGACATCTCCAATATTCAAATGGCCCGTCAATCTGGCAGGATCATTCCGTCAGGAAATCGGGCAACTGCCTGCGACTACGTTGAAACGTTTCGATGCCATTTCCTTGCCGGAAGCGTCGCGCAACGAGATGATCCAGGAACCGGAGACGAGTTCAAAATCTCGCTCGAATACCCAGCCCGCATAGCGGCGCTGTGGAATCGCGCTGTCGTGCCAGCTGCTTTTTTGCATCGAACGTCCGTCCGGCGTTTTGATCAGAGGATGCTGGACCACGACCATTATTGGAAGAACGCCGCTATCGTCATCCGTCCTGTAGATCACGCCAAAGCTGGTGCCGATGCAGGCGCGGATGCTTGTGGCGCGTATGACATTTACCGGACCCTCGACGAGCCGGTTCAACCCGGTCGGCGTATCGGGCGAGATCTCAGAACCGACTTCCCGAGCGGATGTCAGCCCCCAATCGACAATTTCGATCGAAGGCTCGCCCCCCGTCGCCGCACGCACCGTTAACGCCACCAAGAAAATGGAGAAGGAAATACATGCAGCGCGACTGTGGGCAGCCATGGGTTCCTGCAATCTACTCCGCTGCCTGCCTGGCTTTCAATTCCCGCCGGCGACGATGCAGAACTGGTTCCGTATAACCGTTGGGTTGCTCGCGGCCTTTGAAAACAAGATCGCACGCGGCCTGAAATGCGATGGAACCTTCAAAGTCCGTGGCCATTGGCCGGTAAAGCGGGTCTTCGGCATTCTGCTTGTCGACGACTGCCGCCATGCGCTTCAAGGTTTCAAGCACTTGCGCCTCGCTGGCAACGCCATGGTGCAACCAGTTGGCTATGTGCTGCGCCGAGATCCGCAATGTGGCGCGGTCTTCCATCAGCCCGACATTGTTGATGTCCGGCACCTTGGAACAACCGACCCCCTGATCGACCCAGCGGACGACATAGCCGAGGATGCCCTGGGCATTGTTGTCAAGTTCATGCTGGATGTCCTCTGGCGTCCAGTTGGGACGCGAAGCGACCGGCACCGAGAGAATATCGCTGAGCTTCGCCCGGGCGCGCTTCTTTAATCCGGCCTGGACTTCGGTGACATTGACCTTGTGGTAGTGCGTGGCATGCAGGGTCGCGGCCGTAGGCGACGGCACCCAAGCCGTATTTGCTCCAGCCCTGGGATGAGCGATCTTCTGCTCGAGCATTGCCGCCATGAGGTCGGGCATGGCCCACATGCCCTTGCCGATCTGGGCATGGCCGGAAAGTCCGCATTCGAGGCCGATATCGACGTTCCAATTTTCATAGGCGCCGATCCAGGAGGCCTGCTTCATATCGCCCTTGCGGATCATCGGGCCAGCTTCCATCGAGGTGTGGATCTCGTCGCCGGTCCGGTCGAGGAAGCCGGTATTGATGAAAACAACGCGTTCTTTCGCGGCGCGGATAGCCTCCTTGAGGTTCACCGTCGTGCGGCGCTCCTCATCCATGATGCCCATCTTCATGGTGTTTGGCTGCATGCCGACAAGGGCTTCGACCCGGCCAAACAATTCGGAAGCAAACGCGACTTCTTCAGGGCCGTGCATCTTCGGCTTCACCACATACATGGAGCCAGCACGCGAATTCATGTGCCTGCCGCCCGGCCCGATATCGTGGAGCGAGGCCAGTGCTGTCACGGCCGCATCCATGATGCCTTCGGGGATCTCGTTGTTGTCCTTGTCGAGGATCGCCGGATTGGTCATCAGGTGACCGACATTGCGCACCAGCATCAGCGAGCGTCCCGGAAGTGTCAGCGTCTTACCGTCCGGTCCGGTATAGTCGCGGTCAGGATTGAGCTTGCGGGTCACTGTCTTGCCACCCTTGTCGAACGTGTCGGCAAGGTCACCGTTCATCAGACCGAGCCAATTGCGGTAGACGACGACCTTGTCTTCCGCATCCACAGCCGCAATCGAATCCTCGCAATCCTGGATTGTGGTCAGCGCTGACTCCAGCATGACATCGGCGATGTGGGCGGGATCGGTGCTGCCAATCGGGTGGTCCGCATTGACGGCGATTTCTACGTGCAGGCCATTCTTGACCAGAAGCACCGCAGTTGGAGCCTTAGGATCGCCGCGATAGCCAGCGAACTGCGCCTCGTCCTGCAGTGCCACCTCCTTTCCGCTCATGGTTGGCACGAGCTTCTTGCCGTCAATGCGCAGGCCGGTAACGTCAGCCCAGCCGGCGCCAGCAAGTGGAGCGCTCGCATCGAGGAAGGCCTTGGCCCAGGCTATGACCTTGCCGCCGCGCACGGGATTGAACGTCTTGCCTTTTTCTGCGCCGTCCTCGTCGGAAACAGCGTCCGTTCCGTACAGCGCATCATAGAGCGAACCCCAGCGCGCATTGGCGGCATTGAGTGCGTAACGGGCATTCATGACAGGCACGACGAGCTGCGGGCCGGCGGTGACCGCGATCTCCGGGTCGACGTTGCTGGTTGAAACGGCGAACGCATCGCCCTCGGGCAACAGATACCCTATCTCCTTCAGGAAGGCTTCATATTCTTCCTGGCTGTAGCCGGTATTGCGCTTTTGTTTGTAGAAATCATCGAGCTTTTGCTGAAAAGCGTCGCGTTTCTGCAGGAGTTCGCGGTTCCTTGGCGCCAGATCGTTCACGATCTCGGCAAAGCCAGACCAGAATTTCGCCGCATCGACACCAGTGCCGGGAATCGCTTCATTGACGACGAAGTCATAAAGCTCCCCCGCCACCTTCAAGCCATTGATTTCGATGCGCTCACTCATGATCATTTCCTTCGCCTTTGCGTCATCCTATCCTTGATCACAATGAAGCATTCCCCGTCAATTCATCAATAGTGAACAGGATTTATGCCGTCAGGGAAATAATGAACGCTAATGCGCGATTCGGGGCCGACCCGATGCCGTCGCGATCAAGACGGCCTCGATGAATTTGCGCTGATCCTCCACAGTGGCAGCACTGATCTCCTGGGCAATGCCGATCTGGGCTTCGTCGGTCCCGGCTTCAAGCGCCAGCGCGCCAACCTGCTGGCGCAGCGTTGCCGCGGCAAAGGCTATCGCTTCGTCCTCGACCTGGAAATCCTTGACCACTTCGCCGGCAAGCACACGAAACAGGCCTTCTGCGGGCTGGCTCACATGTGCTTCGACCGAAACGCGCACCTGCCCGACAACCGCGCCCAGCGCATTGGCCACATCAGTGTCAACCGGGACGATACAATCAATGGCAAGCATCGAACCGACCGCGGGATAATAAACCGGCGCTGATGCGCCGAGCCCGATCACCGGACGGTCGATCGCCAGCCGGACTCCGGCAATACCGCCATTTGCGGATAGTGCGCGCTGGATGAGCGGACTGGCGACCGTTTCGGGTCCGTCGAGATCATCCTCGGCAAAGACTGTCTCCAGCACCACTTCGGCCGAGCGCCGGATGAGCGCATCATAGGTCCGGTGTGCAACCTCTTCCGGCGTATCGCAGAGCGGGCGGCCTGCTCCATCCTTGCGCCGCGCATAGAGGATGGCGCCGTAGCGCGCCGCCTCAGCATTCCAATTGCTCTGCAGGCCAAGCACATGGCAGGCGTCCGATGGGGTGAAACCGGACACATGCACAAGGCCCCGCGCAACGAGGCGGTTGACGGTGGCAGCCTGCGAAATCGACGTCAATAAACGGTCGAGCGGCTGCGGATCGCCGGTGATCCGCTCGTAAAGTTCAGCCTCGCTCTTGCTCAATCCGGAAGCCATCTGGGCGGGAACGCCGGTGCGCAAGACGAATCGCCCGTCGAGCCGGCCGGCATTGGCGGCTTTCACCTGCCGCGCCAGATGTTCGACAACCACCACACCATGATTGGCGGCAAGCAGCGACAGCGGCACCAGCCGGCGCGGCCCAAGCTTGATGCTCGGCGCCATGGCATTATCATCGAGCGATACTTCCGAATCGCCGCCAAGGCCGAAGGTGCGCATGGCGACGGCTTCTACCATGGTCCGGAAACCGCCGACCGTTGCGCCGTTGGGGTCAAGCCGCGGACGACCCTGGTCAAGAACCGCCACATCAGTCGTCGTACCGCCAATGTCGGACACGATGGCGTTGTCGAGCCCGGTCATGTGGCGCGCGCCGACGAGGCTGGCGGCCGGGCCGGACAGGATCGTCTCGATCGGCCGATGCCGGGCGAAGGCAGCGGAAACCAGCGCGCCGTCGCCACGCACCACCATCAGCGGGGCATGGATGCCGCTCCTGTCGAGAAAACCTTCAGTCGCCGCTACCAGCCGGTCGATCATCGCGATGAGGCGAGCATTGAGAACCGTCGTCAGGGCGCGGCGCGGGCCATTGAGTTTCGCCGACAATTCATGGCTGCAGGTGACGGGATGGCCGGTTTCGCGCCGAATGAGATCGCGAACCGCGATCTCATGTTCCGGATTGCGCACGGCAAAATAGGCGCAGACGGCAAAGCCCGTCACTTCGTGCTTCAATCGCGGCAATGCCTCGATCAATGCCGTTGTATCGAGCGTTTGAGCGCGACCGTAGACGTCATGGCCACCGGGAATGAACACCACTGGATCGGTGCCAAGGGCTGTGCCGAGGTCGGCTTTTTCGAGGTCCGCCTTTGAAAAACCCACCATGATCAGAGCAATGCGGCCGCCCTGCCCCTCTACCAGCGCATTGGTCGCGAGCGTCGTCGACATTGAGACGAGCCTTATATCGCCAGCCTGCACCGACGCTGCCGCAATGATGCGCTCGACGGCACCGGAGATGCCGACGCTCAAGTCGTGCCGCGTCGTCAGCGCCTTGGCCTTGGCAATGACGCCACTCTGCTCCGACCAGAGCACGGCATCCGTATAGGTGCCGCCCGTATCGATGCCGAGAAAAATTGCGTCTTCGGTTGTAGATTCAGCCATGATGCCTTGCCCTGTTTGCGGCAGCGTTAGCGCAAGACAAGCGGCAGGGCTAGCGCCATTCCGACTCTTTGCTGACGCAGCCACAGCGATAGGGCACTATGATGGAAGCTTCCGGCGGAACTTGTTAATTTCAACGGCGTTTCCGACCAACAGGGGATATAGATGGCATCACATTCAGGATCGCACGCCGGATCGAAAAAGGTCATCTACGCCGCCATTCTCGGCAATCTCCTGATCGCTGCTACCAAATTCATCGCAGCATTCTTTACCGGCAGCTCCGCCATGCTGTCGGAAGGCGTGCATTCCCTCGTCGATACCGGCAATGGCGGCCTTCTCCTTTACGGTCTGCGCCGCGCAGCACGGCCTGCGGATAAGACACATCCGCTCGGCCACGGACGGGAACTCTATTTCTGGAGCTTCATTGTCGCGCTTTTGGTCTTTGCCGTCGGCGCCGGTGTTTCGTTTTATGAAGGCCTCATCCACATTATGGCCCCGGAACCGGTTGCCAACCCGCTTGTCAATTATGTCGTGCTGGGCTTTGCCACCCTATTCGAGGGAAGTTCGTGGTTTGTGGCACTCAAGGAATTTCGCAGCGTGAAGGGCAAACTCGGCTATGTCGAGGCCGTACAGAAAAGCAAGGACCCCAGTGTCTTCACGGTTCTTTTCGAAGATACTGCCGCACTCCTTGGCCTGATCATCGCCTTCATCGGCATTGCCGCGGCGCAGCTGTTCGAAATGCCCGCACTCGATGGGGTCGCATCGATCGGCATTTCGCTGATCCTTGCTGCCACGGCCATCTTCCTTGCGCGAGAAAGCAAGGGACTGCTGATGGGCGAGGCAGCGCTGCCGGAAGTCGAACAACAAATCCTCGACATCGCCAACAACGACCCCGATATCCAGAGGGCGAATGGCGTCTTGACCGTACATATGGGGCCAAGGCAAATTGTCGCCGGGCTCAGCGTCGAATTCGAAGATCATGTCCAGGCCCCGGAAATAGAGGCCTGTGTGGAGCGCCTTGAGGCGGCTTTAAAGAAGGCCAACCCCGATATCGTCACACTATTCGTAAAGCCGCAAACGACCGGTACCTGGGAAGTGCGTCGCAAGAAGATTGAGGCCGCTTAGTAGCGTCTATTCTTCGCCATCGACAACGCGCAGCCGCAACTGGCCTGTTGCTGAGGCAGCGGCCCGGCTCGGCTCGGGTTCTTTCGCCGGCGCCTCGGCAAACTCCAGCGCCTCGATCTTCTGGCCCCGCTTGGTCACCTTGCTCGAAGAGACGAGAATATCGTCGATGTCCTTGTTGGCCTGACCAAAATGGGTCTGGAGGCGGCGGACACGGTCGTCCAGCCGGCCGACATCCTCCATCAGCCGGATCACTTCGCCCTGGATAAGGTGCGCCTGTTCACGCATGCGCACGTCCTTGAGGACCGCCTGAATCACCTGGATCGACAGCATCAGCAGCGACGGTGAGACGATGACGATGCGCGAGCGATGCGCCTTCTGCACCACACCTTCAAAATTCTCGTGGATCTCGGCGAATATTGATTCCGATGGCACGAAAAGAAACGCCGTATCCTGCGTCTCGCCATTGATCAGGTACCTGTCCGCCACATCGCGAATGTGCACCTCAACGTCACGGCGAAACTGGGCAAGGGCTATTTTCTTGGCTTCCGGATGCTCCGATTCGCGAATGGCGTTCCATGCCTCCAACGGAAACTTTGCGTCGATGACAAGGTTGGGCGCACCATTCGGCATATGCACGATGCAATCCGGCCGGCTGCCATTGGAGAGCGTCGCCTGAAACGTAAAGGCGCCCATTGGCAGCCCGTCGGCGATAATTGCTTCCATGCGCGCCTGACCGAAGGCGCCGCGCGTCTGCTTGTTGGCAAGGATTGCCTGCAGCTGCACAACCTGCCCGGCAAGCGCCTGAATGTTGTTCTGCGCCGTATCGATGACGGCAAGCCGCTCTTGCAGCTTGGCAAGATTTTCGTGCGTCGATTGTGTCTGCTCGGTTATTGTCTGGCCGATCCGGCTGGTCATCCCGTCGAGGCGTTCGCGGATCGACTGGTTGAGTTCTGCTTGCCGGGAACCAAAGAGCTCCGCCATCGTCTGCATGCGGCCCTGCATCTCGGACTGGCTCTTCAGGATCTCACCCATCCGCGCCTCGGCATCGCGGGCGCGGTCCTCCGCCTGAATTTCGGCAACCAGCCGCATGCGCGATGAACGCCACAGGACGATAATGGCCAAAAGGATCGCACAAGCGGTCACGACCGCGCCAGCAAACAGTGCGGCGCCAAGCGATATCGATGTGGCGCCCAGCTGAACAAGCGTCTGATCGAGAGAGAGTGAGGTTTCCATGACGCGCAGAGTAACCGATTCGGATGGCAAATGTGAGATCAAAACAAGAACATTTTCGCAAATGACTTTTGCATCGGATTGACGCGTTACTATTGAGATATTAGGTGATGCTCATGTCTATCAAACCGCTTGTCATTCTTCCCGATCCGCTATTGCGTCAGGTGTCCAAACCTGTGGAGCGTTTTGACGCCGATCTGGTCAGGTTCGCCACTGATATGCTCGATACGATGTACGACGCTCCCGGCATAGGTCTGGCCGCAATTCAGGTGGGCCAGCCCTTGCGCATGCTGGTCATCGACCTTTCCAAGGAAGATGAGCCGAGGGCACCGCAGATTTTCATCAATCCGCAGGTTTTGGCATCGAGCGACAATCGCAACGTCTACGAGGAAGGCTGCCTGTCGATCCCTGACTACTATGCCGAGGTCGAACGCCCGGCAGAAGTGCGCATCGCCTATCTCGATCTCGACGGCAAGCAGCAGGAAGTCGCGGCGGATGGGTTGCTCGCCACCTGCCTGCAGCATGAGATCGACCATCTCAACGGCGTCCTGTTCATCGATCATATATCGCGGCTCAAGCGCGAGATGGTGATGAAAAAGTTCAAGAAGCTCGCCAAGGACCGACTGCCCAGCCGGCTGGCGGTTTAGCCGATGAGCTTGCGCATCGTCTTCATGGGCACGCCGGATTTCGCGGTGCCCATCCTCAACGCCTTGATCGGACAGGGCCATGAGATTGTCGCAGTCTATAGCCAGCCGCCCCGGCCTGCCGGTCGCAGAGGGCTGGAGCTGACGCCTTCACCGGTACAGCGCAACGCCGAACAGTTCGGCATCGACGTTCGCACGCCCACGAGCTTGAGAGGCGCTGACGAACAGCAGGCGTTTCGCGACCTCAACGCCGATGTCGCGGTGGTCGTTGCCTATGGGCTCATCCTGCCGCGGGAAATCCTCGAAGGCACCCGCCTCGGCTGCTATAACGGCCACGCGTCCCTGCTGCCACGCTGGCGCGGCGCCGCCCCCATCCAGCGGGCCATCATGGCCGGCGACCTTGAATCCGGGATCATGATCATGAAAATGGACGTGGGTCTGGATACCGGTCCGGTCGCCATGGTGGAAAAGGTGAAGATCACCGCCGATATGACGGCCGGCGAACTCCATGATCAGCTGAGCACAGCGGGTGCCGACCTCATGGTGCGGGCCATGGCTGCGCTCGAGCGCGACAGCCTGACGCTGACGCCGCAATCGGAAGACGGCGTCACCTATGCGTCGAAGATTACCAAGGCGGAAACGCGCATCGACTGGAGCGATCCAGCAATCGAAATCCATAACCGTATCCGCGGCCTTGCGCCCTTCCCCGGCACTTGGTGCGAGATGGAAATCGGCGGCGAGCTTGAACGGATCAAGCTGTTGCGCTCGGTGCTGGCGACTGGCGTTGGCGACCCGGGCACCGTGCTTGACGACAGTCTTCGCATCGCCTGCGGTGAAGGCGCCGTGCGCTTGCGCTCGCTGCAACGCGCCGGTGGAAAGGTCATGGACAGTCTCGAATTCCAGCGCGGTGCCAAGATCGCGCAAGGGACGCGCCTGCCATGAGCGGCATCGCGGTCCGCGCAGCCGAATCGAGCGACTTTCCGGCGATCACCCACGTTCTGCAAACTGCGTTCGGCGGCACAGATGAGGCTGACCTGGTTCACCGGCTGCGGCACGACGACGATGTCGTGCTTGAACTGGTGGCCGAGGCGGATGCTATCGTCATCGGGCACATCCTGTTTTCGCGTTTGAAGGTCGCAGCAGAATTCAACGCTGTGGCGCTCGCACCGCTCGCCATCCTTCCTGCACAGCAGGGGAAGGGCGTTGGCAGCGAACTTGTGAGAGCCGCCCATAAGCAACTGGTTGCTTCTGGCGAAACACTGTCGGTCGTTCTCGGCGACCCCGAATATTACGGACGTTTCGGCTATGAGCACCGGCGCGCTGCAGGCTTCGACAGCCAGTATCAGGGCGAGTATCTGCAAGCGCTTGCTTTCTATGAAGCGCCGGCATCAGGTAAACTGATCTACGCACCAGCCTTT
Organism: Hyphomicrobiales bacterium; assembly: GCA_900473175.1. GTDB lineage: Bacteria > Pseudomonadota > Alphaproteobacteria > Rhizobiales > Rhizobiaceae > Phyllobacterium. The sequence continues at coordinate 1,395 of UCKM01000011.1, read as the reverse complement.
GGAGCGCTGTAGTGCCGCGCTACAAACTGACTGTCGAATATGACGGTACGCCCTATGCTGGTTGGCAGCGCCAGGAAAATGGTCATACCGTCCAGGCCGCCATCGAGCAGGCTATCTTCAAGTTCTGCGGCGAAAAGATTTCCCTTGGCGCGGCCGGGCGCACCGATTCCGGCGTCCATGCGAGCGCGCAGGTCGCGCATGTGGACCTCACCAAGAATTGGAGCAGTTCGAAAGTCCGCGAGGCGCTGAATGCCCATCTCGTCGTCGCCGGCGAAGCTGTTGGCATCATGAATGTGGAACTGGTCGGCGACAATTTCGACGCGCGGTTTTCCGCAACCGGCCGGCACTATCTCTACCGCATCATCAACCGCCGGCCTCCGGCACCGTTGGAAGCATACCGCGCGTGGTGGGTGAAGAAGCCGCTCGATGCCGATGCCATGCACGCGGCCGCGCAAAGACTAATTGGTACGCATGACTTCACCACATTTCGCGCCACCCAGTGCCAATCGAAAAGTCCGGTGAAAACACTGGACCACCTCAGCGTGGCACGGAAAGGCGAAATCGTCGAAATAAGAGCGTCGGCCCGCTCCTTTCTGCACAACCAGATTCGGTCCTTCGCCGGGACGCTCAACGAGGTCGGGTGCGGTCGCTGGGATGCTGATGATGTCAGCGCTGCCCTTGCGGCGCGTGACCGCAAGGCCTGCGGTCCGGTGGCGCCGCCCTTTGGGCTTTATCTTATCGGCGTGGATTATCCGATCGTGACCGGTTCCGGCAGGGAAATGCCGAGCACGCTCTGAAGCAGGATCATCAGGAAAAGCGAGCCGGCCACAAGGACCACGAAAAAGCCCGCCGTATAGGCGTGTGATTTTTTCAGGGCAACTTGCGTAAGACGGTAGGTCAGGAACAGGATGCCGCCGTAAAGCAGCAGGCTCAAACTGGCGGTAAAGCCCGGCCAACCCGGCAGCACGACGCGCAACAGCGTTGCCGGCACCATAAGCCAGGCACCGATCGCCGTCCCCCAGTTGCTGGCGACGACGTAGGGGCTGAAGCGCTTGCTAAGCCCGAGCCGCCGGACGGTGAAGGCGAGCACCACCAGCGGCGCCACCCACGAAGCGAGATCGACAAACGCGACGCGGCCCATGATCGAGAACCGGTTGCCGGTTTCCGGACGCAGCGCAATCATGTCATTGGCAAAGATGATCCAGCCGAGGATAAGCGGCGGTAGCGAAATCGTAATGGCGTGGAAAGACTGCCAGAACCCGTCTTCGGAAAAGTCGAGCAGGTCAAGCCCATCCGCATGACCATTCATCATCCGCCAAGCGCCCCACAGATATCGCTGAATTTCATCAAAATCCGGCATTACGACTCATGTTGTTCAGGCCGCAAACTCATAAA
>UCKM01000002.1 GCA_900473175.1 Hyphomicrobiales bacterium | reverse complement strand
AAGACAGTCGCTCCCCACGAGGGGGAGGGTAACAGGCGTTTGACTCACCAACTCGGGACAGCGGCGCCCTTGTACTTGTCGAGAATGAACTGCTTGACCGGATCCGAGTGGTAGGACTCGATCAGCGTCTTGACCCAGGGCTTGTCCTTGTCGGCAGCGCGAACGGCGATGAGGTTGACGTAGGGCGCTTTTTCCCCTTCCTTGAGGATCGTGCCCTTCATGGGATCGAGGCCAGCCTCCAGCGCATAATTGGTGTTGATCGCCGCAGCATCGACGTCATCGATGGAGCGCGGTAACTGCGCAGCATCGAGTTCTACGAACTTGAAGTTCTTTGGATTTTCAATGATGTCGTTGACCGTGACTTTCAGCCCTGCACCATCCTTCAACTTGATCGCACCCTTGTCCGCCAGGATCAACAGCGCCCGTCCGCCATTCGTCGGATCGTTCGGAATGGCAATGGTCGCGCCATCCGCAAGGTCATCGAAGCTCTTCACCTTCTTCGAATAAACGCCCATCGGAAAATTGACCGTATAGGCGACGTCGACGAGGTCGAACTTGCGGTCGGCAATCTGATTGTCGAGGTAAGGCTTGTGCTGGAAGGAATTGGCATCAAGCTCACCATCGTTCAAAGCCTGGTTCGGTACGACATAGTCGGAGAACTCGAAAATCTCGATGTCGAGCCCCTTCGGCTTGGCGACTTCTTTGACCTTTTCCATGATCTGCGCATGCTCGCCCGGCGTCACCCCTACCTTGATCGTTTCCGCCCAGGCGGCGGTCGCGCTCAGAACGGCCGCAACGGCGGCAGTGGCGAGGATTTTTTTCAGCATTTTCATACTCCTGTCTTCTGAAAAACTTTAAATTCAACGGGGACGTGCACGCTTGTCGAACTGGCGCGCCAAACGGTCGCCGGCGCTTTGGATGAACTGCACGAGAACGATCAGCACCACCACGACCACGGCCATGACATCGGGCATGAAGCGCTGATAGCCATAGCGGATGCCAAGGTCGCCGAGCCCTCCGCCGCCGACTGCCCCAACCATCGCCGAATAGCCGATCAGACTGACGATGGTCAGTGTCAAGGCTGACGCGATGCCGGGCCGGGCTTCGGCGAGCAGAACCTTGAATACGATCTGTATCGGGCTTGCTCCCATGGCGCGCGCGGCCTCAATGAGGCCGGGATCGACTTCACGGATGGCCGTTTCAACCAGCCGTGCGACGAAGGGAATGGTGGCAATGGTCAGAGGGACAATCGCAGCGCTCGTGCCGATCGACGTGCCAGCGATAAGCCGCGTGAACGGGATGATGGCGACGACAAGAATGATGAACGGCGTGGAGCGCGTCGCGTTGACGATAGCGCCGAGCACCTTGTTGACAGATGGCGCCGGGAAAAGCTCGCCGCGACCGCTGGTAGCCAGGAACACGCCCAGCGGAATGCCAAAGAGCGATCCGATAAGGCCGGCAACCGCAACCATATAAAGCGTCTGGCCCGTGGCTTTAACGATCAGGGAAATGATATCAGCGGACATAGCCGACCACCTCTGATGCCAGACCATGAGAGGCAAGGAAATGCTGGGCCTGCACAATCTTGGCGTCGTCAGCTCGCAGCGAAACAACGAGCATGCCGAAGGGACGCCCGGCAATCTCGTCGACAGCGCCGGCGAGAATATTGACCTCGATGCCGAGATCACTGCCAAGCCGTGCAAGCATCGGCTCCGTCGCGTTCTCACCCTTGAAGATCACCCTGAGGATCGTGCGGGAGCCGGCCTGCGGCTCCTTCGACATGCGGCTTGTCAGGAACTCCGGAAGGTGCATGCCCGCAAGCCCGCCCAGCAAAGCCCGCGTCGTCTCGTGTGCATGACCGGTGAAGACGTCGAAGGTCGGGCCTTGCTCGACGATGCGCCCGCCATCGATCACCGCCACATGGTCGGCAATGGATTTGACCACTTCCATCTCGTGGGTGATGAGCAGCACAGTGAGGCCGAGTTCCTTGTTGATCTTCCTGAGCAGATCGAGAATCGAACGCGTTGTTTCCGGGTCAAGAGCCGACGTCGCCTCATCGGAAAGCAGAAGCTTTGGCTCGGTCGCAAGTGCTCGCGCAATGCCAATACGCTGCTTTTGTCCACCGGAAAGTTCGGAAGGGTAACGATCCCGCTTGTCAGAAAGGCCAACGAGATCGAGCAGCGGCGAAACCCGTTGCTCGATCGAGCGCTTGTCCGTTCCAGAGATTTCCAGAGGCAACGCGACATTGTCGAAGGCGGTGCGCGAGGACAGCAGATTGAAATGCTGGAAAATCATGCCGATCGAGCGGCGCACGGCGCGCAGGCTCTTTTCGTCAAGCCCGGCGACATCGATGCCATCGACAAGGACGCGGCCGGAACTGGGCTTTTCCAGGCCGTTGACGAGGCGGATCAATGTGGATTTCCCGGCTCCCGAACGGCCGATGATTCCAGTTACAGAACCACGTGGTACCACGAGATCGATATTGTCGAGCGCCACCACTTCCGCACTGCTTCGACCGGCGGCGAAGCGCTTTGATACCTGTTCGAAAGCGACCATCGGTTGGACGGTCGCAAGCGTGGCCGGCTCGTCATTTGCGGCCACTGCAATCGGACTTCTAGCCCTGTTCTTCACTATTGCCATGTTCATTTGCGGTGCTCGCACACCCGCCCTGTTGCCTGTTTTCGCCCGTCTATACAGACCCTCTGCGATTTTCGATAGACCTTGACGACAGGCATGACACTTCGGCTTTGATTAGACAGGACAACATCGGGGACGGAAAGGCTCCGCGCGGATGGCCGACAATAGGCAATGTCCTCGCATGCCGACACGATGCGCATTTCATATTTTCGCTGGTTCCGGGAATGGTGTTCTAAAACAACCGTGCCCGTGACTGGTTTCAACCCTGGGTTTGGTGCAGCTCCGAAGCGGCGGGTGCGTCGGGGGAGACAGAACTCCCCAGAAGCACCGGCTTGCTGTCAAACCGTGAGATGAACTATGCGGTATTTGCCAACCGGAGGTTTCAGATCTCAAGCCGCCCGGTAGCGATCAAGCCAATGGGCATAAGGGGCGGGTAGCACCCAGGCCGGGCTTTCCACGCCGAGTTCCTTTGCGGCCTTGAATGGCCAATGCGGATCGGTGAGGAGCGGCCGCGCCAACATGACGAGATCCACCGACCCGTCACGCACCAGTTCCTCCGCCTGCTGCGGCGTGCTGACATACCATGAGGTCGAAGCTGGAAGTCCGGCTTCGTTGCGAACGCGCGCCGCCACCGGACCAAGGAATGCCGGCCCCCACGGTATGTTCGCCTTGCCCACTGAAAACCCCATGCTCACATCAATGAAGTCCAGCCCTTCGGCTTTCATTGTCTTGATCAGCTCGATTGCTTCGCCCAACGTTTCTTCATCAGTGCCGTCAAATTCGATTACGCCAAGGCGCGCCGCCAGCGGCAGGTTCTCCGGCCAAGCAGCACGAACGGCCCGCAGTGTTTCAAGGATGAAACGGCCACGATTTTCAAAGCTGCCGCCATATTCGTCGGTACGCTTGTTGGAATGTTTCGACAGGAAGCTTTGTGCCAGATAGCCATGGGCAAAATGCAGTTCCAGCCACTCGAACCCACTTGCAAAGGCGCGCTTGGCGCTATCGACGAATGCTTGCTTGACCCGGTCAATATCGCCCTTGGTCATTTCGTGAGGAGTCTTGGAAAGACCGCCGCCATAGGCGATCGCCGAGGGCGCGATGATGTCCCAGCCGCGCGGATCCTCCGCCGGAATGTGGTTGTCACCTTCCCATGGACGATTGGCGCTCGCCTTGCGCCCGGCATGGCCAATCTGAATGCCAGGCACGGCTCCTGCATCCTTGATCATTTGTACGATGGGCGCCAACGCCGCCGCCTGCTCGTCATTCCACAGACCGAGGCAATTGGGCGTGATGCGCCCTTCCGGCGTCACCGCCGTTGCCTCCACCACGACAAGGCCAGCGCCTCCCCGTGCCAATCCGCCAAGATGGACACGGTGCCAATCGTTGACCATGCCATCGGTAGCCGAATATTGGCACATGGGCGAAACCGCGATCCGGTTGCGCAACGTCACGTCCTTTAGGGTGAAGGGTTGGAAGAGAGAGGCCATGTAAAATTACTCCAGCTAGGCTCAAAGGTGGATTTCAATCCGTGATGTTTTTATTGTTCGATAATATTCGAACAATAGCAATACACAAAGTTTTGTGCTAGAAGCGACGCATGAGACAATTTCGCCATCCATCGATTTCCGAAATCCAGCTCGAGTCCGTGCTTTATGCCCTGAGCGACCCGGTCCGCCTTGCCATCGTACGCCAACTGGCCCGCAACGGCGAGGCAACATGCGCGGCACTCGATGGCGGGCGCCCCAAATCGAGCATGTCGCATCATTTCCGCGTGTTGCGCGAGGCAGGCATCGTGCATACCCGCAATCACGGCACGTCGCACATGAACGAATTGCGCAGGGACGATCTGGATGGTGCGTTTCCGGGACTGCTCGCGGCGGTTCTTGCCGCGCCTGGCTGAGCGATCGCTACGAGCCGGTGGTGATGCGACCCACACATCCAACATGCTATCTAAGGTTGCAATTCATGCAGATGGCGTTGTTGGCGCTCGAGAGGAGCACTATAGAAAAATACATTCGATACCAGATGCGACACTTGCCCGATGGTATCTGTATAATACTTTGGTAGATACGTGGATACTATTCAGTCTTGCCTTCATCCACCCAATAATTAAGCTCAAGCGTTGTATACTTGGAAAATCATCTTACCAAGAATGCGACGTTGCGCGATAAAGACATTGGTAACTATTAAAAAAAATGTTAAGTACATTAACCAATGCCGAACTTAAAAAACCTAACATGAGGCAATTCGAACTCACGATCCCGAGGGCTTTGCGTGCCGTTGTCCAATTTCCATACAATTGACGCGATCCGATCGATGTTCGGAATGCGTGGCGCAATTAACCCCGCCGTCAAGCGCCGTGTCTATGCCGAGCAGATGGACGTTGCGCTCAGGCTGGCGCCATTTACCGTGCTTGTCGCGATGTGCGTGGTGTTCGTCGTTTCCTTTGTATTCTGGAATTTGGGACCAAAGCCCTATCTTGCTGGTGTTGCAATCGCAGTCACCCTGCTGACGGTATTCTCGCTCGTTGCATGCATGCAATGGTACAAGGTGCCGAAGGTCAAGGAGCTGAGCTTTGAGGCCATCAAATATCTGATTATCGTCTCTGCCCTCTATGGCATTTGCCTCGCCAGCATTCCCCTTATGCTGTTCCTCGATGCCGACCCGTATCACAGGTTGCTGATCGCCTGTACCGCTGCCGGGCTCATGGCGACCGGCATCGGAGTCGCCGTCGTCCCCCTTGCGGCGATCGCCTATTCCGGCACGATCATCACCGGCTCGTTCTTCGCCCTCGCCTCGACTGGCGAGGACTTCTTTCTCTTCATTGCCATCCTCTTGGCGTTCTATGCCCTCTTCATTCTCTTCACCATCGTCCACATGAGCAATCTCATCGTCATGCGCACGCTGGACCAGATCAAGGTGGAGCAACAGAAGGAAGTTATCAGCCTGCTCCTTTATGATTTCGAGGAGAACGCCAGCGACTGGATCTGGGAAACCGACGCCGATCTGAAGCTGCAGCATACGTCTCCACGTCTGGCACAGATCGCCGCCAAGACCACGAAAGAGTTGCAGGGCATGCCCTTCGCGCAGCTGTTCAAGATCGATCAGTCCCACGCCGAAGAAGCCGTGAAGGTTGGCTCCATCTGGCAGGCCATCGAGAACCGCACGACGTTCCGCAACCATATTCTCCCGATCAACATCCGGGGTGAAACGCGATGGTGGTCCCTCACCGGCAAGGCGATCTTCGACAATGCCGGCCAGTTCGTCGGCTACCGCGGCGTGGGATCGGACGTGACTGCGGCCAAACAATCCGAGGATCAGCTCTCCTATCTTGCCCGCTACGACGTCCTGACCGATCTGCCGAACCGGACGCTCTTTACCGACCAGCTCGGCCAGGCGACAAAGGACCTTGAAAAGGGACTGCGCAGTTTTGCGGTTTTCTGCATCGACCTCGACGAATTCAAGACGGTCAACGACAGTTTCGGTCACGGCATCGGCGATCAACTTTTGAAGCAGGTGGCCGACCGCCTGCGCGGCAGCTCGCCGGCGACCTATACAGTCGCGCGCCTTTCCGGCGATGAATTTGCTCTCCTGGCGCGCGGCGCCGATCAGGCAGCGGCCACCGAACTTGCCGAGCAACTGGTCCAGAACGTCTCGCAGCCGTTCTGGATCGACGGTATCCAGATCAATATCCACATCAGCATAGGCATTGCCATCGCCCCGACCGACAGCGTCAACGACATCATGCGCTGTGCCGATCTCGCGCTGTATCGCACCAAGAACGAGGGCCGCAACAGCTTCCGCTTCTACGAAGTCGAGATGGATGCGCGCATCGAAGCCAAGCGTGCGCTGGCGATGGATTTGCGCGGTGCGCTGGCACGGCAGGAATTCATCCTGCATTTCCAGCCCATCGTTTCGGCGCACACGCTGAAAACCGTCGGTTTCGAAACCCTCTTGCGCTGGAGACATCCGGTGCACGGCTTCATCTCGCCGACGATCTTCATCCCGATCGCCGAGGAAACCGGCAATATCATCCCGCTTGGAGAATGGATCATTCAGGAAGCCTGTCGCATAGCGGCTTCCTGGCCGCAGGACATCCATGTCGCCATCAATATATCGGCGATCCAGTTCCGACATTCCGATCTTGCCTCGATCGTTCGCAATGCCCTGACAGAAAACCGGTTGAAGCCGAGCCGTCTCGAACTCGAGATAACGGAGTCGGTCTTTCTCGAAGCCAATGTCGCCGCGATCTCGCTGCTGCGCCAGTTTCGCGCTATGGGCGTCAGTATCGCGCTCGACGATTTCGGCACGGGCTATTCCAGCCTAAGCTATCTGCGCAAGATGCCTTTCGACAAGATCAAGATCGACCAGTCCTTCGTGCGGGATTTGCCGCATAACCGCGGAAGCCTTGCAATTATCCGTGCGGTGATGGGTCTTGGCGCCAGCATGGGCATGAAAATCACTGCCGAGGGGGTCGAGACCCGCGAACAGCTCGCTTGCCTGCAGAAGGAAGGTTGCGACCAGGTGCAGGGCTTCCTGTTCAGCCCTGCCGAGCCCGTCGAGAAGACGTTCGAACTCATGACGTTCGACAGCGAGCGCTATCAGGTTGCCAGCTGACGCCGATATCAATTTGCCCCTAGGCCTGGCGCTTGGCTGCTGCGTCCTGAATGTGCGGGCGATGATTCGGCGATAGGCGCGAATCTTTCGGCCAATAGGCGAGGAAACCCTTGATCACTTCGCCTGGAATATCGAGGGGATTGTAGTTTTCCCGATCCACGAACATTAGCGACTGCTCGCCGTGCCCCAGCAAACCCTGCGCCGCGCTATGGATTTCATGCTGCAAGGTCACGAACTTGCGATTGTGCCGGGCAATCTTGATACGCACGGTGATCTGCTCGAACTCCTTGGACTCGCGCCGATAATCATGGGTGAAAGAGCGCGTCAGAATATAGAACCGCGTCGTGGCCAGATCGAAATCGGGCATGCAAACATTGAAGAACAATTCGCGCGCCTTGCCCACCCAGCGCACGTAATTGGCAAAGTAGACATTACCGACCGAATTCGTGTCATCATAGGTCGGCACAAGCTGCATGACGAACCACTCGCCATCGAAACCATGCGACGGGGTCATCTCCTCGCCTCCCGAAACCACCGCCAGCGGTGATGGCGACATCATCCGAATAGGCTGGTCGATGATCTCGACGGGTATCGCCTTCGACCTCGGGCCGATCAATTCGATGATGACCGGCAAGGCTCCAATCAGGCCTATGAATGGAGAGATGACAAGGAATCCCGGGACCGGCTGGATATAGCCAATGACGAATATCAGCGCCGACCCGCACCCGATCATGAAGCTCAGGACCGGATCGAATTTCGGCTGTGCCCCGAGCGCCTCGCACACCAAATTGGCTGAAGCGCTGACAAATAGTGTCGCAAAGGGCATCATGAAATACATGAGCGAGAAGTTTGCCGGCACCGCCGTGAACGCAACCCAGACCGCGCCAATCAGGAGCCACAGCGGCGATGATGCGACGGCATCGGGGATAAGGGCCAGCAGCGGACTGTTGCTCCGCAGATGCTTGCCCTTCAAGAACCAGGCGGTCGCGCAATAGAAGCTGTCGACCGTCGAGGCCAAGGCTATGACTGTCCATATGACGAAGGCAACGGCGAGATAGGGCCTGCCGTTCTCCGCGGCCAGCACGGTTGCTGCCGAGACGGCCCCCTGGGCGCTCGGCAGGCCATCGATCGACAGAATGCTGCCAATCGGACCGACAGCCGATGCAGTCAACGCGTTGAGGAAAAGAAATCCGAAGAAAAGCAGCGCGCCGACGCCATAGGCAAGGCCGACATTGCCACCCTCGCGCTTGATGGTGACAGCCCTTTGCCAATGCTGGATATCAAGCCAGGGGCCGAGCAAGAAGCCGATTACAGTCGGCATGACCAGACCATAGAAGCGGCTGTCGAACTTCTGCAAGGGAACGCCGGGATAGGTTGATACCTCCCGCAGCCCAATCAACAGCACGATGCCGGCGGCTACGCCAACCACCGTATAGAAAATGTGGAGTATCTTTATCTGCTGCAATGAAAGCGCATGGCCGATGGCGCAGGCGAAGAGCAGTAGCATGGCGACACCGACCGGCGATCCCTCGCCTACGATCGGTCGCCAAAGATAGGCGACGAAACCGAAGATTGTGACGACAAGCGCGGCCATCTGAAACAGCAGGAAAACACCGGCATATCGGCCTTCGATATCCTTGATGATCTGATCGGGCGAACGCTTGGTGCGACCAAGAATATAGCCGAAAAGCCACAGGCCGCCGACATTGGCAATGGCAAAGCCCAAGAAACCAAGCCACCCGTAAGTCAACGTGACGTGGATCGAATAGAAGAACCCTAACCCCCACAACCAGGATAAGCCAATTGTTGGCGCCCACAAAAGATTTCGCACGACCGTCATGACTATCCAGCTCTGAAAGAAACGCTACTCTACAGCTTCATACTTTAGTCGATGTTATTCGCTGGGATAAGTCAATGATGCGCCCTGCTCACGTGCATGGAGAATTTGATTTTTCTTATCGCGTTCGATGCATGCCTACAGCAAGATACTGCAACTCATCCGGTAGCGAATACGCAACCGACCACAATCATAATAAGCAAAGGTGTCAAAACCGTTGCGGGCGAAACTCCTTGCCGCCAGACTTGTCGACAGTGATTGAGGAGCCTTCGGCCCTTTCAGAGACCAGCGATCATTCGCAGATCTTCTACCGCGCCACTGGCAGCAGCGAGGACCGGTGCGCCTCTGCTCAGGCCATCCCCCTTGACCGGGAACGGGTAGTGCCAGCCGCCGGCTTCTTTGACCAGGCAGTAGCCGGCCATGCAGTCCCAAGCGTGCATATAAGGCTCGTAGTAGCCGACAAGCCTTCCGGCCGCGACATAGGCAAGCATCAGCGCGCCGGAACCGTTGCGGATGAAATTTCCGCCCGCCTCAAGCAGTTTTTCGACGATGGAGGCGACGGCCGCCGGTGTCACGTGGTTATTGGCGCCAATCCCTGTTACTGCATCGCGGATGGTGCGGCTGGCGTCAAGTTTGAGGGGCTTGCCGTTGAGTGTCGCACCGAGCCCATCGCCAGCGGCATAGAGTTCGTCATTGCAAGGCACGTAGATCACACCGATTGCAATTTCTGCGTTCCGCAAGGCCGCAATTGATACACACCAGGTTGGCATGCCGTTGACGAAGGGACTGGTGCCATCGATCGGGTCGATGACCCAGGTATACTCGGTCGAGCCTGTGCTCACGCCATATTCTTCGCCAAGGATGGCATCGCCGGGGAACGCCGCTGCGATCCTGGACCGGATGAGGTTTTCCACGTCCCGGTCGGCGATTGACACCACATCGTGCGGATCGGCCTTGGTTTCGATCACCAGCCTTTCGCGCGCATTGAAGTGGGCAAGCGCCCTGGCGCCGGCTTCGGTGGCCATTTTCTTAGCCAGCTCGAAACGTTCCTGGAGATCAGGGGCAATGAGCGATGTCATGATTATTCCTTCAGTATAAATGCAGGGTTTCAATTGATGATGGCAATGCCGAGGTGGTGGAAGCCGATACTGACATTTTCGGCAGGCGCAAGACCCCTGTCCACAGCAGGATCGAGGAGGAACAGCGCCCCGGCAGCAGCACGCGCCCGATTGATCAATTTTCACCCATCATTGATCAGGCGGAAGTCCGTTCGCGGCCTGCAGCGAGATATGTCCTAACGCTAATTTGTGAACGCTCCCCAGATACTCAGCCGGTTGCGGCCGCTGCGCTTCGATTCGTAAAGCGCCCTATCGGCAAGATTGAGAAGGTCGTCTGGGCCATTGACGGTTGCGCCCTGTGCACCATCGAGAACCGCGATACCAATGCTCACGGAGATGTCGCCGTTGGCACTGCCGCTGTGTTGGATATGCATTGCCGAGACTGCATCGAGCATTTGACGTGCGACAAGGACGGCATGGTCATTCGTAGTGGCCGAGAGCAGCGCCGCAAACTCTTCGCCTCCGAAGCGCGCAACCGATCCCCCACTTTGCTTGACGACCTTGTTCAGGGCACGTCCGACCTGCGCAAGGCACTTGTCACCGGCCAGATGTCCATAGAAGTCGTTATAGGCTTTGAAATGGTCGATATCGACCATCAGCACGACCAGCGTTTCGCCACTGTCCGTGGCGCGAAGGAACTCCCGCTTTAGAAGGTGATTGAACTTGCGGCGGTTCGGCAGATTGGTCAGATGATCGCGTTCGGACTGGTTCTTCAGCTTGCGGTTTGCTTCGAGCAGCTTCTGTTCAAGCTCCAGCCGTAACTGAACCGTCGTCGAAAGTTGCTCCTCGATACGTTTCTGCGCGCTGATATCGACACTTGTTGCCAGGAGCCGCAACGGCGAACCATCCGGACCAAATTCCACGATCTTGCCACGGCTCAATATCCAGATAACACCGCCGTCGGGCCTCGTTACACGGTAGATCGCCTCGAAACTGGGCTTGCGCCCACTCACCACATCCTCGAATGCCGCTATGGCCCGGGGCTTGTCTTCGGGATGGACGATATCCCAGGCAACGCTTTCGCGCCCGGCACTTTGCGGATCAAGGCCGAGCAAGGCGCGGAATTGTGGCGAGCGCCAGACCCGCATCGTTGCGATGTTCAGATCCCATATCCACTGCCCCGCGCTCTCAAGCGCATAGGAAGTGCGTTGCTCGGTCTCCTGCAGCTTCTGAGCCATTTTTCGCAAGTTGGTGATATTCGTGTAGGCGACCGAAATGCCGGCAAACTCGCCAAGATCATTGGTCACGGGCGCGGCTGCGACTATGAAGGTCTCGCTTGAAATATCGATCTCGACATCCGCGATCGCCGCGCCCTCCAGAGCGGCCTTGAGAGTGTCGCGCAAAAGCGGCGCGTGGTCCGGAATGATGGCCTCGATCTGCTCGCCCACTACCTGGCTGGTCTCGGTGCCGAAAATGCGCGATAACTGGTCATTGATGGTAACAAAGACGCCGTCCCGGTTGATATAGCAAAGGCCAACGGGAACCCTGTCATAGACTGCCTCGATCTGGAGCAGACGATCGCCATCGCGTTCGTCCCTTGTGTCGAATGGAGAGTTTCGTGATTTGCTGATTGGCATCACCCGTTCTTCCGATCGATTGCGAAACACTCGCAGTCGCCCCACCTTGGCGAGCCGCGAGCTAAATCGTCAAGATAAATACTACGACTAACGGCTAATAAATTATCATCACGCTGCGGTCTGGTCCTGCGCAATGGCGGCCGCTACACTCTGCCAAATTGGAGGTCCCCTTGTCCAAAGATCACCACAACGACGGCACCCATGAACATGAACACGCCATTGATTGGCGCGAGCATGGCGTCAAGGTCATACCGGGTGATTCGCTCGATCCGAACACGGCACAGACACCCGGAATGAACCGCGCGACGGCGATAAACCGTGCCCGAGCCGGAGCCGAGAAGATCTGGGCCGGGACCGTTGTCATTCACGCCAACGCAAAGACCGGCGCGCATCATCACGGCGATCTGGAAAGCATCATCTATGTGGTCAAGGGCCGCGCCCGAATGCGTTGGGGTGAGCGGCTCGAATATGTTGCGGAAGCTGGACCCGGCGATTTCATTTTCGTGCCTCCCTATGTGCCGCATCAGGAAATCAATGCCAGCCCCGACGAGGCCCTGGAATGCGTTCTGGTTCGCTCGGGCCAGGAGCCCGTGGTCGTCAATCTCGATATCGAGCCGGTCGAGAAACCGGAGGGCGTATTATGGAAAGACCCCATCCACCGCTGAAATGTCAGCGGTGCAGCTTGTCAAAACGCTTGATCAGGCGATCGCGCTTGAGTTTCGACAGCCGGTACAGCCAAAATATGCCGTTGAGCTGATCGATCTCGTGCTGCAGGCAAGTCGCCAACAGACCGCTCGCTTCTTCCGTATGGGTCGAACCCGATAGATCCTGGTAGGCAATACGCACGGACGCCGGACGCTCGATTTCATCCGATACGCCAGGCATCGACACACTGCCCTCCTCACGCCGGACCATATCGTCTGAAGCCCATTCGATCCGCGGATTGACGTAAAAGCGCGCTTGCATGTTCGGCTCGATCTCGGTGACAACAAGCTGTTTCAGCACACCGATATGCGGCGCCGTGATGCCAATACCGGGCGCGGCACGCATCGTTTCCAAGAGATCTTGAGCCAACATCCGCAAATCTTCGCAGAATTGCGTAACCGGTTCTGCCTGCCGGCGCAGGATTGTATTTGGAAAAGTCACAATTGGACGAATGGACATAGGATACTCCGCGGAAGGCGTGGCACATCCCTGTTGCCTCAATTGGGTGCGGCCAAGCAAGCTTTACAAGCGCCGCCGCTATCGATAATCGACAAGGAAACAGTGTGGTCCGCCCGGAAATAGTCGGAGTGACCCAACGAGGCGAATGGATGCCCGCCAGCAAAACTATAATCAAGCCGCAGGTTCTGCCAAAAGGCGCGCGGGTGATGACGCTCCTGGCGTTGGCGACGACGATTGTGTCGTTCATCGTCATGATGGGCATCACCAATATTTCACCGACGAAACAGACGACACAGTTCATCATTGCGGCCAATGCCATCTCGATCCTGGTCCTTGTCTATCTTTCCTACGCAACCCTGAAGAAGCTGTTCCTCTTCAAGAGCAAGGCGAAGAACAATGATCTGCATACCAACATCGCGATCATCTTTGCACTGATTGCATCGATACCCTCGATCATCGTCGCCTGCTTCTCGCTTATCGTCCTCGATAACCGGATGAATTCATGGATCAATCCGGAGAACAACCAGATCATCGACATGTCGATCAAGGCGGCGCAGTCCTATACCGAAGACAACGCCCAAAGCCTGTTGACGACCACGCTTTCGATGGTGATCGACCTCGATCAGCGCAGGATGCTCTACAGCCTCGACCGTGGCGCATTCTCGGATTGGCTGACCTATGACGCAGGCCGCAACAATCTGCTCGGCGCATCGCTTGTCAAATCGACCGGCGAGGTTGTCGTCAGCGCCGAACTCTTCGTTGATCATACTTTGCCACCCGTGCCGCTGCAGGCGCTGAAGGGCGCGGCCGGGGACAAGCCCGTACTCATACCGCCGGGCGATACCAATCTGGCTGGCGCCGTGATCAAGACACAGGCTTTGCCGGACCTTTACCTCTACACGATCCGTGCCGTTGATCCCTCAGCGCTCGACAATGTGCGTGTCATGGCCGACAACAATGCCGAATATCAGTCCTTGGCAAGCAACCGGGTCAACACGCAGATTGCCTATGCGCTGCTCTATATAGAGCTCACATTGCTGCTGCTGCTTACCGCCGTTTGGACAGGCATCGCCGTCGCCAACCGCGTCGTACAACCCATCCGCCAGTTGATCGGGGCGGCAGAGGATGTCGCCACGGGCAATTTTGACGTTTCAGTTCCCGTGCGTGGATCCGACGGGGACATCGCTTCCCTCTCGCAAACATTCAACAAGATGGTCGAACAGCTGAAGACGCAGCATAGCGACCTCATATCCGCGAAGGACGAGATCGATGAGCGGCGGCGCTTCACTGAGGCAGTTCTGTCCGGCGTTACCGCCGGCGTCATCAGCGTCAATTCCCACGGCATCATCGCTGATCTGAATCGCCCGGCCGAACAGATGCTGGCGGTCGATGCTTTGCAGGCGACCAACAAGGAACTTGTGCAGATTTTGCCGGAGATCGGTGCGGTGTTCGAGGCGGCGCGCGAAAACGGCCGCTCGTCCAGCCGCAAGCAGATCAGCATCACCCGCAATGGCGTCGCGCGTTCGCTCAACGTCCAGATTACCCGGGAGGATGCAGATACCAAGAACACCTCTTACGTGGTCACGGTCGACGACATTACAGACCTCGTCGCCGCGCATCGTTCATCTGCGTGGGCGGACGTCGCGCGCCGCATCGCCCATGAAATCAAGAATCCGCTGACACCCATCCAACTATCGGCAGAACGCATCCGCCGCCGTTACGGTAAGGTCATTGTCGAAGACCGGGAGATCTTCGATCAATGCACCGAGACGATCATCCGGCAGGTTGGCGACATTGGCCGCATGGTGGACGAGTTTTCGGAATTCGCCCGCATGCCGAAGCC
Organism: Hyphomicrobiales bacterium; assembly: GCA_900473175.1. Lineage (GTDB taxonomy): Bacteria > Pseudomonadota > Alphaproteobacteria > Rhizobiales > Rhizobiaceae > Phyllobacterium. The sequence goes on along the minus strand of UCKM01000002.1, from coordinate 42,784 downwards.
ACGGCTGGCGGCGGCGGATATCCGTACCGTCTTGCGCGATGCTTCTTTCCTGGTCGAGATAAGCAATCAACAGATCAAATTCGAACATGATATTGCCGACGAACCGCTTGTCGGCAATTTCGATAGCCGGCTGCTTGGCCAGGCTTTCGGGAATATCATCAAGAACGCTTCGGAGTCCATTGAGGCGGTGCTGCACACCGGTGTGATCGATGAAGGCCATATCCTTGTTCGCGCGATGGGCGCGGGCGCATCCATCACCGTGGAAGTTCTCGATAACGGCAAGGGCTTGCCGGCGGAAAACCGCCACCAATTGCTCGAACCCTATGTAACCACACGTGAAAAGGGAACTGGTCTTGGCCTTGCCATTGTCAAGAAGATCGTCGAGGAACATGGCGGTCACCTTGAAATGCTTGATGCTCCGCAAAGCTTTCACGGCGGTCGGGGCGCGCTGGTTCGCATGATTTTTCCAAGGCTGGTGGATATCGCCGCTGCCTGAAATGCGCCGTTTTCGCGTTCCTTTCATCCGCTATCAAATTGTGATGATCGCCGGCCCTGTGCGAATTGAATGGCTAAATTGAAAGCGCTATAATCCTTTCCACTGAAGCCGGTATGACAGGATTAAACCTTCTGCCATTCCGGTAACAGGTGTGAATCACGACAATTTGAATACAAGCTGGAATCCGAAATCAGCGACGGTTGTTCGTGGTTTTTGAGAACGGGTCGGTACATCCGGCTATGCTCAGGAGGATACAGGGTGATGATGCGACATACGAAAGAAAACGGCGATATCTCCAATTGGATGACATGCTCAATGATTTTGTTTGGCGCGCTAGCGGTTGCAGCTGTCATCTTCGCGGTTTGATCAGCGGGTTTGACCCGATCTACAGATTTAAGCTCCAGCGCGATGCGCATTTGATTTTGATACGGGCCGGTTTCTCGCGAAACCGGCCCGTAGCTATTTTGCGATCGACTTCACTGTAAAGAACTTGGAACCAACTTCCCCTTAAACAGTTTACTGTCGTGCGCGTTTGCTAGGAATCCGGTTGCGAAAAAAGGATTCCTGTTTCAGACCGCTGCAGAACTGGGGATATCGTGGACATTTCGCAGAATAATTTCGCCTCATCGCTTTCAGCCCTGCATGATATGGATAGTCACAGTCGCGACTCCATCCTAATGGACATGCCAGCTGCGGTTTATACGACCAACAAGTCCGGTATCATAACGTTTTACAACAGGGCGGCGGCCGCGTTTTGGGGTCGCAATCCGCGCATAGGCGAGGACGAATGGTGCGGCTCGTGGAAACTTTATTGGCCTGATGGAACTCCCATGCGGCACGACGAGTGCCCGATGGCCGTCAGTCTGCGTGAAGAACAGGAGGTGCGCGGGGGGGAAGCAATCGCCGAGCGGCCCGATGGCAGTCGCGTCAATTTTCTTGCCTCGCCCGTGCTGCTGCGTGACATGCGCGGCGAAGTTGTGGGCGCGCTCAACGTGCTTCTCGATGTCAGCGCCCAAAAGCAGGAGGAAGAGATCGCGCAGCGCCTGGCAGCCATTGTTGAATCGTCAGACGATGCGATTGTGAGCAAGGACCTTTCCGGCATCATCAGAAGCTGGAACAAGGGCGCCGAGCGGATTTTCGGCTACACCGAGCAAGAGATGATCGGCCGATCCATCACGACCCTTATTCCACCCGAGCGGTTGGATGAAGAACCCGGCATTGTCGAGCGAATTCGCCAGGGCGAACGGGTAGACCATTATGAAACGATACGGCGGCGCAAGGACGGCTCCCGCATCCACGTTTCGCTGACGGTGTCGCCCGTCAAGAATGCATCCGGCCGTGTCATCGGTGCGTCGAAGATCGCGCGCGACATTTCCGACAAGAAGGAAAGCGAAGAACGCATTCTCATGCTCATGCGTGAAGTGAACCACCGCGTGAAGAACCAGTATGCCGTGATCCTGTCGATGATACGCGAAACCAGCAGCCGGACCAGTGACAACGCCGAGTTCGAGCAGCAGGTGCGCGAACGTATCATGGCGCTCGCGCGGTCGCACGATCTGCTTGTTCACGCAACATGGCGCGGTGCAACGATTTCGGATTTGCTGACCGCGCAGATCAAGCCGTTCAGCGACGAATCCTGCGTGATCATGTCCGGGCCCCCGATCGTCCTTCAACCCAACGCAGTCCAGTACCTGGGGATCGCCTTTCATGAGCTAGCAACGAACTCCGCAAAATATGGCGTGTTTTCGGCCGAGCGCGGCAAGGTCAGCGTGGATTGGTCCGTCGGCGATGACGACAAGACCTTCTATCTAGCCTGGACCGAATCCGATGGGCCTCCGGTAAAGGTGCGCAACACCCAAGGCTTTGGTAAACTCGTCCTTGAGCGCGTGACGCCCCTGTCTCTTGGAGGCGAAGGCATTCTGGAACAGACCCCCAATCGGATCGTCTGGACGTTGCGCGCGCCGATGGCCAATATTGAAACTGCCGTTACCTGATAATCTCACTATTTTTGCTTAGTTGCGCCCGCTGGAAAGGTGTTGAATCCGCGTGTATCCTCCGCGCCATTGAAAAAACCGCAATTCGGAGGGGACCCGTTATGCCAAGTATTTCTCAACTGTTCTTCAAGACCGCAGTTATATGGCTGCTCATCGGCCTGGCAGTCGGCCTTCAAATGGGCATGTCCGGCAATCACACCGTGATCGCAGCGCACGCGCACATCAATCTTCTAGGCTGGGTAACAAGTTCCATCTTTGGCGGCTATTATGCACTCAATCCCGCCAAGGCGAACAAGCGACTGGCAATGGTTCATTACGCCCTCTACATGCTCGGGCTGGTGGTGATGCTGCCCGCACTCTATTTCATGGAACGCGGCATGAGCCAGCTGGAGCCCGTTGTTGGCATAGGCTCGTTGATCACATTTGCTGGGGTCCTGGTGTTCGCGGTGGTGATATTCTCGCGGGAAAGCGTTCCGCTCCATCAAGCCAGCCGCGCTTGAACTACTCCCGGCACGGTTGCTACTAAAGTCTACTAGTACTTTCCAACCAACCGAACCGATGATACGTTCTATCTTTGTTCACTTCACGCTTTCGATTCGTCGAAGCGAAACGTGAGCTTAGGCAGAAACGTATCGGGGACTTCATGAGCACTGCGCATTTGGAAGGATTGAATCCGGAACAGCGCAGAGCCGTGGAATATGGTGTAGGCCCGATCTTTGGCGGGACTGTCGGTCCGCTTCTGGTCATAGCAGGAGCGGGATCAGGTAAGACCAATACGCTGGCGCACCGCGTGGCCCATCTGATCGTCAACGGCGCCGATCCGCGTCGCATTCTGCTGATGACCTTCTCGCGCCGCGCCGCTGCCGAAATGACGCGCCGTGTCGAGCGTATTTGCCGGCAGGTGCTTGGCGCGCCAGGCGGCATCATGGGCGACGCTCTGGCCTGGGCCGGCACATTCCACGGGATGGGCGCGCGGCTCCTGCGCGATTATGCCGAACAGATCGGTCTCAGTCCGGATTTCACCATTCATGACCGGGAAGATTCGGCCGATCTCATGAATTTGATCCGCCATGAACTCGGCTTCTCGAAAACGGAAACCCGCTTCCCCACCAAGGCAACCTGCCTTGCAATCTACTCGCGCGCCGTGAATTCAGAAATGCCGCTCGACGATGTGTTGCGCCTGACCTTTCCCTGGTGCGCCGGCTGGGAAAAGCAACTGCGCGAACTCTTTGCCGCCTATGTCGAGGCGAAGCAGGCTCAAAACATTCTCGATTATGACGACCTCCTGCTCTATTGGGCGCAGACGGTCAGCGATCCCCTGCTTGCCGAGGATATCGGTGGCCGCTTCGATCACGTGCTCGTCGACGAATATCAGGACACAAACCGGCTCCAGGCATCCATCCTCCTGGCATTGAAGCCCGGTGGCCGGGGCCTCACCGTAGTCGGCGACGACGCGCAATCGATCTATTCCTTCCGGGCCGCGACTGTCCGCAATATTCTCGACTTCCCCAAGGCGTTCAGCCCCGCAGCCGACATCATCACCCTTGACCGGAACTATCGATCAACGCAGCCGATTCTGGCAGCCGCCAATGGCGTGATCGATCTTGCTTCGGAACGCTTCACCAAGAACCTGTGGACGGAGCGGCAATCGGTAGAGCGGCCGCAACTGGTAACAGTGCGCGATGAGGCCGACCAGGCCAACTACATCATCGAGCGCGTGCTGGAGAACAGGGAAGTCGGCACCACCCTCAAGCAGCAGGCGGTGCTGTTCCGAACCTCCCATCACAGCGGCCCGCTTGAAGTCGAGCTCACGCGGCGCAACATACCGTTCGTCAAGTTCGGCGGGCTGAAGTTCCTCGATAGCGCGCACGTCAAGGATATGCTGGCCATGCTGCGCTTTGCCCAGAACCCGCGCGACAGGATCGCCGGATTCCGGCTCATGCAGCTTCTGCCAGGCGTCGGCCCTGCATCGGCGCAACGTGTACTCGAGCAAATGGGCGCACAGCCTGACGCTCTCGCCGCCCTTGCCGAAATCCCACCTCCTCCGCGCGCCGGCGATCACTGGACGACATTCATTGATACGCTTCAGCGCATTCGCTCAGGCAATCCAGGTTGGCCGGGAGAAATCGAGCATGCGCGCCGCTGGTACGAACCGCATCTGGAGCGCATCCACGAGGATGCCTCGATGCGCCAGGCCGACATTTTGCAGCTGGAGCAGATCGCTGCCGGCTATCCCTCGCGCGAACGATTTCTAACTGAACTCACGCTCGATCCGCCGGATGCCACAAGCGATCAGTCGGGCGTACCGCTGCTCGACGAGGACTACCTGATCCTCTCCACCATTCATTCGGCCAAGGGGCAGGAATGGAAGGCTGTCTATCTGTTGAACGTGGTCGACGGCTGCATGCCCTCCGACCTCGGCACCGGAACGACCGCGGAAATTGAGGAAGAGCGCCGCCTCCTTTATGTCGCGATGACCCGTGCCAAGGACAATCTGCATCTCGTCACGCCGCAACGCTTCTTCACCCACGGACAGAATGCCCAGGGTGACCGCCACGTGTATGCGGCGCGGTCAAGATTCATCCCTGCAACGCTGCTCCAGTATTTCGAATGCGTGACGTGGCCCTTGTCCCCGCGCATGCACCCCGGATACAATGAAGCTCGGCAGGTGCGTGTGGATATTGGAGCGCGCATGCGGGGCATGTGGCGGTAGGAAGTACGCGCCGAATATACTCAAACGTAATAAGGCAACGCAGAAATAATATTTCGTTAAGGTACGCTCCAAACCAACAACGTCGTTATCTTGGGGGCCGAGTGGAACGTCGACTGACTACAATTCTTGTCCATCAGTCTTCGGCAGTAGGGGTTCTTACTATGATCGAGGACTTTCATGAAGAAGACGAAGATGCCTGGCCGCGATAGGACTCTTATTGGCAGTGGCAGCATCTTTCTCGCGGGCGTCGCCGTTGCGTTTGCCGTAAGCTGGCTGCTCTCTAAACACCGAATGAGCTGCGCCAGCAGCACTGCATATCTCATTGTTAAGTATCAATTCCGCAACACCAGCAATCAAACCCGTTCCTTTCATGCCGTCTGCCCATAAACGAAGCATTTGCAATTGTCAGATAGCTTTGACACGGGAGAATATTCGCGTTCTATGGGATTCGAATACAACTTAAGGGATGGGCGGAATGATCCTTCGAAAAGCTCTGCGTGCATCGACTGCACTCGCCGTGGTGCTGATGGCCGGATCTTCCTACGCTCAGACATTTACTGGAACCATGTCGGCGAGCGGTACAATCGTTAATGACAGCGCCGGGGAGTTCACGGAATTTCTGGACAGCAGTTCGGGCGGTGATGCCAACATTACCAACACTGGGCCCGGACAGACGACGTTCCGCAATATGAGCAATGGCGGACGTGCCATTATCACCAACAACAACGGCGGCCAGACCCAATTCTTCGGCACAAGTAACGCGGCGAGCGCTAATATTACCAACAATAATGCCAGCACCAGCTTTGCAAGTAGCAGCAACGGCGGCACGAGCACAATCACCAACAACGCGTCAGGCGAATTGCGATTCTCCGAGACAAGCTCTGCAGGCAGCGCTCGGATCACGAACAACGTAGGCGGTATAACCCGTTTTCTGGATACCAGTTCGGCAGCCGGCGCCAGCATAACCAATGATGGTGGCGCGACCGAACTCGACAACAGCAGCACGGCCGGTAATTCAACGTTCACAAATGTCAACAATGGCCGCGTTACGTTTTTCGATACCACCAATGCCGGAAACGCCACGATCACCAATAACAATACGGGCCTGACGCTTATTCGCGGCTCGAGCTCGGCGTCAAATGCCACCATCATCAACAATAATGGCGGCAGGACGCTGTTTGATGACAACGGCTCCGGCGGCAACGCCCGTCTGATTGCCAACGGCACCGGCCTGGTCGACTTTTCCAACAGCGACATCGCTACCAATACTGCCGGCTCGCTTGAAGGCAGCGGGCAATTCTTTCTGGGCGGTATTGCACTGACCGTCGGCTCCAATAACCTTTCAACCGAAGTGTCGGGCTCTATACAGGATGGCGGCGACGCTGGCGGAACCGGCGCCTCGCTGACGAAAGTCGGTACCGGGAAGCTCACGCTGTCGGGCAACAACACTTATACGGGTGGCACGACCGTCCAGGCAGGCACGCTTTCGGTCAATGGCAGTCTCGCTGGCACCTTGCAGGTACTGAATGGCGGCACGCTTGCCGGAAATGGCACGGTCGGGAACACGACGATAGCATCCGGTGCGATGATCGCACCGGGCAATTCCGTCGGCACGCTCCATGTGGCGGGCAACCTGACGCTTGCAGCCGGCTCGGTCTATGATGTCGAAATCACCTCGGCCGGCGCGTCTGATCTGATCGCTGCGACAGGAACGGCAACACTTCAAGGCGGATCCGTCTCTGTGAGCGAGCTTGATCCCACGACGAGTTATCAGACCGGTCAGACTTACCGGATTTTGACCGCTCAGGGCGGCGTGGTCGGGGCGTTCGATCCGGCTGTGATAACCAACTCGGCGTTTCTCGACGCCACCTTATTGAATAGTGCCAATGCGGTCGATCTGACCATCGCCGTTATCCAGACGCCGAGTGGCAATGGTCCTTTCCCCACCGTCGCCATAACACCCAATCAGGTTGCCACGTCCGGCGCCCTGAATGATTTGCCGCAAAGCGGTCCGACCTTGGCACTTTATAACAGCCTGCTCCTCCTCGATGCTGATACGGCCCGTTCCGCCTTCGACTCGCTATCGGGCGAAATCCATGCTTCCGCCGCGACAGCACTTGTCGAAGACAGCCGCTTCGTCCGCGAGGCAGCGATCAACCGGTTGCGCGGCGCTTTCGGCGATGTGGGTGCAGCCCCTATCCCCCTTATGGCCTATGGCGACGACGGCCCGAAGGTGACCGGCGCCACAATCGAGCAATATGGTGTTTGGGCGTCCGGCTTTGGCAATTGGGGCACGACAGACAGCAACGGCAACGCTGCCGAACTCGACCGCACCACCGGCGGCTTTCTCATCGGCGCTGACGCTCTCGTCGGTGACAACTGGCGGCTTGGTCTACTTGCCGGCTACAGCCACACCTCGTTCGACGTCGACGATCGGCACTCTTCGGGCGACAGCGACAATTACCACCTTGGCGCCTATGGCGGTTCGCAGTGGGGCAATTGGGGCCTCAGAGCCGGCGCGGCCTATACCTGGCACACGATCGATACCAGCCGCTCCGTTGTATTTCCTGGCTTCACTGACGATCTGTCGGCGGACTATGACGCCGGCACCGCGCAGGTCTTCGGCGAACTCGGCTATCGCATCGACATGAAACCCGTGGCCTTCGAACCGTTCGCAAACCTCGCCTATGTGAACTTCAGGAATGACAGTTTCAACGAAAGCGGCGGCGCTGCGGCCCTGACAGGCAGCAGCAACACGACGGACGCAACGTTCACGACACTGGGCGTTCGGGCATCGACGGACTTTGTCCTTGGCAATGTCGCGGCAACGGCGCGCGGCATGCTCGGCTGGCAACACGCGTTCGGCGACACGCCGGAAGCGACCCTTGCCTTCGCCGGCACCGATGGGTTCGGCATTTCGGGCGCCCCCATTGCTGAAGACGCCCTTGCACTTGAAGCAGGTCTCGATTTCAGGCTCTCGCCGAAGACAACGCTGGGCGTTTCCTATAATGGCCAGCTAGCTAGCGATGCCATCGACAACGCATTCCGGGCGGATCTTTCGATCAAGTTCTGATTTGCCTGGAATACGGACGACGTTCGTCAGTTTGTTACCGTAACGTTGCGCATCGTCTCTGACATTGCCGATCGGTTGAGCATACACTCGCAGCGGCTTCGAAGAATGAGCGGAACCGGATGTTTCGTGGAACAAAAAAAAGGTTGGCCTTCAATGGCCTTGTCGCCGTGTTGTTGGCGTACCTCCTTGTTGCCTATTTCATTGCTCCCGAGATCTGGATTTTTCGCGATGCCAGCCGCGTTGCCGAATTCGGCAATATGGTCACGCGGACCGAACAGGACATTCCCGGCGATCCGATCAATGTTGGCCTTGTCGGCTCGAAGGAAGAGGTCATCCGGGCCTTCGCGGCGGCCAAGTGGGATCCCGCCGACAAGATCACGCTTCGCACCTCGATCGATATTGGATTGAGCGTCGTCCTGGACCGCCCCGATCTCGATGCGCCAGTCAGCCCTCTCCTGTTCGAGGGACGAAAACAGGACCTTGCATTCGAAAAGCCAGTGGGAGGGAGTGCCGATCGCCGCAACCACGTGCGCTTCTGGCTTACCAAAGAGACCGGCGCAGACGGGCGCCCGCTCTGGCTCGGCTCCGCCAGCTTCGATCGTGGCGTAGGCTTCAGTCACGATACCGGCCAGGTCACCCACCACATCGGGCCAGATGTGGATGCGGAGCGCGACCTTGTGATCGGGGATCTGCAGACCGCCGGGCAGCTTTCATCAAGCTATGAGATACCCGGCGTTGGTGCGACAAAGACCGGCCGCAATGGTGGCGGCGACCCCTATTTTACCGATGGTAAGGCATTGGTTGGCGTCCTGCGCCAACCTGCAACGCAATGACAGCATCGGTCCGGAGATAGGCGAATGGCGTGGGGCAACGATTGGGCGTGGGGCTTGCCGATGCTGGTCTTGACTGTCGTGTTTCATGTTACGGTATTCATGCTGCTGACGCGAATACTCGTGCCGGAAGCGCCGCCGTCGCGAGACAAGCTCTTTCGCTTCATCGCGCTGGTTGCCATCATCGCGCTTGCCGCCGCCACCTTGCACGGCCTGGAAGCCTTGGCTTGGGCTCTGCTCTACCTCTGGATTGGAGCGTTGTCGGATACCACCGAAGCGATCCTCTATTCGCTCGAGGCGATCACCAGTTACGGGCACGCCGAAATCTTTCTCAAGGACGACTGGCGCCTTCTCGGCGCCATCGAAGCGGTCAATGGACTCATTTTGTTTGGCCTGACGACCGCTTTTCTTTTCGCGGCCATCCAGAAGGCCTGGCCGGGTCGAAAACCTTGACCGAATGCTGCACGCGCGGCCCGCCATTTGTTTCCCTACTGCGACAATGGCGATGGGACATCGGCGCGGATGAGCCGGGAGAAATCGGCGGACAGGCCCCCGGCCTGAGCGCGCTTGTCAATGTGGGCGCGCGCTTTGAGTTCGTCGAGAGTCAAGCGCGTGTCGAGCGCACCACGATCATAGGCGTAGTCAGGCAGGTAGCCGTTGACGATGAGCCGCCAGTCGAGAGGAACCTTGTCGCCCACTGCGCGCATCATTTTGACGATGGTCGTCGTGCAGTTGGTCGTGATGGAATTGTAGAACTCCGGTGTTGCCGCAAGCGCATTCGCGTCCTCGACATATGCCCACAGTAACGCCCGGCCTGCTTCCGGCGAGGCTCTCAGGCGATAGATTTGCACATCTTCACCACGGAAATTGGAGCGGGCACCGATCACATCCCGCTCATCGGCGGCGACAATTACCAATGGATCGCTCTTGAACAGATCGGCAATGGGCGAGAACGCGCCGCCGATTCGCCGCCGCACCTCGATCGACCACGCGAGGTAGTCGTCACCCTCAAAGCCGAAGCTTAGAATGACATGAGCAATGTTGGGGTTTCCCCAGTAGGACATGAAGAGGTCGACCGTTTGCAATTTATCAAGGTCGTAGGTGCGCGTGTCCCAATGCTCAGTGAAATCGGTCTTATTGCGCCAGTCGAAATTGCGCACATTTGTCAGCGTCAGCAGATCGCCGTTGCGCGTGCCCGTCACCTGCCGGGCGACTTCGGGTGCCCAATCGGCATGTTCCAGCGGCTTTATGGTTCTCCACCAAAACAGCAGGGCCCCGAACGCCACGAGAAACACGACGAAAGCATGGATACGCATGCGGGTGAACAGAGCGACGATGGTTACAAGGCCAAGCAGCGCAAACACCCCGCCGGCCATTTCCTTCGCAAGCTCCGGCGCAGGCAGCCGAAACCATAAGGCCAGCACCGCCCACACAGTCGCTATGGCAACGGCCAAAGCCAGCGGCAGTGTGATCAGAATTCGCGCTCCAACACGCACCCACAATCTCCTTGATTTTTCTGACCCAGACGCAAAATCAGAAGGCCCTTTACTCGCGTGTTGAATGCGACGCCGGTTCGATGCACCGGCCGTTCACCGAATGTGCCGGACAATCCTTGCGTCTCGGACCGTTCGCCTGAGGGCCGTCGGATGCGCCCGAAAGATCAGCAATATGGCTGGCGTAGTTCTCACGCGTATTCTGATCGATCACCGCAGCAGGCGCGGCGATGGCAAGGCCGGCTGCAGTACCGGCCGCTGCGGCAACACCGGTCGTTGCGGCAATGATATGGTCGCCGATCCCCAGCCGGTTGTCAGTGAGCGCCTGTCCATCCGACAGGCGGGTCCCGATCAACTCGACGATTTCCGGCGACTGCGCGAACTTGCTATGGTGGAGGTCATCACCCGCTTTGACCTTGGTGAGGTCGATGACGGCGATCTTGTTGGCGGCAAGCTCTGTCTTGTACGGTTCCTGTTCGGGGTCAATTGCCCCAAGACGCGCCACATTGCCCCAAATCCGCCGCGAGAGCGCCAGAGCCCGGTCGTCCCGGGATACGAACAAGGTGAACTGCGGTCGTGGTTCGCCAAGATCGGCGATCTGCGAGCGGAAGACATCAACGTCGACATCGGCATCGGCGAGCATGACATTCTTGAACTTTGCGGGAAGGCGGCCATTTCGGATGGCCATCTGACGCAGCGATTCCAGTGCCAGCCAATTGCCCATCGAATGGGCAAGGATGGAAACTTCCTTCACCTTGTCGTCCCGCGCAAGATATTGGAACAGGTTCTCCAAGGCATTGCGGGTATAGTTGGTGCTCTCGCGATCGTAGCCGTAGGCGAGAATGCTGCCGCGCGACGGCCAGGTAACCAGCACTGGCACGCTGTGCGCGCCGGAATCGTGAACGATTTGGGCGAACCGATAGACCGCATCCTCGAAACGGTTGTTGAATCCGTGGATGAAGACCAGGACGCTGCGATCCTTGCTTTTCACAATATTGTCACTCAACCAAGCCTCGGCGGCCGGCTTGTCAACGACTTCGGCGTTGAGCACGGCAAAATCGGTGGCGGGATTAGGCGGCAGCCTGCGTGGCCACTCCACCTCACCGATTTTTCGGTGATCAGCGGGCGGGATCGATACGGTGATCTCAGCAAAGGATGGAGTGAGCGCCCGCTCACCGCCATACATTTCGCCCGGATTAGCGGCGCGGCTGCGGGTCGTCGCGACCATCATCTCGACCCTGCTTGCATTGGGCGACGTCTCGGCAACAGGCAGGAGAACGCCCTTCGGTCGGCTGGCACAACCAAAGAACGTCGCCATAAGAGCTGCGCCCAGGAGGCTTGTGAGCCACTTCCATCCGTGTGCATAGAGTGCCTGCCTGCTATACACGGGGCGTCCCCTCCCTTGCGTAGGCCGAAGCTAATCCCTCGATTATGCTCTGGATCGATCCGGATGACCACTTAAACCGACAGCAAGCATCCCCGCAACCGAGCGACCTTCCCAGCGCCCCCCATTCGCAAGCGGCGAACAATCCCCCGCCGCCCGCGTTTCAGGGTTGCTCGCGGGGGCGTCAGGGAGCCGCAGTTAATGTGACCGTCGTGATTCCGCCGGCGAAGTTTATTCCTTCCTGGCCCTCGACCGAGATTGGCTGCAATGAGAATGCGCGGCCTGTTCCGCCAACCAGAATATTGGCACCCGCGCCGACGCCAACCGACGCGTTCGCGCCAACGCCGCTATAGGTGCCGGCGAGCGCACCGGCAGGAACACCGCTGGTCGCCGCCAGGACGCCCCATATCAAGTGGCCCGCCGCAACCTCGCCGACCGCAACGCCGTATTCATCGATCGAACCGGTGTAGTTGTCGGGCTTGCCACCCTTGTCCTCCTTGAAAGCGCAGGTCAGCTTCTGCTTTTCGACCACGAACATGCCAATGCCCTTGGACACGTCGCACGACAGCGTGCCGATCTGGCTGGATTCCGCCGCATGCGCGCCGACCGGAGCCAGCGCCACGGCGCAGCCGAGATATACCCCTCGAAGGACATTCATCATCGTTTCTCCTTTGCCTCGACTGTTTGTCCCCAAACGACATCGTTGCGGCCCCCAGTCAGTGAACGATCGTTAAAGTTGCATTCAATTGAAATCTCAGCTTCTCACGACGACTGACGATGTGAAGTACGTAACGGTAACAGGATGGATCCCGCGCGAGGCCCTGTTTGCAAGAGCGCCGAGCGTTTCGTTGCCGCGGCGGAATTGCCGGTGCGATCGATAACCATTGTCACACTATCCTCTTGCATTCTCCTCGACAGGGGAATCAGGTGGTATGGCCCACCGAACTGAATGGAGGAATTTCCCATGAAAACCCCGTTTCGTGAAGGCCTCTACAGGGCAGAATTCAATACCTTGACCATGCAGGGCATTGGGCTCGTGGTGCTTATTGACGGCAAAATTTACGGCGGGGACACCATCATTTATTATGTCGGAACCTATTCAACCGATGGAGACACGCTGACCGCTCGCGTCGAAGCCGGTTCTTACAAGGAAACACCTGTCGCCGAGATTGAATCCGTACTCAAGCGCGACAGGAAGGTACTTGAACTGGAAGGCGAGATCAAAGGCAGGTCGATCGAACTTGGGGGCCGGTCGAAGGAAGGGTCCGGCATCGATATAATGATCCGGCTCCATTTCCTGCATGAATAGCAAAGCCGCCCCCTGCCATACAGCCAAACGCGATTTGCATGTCAAAGTTAATGGCCACGCATCTCGATTGATGCAACGCTACAAGAACAAAGACCTCAAATGACGGGCATTTCATGAAGCGCGTAGCATTCAACAACTTCCTGCGGCAGCGCCGCTTGATGCGAAGACTTGCGCGTCGGGCCGCGCCGAACAAGGGTACAATATCCTGGGCCTATAGAAATCATTCTTGCTCGGTCAACTTTGATGCCGGCAACGGCGTGTTTGCTGCCGCGATTAGCGGCATCGATCCAACGCCGCTCCTCCTCACCGCAGCCAATCTCGATGAACTACGCACGGCGTTTTACCAGGCGGTGGATAGCTACCTTAGTGCAGGCAATGCTGATAACGAAGCCACGGGTCCGCTTGACCAGTAAGCCGTTAGCCGTCGATCAAACGGGATCAGCTCCCATGACGAGGCCTTCGATGTCATGTTTCTGCGTTACGGGTACCAGTCTGTCGACCACGCGGCAGACCAAATGCTCCCGCACCGATTCTGGCAGGGCGTCGTAATATGCCTGGGTCACCATCAAGTCATGCAACTCGGCGTGCCCGGCACCCGGGGCATCGACGCCCAGCACCATGACCGGCCGGGCGATCGGTGATCCGTGTTCCGTGCCGCGGTGGATGGTCAGCGCAGAGCGGCATGAAATATCGCCAAGCTGCGGAAATTTCCTGACAGCGCGCTCCTGGAGAGCCGGCCAGATACCTTTGGACGGAAACATCTCATGCTTCCAGGCGCGGCCATCCTCGAACTGTGTGCCAGGAGCGATCTCAAACGGGCCCATGTCGTCGGTCACGTCCACACCGGTGAGATTAAAGGCAAGCGACGTGATGCGCCGGTCCACGTAAGTATCGGCTGGGGATGGAAAATCGCGGTGCCATGGCTGGTACTTTGCCCCCTGAAAAGGGACATCAAATCCGATCTCGACGATCTGATAGTCCTTGCCAAGTGCATTCTCGCACATCGCGACCACCCAGGGGTGCGCGACCAAGTCAGCGAAACCACCAAACTCTTCCGGATGAATCTCCACATACCAACGCCTCGGCCCACGGCCGACTGCTCCGCCGGGACGCTGGATGGCCGACCAGAAAGCGGTCATCATGTCTTCGCGCATGCGCTCTGCCCAGTCGCGCGAAAATGCTGCCTTCTTGCCGACAATGCCATCGCTCTGCAGCGTCCAGAGATCCCGTTGCAGGTCGCCAATGCCATCAGGGCTGTTGGATGTATCCATTGTTTCCTCCCAGAAATCTCGTCAATCAAGCACGTCCATTTATTTATATTTATAAATACGATTTCAATGCGAATGCAATACGACGAAAGGAGAATGGAAAAGCCATCCCAATGCTCTTAAACAAACAAAACGCGCCTCGTGGGGGCGCGTTGCAATTGGGCTTTCGCCAGTTATTTTCTGGATTCTCTTAACTTTACCCTGTCTATCCGCAGTGCCAGGCCTTGTTCTAACTCTACTCACTATAGAACCTTGGACCGGGTCCCCCACTGCTGCCCGCTCAACTGCGGCGCCCATGTTTATGCTTTTTTGTCTTGTTCCGATGCGCCGGAAGTTTTCGTTGCGAGATGACGCTATGTTGCAGACCGTTACATCAGCGTGACTCACTGTCCTTTCTCCGGGACTTTTTTCAAAGGAGCGTATAACCAATTGGGATTACCCATCCAACGGGCATTGAAACGGAAATGAAAACCATTCCGCATGAGCGTTTTTTTCAATTATTCATCCTGACATGAGATAAATGGAGTTTGAGCTTTTCAGGGTCAGAATTTCGCCCTCTTATGGCTTCCATTCCCCACCCGAGCGGAATTTGCGATGAAGTACTACGATTCCCTGGTGCTGAGATTCAGCGGACTGACGCCAATCAAGCAGATCGTGCTCTTGCTGGTTCTCGGCAGCATTTTGGCGAATCTGCTCGCTGTCCTGTTCTTCTCCTTGGGTGAGGGCGGCGACCGCGTCGCGTTTGCGCGGGTCACTTCCTAATGAACTGCGTCATTACGCGGTTGGCTGGCCACCCTTGCCGGCCGATGAATAGTGCGAGCGCTTGTTTTCATACATCAACAGGTCCGCGCGCTTGGCGACTGATTCCATTTTCTCGCCGACGACGCTTGTGGCCCAGCCGACAGAAATGTTGAGGGGAATGTTCGAATAATACTGATTGTTGATTTCGACCAGGCTGCGAATTTCCTCAACGAGGCTCGCCGCGCCCAACTCGTCGATTGCAGGAAGGAGGACGGCGAATTCATCGCCGCCGATGCGTGCCGCATGGCATGGAGGTCTTACGGCCTCACCGAGGACCTCCCCTACCCGGCGTAGCAAGCTGTCGCCAACCGCATGCCCCCATTGATCATTCGTCACCTTCAGTCCGTTCAGGTCGAGGACGATGATGGAAACCGGGTGAAATTCGCGCCGCTCCAGCCGGTTCAGCTCATCGACATAAAAGGCGCGGTTATAAAGCTTGGTCAGCACGTCGTGCTTGCCGAGATATTCGAGGTAAGCCTCGGCCTTCTTGCGCGCTGTTATGTCGGTCAGAGATATCTGGACAAGCGACCAATCCTCTTCATGACCCGGCAATACCGAGAACTGCAGCAACACGTGGCGCTCGGTGCCGTCGAGTGCGTAGTTCACCGTCTCGCGCTGATGAAACAGGTTCCCGTTCCACAGGTCGATCAGCTGCTCGCGGAAATGCGCGGTCATCTCGTCCCTGAAAACATCGTTGAGGCGGCGCAGCAGGGTAAGCTTGTCCGGTGCCAGAAAGAGCTTCAGGGTTTCGCGATTGATATCGATAACGCGGATCTCGCTGGTGCATTGACGCACGAATTCCGGGTGCACATCCGTAAATACACGAAAATCCGTAATTCCCTGGTCGCGGACTTCATCGAGCAATCGCTTGATGCGGCTGAAGTCCTCCACCCACAGCGACACCGGGGAGTGCTCGAACAGGCCTTCCGCGTAGCGCTTGCTTTCGACCTGCTCGCGCCGCGCGTCCTCGCGCTCGGTCACGTCTTCGATGGAGATCAGGACGCGCTGCCAGTTGTCTTCGTAACCTGGCAACACCGTGCCACGCAGCTGGATATCAAGCCGCCTCCCCGTCAGTGTGTAGTTCACAGTATCGCTGGAAAACTCGGTTTCGCCGCTCCAAAGCGCCGAAAGCTCCTGGACGTGCGACTGGAGCATGTCGTCACGAAATATCGACCCGAGGTTCTGCGTGAGATGATCGAAGTCGTTAGCCTCGAAAAGCGACAATGTCCGTTTGTTGACCTTGATGACGCGTATCAGGCTCGAACACTGTTTGATGCGGTTTTCGTTTTCATTGAGATAGGCGGTGATATCGGTCACGCCTGACTGGCGCCAAGTCTCGAACAATTGCCTTACGTCGCTGAAATCCTCCAGCCACAACGAAATTGGCGCGAGATCGAACGTTTCGGCATGCGTTTCATGACTCATCTGATCGTGCATCATTATCCGATCTCTTGACGACTGGTAATGGGCCTGCTGATACAGGACGCCGGCAAGCAACACAATGCAATCCCGCGTTTGGCGTCGTCAAAGCCCATCCAGTCCTTCGCACCGGCTTTTCAGCATTCCAGCGCTTCGGCCGCCGCAATTGCCGACATATTGACAATGCCGCGGCTCGTTACCGTCGGCGAGAGTATATGCGCGGGGCGCTTGGTACCCATCAAAATGGGCCCTACGGCCAAAGCGTTGTTGAGTTCAGTCAGCAACGTCATCGATACGTTTGATGCTTCCAGTGACGGGAAAATCAACAGGTTGGCCTCGCCTTCGAATGCGGTTTTGGTCAGAAAGCGCTCCCGCAAGGAACCGTTGATGGCAAGGTCCCCCTGCATTTCGCCTTCAACGAGAAGATCGGGAGCGGCCTTGCTGAGCAAGGCGTAGACGGCACGCATTTTTTCCGAAGATGCCCCTTCGCGCGAACCGAAGCTCGAATAGCTCAGCAATGCCGCCCTGGCATCGATGTTGAAGCGCTTGAGGTGATCGCGTGCCTGCAGGGCTATCTGGACTATCTCCTCGGCGCTCGGATCGATGTTCATATGGGTGTCGGCAAGAAAGAACACGCCCTTGGACATGATCAACATCGACATGGCCGACAATTGTGCTGAATCGTCGGCCAAGCCGATGATTGAGCGGATGTCGCGGGCATGTTTGATGAAGCTGCCCTGCAAGCCGCAGATCAGCGCATCCGCCTCGCCGCGACGGACCGCCAGCGCCCCGATCACGGTCGTGTTGGTGCGCACCACGGTGCGGGCGGTGTCGAGCGTTACGCCCTTGCGCCCGACAAGGTCATGGAAGAGCCCGACATATTCGCGGTAGCGTGGATCATCTTCCGGATTGATGATGTCGAAATCGCGTTGGGGTTTGATGGTAAGGCCGAAGCGCTCGATCCGGTGTTCGATGACCGATGGCCGGCCGATGAGAACGGGACGCCCGATAGCCTCTTCCATGATCACCTGGGTGGCACGCAATATCCGCTCGTCCTCGCCGTCGGCGAAGGCAATGCGCTTTCCATGCCCCTGCGCCCGTTCGATCATCGGTTTCATCACCAGGCCTGAGCGGAAGACGAAGCGCTTCAGGCTGTCCTGGTAGGCACGCATATCCTCGATCGGGCGGCGCGATACGCCGCTGTCCATCGCAGCCTGCGCGACGGCGGGCGCGATGCGCAGGATCAGCCGCTGATCGAAGGGCGAAGGAATGAGATAGCCGCTGCCGAAGGTGGCGGTTGCATCGCCGCCAAGCGATTCCAGCGCAGGTTCGTGCGCGAGTTGCGCAATGGCATAGGCCGCAGCACGCTTCATTTCATCGTTGATCGTTGTCGCGCCGGCATCGAGCGCCCCACGGAAGATAAAGGGAAAGCATAGGACATTGTTGACCTGATTGGGATAGTCGGACCTTCCCGTGCAGATCATCGCATCCGGCCGCTCAGCGATGGCAAGTTCCGGCATGATTTCCGGTATCGGGTTCGACAAGGCGAGGATAAGCGGATCGCGCGCCATCTCGCGGATCATCTCCGGCTTCAACGCGCCAGCGGAGGACAGACCTACATAGATGTCTGCGCCCGCCATAACCTCAGCCAGTTCGGTGAAGTTGGTGTCCTGCGCAAAAGCTCCGCGCCAGCGGTCTACCGAATTCGCGCGCTTCCTGGTGACCAGGCCCTGACGATCGGCGAGATAGATGTTCTCGCGCCGGGCACCGACGGTTTCCAGCATGTTCATGCAGGCGATCGCAGCCGCGCCCGCGCCCGATGTGCAGATCTTCACCTCGGCGATGTTCTTTCCGACCAGTCTCATCGCATTGAGAACCGCCGCGGCCACGATGATCGCCGTTCCGTGCTGATCATCGTGGAAGACCGGGATATTCATTCTCTCGCGCAGGCTTTCCTCGATATCGAAGCAATCCGGGGCCTTGATATCTTCGAGATTGATGCCGCCGAAACTGGGTTCCAGCGGCGCAACGATCTCGATGAATTTCTTCGGATCGGTTTCGTTCACCTCGATGTCTATGCTGTCGATCCCGGCGAACTTCTTGAAGAGCACCGCCTTGCCCTCCATCACCGGCTTGCTGGCGAGCGCCCCGATATTGCCAAGGCCAAGCACAGCCGTGCCGTTCGAAACCACTGCCACCAGATTGCCCTTGGACGTATAGAGGTAGGCCTTTTCCGGATCCGCCGCGATCTCCTCGCAAGGGGCGGCGACACCAGGCGAATAAGCCAGCGCGAGGTCGCGAGCATTGGCCAAACGCTTGGTCGGGGTGATCTCAAGCTTGCCCGGCTTGGGATATTGGTGAAAATTCAGTGCTGCGCTGCGCAGGCTTGCTTTCGGGTCTTGCGACATGGCTGCTTGCCCTTCCTTTGGGATATCACTGCCACAATCGGGTGCCAGCTACCGGCGAGAATGAACCCCGTAATATAAATGACGTACCGCCACATTACGCAAAGGAAATTTCCCTTAAAAGCCATCAAAGTACTCAATAAGTCCGGCTAAGGCGCCGCGCGGAAGCATTGATTGCTCCGCACAAAGCATGTTGGGATGCATGCCTCTTTAGGAACGCAGGTCGATGCTTGACGTTTTCCATTGGAAATTGAACCGATGGATGAACTTGGACCAAGTGAGGGATTGCATTCGCGATTTTTCCCGCTATTGATCGCGGGACGACCCGGGACGGCGACGACCGCGGGCCGGATTTCAGGTGGGGCCTGTAGCTCAATTGGTTAGAGCCGGCGGCTCATAACCGCTTGGTTGGGGGTTCGAGTCCCTCCGGGCCCACCAACCTCCTTGAAGACATTACATAATTCGGTTTGGGCCCACCACGGGCCCACCCTGACGGTGGGCAGGCACGTTTTGGACACCGCCTAGTCGCCGCATTGTGTGGCCTATCCTCTGGCAAGAGTGCCGCTTTTTTCGGTCTGTGGATGACAGCCTATTGTGAGAGCTATGAGGCGATCTGGGCTTTGGGCGAGCGCCGGCCCCGCGGGTGACGTCCAATGTGCTGCCCGCAAAAAGCCGAGATGTTGTCTCTAATTCGCATATCTCAGGGCTCGAACCCGCAATCGATCTGGATCGTGACCTGATATCCCTGAAAGGTTCCGATAACATGCGCCTGTTGCTGATCGAAGATGACGTGATCCTCGGATCGTCGTTGAAGAAAGCGCTGGAGAAACATGCCTATGGTGTGGATTGGATGCAGGACGGGGAGTCCGGGCTCGCTGCGCTTGAGGATCTGAATTTCAGCGTCGTCGTACTCGACGTCAACCTACCGAGGCTCACTGGAATTGATGTGCTGAGAACGGCGCGGCAAAAGAAGAACATGGTGCCGATCCTGCTGCTGACCGCGCGGGATACTCCGTTACAGAAGGTTGAGGGCCTGGACAGCGGGGCTGACGACTATCTCGTCAAGCCCTTTGATCTCGATGAGCTGTTGGCAAGGCTTAGAGCGCTGATAAGAAGGCGGGATGGACGTCCCGATGTGGTCCTGAGGTGCGGTAATGTTGAAGTCGACCCTGCAGCCATGGTGGTGCGAAGTGAGTCGGGACAAGTCGCGATGACGGCCAAGGAGTTTCAGATGCTGAAGCTCCTCATGGAGCGTGCGGGCAAGTACGTTACAAAGAGCGATATCGAATATGCGCTCTACAGTGCCGAGAGTGCTGTGGAGAGCAATACGACGGAAGTAGTGATCTACAATCTGCGAAAAAAACTTGGCAGCGACTTCATCAAGTCGATCCGCGGCGTAGGATACATGGTCGAGCAATGATCAGGTCAACGCTGACGCGCAAGCTGTTTTTCCGGATTGCTCCAACAGTTCTGATTACCATTGCCGTGATCGGAGCATTCGCCTTCCGCAGCGCCACGCGCGAAATCAACAATATCTATGACGCCGAACTGATCAACAACGCAAATGTTCTTTGGACGCTGCTGGAACACCAGGTTGAAATGCCTGGCATTCATAAATCCAAGCAGGTCAACGATATCGATCTGGCCATGGGCAATCAGCTGGCGATGAACGAGGATGCGGATGACTATGCCGAGGCACACATGTTTCGGGCCTGGAAAGACGGGGAGATTCAGGTGTTTTCGAGCACCGCATTCCCGGAGACGGTTCCAGAGCAACGGGCCGGATTCACGAACATAACTTATGGCGGTGAACAGTGGCGGGTTTACGCCCTCCCAATTCCGCAAACGACGATCGTTGTGGAAGTGGGAGAAAAGCTCGCCCTGCGAAGGACCCTTGTTTCTAATATTCTGCTGAACGTGTCTTTTCCGTTGCTTGTGCTCTGTCCGCTCATCGCATTTTTGATCTGGTTCGGCATCAGAAACGGCCTGAGCACCATTCATGGATTGGTCCGCCAGATTCGCAGCCGCTCTCCGGACGATCTGTCGGTAATTCCCCTCGATTCATTGCCGAGAGATCTTTCTCCGCTCGGCAGATCAATAAATCAGCTTCTTGACAAGCTCGACCGTTCCTTGACCGCGGAAAGACGCTTTGCCGATCATGCCGCTCATCAACTGCGAACCCCTCAAGCATCGCTAAAATTGTTGCTGCAGATGCTGGCGAACACTGAGAGCGAGCAAGAGCGCAAGATCATAGTCGGCAACCTCGTGGCCAGTAATGAAAAGGCAATGCATCTGATCGAACAACTGCTTCGTGCGGCCCGTGTGAGCCATCAACCCATGCTGTTGAAAAGGGTTTCGTTGTATAACATCGTGGCTTCGGTCATAGGCGAATTCGGCAACATCATTCATCTCAAGAAACTCGAGGTTTCGCTGCACGGCAATGAAGACGCGCGGGTCAATGCGGATGAATCTCTCCTTCGCCTGATGGTTGCCAACCTGATAGACAATGCAATCAAATACTCCCCGGTCGGCGGGACCATCGAGGCATCGATTACAGCCAGGAACGAATCGTGGTTGCTGTCCATTAGCGACAGCGGGCCTGGAATAGCTGCGCAACATCGGGAGGCCGTGTTTCAACGCTTCTACCGGGTCGATACACCGCATGCCGAAGGATCAGGATTGGGGCTGGCCATCGTTGCGGATATTATTGACCGTTTCTCCGCCACAATCGCACTGAACGCGACAAGCTCTGGCAGGGGTTTGAGCGTTGATGTGCTGATGCCGAGAGCCTAGCCGACTCCGACCCAGGATTTCATTTTCGTTTCATTTTGGCATAATTCTGCGCTCAGGCACGGCTGATAGAACCCTCGCACCAATGTGCAAGGAGTTTTTTGAATGTACGTGTATTGTGATTTCGATGGAACAATTTCGCTCGATGACGCGACGGATTTTGTTCTTTCAAATTTGGCTGATCCGGCATGGGAGACCATAGAACAAGATTGGCTGGACGGCGAGATCGGTTCGGCCGAATGTATGCGCCGCCAGATCGCCTTGATCCGCGCGAACCAACATGAACTCGACGATGTGCTCGAAGATGTTGTGATCGACCCGACATTTCCTGCGTTCGCAAATTTCTGCAGCTTGCACGCTGTACCACTCACGATCGTTAGCGATGGCGTGGATTACTTCATCAGACAAATTCTGGTGCGGAACAACCTCAGTCATATTCCCGTGATCGCCAACAAGTTGACCATCGTCAACCCGGAGGGGATGGCAACCTACCACCTGACGACGCCCCATGCCGATCTCGATTGTTTGTCGGCAGCAGGGGTTTGCAAGTGCAGGTCGCTGACGCCGCGCGACCTGCGGGTCTATATCGGGGACGGACGATCGGATTTCTGCGTTTCCCACCAACCGGAGCTCGTCTTCGCCAAAGGTAGACTGGCCGATTACTGCTTTGGTCAGGATATCCCCTTCATCGCGTATGAGACCTTCGCTGATCTCACCCATAGCCTCATGAGCGCGGTTCCGAGACTGAAGGTCGACGCTCTCATCACGCCCCGCCACGCCGCCGCATAACAACAAGCGAGAACCTGAATGAACACAAATGTTATCCTGAAGCAGCCAGAGCTGGTGTCTTCGCTGCCCGACTCGGAACTCGAATGGCGCCTGCTCGAGGCGACCTATTGTTCTCACGGCGATACGGTCCACTATGCCCAGGCGCCGAGCTTTTTCCAAACGTGCGAAGGCTCGTATCTCTTCGACAGCAAGGGGACGCCGTTCCTCGATCTGCAGATGTGGTATTCGGCAGTCAATTTCGGCTACCGCAACCCGCGCCTGAACGCCGCCGCACATCGGCAGCTCGACACCCTTCCGCAAGTGGCATCACAATATCTGCATAGGGAAAAGGTCGAACTCGCGGCCATGATCGCGAAGGACGCAGAACGGAAATTCGGCACGAAGGGCCGTGTTCATTTCAATGTCGGCGGCTCGCAGGCGATCGAGGATTCACTGAAACTCGTTCGCAACTATTCGGGCGGAAAGAGCCTGATGTTCGCCTTCGAGGGTGGATATCATGGCCGCACGCTTGGCGCCTCGGCGATCACATCCAGCTACCGCTACCGCCGTCGTTACGGGCACTTCGGCGAGCGCGCTCAGTTCATCGAATTTCCCTATCATTTCCGCGGTCCGAAGGGGATGAGCAAGGAAGAATATGGCCACCAGTGCGTGCAGAAATTCGCCCGGCTGTTCGAGAGCGAATACAACGGCGTCTGGGATCCAAAGGCGGGCAAGGCGGAGTTTGCCGCCTTCTATGTCGAGCCCATTCAGGGAACCGGCGGCTATGTCATCCCTCCAATGAACTTCTTCAGGGAGCTGAAGCAGGTGCTCGACCAGCATGGGATACTGCTCGTGGTTGATGAAATCCAGATGGGCGTCTACCGCACAGGCAAGATGTGGTCGATCGAACACTTCGGCGTTAACCCCGACATCCTCGTCTTCGGCAAGGCAATCACCAATGGTCTCAATCCGCTTTCAGGCGTCTGGGCGAAAGAAGAGATAATCAACCCGGGCATTTTTCCACCAGGTTCAACCCACTCCACCTTCGCCAGCAATCCGATGGGAACCGCCGTAGCATTGGAGACCATGAAGATGCTTGAGGAACAGGATTTTGGTGCGGCCGTACTCGAGAAAGGCGCTTACTTTCTTGACGGATTGAAGGTGTTGCAAAGGCGCCATCGGATCATCGGCGATGTGGATGGGCTGGGTCTGGCTTTGCGGATCGAAATATGTGCCGAGGATGGCTTCACCCCGGACAAAGCGACGATGGACTGGCTCTGCGAGGAAGGAATGAAGGGCGACCTCAGCGTCGACGCGAACATGTACGGCCTCGTGCTGGACGTCGGCGGTTACCACAAGAATGTCATCACCCTTGCGCCCAATCTCCTGATCAGTCGCGAAGAGATTGACCTTGCCCTGACACTCCTGGATCAACTCTTCACCCGGGCTTCGAAGCGATAGACGGATGCAACTCCTGCTCCTCCACCTTGATGATGCGCTCGAGTTGCAGCCCGATTTCATCCGCGCCTGCGTGAATGCGGGCGCCGGTGAAATACAGGCCGATACCGAGGGGCGGGCGATAAGGCTTTGGGGCAAGGACTCTGATCTGTCCGCCGTCCGGTCCAAGCTCGCGCACAGGATGCTCCGCGGAAGGAAAGATGCACACCTGTGTTTCATGGGATCAGGCGATTTTCATCACGTCACCGCACTGCTGCTCGACATCGCCCTCGAAAGGGACGGAAATCCAGCCACGGTGATCCATTTCGACAATCATCCGGACTGGGTTCATTTCAACGACGGCATGCATTGCGGTTCCTGGGTCAACAGAGCGCTGCACCATTCCCAGGTTCAGAAGGTCATCACCGTCGGCGTATGCAGCAACGATCTGAGGAAGCCGGAATGGAAGGGAGCAAATCTTTCAGCGCTAAAACAGGGCAGACTCGAGCTTTATCCCTACGACCACCCGCCAAGCCGGGTCAAAAAGGATTACGGATCGGGATCGAGCTACCGGCAGGCTTCCGGCTCGCTCTGTTGGAAAACGATTGCGGCAATCGGTGAGCAAAATTTCGTCGATCGCCTGTTGTCGCGGATAGAAACCGAAGCAGTCTATCTGACGATCGACAAGGATGTGCTGGATCGCGCCGATGCGATCACGAATTGGGATCAAGGCCGCATGAGACTGCCTTATCTGCTGACCTTGATAAGCGAGATTGGCTGCCGCCATCGCATCGTTGGCGCGGATGTCACCGGCGACTATTCGATCCCTTCCTACACGGGCGGGGTGTGGACGATGCTGCTGAAACATGGTGAGATTCTGCTGGATCAACCCCGTCGGCCCTCCGATCCGCGTCTCGCGACCAACATCAATACCGCAGCCAACCACGCGCTGCGCGAAGTTCTTGCGCGGGCCATATCATGAGCAGGACCCTGACCATGCCGATGCTGGCGCTGATCGGCTTTTGCATTCTGGCCGAAATGGCGCGCGAGGTCTGTTTCAAACAGGCGGCACACGCCTCGACGCTTCGCCAGGCATTGGTGAAACCCGCCACGTGGGTTGGAATCGTCTTTTGGGCCGTGGAGCTGTTCGCGTGGATGGTGGTCCTCGAACATGTACCGCTGTCCATCGCCTTCCCAATGATGGCGCTGAGTTATGTCGTCATCGTTGTCGCCGGAGCCTGCTTTTTTAAGGAACACATCAATCTGCGTCACGCGGCCGGAGTTCTTCTCATCACGGCTGGCGTGACCTGCGTTGGAGCAACAGGACTATGAAACTCTTCCAACACACTAAATGGGATGCCGCTCCTGTCATCGCGGCAATCGCGCATCTGACGTTCAACATTTATCTGATCGCCGCATTTCAAAGCCGCCCATTGTGGCTGTCAGTGCTTCTGGGATGTATTTACGCCGTCTCCATCTCCTGGAATATCAACAGCATCTCCCACAACTTCATCCACACGCCATATTTTGCCGCGCGTCCGCTGAACTATGCCTTCAGCCTCCTGGAATCCATCACGATCGGTTTTTCGCAAACCTACTACCACTGGATCCATATGCGCCACCATTCGGGCAACAGTGACAAGCCGAACGAGAAGGGCGAAACGGTCGATTGGCTGTCCATTTACAGACACGGCAAAAATGGCGAACCTGAAAACGTCTGGAGCTACACGTTCCTCAGTTTTTTTCGCGACAGTATCGGCGATATTCACAAGGGCATTGCTCGTACCCGGCCGTTCGATGCGAAATGGGGCCGCTTCGAGCTTTATGCGTTCTTTGGTGCGGTCGGCATGGCGCTGCTCTATGACTGGCGGGCTGTCCTGTTTTTCGTGCCCTTCTATTATTTTGGCAATTGCCTATCATCGCTCAACGGGTATTACGAGCATCTTCACGGCGATCCGGAGGAACCGATAGCTTG
Source organism: Hyphomicrobiales bacterium (assembly GCA_900473175.1). Taxonomy (GTDB): domain Bacteria; phylum Pseudomonadota; class Alphaproteobacteria; order Rhizobiales; family Rhizobiaceae; genus Phyllobacterium. The sequence goes on along the minus strand of UCKM01000002.1, from coordinate 16,629 downwards.
GGGTGTCAGCAGCCGCAATCGCTTCTACAACTGGCTGTGGTTCGGCAATGGTTACCACGCCGAGCATCATTATCGTCCGCGCACCCATTGGACAAAGCTTCGCTCCTTCCATGAACAGATAGCCGACCAGCAGGAGGAAGCTGGTGTCCACGTGATAAGCACGTGTCACGCGCTCGGGTTCATGGCGAAGGAAAACCGTGAGTTGGAAATCCTGAATGCAGATCGCTGACCGCTTGGGATATTTCATGGAAGGCACCAACGGTAAGGGCGTACTTCTTGTGCACGGTCTGACCGGCGCGCCTGCGGAAATGCGGCTTGTGGCGCGACAGCTGCATCGCAAAGGGTACACGGTCTACGTACCGCTTCTGGCTGGTCATGGCGGTGATGTCCGCAGGTTACGCGGTACGCGCTGGCAGGATTGGCTGGAGAGCGTTGAGCAGGCAGCGGAGCAACTGACCACCTACACGAGCGAGACGTTTGCTGCCGGAATCTGCGTCGGCGGCAAACTAGCGCTTCTCGCTGCCCACCAGAGGCCGGGTATGATCAAGGCTGTGGCGATTTACTCTCCATGTTTCCTCTATGACGGCTGGAATGTGCCATTCTATTACCCGCTCCTGTCGCGCAATATCACCTGGTTGGCCCATCTCCCTTTTCTGGACCGACTGAATTTCAATGAGACTTCGGTGCTCGGCGTCAAAGATCAGCGGATGCGCCGGATGATGGAAAGCATGTCAAAAGAGGGCGTTATCGAGAAATTCCCGGGCAAAGGTTTGGTGGAGATGTACCGTCTCGGGAAGGCAATCAAACACGAGCTGCCGCATATGCTGACGCCCACACTGATCCTGCATTCAAGGGAGGACGATCTCAGCAGTCCCGCCCATGCCAGCTACATTAGCCATCATATCGGAGCGCCAAACGAACTGCGCTGGATCGACGACAGCTATCACATGATCCACCTTGATCGTCAGCACAGGCAAGTCGCCGATCTGACTGCCGATTATTTCGGAACGAGCCATGCTTCAGATCATCTCTGAATCAACACTCACCAGAGTAGAGTTGCCGGCCGAACACAACCCGCTCATGCAGACACGTGTTGCGAATTCTATCCGGGAAGTCGGCAAGCAAGCCTGGAACGCCTGTTTCAAAGACGAGGTCGAAGATTTCGATTGCCTGCTCGCAATCGAAGAAGCCGGGATCGAAGGCTTCGCCTGGCGCTATGTCACGGTGATTGAAAACGGCACCGTGATTGCTGCCATGCCGGCGTTCATAACCAACTACCAGCTTGAGACGACACTGGAAGAAGGAGCAGTCCGCCGGTTCATTCGCCGGATGCGGGGCATTTTCCCGGGCTTTCTCACCTTGAAGCTCGCGTGTCTCGGTTCGCCCTGCACCGAAACCGGCAAACCCGGCTTTTGTGCCAACGTCCCTCCGGAGCGCCAGCCTGAACTGCTGGCGCAACTAATTGCCGGGCTAGAGAATCTTGCGGACGGTCAAGGGTGTTCCCTGCGGGGCGTGAAAGATGTTCCTGAGCCATACGCGTCAGAGTTCGCGCCGGTCTTCGCACGATCCGGGTTCGCTTCTATTCCCGGGCTTCCGACAGCTTGTCTCGACATCGATTTTGACTCGGTCGAAAGCTATCTCGGCCGCTTGTCTGCGGGAACGCGCAAAGACATGCGCCGGAAACTGAAATCACTTGAGCGCGTAACGATCGAGACCCGAACCGAGCTTGCGGACCTCATGCCGCGCGTCATGGTTCTTTATCATGAGACAAGAAGCCGTAGCGAATGGCAGTTCGAAGCTCTCACAGCCGGATATTTTTCGGGCGTTCTCGGCCGCATGCGAGGGAGGTCGTTCTGCACCTTGTACTTTGCGGAAGGGAAGCTGCTGGCTGTGAACCTTCTCGTGCACAACGAAAGCACGCTGATCGACAAGTTCTTCTGCATGGATGGGGAGGAAGGCCGCGCTTACGATCTTTATTATCTAAGCTGGTTCACCAATCTGCGCTATTGCATCGAGCACCGCATTGCCCGCTACCAGAGCGGCCAGGCCTATTACGAAAACAAACTCCGGCTTGGTAGCAGGCTCACTGCAAACACAATGTATTTCAAACATCGGAACAAAGGCATCCAATGGTTGCTGAGGCTCGTGTCGCCCCTGTTTGTCGTGGATGAGCCATTGGGAGGCTCTTCATGAACGACCCGCGCCTTTCCTGGCTTGCCATTCCGGTTCTGAACACGCTGTTCCAGATTTTCATCAAGCTTGCTGCCGATTCGTCGAGAGGTCATGCCAGCGACTGGATTTCCGGATCATTCGCTTCGCCCTGGTTCCTCGCAGCCGTTGCAATCGAAATTGTCGGCTTCCTGATCTGGATGCAGGTCCTGTCGGAACTCGATCTGAGCAAGGCTTTCCCGCTTTCTGCTCTGAGTTACGTGCTGGTCCTTCTGTCGAGCTGGCTTTATTTCCGGGAACAGATCACCGCCCTTCAGTTGATTGGAAGCGCCCTCATACTGTGCGGAGTCTGGCTGATCGGGACGGCGTCCGGACACGGCAGCCCTCTGCGAAGCGCGCAGGCAAATAGGTATCCATCAGTGACGACAATGCGAGCCAGACGATGACCCGACACTTTCAATTTCAAGGCGACACGTCGGGCAAGCGCTCAATTCCGGAGGCGCTTGCCGATCGTGCACTGCATGCGGCACTGCTTCGGATCGTCAGGACAGGCCGCCTGACTGTCACAACGGCCAAGGACAAACGACTGTCTTTCGGAGACGGCACGGGACCGGCGATATCGGTCAGGTTTACCGACAGCCGGGCGCAGTGGGCTTTTCTCGCCGACGCAGACATGAGGCTTGGCGAGCTCTTCATGGATGGCCGCCTTGTCGTCGAGCTGGGCTCTATCCATGATTTTATCGCGCTACTGTTGCGGGAAGCCCAGAACAGCACCCATTCTTGGCCGGCGCGCTTCATAGACACGCTACGGGCCAGATTCCGCAAACTGAAGCAGCCTAATTTGCCCGGCCGATCGAAGCGCAACGTCGCGCATCATTACGATCTCGATGGCCGGCTCTACGAGCTGTTCCTTGACGCGGACCGTCAATATTCCTGCGCCTATTTCGAAGACCCCGATCATTCGCTTGAGGAAGCGCAACTGGCGAAGAAGCGGCATTTGGCGGCCAAACTCCTGCTCGAACCGCATCAGCGTGTTCTTGATATCGGCTGCGGTTGGGGCGGTCTTGCGCGGCATATCGGTGCAAGGGTGACAAAAGGTGAGGTACTGGGCATAACCCTCTCCGAAGAACAGCTGGCATACGCACGATCCTCATTGGACCAGAGGGATGGTCGTGTTTCATTCGAGCTGCAGGATTATCGCCACCTGAAAGGCCGATTCGACAGAATCGTATCCGTCGGCATGTTCGAACACGTTGGTTCGGGCTCATACCGGACATTCTTCAAATCATGCGCAAGACTGCTTGAAGATGATGGCGTCATGGTTCTCCACACGATCGGCTGTTCTTCCACGCCGGGATTCACCACACCATGGCTGAACAAGTATATTTTCCCGGGCGGCTACATTCCTTCGTTGTCCGAAATCGTTCCCCAGATCGAGAAGGCGGGAATGATGGTAACCGACGTGGAGGTGCTGAGGCTCCACTATGCCTCAACCCTCGAAATTTGGCGCGATCGCTTTATGGCGAAGCGTGAGGCGGCGAGAGCACTTTATGACGAACGTTTCTGCCGGATGTGGGAGTTTTATCTGGCCGCGGCCGAAGCAGCATTCCGGTACGAAGACCTGGTCGTGTTCCAAATTCAGATAGCCAAGCGCAACACTGCTGTTCCCATGACAAGGAATTACATTCGTGACGACGAGCTAAATGCGGACCGGAACCGCCAAGCGATTTTCTTGGCGCCGTGACGCCCAATCAAAATTCGATGTGGAACGACCGGCTCAGAACAATGCCTATTGTATTCTGGTTCGGCGATCCAATGTCGGTAACGATCGGGCTGTCGGCGGCATCTCCGACCAGCCTGTCGAATTTGTCATAGACCAGCAGGCTCGTTTTGGAATTTATCTGATAGGTTGCGCCAACGACGAAGCCGACGGATTTGAAGCCGGCATCCGGAGAGAATGCGCTCAAACTGCCGTTGTCGAGCGCTTCGGCAGGACTTACGCCGAAACTGTTTTCCATATATTGCCTATCGGCGAACGAGGCGCGAGGACCTGCCGAGAGCAGAAACTTGTCGCCAAGGGGCTGGAACCAGTCGACCGCAAAATCCGCGACGAAGCCGTCATCGCTTCGGACTCCCTGGCGCGCTTCGGATCGCACTCTCAGCCGGTCATCGATCAGCCAGTATTGTGCAAAAGCACCTACATCGACACTCCAGTCGATTTCGTGCACGCCGTCTATATCTCCATGGGAACGGCTGCCTCTGAGATTGGCGGCCGGTCCAAGCTCAAGCCCGCCAAGCTCGATCAGGGAAAAGTCGATACTGTCGTCCGGAGCGCTCAAACCCGCGGGTTGATCGGCCCTGCGAATGTCAAAATTGGGTACAAAGGTAAAATTGTGATCTCCCGACCCCTCGAACGTCGGACCGTATTCGGTTCCGGCGCCCAAGGTTACGATCCAGCCCGGATTCTCTTCGACCGTCGTGACCGCCGCCTTATCCGCAGCTATGGAGGCGGTTACAGACGAAAATGTTGCCAACAGAGCAAGCTGCAGCGTTGTTAGCCGCCGCCTGACGCGCACTCGATCGGCAGATAGCGTCATGATACTCCTACGAATTTGCATCCGACGAGACTTTAGTGTCATTGACAGGCGAACGCGTCAAGATAAGAGCATCTTCTCAAAAATCGTAAAAGGCCAGCCGCAAGGCGTCCTTCTTGGTATCTAACCCGGAGGCCCGGTATATCCGATCGCATTTGGCCCTCCATTCATCTCTCGAAGCTTGATTACGTAACTTCGCGGGCGCAGCCAGATGCCGGGCGTCTTATATCCCATGGAGCGCGCGATCTCACCCACGAAGGCATTACAATTGTGGACCGTCGCTTGCCAGAAATGGGTCCGTGCCTGTAGATCGCGGATGAATGCGACGACTTTTCTGTATTGGGATTCGCTCAGCGTAACGCGCCAGCTCGCTGATCTGTATCTATCGTCCAAGTCACCATCGCTCACCCCGGTCTCAGCCGGCACCGGGATGTAGTGGCCCAAAACGTATGGAACGGCGCTGTTCGAGGCCGGGTGGAGACCAGCCACATCGCGATCGATCGTCTTGCCCGCCTTGTCCATACGCCCAAATATCACATAGGTATGGCCGTAGCTCAGGGCATAGCGAGAGCGGAACTCTATGAAATACCGCCCAACTTTTTGTTGAGATTGCCCTGCCGCCGTGGCTCCTTTTTGCGACGTCGCAGAGGTCGTCGCGGAACCCGTTTTGATTTCCGCACGGGCTGCAGATGTCGCGAACGCGACCGCGAGCAGGGTTGCAAACAATAGGCGACCACTCATGAGCGACTCCCTACAATGAATTTCGAAGAGACGGCCTGGGACCACGCAATGCGACTGAGGGAAAACCCCACAGTCGTAGGCCCAGCTCACTTACGGCGACGCGGGTGATGCTGGGCCCTGTCGAGATGATAATGAACTCACTCACGCATCCCGGCAGTGTTGAAAACGCATCTTTCCTAAAAAGGTTCCAACGATAAAACGTGGGCCTTATTGTCAGCTGCCTTTCTCCTGCTCCGCCAATACCAGAAGACGCCGCGCGCTTTCCTCGTCGGTGATGAACACCGTCGGGCGGATCAGTGCCATCGCGCCGTAGAGCGCCCTGATCTTTTCCTTGCCGCCCGAGGTGAGCACCCGCGCGGGCACCCGCTGCACCGTGTCGATGCCGACCGACATGACCAGATCGTGGATCGGATGGTCGACGAGGCGGCCCTCTTTGTCATAGAAGTGGAAGAGGAGATCGCCGACCGCGCCGCGTTCCGTCAGCGAGGCCTGGTGCCCGGCATTAAGGAAGCCGATGTGATACGGCGTGCTCGACGCCGTTTCGATCGCGCCGACGCTGAGAAGCACGAGGTCGAGATCCTCGGCCATCTCGAAGACGCTTTTCAAGCCGCAGCGCTCGATCAGCGCCGTCTTGGTCTCAATGCTGTCGACCATGGCCGGCGCCGGAATAAGATAGCCGTCACCTTGAAAGAGTTGCGCAAACTGCCAAGCGAATTCGGCCGGATTGAATCGCCGCGGCTGGCTGATACCGCCAAGCAGCGAGATGACGGTAAAATCCTCGAGCGCCTTTGCTTCGATATAGGACAAGGTGTTCAGCAGTGTTCGCCCCCAGCCGACACCAACGCGCATGCCGTTGCCGACCACACCGGAAAGATAATCGCCGGTCGCCGCCGCAATGGCGGGGATCGGGTCGTTGTCCGGATGCGACAGCGGCGCGATGATTACCTTGTCGAGGCCAAATTGCTGTTCAACCTGTCTTTCCAGCGCGACCAGGTCTGAAAGGTAGCCCTGGATGCCGATCTTGACCTCGTTACGCGCCCGCGCCTCAGCAAGCATCCGCACGATCGTTACACGCCCGACGCCGAGGATCTCGGCAATCTCGTTCTGCGTCATTTGCTCGATATAATACATCCAGGCCGCGCGCATGCGCATGCGGCTGATCTTTGTGTCGGGTTGCCCCACCTCCAAGGGAGATCTTTGGGGGCTATGCGGCGTACCATTCGTTCGCTTGCGTCGATCGGCCACTCGTCTCCCCCTTTGACTGTTTCGTTATCCCGGCAGCAGGACTGCGACGACGGCTAACACGTTATTGGCACTACATTCCACGAGAATGTTATTTAGCAAGTCATGAAAAACGGATACAAAGTCTTATCCATGTGCGTGCAGAGGTTGCCATCATGATCCGGGACATTTCGAACGAGATTGTCGTCAATCTGAAGGACCGGTTGCGCGATGTCCGCCACCTGATCAGGGCCAGCCGGGCGGATACGAAAACGGCGCCCCAAGACCTGTCCGAAATCCTGTTCGGCCGCGCGGCGCGCGTCATGGACAAGGCCTTCACCGCAGCGGAGACCATCTCGATCTCGCTGGTTTCGCAGGATCCTGCGGCCCATTCGACGACGATCGAAGCGCGCAGCCTCGAAGCCTATTTCCCGGCGAATACCGCCAAGGGCGAAGCGCTTTTCCGGCGCGATATCTACTACCTGACGAAACGTCTGTTCAGCATCCTTGGGTCGAAAAATGCCCTCATTCACGAAGCGACATTCGTTGCCGTCCATGCCGCAATGAGCCGCCGCCACGCGCCAGTCCTGTTCGCCGCCGAGCAAGATGGCGGCTTGGACGATATCGCGACGGCTTGCGCGACTTTGGCGGCCGAATTGCAGTCGCATTATCATGCGGCACCTTTGACCCTTCCCGCACATCTTGAAGCCCAGCCCGACAAAGGGACCGAGTATCTGTGCTTTGCAGCGATCGCCCTCGCAATCGGCCTTGCAACCTATGCGGACAATGAACCGGGGGGTGATAAGTTGGTCGAAAGCACCCTCCTCGCCTTGCAAGCCCGACAGGACAAGTTCGATCAAGCCATTGAAGCAGCCGATCCCGTCAAGGCGCTTGCCGCTCTATTCGCCTTCCTGATACCGCATTTGCCGTAAGCGTTGACTTACGCAAATCCCTAAATCGCCGCTCCCAGTTCCTGCACGCATTTCTTGGCACGCTGGATCGAGGACGGGCTCATGCTGAGTTCCGTCAACCCCATCTTGATGAAAGTGGGAATTAGGTCGACGCGCCCGGCAGCTTCGCCGCACATGCCGACCATTATACCGGCTTCAACAGCCGCCTTTGCCGTCATTTCGATCGCCGCCATGACCGCCGGATGTCTTACGTCGTTGAGTTTGGCAACCGTCGGATTGAGCCGATCTGCAGCCATGATGTATTGGGTCAGGTCATTGGTGCCGATGGAGAAGAAAGCAACTTCCCGCGCCAGCATCGGCGCGACCATGACGGCCGCCGGGGTTTCCACCATGATGCCGAGATCGAATGTGGCATGGGGCGTGTTCTGCGCCTTCAATTCCCCGATACACTTATCGATTAGCACGCGGGTCGCACGTACTTCGTCGATGCTCGAGACCATCGGCAGCATCACCTTGATGTTACCGTGGACGGCTGCCCGCAGCAGCGCGCGCAGTTGCGGCTTGAAAACATCCGGCCGGTCGAGGCACATGCGGATGCCGCGCCACCCGAGGAACGGATTTTCCTCATCGGGAAAGTCGATTCCCGAGATCGGCTTGTCGCCGCCAATGTCGAGTGTGCGCACGATCACCGGATAGGGAGCAAAGGCCTTGGCGAGCGTTGCATAGGTTTCCGCCTGCAGATCTTCCGACGGCAAATGGATGTGGCGCATGAACAAAAGTTCGGTGCGGAACAGGCCGACGCCCATCGCTCCTGCTTCCTGCGCAGCTTCGATTTCTTCCAGCGATCCGAGGTTCGCGGCAATCTCGATGATCTTACCGTCGGCGCGTGTGGGCGTTACATCCCTATAGGCCTTGAGCAACTGCTTTTCGGCGTTGTCCTTGCCGATCGCTTCGCGAAACCGGTCCGCCGTCGCTGCGTCGGGATCGGCAAATACGGCGCCACTATTGCCGTCGAGCGCGACGCTCTTGGCACCCTTCAGGTCATGGACAATCTGGCCCAGCCCAAGCACAGCGGGGATACCATGCGCGCGGGCAATGATCGCCACATGCGATGTCGCGCCGCCATGGCCGCAGATCACCCCGGCAATGCGTTTCAGCGGAGCGCGGGCGAGATCCCATGCGCCAATATCCTCGGCGATAAGGATGGAGCCGGAAGGGATCGCTTCGAGATTGGCATCGTCCTGGCCGAGCAGTGCCAGGCAGATCTGCCGTCCGACGGCGTTCACATCGTCGGCACGGGCGTTGAGATAAGGATCGTCCATCGATGCGAAATCGGCGGCGATTTTGGACGTTGCGCCGATGACCGCCGAAACGGCGTCGATGCCGCCGTTGACAAGCACTGTTGCGGCGTTGGTCAGCTCCTCATCGCAGGCAATGTCTTTCAGCGCAGCGATGATGCCACGATCGCTCTCGGCAAGGCCCTTTGCAGCAAGCGATGTGTCCATTCGCGTCTGCACGGTGGCAAATGCCTGGTTAAGCCGTGCCGCCTCTCCCGCAATCTCGTCGGGGCGGAGCATCCGGTTCTCATGCTGGATTTCGGCAGGAAAGAATCCGAATGCCGGGCCGATGGCAAAGCCCTCGCTCGCTGCCACCCCCTTCATACCTGCAACGCCTGCATCAACGGGCCCAACGCTGAGTGCCGGCCTGGATTGCACTATCGCTTGCGGCGCCCGCTCCGTGGCAGTTGCCCCATCCTCTTCCGCCGTGCCGGAAAGCGGATTTTCAAGATAACCGATCAGTGCCTCGATCGCCTCGATCGCGTCTGCGCCGTTGGCACGGACGGTGACTTCTTCGTTTTCCTTGACCCCGAGTAGCATCAGCTTGACCGAACTCTTGGCGCTGACAGATTTGTCCGCCTTGACGATCTCGATATCCGACTCGAAACCCTTCGCGAGTTTGACAAACCGGGTAGCGGGCCGTGCGTGCAATCCATCATGCACTCGGACGATGGTCGAGCGTTCCATACGATTCTCTCTGTTTCTCGTTTGCGGTCAAAGCCCTCGACAATTACCGATGGTAATTATCGTGCCAATCTTCAGGGCCGTCACCAGTTCTTCCGTATCGACTTCCGAGGCGCAAATCTCGCCCGGCCGTTCGACCTGTTCGAAGCCGTTGAACGTGATGACGACGTGTCCGATATCCTTGACCTTCTGCCAGGCATAGTCGCCAATGCCGGTGATCTTGGCAGTCACGTCACCAATCCGGATGACCGACCCGACCGGAGGCGTTTCGTCGGAAGGGGCACCTTCCACGCTGTGCAGGACCGACACTTCCGCCAGTTCAGGCGGCGCTCCATCTGCGAACAGGATGACAACGCCCCCTTCCGCAAGATCCGCCACCTCAGGCCCAACGGCTGTTACCCGTGTTTTCAATAGGACTGACATGTGGCGAACCTCTTTTCGTGTTGGTCGACAATCAAAATACGATAAGGCTGACAACCCAGGCGATCAGCACCGAAACCGGTCCCATGATCTGGCGGCTGATCAACACCGCCGGAACGCCGATCTCGATGGTCTTGGGCTTGGCTTCACCAAGCGCCAGACCGACGGGCACGAAGTCGCAGCCGACCTGCGTATTATAAGCAAATAGCGCCGGCAGAGCCATTGCCGGCGAGATCGTGCCATTGGCGATCTGCGGGCCGATGATCGCAACGCCGATCACCTGCGCAATGACGGCGCCCGGTCCCAGGATGGGCGACAGGAACGGCAGACCGCAGATGGCGGAGATGATCAGCAAGCCGATGATGTTGTTGGCGAGCGGCCCCATGGGCTGGGCGAGAACGTCGCCGATACCGGTATAGAGGATAAGGCCGATCAGCATGGTGACGAACGCCATGAATGGCAGAACGTTGCGGACCACCTGGTCGATGGTACGACGGCCGGCATTGAAGAAAATGCCGACGACCCGGCCCATGGCACGGCCGATCGTGCTGATCAGACCGATGAGCCCACCCTCACCCGAATCGGACGCACTCGCGGTGCGGCTCGACATGGAAGCGGCAAGCTCGGCCGGGGTCGGTGGCGATCCGTGTGACGAGGCGGAGCCGGCGACTGCCGCCGGCTGCGATCCGTCGGCAAGCTCGATATTGCCTTCCTTCACGCCGGAGACGTAAATGTCCTCGGTGATGAACTGGGCAAGCGGGCCTGCCTGGCCAACCGGCGTCAAGTTGACGGTGGGGATGCGCTTGCGCGGATAGACGCCGCAACGGGCGGTGCCGCCGCAATCGACGACCACGACACCCATTTCACCTTCGACCGGTGGGGCCTTGAAACCATCGACGGCTTCGCCGCCGGTGAGTTCGGCGATGCGGCGCGCGACGGGGTGAATGCCACCGCCTGTAACGGATACGACCTTGTTGCGCTGCGGCGTCAACTGGATGACGAGCGGGCCGCCCCATCCATTGGAACCCTTGGAGATTTTGACTGCTTTATATGCCTTGGACATTGGTTCTGCTCCCACCCCGAATTAAAGCTCAATGCCCTGACGGCGCGCCATGATGGCGGTTATCCGCTCGGTCAGCATGCCTTTGAGCAGGATGACGACCAGACCAACGAGCGCATACCAGATGGCGACGTTGATGTGATAGCCGGTGGGAACAGCGCCCTTCTTTTCAAGTTCGAGCAGCGCGACGAGAATGCCGCCCCAGACAAAATATTCGCCGGGATTGATATGCGGGAACAGGCCGAGTGGCGGATGCACATAGGAAACCGCGGCGTCGTAGAAGGCAGGCTTGTACTTTTCTTCGAGGAACGAGCCGAAGGTGTAGGCCATCGGGTTGGTCAGGAAGAATACGGACAGCACGGGCAGGACCGTGTAGCGCGTAAGCGCAATGCGCCCTGCGCCGCGGGCAATGCCATGGACGCGCTCTTCGCCGACGAGTTCGGTCAAGGCGTAGAACGCGGTCATGAGCACGACAAGGGTCGGTATGATCCCGGTAACGAAGCCGGCAAAAACTTCGCCGCCCTTCTGGAAGATACCGATGAAATATTTGCCGATGTGGGTAAGCCAGCCGAGCTGCTCTTCCTGCTGGACGTTCTTCAGCTTGTCCTTGAATTCCTCGACGGAGATATCGCCCGTCGACTGCGCCAGCACCACGAGATCGTTGCCCGCATGGGTTATGGCCTGTTTGCCGTGCAGCGCCGCATCCGAGACCATCGATCCCGCAACCGAAATATGGTGCGCGGCGATGTCAGCATGTTGCGCCAACATTGTTAGAATTGACATGTTCCCTCTCCTCCATATCGACCGCGTTTCAAACGGTCGTCCCTAAGCGTTGACTGTCCTTATTCCCGATAGGCCCGGCCGAAGCGGCTCCGCTCTTGCCTTGTCTATTTGTTCAATTGCCCGTTCCGCCGCCTTGGCAAGAGCTGGCTCCTCCACACCGGACATGACCGGGTCTGTGCGCAGCGCATTGAGCGAGATACCCTCGAACTCCTCGCGCCGCTTGAATTTCGCAAAAACCGACCGCCCGCTCATCACGAGAAAGCGCTGAATCGTAAGCTCGCGCGTGACGACGACAAGGACGATAACGCCCTTGCCGAAGCGGCCGCGAACATTTCCCGCGCCGACAAATCCATCATTGTATTTGGAAGTGATGCCCTTCATCACGTCGGTGTAGTGACGCATCTGGTACCAGACGCCCAGCGATTGCAGTGCCCACAGAAATCCGAGCGCCAGCAATCCCCATTGCCACATTGCCATGTCATCATCCTCCCAACGCCCGACCGTCAACATATGTCATGATCGAACGAAAAAATATAGAACATTTGTTTTTCGCAATGTCAATATGTATGATTTCTGCGCGCGCTGAAAACTTGGCCGATGATGCATGAAAGCGTATGAAGTGTTAGGATATAGTTGAGGTGAGAAGGCATGGATTTTCTGTTTCGAGACGAATTGGTCCACACGCCGGATTTGCGGCACCGCCTGCGCCAGTTGCGCTGGTTTCGCATGGCGTTCCGCAAGAATGCTGCGGTCATCGCCGACCACTACGGCTATCATTTCACCATCGATGAAACCAAGCTGACGCGGGCGTTTCTCAACTGGATCGAGACGGTCGAGCAGCAAAAATCCTATGCCCGGATCGACCGCAAGGATTTCATCATTTTTGCCGCAGGACTTGTGCTGAAGGAGCTGATCACCGAAGCCCCGGCAAAGGTGCACGGCGCGCCGAAACACAGCGATTCTCTCGCTGCCGAGATGCAGGACATCATCGCGTTCTGGCCCGAAGGGTTTCTCTATACGAATTTCTGCGTCGGCGCGATTGCGGCGATTTGCGAACAGGAATTCGGGACTGCGCCTAAGATCGACAGCTGCGCTGATGATCTTCGCACCTGGTGGTCCTACCGCGAAAACGTTCGTGAAATGCCAGGCTATGCAATCGCATTCCTCGACAAGTTTCTCGGTGCCGATCCCAACTGGGTCATGCCCAATCTCGCCTCGGCCCGCAGCGCCATACAGCGGGCGATGGTTTCGTCAAGGGCAGGTGGCACTAGGCTACCGCCTGACTGACCTCACGCAAAATCCGCATGATCTTTTGCCGTTGCTCGAGCTGCGGCATATGCCCGGTACCGGCGAAAATATGAACCGCGATTTCGCCTGACAGACCCGTGGCATGTACTGCCGGGATCACCCGGTCTCCCGCGCCAAAAATTACGCGCGTTGGAATGTTGAGACTGTCGAGACTGCGCCGGATATCGAGAACCTGCGTTCCGTTGGCGAAAAAGCGGTCGGCCATAAGCTGTTGCGCATCCCGCAGCTCCATGTCCTGTGACTGCGCCAATGTTGCATTGACGAACGGCTTGGTCAGCAGGCTCTCGTCCTGAACCAGTTGCTTCATCCAGGCGACGAGACTGGGCTCGGTGCGCGCGCGGACAAAGCCGGAAAGAAAAGCGCCATTGATTTCTGGCCCAAGTCCAGCCGGTGCAATCAGCGTCAGGGCGCGGACGTCGAGATTGTTGCGCGCGGCGATCTCGGCAGCAATAGCGCCACCGAAGGAATGCGCGACCAGGATGACCGGTCCCGCATGGTTTGCGATGATTGTCTGCTCGACGGCATCGCATATGCCATCGATATCATCCGGAATGGTGCGCGTGGAACCGCCATGGCCCGGCAGATCGATGGCGAGAATCGGATTATCAAGTGTTCCGCCGCCCAGCATCGGACGCCAGCTGTTGAGGTCGGCCCCGAACCCGTGGATGAGGACGATTGGCGCACGGCCAGAGCCATTGCCTTCACGCAGCCACGCCGCATGCAACGGGGTGTCGCCCCGCGCCACTGGCGCGGGTTGCCGCACGGATGGTTTGGCCGTCAATGCACCGGGTGTTGCGGCACCAGCCTCGACATCCTTTTTCTGAATCCGGCCTTTCGGACCCGATCCTTTCAATGATGCCAGATCGATACCCGCTTCCTTGGCGATACGGCGGGCGAGCGGTGTCGCCCGGACGCCATCGGCTTCCGCCGCAATGGGCGCGGCTTGCACCGGAATAACTGTCGCCGGCTGTGGCGCGGATACCTTGGTTTCGACGATGACCGGCGTTTCCGCCTCCACCTTGGCCGGTGGCGCCGCGCTGTAGGCCTCACCTTCAGCGTAAATCCAGGCGACCGCCTGCCCGACAGGGACCATCGTTCCCTCCGCGGCTTTCACATCACGCAGGATGCCGGACGACGGCGCATCCACTTCCATGGCAGCCTTGTCCGTTTCGATTTCGAACAGCAACTGGCCCTTGGAAACGGCGTCTCCGTCCTTGGCGTACCAGCGCGATATCTGGCCGCTCTCCATATCCATGTCTACCTTGGGCAGGATCACTTCGACGGGCATGATTAACGAATCCCTTTGACGAGATCACGCGCGCTCTGAATGATGCCCGGCACCTGCGGCACCGTGGCCTTCTCGAGTTCGGGATTGTATGGGATCGGCGTTTCAGCCCCGCCAAGGCGCACAATTGGCGCATCGAGGTAATCGAAGGCTTCGCTTTCGGCAATCATTGCGCTGACTTCGGCGCCGACGCCGAGCGTCTTGACCCCTTCATAGACGCACATCAGCTTCGACGTCTTCTTGACGCTGGCGATGATGGTGTCCTTGTCCATCGGCCGCACCGTGCGCAGGTCGACGACTTCGATATTGATGCCTTCCTTGGCAAGTTCCTGCGCCGCGTCAAGCGCCTTGTGTACCATGATGGCGGATGCAACGATCGTAAGGTCCGTACCCTCCCGCACCACGGCCGCCTTGCCGATCGGTACGGTGTAGTGCCCTTCAGGTACCGGCCCCTTCATCTTGTAGAGCAGCTTGTGCTCGAAGATCATCACCGGATCGGGATCTTCGATCGCCGCGAGCAGCATGCCCTTGGCGTCATGCGGTGTGGACGGTTGTATCACTTTCAGGCCTGGAACGTGGCCGAGCCAGGCTTCGAGGCTCTGGCTGTGCTGTGCGGCAGCACCCGTGCCGGAGCCGGCAGGAAACCGCATCACCAGCGGCACCGACACCGCACCGCCGAGCATATAGCGGATCTTCGCCGCCTGGTTGACGATTTGCTCCATCGCCAGCGCTGCAAAATCCGAGAACTGAAACTCGAAAATCGGCCGCATGCCGGTCAGCGCCGCACCGACGGCAACGCCCGCGCCGCCAAGCTCGGAAATCGGCGTGTCCATCACCCGGTCTTCACCGAAACGATGCACCAGGTCGCCGGTGACCTGGAAGGCACCGCCATAGACGCCAATATCCTCGCCCATAAGAAACACGCGGTCGTCGGCTTCCATGGCAATCGCCATGGCTTCCTGGATCGCTTGCGAGTAGCTCAGTTCGCGGACCATTTCGTTCATTGAATGTCAACCGTGTAGACGTCGCGGGTCAAATTGCTCAAATCGGGCGATGGGCTGTTCTTGGCGAACTCGATCGCTTCGGCGATTTCCGTTTCGGCGCTCGCCCGGATCGCATCAACCTCGGCCTCGCTGACGAAGCCAAACTCCTTTAGCTGTTGTTCGAACAGATGAATGGGATCACGGTTGGTGATCCAATCCTCGATCTCTTCCTTCGTCCGGTAGCGATTGCGGTCGCTTTTGGAATGGCCCCGATGCCGATAGGTCTTGCACTCGATGAGTGTCGGCCCCTCCCCGCGGCGTGCCCGCTCGACCGCTTCATGCGAAGCCTTGGCCACGTTCGACAGATTGTTGCCGTCGACGATGATGCCGGGCATATTGTAGGCGGACGCCCGGTCGGCGACATTGGCGACCGCGGTTGATCGCTTGGTGGATGTCGACATGCCATAGCCGTTGTTTTCGCAGACGAAAACAACCGGAAGCTTCCATACCGATGCCATGTTGAGCGCTTCGTGGAACGCGCCCTCATTGTTGGCGCCGTCACCGAAATATGAGATGACGACCTTGCCGTTCTTCTGCTTCTTGGCGGAAAGCGCGGCCCCGACCGCAATCGGAATTCCGCCGCCAACAATGCCATTGGCGCCGAGATTACCCTTGGACACGTCCGCTATATGCATGGAGCCGCCGCGGCCCTTGCAATAGCCCGTCTCCTTGCCGAAGAACTCGGCGAACATCTTTGAAACTTCCGCGCCCTTGGCGATGCAGTGCCCGTGGCCGCGATGCGTCGACGTGATCATGTCGTCTTCGGAAAGCGGTAGCGAGATGCCGACCGCGCTTGCCTCCTGGCCGATGGATAGGTGCATTGTGCCATGGATCAAACCACGCGTGTAGGATTCCTCGGCGCCCTCCTCGAAGCGGCGGATGAGGTACATCTTGCGCAGCGCTTCCTTCAGCTGTTCCGGCGGATAATGCCGGAAAGCGAACGGTAGATTGCTCCCATCGTCTTGTCGCTTGGCGTTTGAACTTCTGGCGGAAGCCATGGCGGCGCTCCTTGTTTGATTGTCTCAACCGTAACCGTGTTCAGTGCGCTCACGCCCCGTAGACGAGCCTGTCCT